>CAWDSB010000003.1:0-493072 GCA_963804905.1 uncultured Actinomycetota bacterium | reverse complement strand
GGCGATGCAGAATGCCGTGTCGCAGGCCGTCGTACGGTTCGGTGGATCGATGTCGTGATGGCGAACGCAGGCATCTCGACGTACGGGTCCGTGCTTCAGGTCGATCCCGAGGTCAGTGCGCGCACCGAATCCGTGGAGAAGTGATGATCCGATTCCTCGCGACATTGGCCGTCCTCGCGCTACTGGTCGGCTGCGGGGCCAAGGAATCCGGTGAAGCGGAGAAGTCGTCGCCGCCACCGAGTCCGGCCGCCGTCACGCCGGAGCAGGCCCGCGCGATCGCGAAAGAGGCCTACATCTACGGCTTCCCGATGGTGGACAACTACCGGGTGCAGTACGCGTACTTCGTCAACAAGCAGGATCCCGAGTACAAAGGCGGCTGGAACGAGATCCACAACACGGCCCGCGTGTTCACGCCCGAGGACAAGGCCGTCCAGATCGCCCAATTCGGACACCCCCTACTCGACGGTCGGCGCCGACCTGCGCACCGAACCGCTGGTGCTCACGGTTCCGCCGATCGAGCAGGACCGCTACTACTCGCTTCAGTTCGTCAACGCCTACACCAACAACTTCGCCTACGTCGGCAGCCGCACCACCGGAAACGGTGGCGGCAAGTACCTGTTGGCCGGGCCGAACTGGAAGGGCGACAAACCCGAGGGCATCAACGAGGTCATCCGCTCTGACACGGACCTCGCCGTCGTGCTCTATCGCACCCAGCTGTTCGGCCCGTCCGACCTCGACAAGGTCAAGAAGATCCAAGAGGGCTACCAGGTCGCGCCGCTGTCGGTCTTCTTGAACCAGCCGCCACCGGCGCCCGCACCGGCCATCGACTTCGTACCGCCGCTGACCCCGGATCAGCAGAAGACCTCGCCGCAGTTCTTCGAGATCCTCAACTTCGTGATGCGGTTTGCGCCAACGCTGCCCGACGAGAAGCAACTGCGCGAGAAGTTCGCGACGATCGGCATCGGGCCGGACGGCGACTTCGACGCCGACAAGCTCACCCCCGAGATGCGCAAAGCGATCGAAGGCGGGATCGCCGACGCCTGGGCCGAGTTCGACACGTTCAAGAAGGACAAGGTCGACACGGACCAAATCACGACGGCGCAGCTATTCGGTACGGCGGCCGACTTGAAGGGCAATTACCTGTACCGGATGGCGGGTGCTGTGCTCGGCATCTACGGCAACACCGCCGCGGAGGCTCTTTATCCCTCCTCCTTCAACGACTCCGCCGGTGCGCCGCTGACCGGAGCCAACAACTACACGTTACCACTTCGCCAAGGATCAGCTGCCGCCGGTCAACGCGTTCTGGTCGCTGACCATGTACGAGCTGCCGCAGAGCCTGCTGGTCGCCAACCCGATCAATCGCTACCTGATCAATTCGCCGATGCTGCCGAGCCTGGTGCCGGACCAGGACGGTGGCTATACGTTCTACATCCAGAACGCGTCGCCCGGCCCGGACAAGGAATCCAATTGGCTGCCCGCGCCGAAGGGACCGTTCATTGTGGTGCTGCGGCTGTACTGGCCGAAACCCGACGCGCTCAACGGCACGTGGAAGGCGCCGAAGCCGGAGAAGGCCTAACTCACAGACGTGCTTGCGCATAGATTCAGCCCCTGAAGCCTGGCCCCCGCCGGCGCAGGTAGCGCTCGAACTCCGCGGCCAGGGCGTCGCCGTCGATCTTGCCCAGCGCCTCGGACATGTCCACCTCGGCGTCGCCGCGCTGCTCGAGGGATGCGACATATTCGGCGATCTCGTCGTCCTCGGCGGTCATCTCGCTGACCGCTTCCTCCCACTCCTCGGCCTGCGTGGGCAGGTCGGCCAGCGGCACCTCGATGTCGAGGACGTCCTCGACGCGGCGCAGCAGCGCCACCGTGGCCTTCGGGCTGGGCGGTTGCGAGACGTAGTGCGGTACGGCTGCCCAGAACGTCACCGCCGGGATGCCCGCCGCGACGCAGGCGTCCTGGAACACGCCGGCGATCCCGGTCGGGCCCTCGTAGCGGGTCTCCTCCAACCCGAAGAACTTGGCCGAGTCGGGGGAGTAGGCCGCGCCCGACACCGGCACCGGCCTGGTGTGCGGGGTGTCGGCCAACAGCGCGCCGAGGATGACGACGGTGTCGACGTTGAGCTTGTCGGCGATCGCCAGCAGCTCGGCGCAAAATGTGCGCCACCTCATATTCGGCTCGACGCCGTGCATCAGCACGATGTCGCGATCCGACCCCGGCGGGCGGCAGTGGGAGATGTGCATCGACGGCCACACAAGCTCGCGCGTCACACCGTCGATCTGCCGGATCACCGGCCGATTGACCTGGTAGTCGTAGTACGCCTCGTCATCGATCTCGATGAGCGGCTCCGCTTCCCAGATCGCGTCGAGGTGCTCCAGCGCGTCGCTGGCGGCGTCGCCCGCGTCATTCCAGCCCTCGAACGCCGCCACGACGACCGTGTTGCAGAGTTCGGGCAGGTCGGCGGGCTTGCGGCCGGTCGCATCCGACGGGGTCACTACGCCAGCGTAAGGCTTGCGCGGGCTCGGCGAGCCCTATGGCGGATGCCCAATTTGGTAGACCGACTACCCTGTTTATGTGACTGCTCCCAACGACCGCGCCTACGACACCGACCTGCTCGACGCCTTGTCGCAGCGGGTATTGGTCGGCGACGGCGCAATGGGCACGCAACTGCAGGACGCCGATCTCACGCTCGACGATTTCAACCAGCTCGAGGGTTGCAACGAGATCCTCAACGAGACTCGTCCCGACGTCATCGAGCAGATCCACCGCAATTACTTCGAGGCGGGCGCGGACGCGGTCGAGACCAATACGTTCGGTTGCAACCTGAGCAATCTCGGCGACTACGACATCGCCGACAAGATCCGCGAGCTGTCGGAGAAGGCCACCTCCATCGCGCGCCGCGTGGCCGACGAGGTGAGCACCGCCGACCGCAAGCGCTACGTCCTGGGATCGATGGGGCCCGGCACCAAGCTGCCGACACTCGGGCACACCGAATACGCGGTGATCCGCGACGCCTACTCCGAGGCGGCGCTGGGCATGCTCGAGGGTGGCGCCGACGCGATCCTCGTCGAGACCTGCCAGGACCTGTTGCAGCTCAAGGCCGCGGTGCTGGGCTCGCGCCGGGCGATGGCCCAATTCGGCCGTCACATCCCGGTTTTCGCTCACGTCACGGTCGAGACGACGGGCACCATGCTGCTGGGCAGCGAGATCGGTGCGGCGCTGACGGCGGTCGAGCCGCTCGGTGTCGACATGATCGGCCTGAACTGCGCGACCGGCCCCGCCGAGATGAGCGAACACCTGCGCTATCTCTCGCAACACGCGAAGATCCCGGTGTCGGTCATGCCCAACGCCGGCCTCCCTGTGCTGGGCGCCAAGGGTGCCGAATATCCGCTGCAGCCAGACGAACTCGCCAAGGCGCTGTCGGGCTTCGTCTCCGAATACGGCCTGTCGCTGGTCGGCGGCTGCTGTGGCACCACCCCCCAACACATCCGTCGGGTGGCCGAGGCCATCCCGGAAGTACGGCGTGCCGAGCGGCGCATCACGTTCGAGCCTGCGGTGGCGTCGCTGTACTCGTCGGTGCCTTTCCACCAGGACGCGTCGGTGCTGATGATCGGCGAGCGCACGAACGCCAACGGCTCCAAGGCTTTCCGTGAGGCCATGATCGCCGAGGACTGGCAGCGCTGCCTCGACATCGCCAAGGACCAGACCCGCGATGGCGCGCACCTGCTCGACCTGTGCGTGGACTACGTCGGGCGGGACGGTGCCGCCGACATGAACGAGTTGGCGAGCCGGCTCGCAACGTCGTCGACGCTGCCGATCATGCTGGACTCTACCGAAACCGCGGTACTGCGTGCCGGTTTGGAGCACCTCGGCGGGCGCTGCGCGATCAACTCGGTGAACTACGAGGACGGCGACGGTCCCGAATCCCGCTTCCAGAAGACCATGGAACTCGTCGCTGAGCACGGTGCGGCGGTGGTGGCGCTGACCATCGACGAGGAGGGCCAGGCCCGCACCGCCGAGACGAAGGTCGAGATCGCCGAGCGGCTGATCGCCGACATCACCGGCAATTGGGGCGTCGACGAGTCGTCGATCCTGATCGACACCTTGACGTTCACCATCTGCACCGGCCAGGAGGAGTCGCGCCGCGACGGCTTGGAAACCATCGAGGCGATCCGGCTGCTCAAGCAGAAGCATCCCGATGTGCAGACCACGTTGGGCTTGTCGAATATCTCGTTCGGCCTGAATCCCGCTGCGCGCCAAGTCCTCAACTCGGTGTTCCTGCACGAGTGCCAGGAGGCGGGCCTGGATTCGGCGATCGTGCACGCGTCAAAGATCCTGCCGATGAACCGGATCGACGAGAAGCAACGCGAAGTCGCGCTGGATCTCGTCTACGACCGCAGGCGGGAGGGTTACGACCCGCTGCAGGAACTCATGGGCATGTTCGAAGGCGTGTCGGCGGCCTCGTCGAAGGAGTCCCGCGCCGCCGAGTTGGCCAAGCTGCCGCTGTTGGAGCGGCTCGCGCAGCGCATCGTCGACGGGGAACGCAAGGGCCTTGACGACGACCTCGACGAGGCGATGAAAGAGAAGCCGCCGCTGGCCATCATCAACGAGAACCTGCTTGCGGGCATGAAGACCGTCGGCGAACTGTTCGGCTCCGGCCAGATGCAGCTGCCCTTCGTGCTGCAGTCCGCCGAGGTGATGAAGGCCGCTGTGGCATACCTGGAACCGCACATGGAGAAGGCCGAGGACGACGCGGGCAAGGGACGGATCGTGCTGGCCACCGTGAAGGGCGATGTGCACGACATCGGCAAGAACCTTGTCGACATCATCCTGACCAACAACGGCTATGAGGTAGTCAACATCGGCATCAAGCAGCCGATCAACACCATCCTCGAGGTGGCCGAGGACAAGAGCGCCGATGTGGTCGGCATGTCCGGGCTGCTGGTGAAGTCGACCGTGGTGATGAAGGAAAACCTCGAGGAGATGAACACTCGCGGGGTGTTCGACAAGTTCCCGGTGCTGCTGGGCGGTGCCGCGCTGACCCGCAGCTATGTGGAAAACGATCTCGCCGAGATCTACCAGGGCGAAGTGCATTACGCGCGCGACGCGTTCGAGGGCCTACGGCTGATGGACACCATCATGAGCGTCAAGCGTGGCGAGGCGCCCGACACCGACAGCCCCGAGGCGACCGCAGCGCGAGAGAAGGAAGCCGAGCGCAAGGCCCGCCACGAACGCTCGAAACGCATTGCGGCCGAACGGAAGGCGGCAGAGACTCCGGTCGAGGTGCCTGAGCGCTCCGACGTCGCCGCCGACGTCGATGTCCCCGTCCCGCCGTTCTGGGGGACCCGCGTGGTCAAGGGGATCGCGGTGGCCGACTACACCGGTCTGCTCGACGAGCGGGCGCTGTTCCTGGGCCAGTGGGGGTTACGCGGCGTGCGCGGTGGCGAGGGCCCGTCGTACGAAGATCTGGTGGAAAGCGAAGGCAGGCCGCGGCTGCGCTACTGGCTGGACCGGCTGTCAACCGACGGCATCCTCGCGCACGCCGCAGTGGTGTACGGATACTTTCCGGCGGTCTCCGACGGCGACGACGTCATCGTGCTCACCGAGCCGAAACCCGATGCCCCGGAACGGTTCCGATTTACGTTTCCGCGCCAGCAGCGCGGGCGCTTCCTCGATATCGCCGACTTCATCCGGTCGCGTGAGCGGGCGACCGAACTCGGCCAGGTCGATGTCCTGCCATTCCAGCTGGTGACCATGGGCCAGCCGATCGCCGACTTCGCGAATGAGCTGTTCGCCTCCGATTCCTATCGCGACTATCTCGAAGTGCACGGCATCGGGGTGCAGCTCACTGAGGCGCTTGCGGAGTACTGGCACAGGCGGGTCCGCGAGGAACTGAAGTTCTCAGACCACGCGATGGCCGCCGAGGACCCCGACTCCGTCGAGGACTACTTCAAGCTCGGTTATCGCGGTGCCCGTTTCTCGTTCGGCTATGGCGCCTGCCCGAACCTCGACGATCGAGCCAAGATGATGGAACTGCTCGAGCCGGGCCGCATCGGCGTGACGCTGTCCGAGGAGTTGCAGCTGCACCCAGAGCAGTCCACCGACGCGTTCGTGCTGCACCATCCCGAGGCGAAATACTTCAACGTCTAGGATTGCTGCGTGAAAGCGGTGCTGTGGGACATGGACGGCACCCTCGTCGACTCCGAAAAGCTGTGGGATGTTTCCCTGGCGGCCCTCTACGACAAGCTCGGCGGCGAGCTCACGCCTGCGGTCAGGGCATCGATGGTGGGCAGTGTTGCCGAGAACACCATGCGTATTGTCTACACCGACCTCGGTCTCGACCTAGATCCGGCGTCGATGGCCGAGTCCAGTCGCTGGCTGAACGACTACACGGCGAAACTCTTCGAAGGTGGTCTGCCGTGGTGTGACGGTGCGAGGGAGTTGTTGGACGGGCTCGCCGCAGACGGCACCCCGATGGCACTGGTCACCAACACGCAGCGCGCCCTCACTGATCGCGCGCTGAACAGTATTGGCCGCCAGTACTTCTCGGCTACGGTGTGTGGGGACGAGGTTGCCGCCGGTAAACCTGCGCCGGATCCGTACTTACGCGCCGCCGCGTTACTGGAGTTGGTGCCCGCGGAATGCCTGGCCATTGAGGACTCCGTCACCGGAACCGCGGCAGCCGAGCGCGCCGGATGCCCGGTCTTGGTGATTCCCAACGACGTAGCAGTGCCAGCCGGCACACGGCGGTGGCAGATTTCTTCGCTGGCGGACGTCGACGTGGACGTCCTTCGGGACATTCATTCCCAACTGATTACGCAGTTCGAAGAACGCACCGCTTGACGTTTGGTCTGTGTTTGAATGTGACTTCCATCACGCAATGCTGCGGAAGGACATCACATGACTCACGGACCCGTCGGTGATTCTGCATCAGGTCTGGATTACGAAGAATCCGAGCACAGCGGCCGCGTCGTCCGAATCGCATCGGTAGCGGCCCTAGGCGGGCTGCTGTTCGGATACGACAGCGCGGTCATCAATGGCGCCGTATCGGCGGTTGAAGACCACTTTCAGATCAGCAAATTTGTTACTGGCGTCGCGGTCGCGGCGGCGCTGATCGGCGCTGCGCTGGGTGCGGTGGTCGCCGGACGGCTGGCGGACAAGATCGGCCGCCTTTCGGTGATGAAGATCGCCGCGTTGCTTTTCCTTATCAGTGCCTTCGGCACCGGTCTGGCAGCCAATATCTGGATGTTCGGTTTGTTCCGTGTCGTCGGCGGTATCGGCGTCGGTGTGGCGTCGGTGATCGCGCCCGCCTACATCGCCGAAACCTCTCCGCCGCGCATCCGTGGCCGTCTTGGCTCGCTGCAGCAGCTGGCGATCGTGACCGGCATCTTCGTTTCCCTGGCCGTCGACGCACTGCTGGCGCACCTGGCCGGCGGGTCGCGCGAGGAGCTGTGGCTGGGCGCGGAGGCTTGGCGCTGGATGTTCATCATCATGGCTGTGCCTGCGTTGCTGTACGGCGGGCTGGCTTTCACGATTCCGGAATCACCGCGCTATCTCGTTGCCACATTCCGGATCCCGGAAGCGCGCAGGGTGCTGAGCATGCTGCTCGGGGAGAAGAACCTCGAGCTGACCATCACCCGGATCCAGGAATCACTGAAATCCGAGAAGCCGCCTTCGTGGTCGGATCTGAGGAAGCCGACCGGCGGGCTCTACGGAATCGTTTGGGTCGGCGTCTTCCTGTCGGTGTTTCAACAGTTCGTCGGCATCAACGTGATCTTCTACTACTCCAATGTGCTGTGGCAGGCCGTCGGCTTCGATGAGAGCCAGTCGTTCATCATCACCGTGATCACTTCGGTGACGAATATCGCCACCACATTGATCGCGATCGCGCTGATCGACAAGGTCGGCCGCAAACCCCTGCTGCTGATCGGCTCGGCCGGCATGGCCATCACGCTGGGCACGATGGCGGTGGTCTTTGGCACGGCACCGGTGGTCGACGGCCAGCCCCACCTGGAAGGCGCTGCCGGACCGATCGCCCTGGTCGCTGCCAACCTTTTTGTGGTGGCATTCGGTATGTCCTGGGGACCGGTGGTATGGGTGCTGCTGGGCGAGATGTTCCCGAACCGCATCCGGGCCGCAGCGCTGGGCCTGGCCGCTGCCGCACAGTGGATCGCCAACTGCTTGATCACCGCGACATTCCCGAAGCTGGGTGAGATCTCGCTGTCCCTCGCCTATGGCTTCTACGCTGTCTGCGCGGTGTTGTCCTTCATATTCGTCTGGCGCTGGGTCATGGAGACCAAGGGCAAGCACCTGGAGGACATGCATGGCGAAACAAGCCACCTGCCCGCAGCGCACTGACAGGCGCCTCGCCTAAACCCGCGTGACCGCGAGGGTGCCCACGTGGAACAATCGCGTGCCGTGAAGACCTTCGACGCGTTGTTCGCCGAGCTTAGCGACAAAGCGCGCACCCGGCCGGACGGTAGCGGCACCGTTGCGGCGCTGGATGGCGGCGTACACGGGCTGGGCAAGAAGATCCTCGAGGAGGCCGGCGAGGTGTGGCTGGCCGCCGAGCACGAGGGCGACGACGCGCTCGCCGGGGAGATCAGCCAGCTGCTGTACTGGACGCAGGTGCTGATGATCTCCCGTGGCCTGTCCCTCGACGACGTCTACCAGAAGCTCTGATGTCTGCTCTCCGCCCAAGCGGCTCATCGTCGAACGGGACGCTGCGCGTTGCGGTGCCCAACAAGGGCACGTTGAGTGAGCCTGCTGCCGAGATCCTCTCGGAGGCGGGCTACCGGCGCCGCACCGATCCGAAGGATCTGACCGTCATCGACCCGGTGAACAATGTCGAGTTCTTCTTCCTGCGGCCCAAGGATATTGCGATCTATGTCGGATCGGGACAACTGGACTTCGGCATCACCGGGCGGGACCTCTCCGCCGAATCCGACGCCCCCGTCCGTGAGCGGCTGGCGCTCGGCTTCGGGTCGTCCACATTCCGCTACGCCGCCCCCGCAGGCCGAAACTGGACCGTCGCCGACCTTGTCGGCAAGCGGATCGCCACCGCGTTTCCCAACCTGGTGCGAAAGGACCTGGCGGCAAAGGGGATCGATGCCACCGTGATCCGCCTCGACGGTGCGGTGGAGATCTCCGTTCAGCTCGGCGTGGCCGATGCCATCGCCGATGTGGTCGGCTCCGGCCGCACGCTGGGGCTGCACGACCTCGTCGCCTTCGGTGAGCCGCTCTGTGATTCGGAGGCGGTGCTGATCGAAAACTCCGACCCCGGCGACGACAACGCAGCGGCTCGCGACCAATTGGCCGGCCGCGTCCAAGGTGTGGTGTTCGGCCAGCAGTATCTGATGCTGGACTACGACTGCCCGCGCACCGTGCTGGAGGCGGCCACCGCCGTCACGCCGGGACTGGAGTCACCGACCATCGCACCGCTGGCCGATCCCGCGTGGGTGGCGGTCCGCGCGCTGGTTCCGCGCCGTGATGTCAACGCGATCATGGACCAGCTGGCAGCCATCGGCGCCAAGGCAATACTGGCCTCCGACATCAGGTTCTGCCGGTTCTGATTCATCCGGTCCTGCCGAGGTCTGCGTGCTAGCGTCCGGGTGTCGTTTCCACCGGTCCGGAGGTCCGCATGACGTTTTTCCTGGTTTTGCTGCTCGCTCTGCTGATCGGTGTGGTCGCCGGTCTGCGCGCGCTGACAGCGCCCGCGGTGGTGGCATGGGCAGGTGCGCTCGGCTGGATCACCCTCGACGGGACCTGGGCGCAGTGGGTCGCACACCCGATCACCGTCGCGGTGTTGACGATCCTGGCGTTGGGCGAGTTGATCACCGACCAACTGCCGAGAACGCCCAGTCGGCGGGTGCCGATGCAATTCGTCACGCGGCTGGCCACCGGTGGCTTCGGGGGCGCGGTGCTCGCCACCGGAGCGGTTCTCGACCCCACCCCGTGGGTGATCGTCGCGGGCATCGGGGCCGCGTTGATCGGTGCCGTCGCAGGCACACTCGGCGGTGCCGAGGCTCGCAAGCGGCTCGTCGCGGCCAACGGCGGACATGATCTGCCGGTCGCATTGGTCGAAGACGCCGTCGCGATCGTCGGGGGGTTCGCGGTCGCTGCCCTGGCGTCGGTCATCTGAATGGCAGCTGCAGCACAGACATTCGACGCCATCATCGTCGGTGCCGGCCAGGCCGGTCCGCCGCTGGCGGGCAGGCTGACCGCCGCGGGGCAGACGGTCGCGGTGATCGAACGCAAACTGGTCGGCGGTACCTGCGTCAATAGCGGCTGCATTCCCACCAAGACCTTGGTCGCCAGTGCCCACGCCGCGCACACGGCCCGCCGTGGTGCGGACTACGGCGTAGGTACCGGCGAAGTGGCCGTCGACATGCGGAAGGTCAAGGCGCGCAAGGACGAGATCATGCTCGACGACCGGCATGGGGTCGAGTCATGGCTGGAGGGCATGGACAACTGCACGCTGATCCGCGGGCATGCGCGTTTCGAGGATCCGCACACCATCCGCGTCGACGACCAGATTCTCAAGGCCGACAAGGTCTTCCTGAACGTCGGTGGTCGGGCTGTGGTGCCGGACATGCCTGGACTGTCCGACATCGACTACATGACCAACGTGGGGGTCCTCGATCTGGACACGCTGCCAACCCATCTCGTCATCATCGGCGGCAGCTACATCGCGCTGGAGTTCGCCCAGATGTACCGGCGCTTCGGTGCGCCCGTCACGGTCGTCGAGAAAGGGCCACGCCTGACCTCCCGCGAGGACGAAGACGTATCGGCTGCCATCAAAGAGATCCTCGAGAACGAGGGAATCGGCATCGAGCTGAATGCCAACGCGATTGCGTTTCGCAAGCGTGACGACGGTTTCGAGGTGACACCTCGCGACGGCGCTGACCCCATTGCCGGTTCGCACCTGTTGATGGCGATCGGACGACAACCCAACACCGACGACCTGGGCCTGGAGAACGCCGGTGTGCACACCGACTCGCGCGGCCACGTCATCGTCGATGACCAGTGCCGGACCAACGTCGAGCACATCTGGGCCATGGGTGACTGCAACGGCCGCGGCGCGTTCACCCACACCTCGTACAACGACTTCGAGATCGTGGCGGCCAACCTGCTCGACGATGACCCGCGCCGGATCAGCGACCGTGTGCCCACCTATGCGCTCTACATCGACCCGCCGCTCGGACGCGCCGGGATGACCGTCGATCAGGTGCGTAAAGCAGGCCGAAAAGCGTTGGTGGGCAAGCGACCCATGACGAGGGTGGGACGCGCGGTCGAGAAGGGGGAGACCCAAGGCTTCATGAAGGTGGTGGTCGACGCCGAGACCGAGGAGATTCTCGGTGCTGCGATCCTCGGGGTCGGAGGCGACGAGGTTGTGCACGCCATCCTCGACATCATGACGGCCAAGGAGCCCTACACCGCGATCTCCCGCACGATGCACATCCACCCGACGGTCAGCGAGCTGGTGCCGACTCTGTTGCAGGAGATGACGCCGCTCGACCAAGGTTGAGCTGCCGCGTTACCAGCGCGACCCGCTGTCCAAGATGGCGGCACGTCGCGACATCGGAGGAATGCACCCGGTCAGGGTTGGCGTCGACATCGGTTTGCGCACCGGCGCCCAGCCAGAAGCCGAGCCTGTTGAGGTCGTCCTCGCTACCGGTCGAGCTGTTCCAGCCCGCGCCCAATCCCAGGTTGACCCAATGCATGTGGTGCTGGGCGGCGAACACCGCCAACGAAGTGAGGGTGTGCATCTTGTCGCCGCTCTTGGCGCCGGAGTTCGTGAAGCCCGCGGCTACCTTGTCCCGCCAAGTGCCGTTGAGGCAACGCCGCCCGGTCTGTTCGGCGAAGGCCTGAAAGGCCGCCGAGACGTTGCCCATGTATGTCGCGCTGCCGAATACGATGGCGTCGGCGGCATCGAGCACGTCCCACTCCGCGTCGGTCATTCGGTCGGCAGCGACGAGGGTGACATGGGCGCCGACGTCACTGACGCCCGCAGCGACGGCCTCGGCCAACACGGCCGTGTGACCGAACCCCGAGTGGTATGCGATGACGACGTGGGGCGCGGCAATATGGGAACCGTTATGTGACATGCTTTTTCGACTCCAACTGTGCTTGAACGATTTCCTGGCGCCTTAGTGTCCAGTCGGGCAATTCGTCGCCCATCAGATATGCCTCCAGCCGGTCCAGGTAGGCGTGGGTTCCGGCGAGGAATCCCGTCGCGTTCCCGGCGCCGAGCCCGCGATGGCTGAAACGAAGCAGGGTGCCGTCGCCGTCGGGATGCAGTTCGTAACGCACGACACTGTCTTCGACGATGGCCTGCTTCCACTCGTGCTCGAGCACGCGCGGCGGATCCCACACCAGGATGCGTCCGGTCATCCTCTTCTTCTCGGCGGGAAGTGGTGGACCGGTGGCCACCATGTCGATCAGGCCGCCCTCGCGTGCATCGATCGTTGTCTCCCCGAACCACTGCCCCCGCTCGCCCGGGTCGATGATCGCCGACCACACCGCTTCGACGGGATACGGCAGCCGCCGCTCGAATGTGAGCACCGCGCGATCACCCTGAACCGTGAGTCGTCCTTCACGCCGGGTCATTTCGTGTCTCCATGCGTCGACTCCAGATGACGTTCGAGGGCATCGAGATGTCCGGCCCAGTAGCGCCGGTAGCGGCCGATCCATTCGTCGACCTCGACGAGACCGTCGGCGCGCAACGCGTAGATCCGGCGCTGGGCATCCGGCCTGACCTCCACGAGGCCGACTTCCCGGAGCACCCGCAGATGCCGGGACACGGTCGGCTGGGTCAGGCCGGGCAGTGTGGCGACGAGCTCACCCGCGGTCCGTTCGCCGCCGGTGAGGACGTCGAGCAGCGCGCGCCTGCTGGGTTCGGCAACCGCCTCGAAGACATCCATGCCCACGAGTATTGCATTACATCTATATAGACGCAAGCCTATATAGGCTCTGCTCGACGCTGAACCAGAAGCGTCTGCGCGCACGTTCCGATGAATCCGCGCCGGTCGAAGATGTCGGCGGTGGTGACGCCGATGCCGTCGGGTCCGATCGAGCCCCTGGCCCGCAGCGCGAAGTCGTTGCCTTCAGTTACGCGGTGCAGGTGCACGGCGGTGTCGGTGTTCATGAACACGAACAGGTGGGGATCGATCGCCGCCCCGGCCCCGTTGGCGCAGTCGACGACCAGTGCCAGTCGCTGAGTCTGCGTCATCTCCTCCTCGTCGACCAGGTGTGCGAGCGGGCTCAACCACACCACCGGCGACCCATTGTCCAGTTCCCGCTGCGTGCGCCAGCTGATGGCCTCCAGGTAGCCGGTCGCACTCTGCCAGCTGTGCGGAACCGGCTCGGACTCGCCTTCGACGCGCGGTGGGTACCGGTCGGTGGCGACGTCGGCGGTGTCGCTTGTGCCCAGCAGCCACGCCGACGCGCGGGCGACGGCACGGTCGGGACCGCTGCGACGCGCGGCCAGCATCTCGGCCGCCAGCAATGAAATGCGCCTTCCCGGACGTTCCACCCAGGCCCGAACCCGTACCGGCGCAACCGGAATCGCGCCGAGGATGTCCATTGACACCCGGCCGATGCGCGATCGTGAATCGCCGGTGCTTTCGTTGAGTTCCTCGATCAGCTTCGTCATCAATGCCAGAGGCGGCGAGCCGTGCTGGATATCGGAATCCCAATTGCTGCGGGTGTAGTCGGTGGGCTCGAAGCATTGGTACTCGCCGTCGGCGCCGAGCCGACGGTAGTGGCAGTCGGTCACGCAGCAGGCTCCGAGGAGTACAGCACCGCATCGGCGCCGCCCTCGGCAGGCTGCTCCGGCCAACCGGGGTAGGGCGGTGGCGTTCCGCCGAACACCGGGCAGTGCGCGTGATGGGCGCACCAGTCACACAAACGCGACGGGTGCGGACGGAAATCGCCTGTGGCCCCGGCGGATTGGATGGCCCGCCAGATCGCGATCAACGTTTTCTCGAACCGCTCCAGCTCCTCGAGGTCGGGGGAGTAGTCGAGCACCTGACCGTCGGCCAGATACAGCAGCCGCAGCCGGGCAGGAAGCACGCCCCGCGAGCGCAGCAGTGCGACGGCGTAGAACTTCATCTGAAACATCGCCTTGAACTCGGCCAGTGCGCGCGCCTCCGGCGGCGCCTTGCCGGTCTTGTAGTCGACCACCCGGACCTCGCCGGTGGGCGCGACATCGATGCGGTCGACGAACCCGCGCAGCAGCGTGCCGTCGGCAAGCTCGACCTCGACGCGCTGCTCGCAGCTCTCCGGGTCGAACCGCGTCGGGTCCTCCAGCCGGTAGTAACCCGACAGCAGCGCCCTTGCCTCCGCCAGAAGTTCGGCCGCCACGCCGGGCTCGATATCCTCGAGATCGTGCTGGGCGGCGACGACGCGTTCCCAGGCGGGCTCCACCAACGACATGGCGGTCTCGGGTACCCGATCCGGTGCGGGCAGGGCATAGAGCTGTTCGAGCGCGGCATGCACCACCGATCCGCGCAACTGCGCGGTCGACGACGGCTCCGGCAGGCGGTCGATCGCGCGGAACCGGTACAGCAGCGGGCATTGCTTGAAGTCGGCGGCCCTAGACGGCGACAGGGCCGGTCGCCGCTTCTCCGGCGGCGGAGCCGGGACCTCCTGGTCGCTCATAGGGGCAGCTTATGACCGCTCTCCGACAACCCCGCGGAGCCGCACCGGCGCGTCTGCTGGCAGGCTGAACAGCTGTGCCAAGAACGGGTCCGTTCGCCGTCGGTGATCGGGTGCAGCTCACCGACGTGCGGGGCCGGCACTACACCGTGGTGCTGGCGTCCGGCGGCGAGTTCCATACCCACCGCGGTGCGGTCACCCACGACGCCGTGATCGGACTGCCGGAGGGCAGTGTGGTCAAGTCGGCCAACGGCGACCCGTTCCTGGTACTGCGACCGCTGCTCGTCGACTACGTGATGTCGATGCCGCGCGGCGCTCAGGTGATCTACCCCAAGGACGCGGCCCAGATCGTGCACGAGGGGGACATCTTCCCGGGCGCCCGGGTACTGGAGGCCGGCGCAGGCTCGGGAGCGCTGACGTGCTCGCTGCTGCGCGCCGTCGGCCCCGGCGGGTGGGTGACGTCCTGCGAGCTGCGTGAGGACCACGCTGAGCACGCCACGCGCAACGTCGCGGCCTTCTTCGGTGAGCTGCCCGCCAACTGGGAGTTGGTCATCGCCGACGTCGTCGACTTCCAGGGACCCGAGGTGGACCGCGTCGTGCTGGACATGCTGGCCCCGTGGGAGGTGCTGGGCGCCGTCGCCGACGCGCTGGTGGCCGGCGGAGTGCTGATGATCTACGTGGCGACGGTGACCCAGTTGTCGCGAGCCGTTGAGGCGTTGCGGGAGCTGCAGTGCTGGACCGAGCCGCGGGTGTGGGAGACGCTGCAGCGCGGCTGGAACGTCGTGGGGTTGGCCGTGCGCCCGCAACACAGCATGCGCGGGCACACCGCATTTCTGATCAGCGCGAGAAAGCTGGCTCCCGGCACCGTCGCGCCGATGCCGGCGCGTCGGAAGCGGCAGATCTAGTCGTCGTCGCTGCGCCGCAGTCCGCGCCGCGCAGAAAGCAGTTCCATCTCGGGCCGGGCGGCCACCAGGCGCTCGGCGGCGTCGAGGACATTCACGACGTGCGTGCGGTCACCCGACACCACGGCCAGCCCAATGCCGGCCCGGCGGTGCAGCTGTTGTGATCCGGACTCGGCGGCCGACACGGCGAACCTTCGTTGCAACTCTGCGATCACCGGCCGTACCGCCGAGCGCTTCTGTTTGAGCGAATGCACGTCCCCGAGAAGGAGGTCGAACTCGAGCCAGCCGATCCACATACCGCCATCGTCAGCGAGGCGGAGTCGTGGCCGTCGCCCCTTGGCCGAATTCAAGAAGGAGATCCGCGGTCTTACGGGTCAGTTGCCACTTGTCGCGGACCGGGGTGAACTCCATCGGAAACGAGAACTTGCCCGGCGGCTGGTTGGCGGTGGTGACGTTCACCGTCGCCACGACATTGCCCGCTTCGGTTTCCGACCACTTCAGGTCGGTGGCGTCGAATGTCAGCGGCAGGGCGCCGTTGTCGGCAAGTGCGCGGCCGAACTTGTCCAAGGCGGCGGCGTCGTCGGCGGTGGCCAACTCGACGAGGTCGATCTTGTCGGCGCCGGCCACCGTCGGGTCAGACAGCCGGGCGAGAACATCGGTCAGGGCCTCCGGCGGGGGGAGAGGCGACGATACGGGCCCAGCGGGCGCGGTCACGGCCGCCGTCGATGATTGGGGCGCAGCCGCTGGTGGGCGGCTGTCGCATGCCGAGACTCCGATTACAGCGACAAATGCAAAAGCGACCAACGGGAGCACCGTAGGCCGCTGTCGCACATTGGTCAGATTCAGCTGAACGCTGCGAGCACCGTCGACGCTGACGCGCTGGATACCTTCCAGGTGCCCACTTCGTTCACGAACGTGATCGGCATGCTCTTGCCTGACGCCGAGACCGTCGACGTCGCGATCGAGGGACTGGGGCAGGTGGGCGGGGCGACGCTGATCGCCGTCGGCAAGGTGCCTTCGGCGTAGGCGTTCTTCAGCGCGCCGTCGGCCAGTTTGCCTTTCAAAACTCCGACGCCACCCTCAACCAAGCTGCTCTTACCTGCGGAACTGAACGGCACACCCGGAGCGACGAGGGTGTCGAGCACACCTTGCAGCGTGCCCGCGTCGACGCAGTCGTCGGCACCGGCGATCGCGGGGGATGCAATGGAACTCACACCCATGGCTGCAGCGCCCACTACTGCGGCTGCTGCTACGCCGGTTACGAGGGTTTTCAGGGTCACGGCTGTCCTTTCGATGGGCCGAAGTCGAGCACAAGGTTAACAAGTGTTGCTGGTGTGTCGAATCCCTACACCGCACACAAAGGCTGAATCGCCGGTAGCGTTGAAGTTGTTACTGCACCAACTCCCGGTGCAGGAAGGGAGCGCAACATGAGCGAGTCAGAGCGTTCTGAATCCTACGGGACATCGATGTCCAGCGACGACGCGGCCGAATTGGAAGAGCTGCGCCGTGAGGCGGCGGTACTTCGCGAGCAGCTGGAGAACGCGGTGGGCCCGCAGAGCGGATTGCGCAGCGCCCGTGATGTGCACCAGTTGGAGGCGAGGATCGACTCGCTGGCGGCCCGAAACTCCAAGCTGATGGAAACCCTTAAAGAGGCCCGCCAGCAGTTGCTGGCACTGCGGGAGGAGGTCGACCGGCTCGGTCAGCCGCCGAGTGGCTACGGCGTGCTGCTGGGCACCCAGGACGACGACACCGTCGATGTGTTCACCTCTGGTCGCAAGATGCGGCTGACGTGCTCGCCCAACATCGACGTTAAGTCACTGAAGCAAGGCCAGACCGTGCGCCTCAACGAGGCGCTGACCGTCGTCGAGGCCGGCAATTACGAGTCGGTCGGAGAAATCTCCACCCTGCGCGAAATCCTGGCCGACGGACACCGGGCGCTCGTGGTCGGGCACGCCGACGAAGAGCGCATCGTCTGGCTCGCCGAGCCCTTGGTGGCCACCGAGGATCTGCCCGACGGCTACGACGACGAGCGCGACGACGATCTGCGGCCGCGCAAGCTGCGTCCTGGTGACTCGCTGCTCGTCGACACGAAGGCCGGCTACGCGTTCGAGCGCATCCCCAAGGCCGAGGTCGAGGATCTGGTGCTGGAGGAGGTGCCGGACGTCAGCTACAGCGACATCGGCGGCCTCGGTCGCCAGATCGAACAGATCCGCGACGCCGTCGAGCTGCCGTTCCTGCACAAGGAGCTCTATCGGGAGTACTCGCTGCGGCCGCCCAAGGGTGTACTGCTGTACGGCCCGCCGGGTTGCGGCAAGACGCTGATCGCCAAGGCCGTGGCCAACTCACTGGCCAAGAAAATGGCCGAGGTGCGTGGCGACGACGCCCGCGAGGCCAAGTCGTACTTCCTCAACATCAAGGGCCCAGAGCTGCTCAACAAGTTCGTCGGTGAGACCGAACGTCACATCCGGCTGATCTTCCAGCGGGCGCGCGAGAAGGCGTCCGAGGGCACTCCCGTCATCGTGTTCTTCGACGAGATGGACTCGATCTTCCGCACCCGCGGCACGGGCGTCAGCTCCGACGTCGAGACCACTGTGGTTCCGCAGTTGCTGTCGGAGATCGACGGTGTCGAGGGCCTGGAGAACGTCATCGTGATCGGCGCGTCCAACCGCGAGGACATGATCGACCCGGCGATCCTGCGGCCCGGCCGTCTGGACGTCAAGATCAAGATCGAACGCCCGGATGCCGAAGCGGCACAGGACATCTACAGCAAGTACCTCACCGAGGAACTGCCGATCCACGCCGACGATCTCGCCGAGTTCGGCAGCGATCGCGCGCTCTGCATCAAGGCGATGATCGAGAAGGTCGTCGACCGGATGTATGCCGAGATCGACGACAACCGGTTCCTGGAGGTCACCTATGCCAACGGTGACAAGGAAGTCATGTACTTCAAGGACTTCAACTCCGGGGCGATGATCCAGAACGTGGTCGACCGCGCGAAGAAGAACGCGATCAAGTCGGTGTTGGAGACCGGGCAGCCTGGCCTGCGCATTCAGCACCTGCTCGACTCGATCGTCGACGAGTTCGCCGAGAATGAGGACCTGCCCAACACCACCAATCCCGATGACTGGGCCCGGATCTCGGGCAAGAAGGGCGAGCGGATCGTCTACATCCGCACGCTCGTCACGGGCAAGTCGTCGAGCGCCTCGCGTGCCATCGACACCGAATCCAACCTGGGTCAGTACCTCTAGCTCTCCCGCAGTTCTCCTCCCACTTCGGCGCTCGAGGTCTTGGTGAGGCAGTCCGAACTAACGGACGGCGACTGCTGCCCGATACCGGCTGCGCGCCACCAACGTCAGACGGAGGTCGTCGATGAGCGGATCGAGGAACCGGGTGCGGTAGTCGTCGTCACCGACGGCGCGTGCGCTGACGTACATGAATGTCAGTGCAGCCAGAAACATGCTGGTTTGAATCAGCGACTGGGGTATCGGCAACGTCATGCCCAAGATCTCGCCGTCGGCGGAGCCGTTGCGCGTCCACTGCGCCAGCAACTCAGGGCTGAGCAGGATGAGGCCGAGGAGGAAGAAGATCAGTGCGGAGACGATGGCCACCGCCCCGACCTGAAGCACCTGCGAGGTGGCAAGCACGAAAACCACATTGGCGCGCTCTGCCCGAGACAACGGATAGCCGGACGCGGGGTCGGGCATCGATTCGAACGGCGTGCCCGCCAGCCGGCCGTCGTCAGTTTCGGAGAGGCGGGATCCCGACAACATCGGGCGCACTCTGTCCACTGTGGCCGAGGTGATGAACGCGACAGCGATGAGACCGAGAAACAGCAGCGCCAACCACAGCCTGGATCGGCTCACGATCGACGCCATCAGCCAGACGTAGGTGTTGAAGAACACCAGCACGGTGAGCAGCACGACGGGTAGCGCGCGCACAAACAGCGCACCGATTGACGCGACGTTCTCCATCGCGGTCCGCAGAGCCCAGCCAAGGATGGAGCCCACCCCACACGCCGTGAGCGCCAACCCGACGACGATCACGATGCCCTCGAAGACGAGGTTGGCCAGTATCCGCTCGCTCGGGCCGCCGAGAATGCCTCCGGCCACGACCACGCCCATCGACACGGACGCCACCAGCGTGCGGACGCGCACGCTGCGGATACGCGACACGCGCCAGCCGACCGTCGCCGCGACCGGAAGGACCAGCACCAGCAACCCGAGGACGAACCATTCCGTGCGGGTGGGTTTGCCGTCGATGTCAATGGTGTGCTTGCCGGTGAACAGAACGACGAGGATGGAGTTCAGCATGAACACGGCGAAGGCGGCCAACGCGGGCGCGGACCGCGGCCACAGCCGTCGCACCAGAGCCCCTGGCCGAAGCACCGCGGGCAGGCCGCGCTCCAGGAACCACCGGTCGGCAGCGCGCCGCTGTGCCACCTCAGCAGTCACCATTCGGCGCTCCTTCCGGGTTGTCACGCCAGCGCACAGATGAGGCCAACGGCAGTGTTCCGTTGGTCCTGCTCTGATGGCACGGTCGCAGGCTACTGTGAGCCGTCGCATAGGCTGGTCATATGCAACGGATTATCGGAACAGAGGTCGAGTACGGCATCTCGTCGCCGTCCGACCCAACCGCGAATCCGATCCTGACGTCGACACAGGCTGTGCTGGCGTACGCGGCCGCCGCCGGCATCCAGCGGGCCAAACGCACCCGGTGGGACTACGAGGTGGAATCGCCGCTGCGCGACGCGCGCGGCTTCGACTTGAGCCGATCGGCCGGTCCGCCGCCGGTGGTGGACGCCGACGAGGTCGGCGCGGCGAACATGATCCTGACCAACGGCGCACGGCTGTACGTCGACCACGCCCATCCGGAGTACTCGGCGCCCGAGTGCACCGACCCACTCGACGCGGTCATTTGGGACAAGGCAGGTGAGCGGGTGATGGAGGCTGCCGCGCGCCACGTGGCGAGCGTCCCCGGCGCGGCGAAGCTGCAGCTCTACAAGAACAACGTGGACGGCAAGGGCGCGTCGTACGGTTCGCACGAGAACTACCTGATGTCGCGCCAGACGCCGTTCTCGGCGGTGATCGCGGGCTTGACGCCGTTCCTGGTGTCCCGCCAGGTGATCACCGGCTCCGGACGGGTGGGGATCGGCCCGTCGGGGGACGAGCCCGGCTTCCAGCTGTCACAGCGCGCCGACTACATCGAGGTCGAGGTCGGTCTGGAGACCACGCTCAAGCGCGGCATCATCAACACTCGCGATGAGCCGCATGCCGACGCCGACAAATACCGGAGGCTGCACGTCATCATCGGCGACGCGAACCTCGCGGAGACGTCGACCTACCTCAAGCTCGGCGCCACGTCGTTGGTGCTGGACCTGATCGAAGAAGGTATGGATCTGACCGACCTGGCGCTGGCCCGGCCGGTGCACGCCGTGCACGTCATCAGCCGTGACCCGTCGCTGCGGGCCACCGTCGCGCTCGCCGACGGCCGCGAGCTGACCGGCCTCGCGCTGCAACGGATCTACCTCGACAGGGTCGCCAAACTGGTGGACAGTCGCGATCCCGACCCGCGTGCCGCCGACATCGTGCAGACCTGGGCCGAAGTGCTCGACATGCTCGAGCGCGATCCGATGGACTGTGCGGAGCTGCTGGACTGGCCCGCGAAGCTGCGGCTGTTCGAGGGCTTCCGCAACAGGGAGAACCTCAGCTGGTCGGCGCCCCGGCTGCACCTCGTCGACCTGCAGTACTCCGACGTGCGGCTCGACAAGGGTCTGTACAACCGGCTGGTGGCGCGCGGATCGATGAAACGGCTGACCACCGAGCAGCAGGTGCGCGACGCCGTGGACAACCCACCCACCGACACCCGCGCCTACTTCCGCGGGGAGTGCCTGCGCCGGTTCGGCGCCGACATCGCCGCGGCGAGCTGGGACTCGGTGATCTTCGACCTTGGCGGCGATTCGCTCGTCCGGATTCCAACGCTGGAGCCGCTGCGGGGAAGCAAAGCGCACGTCGGGGCGTTGCTGGACTCGGTGGACAGCGCGGCCGAACTCGTCGAACAGCTCACCACGTAAAACATTCCCTGTCGTCCCCTGCTCTTCGCGCGTGGGCCCATCGTCCTACCCTTCGGCGTGTGCTATCCCAGGCAATCCAGGCGTCGAACGGTAGGGTGGAGTAACCGGCGGGCGGCTACACGGCCCGCCGATGACAATGCAGGAGGCAGCGATGGCTCAGGAGCAGACGAAGCGTGGCGGTGGTGGCGGCGAGGATGACGACCTCACCGGCAGCACGGCCGCCGGGCAGGAGCGTCGCGAGAAGCTGACCGAGGACACCGACGATCTGCTCGACGAGATCGACGACGTTCTCGAGGAGAACGCCGAAGACTTCGTGCGCGCTTACGTCCAGAAGGGCGGACAGTGAGCTGGCCTCACCGCGAGCAGCTGGCCTTCCCGTCACCCCTTCCCGGAGCACCGTCCGTTCCCGTGGACCTGTCGTCCTTCTCTGAACTGTTGCGCCGCCAGGCGCCCGAACTGCTGCCCATGAACAGATCCGGCACCCAGCACGACGCCGTCGGCGCGGCCGACGCGCTGCCGCACGGAACGACGATCGTTGCGCTGAAGTACCCGGGCGGTGTCGTGATGGCGGGCGATCGCCGAGCCACTCAGGGCAACATGATCGCCAGTCGCGACGTGCAGAAGGTCTACATCACCGACGACTACACCGCCACCGGCATCGCAGGCACCGCGGCCATCGCCGTGGAGTTCGCCCGGCTGTACGCCGTCGAGCTCGAGCACTACGAAAAGACAGAAGGCGTGCCGCTGACTTTCCGCGGCAAAGTGAACCGGCTCGGGACCATGGTGCGCGGAAACCTCGGAGCGGCGCTGCAGGGCTTCATCGCGCTACCCATCCTGGCGGCCTACGACCTCGACGACCCGAATCCGCAAGCCGCGGGCCGCATCGTGTCGTTCGACGCAGCCGGTGGCTGGAACATCGAGGAGGAGGGCTACCAATCAGTGGGTTCCGGCTCGATCTTCGCCAAGTCGTCGATTAAGAAGCTGTATTCGCAAGTGGTGGACGCCGACTCGGCGCTGAAGGTTGCCGTCGAAGCGCTCTACGACGCCGCCGACGACGACTCCGCGACCGGGGGGCCGGATCTGGTGCGGGGCATCTACCCGACAGCGGTGATCATAGGTGCCGACGGTGCCGAGTCCGTCACCGAGCAGCGCATCGCCGGGTTGGCCCGCGAGGTGATCGAAAGCCGTTCGCGCGCTGACACATTCGGCCCCGACGCGTCGTCCGACACTGATGCGCCGCGAGGAGACTCGTGAGCTTCCCCTATTTCATCTCGCCCGAGCAGGCGATGCGCGAACGTTCGGAGCTCGCGCGCAAGGGCATCGCCCGCGGCCGCAGTGTGGTGGCGCTCGCATACGACTCCGGCGTGCTGTTCGTCGCGGAGAATCCGTCGCGGTCGCTACAGAAGGTCAGCGAACTTTACGACCGGGTGGGGTTCGCCGCGGTCGGCCGATTCAACGAGTTCGACAACCTGCGCCGCGGCGGCATTCAGTTCGCCGACACCCGTGGCTACGCCTACGACCGGCGCGATGTGACCGGTCGCCAGTTGGCCAATGTGTACGCGCAGACGCTCGGCACGATCTTCACCGAACAGGCCAAGCCGTACGAGGTCGAACTGTGTGTGGCCGAGGTCGCGCACTACGGCGAGACCAAGGCGCCCGAGCTGTACCGCATCACCTACGACGGGTCCATCGCCGATGAGCCGCATTTCGTGGTGATGGGTGGCACGACCGATCCGATCACCACCGCGCTCAACGAGTCCTACACCGAGAACGCGAAGCTCTCCGAGGCGGTCAAGATCGCCATCGATGCCCTCAAGGCCGACGGCAACGGTTCAGAGCCTCGCAGCCTGGGGCCGTCCACGCTCGAGGTGGCCATCCTCGACGCGAACCGTCCCCGCAGGGCTTTCCGGCGGATCACCGGAGCCGCCCTCGAGGCGATGCTGCCCGACGAGGAACCAAGTTCGGGCGAGTAGCCCGCCCTCAGCGCCACCCGCCCTGCTACAGCCGGTTCAGATGCCGGACGTCTTCGCGTGTCCCATTTGACGCGCAGGCGTCGAGGGTGAAGCATGTGTTGCGCATTGCACAACGCGTTGCGTAATACGCAACAGGTCGAGGAGTGGCCTGCCCATGCCAAAAGTTGTCGTGATCGGCGCCGGCATCGTCGGGACGGCGCTTGCCGACGAGCTCACCGCGCTAGGTTTCACCGACGTCACGGTGCTCGACCGCGGGCCGCTGTTCACCACCGGCGGATCCACCTCCCATGCGCCAGGGCTGGTATTTCAGACCAACCCGTCGAAAACCATGAGCGCGTTCGCCCGCTACACCGTGGAGAAGTTCTGCGCGCTGCAACACCGCGACGGCTGGACCTTCAACCAGGTCGGCGGCCTCGAGGTGGCCACCACGCCGGAGCGTTGGGCCGATCTGCACCGCAAGGCCGGCTGGGCGGCGGCATGGGGGATCGAAGGCCGGCTGCTCAGCCCCGCCGAATGCGTCGAGTTGCATCCGCTGGTCGACCCGGCACGCGTCATCGGGGGGTTCCACACCCCAGCCGACGGGCTGGCCAAGGGTGTGCGGGCCGCAGAAGCGCAGGCCGCGCGGGCCATCGCCCGCGGTGCCAGATTCGTTCCGCACACCGAGGTGGTCGGGATCGTCGAGATGAGCGGCAGGGTCGCGGGCGTGCGTACGACAGACGGCGTCGTCGACGCCGACATCGTGGTCTGCGCGGCCGGGTTCTGGGGCGCCCAACTCGCCAGGGAGGTCGGGCTCGTCGTCCCGCTGGTGCCGATGGCGCATCAGTACGCGCGCACCGGTCAGATCGCCGCGCTGGTCGGCCGCAACACCGAACTGTCGGAGGCCGGCCTGCCGATCCTTCGCCACCAGGACCGGGACCTGTATTTCCGCGAGCACGTCGACCGCCTCGGTATCGGTTCCTACAGCCACCGGCCGATGCCCGTCGACATGTCCACGCTGATGGCCGACACTGCGGGCGAAGCCATGCCGTCGATGTTGCCGTTCACCGAGGACGACTTCGCGCCCGCTTGGTCTGCGGCGTCCGAACTCATTCCGGCGCTGTGCGATTCGAAGGTCGAGGAGGCCTTCAACGGCATCTTCTCGTTCACCCCTGACGGCTTCTCGATCATCGGTGAGCATCGCGACCTGAGCGGCTTCTGGGTCGCCGAAGCGGTGTGGGTGACCCACTCCGCTGGAGTCGCCAAGGCGACAGCCGAATGGATTGTCGACGGGACGCCGTCGATCGATGTGCACGAATGCGACCTGTACCGATTCGAGGACGTGGCCCGCGGCCCCGACTTCATCATGCAGACCAGCTCGCAGGCGTTCGTCGAGGTCTACGACATCATCCATCCCTACCAGTTCCGCACGGCCCTTCGCGGCCTGCGCACCAGCCCGTTCTACGAGCGGCATAAGCAGCTCGGCGCCTTCTTCTACGAAGGTGCGGGCTGGGAACGCCCCGCGTGGTTCGAGGCGAACGCCGAACTGGCACAACGACTTCGCGCCGACGGGCTGCCGTTCCCGGAGCGCGACGACTGGTCGTCGAGATTCTGGTCGCCGATCTCGATCGCCGAGGCGCACTGGACCCGCGAGCGGGTCGCGATGTACGACATGACGCCGCTGACCCGCTACGAGATCGCAGGCCCAGGTGCTGCGGCGTTCCTGCAGCGGATGAGCACCAACAACGTCGACAAGAGCGTCGGCTCGGTGACCTACACGATGCTGCTCGACGAAACCGGCGGGATCCGAAGCGATATCACCGTCGCCCGCCTCGGGCAGGACCGGTTCCAGGTCGCCGTCAACGGGGCGATGGACTTCGACTGGCTGCATCGCCATCTTCCCGATGGGGTCACCTTGCGCGACATCACCGGCGGCACCTGCTGCATCGGCGTCTGGGGGCCGCTGGCCCGCGACATGGTGCAGCCCTTGTGTCCCGACGATCTGTCGCACGAGAAGTTCAAGTACTTCCGCGCACTGGAGACCTACCTCGGCGCGGTACCCGTCACCATGCTGCGGGTGTCCTATGTCGGTGAACTGGGCTGGGAGATCTACGCAAGCGCCGAATACGGTGCCGCGCTGTGGGATCTGCTGTTCGAGGCGGGTCAGGCACACGAGGTGATCGCCGCAGGGCGGATCGCGTTCAACAGCTTGCGTATCGAAAAGGGATACCGCCTTTGGGGCACCGACATGACCGCTGAGCACCTGCCGGTCGCGGCGGGAGTGGAGTTCGCCGTCCGGATGAACAAGGACGACTTCATCGGCAAGGGAGCCCTTGATCGGGCGGACGCACCGCAGAAGCTGCTGCGCAGCATCGTCTTCGATGAACCGACCGCCGTTGCGCTGGGCAAGGAACCGGTCTACGACGGTGACCGATGTGTCGGCTATGTCACCAGCGCAGGTTATTCGGCGACCATCGGACGCACGATCGCCTATGCCTGGTTGCCCGCAGGCATCGACGTAGGGGGCGCCGTCACCGTCGATTACCGCGGCACCCGGTATGCGGCCAGCGTGCATTCGGAGCCCGTCGTCGATCCCGAGATGGCGCGGATCAAGAGGTAGACCTCGCACGCGAGGAGCGGAGATACAAGGGCGCACGCGAGGAGCGGAGAAACAAGGGCGCACGCGAGGAGCGGGAAGGACTTATGGGTTACGACGTGATCGTCATCGGGCTCGGCGGGATGGGCAGCGCCGCCGCCTATCACCTCGCTGCCCGCGGGCAGCGAGTGCTCGGCCTGGAGAAGTTCACTCCCGCCCACGACAAGGGTTCCAGCCACGGCGGATCGCGCATCATCCGGCAGTCCTACTTCGAGGATCCGGCGTATGTGCCGCTGCTGTTGCGCGCGTACGAACTATGGGAGGCGCTCGCAACCGAAACCCGGCGCGAGATCTACAGGCTGACGGGCGGCTTGTTCATCGGGCCGCCGGACAGCTTGACCGTCGCCGGGAGTCTGCGCGCGAGTCAGGAATGGGACCTACCACACGAGGTACTCGACGACGCCGAGATCCGGGGTCGATTCCCGACTTTCACTCCCTGTCCCGGCGACATCGCCCTGTACGAATCGAAGGCGGGGTTTGCGCGCCCGGAGAAGACGGTCCAGGCGCATATCGATCTCGCAGAGCGAAGCGGGGCCACGCTGTCGTTCGGTGAGGAAGTTCTGGACTGGAGCGAGAACGGCTCCGGCGTCACCGTCAGCACGGCCCGCGGCACCTACACCGCGGGACAGTTGGTCATCTGCCCAGGGGCATGGGCGCCGGAGTTGCTGGCCGACTTCGGCATTCCGATCACCATCGAGCGGCAAGTGCTCTACTGGCTCGACCCGGTCGGCGGCACCGCGCCGTTCGTCGAGCATCCGATCTTCATCCACGAAGACACTGCCGGCATGCAGGCCTACGGTTTCCCGGCGATCGACGGACCAGGCGGCGGTGTGAAGGTGGCCTTCTTCCGCAAGGGGATCCTGTGCACGCCGGAGACCATCGACCGCACGGTGCACGATCAGGAGATCACCGAGATGCGTGAACGGGTCGCAGAACTGGTGCCCGCGCTCGCCGGACCCTGCCTGCACGCCGCGACCTGCATGTATTCCAACACCCCCGACCAGCACTTCGTCATCGCCCGCCATCCCGACAGCGCCAATGTGACGGTGGCCTGCGGATTCTCCGGCCACGGCTTCAAGTTCGTGCCGGTGGTCGGGGAAATCCTCGCCGACCTCGCCATCGACGGCGCCACCGGCCATCCCATCTCGTTGTTCGACCCGAGGCGACTGGTGACCACATGACCACGATCCAGCCATCGTCGGCGCTACTCGCGACCCTCGCAGGCGATTACTACACCAGCGAAAGCGTGTTCGCCGCGGAACAGGAGCGCATCTTCGAGGCGACGTGGTTCTGTGCGGCCCGCTCAGCCGATCTGGCGGAACCCGGGCGCTTCAAGAAGATTCAGGTCGGCCGCGAGAGTGTGCTTGTCCTGCGCGGCCGGGACGGGCTGCTGCGCGCATTCCTCAACGTGTGCAGGCACCGCGGTTCCCAGTTGTGCACCGAATCCGAGGGACAGGTGCGACGCAGTCTGAGGTGCCCGTACCACTCGTGGTCATACGCGCTGGACGGCAAGCTGATGGGGGCGCCCAACATCGCCACGCTGAGCGACGAAACAGGGGCGGGCATCGACCGGCACGCCTTTGGCCTCATTCCCGTCGCGCTGACGGAGTGGCTGGGCTACGCCTGGGTGTGCCTTGAAGACAGCCCGCCCCCGTTCGAGGACGTGGTCGCCGAAACCACCGCCGTGCTCGGCGACGCCGACGTCATCAATCGATACGGTGTCGGCGGCCTCGACATTGGTCATCGCTTCGTCTACGACGTGGCGGCGAACTGGAAGCTCATCGTCGAGAACTTCATGGAGTGTTACCATTGCAGCTCTATCCATCCCGAGCTGGTCGGTGTGCTGCCCGAGTTCACCCGAGGCGTCGCCGCCCAGGCCAACATCGGCATCGGCGCCGAATTCGGTTTGGAGATCAAGGGTTTCACCCTCGACGGATCGCCGGGCTTCGAGCGGCTGCCCGGCATCACCGACGATCAGGACCGCCGCTACTACGCGATCACGGTGAAGCCGACGGTGTTCATCAACCTAGTGCCCGATCACGTGATCTTTCACCGGATGTACCCGATGTCGGTGAACCGCACCATGGTGGAGTGCGACTGGCTCTACACCGCCGACGTCCTCGGTTCCGAACCGGACCTGTCGCATTCCGTTGAGCTGTTCCACCGGGTCAACCAGCAGGACTTCGAGGCCTGCGAGCGAACACAGCCGGCGATGTCGTCGCGAGCCTACCGGCACGGCGGTGTCCTCGTACCTGCCGAACACCACATCGCGGAGTTCCACAAGTGGGTAGTGTCCCGTCTCGGTAACGCGTAAGGGGTGACCGATGGACGGCGAGCCTGACCTCTATATCGGCGGTAAATGGCGTCACGCATCCGACGGCGGGACGCGGGAGATCATCAACCCGGCCGACGGCAGCGTCGCCGCGGTCGTCGACGAGGCCACGCTTGGAGACGCGCGCGATGCCATTGCCGCCGCGCGCAAAGCCTTTGACGACGGTGCATGGCCTGCCACCCCGGTGGGTGAACGCGCTGCGCTGCTCGACCGGGTCGCCGACCTGCTCGAGCGGGACAAGGAATCGCTCGCCGAGCTGGAGACCAGGGACACCGGCAAAACCCTGGTCGAGAGCCGCATCGACATCGACGACGTCACATCGGTTTTCCGGTACTACGCAAAGCTGGTCGGCGTCGAGTCGGACCGCATCGTCGACGTCGGTGACCCCGCCGTGATCAGCCGGGTGGTGCGCGAACCCATCGGCGTCTGCGTGCTGATCGCGCCGTGGAACTACCCGCTGCTGCAGATGTCATGGAAGATCGCGCCCGCCCTCGGCGCGGGCTGCACGATGGTCGCCAAACCCAGCGAAGTCACCCCGTTGACCACGATCGCGTTCGTGCACCTGCTTGAAGAGGCGGCCGTGCCTGCCTCTGTGGTGAATCTGGTCCAGGGCAGCGGCGCGACCCTGGGACCGACTCTGACCGATACTCCCGACGTCGACTTCATCTCGTTCACCGGCGGATTGGCGACCGGCAGGAGCATCTCCAAGGTCGCCGCCGAACACGTCACCAAGGTGGCGGTCGAGCTCGGCGGCAAGAATCCCCACATCGTGTTCGCCGACGCAGAATGGGACAGCGCGGTGGACCACGTGTTGACGGGCGTATTCCTGCACTCGGGTCAGGTCTGTTCGGCGGGCACCCGACTGATTGTGGAGGACTCCATCGCCGACGACTTCGTCGCCGACCTGGCAGGTCGCGCGGAGAAGATCCAGGTCGGCAACGGCATGGACCCCACTAGCGAAACCGGGCCGCTGGTCTCCGAGCAACACAGGGCCAAGGTCGAAGCTCATGTCCAGCAAGGTATTTCCGAAGGTGCGAAACTCGTCACCGGCGGCGCCCGGCCCACCGACCCCGCGCTGGCCAACGGCAGCTTCTATCTGCCCACGATCTTCGACCGGTGCGACCGGTCCATGCGCATCGTCCAGGAGGAGACCTTCGGGCCGATTCTGACGGTGGAGCGGTTCACCTCCGAAGCCGAGGCGATAGAACTCGGCAACGACACGGAATACGGTCTCGCGGCGGGCGTACGGACGTCCGATCAGGCCCGAGGCGAGCGTGTGGTGCGGGCACTACGGCACGGCACGGTGTGGCTCAACGATTTCGGCTACTACACCGCGGCGGCGGAGTGGGGCGGATTCGGACAGTCCGGCAACGGCCGTGAACTCGGACCAACCGGTCTCACGGAATACCAAGAGATCAAACACATCTGGCACAACACCGCACCCCAACCCGCCGGCTGGTTCAAGGGCTAGAGAGGACGACCGTCATGTCGATCAAGGAGCCGCACGCCGACAGTGGCATGGAGGATTTCGGCTACCGCGAATCGCTGGATCGCAGCATCGGCAAGTTCGCGAGCTTCGCCGCAGGCGTCAGCTACATCTCCATCCTGACCGGTACGTTCCAGTTGTTCTACTTCGGTTTCGGCACGGGCGGTCCGGCTTACCTGTGGTCGTGGCCGATGGTGTTCGTCGGCCAGATGGCTGTAGCGCTGTGCTTCATGGAGCTGGCCGCTAAATATCCGGTCGCGGGGTCGGTCTACAACTGGTCGAAGAAGCTCGGCAGCCGGCTGGTCGGGTGGTCGTCGGGGTGGCTGATGTTGACCGCGTCGATCGTGACGATCTCGGCAGTGGTGCTGGCCTATCAGCTGAACCTGCCGCGGATATGGAGTGGCTTCCAGATCATCGGTGACGGAACTGGAGACTACGACTTCGCCACGAACGCCGTCGTGCTCGGCACGGTGCTGATCGTGTTCACCACCCTTGTCAACGCGCTCGGCGTGAAGCTGATGGCCCGGATCAACAGCACGGGCGTTTTCATCGAGCTCATCGCAGCGGTGCTGATCGCCATCATCCTGGCCCTCAACGTCAAGCGCGGCCCCGACATCTTCTTCTCCACCACCGGCTACGGCACCGGCGAGAGCTACGGCTACCTCGGCGCGTTCCTCGTCGCGTCGCTGGCATCGCTGTACGTGATGTACGGCTTCGACACCGCCAGCTCGTTGGGCGAGGAGACGGTCGAGCCGCGCCGCACCGCGCCGAAGGCGATCTTCAGGGCGATCCTGGCCTCGTTCGTCATCGGCGGCGCCATCCTGGTATTCGCGGTGATGTCGGCACCCAACCTGGACGAACCGAAGATCGGGGAGAGCGGCGGCGGCCTGCAGTACATCGTCGAGCAGGTGATGTGGGGGCCGCTGGGCAAGATCTTCCTGGTCTGCATTGTCGTCGCCGTGACGGTTTGCACGCTCGCCGTGCACACCGCTGCGATCCGGCTGTCGTTTGCGATGGCACGCGACAACGCGCTGCCGTTCGGCGAGAAGCTCGCGAGGGTGAACCCGAAGACACAGACACCGATCATCCCGGCCGTCGTCATCGGACTGATCTCCGCGATCATCCTGGTGATCAACATCGGTCAGCCCAAGATCTTCACGGTGTTGACGTCGATCGCGATCATCATGATCTACCTCGCCTACCTGATGGTGACGGGGCCGATGCTGAAGAAGCGACTCCAAGGCGAGTGGCCGCCAAAGGATCTCAAGGAGGGTGGATATTTCACCATGGGCCGCTGGGGAATGCCGGTCAACATCTTCGCGGTGTTGTGGGGCTCGCTGATGGCGCTGAACCTGGCCTGGCCGCGCGCCGAAGTGTACGGCGAGCCCTGGTACAACACCTGGGGCGCATTCGTCTACATCGGCGTGATCCTCGGAGCCGGCCTGCTGTGGTACTTCGTCAAGGGCCGCAAGCACATCGGGACGCTGGAATCGCATGCCGCAACGACGAAGGCCGAGGCGGCGGAGCAGACCTGATGGTTGACGCCGGCACATTCGACTATGTGATCGCCGGTGGCGGCACCGCAGGCTGCGCACTGGCCGCGCGGCTTTCGGAGAACCCGGATGTCACGGTGTGTCTCCTGGAGGCCGGGCCGTCCGATGTCGGCGACGACAACATCCTGATGTTGTCGGAGTGGATGCACCTGCTGGACTCCGGCTACGACTGGGACTACCCGGTGGAACCCCAGGAGCGAGGGAACTCGTTCATGCGGCACGCACGGGGAAAGGTGCTGGGCGGCTGCTCGTCCCACAACTCGTGCATCGCGTTCCTGCCTCCCGCGGAATGCCTGGACGAGTGGGTGGAGATGGGCGCCGACGGCTGGAGTGCCGGCGACATACTCCCGCTCACCGAGAGGCTGAAAGAGACGGTGCTGCTCCGCGACGTGCCGCCGAAGGATCCATGCGGCACAGCGGTTCTCGAGGCGGCGGCCATGGTGGGGATGCCGACGGTGGCATTCAACCGCGGCGACACTGTCAGAAACGGCGCGGGCTGGTTCCAGATCAACGCCGCCGACGACGGCACCAGGATGTCCAGTTCGCATGCTTATCTGCATCCGATCCTGGGATCCCGGCGCAATCTGGAAGTGCGCACCGGTTGCTGGGTGGCCGAGATTCTGTTCGACGACGCGCTTAACGCCACCGGTGTCCGGTATCAGCGACCGGATCTGACCGGACACGATATGGCATCGGCACGGCGCGAAGTCATCGTCACCGCCGGTGCTATCGACACCCCGAAGTTGTTGATGCTGTCGGGAATCGGGCCGAGTGTGCACCTGCGGGAAATGGGTATCGGCGTCCGTGTGGACTCTCCGGGAGTCGGATCGAACCTCGACGACCACGTGGAGGGCCTGGTGTTCTGGGAGGCGTCCCAGCCGATGGTGACGACATCCACGCAGTGGTGGGAAATCGGATTGTTCGCCACCGTCGACGAAGGCTGCGCTCAGCCCGATCTCATGATGCACTACGGCAGCGTGCCGTTCGACATGAACACTCTTCGCCGTGGCTATCCGACGACCGACAACGGATTCTGCCTGACGCCCAACGTGACTCAGGGCCGGTCCAGGGGCACGGTCCGGCTTCGCAGCCCCGATTTCCGTGACCGGCCTCGCGTCGACCCAAGGTATTTCACCGATCCCGAGGGATACGACGACCGGATCATGGTGACCGGGATCCGGCTGGCCCGCGCGATCGCCGAGCAGGCGCCGCTGGCAGCGTGGGTGGGCCGCGAGCTCGCGCCGGGTCCCGACGCGACGACCGACGACGAACTGCTCGACTACATCCACCAATGCCACAACACCGTGTATCACCCGGCGGCGACGGCGCGAATGGGCTCGGTCAGCGACCCGATGGCGGTGCTCGACCCGGAACTGCGGGTCAAGGGCACCTCCCGGCTGCGCGTCGTCGACGCCTCGGCGATGCCGAAACTGCCGGCGGTCAATCCCAACATCACGGTGATGACAATGGCGGAGAAGTGTGCCGAACTCATCCGGCAGCGCTGATTCCGAGGCCGGCCTCGGTGCTGACCTAGCCGCGGGTCTCAAGTCGTTCCTGGGCGAGCACACGCCGTTCCAGGCGATGTCTGACGACGAGCTCTCCGAGCTGGCGGCCGGGTCTGAACTTGTGGACTTCCCTGCGGAGGCCGTCGTCGCCGACTATGCGACGCGGGTGCCCGACGACGTCTGGATGGTTCGCACGGGGCAGGTGACGCTACACACGAGTGCAGACGGCACCATGATCGATTCCGTAGAGGAAGGCGGCATCTTCGGCTACACCCCGCTGCTCACCGGCGGCGGAATGGAGTTCGTGGCGCGCACCGCGCGGCCGAGCACCCTGATCCGGCTGCCGGGCGCACCGGTGCGGGCGCAGTTTGCGCGACCCGCGGGTCTGGCGTTTCTGGCGTCGACGGCGTGGAACGTGGGCCGTGCCGACCGGCCGACGATCGCGCCGACGACCGGCAGCAGACCGGTGGGCGAGTTGGTCCACGGCGACGTGCTCGTGGTCGATCCGGACGCGTCGGTGCGCGAGGCGGTGTGCCGGATGACTGAGCATCACGTGTCGTACGCGCTGATCCGGCTGTCCCGAGGCGAATTCGGCATTTTCACCGATCGCGACCTGCGGACCCGGGTGGTGGCCGCCGGTGTCCCGATCGACGCGCCGATCACCCAGGTGATGAGCGTACCCGCCCGCCGCGTCACCACGGACCTGACCGCCGAGACCGTCCTGATGGACATGCTGGAGAGCGGCCTGCGGCACATGCCGGTCGTGACGTCGCGGGGCGAGGTCGTCGGCGTGCTGCAAGAGGCGGACCTGCTGGCCGCATCGGCCCGGCAGAGTTTCACACTGCGGCGCTCGATCGGGTTGGCGGCCGACGCAATGGAATTGCAGAAAGTCGGGCAGCGGGTGACCGGGGTCGCCGCGGAGTTGTTCCGCAACGGCACGAAAGCGTCTGCGACAAGCGCGATCCTGTCGGTCGTCATCGACAGCCTGGTACGCAGGGCACTCGAAATGGCGCTCGCAGAAGCCGGCGGCGTCGTGGACGGTTTCGCCTGGCTGACACTCGGCAGTGTCGCCCGCCGAGAGGCCGTACCGTCGTCCGACGTCGACAGCGCGCTGTCGTGGCGCGACGACATGTCCTGCGCGGGTGATCAGTTGCGCGCCATAGCCGTTCGCACCCACGAGATTCTTGACGGGTGCGGCCTGCCGTCGGACCGCAACGGCGCGGTCGCGTTCGAGGCGCTCTTTTCGCGATCGCAGTCGGAGTGGTTCACCGCAGCTGAGGGCTGGCTCTCGGATCCGATGCGTGGGCAGGGCCTGATGATGTCGTCGCTGCTCATCGACGGGCGCGTCGTCTGGGGCGATGTGTCGCTGCATACGGTTCCGGCCGCCTACCGTCGGATGCACGACCAACATCCGGACGCGCTGAGGCTGCAGCGGCTGGATGCGCTGGCTGCGCGGGTGGCCAAGACCCGGTCACTGCGCGATGTGTTGTCACGGCGCAGCGGCACCTTCGATCTCAAGCACCACGCGGTGACGCCCGTCGTCAACCTTGCGCGCTGGGGCGGCCTGAGCGCCGACGTCGCCTCCGCGTCGACGCCCGCGCGGTTGAGCGCGGCAGCACAGGCGGGTGTGATCAGCGACCGCGATGCCGAAACACTGTGCGATGTCTTCGTCATGTTGCAGCGGCTGCGAATGGCGCATCAGGTCGCCCAGATTGCCGCCGGTCACACGCCAGGCGACGTGATCACCATGTCCGAGCTGTCACCGCTGAATCGCAGCCTCCTCGATGACGGCCTTCGCGAGATCGTCGAGGTGCAGCGGCGGGTTCGCAACATCGGAATCCCGCCCGGATAGGCTGATAGATCATGGGGGAGCAGGACCAGAAAGCCAACGCCACAGTCCAGTCGGTCGACCGTGCGTTGCTGGTACTCGAGATCTTGGCGAGGCTGGGGCAGGCGGGTGTCACCGAGATCGCCGCCGAACTGGGGGTACACAAGTCGACCGTGTCGCGATTGATCGCTGTGCTGGAGTCGCGCGGCTACGTCGAGCAGGCTTCGGAACGGGGCAAGTACCGGCTCGGGTTCTCCATCGCCCGATTGGCCAGGGCCAGTAGTGGTCACCTCGACCTGGTGAAACTCAGCCAGGACGTGTGCGACACGCTGGCTCCCGATGTGGGGGAGACCACCAACCTGGCGATTCTGGACGGTGCTCAGATCGTCAACGTCGTCGAGGCGATCGGTCCCGAGCAGATCACTCTGCGGTCATGGGTGGGTCAAAGCTGCCCGGCGCACGCGACGTCGAGTGGCAAGGTGCTGCTTGCCGGGCTCGAATCCGCGGATGTCCGCGGCCGGCTCGCCGCGACGCTCGAGTCCTTCACCCCCCACACCGTCGTGAAGCTCGCAGATCTCGAGCGCGAGCTCGCCACCGTGCGTGAGCGGGGCTGGGCCAGCGTCGTCGAAGAGCTCGAAGTAGGTCTGAACGCCGTCTCCGCACCTGTTTACGATGCGAGTTCGAAAGTCATTGCTGCACTCAGTGTTTCGGGCCCCGCATATCGCCTGAACCCCGACCGCTTCGCCGAGATCGCCAAGCAGACAACTGCGGCTGCCGACGTGATCAGCCAGCGCCTTGGCTGGGTCGAACGCGGTTGAGGATGAGGTTGGCGAACTCGTCCGGGCACTCCAGGGGGGTGAAGTGCCCGATACCGTCGACGAGGTGAGGTCTTGCGTCGACGAAATAGTCGTCCAGCCGGTCGGCCCACGCGCGCGGGAACAACGGATCATGCTGCGGCAGTAACACATCCGTTGCGGCCTGGATCTTGATGGCGCGGTCGGGAGGCGGTTCGGTGAGCGATTGCGCGACCATGCCTGCGCCCGCGCGGTACCAGGCGATCGACGCGGTGAACGCCCCTGGCAAGGCATAGTCGGACGCCAACCGGTCCAGATCGTGTTCGGAGAGGGCGAAGTTCGGGCCGGACCAGTGGCTCCAGAAATGCCGCAGGTAATCCCGCACGGCGTCGAGGCTGCCGTCGATCAGCCGGTCCGCCAGTGGCAGTTGATGAAACGCCTGATACCAGAATTCCCGCTGAGCCAGCGGCGTGAGCACGCGGTTGCCGACTCCGGGCAACGGCGGTGACAAGACCAGCGCCCTGGCCAGCTCGGGATACATCCGTGCCACGCTCTGCGCGACGCGGCTTCCGACGTCGTAGCCGGCGAGCACGACGTCGGTCAGACCGAGTTCGTTGATGAGCCCGACCACGCTGCCGGCCTGGGCGCTGGCGCTGTAGAAGTGGCGCACATCGACCGCGTGCTTGTCGGAGCCGCCGAAGCCGCGCAGATCCGGAACGATCACGTCGGCGGCATCGGTCAGCAACGGGACGACACGGCGATAGTCGTGGCGGTTACCCGGCCAGCCGTGCAGCAGCACCACGGGCGGTGCACCGGCCGTCCCGTGCCGGCCGAACGCCAACCGGAACCCATCGACGGGGGAGCCGCGTGACGACATTCGTCAAATCTTGCCAACCGTCATCCCGCTTTGTGCAGAGTTGACGAATCACCGGTGATGACCGCCAGGATGTTTCGCCAGGAATCCGATGGCGCATTGATGATGTCGCTGTGTGCCCGCGGACCGGCCATCGGTCGCCCGTCGTCGTAATCACCTGCTGCCAAATGGATTACGCCTGGCATCTCGTCGGGGTCGGCGCCGTGCGGGCCGCCAGGAATGCCCTGTATCACCTCGATGAGGTCGCCGGGCGCAGTCATCGAGAATCGCAGCACATCGGGGTTGCGGTTGTGCCAGTCGGACGGATCGTCGACGCCGACACCGGCTCCTGCGGCCGCCAGGTAGAGCGCACGGTCGGCGGTCAGACCGAAGACCTCGGCAGTGCCCATGATGGAACCGCCGTAGGAGTGGCCGATGTAGGTGACAGGGATGTCGCGGCCGGTGGCGTCGACCGTGCGGTCGACGTCTTCGCTGAACGCCACCAGGCGCGGTGCCATCTCCAGCGCGTAGCGAGGGTCCGCCGCGTCCGCGACCCCCGCGACGTTGGGACCGCGTGGAAACGGGCCGCCCAGATAGGTGATGGCGGCCACCTCGCCGCGGGTGGCCGATACGAATCGCCTCGCCGTCTTGGTGTTCTCCGCCGAGCCCTCGATCGTGGTGTTCAGCCCGGGGACCATCACGGCGACGCTCTTGGCGGTGGCCAGGTTGCCGTTGAGCTCGATCAGCGATGCCCGGCCGGGGTCGAACGCGAGAATCTGGCGGTCTACCCGGCGGCCGGTGCGGGCGGGGTCGTCGATCTCCCCGAGCAGGCCCTGGTAGAAGGCGATGCGGTTCTGCGACCCCAGGGTGGCCTCGCGGCGTTCGTCGGCGATCGCCTGCGCGATATTGATCCGGTTGGCCGCGACGCGCATGGGCCACGGCACACCGTCGGTGTTTCCGACCTGCTTGGGAAATTCATCGACAAGGCGTTGGCGCTGCTCCGGTGTCATTGCGGCGATCTGGTTTGCGATGCGGTCCTGGCCGATCGCCGACCAGCCCGCGACGACGTCGGCCAACGGCACCGACCATGCCCCGGCGGGCGCGGTCTGCGCAGGCGGTGCGTGCGGCGGGTTCAACGCCTCGACGATGTCCCTGGCGGTGTCGGCGTCGGCCGCACCAAGACGGTCGAGCGCCTCGACGATCCGCCGGGTCAGCATGTCGCGGCTCACCGACGGGCTGCCGCCGAACAACGAGACCAGCAGGGGGGACGTGGCGCCTCCGCTGACCGAGCCGTCGTCGGCGACCACGAATCCCGCGCCACGCGCCTCGGCCACCAACCCCAGCACGTCCGCCTGCGCCGAGGCCATCTGCTTGGCGCCGTCGCGCGCGGCGACCGCGGCGGTGATCAGGCACCGCGTCGCGCGGGCACCGCCAGCGGAGATCGTGTCTGAATGACGACGGGCGGCCTCGGCGGCGGATCCGGTCCAGAAGTCACGGCTGCCGTCAATTCCGCGCCCGACGGTGTCTACGCATGCCCGCAGGTCGACCGCGGCCGCATCCCAATCGTCGGCCGTCCGGAGCAATGCGTCCGGCTGCCACGCCTCGGCCTGTGCGACGGTCGGCCGGGTCACGGCCGATGGAAGCGATCGGCGCTACGCCGGTCGGCGCGCTCGAACGCGTCGGCCGACATCTGCGCCGCGACCGCCCACCCGCGCATGTTCGCTATGACGTCGGTGAGCTTGGCGGCGATCAGATCGGGCGCTGCGACATTGCCGACCGCAGAGCCCGCCAGTTCGTCGGCCGGCATTGTCGGCCAACGCATTTCGTTGATTGAATCGGCTGCTTCGGTGACTCGGTCAGCGACCGCACGCAGCGCGCTCAGATCGACCTCAGTGCTTCCCCCCACTGCCTCATGCTGACAGATCACCGCGCAGCGGCGCTGAGGTTATCCACAGGAGCCTCGGCCCGCCGCGATACCCATCCGGTATAGCGGTCAGTAATCCGCCGGCTTCATATAAATAAACCGACTGGCGGTCTGTTGATAAAGTGGCGTCATGGCGCGCTATGTGAAGCCCAACGAGTACGCCGCACGCCGGGCCGAGATCCTCGACGCCGCGCTGCGGCTCATGCACGACAAGGGCTATGAGCGGATGACCATCCAGGACGTGCTGACCGAGCTGCAGATGTCCAAGGGCGCGCTCTATCACTACTTTGACTCCAAGCAGGCCCTGCTCGAGGGGATCGTCGAGTCGATGGGCGAAAGTGGCTCGGCCGCGCTGGGTGCCGTCGTCGACGCCCCGGATCTCGGCGCCGTCGAGAAGCTGCACGCCTATTTCGAGATGTCGGCAGCATGGAGGGCCGAGCACGACACCGAGGTCACCACGACCATGCGACTCTGGCGGCACGAGAACAACGCCCTGCTCCGTCAGAAGATGTCTCAGCAGTCAATGCTCAGGACGACCCCCTTGTTGGAGGCGATCATCGAGCAGGGCTGCAAGGAGGGCGAGTTCGACACCGAGCACCCGCACGAGGCGGCGATCATCATCACGGGGATGGGCCTGCACCTCGCCGACGCGATCATCGACGCCATAGACGCGGATGGGACGGATCCGCCTGCCGCGAGCGGACCCCGGGCCCTAGGCGTCGTCGCCGCCTATACCGATGCGTTCGAACGAATCCTCGGCGCGCCGTCGGGCTCACTCACGATGCGGGGCTAGATCTTTCTGCGCTCCTCGCGAGCGCGGATTCCTCTGTGCTCACGAATGCCGACACTCGGCGCGGCTGGTGCGTCGCGAGTCGAAACCACCCCGTAAGCTCGATGAGGTGCAGCGGCGAATCATGGGCATCGAGACGGAATTCGGTGTGACCTGCACCTTCCACGGGCACCGCCGCCTCAGTCCCGACGAGGTTGCCCGGTATCTGTTTCGCCGGGTGGTGTCGTGGGGCCGCAGCTCCAATGTCTTCCTGCGCAACGGTGCACGGCTCTATTTGGACGTCGGCAGCCACCCGGAGTACGCGACCGCCGAGTGCGACAGCCTGGTGCAGCTGGTCACCCACGACCGCGCAGGCGAGCGTGTGCTGGAGGACCTGCTGGTCGACGCCGAGCAGCGGCTGGCCGACGAGGGCATCGGCGGCGACATCTACCTGTTCAAGAACAACACCGACTCGGCGGGCAATTCGTATGGCTGCCACGAGAACTATCTGATCGTGCGGGCAGGCGAATTCTCCCGGATCTCCGATGTGCTGCTGCCGTTCCTCGTCACCCGCCAGCTCATCTGTGGTGCGGGCAAGGTGTTGCAGACGCCGAAGGCCGCCACGTTCTGTCTGAGTCAGCGCGCCGAGCACATCTGGGAGGGCGTGTCGTCGGCGACCACCCGCAGCCGTCCGATCATCAACACCCGTGACGAGCCGCACGCCGACGCCGAGAAGTACCGTCGCCTGCACGTCATCGTCGGCGACTCCAACATGTGCGAGGCCACCACGATGCTCAAGGTCGGCACGGCAGCACTGGTGCTGGAGATGATCGAGTCGGGCGTGCCGTTCCGCGACTTCTCGCTGGACAACCCGATCCGCGCGATCCGCGAGGTCAGCCACGACCTGACCGGTCGGCGCCCGGTGCGGCTGGCCGGCGGACGTCAGGCCAGCGCCCTCGACATTCAGCGGGAATACCACTCGCGGGCCGTCGAGCACCTGCAGACCCGCGAACCCAATGCACAGATCGAGCAGGTCGTCGACCTGTGGGGACGCCAGCTCGACGCCGTCGAAAGCCAGGACTTCGCCAAGGTCGACACCGAAATCGACTGGGTCATCAAGCGCAAGCTGTTCCAGCGCTACCAGGACCGCTACAACATGGAGCTGTCCGACCCCAAGATCAGCCAGCTCGACCTGGCCTACCACGACATCAAACGGGGCCGGGGCGTCTTCGACCTGCTGCAGCGCAAAGGGCTGGCGGCCCGGGTCACCACCGACGAGGAAATCGAGGAGGCGGTGAACACCCCGCCGCAGACCACCCGCGCCAAGCTGCGTGGTGAGTTCATCAGCGCCGCACAGGAAGCCGGCCGCGACTTCACCGTCGACTGGGTGCACCTCAAGCTCAACGACCAGGCTCAGCGCACGGTGCTGTGCAAGGACCCGTTCCGGTCGGTCGACGAGCGGGTCAAGCGGCTCATCGCCAGCATGTGACCTCCGCAGTTGGGATCGGTAGCGGTCCGGCCGGTGTCTACTCGTGTGCAAGCGCGGTACACCGCGGACTTGCACCGTCTCAACGAGGGACCGATGAGCATCAACTTCACATCGCTGCCGATTGCGCGGTTGGCGCTTGCCGGGCTGGTGGCCGGCGGTCTGGCTGTGGCCGCCCTGGGACTCGGCGCCGGTACGGCATGGGCAGACGGACCATACACGTGGTGCCCGGGGCAGAGCATTACTTCGGGAATCGATATGGAGAAACACACCGGAGCGCCTGGGGCGTCGGTGGATTGGGACATGAACATCTGTCACACCTGGTGGTATGTCGACTGGGGCTCGGGAAACATCGATCCGGGTATCTGGGACGGTGACAATCCGCCGCCGCCACCGGAAGCGCTCGCACCTAGGCAATGCCCGCCGATCGCCTTCATGAGTCCATGACAAAGACCCCAGTGGCCGGTGGGACAGATGCTGAGCTGCGCACCGGAGCGGCGCCGAGCACATGATGCCGTTGACACTAGGCTGATGCGAGTGGGGATCTCCAAAGTCGAGCGGTTGATGAACCTCGTCATCGCGCTGCTGTCCACCCGCACCTACATCAGTGCCGAGCGGATCCGGGACACCGTGTACGGCTACTCGAACAGCGCCAGCGACGAGGCCTTCTCCCGGATGTTCGAACGCGACAAGAACGAACTCCGCGACCTGGGCATCCCGCTGGAGACCGGCCGGGTCTCCCAGTTCGACCCGACCGAGGGCTACCGCATCAACCGCGAGGCGTACGCGCTGCCCGCCGTCGACCTCACCTCCGACGAGGCAGCAGCCGTCGCCGTGGCCACCCAGCTGTGGGAGTCGCCGGAGCTGATCACCGCGACCCAGGGCGCACTGCTCAAGCTGAGGGCCGCCGGTGTGGACGTCGATGCCGGCGACGCAGGTGTGGCGATCACCTCAACCGCTGGTATGCCGGGCATTCGCGGGTCCGAGGATGTGCTGGGAATCGTGTTGTCCGCCATCAACTCCGGTCAGGCGGTGCGGTTCCCGCACCGGCCTGCGCGCAGCGAGCCGTACACGGTGCGCACAGTCGAACCGTGGGGTGTGGTCACCGATCGGGGGCGTTGGTACCTCGTCGGGCATGACCGCGACCGCGACGACACCCGCACCTTCCGACTGTCGCGCATCGGCGCCGAAGTGACGGCACATCGGTCCGCCCGGTGCCGTCAAGCGGCCCGACGGGGTGAACCTGCGCGAGATCGTGCACAAGGTGATCGGCGAGACGCCGAGCGGAGCCCAGGCCAGGGTGTGGGTCGCCGATGGGCGCGCCACCGCACTGCGCCGCGGGGCAGAGGTGGTTGGCCGGCGAGCGCTCGACGGCCGCGACGGCGCGGAGATCGCCATCGACATCGGAATGTCCGACCGGCTGGCCAGAGAGATCGCGAGCTACGGCGCGGATGCCGTGGTGCTGGAGCCGCAGGCGCTGCGGGACGAAGTGCTGGACCGGCTGCGGGCACATGCGGGGGTGGGGTCGGCGGTCGAGTGCCGCGTATCGGCGCGGCTGGTCCGGCTGCTGAACATGGTCCCGTACTTCCAGGCCAACCCGAAGATCACCTACGCCGAGGCCGCGTCCGATCTCGGCGTGACCGAGAAGCAGTTGCGCGACGACCTCAACCAGCTGTGGATGTGCGGCCTGCCGGGCTATGGGCCCGGCGACCTGATCGACTTCGAGTTCTCCGGCGACACCATCGAGGTCACGTTCTCCGCTGGCATCGACCACCCGCTGCGGCTGACTTCGCCGGAGGCCACCGGCGTCCTGGTCGCGCTGCGCGCGCTTGTCGACGTGCCAGGGATGGTGGATCCCGAGGCCGCGCGCAGCGCCATCGCGAAGATCGAGTCGGCAGCGGGCACGGTCAACCATGGCGCCGAGGCCGCCGCTGCCGACGAGCCTGCGCCGGTGGAAAGCCAGGCGGCGGCAGCGGTGCGTGCTGCCGTACGAGGCAACCGGGCATTGACGATCGAGTACTACTCGGCCTCCCACGACATGCTGACCAGCAGGATCGTCGACCCGATCCGGGTGGTGCTGGTCGCCGAGCACAGCTACCTGGAGGCGTGGTGCCGGTCGGCCGAGGGCGTGCGGCTGTTCCGGTTCGACCGCATCGTGGACGCGTCCGTCCTCGACGAGCCGTCGGCGCCGCCGCAGCCCGCCGTGCAGGCCCCGCCGGACACATCGCTGTTCGACGCGGACCCCGCGCTGCCGTCGGCCACGCTGCTCATCGACCGTTCGGCGTCCTGGATGTTCGATTACTACCCGCTGCGTGTGGTCAGGGAATTGCCCGACGGCGCCTGCGAGGCCGAGATGACGTACGCCTCCGACGAATGGATGGCGCGCTTCGTACTGGGCTTCGGCTCGGGGGTGCGGGTGCTGGCGCCCGAATCGCTGGCCCAGCGGGTCCGCGACTCGGCAGCGGCGGCACTTCGTGCGTATGGCGTCGGTGTTGAAGCGGGCGGGTAGACTCGCCCCAGACGTCTGGAGGTGACCAAATTGGGTGGTCTACAACCCTGGCACTGGTTAATTGTCATCGCGGTGTTCGTCCTGCTCTTCGGTGCGAAGAAGCTTCCGGACGCGGCGCGATCACTGGGCCAGTCGATGCGGATCTTCAAGTCCGAAGTCAAGGAGATGAAAACCGACGCCAAGCCGGAGACGCCGCCCGCGACCCCGATCGCCTCGGAACGCGCCGACACGCCGGCTCCCGACGCCGAGCAACCGTCAGACAAACACCCGGCCTGATCCAGGCCGAACGGTGAACGCGGCATGAGGCCGCGTCTCTAGGCCGTGCCACCTCGCAAGCCCGTGCAGACCCCCGGAATCATCAAGAGACTCGATCCTCGTCGCCGTCGCGCGCGGGTCAATCCGGACGGCACCATGTCGCTGGTCGAGCATCTGCACGAATTGCGCAACCGGCTGTTGATCGCGTTGGCGGCCATCGTTGTCACGACGACAATCGGGTTTTTTTGGTACACCCACAGCTTTTTCGGCTTCCACAGCCTCGGCGAATGGCTTCGCGGGCCGTACTGTTCGTTGCCTGCCTCCGCCCGCGCCACGATCGCGCCGAACGGTGAGTGCCGGCTGCTGGCCACCGCACCGTTCGACCAGTTCATGCTGCGACTCAAGGTCGCGCTGACCGCAGGGATCATCCTCGCCTGTCCGGTCTGGCTTTATCAGGTGTGGGCGTTCATCACACCGGGGCTGTACAAGAAGGAGCGCCGCTTCGCGATGGCCTTCGTCGGCTTCGGCGCGGTGCTCTTCGTGACCGGCGCCGTGCTCGCCTACGTCGTCCTGGCGAAGGCGCTGCACTTCCTTCTGACCGTCGGCAGTGACGTGCAGGTCACCGCGCTGTCCGGTGAACAGTACTTCGGATTCCTGATCAACTTGCTGCTGGTGTTCGGCATCAGCTTCGAATTCCCGCTGTTGATCATCATGCTGAACATGGTCGGGGTGCTCACCTACGATCGACTCAAGTCGTGGCGGCGCGGGCTGATCTTCGGGCTGTTCGTGTTCGCCGCCTTTGCGACACCCGGTTCCGACCCGTTCTCGATGCTGGCCCTCGGGGTGGCGTTGTCGATGCTTCTCGAGATCTCCATTCAGATCGCACGGGTGCACGACAGGCGCAAGGCGCGCCGTGCCGCCCTAGAGCACATTCCCGACGATCAGGCGTCGGTCATCGGCGGGGTCGACCCGATCGAACAGCCGACCGCTGTGTCCACACCGTCGCGGCTTGTGGTCGATGACGACGCCACTTAGCGGCGAGTTCGCCACTTTCTCCGAACTGCTGCCGTTCAAACTCGATGACTTTCAGCAGCGTGCCTGCCGGGCGCTCGAGGACGGACATGGCGTGCTGGTGTGCGCGCCCACGGGAGCGGGCAAGACGGTCGTGGGGGAGTTCGCCGTCCACCTGGCACTCGCAGCGGGTCGAAAGTGCTTCTACACCACGCCGATCAAGGCGCTGAGCAACCAGAAGCACACCGACCTGGTGCGCCGATACGGCCCTGAACGCATCGGCTTGCTGACCGGCGACCAGTCGATCAACGGGGATGCACCCGTCGTGGTGATGACCACCGAGGTGCTGCGCAACATGCTGTACGCGGATTCGGTGACGCTGCACGGCCTTTCGCACGTCGTGATGGACGAGGTGCACTTCCTCGCCGACCGGATGCGGGGCGCGGTCTGGGAAGAGGTGATCCTTCACCTGCCCGAAGAGGTGCGGCTGGTCAGCCTTTCGGCCACGGTCAGCAATGCCGAGGAATTCGGTGGCTGGATACAGACCGTGCGCGGGGACACCACGGTCGTCGTCGACGAACACCGTCCCGTGCCGCTCTGGCAGCACGTCATGGTGGGCAAGAGATTGTTCGACCTGTTCGACTACGGCTCCGGCGAAGCGGCGAAGAACAGCCGCGACCTGCTGGTGGACCCACAACTGTTGCGGCACATCGCACATCGCAGGGAGGCCGACCGGCTGGCCGACTGGCGGCCGCGCGGCCGCGGTGGTCATCACGGTCGTCCGAGCATCTACCGAACTCCGTCACGACCCGACGTGGTCGAGATGCTCGATCATGAGGCGCTGCTGCCCGCGATCACGTTTATCTTCTCCCGCGTCGGGTGCGACGCGGCGGTCAAGCAGTGTCTGCGGTCGTCGCTGCGGTTGACCACCGACGATGAACGCGCCCGCATCGCCGAGGTCGTCGACCGCCGGTGTGCCGATCTGTCCGATTCCGACCTGGTGGTGCTGGGCTACCACGAATGGCGGGAGGGACTGCTTCGTGGCCTGGCCGCACACCACGCCGGAATGTTGCCGGTGTTCCGCCACACCGTCGAAGAACTGTTCACCGACGGATTGGTCAAGGCTGTATTCGCCACGGAGACACTGGCTTTGGGTATCAACATGCCGGCCCGCACCGTGGTGCTGGAGCGGCTGGTCAAGTTCGACGGCGAGCAGCACGTCCAGTTGACACCGGGGGAGTACACGCAGCTGACCGGCCGCGCAGGGCGTCGCGGCATCGACGTCGAGGGCCACGCCGTGGTGCTGTGGAGCCCCGACATCGAACCGGCCGAGGTCGCCGGCCTGGCCTCCACCCGCACCTTCCCGCTGCGCAGCTCGTTCGCGCCGTCGTACAACATGACGATCAACCTGGTGCACCAGATGGGTCCGGCGCAGGCGCATCAACTGCTCGAACGGTCTTTTGCGCAGTATCAGGCCGACCGATCGGTGTCCGGGCTGGTGCGTGGCATCGACCGTGGTGAGCGGATGCTCGACGAGATCGCCGGCGAACTCGGCGGCCGGGACGCCGCGATCCTCGAGTATGTGCGTCTGCGCTCGGCGATCTCCGAACGTGAGCGGGTACAGGCCCGGGCGTCGCGGCTGCAGCGCCGCAAGGCCGCTAACGACGCGCTGACGTCGTTACGCCGCGGCGACATCATCAATATCGCCAACGGGCGGCGCGCAGGCCTTGCCGTGGTGCTCGAGCCCGCGCGTGACGACGACGATCCCCGGCCGCTCGTGCTGACCGAAAACCGTTGGGCGGGACGCATTTCGTCGGCCGACTACTCGGGTGCCTCGGCCAAGCTGGGCTCGATGAGCTTGCCGAAGCGGGTCGAGCACCGGCAGCCGCGTGCGCGCCGCGATGTGGCCTCGGCGCTGCGGTCGGCTACCGAAGGGATGGAGGTCCCGAAGGGCAGGCGAAGCGGCCCGCCGCGCGAACATGACGTCGATCCCGAGCTGGCCGGGCTGCGTGAACAGATGCAGCACCACCCCGCCCACCGCCTCCCGGATCGCGAGGAGCAGGCCCGCCTCGCGGAGCGGTACCTGCGCATCGAGCGTGACAACGCGCAGATCACAGCAGAAGGTGGTCGCGGCGACCAATTCGCTGGCCCGAACTTTCGACCGCATCGTCGAGCTGCTCACCGAGCGCGGGTTCATCCGCGACACGGACGGTGACCCGAGGGTCACCGACGACGGCAGGCTGTTGGCGCGGATCTACAGCGAAAGCGATCTTCTGGTGGCCGAATGCCTGCGTGGGGGCGTGTGGGAGGGCCTGGCGTCCGCGGAGTTGGCGGCGGTGCTTTCCGCGGTGCTGTTCGAGTCCCGCGGTGACTCGGCAGGCACCCCGCAGGCGGCCGACATTCCGACCGCCAAGCTGCGCCGCGCGCTGGCCGAGACGCGCAGGGTCGCCTCCGGGCTGCAGACCGACGAGCAGCGGCACCGGATCTCCCCGAGCCGCGAGCCCGACGAGGGCTTCGTCACCGCCGTTCATCGGTGGGCCACCACCGGCGACCTGGCCGCCGCGCTCGATGCGTCCGACATCGCGCGCACGGGCTCGCCGCTGTCGGCAGGCGACTTCGTCCGCTGGTGCCGCCAGGTTCTCGACCTGGCAGACCAGGTCCGCAATGCAGCGCCGTCGGCTGAGCTCCGCGCCGCTGCGAAACGCGCCATCACCGACATTCGACGCGGCGTCGTGGCTGTTGATGCAGGGTAAGGTGTGGCCAAGATCGGCAACCACTAGGGATTTCAGGGAGAGACGATGAGCGGACCGCAGGGACCTGACCACACGCAGCCGTGGCATGGTCAGGACCAGCCGTCGAGCGACCCGTCCGACCAGCCGCCGGCCTGGCAGCAGCCGACGCCCGGCCAGGAGCAGCCGCCCGCGTGGCAACAGCCGCCTGCCTACACGCCGCAGCAGTATCCCTCCTATCAGCAGCCCGGCCAGCAGTCGCCCTACGCGCCGCCGCAGCAGTACCCGTCGACCGAGCAATTCGGCCAGCAGCCGACCGCGGAATACGGCCAGCAGGCCTATCCGCAGTACGGCCAGCAGCCCGGTCAATACGGCCAGCAGCCCGGCCAGTACGGCCAGCAGCCGGGGCAGTACGGCCAGTACGGCCAATACGGCGCGCCCCGAGGCCGGGGAGGGCTCCAAGCGATCGCTGGCCGTCATCGGCGGCATCGTCGGCCTGGTGGCCGCGCTGATCGTCGTCGTGGTTGCAGTGCTGGGCTTCTGGAAGCCGGGGTTCTTCGTCACCAACAAGCTCGACGTCAACGCGGCGCAGTCCGGCGTCCAGCAGATCCTCACCGACGAGTCCAACGGCTACGGCGCCAAGAACGTCAAGGACGTCAAGTGCAACGGCGGCCAGAGCCCGAAGGTGAAGAAGGGCGACACCTTCAACTGCGAGGTCAGCATCGACGGGACCAAACGGCAGGTGACGGTGACGTTCCAGGACGACAAGGGCACCTACGAGGTCGGCAGGCCGAAGTAGTCCACTACGTCGGCGTGCCGCACCTCGCGACTGACGGTGCAGGCGTGTTCGCCGATTTCGCAGTGCATCCCGGGCGCTTCACATAAGCAAAATTAGTTGCCGGGCAGCCCGTCAAGCGCCTTCTGCAGCCGGCCGAGCGACGACATCACGCCGTACTGTTCGGCGAGTTTGACCACTTTCCGCGGATGCTCGGCGGCCAGCGGCAGATCGTCGGACTTCGTGGAGAAGCTGACCTTGGCGTCGGTGGCCACCTTGACGACGGGTCCCGCCGCCTCGATGTAGTCGGTGGCCGCCAGCAGCTTCGTCCGATATGCCTTGGACATCTTGGATTTCGGGTCGTGGGCGGCGGCCAGAATGTCCTCCAGCGAGCCGTGCTGGGCCAGCAGCGTGGCCGCGGTCTTCTCGCCGACGCCGCGCACACCGGGCAGCCCGTCGGACGGATCGCCTCGCATCAACGCCAGTTCGGCGTACGCCGGTCCCGCTCTGTCGACCGGAACGCCGTATTGCTCGGCGACCTCTTTTGGCCCGTATTTCGTCGCCTTGGCAAGGCCGCGGCCGAGATAAAGCACCCGGACCGGCACGGGCTTGTCGCGAACCACCTGCAGCAGATCGCGGTCGCCGGTCACAACGAGAACGGGATCCTTGCGCTCGCGCTCGGCCAGTGTGCCCAGCACGTCGTCGGCCTCGCATGCCGCCGCGCCCGCGGTCGGAATGCCGAACGCGTCCAGGATTTCCATGATCATGTCGATCTGCGGGGTGAGGTCGTCGGGCACCTCTTCGATGTCCGGCCGGCCCGCCGGTTCCTCCTCGGCGACGCGGTGCGCCTTGTACGACGGGATCAGGTCCACCCGCCACTGCGGGCGCCAGTCGTCGTCGCGGCACACCACAAGCCGCGCAGGCCGTTCCCGGGTGATCAGCGTCGCGACGGCATCCAGGAAGCCGCGCACGGCGTTGACGGGCCTGCCGTCGGGTCCGGTGATCGAGGAGGGCACCCCGAAGTAGGAGCGAAACCACATGCTGGCGCCGTCGAGCAGTAACACGGGAGCTGCCACGGTCACTGACAGTAGCGTGAGGCATGGCCTTCACTGTGAATCGAATCGACCACGTGGTGCTCAACTGTCGCGACGTCCAAGACACCAGCGACTGGTACGTGCGGGTGCTCGGCATGCGCCGCGAGGTCTTCGGCGACAACCGGGTTGCGCTGCGCTTCGGAAACCAGAAGATCAACGTCCGCCCCAGCGGCGCGCCGAACTGGGAGACGGGCGCGGTCGACGTTCCCGGTTCGCTCGACCTATGCTTCATCGCCGAGATCAGCCCCGACGACGTCGGCGCCCATCTGCGGGCCTGCGGTGTGACGATCACCGACGGACCCGTCACCAAGACCGGTGCGCTGGGCCCGATGACGTCGCATTACTGCCGCGACCCCGACGGCAACCTGATCGAGGTCGCCAGCTATTCGGCGCCCGATTAGCCTGAGTTCCATGACAGCCGGCCGATTCAGCACCGACGTGTACGCGCAGCGACTCCGTTCCGCCGCGGCGGCGGCAGCCGATGCGGGTCTGGCCGGACTGGTCATCACGCCCGGCTATGACCTGCGCTACCTGATCGGTTCGCGGGCGCAGACGTTCGAACGGCTGACCGCACTGGTGCTGCCCGCGTCGGGCGAGCCGACCATCGTGGTTCCGCGGCTGGAACTGGCCTCGCTGAAGGAGTCCGCAGCCACCGAACTCGGTATCGCCGTGCGGGACTGGGTGGATGGCGACGACCCGTATCGGGTGGTCGCCGACGCGCTGGGTGGTCCGCCCTGTCGCCGCCGTCGCGGTCACCGACTCGATGCCCGCACTGCACCTGCTTCCGCTGGCCGACGTGTTGGGCGCGGTTCCCGTACTCGCGACCGACGTCCTGCGCCGGCTGCGGATGATCAAGGACGGCGCCGAGATCGACGCGCTGCGCAAGGCAGGGGCCGCCATCGACCGCGTGCACGCTCACGTGCCCGAGTTCCTCGTGCCCGGGCGGACCGAGGCCGACGTGGCGGCCGACATCGCCGAAGCCATTGTCGCCGAGGGTCATTCCGACGTGGCGTTCATCATCGTCGGCTCCGGACCGCACGGCGCCGACCCGCACCACGAATGCTCGGATCGGGAACTGCAGGCCGGCGACATCGTGGTCGTCGACATCGGCGGACCGTACGAACCGGGCTACAACTCCGACTCGACGAGGACATACAGCATCGGTGAGCCGGAACCGGAAGTGGCGCAGAGGTACTCGGTACTACAGCGCGCGCAGCGGGCCGCCGTCGATGCGGTCCGCCCCGGGGTGACCGCGGAACAGGTGGACGCGGTTGCGCGTGACGTGCTTGCCGAGGCCGGCCTCGCCGACGCGTTCGTGCACCGCACCGGCCACGGGATAGGGCTGTCGGTGCACGAGGAGCCCTACATCGTGGCGGGCAACGATCTGCCGCTGGCAGAGGGCATGGCCTTCTCCGTCGAGCCCGGCATCTACTTCCCCGGTCAGTGGGGCGCGCGCATCGAGGACATCGTCATCGTCACCGCCGACGGAGCGGAACCGGTGAACAGCCGCCCGCACGAGTTGGTCGTGGTGCCCGCGGGCCCGGACTCGTCGGTCTAGTCTCCGGTGCGGTCGAGCAATTCCGACGAGCCGAGGACCCGCTCCACTCGAATCTCGATCACCACCCGCCGGGGATTGACGCGAGGTGTGCGGTAGCGCTGCGCATAACGGAGTTCGGCATCGCGGACGGCGTCGGCGTCGGTGTTGACCGTGGCGCGGCCCTCCAGGGACAACCAGCGGGCCCCGTCGACCTGGCTGAGGACGGCGATGCCTCGTTGCTCGGCGTTCACGGCCTTCTGCGACCCACCGCTGGTGATGACCCGGGCGACGTGGGTCTTGGGGTCGAAGGTGAAACCGACCGCGACGACGTGCGGCGAATTGTCGGAACGCAACGTGGTCAACATCGCCAGGTGCCGCTCGGTCAGGAACGCCAGCGCGTCGTTGGTGAGCCGGGTCGTTGCGTTTGCCATCGGCTCCCAAAGTAGCGCAGGAGATAATCGCAGCCGTGGATGACACGAGTGGCGGACCGGTCGTGATTTTCGGCGGCCGCAGCGAGATCGGCACCGAGCTCGCGCGAAGGCTGGCTCCCGGCGCCGCCGTCGTGCTGGCCGCCCGCGGCGCCGACCGGCTCTCCGGAGCAGGTCGCCGCCATGGAGGAGGCCGGTGCGGCCAAGGTGGATGTGCGGGAATTCGACGCCGACGACCTGGCCTCACACGCTGCGCTCGTGGCGTCGATCGTGGCCGATCACGGGCCGATCGGCACGGCGGTGCTGGCGTTCGGAGTCCTCGGCGACCAGGCCCGCGCCGAGGAGGACGAAGGGCATGCCGCGGCGGTGCTGCACACCGACTTCGTTGCTCAGGCGAGCCTGCTGACCGTGTTGGCCAACACCATGAGGTCGGCGGCGTCGGGTGCGATCGTGGTGTTCTCGTCGGTGGCAGGCGTTCGGGTGCGCCGTGCCAACTACGTCTACGGCTCGGCGAAGGCCGGGCTGGACGGGTTCTGCAGCGGACTGGCCGACGCCTTGCATGGCTCGGGGGTGCGGTTGTTACTCGTGCGACCCGGATTCGTCGTCGGGCGGATGACCGACGGTATGAAGCCGGCGCCCATGTCGAGCACGCCACCACAGGTAGCCGCCGCCACCGCCCGGGCACTGGCCAAAGGCCGTCGCACCGTATGGATTCCGTGGAAGCTGCGCCCGATGTTCATCGCGATGCGATTGCTGCCGCAGTTCGTGTGGCGGAGGATGCCGCGATGATCGTCGTGGTTGGCATCGGCGCCGACGGGATGGCGGGCCTGGCCCCGGCATCCCTCGACGAATTGCGCCGCGCCGCCGTAATTTACGGCTCCGACCGCCAGCTCGGCCTGCTGGACGACAGCGTGCGAGGCGACCGGCGCGAGTGGCCGTCGCCGATGCTGCTCCTCGCTTCCGGCGTTGTTCGACGATGCCGATGCAGACGTACACGTGCTGGCCAGCGGAGACCCGCTGCTGCACGGCATCGGAAGCACGTTGATCAGGCTCTTCGGCGCCCCCCGGGTGACAGTGTTGCCGCACGTGTCGTCGGTGACGCTGGCCTGCGCCCGGCTCGGCTGGTCTGTGCAGGACACCGAGGTGATCAGCCTTGTCACCGCGAGCCCGCACACCGCGGTGCGCAGGGGCGGTCAAGCGGTGGTGCTGTCGAGCGACCGGACCACCACCAAGACGCTGGCGGTGATGCTGAACACGTACGGCCGCGGTGACTCCGAGATGAGCGTGCTCCAGCAGCTCGGCGCCCCGAACGAACGGCGCATCGACGGCATCGCCCGCGACTGGGCCAAAGCGCCGCCCGTCGACATCGACGACCTGAACGTCATCGCAGTGCGCTACCTGCCCGACGAACGCGTTTCACCGCTGCCCGACGACGCGTTCGCGCACGACGGGCAGATCACCAAGCAGACGATTCGCGCCGTCACGCTTGCGGCGCTCGCGCCGCGGCCGGGGGAGCTGCTGTGGGACGTCGGTGCCGGCGCGGGCAGCATCGCCGTCGAATGGTGCCGTAGCTGGCCCGGCTGCACAGCGGTGGCGTTCGAACGCGATGACATGCGCAATGTCTCGCTGCGATTCAATGTGGACTCGTCCGGCGCAATGATCGACATACGGGGAGCCGCGCCCGAGGCCTTCGACGGCGCGCCCGAACCGGCGGCGATCTTCATCGGCGGCGGAGTCACGCAATCCGGGCTCGTCGACGCTTGCTTCGCCCGGCTACCCGCGGGCGGCCGGCTGGTAGCCAACGCCGTGACCGCCGAATCGGAAGCCGTTGTCGCGCAGTGGTATTTGCGGCGCGGCGGCGAGCTGCGACGCTTTCAGCACTACCGCGGTGAGCCGTTGGGCAAGTTCACCGGTTGGCGTCCCGCGATGCCCGTGACTCAGTGGGTGGTCACCAGGGAATGACCGTCTACTTCATCGGCGCCGGGCCGGGCGCCGCCGATCTGATCACCGTGCGTGGACAGCGCCTGCTGAGCCGCTGTCCGGTCTGCCTTTACGCGGGTTCGATCATGCCCGACGACCTGCTTGCCCTCTGCCCCCCGGATGCCCGGGTCGTCGACACCGGCCCGCTGACGCTCGACCAGATCATCGGGGAAATCGCCGACGCCAACGCGGCCGGGCACGACGTGGCGCGACTGCACTCAGGGGACCCGTCGCTCTACAGCGCACTGGCCGAACAGTGCCGCCGCTTGGACGCTCTAGGCGTGAACTACGAAATCGTCCCGGGTGTACCGGCTTTCGCGGCGGCAGCGGCCGTGCTCGGACGCGAGCTAACCGTGCCAGGAGTAGCGCAGACCGTGACGCTGACGCGGGTCGCGACGCTGTCGACCGCGATGCCGCCGGGCGAGGACCTCGAGACGTTGTCGGCGCCCGGCGCGACGCTGGTGCTGCATCTGGCTGCCGCTCAGGTCGACGCGATCGTCCCGCAGCTGGTGGCCGGTGGCTACCGCGCCGAAACGCCCTGTGCGGTCGTGGCATTCGCGAGCTGGCCGCAGCAGACGGTGCTGCGATGCAGCCTGGCCGGACTCGCCGCCGAGATGCGCGCCGCCGACATCACCAAGACCGCGGTCATCGTGGTGGGCGACGTGCTGACCGCCGAGGGTTTTGCGGACAGTTACCTGTACTCATCGAATCGGCTGCGGCGGGGCCGACATTGATGCGGGTGCTGCTGCTGGGCGGCACCGCGGAGGCCCGGGCACTCGCCGCGCGGCTGCACCCGGGCGTCGAGGTGATCAGTTCACTGGCCGGTCGGGTGCCGAATCCCGCGCTGCCCGCGGGTGAGGTCCGCGTCGGCGGCTTCGGCGGAGTCGACGGAATGCGCCGATGGCTGACGGAGTCGGACGTGGGTGCGGTCGTGGACGCCACCCATCCGTACGCGGCCATCATCACGGCCACCGCCGCCGATGTGTGCGACGAATTGGGAATCCCGCATCTCGTGCTGTCGCGGCCGCCATGGCCGTCCGGTGATGCGATCGTGGTCGATTCCGACATCGAAGCCGCGAAAACGATTGACCACGAGAAATTTTCGCGAGTGTTCCTGACCACCGGCCGGTCCGGCGTCACCGCGTTCCGAGATCTCGACGCCTGGTTCTTGATACGCGCCGTTACCGCGCCAGACCCGAAGACCTTGCCGCGCAGTCACGAACTTGTGCTGTCCCGTGGCCCGTACCGCTACGACGACGAGCTGGCCCTGCTCACCGAGCACCGCATCGACTGCCTGGTGACGAAGAACAGCGGTGGCGACATGACACGACCGAAGCTCGATGCCGCGGCCGCGCTCGGCGTCCCGGTGGTGATGGTGGAGCGCCCGGCGCTGCCCGACGGCCTGACCACGGTGAGCACCGTCGACGACGCTGCGGACTGGGTCAGGTCGCTTGGTAGGACTTGATCAGATCCAGCGTTTTCAACTCGCGGATGGCCCGGCAGCCCCGATGCAGCATGGTCAGCATCATCTCGTCGCCGCGCTCCGTGGACGCGGCGAAGGCGAAACCGAGACCGGTGAGAAGCGGCGCCTGCACCACGCCGAGGCGATAGTCGCGCCAACAGGTGTCGAAGTCGTAATCCGTTATGCCGTAACCGAGTAGCGCCCGATGGTACTGGCCCACGAGATCATGCTCGATGTCCGAGCGTACGTCGGGATCCAGACTGGTCGCGGTGAAGTATGCGAGGTCTCTTCCTGGCAGCCCGATTCCGACAGTCTGCCAGTCCACCACCGTGATGCGGGTGCGATCGGGGTCGAACAGCATGTTGTCCAGCCGATAGTCGCCGTGCATGAGGGCGTATCTGCCCGGTTCGGCCATCAGCCAGGGGGTAACCAAAGACATTGCGGCGGTGAGGGTCTCCTTGTCCTCGTCGCTGATGTCGCCACCGAGCTTGTCGACGAGGATTCCGGCCGCCATCTGTGAGATCTCGCCGAGGCCCCCTGCGGCGGCATCGTCACCGGGCTTGGGCATCGCGATCCCGGCCAGCTCCATCCACTCGGGATCACACCAGCTGGGGCCGTGCAGCCCGGCGAGCGCCTCCACCGCGAGACCTGCTTCCTGCGCACTGCAGCCGGCGATCTGATCACCTTGGACTGCAGGCGCCATGTCGGCGAGGACGAGGACGAAGTCGGCTCCGTCTTCGGAGATCTCGGAATAGAAGCAGGGTGGCACAGGAATGCTCATGCGGTCCGCCACACGTGCGTAGTACTCGACCTCGGATCGGTAGCCGAGCGCCACCCGCTCGCGGACGGCGTCGTCCTGGGCGGACAGCTTGACCGCGAAGGTGTCGGGCAAGTCGGGGCGTGCGCCCGCATACGTCGCGCGCACCCGGTAGGTGGCGCCCGTCTGGCCGGTGCCGATCGGCGTGACGTCGACGTCGGTGACATCGGCTCCCAAGACGGAGCCGAGCCATGCCGGCGTTACATCCCCAGGCCCGCGTGGAATGCTCATGGCTGCCGGACAGTATCAGAGCGTCGGGTAGCGCCGCGGCGTGAATACCCGGTCGTCATACCACTGGGTCTGCGACGACCCGACGATCAGCAGGCACCGCATGTCGACCTCGGCGGGGTCGAGGTCGGTGAGCCGCACCACCTTGACATCCTCCCGCGGGCCGGACACATCGCGACCGATCACCACGGGAGTTCCCGGGTCTCGGTGCTCCAGCAGCAGATCCCGCATCGCCCCGACCTGCCACGTGCGCCTCTTCGACGCGGGGTTGTAGATCGCCAGCACCAGGTCGGCCCTGGCGGCGGCGGTCAGTCTCGCGGCGATGACATCCCACGGCTTGAGCCGATCGGACAGCGAGATCACCGCGTAGTCGTGGCCCAGCGGTGCGCCGACGCGGCTCGCCACCGCCTGCGCCGCCGTCATCGCCGGAATCACCCGCACCCCCACGCCCGGCCACTGTTTGGCTTCCTCGAGCACCGCGGTGGCCATCGCGAAGACACCGGGGTCGCCGGACGAGACCACCGCGACGGCTCGACCCTCCTCTGCCAGCGCGCACGCCAGCCGCGCGCGGGCGGGTTCGTCGGTGTTGTCGCTGGGGTGCAGGCGTTGCCCGTCGCGCGCCCGGATGCGGTCGAGGTAGGGGCCGTACCCGATGAGGTCAGTGGCCGCTGCCAGTTCGTGGCGGCTCTGCGGGGTCATCCAATCGGTATCGCCTGGGCCGAGGCCGACGACCGCGACGGTGCCTGCGGGTGCGTGCCTAGCGGCGGTGCCCGGCAGCATGGCCAGCGAGAAGTACGGCACCTTGCCGTCATCGACCTCGTCGGCGGGCAGCACCTTCTGCTGGGGCGTGCTCGCGCGCTCCACGTAGTACGCCTCTCCGAGCCGTCCCGCCGACGAGAGAGCTTCCCGCACAGCGGGAAACGAGCGCCCGAGTTTCAGCACCACGGCGGCGTCGGTATCGGCAAGCCTGCGTTTGAGTTCGTCGACGGGCAGGGTGCCCGGAATGATCGACAGCACCTCGTCGCCTTGTACAAGGGGGATTCCGGTGGCGGCGGACGCGGCGCTGACCGACGTGACGCCGGGCACGATCACCGCGTCGAACCGCTCGGTCAGCCGGGTGTGCATGTGCATGTAGGAGCTGTAGAACAGCGGATCACCCTCGGCGAGCAGTGCGACGTCACGGCCCGCATCCAGATGGGTGGCGATGCGCTCGGCGGCCTTGCGGTAGAAGTCCTCCATCGCGCCGGCATAGCCGCCGGGATGATCGGTCGTCTCGGTGGTCACCGGGTACACAAGGTGTTCCTCGATCTGGCCCGGCCGCAGATACGGCTCGGCGATGCCGCGCGCGATACTGCGCCCGTGCCGTGCGCTGTGATACGCCACGACGTCGGCCTGCCCGATCAGCCGCGCGGCCTTGACGGTCACCAGTTCCGGGTCGCCCGGGCCGAGCCCGACGCCCCACAGTGTTCCCCGGCGAGCGCCGTCGGCGTCGGTCATTCGCTGCTGCTGGCGATCGCGTTGACGGTGGCGGCAGCCATCGCGCTGCCCCCACGACGACCGGCAACCACCAGGTAGGACATGCCGCGGGGGCGGTCGACGAGTTCCTGTTTTGACTGCGCCGACCCGACGAATCCGACCGGGCCGCCCAGCACGGCGGCGGGGATCGGCGCGCCGTCGTCGACGAGTTCCAGCAGCCTGAACAAGGCGGTCGGCGCGTTGCCGATCGCCAGCACCGCCCCGCCGAGACGGTCGGCCGACAGCTCTACGGCCGCGGCCGATCGGGTGGTGCCGAGGCGCGCGGCGAGCTCGGCGGCCTTGAGGTCGGCCACCAGCGAAACCACTTCGTTGTCGGCGGGCAGCCGAGACCGCGTGATACCGGCGGCCACCATCGAGGAATCGCACAGCACCGGCGCGCCCGCGCACAGCGCGGCGTGCGTCTTGGCGACGACGTCTTCGCTGTAGGCGACGTGCTCGGCGACGTCGACCTGGCCGCACGTGTGGATCAACCGCACCACCACGCGCGCGATGTCATCGGGAAACCGCGATAGGTCGGCCTCCGCTCGAATCGTCGCGAACGACTGCCGGTAGATCTCGGCGGCGTCGCGGATGTAGTCGAGCACCCGCTAACCCTAGCGGCGCGCAGTTCCCGCGTAGCTTGCAACCAGTACCAGCGCACATCCCGCGAGCTGCAGTGGGAGGGCCGCTCATCGACCGGCAGAACCGTCGATGGTGCGCCGCAGCCGACTGCGGTAACCGCGACCGCACCCGCAGGCACTACGAGCGATCGCAGAGGCGATAGCCGTCCCCGGTGGCGACCAGCACCTCGCCGGCGGGTGGGCTGCCGCAGGCCCGTTCGCAGCCGACGAAGTGCCGGTGGACGGTGCTGGGGTCGCTGACAGCCCGGGTTGCGTCGGCGCGGACGTCGGCGGCGGAGTGCTCGCAGCCCGGGCTGCCGGTGCAGGCGGTCACGTCGAGCCACGGTGAGTTCTCGTCGAACACCAGGCCCATCGGCGCGAGCACCCGCAGGGCGGCGTCGGCGGCAGCCTCGTCGAGGTCGAAGACGAGCACCGAGCGCCACGGCGTGATGACGATGGGGGCGTCGATCGCCGTGAGGTACTCGGCGACCCGCGCCTGCAGGACGCCCAGCGGCACGGCCGCACCCAACGCGATGCGGCCGTCGTCCTGACTCATCCATCCCACCGGCGGCCGGGTGACCGGTGTCCACTGCAGGCCCGGCTCGACGGATGGTGACAAACCCTGCACCAACACCGAGGCGTCGGCGAGTTCCGCTACGCGCCAGGCGCTTTGCCGGGTGTCGACGAAGCGCTGCGCGATAGATATCAGGGTGGGGACGACGTCGGAAGGGGCGACGCGGACGCCGGTATCGCGGCCGGCCAGCAGTAGAGCGGTCGACTCGCCGGACACGTGAGCACCGACGTCGGCGCCGAGGCCGGAGACATCGCCGCGGCCGTCGTCGATGCCGAACCAGAACCTGCCAGGCAGCTGGACGAGGGCAGGTTCCGCGCGGATCGCGGCGTCCAGCCGATGCACCCACTCGCGCACATCGGCGTACCTGCCGACCCGGCCCGACAGCGGCGAGGCGACGATGTTGCGGACCCGTTCGTGGGTAGGTCGAGGGCAACAGCCCTGCGGCCGCGACCGCGTCGGCCAGGGCATCGGTATCGGTAATGCCGCGGATCTGGACGTTGCCCCGCGACGTCAGTTCCATGGCAGGCGAGCCGAATCGGGTCGCCGCGTCGGCCAGCGCCCCGAGCTGGGCCGGCTCGAGCATCCCCCCGGGGAGCCGAATCCGTGCCAAGGCCCCGTCGGCGGCCCGGTGCACCTGCAGCGCGCCGGGGCAGGCGTCCTGGTCGCGGGTGCGTGCCATCCGACTCACGGTACGCGTAGCGCTCTTCGGGATTGGAGTAGTGAACTACGCGTGCGCCAATAACCCGCCGATCCTACTTTTTCACCTATCGAGAGCCCGCGGCATTCGAGCACGGGACATTGGGGCGGTTGGAGTGAACGAAATGACCACACTGGACGCCAAGGCCGGCCTGACGAGCCCGCCGAAGGAAGCCGAACAAACGCAGGCCACGGCCGTCGAGCCGGTCGGCAGACGCCACTACGTTGATCACCGAACAGCAGGTGCTGTTCGGCTCGGCCGCGGCGTTGGCGCCTGCGAAGACGCATCGCTGGGGCAACCCGGCTCACGGAGCCGTCGCAGCGGTGCGCGCGATGTTCGCCAGGCCCGAGAGGCCGCGGGTGCACGAAGCACTACCCGCAGCGGTTCAGTTACCTGGAGAGTGCACTCATGTCGCGCGAGATGGACCGGCTGTAACGCCGGTCAACTGGCCAGCGGTACCGGGTCCACCACATCCGAGTACTGCGAGGCATCTCCGACGACGGCGCGGCTGGGCGTGCCGTAGATGTCCACCGGGATGTCGCCGGCCAACGTCACGCGGTTGAGGCGGCGGTACTGGTCGTCGTAATCGGAGACGGCGTAGTGCTGTGTTGCGCGGTTGTCCCAGATTGCCAGGTCGCCGGGCTGCCAATTCCAGCGAATGGTGTTCTCCAGCTTGGTGATCCGGGCCTGCAGCAGGTTGAACAGGGCTGCCGACTCCGTCGAGCCCAGCCCGGAGAACCGTTTGACGAAATGGCCGAGCAACAGCACGCGCCTGCCCGTCTCGGGGTGAACGCGGACGACCGGATGCTCGGTTTCGTAGTAGTCGGACACGAACTCCTCGCGATACTGGCGTTCCTCCGCGGTCGGCTCGATGGCTGCGGCGCTCTGCGCCGCGTAGTCGTACTGGTTGGTGTGCACCGCCCAGAGGTTGTCGGCCAGCGCCCGCAGCGGAGCGGGCAATTGGTCGTATGCGGCCTCGGTCGAGGCCCAGGTGGTGGTGCCGCCGTATGCGGGCAGCGTGACCGCGCGCAGCAGCGACGCTTTGGGAATCCGATCGACGAATGTGACATCGGTGTGCCAGCTCTCGGCCTTGTCGTATCGCGAATCGATGGGCAGCAGACGGGCTCCGCGCGACGTCACCGTCGGATGGGCGGTCGTGGGCGTGCCCAGCGTTTGTGCGAACGCCAGTTGGCCCACGTCGTCGAGGTGGTGCTGGTCGCGGAAGAAGATCACCTTGTGCTCGAGCAACGCCGAGTTGATCTCCGCCGCGGTCGCTGCGTCGACGTTGGCGCCGAGCCGGACGTCATCGACGCGAGCGCCTATGTTGGCCCCGAGCTTGACGACACGCACGCAGGACAGGATGGCGTCCGTCTTCTCGTCAGGCCAGGGTTCGGCTCGCGGAGAGCCGAATGGCCCGCAAGGGAGCTTGGATGTGACCGTTGTCACACCAGGCGGCGGTGTGTTCCGTCCCACACCAAATGCCCTTTTCACTCGCTGTAGACCGTAGGTTCCAACTACTGCACGCGTGTCTAACAACACCTGTATGGAAGGAACGATGATGTTCGGACTCTTCATTTTCGGAGCGGTCGTGTTCTTGCTCGTTGCACTGACCGGTCAGCCTTATCCGCAGTCGTGGAAACAGCGATGGGGGAACTGAGCGGCTAACGCCCGCGTGCGCTCATGTAGCGCACGACCTCGCTGCGGGTGAGGTTCATGTAGGCGCCGCGGCGCACAATCTCGTCCACGCCGTGGCCCTGCGCCTGAAGCGCCTGGACGAATTTCACCCGGTTCGGCTGTGGCTTGGGCACTTTCGGTTTTGCAAACCGTACCTTGGGAACCTCGAACCGTGTTGCGGCGCTTTGGCGCTTCACCACTACGGGATCCCGGCGATACTTGCCTTCGCGCATGTCCGCCAGTGCCCGCTCGCCTGCAGCGCCCTCGAGCACGACGTACTCGGCATTCGTCTTGGTCTGGCCGATCTCCACCACGGTGAAGCCCTCGGCGTTCTCCCGCACACAGGCCTTCCTGGGGCAGTACGTGAAGCCCAGCTCCACTCGCTCAGGAAGAATTTCGTCTCCACACGTCACACATTTCATCGCGTTAGGAAGAACGAACCGAGAAAGTCGTGCATTCCGCCCGATGCGGTACGAATGGTGGGTGCCAGATCCGACCATTCTGTTGCTGTCGACATCCGACACCGACCTGATCACCGCGCGTTCCAGCGGGGCGCAGTATCGGTGGGCCAACCCCTCGCGGTTCACGACGGTGAGCTCGAGGAGCAGCTGGACGGGGCGGATCTGGTCGTGGTTCGGATCCTCGGCGGCTACCGGTCTTGGCAGGACGGCATAGACACCGTCGTCGGCAGCGGCGTGCCTGCCGTGGTGGTCAGCGGCGAGCAGTCGCCCGACGCCGACCTGATGAGCCATTCCACCGTCCCTGCGGGCGTGGCGGTGCAGGCGCACGTCTACCTGGCCCAGGGCGGCGATGCAAAACCTGCGCCAGCTGCACTCGTTCCTGTGCGACACCGTGCTGATGACCGGATTCGGCTTCAGCGCTCCGGTCATCACGCCGAGCTGGGGAATACTGGACCGCCCGGTGATCGACAGCGCGGGTCCGACGATCGCCGTGCTCTACTACCGCGCCCAACAGTTGGCAGGCAACACCGCATACGTCGAAGCACTGTGCAGCGCAATCGAAGACGCCGGAGGGCGGCCGCTACCGGTGTACTGTGCGTCGCTGCGCACCGCCGAGCCCGACATGCTGGACAAGCTGAAATCGGCCGACGCGATGGTGACCACCGTGCTGGCCGCAGGGGCCGCGGTCCCTGCGGCCGTCTCGGCAGGCGGCAACGACGACAGCTGGAACGTGGCACACCTTGCCGCACTGGACATCCCGATCCTGCAGGGGCTCTGCCTGACCAGCTCGCGGTCACAATGGCACGACAACGACGACGGCCTCAGCCCGCTCGACGTCGCGACGCAGGTCGCCGTGCCGGAGTTCGACGGCCGCATCATCACGGTCCCGTTCTCCTTCAAGGAGATCGACGACGAGGGTCTGATCTCCTACGTCGCCGATCCGGAACGCTGCGCGCGGGTGGCCGGGCTGGCGGTGCGGCACGCGCGACTGCGCTCCGTCGCACCGGAGAACAAGCGCGTGGCCCTCGTGTTCTCCGCATACCCGACCAAGCATGCCCGCATCGGCAACGCGGTCGGACTCGACACCCCGGCGAGTGCGGTCGCGCTGCTGCGCGCCATGCGCGATGCCGGCTACAGCATCGGCGACATCCCCGGTGTCGACGCGAAGGACGGCGACGCGCTGATTCACGCCCTCATCGAGCGGGGCGGACAGGATCCGGACTGGCTCACCGACGAGCAACTCGCGGGAAATCCAATTCGGTTGTCCGCCAAGGACTACCGCGCGTGGTTCGCCACGCTGCCTGCCGACCTCACCGATGCCGTCGAGAAACACTGGGGTCCGGCACCGGGCAACCTGTTCGTCGACCGCACACATGACCCCGAGGGCGAAATCGTCATCGCCGCGCTGCAGGCCGGCAACGTCGTGTTGATCGTGCAGCCGCCGCGAGGTTTCGGTGAGAACCCCGTCGCCATCTACCACGACCCGGATCTGCCGCCGAGCCACCACTACCTGGCGGCATACCACTGGTTGGCCACTGGTTTCGGCGCCGACGCGATCGTCCACCTCGGCAAGCACGGGAACCTGGAGTGGCTGCCCGGCAAGACGCTCGGCATGTCCGCGGCATGCGGCGCCGACGCGGCACTGGGCGACCTGCCGCTGATCTACCCGTTTCTCGTCAACGACCCAGGGGAGGGCACCCAGGCAAAGCGGCGAGCCCACGCGACGCTCGTCGATCACCTCATCCCGCCGATGGCCCGCGCCGAAACCTACGGGGACATTGCACGATTGGAGCAGCTGCTCGACGAGCACGCGAACATCGCCGCCCTGGACCCGGGCAAGCTGCCCGCCATCCGCCAGCAGATCTGGACGCTGATGCGTGCCGCCGAGATGGATCACGATCTTGGCCTGGCCGAGCGCCCCGAGGACGACTCGTTCGACGACATGCTGCTGCACGTCGACGGTTGGCTCTGCGAAATCAAGGACGTTCAGATCCGCGACGGGCTGCACGTGCTGGGCCAGACGCCGACGGGAGAGTCCGAGCTCGACCTGGTGCTGGCGATCCTGCGGGCCAGGCAGCTCTTCGGTGGCAGCCAGACGGTGCCCGGTCTGCGACAGGCGCTCGGACTCGCCGAGGACGGCACCGACGACCGCGCAGCCGTCGACGAGGCCGAGATACGGGCCCGCGTACTGGTCGGCGAGCTGCAGCAGGCCGGCTGGGACCCGGCCGTCGCCGAAAAGCTCTCCGACAACCCCGACGTCGCAGCGATTCTGCGGTTCGCGGCCACCGAGGTGGTGCCCCGTCTGGCAGGCACCGCGGGGGAGATCGATCAGATACTGCGCGCCCTGGACGGCCGGTTCATCGCCGCGGGACCGTCGGGTTCACCGCTGCGGGGCCTGGTCAACGTGCTCCCCACCGGACGCAACTTCTACTCCGTCGACCCAAAGGCGGTGCCGTCGCGGCTGGCCTGGGAAACCGGCAGCGCGATGGCCGACTCGCTGCTGGACCGCTATCACAAGGACCACGGTCGCTGGCCTCGGTCGGTCGGCCTGTCGGTGTGGGGGACGTCGGCGATGCGCACGGCGGGCGACGACATCGCCGAAGTGCTTGCGCTGCTGGGGGTTCGCCCGGTGTGGGACGACGCGTCACGCCGCGTCGTCGACCTCGAACCGATGGCGCTGGCCGAACTCGGCAGGCCCCGAATCGACGTGACGGTGCGCATCTCCGGCTTTTTCAGGGATGCCTTCCCGCACGTGGTCACGATGCTCGACGACGCGGTGCAACTCGTCGCCAACCTGCGACGAAACCGCCGAGGAGAACTACGTTCGCGCCCACGCGGACGCCGACATCGCCGAGCACGGCGACCAACGTCGCGCCACCACAAGGGTTTTCGGTTCCAAACCGGGCACGTATGGGGCGGGGCTTCTGCAACTGATCGACAGCCGCAACTGGCGCGACGACGCCGATCTCGCGCAGGTGTACACCGCATGGGGTGGCTTCGCCTACGGCCGCGGTCTCGACGGAGCGCCCGCCGCCGACGACATGAACCGGCAATACCGCCGAATCGCGGTGGCCGCCAAGAACACCGACACGCGAGAGCACGACATCGCCGACTCCGACGACTACTTCCAGTACCACGGCGGAATGGTGGCCACCGTGCGGGCCCTGACGGGTAAGGCGCCAGCGGCTTACATCGGCGACAACACGCGGCCGGACGCCGTGCGCACCCGCACGCTGTCCGAGGAGACCACGCGCGTGTTCCGCGCCCGGGTCGTCAACCCGCGCTGGATGACGGCCATGCGACGGCACGGATACAAGGGCGCGTTCGAAATGGCCGCGACCGTCGACTACCTGTTCGGCTACGACGCGACTGCGGGCGTGATGGCCGACTGGATGTACGAACGGCTCACCCAGGCCTACGTTCTCGACGACGAGAACCGCAAATTCATGGCCGAGTCGAACCCGTGGGCGCTGCACGGCATGGCCGAACGACTGCTCGAAGCGGCCGAGCGTGGCATGTGGGCCCAACCCGAACAGGCGACGATGGACGGCCTGCGGCATGCGCTGCTTGAGACGGAAGGCGAGCTCGAGGGCTGAACCAGTACGTTTGGTGTGTGCCTGTCACCTTTGCCGACGTCGCCAAGAGCGAATACATCCTGCTGACCACGTTCACCAAGGACGGCAGGCCCAAGCCGACCGTGATCTGGGCCGCGGCCGACGGGGACCGCCTTGTGGCGATCACCCAGGAGAAATCGTGGAAGGTCAAGCGCATCCGCAACACCCCGCGGGTGACCATCGCGGTCTGCGACCGACGCGGGAACCCGAAGGGCGAAGCGCGTCGAAGCCACCGCCGCGATACTGGACAAGGCCGCCAACGGCGCCACCTACGACGCGATCGGAAAGCGCTACGGGCTGCTCGGCAAGACATTCAACTTCTTTTCCAAGCTGCGGGGTGGGATGGAGAACAACGTTTCGATCGAACTGAAAGCGGTCGATTGACCTTCACCCGCGTAGGAACCCCACGCCGATCCGAAGCGTTGGCACACTATGGCGATGCGGCTGTTCCTGATCTACGCAGTCGTCGAACTGGCGGTCGTCGTAGCGCTGGCCTCGACGATCGGATTCGGCTGGACGGTGTTGGTGCTGCTGGGGATCTCTGTGCTCGGCTTCGTGCTGGCCGGTTCACAGGTCAAGCGCCACATTCGGCGGCTCCGGTCCGGGCTGGCCACACCACAGGGTGCGGTCACCGACAGCGCACTCGTTGCGCTGGGCACCGTGCTGGTGTTCATTCCGGGCTTGGTCACGACCGCGGCCGGGCTCCTGCTCCTACTGCCGCCGACCCGCGCCGTGGCCCGTCCGATGCTGGCGGCGTTGGGCGCCCGGCGGGTCCCGCTGATCACCGTCGCCACCTCCGCGCGGAGCCGACCTGCCGCAGGACACGGCGACTACATCGACGGTGAAATCATCGATGTCGTCGATGTAGAGCCGCCGCGCCTTCCGCCCCATCCCGACTAGTTTGACGACGCTTCTGCTGGGCGGCCGGATCCACAGTCCGGCCATGCCGGACGCCACCGCGATGGCCGTCCGCGATGGCACCGTCGCGTGGCTTGGCAGCGACGACGTCGGCCTGGCCCAATTCCCTGACGCCGACGTGGTCGAGCTCGACGGCGGCTTCGTCGCGCCTGCCTTCGTCGACAGCCACGTGCACCTCACCGCGACCGGCCTCACGCTCGCCGGCCTCGATCTGCGTGCGGCCACGTCCGCGCGACACTGCCTGCAGCTCATCGCCGAGTACGCGCCCACACATCCCGCCGGGCCGATCTGGGGGCACGGTTGGGACGAGTCGGGCTGGCCGGACCCTACGCCACCGAGCACCGACGACCTGGACGGCGTGGTCGGTGATCGGCCGGCCTACCTCGCCCGGGTCGATGTGCATTCGGCAGCAGCCTCCACGGCACTGCGGCGGCTCGCACCGGGCCTGCAGGCCGCGCCGGGCTTCGACCCGCAGCGCCCGTTGACCGCCGACGCCCACCACCTGGTGCGTGCGGCCGCCCGTGACCGGCTGACTCCCGACCAGCGTGCCCGCGCCCGGGTCGCCGCCCTCGACCTCGCGGCGGCCAGCGGCATCGTCGCCGTCCACGAATGCGCTGGCCCCGACATCGGCGGCCTGGACGACTGGCAGGAACTGCACAACACCGAACACGGTGTGGAGATCGTCGGGTACTGGGGCGAAGCCGTCACTAACCGCAGCCGGGCCGAGACCCTGGCCGAGACGACGGGTGCCCGCGGGTTGGCAGGCGATCTGTTCGTCGACGGCGCCCTGGGGTCGCGAACGGCCTGGCTGCAGGAGCCCTACAGTGATGCGCCGGACTGCTGCGGCAACGCCTACCTCGAGCCGGGGGCCATCACAGCGCATCTGCGTGCCTGCACCGAAGCGGGCATCACGGCCGGCTTCCACGTCATCGGGGATGCGGCGGTCAGCGCGGTTGTCGATGCTTTGCAGCGGGTGGTCGACGAGCTCGGGGCTCAGGCGGTCGCGCGCTGCGGACACCGGCTCGAGCACATCGAAATGGTGACCCCCGAGCAGGCCGCCCGGCTCGGCGCGTGGGGCGTCATCGCCAGCGTGCAACCGAACTTCGACGCGTTGTGGGGCGGCGACAACGGGATGTATGTGCAGCGTCTGGGGCCGGAGCGAGGTGTCCGGCTCAATCCGCTCGCGCTGTTAGCATCCCAAGGCGTGCCCCTCGCCTTCGGCTCCGATTCCCCGGTAACCGGCATGAATCCATGGTTGACGATCCGCGCGGCGACCCGGCACAGGACACCCGCAAGCGCGGTATCGATGCGGGCGGCGTTCACGGCGGCCACTCGCGGCGCGTGGCGCGCAGGTGGAGTGCGTGACGGCGTCACAGGAACGCTGGTGCCCGGCGCCGCGGCCTCCTATGCGGTGTGGGAGATCGACGAGCTGGAGGTCAGCGCGCCCGACAACGCCGTGCAACGCTGGTCAACGGACCCCCGGTCGCGAGTTCCTGCCCTGCCCCGGCTCGGCGCCGACGACAGGCTGCCCCGCTGCCTTTCGACCGTCCACCGAGGTGCCGTGCTGCATGGCTAAGTGGACATCGCACCGCGAGTGGAGCCGCGCGGACGACGACACCGATTCGTTTCCGGTCCTGCCCGACCAGCTCACCGGCAATGACGGCCCTGGCGACGACGACGCTGCCCCGTCCGAGAAGAGCACTCCCAAGCGCGAAGTCCCGGCCTGGGTCGGACGGTTCGGCGAGGCGGTGATGGCCCGCCTGCCACGCCTGTCCGCCTCCATCGCCGGCGGACTGCTGCTTTGCCTGAGCTTCCCGCCGTTCGGCCAGTGGTACACCGCGATCGTCGCGTTTGCGCTGCTGGCCTGGGTGCTGACCCGGGACAGCACGACGCTGGTCGGCGGGTTCGGTTACGGCTTCCTCTTCGGCGCGGCGTTCAACATTCCGCTGCTGCCATGGACGGGTGTCATGGTCGGGCTGATGCCGTGGCTGGCACTGGCGATCGCGCAGGCCGTGTTTCCCGGCTTGTTCGGTCTGCTTGCGGTTGCGGTGGCGCGAAGACTGACCGGCTGGCCGATCTGGTTCGCGGGCCTGTGGGCGTTGGCGGAGTGGGCCAAATCGACGGTCCCGTTCGGCGGATTCCCTTGGGGTGTAGTCGGTTTCGGTCAAACCGATGGCCCGCTGCTGCCGCTGGCGCAGGTCGGCGGGGCGCCGCTGGTCTCGTTCGCGGTGACGCTGCTCGGATTCAGCCTCGCCGCCCTGGTGTTCGAAATCGTCGATTGGTGGCGGCGCGGTGAGGACGCCGAACCCGGTACCGACACAGCGCCACCCGCCGTGGTTCTGCCCGGCATCTGCATCTGTTTTGTGCTGATCGCCACGACCGCGATCTCTCCGAGTGTCCGGCATTCCGGCGCGGGCGCCGCAGACGAACCATCGGTCAACGTCGCCGCCGTCCAGGGCAACGTGCCGCGGCTCGGGCTGGAGTTCAACGCTCAGCGGCGTGCGGTGCTCGACTACCACGTGCGGGAAACGCTGAAGCTGTCAGAAGACGTGCGGGCCGGGCGTGCGCCGCAGCCGCTGTTCGTGATCTGGCCCGAGAACTCGTCGGACATCGACCCGCTGGCCAACCCGGACGCCGCAGAGCAGATCTCGGTCGCGGCTCAGGCGATCAAAGCGCCGATTCTGGTCGGCGGCGTGCTCGCGGGGCCGGGCTACACGTCTGACAACCCGGTCTCGACCAACTCGGTCATCGTCTGGGACCCCCAGGCCGGCCCCGGCGACCGGCACGACAAACAGATCGTCCAGCCGTTCGGCGAGTACCTGCCGTGGCGAAGCTTCTTCAAGCACCTGTCGCCGTATGCCGACCGGGCCGGCTACTTCGTGCCTGGCAGCGGCACGGGCGTCGTGCATGCGGCCGGCGTGCCGGTCGGGGTGACGACGTGCTGGGAGGTCATTTTCGACCGGGCGCCGCGTGAGGCGGTGCGCAGCGGTGCCCAGCTGCTGGCGGTTCCGTCCAACAACGCCACGTTCAACGAGGAGATGAGCCTCCAGCAGCTGGCCTTCGCCAGACTGCGGGCCGTCGAGCACAACCGATACGTCATCGTGGCGGGAACAACGGGGATCAGCGCCGTGATCGCCCCCGATGGCCGCGTGCTGGGCCGAACCGGATTCTTCGAGCCGGCGTACCTCGACATGCCGATCCGGCTGAAGACGCAGCTCACGGCCGCGACGCGGTGGGAGCCGTTCGTGCAGGCCCTGCTGGTGGCCGTCGGCATCGGGGCTCTGATCGCCGCAATACTGCACAATGGGAGGTTCGTGCGTGTTCGCCGGCCAGTGACCAATGCCACCGGTCAAGACACATCACCCGACGAGGGTGGCACCGAAAGAGGAACCACATGAGCGGCCCTGGGCCAGCAGAACGCCCGAGTCAGCGCACTCTGGTCATCATTCCCACGTACAACGAGCGGGAGAACCTGCCGTTGATCGTCGGCCGGGTTCACAACGCCCTGCCCGATGTACACATTCTGATCGTCGACGACGGCAGCCCCGACGGCACCGGGCAGCTCGCCGACGAGTTGGCGCTGGCCGACCCGGACCGGGTTCACGTGATGCACCGCACCAGCAAGGACGGATTGGGCGCCGCGTATCTGGCCGGATTCGCGTGGGGGCTGAGCCGGGAGTACTCGGTACTCGTCGAGATGGACGCCGACGGCAGCCACGCGCCCGAGGAGCTACATCGCCTGCTCGACGCCGTCGACGGCGGCGCGGATGTCGCGATCGGCTCCCGGTATGTCCCGGGCGGAGCCATCCGCAACTGGCCGCGTCGCCGGTTCGCACTGTCCAAGACCGCCAACACCTACGCCCGCGTGCTGCTCGGCGTCGACGTGCACGACATCACCGCGGGCTACCGTGCTTACCGGCGTGAGGTGTTGGAGAAGATCGACCTGGCAGCCGTCGACTCGAAGGGGTACTGCTTCCAGATCGACCTGACCTGGCGCGCCATCAACAACGGTTTCGTCGTCGTCGAGGTCCCCATCACCTTCTCCGAGCGCGAACTCGGTCAGTCCAAGATGAGCGGGTCCAACATCCGCGAGGCCATGTTCAAGGTGGCGGAGTGGGGCATTCGCGGGCGGCTCGATCGCGCCCGCGGCGTGGTCCGCTAGGTCTGCGTCAGCTGCTGCCGCGACGCCGGGTCTTGATGATGTCGAGGCGCTCCTTGAGCAGCTCTTCGAGCTCCTCGACGGAACGGCGCTCCAACAGCATGTCCCAGTGGGTGCGCGGCGGCTTGACCTTCTTGGGCTCCGGCACGTCACCCTCGATCAGGGTGCCTTCCATACCGTTGCGGCACAGCCAGGTGCCGGGGATCTCGGCGTCGTCGGCGAACGGGACGTCGAACTCCTCGCCGTTATCGGTGCGGTAGCGGGCGACCTGACGCGGCGCCAGGTCGTGGTTGCGGTCGGTCTCGTAGCTCACGGCTCCGAGGCGACTACCTCTCAACACCCGATCAGCCATTCGTCAACACTCCTCAATTACGCTTTTCGTCCGGGATAGCAACGCGACGGCGTCGCATAGAAGTTCCCGACTCGACCCTCCATGATACCGGGATCGGAGCCGGACTCGGTCTAAGGTCAGGTTCCGTGGAGACCATCACCAGAAGGCGCACTCGATCGCAGCCCTGCCGATGGTGCGGCCGTGAGGTCGACGACGCCGGCCTGGGCCGCCGTCGCCAGTACTGCAGGCAGTCCTGCCGCCAACGCGCCTACGAGCAGCGGGCACAGGTGAGAGGGACGTCGTTGGCGCCGGACTCGGTGGTACTGACCGCCGACGAGGCCACCGAGCTGTCCGATCGGGTTTACCAGGTCAGATGCGCCGCTGAGGACGTCGCCACTGCGATCGATGAAGGAGCTGAGCCCACAGAGCTGCGCGAATTGTGCGACGCTCTGATGCAGGCGGCCAAGGCGGCCGACGGCTGGCGATAGGGGCGAGCCTGGCGTGTGGCGCTTCGACGGCTTTGTTCTCGATACCCAGCGCTACGAACTGCGTCACGGCGATGACGTGGTGCGGGTCGAGCCGCAGGTGTTCGATGTCCTGACCCAACTCGTCACCAACCGCGAGCGCTGCGTCACCAAGGAAGAACTGTTCGACGCGGTTTGGGGCGGTCGGTTCGTCGGCGAGGCGGCGTTGACCAGCCGGATCAAGGCGGCGCGGCGGGCGCTCGGCGACGACGGCGAATCGCAGCGCTACATCAGGACGGTCCGCGGCCGGGGCTACCAATTCGTCGGCACCATCTCCGATGACACGCCGGCCGCGATCGAAGAGCCCGAACCGCAGGAGGAAGCGCCACCGCCGCGCCAGCACATCGCGTTCTGTCGCGCTGCCGACGGCATCCGGCTGGCCTATGCGGTGGCAGGGGAGGGGCCGCCACTGGTGCGCGCCGCGAACTGGATGACCCACCTGGGGTACGACATCGAGAGCCCGGTGTGGCGGCACTGGGTGCGGGATCTCTCGCTGCGCCACACCTTTATTCGCTACGACGAACGTGGTTGCGGTCTATCAGATTGGAGCGCAACGGATTTCAGCTTCGACGATTGGGTCAGCGATCTCGATTCCGTCGTCGAGGCACTTGGACTCGACCGCTTTCCACTGCTGGGTGTGTCGCAGGGCGGCGCCGTAGCGGTGGCCTACGCCGCCCGGCATCCCGATCGAGTCAGCAAGCTGGTGCTCTGCAGCGCATACGCGCGCGGCCGTGGCGCGCGAGCGGTGAGCGAGGAGGAAAGGCGAGCAGCGGCATTGGATCTCGACCTCGCCCGCGTGGGCTGGGGCCGCGACGATCCCGTGTTCCGGCAGGTGTTCGCGGCGCAGTTCATTCCGGATGGCACTCGGGCGGACTGGGCGGCCTTCGACCAATTGCAGCGACGCACCACCTCCCCGGAAAACGCCGTCCGCTTCCTGGAGGAGTTCGCGCGGATCGATGTGCAGGATGAGGCTGGCCAGCTGTCCTGCCCGACGCTGATCATGCATTCACGCGATGACCACCGACAGCCGCTTCGCTTCGGCGAGGAACTCGCCGCGCTGATCCCGGATTCCCGACTCGTCGCCCTGGACAGCAACAACCACCTGCTGACCGCGACCGAACCCGCGTGGCAGGTGTTCCGCGACGAGCTGGAGTCGTTTCTGGCGGAGTAATCGTGTTGCCCCGGCCAGGGTCACCAGATCTCCACGGAATCTCCACACATTCTTCATGTACGACCGCGCACAGCCATTCATGCTGGCCACATGAAAAAGTACATCCGCATCCTGCTCCTGGGTGTCATCGCGCTGCTTGCCCTTGGCACCCCCTTCCCGCTTGCTCGAGCGGCACGTCGACCGAAGAGACGAAAGCCTCGGAAACGTCGGCCAGCACCGCACCCGCCACCCCCGCATTGTTCCCGCAGTCGGCGAAGTACATCGCCGACATGAAAGCCGCCGACGGCAAGACGATGACCATCGGCGTCGCCGTAGACGGCGACCAGATCGCCGCATATGCCTGCAACGGCACCGACGACGAAGCCTGGTTCTTCGGTAATCAGAAGGACGGGAAGATCGACATCTCGTCGCGGTTCAAGGACACCCTCAAGGCCGGGTTCGACGGCAAGGACGTGGTCGGCGACCTGACCATGAACGGCGTCGCCTACAAGTTCACCGCACCGTCGGTTCCGGCGCCCGCAGGCATGTACACCGCCGCGTTCGAGGGTGTGCGCGCGTCGTGGGTAGTGCGTCCGGATGGTAGCGCCATCGGCGTGCAGTTCAATGGCGGGGTCAGCGGTCGCGACTTCGAGCAGGCCGAGTTGCAGCAACTGAACGAGCTGCAGTTCCGCAACAGCGTGCGCAACAAGCGGCAGCTCCAGCAGGCCCAGCAGATCGCCTTTCTGGCGAACAAGTCGGCGAGTTCGACAATCAACGGCCACCAGGTGACGCCGGTCGTCGTCGACGGCGACTTCCGTTTGTGAGCACTGCATAGATCAGTGGCGCAACGGTCCTGCCGGACCGAGTGTTTCGACGCTCACCCGGCAGGACCGAATCCTTTGTGCTTCTCGCGTCCGCCGTTTCTCTCATGCAGAACCTAACCCTTCACCGGAGTCGAGGCTGTCCGTAGCGTGTGGCATTACCTGTGAGGAGTCCCATGCCGGCGAAATTTTTCTGGTTCCTGCCCACCAACGGCGACAGCCGCTCGATCGTCGGTGCCTCGCACGCCTCGTCACATCACACCGTGCCCGCGAACTACCGCGAGCCGAGTCGTCGCTACCTTGCGGAGGTGGCCCGCGCCGCCGACCGGCTCGGGTACGAGGGCGTGCTGACCCCCACCGGAACCTGGTGCGAGGACGCCTGGCTCACCGCGGCCGCGCTGTTGTCGGAGACCGAGCGACTGAAGTTCCTCGTCGCCTTTCGGCCGGGGCTTGTGCCGCCGACCTTGGCCGCGCAGCAGACCGCGACGCTACAGCGGTTCTCCGAAGGCCGTGTACTGCTCAACATCGTCAGCGGCGGCGACGACAGCGAACAGCAGCGATTCGGCGACTGGTTGGGCCATGACGAGCGCTACGCCCGCACCGCGCGAATTCCTGCACATCGTCAACTCGGTGTGGCGCGCGGAATCCGTGGATTTCGAGGGTGACTACTACACGGTCAAGGACGCGCGGGTCTCGGCGCCTCCGAACCCGTTGCCGCAGATCTATTTCGGAGGCTCGTCGCAGGCCGCCCTTCCCATCGCCGCCGAGTACGTCGACGTCTATCTGACGTGGGGTGAGCCGCCCGAGGCCGCCGCCGCCAAGATCGAGAAGGTCCGCGCGCTGGCCGCAGCGCGGGGCCGCACCGTGCGGTTCGGCATCCGGCTACACACCATCAGCCGCGACACCTCTGCAGCGGCATGGGCCGTAGCTGACGAGCTGCTCGCCGACCTGACCGAAGAGCAAATCACCAAAGCCACTGAGCTGCACGCGAAGTCGGAGTCCGAAGGCCAGCGCAGAATGACCGCGCTGCATGGTGGGCGGATCGATCGGCTGGAGATCTATCCCAACTTGTGGGCCGGGGTCGGCCTGGTCCGCGGCGGGGCGGGCACGGCGTTGGTGGGCAGCCATGAGGAAGTCGCCAACCTCATCTACGAGTACCACTCGCTGGGTTTCGACGAGTTCATCCTGTCGGGTTATCCGCACCTGGAGGAGGCCTACTGGTTCGCCGAAGGTGTGCTCCCGCTGCTCCGCCAAAAGGGCGTGGCCTAGCCCACATCCGTTCAGCAGCTGAACTTCTCGCCGATGTCGGGTGGCGGGGTCACTTGCTGCAGACAACCGAACGGCACGATGCCCGCATCGCTGAACCGGGCGGCCGACTGGTGGGCGTAGTTGACGCAGTACAGTCCGGCGGGGTCTGATCGGCAGCGGTAGTCGCCGAACGCCAGCGCATCCCCGTACGCCAGCTCCGGACCCGTGCCGTTGGTGAATCGACCGGGATCGCCATGTGCGGAGCCGATTTCGATGCTGGGCCCGGTGAAGTCGACCCATCCGCCCCTGTACTGGCCGTACACCTCGGCCGGTTGTGGCGGCGGGTTCGTCAGCTTGACCAGGCAGGCCAGCGCGCCACCGAAGTGTGGGGTGTCCGTCATGCAATTCGACTTGCCCGACGGGCTGGTGAAGGCGACGTCATCGCCCAGCTGTGTCGTCGTGCCGTCCCGGTCGGCGGAGTGGTAGGGGGTCGGCTCGGCCGGACGTCCCGATTCGATGAACCTGATCACATCGGAGATTTCCGCGCCCGGTTCCGGTGCCCGTGCGGCGGTCGTCGTGGTCGGTGACGTCGTGCGCGGCGTCGACGGTGCCGTCCTTGCTGGCGGCGACGGGGACGGCGCGGTCTTTTCGGCGTCCCCGCCTACCCCCTGTGAACAGCCCCCGACCAGCACAGACGCCGCAATCAGCACAGCAATCCGCATACCGACAAGGCTAGCGGGCCGATAAGCGTATACAGGCCAGGCGCGGCGCGACGAGTTCGTTCGATACGGTCGGCTCATGCACGAACACATCGTCCGCGCAACGACCAGCTCAGGCACCGTCGAGGGTTTCACCCGCGACGGCGTGCACCGCTGGCGGTCCATTCCGTTCGCCCAGTCGCCGGTGGGTCCCCTTCGGTTCCGTGCGCCGCGGCCGGTGCAGCCGTGGCCCGGTGTGCGCTACTGCCACGGGTTCGCGAACTGCGCCCCGCAGCAGCGCATGTACACGGCGCTGGGCGTCGGCAAGTACCAGTCGATGGGCGAGGACTGCCTGACGCTGAACGTCACCACACCGAAGAGACGCCATGACGAACCGATGCCGGTCATGGTGTTCATCCACGGCGGCGGCTACATCCTCGGCAGCTCGGCAACGCCGATCTACGACGGTGCGGCGCTGGCCCGCAAGGGTTGTGTGTACGTCTCGGTCAACTACCGGGTCGGCGCGCTGGGGTGTCTCGACCTGTCGTCACTGTCGACTCGCGATGTCACGATCGAGGGCAACCTATTCCTTCGGGACCTCGTGATGGCATTGCGCTGGGTACGCGACAACATCGCGGCGTTCGGTGGCGACTCCGACAACGTCACGATCTTCGGCGAGAGCGCGGGCGCACAGGCGGTTGCCACCCTGCTTGCGGTGCCTGCAGCGAAAGGCCTTTTCGCGCATGCGATCTCAGAAAGTCCGGCGAGCGGCATGGTGGGCACGCCCGACGTGAGGGCCGAATACGCTGAGGCGTTCGCTTCTGTGCTCGGGGTGCAGAAGGAGGATGCCGCGCAAACGCTGATGACGGCCCGTCCGGCCGATCTGGTGAACGCGCTCGACGAGCTGATCAAGCATTCGCAGCGCGACATGCTCGGTGCTTTCGCGGTGGGCCCGACCAGCGGCACCGACTACCTACCGCTCGGCCCGGTCCGGGCCATGCGCTCCGGGACGGCGCACCGCGTTCCGCTCATCGTCGGCAGCAATGCCCACGAGGGCAGGCTGTTCACCCGCTGGCTGAAGCTGCTGCCGACCAACGAATCAATGATCGAACGCATGCTCGGCGGCCTCGAACCCGAACAGCGCGAACGCATTACCGGGGCCTACCCGGGCTATCCGGATGCGGCGGCGTGCATTCGTCTCGGCGGTGACTTCGCCTTCGGGACCGCGGCGTGGCAGATCGCGGAAGCGCACAGCATCCACGCCCCGACCTACCGGTACCGCTACGACTATGCGCCTCGCACGCTGCACTTGGCGGGGCTTGGCGCCACCCACGCCACGGAACTCTTCGCCGTCTTCGATGTGTACCGCACGAGGTTCGGTTCGCTGCTCACCGCCGCCGCCGACGGCCGGTCTGCGCGACGGGTCAGCGATAACGTCCAATCCCGGTGGCGGGAGTTCGGCCGCACCGGGGTACCCGGTGACGACTGGCCTGCCTACACCCACTCCGACCGTGCGGTGATGGTGTTCGACCGCCGGTCCCGAATCGAATACGACCCGCACGCCGACCGTCGACAGGCTTGGGAAAGCTTCTCGTTGGCGGCACGCTAGATACGATTGCCTGACTTCCTGCGCGGACTCGGCCGATGTGATTGCGTGATCGGGTGGCCTACCCCCTGGATCCGTTATCGGCCGAAGAGTTCACGGCGGTGGCAGAGATCCTGAGGCGCGAGCACGGGGTGGGGGACGGCTGGCGGATCGCCTCGATCGAACTCGTCGAACCGGCAAAGGCCGAATTGGCGGACTTCGACGGCGGCCGGCCTGCGTCGCCCAGGCGGGCCGAGGTGGTCTGCCTGCAGCGCGCCAACAACGCCACCTACAAGGGCGTGGTGTCGCTGTCCGCCGACCGTGTCGAATCGTTCGAACACATCCCTGGCGTGCAGGCCACCTTCACCGTCGACGAGTTCCTCGAGTGCGACGAACTCGTGCGCGGCCATCCAGACTTCATCGGCGCACTGGCCAAGCGCGGCATCACCGACATGGATTTGGTGTTCGTTGACACCTGGACCTACGGCGACGCGGTCGCTCCACCCGAATACCGCGACCGGCGGCTCGGCTGGTCGGACACTTGGCGCAAAGACGGCCCCGGCCGAAATCCCTACGCGCATCCGGTGAGCGGGCTGCACTGCGTCATCGACCTCAACTCGATGGAAGTGTTACGGGTCGAGGACAACGGCGGCGTCGATGAGCCGATCGTCATGGGCGAATACGTGCCCAAGCACATCCCCGAGCGGATCCGCTCGGCGTCGCTCCGCGAGCCGCTCAAACCGCTGCAGCTCTCGCAGCCGGAAGGTGTGTCGTTCACCCTCGACGGCAACCTGCTGCAATGGCAGAACTGGTCGCTGCGGATCGGGTTCAACCACCGCGAAGGCATGACGTTGCACACGATTGGCTACCGCGACGGCGAACGGACCCGCTCTATCGCACATCGGATTTCACTGGCCGAGATGATCGTGCCCTACCGCGACTCGTCCGAGGACCACTACCGGCGCACCGCGTTCGACATCGGCGAGTGGGGCCTTGGTTTCATGACGACGTCGCTGGAGCTGGGCTGTGACTGCCTCGGCGAGATCCGCTACCTGGACGCCGTACTGCACAACAGCAAGGGCGAGCCGTACACCATCACCAACGCCATCTGCATCCACGAGGAAGACAACGCGGTGCTGTGGAAGCACGTGGACCACGACGCCGGTGCCGAGGTGCGGCGCATGCGCCGGCTGACGATTTCGTTCCACGTCACCGTCGCCAATTACGAGTATCTCGTCTACTGGCGGCTCTACCAGGACGGCAACATCGAGTGCGAGATCCGGGCCACCGGCATCATGGTGACCACCCCGGTGGCGGCGGGGCAGCCGCATCCGAACGGCACACTGGTCGACGAACGCACGTATGCGCCGTTCCATCAACACTTTCTGGTGGCGCGTCTGGACATGGACGTCGACGGCGCCGACAACACGGTCTACATGTCGGAGTCCTATGCCGAGCCGATGGGGCCGGACAACCCGTATGGTCTTTCTGTGGTGCTCCGTGACGTCGCGCTGCGCACGGAGAGCGAAGGCAAACAGGACGTCAACTTCGCGACGCAGCGGTCATGGAAAGTGGTGAACACCAACGTCGTCAACGGACTCGGCACGCACCCGTCGTACAAGTTGGCCCCGACCGGTGCGATTCCGATGATGTTCGACCCAGGATCTCCGGTCTTTCAGCGCGCCAACGTCATCGGCCATACCTTGTGGGTGACGCCGAACCATCCCGACGAACGCTGGCCTGCAGGCGAATTCATCAACCAGTCGTCGAAGGACACCGGCCTCGCCGAATGGACCAAGGCGGACCGGAACATCGAGAACACCGATATCGTGCTGTGGTATGTGTTCGGCATCCACCACATCACCCGGCCCGAGGACTGGTCCGTGATGCCGGTCGATGTGGTTTCGTTCTGGCTCAAGCCATATGGCTTCTTCGACCGCAACCCTGCGCTCGACGTGGTGGGCACGCCACCGGATACCTGTCACACGGAGAGTACGAGTGCCGGTCACTAGAGTGGAACGGCCAGACGACCTGACCGCCGAGTGGCTGACGGCTGTCCTCGGCACGGGCCGGATCGAGCGATTCACCACCGAGCGGATCGGCACCGGCCAGATGAGCGAGTGCTATCGCGTTGAGTTGACCTACGCCGGCGGCGCGGGCGGGCCGGGATCTGTCGTCCTCAAGGTCGCCGCCAGCGATCCGGTGAGCAGGCAGACGGGTCTGGCGCTCGGTCTGTACGAACGCGAGGTGCGGTTCTACACCGACGTCGCGCCTCGCATCGGCGGTCCCGTCGCGCCGTGCTACAGCTCGGGGTTCGACGCCGAAACAGGCGTCTTCCACTTGCTGCTCGGGGATGCCGGGCCTGCCATCGTCGGTGACGAGATACGCGGCGCCACCATCGAACAGGCCGTGCTGGCGATGTCCGAGCTGGGCCGGTTGCACGGGCAGCTGCTTGGTGACGCCGCGCTGGCCGATGCGGAGTGGCTCAACCGCGAATCCCCGATGAACCAGGCGCTCATCGCGGCGCTGTATGCCGGCTTTCTCGAACGCTACGGCGAGCACATCGACCCGGCGCATCGCGAGGTGTGTGAGCGGTTGGTCGCCAGTTTCGATGCATACCTCGCCCAGGAAGGGGCGCAGGACCGTGTTCATGGGCTGGTGCATGGCGACTACCGGCTGGACAACATGCTTTTCGGGGAGCCGGGAGCCGACCGGCCGCTCACTGTCGTCGACTGGCAGACCGTCACCTGGGGGCCTGCGATGACCGATGTCGCATACTTCCTTGGCTGCGCGCTGCCCGATGACTTGCGCCGCGAACACTACGACGCGCTGCTGCGCGCGTACCACCGAGGCAATGGGCACGAGTGCGACGCTGAACCTGGAGGACGTTCGCGAAGGCGTTCGGCACCAAGCGTTCTTCGGCGTGATGATGGCGATCGTTTCATCCATGCTCGTCGAGCGCACGGACCGTGGCGACGAGATGTTCATGGTCATGCTTCGCCGACACAGCCAACACGTGCTCGACACCGACGCACTCGCGACTCTCCCCGAACCGGCCACCCCCGAAGCGTTGCGGCCCTCCGCTGACGACGAGGGCGCGCACGAACCCGGTGCGGAGCCGCTGTGGAGCGAGAGTTGGTATGCCGACTTCGCCGACGAGGAGCAGGGGATCGGCGGCTGGTTCCGGCTGGGTCTGATTCCGAATCAGAACTCGGCATGGATCAACGCGCTGCTGTGCGGACCCGATATTCCCACCGTCGCGGTGAACGATTTCCACGTCAGATCCCTGACGATTTCGGTGACATACGCACCGACGCCATCGAACTCAGCCACGCGGCAACGGAACCGCTGCGGACCTACCACGTGAGCCTGCGTGGTCATGGCCAGGCATACGACGACCCGTCCGGGCTGTTGCGGGGCGAACCGGGCCGACCGGTCGACCTGTCCATGGATCTCACCTGGACGACGGCGGGCACCCCGTACCAATACCGGCTGACTCCGCGGTACGAGATCCCGTGCACGGTGTCGGGGACCGTCGTCGCCGAGGGAAGGACCATCGCTCTGCACGGCGTGCCGGGGCAGCGCGACCACTCTTGGGGAGTGCGGGACTGGTGGAGCATGGATTGGGTGTGGAGCGCCCTGCACCTGCAGGACGGCACCCATTTGCATGGCGTTGACCTGCGAATCCCCGGATCGCCCCCGATCGGCGTCGGCTACCTCCAGCCGCCGGACGGTCCGCTGGTCGAGCTGCAGACCGTCTCGGCGCGGGAAACCTTCGACGACAACGGCTTACCGCTGGCAACCACGCTGGCGCTGAGCCCCGGCGATGTCACCGCCAGCGTGGAGATCAAGGGCCACGCACCGGTGTTGCTCACCGCGACCGATGGCCGGGTGAGTCAGTTCCCGCGAGCCTGGGCGACGGTCACCACCGACGACGGTCGCACCGGCGTCGGCTGGTTGGAGTGGAACCGCAACCGGCAAATGTGACGGCGTGTGTGACGGCTGCCATCGGCGGGTACCACCCGCATATGGCTGAAAAAGAGTTCAAAAAGGGCGACAAAGTGGCCTGGCAGAGCCACGGCAGCACTGCGGAGGGCACGGTCGAAGAGAAGATCACGTCCGACACCAAGGCGGCCAAGCGCACAGTGCGCGCGTCGAAGGAAGATCCGCAGTACCGGGTACGCAGCGAAAAGAGTGGCAACGACGCCGTTCACAAGCCAGAAGCGCTGAAGAAGAAGTGACGGATCGTGCCCGACGACAAGAACGACACCACGAGAGCGGCCGTCATATCGTCGAGATCCTCAGGGCCAACAAATCGGACCTCGCAGACAACGACTTCGCGCACATGCGCAAGGTGGTCGGCTACACGAAACGCCATCTCGCGCAACGCCCTTCCGGCGATGTCGAGGACAGTGCGTGGCGCTACTCGCTGATGAACTGGGGCCACGACCCGGCGAAGTAGCCCGCGGGGCTCAAATCAAGTGGGCGCTGTCGTCGTCGAGGTCGTCGCGACTGAGGCCCATCGGGGTGGCGGCTGGGACGTCCCCGCTCGCGACGACCGTCCTGGCGATCGGGGTGAGGGTCGCGAACAACTCCTCGACTTCGGCGTCGTCAAGCGCATCGAGCGCGCTGAGGGCCAGCGCGTCGGTGGCGTCCTCGATGCGCTGCTTGAGCTCGCGGCCGGCATCGGTCAGGGTCCCATCCTCGTCCAGCAGACCGCGCCTGGCCAGCCGATCCTGATAGTGGCGCCATTGGTCATCGTCGTAGTCGCGACTGCGCTGGATCATCTCGGACGGAACCCGGCCCGCCGCGGCGTGCAGCACGTTGCAGTCGCGTCCGGACAGGCCCGATGCGGCCAATACGGCGACGTGCGTGTCGCCGCGCTGTTCGCGAAGCAGCGTGACCGCATGCCACAGCGTGGCCAGCGGTTCGGACGGCCAGGGCAGCGCCGCGTTGGCGGCGAACAGCGGCCTGCCGTCGAGCGGGGCGCTGCGCGCGGCCTTGGCGGTCAGCTCGGCGGCCCGTTGCACGTCCTCATGGGTCAGTCCGTATCGCCGCAAGGTTGCGACGGCCGAGTCTTCGCGGGCGCGCAAGGCCGAGTCGGGCGACGCGATCTCCCACGCCGCAGGCAATGCCTTGGCGACCCGGCTGGAGGCGAAGTTGTAGAACAACGCCGTCACGACTTCGGCCGGCACGATTCCCAAGGGCGCCGACCGGCCTGCGAAGTACCCCATCCAGAAGCCGCGGTATCCCAGCCCATCGAAAGCCGCACGGCTTTCAGGAGAGAAGTAGGTAACGGCGTGTACCGGCTCGAAGCGATCAAAGAATCGACGCGCCAGCCGCGGTTCTCTTCCCACGTTCATAGTGAATCACTTGCCGAGTGGGCGGACGAACGGTCACCCCGCCTACTCGCCGTCAGGCAGAACCCTGGCGAGGATGGATATTCTCCTGATCGACATCCGCGGAGAACTCCTCGGCCACTGCCGCTGTCGCCTCGTCGATGATTGCGCGCATGGCGCGCTCGGCGGCTGCCTCGTCGCGGAGCCGGATCGCGCGGGCGACCTCGTCGTGTAACTCAATGGCCGCCGGGTTCGGCGTCGGCGGCATCATGTGATGGTGTGTCCGGCCGGTCAGTATCTCGGCCACCACATCGTTGAGCGCCCGAAACATCTCGTTGCCGCTGGCTTCCAGCAGCGTGCGGTGAAAGATCTTGTCGGCCAACAGATACGACTCCAGGTCACCTGATCGCCCATGCATCACCATGTCCGACACCGCGGCGGCCATGATCCGGCACTGGTGCGGGTCGGCACGGCGGGCAGCCAACGCCGCGGCCGCGGGTTCGAACCCCCTCCGCAACTCCGACATCGTCACCAAAAGCGCTGCGCGGTCGCTGGATTCGAGGCGCCAGCGAATCAGCCGCGGGTCGAACACATTCCATTGGCCCGAGGGCTGGATCGTGATGCCGACCCGGCGGCGGGACGCGACCATCCCCATCGACTCGAGCACACGTATCGCTTCGCGGGCCACGCTGCGGGAGACCCCGTGCTCGGTGCTGACGCCCTCGAGGGTGAGCACATGGCCGGCCGGGTACTTCCCGGATGCGATGCCCGTGCCGAGAGCGGTCAGCAGGTTGCGGTGCAAGGCGCCGACGTTTGATGGCGATGCCACCAATACATCCTGTCATAGGTTTGCTGTGAGTGAATAAGAACATATGTTTTCGTGACTATCTTGCAATCGTATGCTTTATAGGTCAACTGTGTGACGTCAAGCACAACTGGGTAGGTGGAGGGGATGGCGTCACCAATCGTCGTCATGGGCGTGTCTGGCTCCGGGAAGTCAACGGTGGGCGCGGCGCTGGCGCAGCGCCTGCGGGTGCCGTTCGCGGACGCTGACGACTTTCATCCACCCGCCAATATCGAGAAGATGACGGCCGGACTGCCGCTGAATGACGACGACCGTTACCCGTGGCTGGAAGCCATCGGGGACTGGCTGGCCGTGCGCTGTGGGGACGGCGGAGTGATGAGCTGCTCAGCGCTCAAACGCAAGTACCGCGACCAGCTTCGTCGGCACTGCCCGGACGTATTCTTTCTTCACCTCTCGGGTTCATTGGAGGTCATCGGCAAGCGTCAGGCCAGCAGGCCCGGTCACTTCATGCCCGCATCACTACTGGCCTCACAGTTCCAAACACTCGAGGAGCTGGAACCCAACGAACGCGGCGTCGCCATCGACGTCGACCAAGACATCGATTCCGTTGTGGAGTCCTATCTCGCGTTAACCGCTTCGCGCGCAACCGAACAGGAGAAGAAATGACCCCGGCACTCACCATCCTGGCGGCCGACACCGAACTGGCAGAGCCCGTCGCGGCCGGCTGGCAATTGGTGCTCGCGGCGCTTGCAGGCATTGCGCTCATCGTCGTGTTGATCACGGTGGCCAAGCTGCATCCGTTCCTCGCCCTGATCTTCGGTGCGTTGACCGTGGGCATCGTCGCCGGCCAGAACGTCGGCGATGTTCTCGACAACTTCGGTGACGGATTCGGCACGACCGCCGCCAGCGTCGGCATCCTGATCGCGCTCGGCGCCATGTTCGCCAAGTTGCTCGCCGACTCGGGAGGCGCCGACGAAATCGTCGACACCATCGTCGGTCGTGCATCCCCGCGAGCATTGCCGTGGGCAATGGCACTCGTCGGGGCCATCATCGGCCTGCCGATGTTCTTCGAGATCGGCCTGGTCTTGCTGATGCCGGTCATCTACCTGGTGGCCAAGCGTTCGCAGCTGTCGCTGATCACTGTCGGAATTCCGGCCCTGGCAGGCCTTTCCGCAATGCACGGCCTCGTGCCGCCACACCCGGGACCGCTCACCGCGATCGACCTGCTCGACGCCGACCTCGGCATCACGCTGGCGCTGGGCGTGGTCGTGGCGATTCCGACCGTCATCGTGGCGGGCCCGCTGTTCGGTCGGCTCGCCGGGCGATGGGTCGTCCTGGACGTCCCGGACCGGTTCGAAGCCGACGACTTCAGCCGCAACGGGGGCGGCGGTGTAGTGGCGGCCGAGGAAGGGGGCGACGGTATCGGAACCGGAACCCAGACCGCGACCCGCACCGAGCGGCGGCGGCCGTCCTTCGGCATGACTTTATTCAGCGTCCTGCTACCGGTCGCACTGATGATGGGTAAGGCGCTCGTCGACATCTTCATCGACGACGAAAACCACGTGCTGCGGCAGACTTTCGACATTCTCGGCCGACCGCTGATGGCGCTGCTGATCGCGGTCATCGTCGGTATCTTCACACTCGGCCGAGGCGCCGCGATGACCCGCGACCAGATCACCAAGTGCCTAGAGACGTCGCTACCGCCGGTCGCGGGCATCATCCTGATCGTTGCCGCAGGCGGCGGTTTCAAGCAGGTCCTCGTCGAAACCGGCATCGGTACGAAACTGGCGGAATGGGCCACCGCGGCCCATATTTCGACCATCCTGCTGGCTTGGGTGCTGGCCGTGCTGATCCGGCTCGCAACGGGTTCCGCAACGGTCGCCACCATCACCGCGTCCTCGTTGATGCTGGGCTTGGTCGAGGGGATGAGCACCGGTGAGGTCTCACTGATCGTGCTTGCCGTCGGCGCAGGCTCGCTGTTCTTCTCCCATGTCAACGACGCCGGGTTCTGGTTGGTGAAGGAGTACTTCGGGATGAGCGTGGGTCAGACCATCAAGTCCTGGTCGATGATGGAGACCGTCCTGTCGGTGACCGGCCTGATCCTCGTGCTGCTGCTCGGGCTCGTGATCTGACCCGGTCAGCCCTTGACGACCTGGGTTCCGCCCGCGAGCTCGTCGTGTTTGCCTTGTTTGGTCGGACTGCTGTTGATCGTCACCGCAATGACGATGATGGCGATGAACCCGAGCAGACCTCCGACGAACGGAATGATCGGAAATAGCGTCCACACGTTTCGGATTGCCGACTGCTGGGCCGTCGGCTTCGCCGCTCCGCCGGGGCCGTGCACCCGCAATCCGAGCACTTTCTTGCCGGGCGTCCATCCCTGACCGGTCTCGAATGCGAGGAAGTAGAGGAAGGTCACCAGGCCCGTGAAGAGGCCCGTAACCCAGTAATTCGACAATGTGTCGGTCACCAGAAACAGCACGACGCTGACGATTCCGACGATGATGCCGTCGATGACGCGGGCAAAGAACCGCGAAAGCAGCCCGCCTGCGCTGCCCCCGAATGGCGGTGGATAGCCCGTCGAGTCGCTGCCGTACTGCGGCGTCGGATCGGTTGTCATGTCGCTCCTGACCGTGGTGGTGGGTAGCGACAATCTACCGTCCAACTCGCCGGAGCGGCGTGACTCAACTCAGCCGGCGACGCTGTTTCTTGGTCTGGGTCCGCGCGGTGTCGGCCAGGTCGGCAGCGCGTTCGCGTGCGAGCTCGGCTCGTTCCCGTGCTACATCGGCGAGTTCGGGAGCGCGTTCGCGCGCGACGTCGGCAAGAACCGCTGCGCGTTCACGCGCGGCCTCGGCGAGTTCGGGAGCGCGCTCGCGCGCCACGCCGGCCAGCTCGCCTGCCCGCTCTCGAGCCGCCTCGGCGAGTTCGGGCCCACGTTCGCGGGCCACGTCAGCGAGCCCGGCGGCGCGTTCGCGGGCGGCCTCGGCGAATTCGGGTGCGCGATCACGGGCCACCTGCAGCCCGTGTCCCAGCTTCTCGGCGAACGCACTGTCGGCGAGCGCTCCGCCCGACGCTGCGCCAACGGGCAGCGCGGCGGTCACTGCTTCGGAGACCTTGCGCGCCGCACGCCGCCCGCGCCATCCGAGCGAGGGCTTGCCCTCGGTGTCGACCGCGGCGATGATCAGCCCGCCGAGCAGGCTGAGGTCGGTCATGAACGCGCGGCGCTCCTCGGCCTTCTTGTGTGGGTCGGCCTCGCTCCAGAACATGTGGGCGCCCAGGCTGCCCGGAATGACCGTGAACGCCAGGGCCGCAGAGGCAAGCCGCGGCATCTTGCCGGTGGCCAGCAGCAGACCGCCACCGATCTGCACCGCGGCATTGGCCTTCGCGAAGGTCTCGGCGTCCGACGGCACGTTCGCGCCAACCGGATCCGGCAGCTTGCGCATGCCGTCGAGCGCGGGACGAGCCGCGTCGGCGGCGGGTTTGGGGTTTCGAAGTGCATCCACCCCTTGCCCGATGAAAGCCACTGAAAGGAGGGGACGCGCGATTCGTCGGATCAACATGGACCCGGAGTTCCCCCGGTCAGTGCTTCACAAACCCTAGTAAGAGTTGTCGGTTTTGCGGCGGAGTGACAACGGCACGAGGAACCAGAGGCCGACGAATGCCGCCAGCGTGCAGCCGCCCGCGATCAAGGCACCGGTCCGCCCGATGACGGTGTCGAATATGACGACGGCGACGCCGGAAAGGGCAAGTCCGAGCAGAGTCAATCCCGCGATGGCGCAGCCATGCGAGATCGTGACGATGGCATCCAGCCGGTGCCTGCGGAACAGCACCCTGTGCATGCCGACCGGCGCAACCAGCAACAGCGTCGATCCCATCGAACAGGCGACTGTAATCAGGTAAACGGCTCGCATGGTGTCGTCGAGAACCGTGAAGCGTTGTTGAAAGGGCAGGGTCAGCAAAAGTCCGGTGAGCAGCTGGACACCAGTCTGAGTCACCCTCAGCTCTTGCAGCAGGCTCGACCAATTACGGTCCAGCCGTTCGGCTTCCGTCTCGTCGCGATCCGCATCCCACCGCTTCTGCGCGTCCGGATGCTCCATGTCCACGAGGCCATTCTGGCAGGACACCGGCGGCCAGTGGTCCGATCGCTACTTTCCGCCTGCCGCGTAGCGCAGCAGCGTGATGCCGGACGAGAATGACTTCGGCGGTTCGAGCAACGTCAGCGCCGGAATCGACATCCCATCGGGGAACAGTCGTCGACCGCGACCCTGCACCGCCGGGTAGACGAACAACCGGTACTCGTCCACGACCCCGCCCGCGATCAATGCATGAGCCAGGCTGATGCTGCCGGTGAGCACGATGTCCTTCCCGGGTTCGGCCTTCAGCGCCTGTGCCCGCTGCACGGGATCACCCGTGAGCACAGTCGAGTTCTTCCAGTCCGGTTCGGTCATCGTCGTCGACACGACGTACTTGGCGACATTGTTGAGGTAGTCGGTGATGCCGGTGGCATCATCGGTCTGGTTCGGCCAGTAGCTGCGGAAATCCTCGAAGGTCTGCCGTCCGAGCAGCAGCGCGTCGGATTCCGCATCCTGGCGGTGTGATTCCGCCAGGAGATCGTCGTCCTGCAGCTGCGGGTCGAACCAGTCGTCGAGCATCTCGATCGACCCGTCCAGCGTGATGTTCTGAGTGATCACGAGATTTCGCATACCTGTACTGACATCCGGCCACTGATGAACTCATCGCACTGGTTCGGAGTAGCTTCGCAGGCGTGACTCTTGTCGCGGGTATCGACTCGTCCACGCAATCGTGCAAGGTCCTGGTGTGCGATGGGGAGTCCGGTGAGATCGTGCGGTCGGGGACGGCGCCGCATCCCGACGGCACGGAGATTGATCCGCAACTGTGGTGGGCAGCCCTGCAGACCGCCGTCGACAACGCCGGTGGTCTCGACGACGTGGCCGCCGTTTCGGTGGGCGCCCAGCAGCATGGCATGGTGTGTCTGGACGAAGGCGGCGAAGTCGTCCGGGATGCGTTGCTATGGAACGATACTCGCTCAAGTTCCTCGGCGGCAGAACTCGTCGACGAGCTCGGCGGAGCAGCGGAGTGGGCGAAGCGCATCGGGGTTGTACCGGTCGCCGCGATCACGGCGAGCAAACTGCGCTGGCTCGCCGACCACGAACCCGATCACGCCGCCGCCACCGCCGCGGTGTGCTTGCCGCACGACTGGCTGACCTGGCGGCTGACCGGCTCGACCGATATCGGCGAGCTGTGCACGGACCGCAGTGACGCCAGCGGGACCGGCTACTTCTCCGCCGAAACCAATACATACCAACACGATCTGCTGGAGCTGGCCATGCGCGGGCGGCGGCCGTCGCTGCCGACGGTGCTCGGTCCAAACGATGCCGCCGGGAGGACGCCCGAGCGGAGTCACAATCGGTCCCGGCGCGGGTGACAACGCCGCGGCAGCGTTGGGGCTCGGCGCCCAACCGGGCGACTGCATCGTCTCGCTCGGCACGTCCGGCGTCGTCAGCGCGGTGGGGCACGCCGCGCCGCACGACGCCGAAGGGATCGTGGCCGGCTTCGCCGATGCCACAGGGCGCCAGCTGCCACTCGTCTGCACCCTCAACGGGGCGCCGGTCCTGGCCGCCGTCGCCACGATGCTTGGCGTCGATTACGACGAGCTGGACCGGCTGGCGCTGTCGGCGCCCGCGGGCGCAGGAGGTCTGACGCTCGTGCCGTATCTCGAGGGTGAACGGTCGCCGAACCTGCCGAACGCGACCGGTGCGCTACACGGCATGACCGCGCGCAATCTCACTCGCGGCCAACATCGCTCGCGCGAGCGTCGAGGGCCTACTCGGCTCGCTGGCGTACTGCCTGGACAAGATATCCGCACATGGTGTCGACGCCGAGCGGATCATGCTCGTGGGCGGCGGCGCGCGCTCGGGGGCGGTTCGTGTTGTCGCGCCTGCGATCTTCGGCAAGCACGTGCTCGTGCCCACGCCTGCGGAATACGTGGCGCTGGGGGCGGCCCGGCAGGCGGCGTGGACACTGTCGCAGGCGGAGTCACCGCCGGGATGGTCGTTCGGGATCACCACGATGTTCGCGGCTGACCCGACGCCGGAGGTACTCGACCAGTATCGGCGCGTCCAGCCGTTGACGCTGGGGCAAGTGTGACGAATTTCGCACTGTTCGCGTGACGTAATTCATTGCCTAAAAGCAAATAAAAGGGCACCCTCACTCCTTTAAATCGCGTGACTGAAGGATGGGAGGTGCCCCATGGCCGACCTCGACTTTGCCTACGACTTGACGCTGGACGAGGCCCGCCGACGCACCGCGGTGCTGGAGGCGATCGGTGACGACTGGGACCCGATCGCGGTCCTCGCCGAGGAGAACAAGGCGTACGACATGCTCTACTCCGATCTGGACGAGGAGCAGCAGCGTGTCTACAACGAGCTGGTCAGGGCGGGCGTGTTGCCGGAGCGGAATGGCGATCGTGTTGCCGATTGATCCGACCGCCGACCGGGCCCGTCGCGCCTGGCTGGACTGCCCCCGGTGCGAGCACGGCCGTGCCTGTGCCGTCTGCCAGAGCAGTCGCAACTGCGCCACCCACTGGCAGTACCTGCTGAGCAACAAGGGAACGCTCGTGCATATGCAGTGCCCGACCTGCGCCTACCTGTGGTCGACGGACACCCGCAGACGCGCTGCACGACAGAACAAAGCCGCCTGACGATTCACTTCGCCGCTGGGCGTGGCCAGTTCGGCCGCGGCAGGCGACCATCCGGCGGCGGCCGCAGCCGATCAAGCACCGCACGCAGCGGCGGCCACGTCGCCCTGCCCCGACGCGTCACCGCATACGCGGTGAGCACCACTTTCGGATCCGACAGCGGCAGCACGGTGACGCCAGGATGGGTTGGCCTGCCGATCGGCAGCAGGCCGACCCCATATCCGGCAACAATCAAATCCTCCACCAGATCGAGGCTGTCGATCTCATGGGCGATCCGCGGTGTGAATCCCGCCAGCGACGCCAGGGTGCGGACGGCGTCTTCGTCAGCGGTGTTGCGGGAGTTGACGATCCACGTCCGATCCGAATATGCGCCGATGTCGGCAGGCCCGTCTGCGCTGCCGATGGGGACGCCGAGCCCCCACTGGACAGACCACAGCGAAAGGGTCTCCAGGACTGGGCGCGGTGCCGCGGGGGCAAGGTTGTAGTCGTAGGTCAGTGCGAGATCGAGGTCGTCGTTCATCAGCAGTGTGAACGCTTCGATCGGCTCGTATTCACTGATCACTAAATCGACCTTTGGATACCGCCGTGCGAGGTCGGCGACGATCGGCAGCAGGGACACGCGAATGCCGGTGGCGAAACCGCCGACGCGGACGGTCCCGGCCGGCTCCGCGTCGGGGTCGAGGTCCAGGCGCGCGCTGTCGACGGCTGCCAGGATGGTGACGGCATGGTCGGCCAGGCGCTGTCCGGCCGGTGTCAGCCGTACCCGGCGGCCGTCCGGCTCGATCAGTTGCGTCCCGGTTTCTCTGGCAAGCGCCGCAATCTGCTGTGACACAGTCGACGTGGTCAGATGATGTGACTCCGCGACCGCGCGCATGGAGCCCAGCCGAGACAGTGCCAGGAGCAGTTGCAGTCGTCGGGTGTCCATGGCTAGCGCATCAGGCTGTCGGCCGAGAACCCTTCCGCAGATGCTTCACGCGAGGTGAACAACCAACGGCCGTCGACGGGAACCAACATGTCGCGATACCGGCCCCAATGATCGACACCGATGTTGGTGACCGCAAGGAAATAGCTGCTCACTTCGACGCGGTCGCGAGTCACCGCACCGAATCGCACGCTCGAAACATGGTGGCGGACATGGGTTAACGAGACGGGGCCTTCGGCGAACCGGTTGACCTGCGCGGCCAGCCCCGCCACGATTGCCGCAGGCCCGACCATCGGTTCGCCGCCGCTGATCTTCAGCACGCCATCGGGTGCGAAGCACGCCGCAATGTCCTCGAGTCGATTGCGGTCGGTACCAGCTGTGTAGTCGGCGAGCGTCTGTCGCACCGACTCACGGATCGACAGTTCCCAGATCTCCATGGGTCTACTGTTCATGATCTCCGAACGGTATGTCCAGAAAAATCACGTGGACGTGAACGGTCACGGTGCCGTTCAATGCAGTGGTGACCGACAACCAGGCCCGCACCGGCGCCTTCATGGCGATGGCGTCGATGCTGTGTGTGCAGATCGGCCTGGCGATCGCCGTCACCTTGATAGACCGCATCGGCGTCGAGGGTGCGGCGTGGCTCAGGCTGGCCTGGGCAGGCATCCTGATGCTCGTCATCGTCCGGCCCCGCGCCGCGGCGTTCACGCGAACAACCTTCTCGGCCTGCGTGATGCTCGGGGTGGTGACCGCTTCGATCACCATGCTGTTCATGGCCGCGGTGGATCGGATCCCACTCGGCACGGCCAGCGCGTTGGAGTTCCTCGGGCCGCTGGGCGTTGCGGTCGCACATGGCAAAGGCGGGGCTCGCATGCTGTGGCCCGGACTCGCCGCGACCGGCGTCGTATTGCTCACCCAGCCGTGGCAGGGCGTCGTCGATCCGGTGGGTGTTTTGTATGCGCTCGGCGCGGCAGTCTGCTGGGCCGGGTACATTCTGCTCACGCAACGGGTGGGGGATGAGGTCGCGGGCTTCAATGGCCTGGCGGTCTCGATGCCAGTCGCGGGTGTGATTGCGACGATCGTGGTCGGGCCGAGTGTGCTCGAGCGGATGACTCCCGACATCCTGCTGCTCGGAATCGGTTTGGCGATCCTGTTGCCTGTAGTGCCGTTCGCACTGGAGATGCTTGCACTGCGCCGTTTGACCACCGCCGCGTTCGGCACACTGATGGCCCTGGAGCCGGCGTTCGCCATGCTCGTCGGGCTGGTGATCCTGCATCAGGTACCGGGCCCATCCGGCGTGGTCGGCATCTGCCTCGTGGTTGCCGCGGGCATCGGTGCTGCACGCACCGGCGCACGTTCGACGCCGCCCGCTGCCCGCCGGGGTCGGCAGCTGACGCGTCGAGATCTGCATGAGGGCTGTGAACCGGCGAAAACACAGCCGCGGCGCAGATCTCGATGGCGTTATACCGTCTCGATCCCTAGCCGTTCAGGTGACTTGCTTGCGTCGCACCAGCGTGCCCAGGGCCAGCAGGATCAGGCTGATCGTCAGGATGGCCGTTGCCAGCACATTGATCTGCGGGGGCACCGCGGCCTTGACGGCGGCGTTCACGTACAGGGGATAGGTCACCGTCGAGCCGCTGACGAAGTAGGTGATGATGAAGTCGTCCAGCGACAGGGCGAACGACAGCATGGCCGCGGCGATGATCCCCGGAATGATAAGCGGCAGCGTGACTTTGAAGAAGGTCCGGGTTGGATTGGCGCCGAGGTCCATTGAGGCATCCTCGAGCGTCCAATCGAATCCGCGCACCCTGGCTCGCACTGTCATGGCGATGAAGCTGATTTCAAAGGCGACGTGGGCAATGAGAATGGTGGCGTAGCCGGTCGCCCAGCCCAGGTCCAGGAACAGCGTCAGTAGCGCCGCACCCATTACGACTTCGGGAGCGGTGAGCGGGATCACCAAAAACGTATCGACGGCGGTTTGGCCCCGGAACCGTTGCCGCACAAGCGCTATCGCAACCAGCGTGCCGAGCACCACGGCGATGACCGTCGAAACCGCAGCGACGTTGAGGCTGAGTTTGAGCGCGTCGGTCAGTGCCGGGTACTTGAACGGGTGGGCCCAGTTCTTCAGGGTGAAGCCCTGCCACGAATAGTTGAACTTGCCCTTTGGATCGTTGAAGGAGAACAGCACGATTACGAAGATCGGCAGAAAGAGATACAGCAGCACCAGACCGGCGACGATGCGCAGAATCCAGTCGCCCCACTTGTGGTTGCCCTTGACGGTTTTCGGCAGTGCATCAACCTGATCCGCAGCGGTCGCTACCGCGGCGCCGCCCTGCGTAGTCATCTCTGCCCCCCGTCTGCCCGCGTCATACCAGGTCCTCGGTACCCAGCGCTCTGGTGTAGAGCAGCACGCCGACCAGAATGATCACCATCAACACCATGGATAGCGCAGCTGCCGCCGGGTAGTCCTTGACCACCAGGAACTGCTTTTGGATGACATTGCCGATCATGGTGGTCTGGGTGCTACCCAGATAGTCGGCGTTGATGAAGTCGCCGACTGCCGGGATGAACACCAGCATGCTGCCTGCCAGCACGCCAGGCATCGACAGCGGCAGGATCACCTTGGTGAAGCCGCGGGTGTTCGATGAATACAGATCCTTCGACGCCTCGATCAGCCGCGGATCGATCTTCTCCAGGCTCACGTACAGCGGAAGAATCATGAAAATGATCCAGTTGTAAATCAGCCCGCCGATCACTGCCCAACTCGTGGAGAGGAGTCTGCCTTCGCCGGGCAGCAGGCCGACGGCGTTCAACGTACTGACCACCCAACCATCGTCGGCGAGAATGGTTTTCCACGCGATGGTGCGGATCAGGAAGGTCACGAAGAAGGGCAGGATGACCAACCCGAGGATCAGGTTCTTATAACGGCCGGCCTTGAATGCGATGACGTAGGCAAGGGGATATGCCAGCACCAGGCACACGACTGCCGCCACCAGCGCATACGTGAAAGAACGGGTGATCTGATCTCGGTAGAGGCTGAACGCGTGCCCGTAATTGGTGAAGTTCCATGCGAATTCCATCGTCGGCAGGTACACCGAACCGCTCTGCGACGACAGCGACGTGCGCGCCAGCGAGACGAACGGCACCACGAAAAATATCCCGAGGTACACGAGCGCGGGCAGGATCATCAGGTAGGGAGCGATTTTGCTCCGCTGCCGACTGCTGCTGGCTACACCGGCCATCGGCTCAGCCGCCGGTGACCGCAGCGTAGAGAGTGTTGAAGTCCTGGGTCTGCTCGTCGGTGAGCGGAGCCCACGACTTCAACTTTGCGGTGTCCGACGCCGGCGGATTGATCAACGGGTTCTTCGACAGTTTCGGGTCGACCTTGTCGAGCTCGTCGGCCATGTCCGACAGCACCGGCACATATTGGGTGAAAGCAACCAGCTTGGCGTAGTTCGGCTTGTCGTAGACGTAGTTGATCCACGCCTCGGCGGCCGCCTGGTTCTGCGTCGTGTACGGAATCGTCATCGTGTCGATGAACCAGTCGCCACCGGACTCCGGGATGACGAAGTGCAGGTCGGGGTTGTCCGCCTGCAACTGCACCACGTCGCCCGAATATGCTTGCGCGACAGCGATATTGCCTGCCGCCAGGTCGTCGGCGTAATCATTGCCGGTGAACCTGCGGATCTGTCCCTTGTCTTTCTGCTCCTTCACCAGATCGACGGCCTTCTGGATGCTCTCCTTGGTGGGGTCTTCGACCGAATTGCCTTGAGACTGCATGATCATGCCGAGCCCGTCCTGGGTGTCGGACAGCAGGCTGACCCGGCCCTTGAACGCGGGATCCCACAGGTCGTCGATTCCCTTGATGTCACGGTTGGTGGCGGCCTTGTTGTAAGCCAGGCCGACCATGCCCGTCATGTACGGCGCGGTGACCTTGCGGCCCGGATCGACCTTCGAATCCAGAAGGTCCTTGCGGAGATTCTTCTTGTTGGGCACGCGCGCTTCGCGGATCTCGTTGAGCCAACCGAGTGCGGCGATGCGAGCCGCCATGAATTGGGTCGGGACCACGAGGTCGGCACCGATGTCCTGCTTTCGCGACAGCGGCTCCTTGTTCTTGGCGAACCACTGTTCGTTGTCATTGAAGTCTTCCTTGTAATCCACGGTGAGGCCGGTCGCGGTCTGGAAGGCCGCAACGAAACCGTCGGCCATGTACAACGGGCCAGTTGGAGACTCGCAGCTCGCCCGCTGCGGGGGCGCCGTCATCGGGCGGGGCGGATGCAGACGTCGAGGTTTTACCGCCCTTGTCCGACCCGCAGGCCGCCAGGAAGGAGGGACCGAGAATCGCCGCCGCGGCGGCGGCGGCACCCCCGCCCATGAAGCGCCGACGTGAGGTGCGGTTGGTGGCGAGGCGTGACAGGAGCCGGGGATCGATCTCGTTCGCCATGACGATGTGCCTTTCGTGAATTCCTGGGGAAAGGGGGACGGGGTGGGAGGCAGACCGTCACGAGTCGTCGAGCATCTCCTCCAAGTCCTCGGCCGTTGGGATGTCGGCCGCCGGGAGTACCAACGAGGCCTCGGGGGTCCAGCTGACATGAACCTGATCGCCCGGTCGCAGCAGCGGTAGATCCTGTTCGGGACCGATATGCGCCAGGATCGGCGAGTCGTCGGGTGCGGCGAGTGACATCCGCACGACCGGGCCTTGGAAGGTGAGGTCCTTGACGATGGCCGCCACTGTCGCGACGTCACCGGAGGGCGCGTCCATGGACACCCGCACCCGCTCCGGGCGGACCATCAACGTGGCGTGGCCACCGGATTCGATCCTGGTGTCGCCGGCTCGGGCCTTCAACGTCGAACCGAGTACCTCGACCTCGACGAATTCGCGGTTGGTGCGGCCGGTCTGCTTACCTGCCCACAGGTTGGCCTGGCCGATGAAGCTCGCGACGAACACCGTCGACGGGCGATCGTAGATCTCGGTGGGCGTGCCGATCTGGTCGACGTTGCCTGCGTTCATCACCGCGATACGGTCGCTCATCGTCAGCGCTTCCTCTTGGTCGTGGGTCACGTAGACGAACGTGATCCCGACCTCCCGCTGGATGCGCTTGAGCTCGAACTGCATGACCTGGCGCAGCTTGAGGTCGAGAGCGCCGAGCGGCTCGTCGAGCAGCAGCGCACTCGGGTAGTTCACCAGCGCACGCGCCAGCGCGACCCGCTGCTGCTGCCCGCCGGACAGCTGAGCAGGCTTGCGCTCGGCGAAGTCGGTCAGGCGCACGATCTCGAGCAGCTCGTCGACGCGCCGTCTGACCTCGGCCTTGTCCTTCTTCATGCTGCGCGGCCCGTAGGCGACGTTGTCCCACACCTTCATGTGGGGAAACAGCGCATAGTGCTGGAACACGGTGTTGACGTTGCGCTTGTGTGGAGGCACCCGCGATACGTCGGCGCCCGCCAGGCGGATGGCGCCCTCGGTCGGCGTCTCGAAGCCGGCGATCATCCGGAGTGTGGTCGTCTTGCCGCACCCCGACGGGCCGAGCATCGAAAAGAACTCGCCCGAACCGATGGAGAAGTCGGCTTCGTTGACGGCCACGTAGTCGGCGAAGCGCTTGGTGACGTTATCGATCTCTACGACCGGGCCGCCCTTGGTGCGAGAAGCCGGGTCCTGTCCCGTCGTGTGGTCTACGGCGGTGGTGTGTGTGCCGGTCAGGACGAAACCTCCTTGACCCCCCGAACTTGGCCCCGAAGCTGTGGATAAACAATCGCGGATTCCGTCGTCCTTCGCAAGCGATTCCGCAACGAATTTACATTTCTACAATGGATTCACTCGCGCGCACCGCTGATCAAGCACAGATTTCGCGGAAGTGGCCGCGACTACGCCACGGCTGACTGTCGGCAGCCGACGGGTGCGGCGGTGCGGTGAGCCTGCAAGTTTAGTTTCGCGGGCAGGTCATCGGGGGTAGGTAGACGATATGGCGACGATTGACGTCACGGTCTCCACCGACCTGGCCCCGGAGCAAGCTTGGAAACTCGCGTCGGATCTTCACCGCTTCGACGAATGGCTGACGATCTTCGGCGGCTGGCGGAGCGAGGTGCCGTCAGACATCGACGTTGGGACCTGCGTGTCGTCGTGCATCAAGGTCAAGGGATTCCGCAACATCATCCATTGGCGGGTGACCCGCTACGACGAGCCCGACCCTGATCGAGATGAACGGTGCGGGCCGCGGCGGAGTTCGCATCTCGCTGACCATCGAGGTGCAGGACAACGAACCGGGGTCGAATTTTCACGTCGTGGCGGAGCTGTCGGGCGGCCTGCTGAATACCCGGATCGGAAAGCTCGTCGCCCGGGTTCTCCAGTCCGAGGTGCGCAAGTCGGTGACCAACCTCGCGGCGCTGCGCTAACCCCACTCGTGGTTCATGGCACGGGATTCGTAGCGCGCCTCAACGGTTTCGATACCGCGCGCCCGCACCCGGGACACCGCAATGAGCACCATCGCCAGCGCGGCGGTCACTGCCCCGCCGAGGAATATCGCGGTGAAGCTGCTTTCCAACGGCACCGAGGTGCCTGCGACCGACCGGCCGAGCAGAACCGCGACGAGAGCGGCCGCAATGGAGCTGCCGACCGTGCGGGCGATGGCGTTCATCCCCGTTGCGACACCGGTTTCGCCCGCACTGACTTCACTGACGACCAGCGCGGGCAGTGCGCCGTAGCCAAGGCTGATATAGGCGTTGGCCAGAATGCTGGCCACGATGACCTGCCACGGTGCCGAATGCGCCAGTGCGATGAACAGAAAGCCGGTGATGCCCGCCGCGGCCGCCGCGACGAGCACCGGTCGAGCGCCGAAGCGGTCGATGAACCTGCCGCTGATCAGCGCGACAAGAAAGCCGGTGAGGGCGCCGGGCAGCAGGTATACGACGCTGGCTTCCAGAACGGTCGCGCCGAAGCCGTATCCCGCTGCCTCGTGCGGGATTTGAACGAACTGCGTCAAGCCGAGGAAGGCAAAGTACAGTCCCATGCCCACAAAGATCGTGGCGAGGTTGGTCAGCATGATCGGGCGGCGGGTCAGCATCTGCGTCGACACCAGCGGCTGTTTGGCCCGCCGTTCCCACAGCCACCAGCCGACCAGGACGAGGACGCCGCATGCCACGCCGGCCACCGTCCTCGGCGAGGTCCAGCCCCAACTGTGGCCCTGGGTTATCGCCAACAGGATTGCCGAAAGTCCTGCCGCGAGACCCGCGGCCCCCAGCCAGTCGATGGTTCCGGTCGTGCTGCGCGGCCGCATCGGGACGACCAGCACCACGATGGCGATGACCAGGACGGTGAAGGCGGTGGTGAGCCAGAACACGCGGTGGTAGTTGGCGCCGTGGTTCATCAGCAGGCCGACGACGACGAGTCCGGTCCCGCCACCGAAGCCCAACGTTCCGGAGAGCACCGACATCGCCGAAACCATCCGGTCTTCGGCCAGCTCCTCGCGCAGGATCGCGATGCCGACCGGGTACAGCGCAAAAGAGGCGGCCTGAAGTATCCGCGCCAAGATCAGCAGGGCCAGTGACGATGTGGTGGCGGCCAGCACCGAGCCCACCAGCACGACGGCCAGCACGATCAGCAGCACGCGCTTCTTGCTGTGCAAATCGGCCAACCGTCCGATCAACGGCGTCGCCGCGGCGGCGGCAAGCAGATTCGCGGTGACCGCCCAACTGACGGCCACGGTGGACGCGTCGAGTTGGTCGGCGATGACGCCGAGCACCGGAACGACGGCGGTCTGCAAGACGGCGACGGTCAGGACGACCACGCTCAGCCCGGCGATCAGCGCCCGCGGCCGTCGAAGCGGCTGATCGACAGAAGTAAAGGAGCGCGTCGGTTCGGTCTCGACCATCCACGCTCCAATCGTTAGTTCATCTTCGGTTCCACCGATTATGTCCGGTGCCAGGCACGCGGCGACGGCGTGGTCGAATGGACCCATGACGCAAGGGGGCCAACCGGGAAGTGCGCTGACTGCGCCGACGTTCAGCGGGCACACGCCGTCCGGTGCGGGCGATCTGTCCGTCGAGACGCATGGCATCGCACCGATTCGAGAAGACCAGCGTTACGGAAATCCACGGCGACTCTTCACCGTGTGGTTCGCACCGCAGGTGAACATGACCGGTGTCTTCACCGGTGCGTTGGCGATCGGATTGGGGCTCGGGTTCTGGCTCGGCATGCTCGCGATGGTGATCGGGACGGTGCTCGGCTCGTTGGTGGTGGGCTACCTGTCGACGTGGGGCCCCCGCACCGGCGCCGCGCAACTGCCGAACTCACGGATGGCGTTCGGCGCCGGGGTGGTGCTTCCCGGAGCGCTGCAGTGGTTGTCGTCGATCGCCTGGGATGCGCTGGTCGGATTGTTCGGGGGAGAAGCGCTTGCCGTGTTGCTCGGCATTCCCTTCTGGAGCGCTGTTCTCATCGTGCTCGGCGTGCAGGGCGCAGTCGGGTTCTTCGGGTACGAGATGATCCATCGGATCCAGGCCGTGCTCACAGTCGTTCTCTTCGTCACGTTCGTTGTGTTCGCTGTCAAGCTCGCCGCAGGCCACCAGATCGTCACGCCGGCAACCGTGCACGGCGCCGACCTGGCAGGCGCGTTCGTCCTCGAGGTCACCATTGCGCTGAGCCTCTCGATTTCGTGGGCAAGCTACGCGGCGGACTTCAGCCGCTACCTGCCTGCCGACTCGTCGCGCATCCGAGTCTTCGCCTTCACGTTCGCCGGAATCGTGTTGGCGTACATCTTCGTTCAGGGCATCGGGATCGCCGCCGGTGACCTGGTGTCCGACCAAACCGCCGAGGGTGTCCGTGCGGTGATGGGGGGCGGCCTCCTTGGTGCGCTGGCACTGCTCATCATCGCGCTGGCGTCGATCGGTTCCGGCGTGATGAACGACTACAGCGGTTCGTTGGCGCTGCAGACCATCGGGGTGCGGGTGCGCAGGCCCGTCTCGGCGGTCGTCGTCACCGTGATCGCGTTCGCGTTGATCCTCTGGCTGCACTCCGGCGACACTGCGTCGCGGTTCCAGAATGTGCTGTTGTTCGTGAGCTACTGGATCCCGGCCTTTGTCGCCGTGGTGGTCATCGACTGGCTCATACGAAGTCGGGGAAGGGCGAGTGTCAATCCCGCCGAGGAGCGCACCGACCCTGTCGATGCCATCGCTGCGGTGGCCGCCTTCGTGCTCGCTTACGGCGCGGCAGTGCCCTTCATGAACACTTCGTTGTTCACCGGACCGGTTGCCGAGTCGTGGCATGGCGCCGACATCGCTTACTTCGTGAATTTCGTTGTCGCAGCGTTGCTTTATGGTGGATACCGGCTACTGCGTGGACGTCCCGCGAACTTGGACAAGTACAACCAGGTGGGTTGATAGCCACGCCGTTCATACAGCCGGATGGCGTCGGTGTTCCCTGCCAGCGCACCGAGAATCAGGTCATCGACGCCTCGCTCGTGCAGGTGGCCCTCGAGCCGCTCGAGTAGCTGTGAACCCACACCACTTCCGCGGTATTCGGGAAGCACGCTGAGCGACTCGATTTCGCCGATCCGATCACCGGTCGTGCCAGGTGTCTTCAATCCATGTGTCTTGCGTACCGAAGACGTGGGTCAGCCCGTATCCGACTGCTTTCTCGTCCACGAGGGCGAGCACAAGCAGGGTGTCGGGCTTGGCGAGCAGTTCCTCGTAGAGCGTCCTGCGGGCTCGCCAGGTCTCGGCGTCGGTCACATACGGCGCAAGCTCGGGCATGGCCTCTTGGTGGCGGTGGTGAACAGCGACCCACAACGGCTCGAGCAGGTTTAAGTCTTCGGAGCTGCCGGTACGCAGCCGCCATGCAGGTGCCACCAGGCCACGCTAGCTCAGAAGCGCGTGACCCCATCGGCGATGGCGTGAAGCTTATCGGGATTGGCCACGTTGTGAATCGTCTCGATCCGGCCGTCGGCATCCAAATCAACGGTCAGCGTGGCGATGATGCGAGCAGCCCCGCGTATCACGATGCCGGGGCCGCCATTGATGTCGACGACTTCTGCTGTCATGTCGGCGATTTCGACACCCTCGTACGGCCGCTTGATCGTGCCCGCGATCCACCTGGCCACGTTCGCCGCACCGATGATCGGGCGCATTGCCTGCCGTACCTTTCCGCCGCCGTCCGTCCATAGCGTGACTTCCGGTGCCAGCAGCTCCATCAGCTCGTTGATGTCGCCACCGGTGGTGGCGGCGAAGAACCGCTCGGTGACAGCACGCTTCTTGCCCCGATCGGCCTCGAATCGCGGGCGGCGCGCCTGGATGTGGTTACGGGCCCGGTGGGCGGCCTGACGCACCGCCGACTCCGAACGGTCGACGGCGTCAGCGATTTCGGCATAGGAGAAGTCGAAGACCTCCTTGAGCACGAACACCGCACGTTCCAACGGGCTCAAGGTTTCCAACACCACCAGCATGGCCAATGACACCGACTCGGCAGTCGCGACGTCCTCGGCGGCGTCCGCCTCGGTGAGGATCGGCTCCGGAAGCCAGGGGCCCACGTAGGTTTCCCGTTGGCGGCGTGTCGACCGGAGCCGCTCCATCGACAAATTGGACACGATCCGCGCGAGGTAGGCCTTGGGGTCGGAGACCTGGGAGCGATCGGCCCCCGACCACTTGAACCACGCATCCTGGACGACGTCTTCAGCGTCTGCGGCGGAGCCCAGAAGCCGATATGCGATGGCGAACAACAGCTTCCGATACTCGGAGAACGTCTGCTCGTCGACCCTCATGGGTTCGCCGGGCTGCCGCGGCGCCACGTCATCGCTCCCATCCCCGGCATCGCCCTGATCAGCCGGTAGGTGCTCCATGGGCTGGAGCTCACCGTTTCTTTGTACGCCACCGCAAGTCGACCGGCGAGATAGAACCGTCCCGGGCTGTCGTCGGCGTGGGTGAACTGAATGACGGCGTCGTGCCGACCGAGGCTGACGGGCTGGTGTACGTAGCCGAAGCGGAATGGCTTGGGTTGCTTGCCCTTCAATTCGCGCGCGATCGAGGCCGCGGCGTGCAGTGAGGTGGGAATTCCGCTTTGGCAGGTGCCGTGCATGACCCCGTAGCTCTGCCGGATCGCGGCCGCATCGCCGACGGCGTAGACGTTCGGATGAGACACCGACCGCAGGGACTCGTCGGTGACGATGCGGCCGCGGTCGTCGACATGCAGGCCGGCCGCTGCGGCCAGCGGGGACACCCGTACGCCTGTTGTCCACAACACCGCTTGTGCAAGCACCACCTCTCCGTTGGCGAGTGCGACGCCGTCGGCCATCACCTTGACGATGTCAGCGCCCGACCGGACCTGCACGCCGAGGCGGGCCAGGCCCGCGTGCAGTCGAGCACGGGCCTTCTCGCCCATCATCGACCCGGGCTCCTCCCGGCTCAGCAACACGACATCGGCATCGGGATGCTGCTCTGCGATCTCGGCGGCCGACTCGACGCCGGTCAGGCCGCCGCCGGCGACGATCACCGTGGCGTTGCCGAGGCGATCCAACTGGTCCGCGAGCGCCGCGGCGTCCTGAGCGCTGTTCAGTGTGTACGCGAACTCATCGACGCCCGCAACGGAGTCGGTGTCGGCAACACTGCCCAGCGCATAGACAAGGGTGTCGTAGCGCAGTACGTACTCGTCGTCGATGCGGACGGTGTGTCCGTCGGCATCGATGGAGGTCACCCAGCCTTGGACGAACTGCACATCGGTATTTGCGAGCTGGTCCGGGATCTCCAGATCGACCAGCTCCTGACCGGAGGCGATCTGGTGCAATCGCAGCCGTTCTGTGAACCGGGTCTGCGGGTTGACCAGGGTGACATGGACATCGTCGCGGCCCTTCAACCGGCCGGCCAGACCCATGGTCGCACCCATGCCGGTGTATCCAGCGCCGAGGATGAGGATCTCTTTCATCGTGCTTCCTTTCGCGAACTCGTCTGTCTTGATGACCACGAGACGCATGCAGAGACCGGATTTGTGACATGGTGCGAAGGTTTTCGTCAGGAATCCGTCATCGTCGTGGGAGTTTGTGCTGCGCGCCGTCCGGTTAACTAACGTCCATGCGCCCGGGGACACTCGCAAAATCGGCGGCAGCGGTTGTCGTCACGGCGGCCGTCGGCGGCCTGGCGAGCCGGCCCGCCGAGTCGGACTGGTACTCGACGCTGCGCAAGCCGTCGTTTCAGCCGCCGCGGCAGGTGTTTCCCATCGTCTGGCCGATTCTCTATGCAGACATCGCCGCCGTGTCGGCCTCGACAGTGGACGACCTCGAGGATCAGCGTCGTCCCGAGAAGGCTCGTGCATTCAGGGCCGCGCTGGCGACCAACCTCTTGCTCAACGGCGGCTGGACGTGGCTGTTCTTCAATCGCCGCAGGCTGGGAGCGTCCGCCGTGGTTGCGGCAGCGCTGACGGCAAGTAGTGCCGACCTGACGCGTAGGGCGGTCGAGGCGCGAGCCGGCCGAGGCGCACCGCTGGTGCTGTATCCGCTGTGGTGCGCATTCGCGACAGCTCTTTCCACCCGGATCTGGTTGTTGAACCGCTGACTGTTCTCAATAGTCGTAGCGTGACCCAATGGCTGAGCAGTCGGACTCCGGCTCATCTTCATCTTCGTCGAGCTGCTGTACGCCGTGCGGGCCTGCCTTCGATCGCATGAGATCGTCGCCGTGCCTGGTGTACCCGAGTTATGTATGCCATCATATATAGCGTGGTCAGCCCCCGGGAGCGGATGGTCGTATCCGCTGCTCTCTTGATCCGAGAACGCGGCGCCCATGCGACCGCCATCTCCGATGTCCTGCAGCACAGCGGTGCGCCTCGCGGATCGGCCTACCACTACTTCCCGGGTGGCCGCATGCAGCTGCTCGAAGAGGCGACCGATTACGCGGGCGCCTACATCGCAGGCAAGATCTCCGCGGCGGAGAACGCCGTCGACCTGCTCGACAGCCTGGTGCACGGCTATCGGAAACAGCTCATCCGCAGTGACTACCGCGCGGGTTGTCCGATCGTGGCGGTGACGGTCGAAGCCGGCGACCCCGACAATCCCGAGCGCTCAACGAAGGTCATCGAGCGCGCCGCGGCGGCGTTCGCGCTGTGGACCGATCTGATCGGCAAGCGTCTGGTGGCCGAGGGTGTGACCGCCACGCGTGCAGAGGAACTGGCGATGCTGGTGACGACATCGATCGAGGGCGCGATCGTCGTCGCCCGGGCATCCCGCGATGTGAAACCGCTCGACCTCGTCCAGCGTCAGCTGCACGCCCTGTTGCAGGCCGAGACGGCCGAAAGGAAGTCCTGATGACCGGTGAGTGGCAGTCGACGGCCTGCATTCTGTGCGAGTGCAACTGTGGAATCGTGGTGCAGCTCGAGGGCCGCACCCTGGCCAAGATCCGCGGTGACAAGGAGCATCCGGCGTCGCAGGGTTACACATGCAACAAGGCGCTGCGGCTCGATCACTACCAGAACAACCGCGGCAGGCTGACGTCCCCGATGCGCCGACGACCCGACGGCAGCTACGAGGAAATCGACTGGGACACCGCGATCACCGAGATTGCCGAGGGCTTCAAACACATCCGCGATACATACGGCGGCGAGAAGGTCTTCTACTACGGCGGCGGCGGCCAGGGAAATCATCTGGGCGGTGCCTATGCGGGCGCGTTTCTCAAGGCGATTGGCGCCCGCTACCGGTCGAACGCGTTGGCGCAGGAGAAGACCGGGGAAGCATGGGTCGATGCGCACCTGTACGGCGGACACACGCGCGGCGAGTTCGAGCATGCCGAGGTCTCCGTCTTTGTCGGCAAGAATCCGTGGATGTCGCAGAGTTTCCCGCGGGCACGGACTGTGCTCAACGAGATCGCCAAGGATCCGGCGCGCGCAATGATCGTCATCGACCCGGTGATCACCGATACGGCCAAGATGGCCGACATCCACCTTCGGGTGCGGCCAGGAACGGATGCCTGGTGCCTGGCGGCGATGGCCGCGGTGCTGGTGCAGGAAAACCTTTGTGACGAGGTGTTTCTGGCCGACCACGTCAACGGCGCGGACGCTGTTCGGGACGTGCTCCGGGCGGTGCCGGTCGCCGACTATGCGGAGCGCTGTGGACTCGACGAGGAACTCATCCGCACCGCGGTTCGACGCATCGCCGCTGCCGACAGTGTGGCGGTATTCGAGGACTTGGGAATTCAGCAGGCACCCAACAGCACACTGTGCTCGTATTTGAACAAGCTGCTGTGGATCCTCACCGGCAACTTCGCCAAACGTGGTGGGCAGCATCTGCATTCGTCGTTCGCGCCACTGTTCACGTTCGGCGGGGTTGGCAGGACCCCTGTCACGGGCGCACCGGTGATCTCCGGCCTGGTGCCGTCCAACGTTGTGCCGCAGGAGATCCTGACTGATCATCCCGACCGGTTCCGGGCGATGATCGTTGAGACCAGCAACCCTGCCCACTCGATCGCCGATTCGGCTGCCTGTCGCGAGGCGTTTCAGTCCCTGGAGCTGATGGTGGTCATCGATGTGGCGATGACGGAGACGGCCCGGCTCGCCCACTATGTGCTTCCGGCGGCGAGCCAGTTCGAGAAGCCGGAGGCGACGTTCTTCAATCTGGAGTTCCCGCACAACACGTTTCATCTGCGTCACCCGCTCCTCGAGCCGCTGCCTGGCACCCTTCCTGAGCCCGAGATCTGGGCGCGACTCATACGTGCGCTCGGTGTAGTCGACGACGCTGAGCTGCAGCCACTTCGTGAGGCTGCCGACGAGGGTCTGGAGGCTTACGCGCAGGCGTTCCTGGGAGCTGTCAGCACCAATCCTGCGATGAGCCGGGCGCTGCCGTTCGTTCTCTACGAGACACTCGGCCCCACGCTGCCCGAGGGCATGAAGGGTGCCGCCGCTTTGTGGGGGCTGGCGCAGAAGACGGCGATGGCCTATCCAGAAGCGGTGCGCCGCGCCGGCCATGCCGACGGCAATGCGCTTTTCGAGGCGATTCTGCAGAGCCGCTCCGGTGTGACGTTCACCGCGCACGAGTACGAGGACGACTTCGAGCTGATCGCCCACGCAGATCACAAGATCGCGCTTGAGATGCCCGAAATGCTGGAGGAGATACGGGGATTGCACGACGCACAGGCGGCGCTGACGACGCCGCAGTTCCCCATCGTGCTGTCGGCGGGTGAGCGCCGGGCCTATACCGCCAACGACATATTTCGCGACCCGGGGTGGCGGAAACGCGACGCCGACGGAGCGCTGCGGCTCAGCGTCGAGGACGCGCAGTCCCTGGGCCTGGTCGCCGGTGGCCGCGCACGCGTAATCACCGCGGCCGGCAGCGCCGAGGCGAGCGTCGAGATCAGCGAGGCGATGCTGCCCGGCCACGCGTCGCTGCCCAACGGCTTGGGCCTTGATTTCGTCGATGAGGACGGCCAGACACACATCCCCGGCGTGGCCCCGAATTCGCTTACGTCAACGGAGTGGCGGGACGCCTATGCGGGCACGCCGTGGCACAAGCATGTGCCTGCCCGGATCGAAGCCGTAAAGGTCGTAGCCACAGCTTGATTCGGCCTTGCTTGGCTACTGCCTGACGTATTCTTGACGCGCGGGATTCGACGCGTCATGCGCCGACCGTCAGCCTGACGGGCAGGAGGTGTCGTCGGTGTCGTGTCCGGAGCCGTTTCAGCCAGACTTCTTCAACAATGTCGCCGCCGTGGCGATTGTGTTGATATTCGCCAAAGTTGTTGCTCACCGATCGCGATCGCACAACGGTGGACCGACGCCCCGCCGCGCTTTCTGGCACGGGTCGGCTGTATTGGCATCCGCAGTGGCGGTCGGCGCGGCGCTGTGGGCGACGGAGGCCGCCTCAGACGCATGTATCTTCCATTGGTTCGCCTGGGGCGGGCTTATTGTCGCCGGCGTTGTCTTCGTCGTTGAAATCGTCATCGACGACGTGGTCCCTGCTTGGAAACGGGATAAATCTGTAGTCAGCTGATTCCGGGCCGCTTCTGCGGCTGGCCGTGCACACCCTCGGTGTAGGCGGTCTCGGCATGCTGGGCGAGGTCGATTCCGGAGATCTCGTCCTCACGCTGGATGCGGAATCCAAACGTCATGTCGATGATCTTCGCGATGACGAAGGACACGGCGAAAGCGAATACGGCGACCACCGGGATGGCCAGGCTTTGCTTTCCCAGCTGGGACAGTCCGCCTCCGTAGAACAGGCCCTCGACGTCGCCGGACACCACCTCGGCCGCAAGCAGTCCGATCAGGAAGGTGCCGACCACACCGCCGACGAAGTGGACACCGACGACGTCGAGGGAGTCGTCGTAGCCGGCCTTGAACTTCCAGCCGACCGCGTATGAGCACACCACGCCGGCGGCCAGTCCGACCACGAATGCGCCTATGGGGGCGACGAATCCGCATGATGGCGTGATTGCGACAAGGCCCGCGACCACGCCCGAGGCCGCACCGAACGTCGTGGGTCTGCCGTCGCGGATCCGCTCGACGCCGATCCAGCCCAGCATCCCGAGGCACCCGGCGATCAACGTGTTGAGAAAGACCACGGATGCCTTTCCGTCCGCGGTGAGCGCTGAGCCTGCATTGAAGCCGAACCATCCGAACCACAGCAGTCCCACGCCGAGTAAGACGAACGGGAGATTGTGCGGCCGCATTGCCTCGGACCTGAAGCCGATTCTCGGACCGAGCACAAGCGCCAACGCGAGTGCAGATGAACCGGACAGGATCTCGACGACGAGACCGCCCGCGTAGTCGACGGTGCCCAGCGATGCCAGCCAACCATCGGGCCCCCAAACCCAATGAGCCACGGGGGCATATATCGCCACCGTCCACACGGCGACGTAGATCATCCACGCCGAGAACCTGGCGCGATCGGCGATCGCGCCGCAGACCAGGGCGGCCGTGACGATCGCGAAACCCAATTGGAAGGTCAGGAAGAGCAGCTCGGGGACATTGGACCGCACTGTGGTGGGGTCGATGCCCAGTAGCCCGATGTGGTCCAGGTTGCCGATGAGGCCGCCGCCCGCGTCCTTGCCGAACGCGAGGGTATAGCCGGCGAGCAACCAGGTGATCGTGACGACCGGGATCGAGATGAAGCACATCATGATCATGTTCAGCACGCCGGTCGACCGGACCATGCCGCCGTAGAATATGGCCAGGCCAGGCGTCATCAGGAGGACGAGTGCGGTACAGGCAAGCAGCCAAGCGGTTGCGGCCGGGTCGATCTCCAATTCAGACTCCTTCGTCTCGGCAAACGCTCGGAAGATTATGACCCGCGGACCGCGGTCATCCACCGAATCCGGCCAATCGGTTGCTGCTGAGGTGCTTAGCCGTCGATCGGGTGATAGCGGACAGGAACCCCGCGGTGCGGAAGCAACACGAGCCCGCAGCGGACCTGGCGGTCCTGACTCTTGTTCATGGCTTCGAGACTTCCCGAGCGCAGCAGCGTCGGGAGAGCAATGGTCAGCTCGACGAGGCTGAAGCTCGCGCCGAGGCAACGCTTGATGGCGCCGCCGAACGGAATCCATGCGTAGGTCGGCGGACTCGCGTCGAGGAACCGCTCTGGCCGAAATTCGTGGGGATGGTGATAGGTGCCGGCATGGAGGTTGACTTCGCCGGTGTGCGGGACGATCCGTGTCCCGGCCGGCACGGTGTACTCACCGAGCCGGTAGTCAGCGGCCGTGTAGCGGCCAGTGAAGGGGGAGGGGGGCGTACGCGGAGCGTTTCGTTGATCGCCGCCTCTGCGTACGTGGTGGATTCGGCTGCCTCGGCTTCGGCTTGCGTTTTAGCCAGCACGTCGGGGTGATGCAGCAACAAGTCGATCATCCAGGCCAACGTGGTGGCGGTCGTTTCGTGGCCGGCCAGCATCAGGGTGACCAGATCGTCGCGAATTTCCTTGTCGGTGAGGTACTCACCATCCTCACTGCGGGTAGTGAGCAGTAACGACATGGTTTGCGCGGTCGAGTCTGGGCCAGCGCTTCAACCCTCCCAGCGAGTGGAGGGCGACGCGCAGAATCAGTTGCTCCGAGGACCCCAGATCGAGCAGTGTCTCGAAGGGGCCGCCGAGCCGGGCGCGTTCGGAGCGATCGTCGACACCGAACATCACGCGCAAGATCACGTCCAGCGTGAGTTCGCGCGCGCGCGCAACATCTTGAACGACGATTCCCTCGGCGATCGGCGCGCGGCCGCAGTCGTTGTGGTAAGTCCGTCGGCAGCGGTCATCTCAAACCCTCGCAAGCCAGCTGATTTCCTGACCATACCGCTATGGCGTACGGCTAGAACGGGGCGGGCGAGTGGGCGAAACGTCACGGTGACGAATCGGAATGCATGGCCGCTTGTGCAGCGGTTGCTTTCGGTACGCCTGGTTCACTAAATGAGGAGTTGGCGTGGCAGACGAGCGCGATCAAGCGGAGGGCGACGTCACGTGGTGGCCGGCCGCACACGGAGAGAGTCAGGCTGTTCGCGTCGACAGCCGCCGGAAGAGCTCAACGCGATCGCAGGCAAGGCTCGGCTGCGACATTCTGGGTCCATCCGGCGTGTGAATCGCCAAACAGCTTGCCAGTCAATGTATTTAGGGAACACAGCCACACCGCCTCAAAACGTCACTGTGACGTAATCATGGAGTTGAACGGGGGTAGCGGGGGGCACGGGGCCGCCGCATCCACACCATCGATAGCCGGCCTGTCGAGGCCGTCTCGATTTCGTCCCTCGCTTGGCAGTCGGCACCGAAGTCGAGTGCGCATATACGTTCGGTCGCCGAGCCAAGTGCGAGGCGAGATTGGGAACCCAAGATCCGGTGGACTTCCTTGCACAGCGTCGGTGCGACTCAACTCGCAGGTCACCTAAATGCCGATAAGCCACATTATGTCAAGTCAGCTACTCGGTTTTCATCAGATGAATCAGCTCCATCTCAACCGTCTGTTGTTGATCACATCGGGCGAGCAACCACACGTGTGCCTCTCCCCACCTGGTGAGTACGGCGGAATTGAATATGGAGGCTTACCAGTAGCGTCGGCGTACCCGTCAGATGCATCGGCCGCCCCACTCACCCGCTCGGTCCGATGAGCCCCACGCCGATGTCCCATAGACGTGCGGCAATGTCGTGGTCCAGGGCGTAGGCGGCGACGCCGCCGCTGAAGTCGTCGGGGCGCTCCGCCACGATCGGTGATTCGAGTCCTCGAAGTTGCTCTGGCCGACGTAATTGGTGGCGAACTGCATTTCGCGTCCGTCCCCGGTTCGCGCCAGTTCGGGCAGAGCCATGATGGCGGCATTGTTGATCAACATGTGCACCGGCTCGGCGTTGAACCGGGCAACGAAGTTCCGGACGGACACCAGATCGGCGACGTCGAAGGCCGCAGACTCGACAGCCGGATTCCCGGTGGATTCGGTTATCTGATCCGCGATCTGGCGCCCGGCGTCGAGCTGGCGAACTGCGAGGACGACGTCAGCACCGGCAGCCGCCAGAGCGCGTGCGGTCTACACCCCGATGCCAGAGGTGGCACCGGTGATGGTGGCACGACGGCCGGACAGGTCGACTCCGACCAGGACATCGGCAGCGGTCGAGGAGAATCCGAACGAGTCGTGAATGTGTCATCGAACTGTTCTGTCAGAATTCAGTTCGAGCTTCGCATGGCGTTGACGACGTCGCCGGTCCAAACCACACCGTGTGCGAGAAAAGCATAGTTGACCAGAGCGGCCTGGTAACCGTCACCCCACTCGGGGTGACGTGGGCCTGCGATGGCATCACGGACGACGTAGACCTCGAAGCCTTGTTCGAGCAAATCGCGAAGGTGCGATTCCACGCACATGTTCGCGAGCATCCCGCCCAGCAGAACCTTGTTGATGCGGCGTTTGCGTAACTGCAGAACCAAGTCGTTGGTTTGCGATCCGAACACCTTGTGCGGGCTGACGACGACCGTGTCCGGGTTGTTGATATAGGGCTTGAACTCTTCGAGCCAGTCGGCTCCTGATCCTGGGAGTCCGTCCAGGCTCAGGGGGCCGGGACGGTCGAAGGTGCCGGTGCGCAGTTCGTCGGCTTCCAGTGCACCGTTGAACAGCCATCGGTGATCAGTGGGATAAAAGTAGTGCGGTGAGATGAACACTCCGAACGACGCGGCCTTCGCGGCTTCGAAGATAGCGAGCATATGCGCGACGGTGTCGTTTTCGGTGACGCTGGCGCCGGTCGCCGCCCAGTTGATGCCGGTGGGGCTGAGGACGTCGTTCTGCGGATCGATGAACACCACGGCGGTGTCGCTTCGGGTCCAGTTCATCGCAGTGCCTCTTTCTCGTCGGGCACAATAGATTGCGCCCAGTGCCCGCTAGCAAACGATCATCCCGCAGGGCCTGAGACAGCTTCAGCCCAGCCCGCCTGTTGACAACGCCCGCCAGCTGCACTCCCTCGCCGTCTGCTGCCTCCAACTGCGGGGAATACGGCGGAATCGAATATGGCGGGTTACCAGTAAAGTTACTGCATAGTGCATCAGACGGATCAGCGCCTGTCTCTACCCACTCGGCCGACGTCGCATTAACCTGCTCGGCGCGCGCAACTCCGCGCTGTGCAACCTCGTCGCCGAGGTCCGGCAGGCAAACCGCTCGCTGACCTTCATCACCGCTACAAGGTGACGAACGGCCTCTCGACGCCGCTCCGGGCTCAGAAGTTTCCCCGCGCGAGCTCCTGGAGCGCGGCCTTCTCCAGCTCCGCCTCCCGCGCAGCGATCCGTCTGTGGGCGGCCGCCAACTCGTCGGCTTCCACACTCGCAATGCCCTCGATTACTCCGGAGTCGATCAGCGCCTGGCGCTTCCACCGAAACAGGGTGGCCTGACAAATCCCGGTATCGACGGCTATTGCGGCGACCGACTCACCTGAGCGGAGCCGGATAACGATTTTCCGGCGCACCGAAGCCGGGTACATACGGGGCATGTGACCTCCTGGTGATCACTCTGCCCTCGACTCTCATGACCATGGACCTAAAACACGGGTACAGATCTGCCTGACCAACCAACCGGGGTCAGGGCAAAGCCGCTAGGCGTGTTCATCCGACGAGTGATCGCCGGGCCACGCCACATCCGCCTGCCACCGCGCACAGCGCTGCGCATCGGTCTGCTCCCACCACGGCGGCGTGCCGCGCTCCCCCAAGGCGACTTTGGCCGTGTGGACACCGGCCCTGACCGCCGTTTCTTCCGCGGTTCCCTTCGCGTGGCGCACTTCTCTGCGCCACGCCATCAGGATGCGGGGGTCCCGGCTTGGGCGGTACCTTCGCCCAGCCCCAATCCGGCTATCGCGACGCCGGCCGACATCAGCGCCACGGCGATGGTCCGCTTCCAAGTGTGTGTGGTCGTCATTTTGTGCTTCCTTTGCTCATTCGCGCCTCGCTGGCGTCGTTGTGGCAAGTACACAGGGACCGTGTGCTACCGATCCCAAACTCGGGACGTATGGCGATATCTCGGGCGCCACTTGCTGCGCGTTACCCTGACCCCATGGCCAACCAGCGCGTCCCCGGCGGCGTGGTGCACAAGCTGCCCGCCGACCTGCGCAAGGCGCTGGTCGCCAATGGCACGGCGCTCGATGCCTGGCACGACATCACGCCCTTGGCGCGCAACGAGTTCATCTGTTGGGTGGAGGACGCCAAGCAAGACGTGACCCGGCAGCGCCGCATCCGGCGCACGCAGGAGGAGTTGGAGGAAGGCAAGCGCAGGCCCTGCTGCTGGCCGGGGTGCAAGCACCGCGAGACTGCAGACAGGTAGACGCGGCGGTCAGTGTGAACGTCTAGACAGCCGGCTGGCAGTTCACTCAGTTCTGCCGCGGCAGCAGTTGGCTGACGAAGGCTTCGAGGAAGTCCGCGGTGCTGATGTCTCCGGCCGGCCTGATGACAAATTTGGTCAGCCCGGCGGCGATGTAATCGTCGAGCTGACGATGCAGTGTCGGCCAATCGGTGGCCACGAGCTCGGAGGGGTCGAGATCGGGTCGGCGTCTGCGGATTGCGGTGAGGAGCGGTGCGGGCAGTTCGCCGTTGCCGACCGCGAGGCTGATCCCGTAGTGGTCGGGTTCGATGTCGCGGGCCGCCGCACCGGCGGCCGCATCGATGTCGCGTCGTGCCTGCCCCGCCTCGCTGGGAGTCAGGAAGCTGCCCAACCAGCCGTCGCCGTAGGCTCCAATACGCCGGAACGCCGCAGGTGTTGCGCCGCCGATCCAAATATCCAGCGGCGGTATCGGTTTGGGCAGTACTCGTACACCCCGCACCGTGAAGTAGTCGCCATCGAAGGTGACGTCGTCTTCCCTCAGTGCGGTGCGCAGCAGTCGAAGCGACTCATCGAACACCTTGGCGCGTTCCCCCTCAGGTACCACGAAGAGATCGCGTTCGGCGGGCAACGCTGAACGCAGACCGAAGACCGGCAGGACCCTCTTCGGCGCGAGTGCTGCGAGCGACGCAAGCTGCTTGGCAACCAACACCGGGTGGCGGCCGGGCAGCACGGCCACCGAGGTACCCACTTTCAACCGCTTCGTCCGTGCGAGTGCGAACGCCATCCCGACGAAAGGGTCAACTGCCTTGGCGTACACCAGTTCGGAGAACCACAACGAATCGACCCCAGCGGCCTCCAGATGATCAGCGATGCCGGCCAGTTCGTCTGGACCGATGTCTGCCCCGAGACTCACTCCGAACCGGATCTTCATTGGCACCTCCTCGCGTCAACGTTCTCATAACGCGACGGTAGGCTCACGTCATGCTGCGCGACGCGGTGAGCACATTCCAGCGGTGGCAGTACCGCCGGGGTCGCCCAGGTTTGTCGGCGCGTGTCTCGAACCGGTTGGGCGCCATCGCCTTTGCGGCCGGCATCGGACCCAGCCATGCTGCCACGATTGAGGCTCGAGGCCACAAGACGGGACGGAAGATCTCGTTCCCGGTCGTCGTCGCCGACTACTGCGGCGAGCGCTATCTGGTGGCCATGCTCGGCCACAAGACGAACTGGGTGCGCAATGTCCGCGCCGACGAGCACGCCGTGTTGCTTATGCATAGGAAGCGGGAGAACGTCTCACTCGTCGAGGACTCCTCCGATGATCGGGCTGCGATCTTGCGCCGGTACCTCGACCTCGTTCCTGGTGCACGTCCATTCTTCCCTATCGACCGCCGTGCGCCATTGGACGACTTGGAACGGATTGTGAACGATTATCCCGTCTTTCGGGTCGCCTGACGTGCAACAGTTTCTCGCGGCGCACTACGGAGATCGGCAAGTGAATTTCGAAGGCCACCGTCAATGCCGATCTGTATCGCGGCCACCGCGATCATCACCGCCGCGGTCACCATGTGCACCACCGCGTCGGTGGTGTTGTTGGGAAAGGTGAACACGAAGGCAACCTGGTGCGAGAAGAACGCCCACAGGCCCGGTAGTGCTCCGGCTACCGCGGCGATGAGTAGGTACAACACCGACCACGACTTCCGCATCGCGAAGACCAGGCCCGGTGCGAACAACGCGAGGCCGGCGACGGCGTGCCAGCCGTTGTAGTCCATCCCCAGCACCTGAGCGGTCGGCGCGTTGGGTCCTGTCGCAAAACTTGGTTCGGCGATGAACCCGATGACCGCCTGGATGACGTGAAACGCAGCGATGACCAACAGGCCGATCTGGGCCAAACTCCACTTCACGGCGCACCTCCGTCTGTGTCATTCGGTAGGGCCTACCGCGAATACTACGTCGGGTAGTAGATTATTACCAGACCCTCGGCTCGTCCCAAGTATGGCCAGCGCAGTGTCGATTCCTGGGTCGTCCAGTCGTCATAAAGATGTGGGAAGGACCCAGGTGCTCGTCGTGGACGCCCCCGCCCGCGGTGTTGGGTGGCCCTGACCACGCGTCGCATCACACACGAGATGTTTGAGCGCTCTGGTCGGTTCCGAAGCGTATGCCGGTGGCGTCCTTGCCGATCAGCGTTAACACGATGACGGCGATCAACACCGGCACGATCGTGGCGGCCAGCGCGAACGGGTAACCGTGCGACTCGGCGAGGTGTTCCTGAATCGGTAAGTTGAAGGCCGCCAAGAGATTACCCAGCTGGTAGGTGACGCCGGGGTAGAACCCGCGGATAGCGTCCGGTGACAGTTCTGTCAGGTGTGCTGGGATGACGCCCCAGGCGCCCTGGACCATTACCTGCATCAGGAACGAACCGAGGCACAGCATGGCTGCCGTGTGGGAGAACGCAAACAACGGCACGATCGGCAGCCCGAGCACTGCGCAGAACACGATGGTGTAGCGGCGGCCGAACCGTTGCGACAACGTACCGAAAGTCAGTCCCCCGATGATCGCGCCAATGTTGTAGATCACCGCGATCAGCTTCGCCGTCTCGCTGGACAGTCCAGCACCGCCGTTGTGTGTCGCCTGCAGGAATGTCGGATACACGTCCTGGGTGCCGTGGCTCATCCAGTTGAAGGCTGTCATCAGCATTACCAGGTAGACGAATCGGCGGATGATCGCCGGGTCGACGATTATGTCGCGGATCCTGGTGCGGGTTACCCGCATTCGGTCCTGAGCGGCTTCCCAGACTTCGGATTCGCGCACTCGCGAGCGGATGATGAGGCTGATCAGAGCCGGAATGATGGAAAGTCCGAACAGCCACCGCCACGACAGGTCCAACCAGTCGACGACTAGCAAGGACGCCACCGTGGCCAACAGATAGCCGAACGAGTAGCCCTCCTGCAGCAGCCCGGAGAAAAAGCCACGCCGCTCGACCGGAATCTTCTCCATCGCTAGTGCCGCTCCGAGTCCCCACTCCCCTCCCATACCGATGCCGTACAAGAGGCGCAGGACCAGTAGCACGGTGAAGTTCGGGGCGAAAGCACAGAGGAACCCGACGATTGAGTAGAACGTCACGTCGACCATGAGTGGGACGCGCCGGCCGACGCGATCGGCCCACAGGCCGAATATCAGAGCACCGACGGGGCGCATCAGCAGCGTGGCCGTCGTGAGGAAAGCAACCTCGGTGTTGGACATGCCGAACGTCTTCGCGATGTCTGCGTAGACGAACACGACGATGAAGTAGTCGAAGGCGTCCATCGTCCAGCCGAGAAGCGCGGCGATGAACGAATTGCGCTGGTCGGCAGTCAGTCGGGTGCCCGGCATCGTCGTTGCATTCCCTGCCTGGCGGACTTCTACGCATTCCCGGCACGCCGGTTGACCCCAGGAGATATACATACCGCATGCCCAGCGAGGCGCGCATCGGTCGGGTCGGGCGGACGCTGGTCCTGACCGCGTTTCCGGCCGAAGCCGACGCCATTCTCGCCCGCACCACGCTTGACCCGAACCCCACCGTCGTCGTCGACGGTCACCACTACTACCTCGGCACACTCGGCGGCAAGAAGGTCATCGTCGCGATGACCGGCATCGGCATGGAGAACGCCGCCGACACCACCGAGACAGCACTGGATCACTTCACGCCCGAATCCGGAATCTCCATCGGCGCAGTGGTTTTCGCGGGCGTCGCCGGGGGGTCGGGACGCACCGAGATCGGCGATGTGGCTGTACCGGCTCGATGGACCTCCGACGACGGCGCCACATGGCACGCGGTCGATCCCGACATGCTCGCCGCAGCCGACGCGGTCACCGTTGACCTGGAAAGCACCGACAGCATTGGAGATCCCGCCTGTCGCGTCTGCGGTCCCCTAGCGCGTCTCCGGCTGATCGACCTCGGTCGCGAGCCTCAACTGCTCGTTGGGGGCGACGGCTTCACCGACGACAACAACAATGGCACGACATTCCCCGCCATCCCCTTCGGTGGCGCCGTTTTCGGTCCTCAGCCCCTGGCCGCACCTGATTTTTCTCCGCTGTTCACCGGAAACTTCTTCCGGGCGCTGGTGCCCTTCCTGGCGCGCGGAGTCGTCAGCAACATCACCGGGTTCTTGGCTGCCGAGAACCCGTCCGTGGATGCGGTCGACCAGGAAACAGCTGCGGCACAACAGGTTGCAGATGCGCACGGCATCCCATTCCTCGGCATTCGCGGCATGTCCGACGGGCCCGGCGACCCGCTGAACCTGCCGGGCTACCCGTTCACGTTCGTCGTCTACAAGCAGATTGCAGCGGACAACGCCGCGATCGTCACCGAGACCTTCCTGCAGAACTGGGACGGCACTTAGGGGCTAGCGCCAGCGCGGCTGTAGACCGCGTCGTCGTCGATATTCGCGCGCGACCGATCGGCCAGAGCGAGGCAACAGAACACCGTGATGACCGCGGCCACGACAATGTAGATCGAGATCGAATACGGCGTGCCCGTCTCGTGGAGCAGCCATGTCGCCACTAGCGGAGCCGGTCCGCCCGCGAACACCGATGCCAACTGGTAGCCGAGGCCCGCGCCGCCGTATCGCAGGTGTGTCGGGAAGCTTTCGCCGATCAGCGCGGCCTGCGGCCCGTACATCATCGAGTGGATGATCATCGACACCACCACCACGAGGAAGATCGGCACCTGTCCGCCCTGGGTCAGCACGAAGAAGTACGGGAACGCGAACAGCCCGGCGCAGACCGCGCCGGCCGTGTAAACCCGCTTCCTGCCCAACGTGTCCGACAGATGCGAGAACAGCGGGATCGTCGCGAGCTCCACGGTCGCGCCCACCAGGACCGCGGCGAGCACAAACGTCTTGCTGTAGTGGTGGCGCTGCACGACGAACGTCAACACGAACGTGGTGAACAGGTAGAACGGCATCTGCTCGGCGAACCGGACGCCCGCCGAGAGCAGAATCTCGCGCCAGTGACGCCGAATCACTTCGGCGACAGGGGCGCTCGCCGTTTTTCCCTGTTCCAGCACCTTGCTGAACATCGGCGTCTCGAGGATCCTCAACCGGATCGCCAGGCCCACCGCGACCAGCACCAGGCTGGCCAGGAACGGTACCCGCCATCCCCAGGAATCGAATGCCTCATCCGACATCGTCGCAGACAGCAGCGTCATCCCTCCGGTGCCGAGCACCAGCCCGACCGGAACGCCGACCTGGGCGAAACTGCCGAGCAGGCCGCGTCTCTTCTGGTCACCCCATTCCATCGTCAGCAGCACCGAGCCGCTCCACTCGCCGCCGACCGCAATGCCCTGCAGCACGCGCAACGTCACGAGCAGCACCGGCGCGGCGACGCCGATAGTTTCGGTTCCGGGCATGATGCCGATGACGGCGGAAGCAAGGCCCATGACCACCAGCGTGATGATCAGCGTCGTCTTGCGACCGATCCGGTCACCCCAGTGCCCGAAGATGGCCGCCCCGATCGGCCGAGCGGCGAACCCCACGAAGTAGGTCGCGAACGACTGCATCGCTCCCGCGTACGCGGTCGATGAGGGGAAGAACAGGTGCGGAAAGACCAGCGCGGCGGCCGTGTTGTACAGGAAGAAGTCGTACCACTCGATCGTCGTGCCGATCGCGCTCGCCATCGCGGCACGCCGCACTTGTACCCGCTGCGATACCGGCTCGGTTACCGCCGTGCGGTCGACCTCATTGCCTTCGATAGCCATCGAGCTCGCCTCCCAGTGACCGACGTCGATTGACAGTCAGTTGACAGTCTGTACCGCAGTAGCCGGATTCGGAAGGGCGGAAAACTTCGGCCGCGGCGGCGGCAATCGTGGTTGAATCGTCGACGATCGACGCGGCAAACAAGAACGGCCTCACGCGTTTCGCCCGCGCCGGTTCCGGGAATTACAGATAGGTGACTCGGCACACGCCGAGCACACAAACGCATACCGATCCGGGGGCTTGCTGCGACATGGGCTTCGTCGAGTTCGTCGGGGACCGTTGGCCGGTTCTGTCGTTTCTCGCCTACCAGCACATGAGTCTCGTGGTCCAAACGCTCGTTCTGGCAACCGTGATCGCCCTCATCATCGGCGTAATCATCTACCGCTCACCGGTCGGCGTAGCGATTGGAAACACGGCGACCGCGGTCGGGCTGACCATCCCGTCGTATGCCCTGCTCGGTGTCCTGGTCGGCATCGTCGGCCTGGGCGTCCTGCCGTCGGTGATCCTGCTGGTGTTCTTCGGTGTCTTTCCGATTCTGCGCAACGTCGTGGTCGGCCTCAACGGAGTCGACAGCACTCTCGTCGAATCGGCGCGCGGCATGGGAATGAGCCGATTCGCCACACTGCTGCGACTGGAACTCCCTCTCGCCTGGCCGGTGATCATGACCGGTGTCCGGGTGTCCGCGCAGATGCTGATGGGCATCGCCGCCATCGCGGCGTACGCCCTTGGACCCGGGCTCGGCGGATACATCTTCTCGGGTATTTCCCGAATGGGCGGCGCCAACTCGACCAACTCCATCGTCGCCGCGACGGTGGGCATCCTGATTCTGGCGGTCATCTTGGATACCCTGCTGAATTTCATCACCCGTCTCACCGTCCCTAGGGGGATCCGTGTCTGACTCGGCAACCATCGATTCCGCGGACGGTTCTGCCGGCGCGAAAACCACTGGCGGGGCAAGGATCCTGCTCGATGGCGTCACGAAGCGCTACGACGGGCAGTCGGATGCTGCTGTCGACAACATCACCATGGAGATTCCGGCCGGTGAGATCGTCATGCTCGTCGGGCCTTCGGGGTGCGGTAAGACCACCACGATGAAGATGATCAACCGGCTGATCGAGCCGACGAGCGGACGAATCTTCATCGGCGAAGACGATGTAACGCAACGTAATCCGGACGAACTGCGCCGCCACATCGGTTACGTCATCCAAGGCGCCGGATTGTTTCCCCACCTCACCGTCGGTGACAACATCGCCATCGTTCCGCGCTTGCTCAAGTGGGACAAGAAGCGCATCGCCGCGCGCGTGAACGAATTGCTTGACCTGGTGAGCCTCGAGCCTGCGCAATACCGCGACCGCTATCCGCGTGAATTGTCGGGCGGACAGCAACAGCGAGTCGGAGTCGCCCGGGCGCTAGCGGCCGATCCGCCCGTGCTGCTGATGGACGAGCCGTTCGGCGCGGTCGACCCCATTACGCGGCAGCGGCTGCAAGACGAACTCCTGCGACTGCAGGAGGAGCTACGCAAAACCATTGTCTTTGTGACTCACGACTTCGACGAAGCCGTCAAGTTGGGCGACCGAATCGCGATCCTGCAGGCGGGCTCGAAAATCGCGCAGTACGACTCTCCCGACCGGATCCTGGCCGAGCCGGCCGACGATTTCGTGCGCAGTTTCGTCGGCGCAGGCGCCGCGCTCAAGCAGCTCACTCTGACCAGGGTCCGCGACGTCGACCTACATCAAGCCGCCGTCGCCCGAGTGGGCGGCGACCCGGCCGAGGCGATCCAAGCGGCCCGGGCCCTTCACCGCGAACACGTCATCGTCCTCGACGACCAGGACCGGCCGCAGCGCTGGATGTCATTGGCGGAACTCGAGGACCCGAAGGCGCTCGACGGTGTCCCACGCGATGAAGAACTGGAATGTGTCAATCTCGCGTCGACTCTCAACGATGCGCTCGACGAGATGCTGACGTCGTCGCATGGCGTTGTGGTGGTGACCGGCAGGCGAAATTCCTACCAAGGCGTGGTCAGGGTCGAAACCATCATGGACGCGATGGAAGACCTGCGCCGCACCGGCCAAACACCGGGGGCGGCTTCATGACCTTTGTCAGCACGGACGTCGACGTCGGCACGGAAGGCCCCGCGCCGCACGGTGTGACCCGCCGGTTAGGTCTTGGCCGCTGGTGTGTTGCAGCCGCTCCTATGCGTCGGAGTGGTGGCCGGTGCCCTCGTCTATGTGAACAACGCGCAGGTGTCGGAGTCCGAACGTCGCTCGCTTGCGGTTTCGCAGTTGCTGACGCTGCTGCGCCAGCACATGACCGTGAGCCTCGCGGCCACGGTGCTCACCTGTGTGGTCGCAATTCCGCTCGGAATCGCGTTGACCCGCGGGCGATTTCGGCGCTACTCGAAACCGATCATCACCGTGGCCGGATTCGGGCAGGCGGCGCCCGCCATCGGGCTGATCGCGCTCGGTGCGGTTCTCTTCGGTATCGGAGGTGTTGGTGCCGTCATCGCGCTGACCGTGTACGGCGCCCTGCCCATCGTCGCCAACACCGTGACCGGGTTGGACGGTGTCGACCCTCGGTTGGTTGAGGCGTCCCGCGGAATGGGCATGTCGGCGTGGTCCACCTTGGTCCGCATCGAGCTGCCCTTGGCGCTACCGGTGATCGTCGCAGGTGTGCGCACCGCGCTCGTCCTAATTGTCGGAACCGCCGCGCTGGCCTCTTTCACGGGCGCCGGCGGGCTCGGCCAACTGATCACCACCGGCATCAAGCTGCAGCAGACCGTGACACTGGTCGTGGGTGCAGTGCTCGTCGCGGCGCTGGCCCTGTTCATTGACTGGCTGGCGCGTGTCGCGGAAATGATGGCCGCGCCGAAGGGCCTGACGGCATGAAGATCGCGCGGCGCAGGCGCACGCTGACGATGTTCTCCGCGCTGCTCGCTGTTCTCGTCGCCGGTTGTGGGTTGCAGTCGGCCAGCGGCGCCGTGCTCGAGGCGCGGCCCGGCATCATTGAGCATTACGACTCGCTGGACGGGGTCAAGCTGACAGTCGCTGCGAAGGACTTCACCGAGCAGTTGATCCTTGGCAACATGTTCTCGACGGTGCTGGCCGCGGCGGGAGCCGAGGTCACCAATCTGACCAACATCCCGGGCAGCTTCGGCGCGCGACACGCGATGGTCAGCGGAAAGGCCGACGTATCTCCGGAGTACACCGGGACAGGCTGGATCAACTACCTCGGCAACGAGAACCCCGTGAAAGGTGAAGCAGCGCAATATCAAGCCGTCAAGGATGCCGACGCGAAGAACGGTCTCTCTTGGCTACCGCCTGCGCCCATGGACGACACCTATGCGTTCGCGATCCGTGAGTCGGAGGGACAGCGGCTGGGCGTCACCAAACTGTCGGACCTGGCGAAGCTCAACAGGGCTGATCTCACCTTCTGCGTGGAAAGTGAATTCGCCAATCGCAATGACGGTTTCGTGCCAATGCTCAAAACGTATGGTCTCGCCCGGGAGCAACTGGGCAGGGTCACCAACCTCGATACCGGTGTCATCTACACGGCGACCGCCGACGGCCAGTGCAATTTCGGCGAAGTGTTCACCACCGACGGTCGTATCCCGGGTCTGAAACTGCGCGTACTCGAAGATGACAAGGCGTTCTTCCCGCACTACAACCTGTCAGCAGTCGTCAACTCAAAGGTTCTCAACGAGCATCCCGAACTGGCGGAGATATTCGGGCAGCTGAGCCCGAGACTCACCAACGAGGTCATGTTGGATCTCAATGCCAAGGTCGACACCGAGGGAGACGACCCCGCGCTCGTCGCTCGCGATTGGTTGATCAAAGAAGGCCTGCTGACGTAGCCACCAATCGAGCCTTCTTGCCCCGCTGATCGCCCTATCTCGCGTGGGCGTCGAAGAATTGCCACGACGCCTCCGAGGCATCGAACCCATGGCTGGCAGGGCCGACAGCTTGGAGGATCGCCGGAGCGCCCGGCCAGGTATGACCGCCGCCGTCCACCCGCATGAAGACGACAGCCGTCCCTGCCGAACAGGCCGACGACGTCAGGCGGTGAGTCTGGGTGCCGTCGCCGGAATCGGGCAGCACGTCATCCGTCGGTGCACCTTGGCAGCCGTCGACCTGCCTCCACCGCTCCGCCATCGCCGGGGCGGCCAGGATATCGCTGACACCTCCGCGACCCGTCATCGTGCCACCGTCGAAGGGCACGACCGGGTCAGCTGTCCCATGCGTCTCGATCACCGCAACCGGGCGCGACGGGCTGCACGGGACGTACGCGCCCAGTGTGCCCGCAACGGGGGCGACCGCCGCGAACAGGTCGGCTCGGTCGCACGCCAACCGGTCGGCCATGAATGCTCCGGCAGACAGCCCGGTGGCGTACACGTGACCTGGGTCGATGCCGAAATCGGATACCAGTTTGCCGACCAGGGCCGCGATGAACCCCACGTCGTCCACGCCCTGCCGGTCGGGCACCGACGCGCCGCGGCCGTCGGCCCAGCTGAAATCGACGCCGTCGGGGTAGGCCACGACGAATCCGTGGGCGTCGGCAACGGAGTCGTAATGCGTGAGTCCAGCCTGGTCCTGGCCGGTGGCGCCCGCCGCGTGCAGGTTGATGACCAGACCATTCGGATGTTGGACACCGGCCGGTGCGTGCACGCTGTAGGTCCGGGCCAGTCCTCCGAAGTCGAAATGCGCGGATTGGCGGGGAACGGCTGATGCAGGCACCGCCAACGCGGGCGAAAGACACGTGAGGACGACGACCACGACGCCGAGAGTCCGCCCACCGCGACTGGTCATGGGAAATCGCATCCGGGGATGCTAAGGACCACGTGCTAACTATGAGCGAACATTCAGTGTCCGCGAAGCGTTTCGCCGTCGTCTTGCGCGTATTGACCTCCCCTTCCCCCAGATCGGCGGCGCGCCTTCAGCGCTGTCCAACGACCCGAAAGGAGGTCAACGGCCGCAAGCTGGCAGCCCGCAGGTTAGTCTGGGCCGGGTCGGGTGAGAGGTTCGGAGAGCGTAGATGGTGATTGCGAAGCGCGGTGTACTGGTTTTCGCATGTGCTGTGGCCTTCGCCACGGCGCCGTTGGTGGTCGCATCGCCGGCTGCAGCCGACAACACCTGCCCGTGGGGCACGAAGCCGACCCGCTTCGAGGGTGTCTGCGTCAGTGGTGCCGGGGGCGGAGCAGGCGCGCCCGTCGCGCCCGTTGCCCCTCCGGGGCCTGCGGGTGGGTATGTCGGCAGCCCCAACGGGTTCGGGTCGGTGAACGGCATTCCCTGCACTCCCGAGCATTACGGCACTTGCTACGGCCTGATTCAAAACGGGGGCTGACCTTCGCGACGAAATCCACGCTTTGTAGAGAAAGTGCGAGAAGACCTCTGCAAAAGTCGGGTTTCCCCGCAGCTAATACAGGGGTGACCAGGCCGAGGTCCGCAGCAGTCGACTCTGCCACTGGTCGCGGAATTTCAGTGCTTCGAACATGTATGTGCCGGGTCCCCGGTGCTCGGGCGCGATGTCCGAAGTGAGCAGACGGACCAGCGTGGCGTAGTCGTTCGCCGAAGAGATCTTCTGCCAGAGCATGGCTTCCCGCCGCTTGTAGGAGCCGTGCGCCACCTGGAAACACGCCTGGATGTCGAGTATCTGCGAGGTCTCGGACAACGGCCGGTAGTAGATCTCGTCCCATGACCGGATGTAGTCGTCCAACGGCGCGTACGGCCAGCCGGTGTCCTCCATGAAGAGACTCAACTCATGCGTCGAGCCATCGGTGGGCACGCCGGCCAGGTCCACCTCCTGCAACGGCGACCACTCGACCGGCAACAGGACCTTGCCCGTCACATCGTGACGAAGGTTGTCCAACTCGCGCATCCATGGCCGCAGATCCCCCGTCTGGACGCGGTGCGCCAGGCGCTCCCACGCGGCGCCGTCGGCGATCCCGGTGATGGTGACGACGGTATAGGACATACCGGAACCGTGAGCTTGGTTGGTGTACCAGAGAAGTCGCGCGTCGTCGCACTGCGCCAGCATCGGCATCCAGCCCTCGCGATAGGCCGCCTCGAATTCATCCTCGCGCATGCCCACCACCTTGTGGGTCTCGTGAAGGAACAGCACGGCGAACTCCTCTCGCAGGCCTATGTCCCGTCGGCGATCAGCGCGGCAAGCCGACGTCGGTTGACCTTGCCGGCGTCGTTGTAGGGAATGGCTTCGACGATCTTCATGCGCTCCGGCAGCTTGAAGTACGCGATGTGATCCCGGCAGTGAGATCGCAGTTCCTCCAGTGTCAATGGGGACCGGGCCACCACCGCGGCCCCCACCCGTTGGCCCATTTCCTCGTCGGCTACGCCTGCGACGGCCACGTCGCTGACAGCGGGATGGGTCCGGATCGCCTCCTCAACCTCGATGGGTCCGAACTTCTCTCCCCCACGGTTGATCGTGTCCTTCAATCGGCCCGTCGGATAGAGGTAGCCGTCAGCGTCTTGACGAGCGAGATCGCCTGTCTGCAGCCAGCCGTCGGTGACGTTCTGGCTGGTGTTGACCCACAGTTCGCCGACCGCTCCCGTCTCGACGTCGACTCCGCTCTCGGGGTCTAGCACTCGAACCTCGACACCCGGCAGCGGCCGTCCCACAGATCCCACGCGCTTAGGGTCACGGTGATCATCGGGCAGCAGGGTTGTGTACGCCCCCAAGGTCTCGGTCTGACCGAACACGTTGGCGAAACCCACATTCGGCAGCTCGGCCATGGCCCGCCGCACCAATGCGACCGGCGCGGCCGCCGCCCCGTAGGCGATGGCCGTCAGCGACGTCAGATCGGTGCTGCCGAAGTCGGGATGATCGAGGATGCGTTGCAGCATCGTCGGCACCATGAATGTGGACGTCACCCGGTACTCCTGCACCAAGCGCAGCCACTCTCCGGCATCGAACCGGTCCTGCACGACGTACGTGTTGCCCGCGTACAGGTTGCCTAGCACTCCGATGGCACCGCCGACATGGAAGAACGGGACACTCATCATGCTCACCGTCGGTGGCGCGTCTGACCGAAACGGCGTGGTTACTCCCATGATTCGCGCACTCAACCGGCCATGGGAGATGCCGATCGCCTTCGGAAGCCCGGTCGTGCCGCTGGTGAACAGGACCAGCCCGTCGCGGTCATCCACGCCTTCGGCGGGCGGCGCCGCGGACAGCTCGGAACCCTCGTCGAAAAGATGGGCAGCCGTGAGGGTTCCGGACAGGCCCGCTTCACGAAGGCGGCCGACGTACGCTTCGCCGGCAACGCCGACCGAAGCACACCCGGCGTTTTCTGCGATTCCCCTCAACTCCGGCGGTGTCAGGGCGGGGTTCATCAGTGCCGCGGCAGCTCCGATTCGCGCGGCTCCGAGCATCGTCGCGATGGATAACAAACTTCCGACGTCGACAACGGCGATTCGCCTGCCCGCCAGTCCGTTACCGGCCAGCCGCGCAGCGCACCGATCGACAGCTGCGGCCAGCTCTCGATAACTGATGACGCGGCGGTTGACGACGAGCGCGGCGCGCGCCGGATCCCCTGCTGCGGCGGCGTCGATGATCGTTCCGATGTTCATGCGGCGGCTCAGAACAGGGGTGACCAGGAGGAGGTCCGCAGCAGCCGGCTGGTCCACTGGTCGCGTAACTCGAGCGCGTCGTGCATCCATGTCCCCGGCCGGCGGTATTCGGGCGGCATCTCGGTCTGCAGGAGCTTGAGCAGGCCGTCCGTATCGTGAATGCGCTGCATCAGTGCGACTTCACGGCGGAGGTGGCTGCCGAGGGCCGGCTGAAAAGCAGCCTCGATGCTCAGCAGAGGATTGGGGTGGTCCAGGCTCTTCGAATACACCTCGCCGCATCGGTCGATGTAGGCGAGGAACTTGTCCTCGTACGGCCACATGGTGTCCTCCATGTACAGGGTCAGCCCGTGCTCACGGCCATCCGTCGGTACGTCATCGAAATCGACGTCCTTGAGCGGCGACCACGGAAGCGGCACAAGCAGTTTGGCCTCGACGTCATGGCGGAGCTCGTCGAGGTTGCGCATCCACGTCCGCAGATCACCTCTTTGGATTCGCAGGGCGAGGCGCTCCCACGACGTTCCGTCGCGAACTGCTGTGACCGTGACGACGGTGTATGCGGGCCCGCTGCCGTGCGCGTGATTGGTGTACCACAGCAGCCGTGCGTCGTCGCCGTTGCCGAGCATCGGCATCCAATCGTCCCGGAACGCGGCCTCGAAGTCGTCTTCGGCGCGTCCGCGCACCGTGTGCACCTCATGCATGAACAGCATGCAGCGACCTCCAAAGCCCGGGGTGCTCGTCGTGAGCGTCCCGCCCCAGGGACGGTAATTCTTCAGTCCCCGGCATGTCCACGTCGGCCCCGGGGACCGGGTTCAAAGCCGAGCCCGAAGCCAGAAGTACCTGGACAGCGACACCGAGACTCTGGTTTCCTCACAGTGGTAACGGTCGCACCTGCAGGAAGTTGACTCATGGCAAGGCTGGATGTGCCGGACGGCCCAGGCGGCGAAGCCGCGATGATCTGGACGCTGCGGCCTGCGCTGGGCGGGATGGTCGAGCGAATGATCCGCGGCGCCTACCAGGAAAGCATTCTTCCGGCCGAAGAGCGCGAGCTGGCCAGGATGCGCATTGCGCAGATCAACGATTGCGTCGCCTGCTCAGATTTCCGGGCACCGTCGGTGATCGACGCCGGCATCGCACCAGAGCTCTACGAGAACGTGGCGGCGTACGCCGGATACCCCGGGTACACGCCGCGGCAGCGCCTCGCGATCGAGTTCGCCGAGCGGTTCGCCACCGACCACGATTCCCTCGACGACGACTTCTTCGTTCGACTGCGCGGGCTGTTCAGCGACGAGGAGATCCTCGACCTCACCCTGTGCGTCGCCGTCTTCCTCGGCCTCGGGCGGTCGTTGACCGTGCTGGGTGTCGATCAGTCCTGCGCGATCGACATCTGAGGGTGGACATCTCCTCGGTCGACGAGCTGCTCACCACAACGCGTGCGGTCCGCAAGCGCCTCGACCTGACGCGGCAGGTCGAGCGCGAAGTGATTCTCGATTGCGTGCGCATCGCGATGCAGGCGCCTACTTCGAGCAACGCACAGGACTGGCGTTGGGTCGTGGTCACCGACGCCGACAAGCGCGCGGCGATTGCCGAGATCTACCGCAGCATCGGTGCCGAGTACCTCGCGTACGCCGCGTCGAATACCACCGACCCGCAGACCATGCGGGTGTACCAGAGTGCACTTGGGCTCACCGATACGCTGGCCAACGTCCCGGTTCACGTAATCCCTTGTCTGGAAAGTCGGTTCGACGAAAGCAACCACCTGATCGCGGCGTCGGGCTGGGCATCGATCATCCCGGCGGGATGGAGCTTTCTGCTCGCGCTTCGGTCCCGTGGCCTTGGATCGGTGTGGACGACCATGCATCTGGCCAAGGAGCGTGAGGTCGGCCAAGTGCTCGGCATTCCCAGCACGGTCATGCAGGCCGCACTGTTTCCCGTCGCGTACACGATCGGCACCGACTTCCGGCCCGCGTCGCGGCCTCCGCCGGAGACGATCACCTTCTGGAATTCCTGGGGAGACAACCGATGAGCCCCGGTGCGGAGAGGAGCGGGTACTGATGCAGTCCTACACCGTGCGATTCCACATCGAAGCACCGCCGAGAAGGGTTTGGCGCGTGCTGCATCCCCCAGTGCCCCCGAACTCCCCCCGGCCGCGGGTTCTCAAGTGGCCCACGGGCAGCATGGAAATCCTCAACGAAGGTGACGAGGCCGGTGAAGGCTTGGTCCGCACGTGCATTTTCGAAGTCCCCAAGTACCTCATGTCGGGCGGTAAGGGCCGCTCGTGGGAGACAGTGACCGAGGCGAAGATCAACAAGATTTCGCGGTATGTGGCGGTTGGAAAACCGCTGTGGTCCCGCGCGGAGGGCTATCACGAACTCGAGGAGCAACCGGACGGGACCACCGTGCTGACGTTCCATGAGACGTATTTTGCCTTCAACCCGGTGCTGCGTTTCCTTCTCGAACGACCCGTGCACGCAAAGATCTCCAGGGACAACCTGGACACCTATGAGCACGCGCTGGGCTACGCCGGTCGTGTCACGCGGCTGCCCTAGTTCGTTGGATCGTCGCGCGCCACGCCGGTCCGCCGTCGGCGTCGTGGAATCTCGCGAGGATCCGGGCCGCCGATCGCGGCGAGACCCCATCCATCGCGCGGATTGAATGCCGCTCTCAGCTGCTCCAGCTTGACCGGTCGCCATCGAATGTATGGAACAGTCCGCAGTCAAGCGCCGCGTCGACCGGCGAATCCCCCTTCGGATGCCAAGCGCACAACGGCCGGCTGCGGTCCGTCGATATCCCACGGCGCAGGACCGTCCTGGTAGGACTCGTCCCACGGCTTTCCGGCCATCCGCTCATGACTGGTGGGGCGCCGACCGCTCGGCGGATTATCCATGTCTACGTATTGGATCCACGAGGTTGCGAAAGCTCGCCGCCGGATAGACCGATGCGCCCGCGCTTCGGACCCGTTCGGCCAGCGTGCTGTCGGATGTCACCACGGTCAGATCGTGAGGTTGATCGTCGGCCTGAACCAGCCGGACGATTTCGTCATCGGCGGAGTTGGCGGCCGCCCGTTGCGCATGCGCTATCTGAATCACGGACGAGTCGATCGGCGGCGACAGGGGCCGCTCGAACACCACCGTCACGTGCCGGGCCTGCGTCGGAGCCCAGCGCTCAAGCTGTTCGACCAACCGGACCATCGCGCCTCGTCGATTTTTCCACCAGCCGTCCGGGCGGCTGCCGATCACGTTCATGGCGTCGACGATCCACCGCTGCGTCATCGATCGGCCAGCACGGCTGCGAGCTGCTGGAAGGTAAGCGTCCACCCGTTGTCGAAGCTTTCGAATTCCTCTGGGGGAAGCAGAGAATGCTCGATCGACATCAGTGTCTCGTCGTCACCGACCGGCTCGAAGGCGACGTTGACGACACTTTCTGTTGTCGGGTCCGGCCAATTCGAGTTGCTCCAGGTGAAGCGCAGCCGGTGCGGGCGGTCGACGGTGAGAAACTGCCCGGTGATCAGAACACGGGTGCCCGAGTCGTCGACATCGAAGCGCACGGTCCCTCCGACGTGCGGTTCGACGGTGACGTCGACAACGCGAACGGGACGAGGACACATCCACTCCCTCAACGACTCTCGATCCAGCCATTCATCGAACACCACTTCTGGTGCAGCGGGCATGACGCGTTGCACCCGGACGGTGACCGCATCGTTCATCGTGCGCGCCGCTTCCGGTGCAGGCGTGCCGCCAGCGCATCGGCGCGTGTCGACCAGAAGTCCGTCTGTTCGTCGATCCATTTCTGGGCCACCGTCAATCCATCCGGGTGTAGGGAAAGCCAGTGCTCGCGCCCACGCACCTCGCGCCGCACGAGTCCGGCCGACTCCAACACGCCGATGTGGCGCGAGACCCCGGCGAACGACATCGGCAGCGGTGCAGCGAGGTCGGTGATTCGGGCGTCCCCTTTTCGCAGCGTCGTCAGCAGCCGTCGGCGCGTCGGATCTGCAAGCGCAGCGTACGCGCGGTCCAACACCTGATCTTCAACCATCTTGTTGACTATAGCGATCGCTCGTGATGTGCTGGTGAAAAGATATTCAACCGAAATGTTGAACGTTGGAGGGATGATGGATACGCCATCGATCGTGTCGGCGCAGGAGTGGGAGTCCGCGCTCCAGGAAATGCTCGTCAAGGAGAAAGAGTTCACCCATGCGCGGGACGCACTGGCGGCGATGCGCAGGCGGATGCCGTGGACGCGGGTGGAGAAGTCGTATGAGTTCGAGGGGCCCGACGGCAAGCTGAGCTTGCTCGATCTCTTCGACGGCAGGCGGCAGCTCATCGTCTACCGCGCCTTCGTCGACCCTGGCGTTCACGGGTGGCCCGAGCACGGATGTGTCGGCTGCTCGTTGATGGCCGACCACATCCCCGACCTGGCTCATCTGAACGCCCGCGACACCACTCTCGTGTACGCGTCGCGCGGGTCGCAGAAAGATCTGGCGCGGATCAAGGCGCGGATGGGTTGGAATCACCCGTGGTACACCATCGTTCCCGGCGCGGACGGAGCATTCGATGTCGACTTCGGGGTCGACGAGTGGCACGGCACGAACGCGTTCATCCGCGTGGCCGATGAGTCTGGCGACCACGTGTTCCGTACCTACTTCATCAACAACCGCGGCGACGAGGTGTTCGTCAACACCTGGGATTTCCTCGACATGACCGCCCTTGGACGACAAGAGACATGGGAGGACTCCCCGCAGGACTACCCGCAGACCAAGCCGTACGAATGGTGGTGCTGGCACGACGAATACGCCGAACACGAGCCGTCACGGTGGTTCGGTGAGCCCGACCCCGATGACCCCAACGACCAACGACCGCCACGCGGACCAGACGAGTGACGGTGGACTCGGTAGCCGATCCGCGCCTGATCGCCCGCGTCTATCAGGATTCAAGGGAACGAATATCGGAGTTGGTGGCCAGCCTCGACGACGAGGCGTTGAGCACCGCCGTCGCTGCGTGCCCCGGCTGGTCGGTACGGGATGTGGTGGCGCACCTGGCGGCCGTCGCCGAGGATTGGGGTCGGGGGCGTCTGGCAGGGCCGCCCACAGACGAAGAGACGGCAGCACAGATCGCCAGGTTCGGGCGCGATGACATGCCCGCGATCCTTCTCGCTTGGGCCGACGCTGCAGCGCGGCTGAACACTATGGCGGAAACCGACGGGCTCGAACCGCCGGTCGGCGACATCGCCTGTCATGAGCACGATGTCCGCGCGGCCCTTGGCCGGCCAGGTGCCCGGGATTCCGCGGCGGTTTGGTATTCCTCCCAGCGGCTACTGACGAACCTTCGAACGCCGGTACCGCTGTGCGTGACGGTGGAGGACGGCGCGTATCGGAGCGGGCCAGAAACCGGAGCGGAAATTCATTTGCGTACTACGCGATTCGAAGCTCTGCGTTGGCGAACCGGCCGCCGCAGTCGCGCCCAGCTCGTTTCGATGGAGTGGTCGGGCGACCCGGCGCAGGTAGTCGATCACCTGTACATGTTCGGGCCGGCCGACAACGACCATCGTCGAATAACCAAGGAGTGGTCATGAAAGACGAGTCACCGCACCGCGACTCGGTCAACGCCGCGCCGACGCCCGCGGCCGTCGATCGAGCGACCTTCGAAGCTGAAATCGACAGCCTGCGCGCCCGCGAAAAGGCGCACATCCGCGCAGGCGACGCGATAGCCGCCGCCCGACGGCGCCTGCCCATGGTCGAGGTCGACGCCGCCCTTGAGCTGACTGGGGCCTGACGGGCCGGTCGCCCTGATCGACACTTTCGAAGGGCGTCGTCAGCTTCTCGCCTATTACTTCATGTGGCATCCCGGCAAGCCCGCGCCGGATCAGTGTGAGGGCTGCACCTGGGTCACCACCCAGGTGCAGGAGCTGTCCTACTTACATTCTCGCGACATCGCCTACGCGGTCTTCTGTCAGGGTCCCTACGACGAAAGCACCCGCTACCGCGAGTTCATGGGCTGGGACGTGCCGTGGTACTCGGCACTCCCCTCGCTCGAACAGCTGCTCGTCGGGCGCCGTGTCGGGCTGATGCACATCGTGTGCTACGTGCGTGACGGCGACCGCGTCTTCGAGACGTACTGGACGACCCGCCGCGGCGTCGAGGCGATGGATTACAGCTACGCGCTGATGGACCTCACCGTGTACGGACGGCAAGAGCCATGGGAGGACTCGCCCCCCGGCTGGCCACAACGGTGGTTGGTCGACAGCTCCAACACGCGGATCAACGGACGCCCGATCCCCCAGTGGTCGCGACTCGAAGCCGGACGCTCTGACGACCTCGGAGGGTGACCCTGCCCGGTTCCGCCTGCTCAGGAATGTATTCAGGTGGACGGCGAGCACAGATACCTCGCAGTCCGCGTCCAGCCTGGTCTCAGCGTGCCCGGTTATCCTCTGGCGACTCGGCCAAGCCGTCACATAACTCTGAAAGGCGGAAGCCGCAATGAGGACACTGGTAGCGGTGATCGGCGGTAGCGCCTTGGTCGCGATGGGCGCCATGACCGTCGCAATCGCACAGCAGCAGGGACAACCGGCGCAAACGGTCAGCTCAGGCACCATGAGCATGGGCGAGACCAGCACTCAGGTAACGCCGCCGACGGCTCCTGAGACGGCGGTCGCGTCGCCTACGGTCAAGGCAGGATCGTGACGCCGGGTACGTCGTCGGCAACCCGGATGATCGTCTTGCCGGGATTCGAGTAAGCCGGGTCAAACGCCGACGGTGCGTCGGCGAGTGGTAACACCGCTCCGACGGTCGGACGCAGCCGCCCGTCCCGCAGCCTGCGCTCCAAGCCGGCGAGACGAGCGCGGTCGGGTTCGACCACGAAGAAGATCGCTCGTGCGTCTCTAGGCCGTACCCGAGGTGGTTCTGCAATGGTGACGAGTGCACCGCCCGCACGCACCAGCTGTGCGGAGCGATCGAGAATCTCTCCGCCGATCACGTCGAACACCACGTCTACCTCACCGACATCCTCCAGCCTGTCCTGCTGCAGGTCCAAGAACGCGTCAACGCCCTGACCGAGCACCGTTTCCCGTTGTGCGGTGCGACCGCTGCCGATCACGCGGGCTCCCGCCTCACGTGCGAGTTGCGCCGCGATCGAACCGACACCGCCGGCTGCGCCGTGAATCAGGATGGTCTGCCCGGTGGTGAGGTGCCCGTGGTCGAACAAACCCTGCCATGCGGTCAATCCGGGCATCGGCACTGCCGCAGCCACAATGTGGTCGATGCCTGCCGACAGCGGCGCGAGGTTACGGGCCTCCACCGCAACGTATTCCGCGAGTGTGCCGTTTCGGGTCCAGTCGGTGAGCCCGAAGACTCTTTGACCGACCGTCAGCCCGGTTGTGCCGTAGCCCAATTCGGCGACGACACCGGACACTTCGTGTCCAGGAATGGTTGGCGCTCTGTCACGCCCCGCCCGGTCGGTCCATGTTGCCGGCCACTCGAGCTCACCCGGCGTGAAAGCGGCTGCATGTACTTCGACGATGACATCGTTCTCCGCCGCGTGCGGATAGGGCATCTCGGCCACCCCCAGCCCAGAGACACCCGCCGCACGGTCACGCGTGACGATGGCCCGCATCGCAGTTGGATTCAGCGAGCCCCGCGCACCAACCGGCCTGGGCGCGCGCCGGTGTCCACGCCGTCGCGACGCGTAACGGCGCCGCTGACAATGGTGGCGCGATAGCCGCTGGCGCCCTGGATGATTCGGCGACCACCTGCCGGTAGATCGTAGGCCATCTTCGGGCTGTGCAGGGTCAGCGCGTCCATGTCGATGACGTTGACGTCCGCTTTCTTGCCGACCTCGATCGTGCCGCGGTCTGTGAGACCGAACAGTTGCGCGGTGTCGTGAGACTGTTTACGGATGACGTACTCCAGCGGCAACTTCTCTCCGCGGTGGCGATCACGGGCCCAGTGCGTCAATAAGAACGTGGGATAGGAGGCGTCGCAGATCATTCCGCAATGGGCGCCACCGTCGGACAGACCCGACACGCCCGGCTGGGTGCGTCAGCATCTCCCGGATCGCGTCGTGGTTGCCGTAGGAATAGTTGTAGAACGGCAGCATGAGCATGGCCGTGGCGTCGGATTCGAGCATCAGGTCATACAGCGTGGACAACGGATCGTCGCCGCGCTCACCCGCGATGGCGGCGACGGCGCGGTCAGGCGTCGGCTCGTAGTCGGGTGGATCACCAAGCGCGTACAGCCGGCCGAGTGAGTACTGCACGAGGGCGAACATGCCGTCGAACAGCACCGTTGGATCGGGAGGCAGATCGTCCTCGGAGAGGATCGCGGCCTTGACGGCGGGATCCGCGAGGCGCTGTGCCAGCTCCTCACGGTTGCACTCGGCCTTCAGACGACGGAACGTCGGGCGATGGGTGAAGGCGTGATGCCCCGCGAAACCGAACAGCATGCCGAACGGTCGCACGGCGATCTGGGGATACAACCGACTCCCCGCCGCGTGCGCGGCCGCCGAGATGTCCAGTTGTTCGCGCCAGAGGTCCGGGGCGGCGTCGACCTGGATCATGCCGAATGAGATCGGCCGGTCGATCTCGGCGCCCAAGCGCTGCATCCACTCCAGCTCTTTCTTGGGCGCGATGATGTCCTCACCGGCAACCCCTTGCGGGGCCAGCTCGAAGACGGCCTGGCCGCCTGCCGCCATCGCTCGGCCCAGTCCGAACAGTTCGTCCTCGGCGGCGAATGTGCCCGGAACGGGCTCGCCGTCGATGGCCATGTGGCCGATGGTGCGCGACGTCGAGAAGCCGAGCGCACCGGCCTCTATTGCCTCCTGCACGAGCCGGGCCATCGCCGCGATGTCGTCGGGGGACGCGGGCTCGTTGCGGGCGCCGCGATCGCCCATCGCATACGCGCGCACCGCGCCGTGGGCGACCTGGCTCCCCACGTCGATCGCGAGATCCTGCTTCTCGATGACGTCGAGATATTCCGGATAGCTTTCCCAGCCCCACGTGATGCCCTCGGTGAGCGCGGTCCCGGGAATGTCCTCGACACCCTCCATCAGGCCGATCAGCCAGTCCTCTTTCCCCGGCCGCACCGGGGCGAAGCCGACGCCGCAGTTGCCGGTGACCACGGTGGTCACACCGTGTCCGCTGGACGGCTCCAGCAGGCTGTCCCAGCTGACCTGCCCGTCGTAATGGGTGTGAATGTCCACGAATCCCGGCGCGACGACCTTTCCTGACGCGTCGATCGTCTCTGCCGCATCACCTTCCAGTGGCGGATCTCCCGGCCCGCGGCGTCGAACCTCCACGATCTTGCCGTCCTTGACGGCCACATCGGCGTCGAAGCGGTTCGCACCCGTTCCGTCCACGACGGTCCCACCTGTGATTTTGAGGTCGAACACGATTACTCCTTGCAATGCCGTGCCAGCCGTTACTGTGGTCAATGTAACACCGTTACAGAGCCAGGGAGCCGTCCGGGGAGGGGCAATCATGACGCGCGCAGCGCCGACCGGCGTGTCGGCCGGCAACCCCGCCCGTGCCCGTCGCGAGGACGCGATCGGCACTCCTCCGAGACGTCCCACCTCGGTGCCGACGGAGCGCTACTTCTCTGCGGCGTTCGCGCAGTTGGAGGTCGAGCGGATGTGGCCGAAGGTATGGCAGGTCGCCTGCACCCTCGATCACGTCGCCGAGCCCGGTGACTATTTCGAATACCGTTGCGGCCCTTACTCCGTACTGATCGTTCGCGGCGACGACGGCACTCTTCGCGCGTTCCAGAACGTCTGTCGCCACCGGGGCAACTCGCTGTGCACCGGTTCGGGCGCCGAATTGCGTGAGGTGAAGTGCGGCTACCACGGCTGGACGTGGGATCTTGCCGGCACTCTCAAGCGAGTCCCCAACCGCAAAGGCTTCGGAGAACTGCGGATGTCCGAGCTTCCCCTGGTTGCGGCCGGCGTCGACACGTGGGAACGGCTCGTCTTCGTCAATCTCGACGTCAACGCGATGCCCCTGATCGATTACCTGGAGGCGGTGCCACAGGACATCGCGTGGTGCGGGCTCGGCGACTTCCGCTGCTACGCCACCATGACCATTGAGGTCGACGCCAATTGGAAGACGATCACAGACGGGTACAGCGAGACCTACCACATCCAGACGTTGCATCCCGAGCTGCACAGGTGCATGGACGATGTCTATGCACCGCAGGTGATCTGGGGACACACCGGCAAGTCTGAGCAGATATACGGTTATCCGAGCCCGCAGCTCGAGGAGACGCTCAGCGACGGCGACGTGTGGGACGCCTATGTGCGCACCCAGGGGGCTTTGATGGGTGTCGCGGAAGACACTCCGTTCCCCGCCGATCAGTGTAGGCCCGGGCAGTCGGTTGCCGACGTGATAGCCGAGCGCACAAAGGCTTTCGCAGCAGGACGCGGTGTCGACTTGGGCTGGGCCAGTACCGACCAGATGATGAGACTGCACCAGTACAACGTCTTCCCGAACATGACGCTGCTGGTCAACGCCGACCACCTGACCGTCATGACCTCGCATCCTGGGCCGGATCCCGATCACGGCGAACTGGTGATGATCTTGTGGACCCGAATGCCGCATGGCGCGCCGCGAGTCAAGCCCGCTGACGTGCGACTGAAGGCCGAGGATGTACACCCCGGACTGGTGCTGACACAGGACATCACGGTGTTGGCGGGGCTGCAGCGCGGTCTGCATCAGCCGGGGCTCACGCATTTGACGCTCTCCAACGAGGAAAGGCGCGTGATCAATACGCACCGCAACCTTGAACGCTATCTCGATCTGCCTGAGTCGGATCGCATGACGGGGGGTGAGACCCCTGACAGCTCCCCAGCGCAGAGGTGACGTCGGACCCAAGAGCGCAGGCGCTCAAGAACCCGTTGACGCCGAGGCGATCCTCGACAGTGCCGCGCGCTTGATCGAGCGCGACGGCGTGGACGCCTTCACGATGCGCGGCCTCGCCGAGCGGCTCGGGGTCGCCGTCACCTCGATCTACTGGCATGTCGGAGGCCGAGACAAACTGTTCGACAGCCTGGTTGATCGGTTGCTCAGCGAGATGGCGCATCTCCCTGTTGAGGGCGACACTCCCGTCGATCGCATTGCGTCACTTGCCCGCTCACAGCGCACGGCACTGATCGAACGACAACACCTTCTTGCCATCGCACACGAGCGGGACCGAACGCCGATGTTGTTTCTTCCGATTCAACAGACGTTGGCGGCACAGCTGGCCGAGCTGGGTGTCACTGGAACCGACGCGGCGCTGATCCTGCGAGTGGTGCAGGTCCACGTGATTTCATCTGCGGTGATGCAGTTTTCGGCCGTCCGCGGTGCCGACCACGAGGAGGAGGATCCGTCGTTGTGGGCCGACGACTGGCCCGACAAGTCGCTCGTCGTGGCGCTCCAGTCCCCCACTGACTATGACGCTGTATTCGAGTATGGGCTCAATGCGCTGCTGGCGCCTCTGCGTCGCGGCGGCGACGAGTAGCCCCCCACACTCCGACGCCGATGCCGACGATCGCGCCGCCAAGCCCGATCAGCCGCTGGGAGCCCTTCATCTCGTGATGCACACTCATCCCGCCCAGCAGGTCGGCCGCGTCGGCGCCGCCCGAGGCCAGGAACCAGCCGCGCGTGTCTCGACCGCGGAGCGCCGCCGCCGTCAGCAATCCCCCGATCAGCGCGTCGCGGTAGCCCATTGAGCGCAGGAGGAGCCGCGCCGTCGGAGCCGGCTCGTCGGGATCGCCCCACAGGCGGTTCGCGCGGAGCGGATCAACGAGAAATGAGATGCCCGACGCCAGGCGGATACCGCCGACGGCGAGCGCTGCACGGTCTATGGACATGACATGCAGCCTAGGTCTTCGCTCGTTAAAACCGCTGCGCGATGAGTTCGTGATGCCGCACGAGTCTGCATTGGCTATGAGCAGAGACATCCCACGGCTTGTGCTGTACATGTCGATGTCGCTCGACGGGTTCATTGCCGGTCCAGGCGACTCGAAGGACAATCCCTTGGGGACCAATGGGCACCGGCTCCACAAATGGCTGGGCGACGGCGGAGAAGATCCCGCCGGCTATCGACCCGACGATGAACCGAGTCAGACGGTGTTCGACGAGATGATGTCGACCGGCGCTGTGATCACCGGCAGGCGCACGGCAGACTTCGCCGACTACTGGGGAGGCGACCACCACAACGGCGTCCCGATCTTCGTGCCGACGCACCGAGCACCCGGTGGTAGACATGCGGGCGACGTCCGTTTCGTGACCGAGGGTATCGAATCGTGTGTCGAGCAGGCGAAAGCGGCTGCGGGAGAACGTGATGTCATGCTGCATGGCGCATCCACCGCGCAGGAGTGCCTGCGGGCCCGCGTTCTGGATGTGCTCGAAATCCAGCTCATCCCAGTTTTATTCGGTGACGGACGACGACTGTTCGACTGGCTCGGACCTCACTACATCGATCTCGCGCTGGTGCGCACGCTCGAGTCCCCCGATGCTCTGCACCTCCGGTACGAGGTGACCTACGCATGAGCGCACCGAACCACCTCCACATGTCGATTCCCTCGCCGGCTACATCGACGAAATAGACTCTGCGGCACGCGCTATCGCGTCGGCTGAACGGTCCACGTCGTCGTCGGTTGTCGCCCAGTTCGAAATCGACACCCGAAGTACATATCGGTCGTTCCAGGTTGTGCCGCCGAGCCAGCAGGTCCCGTCGCGCTGGACGGCGGCCACTGCGGCCCGGTTGGCGTCGTCTCCGCCGGCAAGTTGTAGGAGCACCTGGTTGAGTGAAACGTCGTTGACGATCCGCGCGCCGGGAATCTCGGTCAACCGCTGAGCCATTCGTCGCGCCTGCGCGCAGTTGCGACCGATCAGTTCGGCGACACCGGCGCGGCCCAGCGACCGCAACGCCGCATAGATCGGCACGACGCGCGCACGCCGCGAGCTCTCAGGAACGTAGTTGGCGTTGTCGCGCTGGCCGGGATCGGCCACGAGGTAAGGGCCCGCGAGGCTCATCGCGGCGACGTGCGCGTCTGCGTCGGCGACGATGGCCATGGCACCGTCATAGGGGACGTTCAGCCACTTGTGCGCGTCCACGGCCCAAGAGTCGGCCCGCTCGACACCGCTCGTCAGATGCCGCAACGCGGGGGAGGCGGCGGCCCATAATCCGAATGCGCCGTCGACGTGAAGCCAGCCGCCGTGGGTAGCGCAGGCGTCGGCGATCGGTCCGAATTCGTCGAACGCACCGGTGGCCACGTTCCCGGCCTGGGCACAGACGATGGTCGGCCCGTCCGTGTCGGACAGCGCGTCTCGCAGCGCGTCGGGCCGCATCCGGCCTTGGTCGTCGGCTGCGACACGGACGGGTGTCTTGGCGCCGAGACCGAGTTGGCGCAGGGCGGTGTAGATGGTCGCGTGGGCTTGCTCGCCGCACAGGATGCGCATCGGCGGCGCCCCGACGAGCCCGTCGTCTTCGACGTTCCAGCCGGCCTTCGCGAGTTGCGCGTGGCGGGCCGCGGCCAAACAGGTGGTGTTGGCCGCCTGCCCGCCGGTGACAAAGCCGACGCTCGCGGTGGCAGGCAAACCGAGCAGGTCAAGCGTCCACGCCGAGGTGATCTCTTCGATCGCGGCGGCCGCCGGGGACAGGGAATGAAACGCGGCGCACTGGTCCCATGCCGACACCAGCCAGTCCGCGGCCAGCGCGGCGGGCAATGCGCCGCCGATCACGAAGCCGAAGTGGCGCGGCCCGGCGCTGGCCACCAGGCCGCGCTCGGCGCCGGCCACCAGCGCATCGATGACGTCGTTCGGGTCCTGGCCGTGCTCCGGCACGGGACCGCCGAGAGCATCCCGTACGCCGGCCGCATCGACGCGGGCGGCCACCGGGCGTTCGTCGAGATTGGCGAGATACTCCCGGGCGTGCTGCGCTGCGGAGGACAGGCCGGCAGTGCGATCGCGCATGGGAAAACCCTATCGGCGGTCGGTGATTACAGGCCGAACTGGTCCTCGATGATGCCGAGCCATATCTGTGCCGCGTCGATCGCGACTTTCTCGCTGATGAAGGCGTGTTGAGTGCCGGTGTAGATGTCGCGGAAAGCCCGCTCCAGTCGAGTGCCTTCGCGGATCGAGCTCGTGCCGGCGACCAGATGTGCCCATTCGGCGCATTCTCGGGCCACATCGGTGGCGTACACGGCGGCCGCCCGCATGTCGGCACGCAGCGTCGGGCTCAGCTCCTGCTCCGCGGCGACGGCGGATTCGGCGGTGCTGAAGGCATCAAGAACCAGCAGGCGCGCGGCTCGCCATGCCGCGACGTGGTGCGCGAGCCCCTTCTGAAAGGTCGGCCGGGTGGCCAACGAAGCCATGTCACTCATCCGGAACTTTGTGGCGGCGAGTTCCTGGACGTCGTCGAGCATGCTTTTGGCGACTCCCAGCGCCCACGAGGCGTGACCGGCGGCCGTGACGGGCATCAGCCCCATGCGTGTGGCAGGCGACATCCCGCGTCGTGGCTCGCGGGAGAACAACGGAAACGTCCGGTAAGCGGGCACGAACACATCCTCGGCGCTGTAGTCATAGGACCCAGTTCCCTTGAGCCCCTGCACATACCATCCGTCGTTGAAGGAGATCTCCTCCCGTGGCACCACGGCCACCTGCATGTCGGGGACGCCCTCGCTGATCCAGCGCATTTCGCCGTCGTCCATCGGGAAGAAGCCCGCGGCGACGTACTCCGAGTGGCCGGTTCCCGAGCCGAAGCTCCACGACCCGCTCAACCGGTAGCCGCCGTCGACGGTGCTCCCCTGGCCGTTCGGGAAGAACTGGCCCCCCATGGTGACGCGGTTGCCGTGCGCAGTGAACACCTCCGCGAAACCTTCGTCGGGCAGATACGCGGCTGCGGCGAACGAGGACGGCATGTTCGCGATGCCGATCCAGCCGAACGAGCCGTCCTGCCAAGCCATTTCGATCCATGTCTCGATCATCTCCGAGAAGGACGGCTCGATCCCGCCGGCCGGGACCGGGTTGAAGGCGGACATCAGCCCGGAGTCCCACATGGCCTGGACGATGGCCGGAGTCAGTGTCCGCGCGCGTTCGGACTCGGCGGCTTCGGCCATTACGAGTTCCCGCATTCCTCGTGCCAAGCCGACTACCCGGTCAGCCGCTTCGGCTATCGACGTCATTGGTCTTGCTTATCAGCGATCTCGACGTCGCACATGGACTTCCGCCGACCTACTCCCCGAACTCGCCGGCTAGATACGCGTCACGGCATGCTCGACGCGCCAGCTTGCCGCTTGTGGTGCGAGGGATGACACCTGCCGGGACGAGACGTACATCGGCAACGGTGAGGCCGTGTCGGTGCGACACTTCCGCACGAATGGCGTCGATGGCGGGCGCGGGGTCGACGCGGCGAGTGCCTGAAGCACGTTCGGCGACGATTACGAGTTGCTCGCCGAGGCGCGAAGGCACGGAAAATGCCGCAGCATATCCACGCCGTACGATCTTCGACGCCTCCGCCGTGGTGTCCTCGACATTTTCCGGGTACAGCTGGCGGCCGTCGATTGTGATCAGATCCGCAAGGCGACCCGTGACATACAGCTCACCGTCGAGGTAGAACCCCAAGTCCCCGGTCCGCAGCCAACTCGCCGCAGTCGGAGAACCGTCAGCGTGGCTGCCCTCAGTCGTCTGCGCGCGAAGAACCGCACCGAACGTCTGCCTTGTCAGTTCGGGATGACCCCAGTACCCGTGGCCGATATTGTTGCCGGACAGCCAGATTTCACCGACCTGACCGTCGGGACGCTCGGAATCGGTATCGGAATCCACGATGACGCACCACTGACTGCGGGCTATCTGACCGCACGACACGTGCGCAACGGCGGCGGGAGCGTCCGCCGCGACACTCACGGCCTCGCCCCTTTCCAATCCCTCCTTGTCGAGGTAGGCGACGGTAGGCCGCTCGGTCGGCGCAATGGTCGACACGAACAGGGTCGCCTCGGCGATGCCATACGAAGGTTTGATCGCTGTCGGTGGCAGTCCGTACGGCGCGAAAGCGGTGTTGAAGGTTTCAATGGCCTTGATGCTCACCGGCTCCGAACCGAGGATCAGTACGACATTGCTCAAGTCGACGTCGTCCCCCGGCGCAGGCAGGCCACGCTGCGCGGCGTACTCACAGGCGAAGTTGGGTGCGGCGGTGACGACGCGGCCGTGCCGATTCTCGTCGGCCAACGCGTGGATCCAGCGCTGAGGCCGTCGAATGAACGCGGTCGGCGACATCAGCGTCGAGTGGCCGCCGTACACGGTTGGAAAACCGATCATCGACAGTCCCATATCGTGGTAGAGCGGTAACCAACTGACGCCGTGCGTGTTTCGGTCAAGCAGGTCGATGGCCAGGATCATCTGAAGCAGGTTGGTACCGACCGCGCGATGGGTGATCTCCACCCCAACCGGTGGCCGGGTCGATCCCGACGTGTACTGCAGATGCGAGATGTCTTCGACATCGAGATGGACCGCCACGAACGCTTCGCCGGCCGAGTCCGGCACGTCATCGACGTTGATGACGTGCGGCCTTGGTACGAGCCCGATCTCATCCAGCGACGCATCCACAGCGGCCGTTGCCGTCGAAGTCGTCAGAACGATAGTGGGCCGTGAATCGTGAAGTGCCACCGCAAGTCGTTCGGCATGCCCTTGCAACTCAGGGGCGAACAGCGGTACCGCGATGGTCCCCGCCTTGATTGCGGCGAAGAACCCTGCGACGTAGTCGAGACCCTGGGGCGCGAGTATCGCGACCCGGTCTCCGCGAGACGCGACTTGCTGCACCCGCGCACCGATCGCTCGCATCCGGGTGCCGAGCCGGGTCCAGGTCAAGTTCCACGGCGCTTCCGCCCGCTGCGCGGGTGTAGTCCAGATAGCGGTAGGCCACGGAATTGCCGACGCTCGTGATGGCGCGCTCGATGAGCGAAATCAGCGTGACCCCGGGCGGCACGGCGATGTTGCCTGCCGCGTCCAGGCAGTCCTCGATCTGGAGGAGGCCATCGCGCTGAGCGAGATCGGGCCGCGAATCGGGGGCTGGCATACCGAAAGATTAATTACTGTTACGCCCAGTTGCACTAACTCTGGCTTGTGGCGGTCATCACCTTTTGTCAGTAGGCCCGGGCCACGTAGGCGAGCGTGTCGGCCTCATCGGTGTCGGGCAGGGTTCCGTCACTCTTTTGCAGGCAGCGCACGGTGAGTCCGTCTGCGGCGAGGCTGTGTTCGCCGAAGACACCAACCGCCTCCCACGGCACCCGCGCGACGCCGGCCTGTGTCACCTCGCGCACCTGGTCGAGCGTGGTGCAGTCGGAGATGAACGCGTTCCGACGTTCGGTTGCCGCCCCGAGCATGTCGGCCTGGATGTGGGCCGTCATGTTCGCCACCTCGTCGACGACACCGTCGATGGCCACCTTGTTCTTATAGCGGGTGTCGCGCCGGTAGAGCATCGCCGAATTCTCGGCCAGCTCCCGGGGGCCCATTTCCAGTCGGATCGGCACGCCCTGCAAGTCCCAGTCGGTGGCACGCCGGCCGAAGCCCTGTTCGACGTTGTCGTCCAGTCGCACCCTCACGCCGATCGCCTTGAGATCGTCGACCAGAGCCGACGCGGCGCGGCCGACATCGCCGCCGGTGTCCTTCACCACCACGACGACCACCTGGATCGGCGCCAGCACCGGCGGCAGGACGAGCCCGAAGTCATCGCCGTGGCACATGATCAGTCCGCCAAGCATGCGGGTCGAGGAACCCCACGACGTGGTCCAGCAGAGCTCCGTCACACCCTCGGCGCTCAAGTAGTTGATGTTGAACGCGCGGCTGAACCTCTGGCCGAGCTCGTGCGACGTGCCCATCTGCAGCGCCTTGCCGTCACGCATGATGCCTTCACACGTCATGGTGTTCGCGGCGCCGGCGAACCGCTCCTTGGCGGTCTTGCGTCCCACGATGACGGGCATCGCGAGCACGCTGCGCATGAAATCCTCGTAGACGTCGTGCAGGATGCCGCGGGCGTATTGCCGAGCGTCGGATTCACTGGCATGTGCGGTGTGTCCCTCCTGCCACAGGAACTCCGTGGTGCGCAAGAAGATTCGCGGTCGCATCTCCCACCGCACGACATTGGCCCACTGGTTGAGGAGCAGCGGCAGATCGCGGTAGCTGTCGACCCATTTGGCCATGTACTCGCCGATGACCGTCTCGCTGGTAGGGCGGATGGCAAGCGGCTCGGCCAGTTCCTTGCCTCCGCCGTGCGTCACGACGGCCAGCTCGGGACTGAATCCCTCGACATGCTCCGCCTCGCGCTCGAAGAAGCTCATCGGCATCAGCAACGGGAAGTACGCGTTGTCGGCTCCTGCGGCCTTGATCCGCCGGTCGACCTCGGCCTGCATGCGTTCCCATATCGCATACCCGTTGGGCCGGATGACCATGGTTCCGCGGGCCGGGCCGTTCTCGGCCAGCTTCGCCTTGGTCAGGACGTCTTGGTACCAGCGCGGGAAGTCTTCTTGCTGAGCAGTCAGCACCGCCATCTGGCTGAGGTTACTGATCGCGGCATGCCGAAGTCGCGCGGTTTAATCCGGGTGCGTTCACGGCTCGATCACACAGGTACGGCTACGGCCGGGTCGCCTCGACGAAATAACCTCGTGGTACGTCGGGCACATCGACGGGTGTCGCGGGTGCGAACCACCGGTTCCACTTGTTGCCCGGCTCCGCGATGTCGGTGACGATCGCCGACCAGCCGTGCCGTTCGGCCAACTCCCCTGGTTCGTCGGTGCCGAAGAGCCACGGGGAGCCCTGTTCGGCCATGGACTGGAGAAGTGCGGCCATCATCGGTGACTCCAGCAGCGTCTTGCCGACAATGTCGTACAGCAGCACCGAATTGGGCGCCGACAGCAAGTCGATGCGTTCGAACAGCGTGCGCACGGCGCTCTCGTCGAGGTATTGCAGCAAGCCCTCGATCAACCAGACCGTCGGCGCCTGCATATCGAAACCTGCCGACTGTAGGGCGCTGGGCCAGTCGTCGGCTAGATCGACACCGATCGGCACGCGGCGACACCGCGGCAGATCGTCGACAAGTAGGTCCGCTTTGGCGGTGATCACCGCCGGCTGGTCCAACTCATAGACGGTGGTGCCGTCGGGCCAACCGAGGCGGTAGGCCCGCGCGTCCATCCCGGCCGCGAGGATGACGACCTGCTCGACCCCGCGCGTCGCCCGCAGTAAGGCCTCGTCCCAGAACCGGGTGCGGACGACGATCTGCACCGTGGCCCGCTCGCCGGCTTCGGCGATGGCGGCGGTCAGCAGCCGGCGGCCGGTGTCTCCGGCCAGCTTGTCGGCGAACGGATCGGTGAAGAGCCGGTCGCCGCGGGTGGATTCCATGGCGCGGATGGCCGCGACCAACAGTCCTGTGCTGGCCACCGCTTCTCGAGAATTGTTCATGGGTTGATCATGCGTGCCTGAGCAATCGTTGGCTTGGATATTTTGGCCGTCCCGCCCGTTCAGCGTGCGGCGGCGAGCGCGACATGGCTGGGTAGCCACGAGCGGCGTTGCGCGTACTGGGTGCGCGTCATCGCGGTGAACGATCGAAACTCACGGACGAAGGGGGCCTGGTCGAAGTAGCCGAGATCGGCGGCGATTGTGGCGCCGCCGGCTGGGGCGTCGAGCTGTTTCATTGCGGTCTGCAGCCGGCGCACCCGTTGGTAGGCCTTGGGAGCAAGACCGACCCCTGCACGGAAGGCCGCCGTCAGCCGCTTCCGGGACAGTCTTATGAGCTTGCGCGCGTCCGAGACGCGCATCGACGGGTCTTCTTCGATGGCGCCAAGCACTGCCATCACGCCGTGATGCGGACTGTTTCCGCGAAGTTGCCTGCGGTGCAACAGGAATGACTCCAGCAGTGCAATCCGCTCCGCCGCCGATCGGGCCGCAATCAACCGCTCGTGTAGCAACGCTGCTTCTCGACCCCAGAGGTCTGTGAGGCCGACGCAGGAATTCTTCATCGCCCAAGGGGATTCCGACGAACGACGCCGTCCCCGCACCGGCGATCCGCGAGTGGCGCACGTGGCCGATACAGCTGCGGGTCAGCGCCGAAGGATGCTTTCATCTCAACCATGGTGACGGAAGACACCGACGAGCGGGCAGAGGGGGTTGGTCGGCCTGCGGCGGCAGACACCCTCCCACTGGTTCGGTGGTGGGTGGTGGTCGTCCTGCTCGCGTGGTACCCGCTGCGGGATATCCCGCCCTCCTTCGCCATTGCTGTCGTCGCTGTTACCGCGGTTGCCGCGGCCGGCCTGATCGTCGGTTTGCGTCGGCTTCCACCACAAGAAACCGCGGGCAAGGTCGTCGCCTATTCGTGTGCGGTCGTCGCCAATCAAGGCGTGGACATCTTCTACGGGTTCGCTTCGATGATGCCGGGGACTGCGGTCGAGGCGGTGACGCCGACACCGTGGACCATCGGCTACGCCGTGGCCAGGGCGCTGCTCGCGCTGTGGACGTTCCAGATCGTACGAGCGTGGACGACGCAGGACCGCCGAGAAGCGGTGACGCAAAACAGGACTCGATGGACCCGGCTCATCTCGGGGATCGCGGCGGCGGGCGCTGCACTCGTCGTGATGTTCGTCGCCAATCAGATATATGGATACCTGTCGGACCTCTTGCGTACGCCAGAGTTCTCCATTCCGCTCGCGCCCGGCGGGACGTCGGCGTTTCTCATCCTGACGATCTCTCTTGGGTTGGCCGGCGTGGTCGAGGAGCCCGTCTTCATCGGAATCGCAGTGTTGCTGTGGCCGCGGCGGCAACCCAACGCATTCGTCACGGCTGCCGTCGTCAGCACTCTGGCCCGCTCGACGATCCACCTGTATTACGCCATCGGGGCCGGCTCTGCCACCGCGACAGCGGTTCTCCTCGTTATTCTCTGGTGCGCACTGTGGTCGAGCTTCAACCTGTATCTGGTTTATCGAACGGGCCGGCTATGGCCGGTGATGGTGGCACACGGCTTGCAGAACATGGCGGTCGTCGCCGCGGGCCACTTTGTCGTCACCAACCTCCCTCTGGCCAATCTTGTGGGTACGGCCATCCTCGCCGGCTATCTGATCGTCCTCGCAGGAAGCGTCGTTTACGTCGTAATGCGGATCCGCGACCGGTCGGCACGCAGGCACAGCGCCGATGCGGAATGATCAGCGCACCCTCAAGGCTTGAGATCGAGCAGCGCGGTGCCGGCCTCGAAGTCGATCGGGACCGAAACGTGGTCGTGGGTGATGAGCCAGGCGCCGTCAATCTTCTGCAAGCCTGTCGTCGCCCGGAGCCAGACATCTGTGCTGCGCCCGTTCTTCAGTGAACCGCAGATCCGGTTGAGGCTGTGCGCGTATGCCAGGTCGTCGCCGACGGTGATCGTGAGGTCGTGAACCTCGTAGTCGAGCGGGCGTTCATAGGCCGAGAACGCGCCCGACCAGTTCCTCCGCTTTGCATCTGCTCCGACATGCTGCAGCGGCGGTTCGAAGTCGAACGACACGATGTCCGGTGCATAAAACGACATCGCAGCTTCGAGATCTTGGCTTCGAACCGCCTCAGCCAATCTCTCGATTCGCCGTCGGATATCGGCTTCGTCAATCTCGCGTTGGGTTGCCATCGTCGTCCTCCTGATGACCGGCTACCCGATCCCGACGGCGGTTACGCGATGACCCGGACCAGATACGGCGCCATGTTGGCGGTGCGAACGGGCGAAACCGTGACGACCGGGTCGCCTGCTTCCAGCATCTGCCCATTGCCAAGGAACATCGCCACGCTCTGGTTTCCGTTGGGGCCGTAGAAGATCAAGTCGCCGGGCAGCGCCTGCTGCGGCAAGACCTTGCTGCCGGCGTTGTACTGCGCTCCGGACGAACGCGGCAGCTTGATTCCGACGCCGGCGAAGGAATACAGGATGAGACCGGAGGCGTCGAACCCGACGACGCTTGCGGTCGGGTCCAATCCGACGACGTGGCCTTGCCGGTCCAGGCCGAGGGCATTGTCCGTCGGGCCACTCCCGCGGGTCGGGCCGTTGGCGTCGCCGCCCCCGAAGGAGAAGGGCACACCGCGCTGCGAGAGGCCGCGCGCGATCACGTATTGGATGGCCTGCTGATTGCTCAACGGACGGGTTGTGTCAGCGGTCGCCACACCGGGCGTCGCCAGCAACAGCGCTAAGCCGACCACTAGGACGTAGATGCGTCTCATTCGAACTTCCACTTTCTCCGATATCACCGCGACCACAATGGGTGAGCCGTTGGTGGACAGCAGTCACCACAGCTACTTCTACAACCGGTAGTGGCCAGCTCCTAGTAGCGCCACGGCGCACTGTCAATGAGTGGCCGTAACGTGATCGAACGGTGACCGTTGTGCTGTGGGATCGGCTTCTGACAACCTGAAACTGCCACGAACAAGCCAGGAGTCACATTGGTGAGCGAGTTCTTTCCCTACCACTTCGATCGGCGGTTCCTGCCCATGTGGCTGGGCGCCGGGGCCCTCCCTCGGCGGGACGGCGTCACCCTCACCGACGACGACCGATTCGTCGCGACCTTCGGTGTGCTCCGGGTGAGCACGCCACTGGACAACATCTCGGAAGCCCACGTCACCGGTCCGTATCGATGGTGGACCGCGGTCGGTCCCCGACTCTCGTTCGCCGACGACGGGCTGACGTTCGGGACGAACTCCCACGCCGGGTTGTGCGTCCACTTCCGCAACAAGATCAAGCGAGTCATCGGCTTCCGCGATCACTCGGCGCTGACCGTGACGGTTGCCGATCCACATGCACTCGAGGCCACGCTGCGCAGCCGCAAATAACAACTACAGATGGTAGTAGGTCGGGCGGCGCCCGGGTGAGGCGGTGCGGATTCCGCACAATCGGCGAAACCTCCGCCGTAATGTTGAAGCATGGCCATCGTCGAAGCTGATGCACAGCCCTTAACACCATTCGAGCGGGACGTCGCCGCCATGCAGCGATACTTCGACAGTTCGCGCTTCGACGGGATCATCCGCCTCTACTCGGCCCGCCAGGTTGTAGAGCAGCGCGGCACGATCCCGACCGACTACCCCGTGGCGCGGGAGGCGGCCGCGGCCTTCTACGTTCGCCTGCGCGAGCTCTTCGCCGAGAACAAGAGCATCACCACCTTCGGGCCCTACTCTCCGGGTCAAGCGGTGACGATGAAGCGCATGGGCATCGAAGGGATCTACCTCGGCGGATGGGCGACCTCGGCCAAGGGCTCCACCAGTGAGGACCCCGGCCCCGACCTCGCCAGCTACCCGCTGAGCCAGGTTCCCGACGAGGCCGCAGGGTTGGTTCGTGCCCTTCTCACCGCCGACCGCAATCAGCAGTACCTGCGTCTGCGCATGACCGAACAGCAGCGTGCCGCCACCCCGGCCGTCGACTTCCGTCCGTTCATCATCGCTGATGCGGACACCGGCCACGGCGGAGACCCGCACGTGCGCAATCTGATTCGCCGCTTCGTCGAGGCCGGCGTGCCCGGCTACCACATTGAGGATCAGCGCCCCGGCACCAAGAAGTGCGGCCATCAGGGCGGCAAGGTTCTCGTTCCCTCGGACGAACAGATCAAGCGTCTCAACACCGCCCGCTTCCAGCTCGACATCATGGGGGTGCCAGGCATCATCGTCGCGCGCACGGACGCCGAGGCCGCCAACTTGATCGACAGCCGCGCCGACGAGCGTGACCAGCCGTTCCTGCTCGGCGCTACCAACCTCAAGATCCCCCCGTACAAGGCCTGCTTCCTGGCAATGATGCGGCGGTTCTACGACTCGGGCGTCGCGGAGCTCAACGGTCACCTGCTTTACGCTCTGCCCGACGGCGAGTACGCCTCCGCCGACGCGTGGCTACAACGCCAAGGCATCACCGACGCCATCGCGGAGGGCGTCAAAGCTTGGCAGGACGGCGCTGCTGATTCCGTCGACGCCATGTACGACAAGGTCGAGTCCCAGATGGTTGACGCATGGCAGGTCGATGCGGGCCTGGAGACTTACGGCGAAGCGGTTGGCGACCTGCTCGACTTCCGCGAGCGCGAGGGCGAGCCCGCCGAGATGAGCGCGGCGGAGTGGCGCAAGTTCGCTTCGAAGTCGCCGCTGTACACGGCGCGGGAGAAGGCCAAGGAGCTGGGCGCCGACGTGGCGTGGGACTGCGAACGGGCCAAGACGCCGGAGGGTTACTTCCAGATCCGCGGCGGCATACCGTATGCGATCGCCAAATCCCTTGCCGCGGCACCGTTCGCCGACATCCTGTGGATGGAGACGAAGACGGCGGATCTCGACGACGCCCGAGAATTCGCCCATGCGATTCACAGCGTCTATCCCGACAAGATGCTGGCCTACAACCTCTCCCCCTCATTCAACTGGGACACCACCGGTATGAGTGACGACGAGATGCGCCGATTCCCCGAGGAGATCGGCAAGATGGGCTTCGTCTTCAACTTCATGACCTACGGCGGACACCAGATCGACGGCGTCGCCGCCGAAGAGTTCGCCGGGGCTCTCAAGCAGGACGGCATGCTGTCGCTGGCCCGCCTGCAGCGCAAGATGCGTCTGGTCGAGTCCCCTTACCGCACACCGCAAACCCTCGTCGGTGGACCGCGCAGCGACGCCGCGCTGGCGGCCTCCTCCGGGCGCACGGCGACCACCAAGGCCATGGGCGAGGGATCGACGCAGAGTCAACACCTCGTGCAGACCGAGGTGCCGAAGAAGCTGCTCGAGGAATGGCTGGCGTTGTGGAGCGAGCACTATCAGCTCGGCGAAAAGCTCCGCGTCCAGCTACGGCCGACACGCGCAGGCGGCGAACTGCTCGAACTCGGCATCTACGGTGAGCGGCCCGACGGCGAGGAGAAGCTCGCCAACGTGATCGTCGATCCCATCAAGGACCGGCACGGCCGCAGCATCCTCACCGTGCGCGACCAGAACACGTTCGGAGAGGCGCTGCGCCAGAAGCGACTGATGACCTTGATTCATCTCTGGCTGATCCATCGCTTCAAGACCGACGCGGTGTACTACGTCACGCCGACGGAGGACAACATCTATCAGACCGAGAAGATGAAGTCCCACGGCATCTTCCGCGACGTGCATCAAGACGTCGGAGAGATCATCGTCGCCGACGTGAACCATCCGCGTATCGAGGAGCTGCTCGCGCCTGACCACGAGGCGTTGATGCGGCTGATACGCAAGGAGGACTAGGCGCTGGCAGGATAGATCCTTTCAGGTATATCCTGCCATCTTGTACCCGGACGTTGGAGCTTGTCAGCGGAGATGCCTATCGAGGGTTTTTTCTCGGGCTACCGTCTCGACGTCGTTTTTATCGGCGTACGCGACGCGCTTCTCGCCCCGTTAGGCTTGTACGCATGGGGCGTGTAAATCGGCTGATGGAACGTCGCGCCCTTCGCCGCGCCGCCGACCTGGCACTCCTTACGTCCATGCAGCGCCACGACGCAGCGGGGCCGCCGGGCGGCGCGCCTGATCAAGACTTCGATTACAAGTGGTCCGGCCCGGTCGACACCGCCGAGTCGTACGACCACGAGCCGGTAACTGCGCCGATCCCGGTGGCCGACGTCCCGGATCTCGGGCCGACCGACAGCGTTGAGGTTGCTCCCGCGCCCGTCGACCTCTACGACCTCGTACCGCATCAGCTCGTACCGCATCAGCCCGAAGGACCCCGGTGGGACGACGGCGGTGAGGTTGCAACGGAAGACGATTCGTTTCCGTCCGACATCTTTTCGGCGCCTGACCCGTTGCCCGAGCAGCCCGATGAATTCGGCTGGGCCGAGCCTGTCCTTGTTCACCCGGCCACTGACATGGCGATGCCGCAGTACCGTCCGCAGCCGTGGTACCGGACCAAGCCTGTGGCGTCTGTGCTCGTCGCCGCCGTGCTCGTCGCCGTGGTGTGTAGCGGTTGGCTGGTAATGCGCACGCCGACCACAACGGCTGAGCAATCGAACATCGAGGCGCCGACCAGTGCCCCGCCTTCACCGACCAAGGCGCAACCCACCGCGGTGAGCGCTCCGCAGCTGCCCCCGGCTCCCCCACCTCCGCCTCCTCCACCGCCAACGGCTGAACCCGTCTATTCGCCACCGCAACGGCAATATTCGGAGCCGCGGTACAGCGCGCCGCCGTCCCAAGACGAGAAGCCAAGGGTCGACGTGACTCGCGCACCGATCAGCGTGGCGCCGGTGCCGCGACCGGTTGCCGGCAGCGACTCCAACACCCCGGGAGACGCACCGAAGAGCGGTGGCCACAGGGGCTGCTTCGGTTGGTGCTGACGAACGGCATGCCAACAGACGTCGACCACGCCCCGTTCCTGCTTCTCTCGATCCGCGGCGAGGACGCAGCGGCCGACGACGAGTATCAGGCGATGATGCGCTTCGCCGGCCTGGACGAGAACGGGATGCACCGTATCCGGCTGACCCACATGTCTTTAGGGCCGATCGATCTCACCGAATGGTCCGGCATCATCCTGGGCGGCGGACCGTACAACGTCAGTGACCCGCCGGACTCGAAATCGCCGACGCAACGTCGAGTCGAGTCAGAGCTGCTGTCTCTGGTCGATCGAATCGTCGACCGCGACTTCCCCTTTCTCGGATGCTGTTACGGCGTTGGCGTGCTCGGTTCGGTCGTCGGTGCCACCGTCGACCGCAGCTACCCGGAACCCGTCGCCGCCGTCACTGTCACACTGACACCGGAAGGACGCGAGGAGCCGCTGTTCGCCGATCTACCCGACGTGTTCGACGCCTTCGGCGGACACAAGGAGGCGGCCAGCTCGTTGCCGTCCCATGTGGTCTGCCTCGCGTCGTCGCCCGACTGCCCCGTTCAGGCCTTCCGGGTCGGCGCGAACACGTATGCCACGCAGTTCCATCCCGAGCTGGACCTCGAGGGCATCTGTACCCGAATCGACGTCTACAAGAATCACGGGTACTTCGCGCCCGAGTCCGCCGACTCACTCAAAACAGCGGCGCGGCAACGACATATCGAATACCCCCCGACGATTCTCCGACGGTTCGTTCAGCGCTACGCGCGCCGGACGTGACCGACCGCTACGACGGGTACACGGGATTCCAGCGGACCGCCGTGATGCGCTCAGCCAGTTGCTCATCGCTGCGTTGCGGGGCGACACCGTCTGCGACGGCTTGACGGCCCACCGCGTGAGCGATCCGGACGGCGACATCGGGGACGTCTGACCACGCAGGCAACAGCGGTCTGGGCCGGGTCGGAGAGGGCCGGAGAAGCATCGCCGAGGGTAGCGGCCGCGACCCGCATCATGTCGTCGGTCACCCGGGTCGCTTCGGCGGCGGTGACGGCGAGCCCCATCGCCGGGAAGATATAGACGTTGTTGCACTGGGCAATTGGCCGCTCCACCCCGTCGCGGCGCAACGGCGCGAACGGCGAACCCGTCGCGATCAACGCACGCCCTGAAGTCCACGCGTCCAATTCCGCTGGATGCGCCTCGGCGTGGCTGGTCGGGTTGGACAGCGGAAAGATGATTGGTCGCTCGGTCTTGGCCGCCAGCTCGCGCACGATCTCCTCGGTGAACGCACCGGCCGCGGTGGACAAACCCATCAGGATGCCGACGTCGACGTGGTGCACGACATCGGCCAACTGGGCCGGCCCTGTCACCCCCCAGTCGGCGACGCGGCTCGCAGACTGTGCGAATCTGCGCTGTCCCGCGGACAGGTCAGTGCGGTCGTCGGTGAGCAGTCCGGCGATGTCGACAACCCAGATCCGCGCAGCCGCATCCTGTTTGACAATCCCTGCGCCATCATCTCGCGTTGCACCATGTCGAGGACTCCGATGCCGGCCGAGCCGGCGCCCAGCATCACGACCTGCTGCTGCGACAGCGGGCGGCCGGCTACCTTCGCCGCGCCGTGCAGAGCGCCGAGCGTCACCGCCGCTGTGCCCTGGATGTCGTCATTGAAGGTGAGCAGCTTGTCGCGGTAGCGCTCGAGGATCGGCAGCGCGTGGGCGGTCGCGAAGTCCTCCCACTGCAGGAGCACGTTCGGCAGTTGTTCTTGCACGGTGGCCACGAACTCGTCGATGAAGGAGTAGTAGTCGTCGTCGCTGATCCGACGGTGGCGCCAGCCGAGATACTGCGGATCTTCCAGAAGCTCGACGTTGTCAGTCCCTACGTCGAGGACGATTGGCAAGGTGCGGGCCGGGTCAATGCCGCCGATGAGGGTGTAGAGGGAGAGCTTGCCGATCGGGATTCCCATCCCGCCGATGCCCTGATCTCCCAAGCCGAGAATGCGCTGGCCGTCTGTCACCACGATCACGTCGGGGTCGCGGTGAGGGCGGTTGTTGATCACCTCGGCGAGGCTGTCCCGGTCCGGATAGGACACGAAGAGCCCCCGTGGCCGCCGGTAGATCTCACTGAAACGCTGGCACGCCACACCGACCGTCGGCGTGTACACGATCGGCATCGTCTCTGGGATATGGTCGCGCAGCAGTCGGTAGAACAGCGTCTCGTTGCGGTCCTGCAAGGCGCGCAGGTAGATGTGCTTGTCGAGATCGTCACGGCGCGTGGAGAACTCGTGCCAGCAGTGCTCCACTTGTTGTTCGAGGGTCTTCTCCGCGGTCGGAAGCAGACCCAAGAGGCCATATTTGCGGCGTTCGTCGTGGGTGAAGGCGGTGCCCTTGGTCGTCAATGCGTCGAACAGCTTGGCCTGTCCCGTCAGTTCCTCGGGCATACAGACGTTCCCCTTCTGCCGGACCTCTGCGTGAGTTACACGTTAGCGGTGAACAGCGGCCGGTACTGGGCGCCGATCAGATTGTCGCGGACTTGGCACTCTCATGACAGCTTCCTGGCGGATTTCCTGATGCGGTGCAAGGTTTTTGCTCGCGATTGAGTCACGGCGGCTAGCGGAGCGGGATGAAGCGTTTCAGCTTCCCGGTCGCCTCATTGCGTTGAAGTCGGTCGACGACCCGGACGACGACCTCGGGGTCGGAGAGGCCCTGTCTGCGCAGCGCGGCGACCAACGAAGACGCCAGCGCATCCACATCCGGGGTTCCGACCGCGAGAACGTCGGCCCCGCGATCGGTCTGGTGTACTTGGTACTCGGACACCCGCGGATCCGTTCCCAGAACGTAGCGGAACACGCTCGCTGGGATAGTGGCTGTCTCGTATCGGAAGTCGTCGTCGCGTCGGCCACCGATATCGGCCACTCGCGCGAACGCACTTCCGCAGATGCACGGCTCCGACAGCCAATTGACTTGGTCGCCGAGGTCATAGCGAATGAACGGGAAGGTGCGGTTGGCGAGCCCGGTGGCGAGCGTTCGGGCGGCGGGTTCGTCCGGTCCGACAGGTGTGCCGTTGTCGTCGACACGCTCGAGAACAACCTCGTCCTCGCACACGTGCAAGCCCGCGCCGCGGGCACAGCCGACGGCCTGCACGCCGATCTCGGTCGATCCCCACAGGTTGTGAACCGGTGCGTTCCACGCCTCGCGAATCGCTTGCCGATCTTCGTCGAGCAACGGCTCGGAGTTCGTGCTTACTCGCACCGGGTGGATATCCAGTCGGCCGGCCAAACTAGCGCGGGCAAGTTGCCCGATCACGGTCGCGTAGCCGACGAGGTGGGTGGGTTCGACGGCCGCGACCGATGCGATGGTCGCGTCGATCGGCGCACCCGCCGGTATCACCACGGTTTCCATCACCGGCGATGTCGGCACATCGAACAGCGGTGTGCTGGCATGCGGCGGAGTGCCCGCCGACAGAACGGCAAGCTTCGCAGGGGAATGCGGTTCGCGTCGCTCCTCTCGCGCTTGCATGCGCCAAGCTAGACACGCGGCCGAGACGAAGAAATGCCAATCCCATACGTAGACGCCCCGCACGCCGCTCGACCCGCCGGAACTGAAGATCTGTTGGTCGCTCGGAGTGTAGGAAAACCATTGCTGCTCAGCCAGAATCTGCTCGGCGCGCTCCCGGGTGAGATCGGGAACGGTGACGATGGAATTCCACTCGTCCTGTGCTTCCCCCTTCGTCATCAACGGCACGGCAGCCAGGTCTGCGGCTGAGACCGCGGATGGATCGATGCCACTCAGCCGCTTGGCGTGGAACGGCGACCGTTCGCGCGCGTAGGCAAGGAGAGACCTCAGTCGGTCGGTTTGATGGCGGACGATCTGATCACGGGACCAATCCAGGCGGCCGACGTGATCCACGAGCGCGGCTTGCACGGCGCTCACATGAGCGGCGCGCAGGCGCTGATAAGTCTGGTGGGCGCGCGTCACAGCGGGCCAGGTAGGTCTGGTCCGGGAAGCCCTCCCAGAATGCCGCCTTTACCCTCCTCGGGTCGGCCACCGCCGCCTCTTTGGTTCGGGAAGGGCTGCCGGGTTTCGGGTGCGACGCTGATCGGCGCGCGAGTGGTCGGCGAGTTGGTCACGTGCACTTCGGGTTCCAGCCGCGGCGCCGTCGGCGCCTGCGACTGAGGCGCCGTCTGCTGCGAGAGGCCCTGGTCCACGGTTTGCGGCGCCTCGGCCGGCACCTCCGCCGCGGTTGCCACCGGCGGGACGGGGCCAGCCGGTGGTGTCGCGTTGGGCTCGGTCGTCGACCGCGGAGCCGGGTCGAGCGGGGCGTCGACGGGCTCGTTCGGCCGTTGCAGAAGCAGCATGGCGACGACTGCCACGGCTCCCAGCGTAGCCAGGACAAAGGCCGCGAAGCCCAACCTCAGGGGTGCAGCGCTTCGTGAGGGTGTGTCGTCGTCGCGGGGATCGCTCGCCGGAGGTACAGCGTCGACGGTGTCGTCGGCCGACTCCTGCTCCTTGAGGGGCTCGAATAGGTAGTCGAACCGACTAGAGAGGTCGTTGTCCTCTCCCGGCATGCGGCGATGGTACAGGCGGTGGTACGTAGACCGGGTCGAGCCGTTCGGATGCGGGCGGCTGGCCGTAGCCTCGGCCGTATGGAGACCGTCGAGTACTCGCCCGGTCGGCTGGTCGACCTTTTCGGCGACCCAACACGACAGACCGTTCTGGTCTGGCACGGCATGCAGACCGACGCCAGGACCAGCCTCCGGCCGCTCGCCGAGCTAGTAGCCGGCCACGGCCTTGCTGTTGTCGTGCCGGACTGGGATTCGGACGCCGACGACAAAGGGCGCGGCGACCTCGTGCAGTCGGCGTACTTCGCCCAGCAGCGTGGTGCTCGGGCAGACGGCCTTGTGGTCGTGGGCTGGTCGATGGGCGGCGTTGCGGCGGCGGGGCTGGCGGTTGCGGCGCGTCGCCTTGATATCCGTGTCAGACACACCGTTTGTCTTGCCGGAGCGTTCATGGCTCCCGACCCGATATCCGGCCGCGAGCTGAAAACCGACGTGCTGGGCAACGGCCCTCAGTCTCCGTTCACGCTGTTGCACGGAGTCGCCGACGATGTCGTGCCGATCTCGGCCAGCCGTGCTTTCGTATCGGATCTCGAAGAGAACGGGTGGCCGGTCGACATGGTCGAGCTCGACGCCGACCACGCGTCGATTGCCGGTGCCACTTACGATCCGGCCGCTGGCCGCTACTCCGCCGCGGATGACTCCGCGACCCTCGCCGTGGCGGCCGACGTGGCAGCCCGGATCGCCGCCGCCGCTGGTTGACGCGAATCAGCCTGCGGCATTGGGCCTCAACGGTGGACAGACGCCGTCGTAATCGGCCGCCAGCTCGAAGTGCCACAGCTCATTCGCATAGATCTGGCACAGGCCGAACCGAGAACCGTTGCGTATCAACCAGTTATCGGCATCGACGGGGCCCACGTCTATCGCCTTTCCCGCCACGTGTCGGGACGTGTCGGGAGAGGCTACGTACTGTTGGGCGACTTCCTGACTTCCATATGTTCGCACCGCATCATCGAAGAGCCGTTGCTGGAAGCCCTTGGTCCGCCATCCAGACGTGATCTTCAAGTCGATACCGTCCGACGCCGCGCCGCGAGCCGCACTCTGGACCGCGGTCAGCAATACCGGATCCAGCCACGCGATCACCGGGTTCTTCACATCGAACGGGCTGAGAGTTTTCCCATCGGGAAGGTAACCACCGATGGTGTCCGTCGCGGCGGGGCCGATCGAGAAAATCTCACCGTCCGGGGCAGGCCCGTTGGCCAGTTGGCCAGAGGAAGTCGCCAAGACCTTGCTCCCTGCCGCGGGTGTCGGCACCGGTACCGGTTTCGATGTCGTGCACGCACCGAGCAGCAGCGTGAGCCCGATGCCGGCGACGATCCTCATCCGCAGCGGCATAGCGGAAAGAGTATGGCAGTCTCGCGATGTGGACCTGCCGCAGCCGGACCCGCACATTCCCCATCTGGCCGACGTGGTGCCGTCGGTGCTGGCGTCAATGGGGGTGGCGGGCTTCGACGCCCGTATCGACCTGGCAGGTGAGATCCGCGGCGCGTGCGTGCTGCTGATCGACGGGCTGGGCGCGGAACTCCTCGACACTTACGCCGACGATGCCCCGGTGATGGCCGCGCTACGCGGGCAGAGGCTGCAGGCCGGATTTCCGTCGACCACCGTGGCCGGCCTCGCCGCGGTCGGCACCGGCTGTCGTTCAGGCGAGCACGGATTGGTCGGCCTCTCCTTCCGGCTGCCCGGCGTCGGGGTCTTCAACACCCTGCGGTGGCGCCCGCACCCCTGGGGCGACGATCTTCGCGACACCGCACCGCCCGAACAGGTGCAACCCATGGCGACGACCTTCGAACGGGCGGCCTCGGCGGGCATCGCCGTGAGCGTCGTCTCGGGCGCGGAGTTCACCGGTTCCGGCCTGACTCGCGCGGTCCTGCGCGGTGGCCGCTATGTCGGCGTACAGGCGCTCGGGGATCTGGCCGCGTGCGTTCGGTCGGCTGTCGTCGACGGCGGATTCTGCTACGGCTACCACGGGGAGGTGGATCTGCTCGGGCACCTCTACGGTCCCGGTTCGCCCGCATGGCGGTTGCAATTGCGTGAAGTCGACCGGCTGGTCGAATCCATCATGGAGGGACTCCCGCCCGGGGGGTTACTCGCGGTCGTGGCCGACCACGGAATGGTGGCAGTCCAGACCGACGATGGGGTGAACATCGACGACTGCGCCCCGCTTCTCGACGGTGTGCAGGCCATCGGCGGGGAACCGCGGGCCCGGCACGTCTATGTCGACGGGGGCGCAGCGGAAACCGTGCTGGCAGCGTGGCGGGAGACCTTGGCAGACCGTGCGTGGGTGGTATCGCGTGAGGAAGCTATCGCGGCGGGATGGTTCGGTGAGCGGGTCCGCGACGAAGTCCGCCTGCGCATCGGCGATGTCGTCGCGGCTGCGCGCGGCTCGACGACCATGGTTCGGCGCACAGTGGAACCGGTGGAGTCTTCACTGGTCGGCCATCACGGCTCGCTCACGACTGCCGAGCAGCACATTCCTCTGTTACTGGCCTACGGCTGATCCAGCGCCTCTCGCCAGTTCATCCATTGGTGTGGCGTCGGCAGGTGCCCGGTCGAACTGCTGGATCCAGCCGGCGGCGATGGCCCTGATCGGTTCGGCGTTGAGGTAGTGCAGCTTGTCCCTGCCCCGCCTTTCCGTGGTCACCAGACCGGCCATCTCGAGGACCGCCAGGTGCTTGCTCACCGACTGCCGTGCCATGGAGAGCCCCGCACAAAGCTCGCGCAGAGTCTGTCCGTTGCGCCGGTTGAGGTTGCCGAGCAGCAGACGCCGGCTCGGATCGGCCAGCGCCTGAGCGCGTCGTCCATGACTGACATTTCCCCATATCTATGCAGCCCATGAGCTGCATGACGAACAAGTGCAGCCCAGCGGCTGCATGTCAGTAGCGCTGTTCACTTTGGGCGCCATATGACTGTTGTTGCGGTGGAGATGGAGGCTCCGATGCCCCCGCCGCCTGGCGCGCCCGTGCCGCCTCCGGGTGCCGAGCTGCCACCGCCTCCGGGGCCGAGCTGCCACCGCCTCCGCCCGTAAGTGCCGACCGGATCGGGACGCGAGTGCGGGTGTTCGGTTGCGCGCGACGCGGCGATTCTATAGGCGAATCCCGAAACCGATTCAGCGCGTGCATTTCTGGCGTACAAAGCAGGCCTTGTACGCCGTCTCCTCCATTGAAGTGAAGGTCACGACCGGCTACACCGTCGTCGAGCAGGAGATAACGGACCTCGGATTGGCCGTGCGCCAATGGTTCTCGGGATCAGCTGGGTTTGGATTCGACGTAGAACTCGACGTCCTCACCCTCGACCTTCGTCACCTTCATGTGCGCGGTGTACTCCTTGCCCTCGGGTCCGGTGAACTTGCAGTCGAATTCGACCCCGACCGCCGCGTCCACCCCTGACGGGCAGCTCACATCGGTCGGCTTGAACTTTGTCTGCCGGGAGACGACGTCGGCCACCGTCTTCGCTGCCCCGTCCGGCTTGATTGTGGCGCCGCATCCACTGACACATACAGCCAGCACGACGGCAAGAACCAGCAATGCGCGTCGCATCGTCGCAGTATTACAGATCAGGTGGAACGCGACTAGGGACCTCCGAGCGGCAACGCGATGGCTCGTTGCGCACTATCGACGTCGGCGCACGTGGCCTTTCGCAATCGTCATCCTCGTGCTGTGCTTGATTGCATTCGTTGTCGAAGGCGTCGGCTACGCCGTCGAAATCGGAGCATGATCGTCGGGTAGTCCGATGAAAGGAGCCCGTCATGGCAACGGACCTGACGCTCTATCTGGACGACCAGCCGGGAGAACTCGCCCGCATCGGTGATGTGCTCGGCCAGGCGGGTGCCAATATCGCAGGCCTGTGCGCGGTGGCGAGCGGAGGAGGTCAGGCCGAGGTACACATCCTTGTGCACAACGCGACGGCGGCGTTCGAGGCATTGCAGCGCGCGGGAATCAGGATCGCTTCCGAGCAGGAGGTGCTGGTTCTGGAAATAGAGGACAGGCCCGGCGCGTTCGGTGAGATCGCGCGGCGGCTCGGCAAGGCCCGAGTGAACCTGACCCTGGTCTACCTGGCAACGAACACCCGGCTGGTGGTGGCCGCGGACAACCTCGCCGCCGCGAAAGCCGCCGTCGGTTGAGAGCTATCCGGCGCGCTTGGACTGCTTCAGCTGCGCCCTGGCCTTCTCGACCGTTTCGCCGGCTGCCCGGCTGGCCTGCTTAGCCTTGTTGTAGGCCCTGTCGGCCGTGCTGAGGTTGCGCTCGGCCTCCTTGAGGCGCTGACGCATCTCGTCAAGACGCAGCCGCGCCACCGCCAGATCGCTTTGTCGCTCCGACAATTCACTGTCGGCGTCATCCTTGGCCCGCTCGGCTGCCGCCAACGCCGCCTTCGCCTCCTCCACCTCGCGCGCGGACTCGCGATCTTCCCGACGCCGCTCCTTGCTCGCGGGCTTTTCGCGCGTCTGTTTGGGTTCCGTTTTGGACTTCGCGCCGCGGGCAGCCTTGAACACAGCGGTGGTGTTGCCGAAATCTCCGAAGCCGGACCATTGTTCGGCCTTGGTCAGCCGGCCAAGCCGTGCGGCGACGTCGGGGTCGGCGACCGCCGCCTGCAGCGTTCCCGTGACGTCCTCACGCACTGTTGCCGTCGGGTTCGTCAGATCGGCACCCTCGAATGCGGCGCGCGCGAGTTCATCGACCAGGGACCGTTGCTCCGAGGACAACTGCCGGATGGCGTCGCCGTCCATCGCGGAGTGCGCGGCGCGCAGTCGCTCACCGAGGTCGGTAAGCGACTGTTTGACGTCTTCGTTGGTGTGTGCGAGCTGATTGACTACCCATGCAGCCGTGGTTGGTTTGCGTGCGGCGGAGATCCGCTTCGCGGCAGAGGCGTCGCCGCGCTTCTTGGCCGCGGCTGCCAGTTCGGTGCGCACGGCGGTGAACTGCTCGGGCCTGACCGCATAGAGATCGTCCATCTCGTCATCGGCCATGACGCCATGATGCGCCATGATGTCGGAGGGCGAACAGAGCGTCACGAGCGGCATGCGACACTCGGGGCATGGTTGTCGCAATCGATCGCCCGAAGCTCGAGGGAAACATCGCCGTTGGCGAGGATCGGCAGATCGGGTTCGCCGAGTTCGGCGCTCCGCAGGGTCGCGCCGTGTTCTGGCTGCATGGAACCCCCGGGGCCCGCAGGCAGATCCCCACAGAGGCGCGGGCCTACGCAGAAGAGGCGCACATCCGCCTGATCGGTATCGACCGACCCGGCATCGGATCATCGACGCCCTACCAGTACGAGAACGTCCTCGAGTTCTCCGATGACCTGCGAACCATCGCTGACACGCTGGGCATCGACAAGATGGCCATCGTCGGTCTCTCCGGCGGCGGTCCCTACACGCTGGCCTGTGCGGCGGCGATGCCCGAGCGTGTCGTGGCGGCCGGCGTCGTCGGTGGGGTCGCCCCGGCGCAGGGGCCCGACCGCATCGGTGGCGGCTTGATGGCACTGGGCTCTCGCGTCGCGCCGCTGCTCGAGGTGGCCGGCTTGCCGATCCGGCTGGCAGCCCTGACGCTGGTCCGGCTTATCCGGCCGGTCGCAGGACCGGCGGCCGACCTGTACGGCCTCGTGTCGCCGCCGGGCGACAGGGCACTGATGGCGCGGCCCGAAATCAAGGCGATGTTTCTCGACGATCTATTGAACGGCAGTCGCAGGCAGCTTGCCGCGCCGTTCTACGACATCGTCGTCTTCGCCCGTGACTGGGGATTTCGGCTGGACGAGGTAAAGGTCCGCGTGCGTTGGTGGCACGGCGATGCCGATCACATCATCCCGTACTCACACGGCGAACACGTGGTATCACGGCTGCCCGATGCGGAGCTACACCCCATGCCGGGTGAGAGCCACCTCGGCGGTCTAGGCCGCGCCGAAGAGATCCTTCGCACCATGATCGAGATGTGGGACGAGGAGGCAGAAGGCCGGAACTAGGATCGGCGAGCGATGAGAGCCATCGTGTTGCTCGCGCAGAGCGCCCAGCTGGATCAGGCGGGAACGGTCCATGCGCTCGGCCTGGGCTGGACGGCCAGCTCGACGCCGGTGCCGCAACACGCGCTCGTCATCTTTGTCGAAGTCGAGTGGGCAGAACTCGGTACATCATTTCCGATCCGTGCCGAGCTGGTCGATAGCGACGGTGTACGCGTGGCTCACACCGAGCATGGCGTCATCAAGGCCAGGCACAAGCCCGTGCATCCCGAGGGAACTCCGGTCACCATTCCGTTCACCGCCACCATCCCATCTCTCAAGCTCACCGCTGGTCAGCGCTACCAGTGGCGAGTGTCCATCGACGAAGAGATGCATGAGGACTGGCTGGCCGGCTTCACCGTGACCGAAGACGACTAACGGATGTGGAGATGCGCGGCGGCTGAGGCCTGACGTCAGTCCTGAAGAGCCGCAGGGTCTTTCGCGCCGAGCAGCGCGCGTCGCAGCAGGTGCATCGCGACGGTCGTCGAGCGCTCCCGGATGTCGGACCGGTTGCCCGGCAGGAGGAGGGTTCGTGTCAAGGTCGGCCCGTCGGCGAGCATGACGGAAAAGCACACCGTCCCAACGGGTTTTGCTTCGGTTCCCCCGCCGGGACCGGCGATGCCGGTGATCGAGACCGCAGTGTCGGCGCCGAACCGGCGCAGCGCACCATCTGCCATGGCTGCGGCCACCGGTTCGGACACCGCACCATGGGTCTCGATGAGCACCGGGTCCACGTCGAGCAGGCCCGACTTCGCCTCATTGGCGTAGGCCACAATCCCGCCGGCGACATAGGCCGAGGAACCCGCCAGGTCGGTGAGCCGCGCTGCGACCAGGCCCGCCGTGCAGGACTCCGCCGTAGCGATGCGACGGCCAGCCAGCAGCCCGGCGACCTGATCGTCGACTCGGGCACCGTCTTCCGAAAAGATCTGGCGCGCATGGCGTTCGCGCAACACGCGCATCAACTCGGCATACACCGGTGCCGCGTCGGGTTCGTAGCGGGTGACCATCTCCACTTCTCCGCGCCGCAGGCAGGTGGTGATCTCGAGTCGCTGGAAACCGTCGACTTGTCCCTCGGCAACACGCAGCGACTCGGCGAGGCCGGACTCGGGCAGCCCGAACATCCGCACCATCTCCTGCCGGTACTCCGTGCGGGCTGCGATCGCGTCCTTCACGGCAGGAGTCTGCATCGCGCTCTCCCACATCGGCTGCAGCTCGCGCGGCGGTCCCGGCAGGACGACGACGGTCGGCTCCCCCGGGACCACCAGGCCGGGCGCGGTGCCCACCGGATCGATGACGTGAGCGCCCGCAGGCACCATGGCCTGCTTGCGGTTGGCGGCCCGTACCGAATCGAAGTCCACGTCGGTGAATCGCGCACTGAGGCGCTTGAGGATCGACGCGATCTTCTCCTCGAGCTGTTCGTCAAGCACCAGTTCGCGCTCGCAGAACTGCGCCACGATTTCGACCGTCATGTCGTCAGTCGTCGGCCCCAGGCCACCGCTGGTGACGATCAGGTCGACGCCCTCGCCGGCAAGGAACCGCAGCTGCGCGGCGATGTCACGGGGTCGGTCGCCGCAGATCGTGATGTGTGCGAGTTCGACGCCGAGTTCGAGTAGCCGATCAGCGATCCACGGACCGTTGCGGTCCTGGACCCGCCCTGTCAGTACCTCTGTTCCCGTGACAACGATGCCTGCGCGTGCGCTCACGGACTATGCATACACGACGGTGCCTTGGCGACAGCGGGAGCCGCCGTCGGCACGTCTCTGATGGCCCGCACGCGAATCCGGGCCCCGCGGTGCGGCACGAGGATGACGTGTTTGACCTTCTGCCGTTCGTCGGCGGCCGCGGTGGTGCACAGCTCAACCCGTCGCAACACCTCACGCAGGACCACCCGCATCTCCACCATCGCGAACGTCGCTCCCAGACAGCGGCGGTTGCCGCCGCCGAACGGCAGCCATGTTGTCGGTCCCGGCGTCGCCCCCACCATTCGGCCGGGGTCGAACCGATCGGGATCGGGGTACTGCTCAGAGCTGCTGTGCACCAAGCCGATTCCCGGTGCGACCATGACGCCCGCAGGCAGGCGGTAGCCGGCGAGCTCCACCGGTTCTTTGAGGACCCTGCCGACATCGAAGACAACCGGGCGTATCCGCAGCGTCTCCTTCGCGACGGCATCGAGGTAGTCGTCGCCTGCCGGCTCGCCCGCCGCGCTGGCTTCGGCGGCCCGCACCGCCTTGTCCAAAACGGCGGGGTGTCTGGTCAGACGCTCCAATGCCCACGAGAGCCCGGTCGCCGTCGTGTCGTGCCCGGCGACGAGGAGGGTCATCAATTGGTCGCGGAGTTCGGTGTCGGTCATGGCGCTGCCATCGTCCTGGCCCGCACGTACCAGCATCGCCAGTGCGTCGCTGCGCGACGCGAGGTCGGGATCGGCACGGCGGTCGGCAATCTCGGCGTACAGCAGACGGTCGGCCTCGTCCATGTTGCGGCGCAGCGCTCGCCACAGCCCGACCCGCTGCAGGTTCGGGCTCGCGATCGCAAGTGATGCCCACGGGGTCACGTTGAGCAGCTTCGGCATCACAGTGCGCAGTGCACTGAGTCGAACCGGGTCGGATGCGCCGATCACGGTCCGCAGGATCACTTCGAGGGTGATCTCGGACATTTTGGGAGCGACGGGAAATTGGGTGTTCACCGGCCACGTGGTGAGATTGGTCGCCGCAATCTCGGCCATCACAGCGGCCTGCCGCGCGACCGCGTCGCGGTGGAAGGCGGGCAGCATTTGACGGCGGCGCTCCCGATGCACGTCGTCGTCGATCACCAGCACCGAACTGTCGCCGAGCAGGCCGCCCAACATCGAATTCGCCTCCCCGGCGTGATAGACGCCGGGGCTACCCGCGAAGACCTTCTTGATCTCCGACGGGTCGTCCAGATACACCAATGTCCCCATGGTGGCGATGCGCATCGTGAATGCGCTGCCGTACCGTCGCCGACACGCGGATATGAAGCGCGGCCAGTAGCGGGCCATCAGTGCCGCCTGAACTGCGGCGGGCAGCCGGGGCCCCGGCGGTAGTCCGGTGGCCGCAGTGTCAGCCATGGCCAGAGTCTACGAGCCGCAGCACCCGGGAGTGCGGGATCAAACCGGCACGCGGCGTATCCGGTCGGAGGGCGGCCACACATAGGGCAGATCGCCTGACAGCACCGGGAAAAGTGACGCCGGTAGTGCTCGGGATCCCAGCGCACCACGACCCCATACCGGACGAGCGCTTCCTCATAGCCGGCCCACATGGCGGCGGCGGGGTGACGCCGCCATCCGAACCCCGGAACGGTGGTCGAGCAGCTGGGCCGATTCGGTGAATCCGGGACACGGAGAAAGGTCTGCATCGCGGGGACGAATACCCGGCGGCAAACGCGGGCACACAACCGCGGTGTCAGACGCGCCGACGATCGGGGTCGAGGAGGAGTATCTCCTCGTCGACCCTGACAGCCGTGCCCCGCGGTCCACCGCCGACGGGGTGGCGGCGCGGGCGCGCGCAGCTCTGGGCGACGCCGTATCCAACGAGTTCACTCAATTCCAGATCGAAGTGAGAACCCGACCCTGCGCGGACGCCGCAGCGTTGCGTGCCGAATTGATCAGCCTGCGGGCCGGCGTGTCCGCGGCCGCGGCCGCGGAAGGCGTCCGGGTCTGCGCCTCCGGAACACCGGTATTACCCGCCGAAGAGCCGTGGGTCCTTGGCGATCACCCCCGCTACCGGGCCGGCGTCAGACAGTACCGCGCAATGCTTGACGATTTCTCGGTCTGCGCGCTGCACACACACGTCCATCTGCCCGACCGCGAACTTGCCGTGCTGTCCGGCAATCACCTGCGACCATGGCTGCCGCTGTTGGTGGCGCTCAGTGCCAACTCGCCCTTCCACAACGGCCGGGACACCGGCTACGCCGATTGGCGCACCGTGATCAGGAGCCGCTTTCCCTGCCTCGGGCCCCCGCCCTATTCCGAGTCGATGGACCACCATGAGGAGCTCGCGGCGAAGATGGCCGAGTCGGAGGCGATGCTCGATGCCGGCATACCGTTCTGGGATCTCCGGCCGAACCCGCGGCTACCGACACTGGAGGTTCGGTCGATGTCGGTCGGCACGGATGTCGACGATGCGGTCGCTCTGGCCGTGCTGATTCGGGCGCTGGTGACGACAGCGAGCGCCAAAGTCGTTGCGGGAGATCGCGGTCCGCGGCCGCCCAGCGAGTTGCTGAGGGCCGCGTATTGGCGGGCGGCAAGGGATGGGTGGTCGGGCGGCGGCGTCGACGCGTTGAGTGGGCAGATCCTTCCTGTTCCGGTCCAGGCCACGCGGTTGTTCGACTACATTCGGCCGGCGCTGGAGGACCACGGCGACGTCGAGGTGATGACCCGGTTCCTGCGCCGGCTCGAGGCACGAGGGACGGGCGCTGAACGCCAGCGTGCGTCCGCCGCACGGCACGGCGCGCTCACCGGGGTGGTGGACGATCTGATAGCTGATACGGCGCGAAGGTGATCACAAGCACGTCCCGGCACGCGGGGCGGGCCGGATCGATCGGCCGGATCGGCGAGACCGCGTGCAGGGTACGACGGTCGTCGCTCAGCAGCATCGTGCCGGGCGCGCTCAGCGTCGTGGTCAGAAGCGGCGCACCGCCGGGGTCGTAGACGGTGCTTTCTCCGCCCTCGGCATTGTGCCTTCCGATCAACAGGGATGTGACGAGGGTGACCCCGTCGCGATGCGGTCCCTCCGGGGTGGGATCACCTACGCCGTCGGCGGATGACAGCACTCGAAACGGAGTGACCTTCGCGCTCCACTCGGCTGCATCGTCCAAAGCCGTCGCGACCTTGCCGAGCATCCTCAGCAGACTGAGCACAAGCGGGTCCACCGCGAATGATCCGGTCAACGGTTGGAAGTGACGGTCCCGCTCGATGTAGAGCGGGTTGGAATCCTCGGGCTGGGCGAACACGCCGTGTGGCAATAGTCGGACCGAGCCATCGGACGGTATGTATGCGAAGTGCCCATAGCGGCGCAGCCGCGTCGTACCCAACTCGGCGGCGTAGTCGTCCTGGACCAATTGCTCCCAGTGCGAAGAGAATCGAACCCACGCGGCGGTGTCCGCACCGATACATCGGGACAGCTCAGGCGCCGACAGCACGCACGCGGGTTGCGTCTTGAGCCGGCCCCCGGGAGTCATAAGGGCTGGATACCCGCCTGCCGTAGTGTCATTCCCGTGACGGCGCCGAAATCCCTGCGGGAGCTGTTCGACCAGATCGGGTTGCGAGAGGCGCCGTCGACCGACGGCACCGTGGTCATGGAGATGCCCGTTGACGAGCGGGTGATGAACACCGCGGGCGGGTTGCAGGGCGGCCTGATCGCCACGATGGCCGATGTGACGGCCGGGCAGCTGGCTGCCCGGAGCACACCGTTCGGGCATGGCATCGCGACCACCGATCTGTTCATCCGCTATCTGCGACCCATCAAGAACGGGCCTGCGCGGGCAGTCGCCCGGATCCTGCGCACCGGAAAGCGGTCCGCCGTCATCCAGGTGGACATCTACCGCGGTGATGACAATGAGCTCGCTGCGACGGCGACCGTCAACTTCGCGGCCGTCGGATAGCGTCGCTCACTCGGTGCGAGCAACAACCTCGCGCACCAAGTCCAGGTGAGTGTGCGGGTGCAGGAAGGCGAACCTGCCGACGGTCTCGCCTTCCCACTTGGTCGGCGGAATGAATGCCACCTGATCTCTGCAGTCACTGCGCCCACGCGTCGTAATCCTCCGGCTGGTCGACCTCGTGCACGGCGCCTCACCTCTACTCGATCGGCACCACCGTTGGTGGCGAGTTGTATCCCGCGACGCGGACCCAGTTGGCGACTGTGTGGTCGTTGGGGACGACGCCGTGCAGCTCGACGGTTTCGCCCGGAAATACCGTCACGTAGTTGTCGCTGTATTCAATGGGCAGGATCTCGTCTCCGTCGGGCGCGGACGTGATCTCGGCCCGTTCGAAGAAAGCTATCCGCTGTGTTGGGTTCTTCAGTCGGATGGTGACACCGTTGTCCCCCGCCGCATCGCTTCGTTGCGCCGTCACCTGCAGCGGGACCTTCGGCATCCAGTTCAGCGGGGTCATGTCCGCCCAACTCACCTGCTTCAGCTCGAAAGCCCAGTCGTTCGTCGGATCACCAAGATCGTCTCGCTGCTGAGACTGCCAGTAGACGTTTTCGGCAAGAACGGTTCCGGTCTTGTCGACCACTTCGCAGCGCACGAAGAAAACGCTCGAGTCGCGAGCCATCCTCGGCAACGTCATGGCGTCGACGCTTCCACCCGAATCCACGGTGAGGTCATCGGCGACCCGGTCCTCCCGCATCCGACCCTGCAGGTCGTACACGCGGACACGCACGCTCAGGTCCGACCGGTCGCTCGGCGATTGGTTGACCAATGTCACGTGGGCCTGCGAGTGATCCCCGGTGGCATAGGAGTCGAACACGACCGAAAGCGGCTGAAGCCCTTTCTTGGCACCGTAATACGCGCCGCCCGGGCGCAGGAAATAGTCGAAGATGTTGCCGAAGAACGATGGCCAGTGGCTGTTCAGCATCCAGTAGATGGTCATCTTGTGGCTGGACCACCCATTGGCCGCGAACGCCTCGAATTGGGCGCGCGTCGATTCGTAGTGCGCCAGCTGCGCCTTGCGAGTGAATTCCTCGGCGTCGTCCGACGGACCGTAACGCCGGTCGACGGCCTCTTGAATGCTCTCGAGTGTGGAGTTGTTCGGGTTCGAGCCCGCGTGGAAATACCAGGTGTCGTTGATCGGCCAGAGCTTGTCGGGCGGAATGAACTTCTTCAGGCTCGCGAACGGTGGGACGTGTTCGTTGTCGCCTTGCTCAGCGGTCGACCCGCGGGTGGCACCGTAACGTCCGCTGAACCAGTATCCAGGCGGTCGCCAGCTGTACGGCCCGGCCATGTGGATGCCGTCCCATTCGCGCTCACCGTCGGCGTCGCGGGCCAACGACGAGACGGTGTCGACGGTCGCATTCTGCCAGTGTGAATCATCAAGTATTGCGTGGTATTTCGCGAGCACGTCGGGCGGCGGCCTGCCATCGCTGCCGTTTGCCCAGATGAACGCCGACGGGTGCGAACGCAGCATCAGGATCTGCGATCGCAGGCTTTCCTGTGCCACCCGGAGGTCTTCGTCATCCCACTGCGACCACTTCTCCCACTGATTGCAGCACATCCACCCGAACATGAGCGGGATACCGAGCTCGTCGGCCTTCTCGACGATGTGTTCGCCGGAGAACTTCCCCTCCAGCCGCAGCATGTTGAGGCCGAGGTCCTTGGCGTACCGCAGGATGGCGTCTTCGCGGCCGGGGTCGTAGGAGTACAGCAGGTCCGGTGTGTAGGCCGCGCCACGGACGAGGAAGTCTTTGCCGTTGACCGTCAGGTAGAAGTTGCCGCCGGTGCCGAGGTCGGGAAAGTCGCCGTCCTGGTCACGATGCTGAGAGATCGTCCGGATTCCGAACCGGAGATTGGTGGCGTCGGATACCCGGCCGAACTGTTGGAACTCCACTCGCAGGTCGTAGAGGTTGGGCTTGCCCAGGGTGTAGGGCCACCACAGATCGGGGTTGGCGACCATCAGCTGGGTGAACACGTCGGGGGTGAAGCTGACTTCGCGGTCCTGCCCCGGCAGCAGTGTCACTGGCTGCTCGACGTCGATGCTTGGTCTGCCTGTACGCGTGATCGTCGCGCGCAGGACACCCCGAACCTGCTGCGTTGAGTAGTTGCGGACGGTGGTGTGGATCGTCAGTCGCGCGGAATCGGTGCGCGGCAGCGGCAATTCGGTGTTGACGACCGGGGACCCGAGTGCGACCGCACCCGCGACCTTGAGGTACACCGGCTTCCAGATCCCGGCGTTGCGGTCGGAGACGAATGACGTGCCTCGGTTGGGGTTCTTGTCCGGGCCCTGATATCCCAGATAGTTCCAGTTGATCCAGTCCCACCAACTGTCCGCGAGCTCAACCCCGTTGACGTCCTGGATCGCACGCTCCGGCGTGACCTTGATGGCCAGCGTGTTCGTCTCGCCGGGTTTGATCCAGCGCGCTACATCCAACTCGTGAGCGGTGTACATCCCGACGATCTGTCTGTTGTCCGCCACCAGGTGGCCGTTCAGCCAGACCTCGCCACGGTAGTTGATGCCGGGCAGCTCCAGCAGGTAGGTGGTGTGGTCCGCCGGCGCCTTGAACGACGTCCGGTACCACCAGTCTTTTTTGTAGAGATCCTGCGGCACCTCGTCGAGCAGGTTCTTGCCGTAGTACAGATTGGGGTACGTGCCGTCGTCCTGTAGCGCCTCGAGGACGGTGCTGGGCATGTGGCGGACGGTGTGCCAGCCCGTGCCCCTGTCGTCAGCACGCGAGACGCTGGCTCCGTCTGCCGTCGTGTCGTCGGCCGACGCGAGCTGCCAGCCTTCAGACAGCTCGATCTGGTCGGGCGGCGGCTGAGGCGGGGCGAAAGTGGGGATGGATCCCGCGCACGCAAGCAGGGACAGGACGATGAGAATCCTCAGGAGAATGTCGCGACGCTTGGTCGGTATGGCACTCTCCTCCCCCCTCGGTCCACGTCGACACTACGGTTGATGACGCAATCCGGCTCATTTTGATCCAGAACCGTAGTCTCGGGTGATGAGCGTGGAGTCATCGGGTCGGGTCGCGGAGATCGCAGCGAGCCCACCGGGACCCCAGGTGGGGGCGTTCTTCGATCTGGACGGCACGCTGGTCTCCGGATTCACCGCTACGGCGCACGCAGGAGATCGGATCAGGCGTCGGCAAGCGCGCATCGGAGAGGTCCTCGGGGTGTTGGAGGCCTCGATCCGCTACCGGCTGGGCCGCATGCGGTTCGAGCGGCTCATCCTGCGGGCCGCGGGCTATCTGAAGGGTGAATCGCTGCGTGAACTCGACGAACTCGGCGAGCGGCTTTTCGTGCGGCACATCGCATCTCGCGTCTACCCGAACATGCGCGAGATCGTGGAGGCGCACCGGCAGCGCGGCCACACGATTGCGCTGTGTTCATCGGCGCTGACCATCCACGCCGAACCCGTCGCCCGTGCTCTTGGAATAACTCAGTTGTTGTGCAACCACTTTGAGGTCGACGAGAACGGTGTGCTGACCGGTGGGATCGAAAAGCCGATCATTTGGGGCGCCCGAAAAGTCGATGCGGCACAGAAGTTTTGCGCGGATAACGGCGTCGATCTTCAGAGCAGTTACTTCTACGCCGACGGAGACGAGGACGTGGCGTTGATGTCGGTGATCGGCCATCCTCGGCCGGTGAACCCGCGTTCGGGGCTGGCCGCCGCGGCCGCGGCGAACGGCTGGCCGGTTCTGCGGGTTGCGGTCGCCGGCCGCAGAGGCTGACCGCTGCCATGGTGCGATGAGCGTCGACCACGGCTTGCTTGTTGCCTGCAGCGGTTTCCTGCTGGCCGTGCTCTGGATGGACCTCATCTTCGACACGCAGGTTCGCGCTGTGCGGGGTGCCGAGCTGCCTGAGCCGGTTCTCGCGTCCATCGCAGACTATTACCGCCGTGCGACGACGACATCGCAGCCGATGAGCCGCTTGATCGCTGCGGTCATGGTGGTCCTGTTGGGGGCGTTGGTGTTTCGCGGCTTCGGCGGGCACGATCCGGTCTTGCTTGTCATTACATCGGCTGTGCTCGCATGCGCGCCCATTCTGTTGGCCCTGATTCGAACGGTGCCCAACGCCGTTCGACTCGGTACTCGGCCAGGCGGGCCCGCCGAACAATCACGGCTCGCCCGGTCGATCTACCGCGATCATGTCCTGTGCTTCGCGTGCATATTCGCTTTCCTCGTCCTCTGGCTGGTCCAGGTCCGGGTGGCCTGAGCTGGTACAGGCCGGGCCGCCCGATTAACGGGGCGGCTTCCGTTTGGCGAGGACGTCGGCGGGCAATCCCTGAGCGGGGACGGGGACGCTGTCAGCACTAAGAGAGACGAGAGCCGAGATGACGCATTGGAAGGTTCGCCCGGCGGTCGTTGTCGCGTTGGCCACCCTCAGCATGGGTCCGGTCGCGGTCGCCTGCGGTAATGGCGATAACGGCGGCAAGGAGACCACGACAACCACCACGACAACGACGACAACGACGACCACCACGTCGACAACGGCGCCCGCTGCGACGACCACCGTTACGACGGTGGTTCCTGGGGCTCCCGCAGTCCCGAACCCGCCTGCGGTCCCGAATCCACCCGCGATTCCGAACCCGCCTGCGATTCCCAACCCGCCGGCGATACCGAGCCCGCCACCCATCCCGGCCATCCCCGCCATCCCGGGCAGCTAGGAAGTGAGGACCATGAACGCGCGACGCTTGATTCTGCTTGTGGGGGCGGTCCTACTGATCGCCGGTGTGATCGCTTTGTTGGTGCCGGTGTCGGTCTCCGACGAGGATCAGTCGATCGGATGCGGAAACGCCGTCGCAACCGATCTGTCCGAAGCCAGAGCGGCGAACGACAAGAACCTGGCTAACGTGCCGATCCTCAACCAGATCGTTCCGCACGACGATTACGTCGCGGAGTGCCAGCACGCCGTCTCGAGTCGGCGCATCGTGGTCGATTCCGTTGGCGGTGATCGGCGTCCTCGTGGTGGCCGGTTCACTCCTGGTGCCGCGCACTCGCACTGTTTCGTAAATCACACTTCCGGGCAGTCCCTATTCGAGTTGGGACATCCACCACAACCAGAGGGGCGCCGACCATGGCGAGTGAACAACAGACCCAGCAGGACGACGACAAGCAGCAGGAGACGTCGCAGCAGGACGACGACAAGCAGCAACGACGACAAGCAGCAGGACGACGACAAGCAGCAGGACGACGACAAGCAGCAGGACGACGACAAGCAGCAGGACGACGACAAGCAGCAGGACGACCGTCCGCGTACCGAGAAGCCCGAGGTGACCGACGAGCACCAGGAGAAGGCCAAGGAGATGCGGAAGGAGTACGTGGAACAACGTCCCACGCTGATCATGCCGGGCAGCGGTGGCACCGTGGCGGGCACGGCCGTCAACGAGTGGCTCGACGACGACGGGAACCCGAAGTTCGGCGACGAGTCGGAGTCAGAGGGCGAGAAGTCGAGCGGCGACGACTCAGACCGCGACAACTCCGACCGCGACAACTCCGACCGCGACAACTCGACCGCGACAATTCAGACCGCGACAACTCAGATGACGACAAGTCATATGGCGACACGGTGGAGGACGACAAGGCGAGAAACGAGAACATACGGGAAGCGCACGACGAGGCGCAGGAACGACGCGCGGCTAGAGAACGACGAGGCGACAGGACGAGGCGAGAGAAGGACGAGGCGAAGAACGACGAGGCAAAGGACGACGAGCGCAAAGGACGACGACGCGAGAGAAAGGCGACGAGGCGAAGACGGACGAGGCAAGAACGGACGGTTAGGCGGCCCGTAACGGTCTTTGCAGGCCCGCCTGATCTGCCGGCGCGGGTGCGTACTAAACTAGAACACGTTTCAGTTCGCCCACTGCCGAAGGAGCCGGCATGCACACGGCCATCTGCGACGACCTCGGCATCGAGTTCCCGATCTTCGCCTTCACGCACTGCCGCGATGTGGTGGTCGCGGTCAGCAAAGCGGGCGGCTTCGGCGTGCTCGGAGCCGTCGGATTCACCCCCGAACAGCTCGAGATCGAACTCAACTGGATCGACGACAACATCGGCGACCATCCCTACGGCGTCGACATCGTCATTCCCAACAAGTACGAGGGCATGGACTCCGAACCTGTCCGCCGACGAGCTGACCAAGACGTTGCAGGACATGGTTCCGCAGGAGCACGTCGACTTCGCCCGCAAGATCCTGTCCGACCACGGGGTGCCGATCGAGGGCAGCGGTGCGGACGCCTTTCAACTTCTCGGCTGGACCGAGGCGACGGCGACGCCTCAGGTGGAAGTCGCGCTGCGAGCATCCGAAGGTGACGTTGATCGCGAACGCGCTCGGCACGCCGCCGGCGGACATGATCAAGCACATCCACGACGAGGGTCGCAAAGTCGCCGCGTTCTGCGGCTCGCCATCGCAGGCGCGCAAGCACGCCGACGCCGGTGTCGACATCGTCATCGCTCAGGGCGGCGAGGCGGGCGGTCACTGCGGCGAGGTCGGCTCCATCGTGCTGTGGCCGCAGGTCGTCAAGGAGATCGCGCCGGTTCCGGTGCTTGCGGCGGGCGGCATCGCCAGCGGCGAGCAGATCGCCGCGGCGCTGGCGCTGGGCGCGCAGGGCGCGTGGACCGGCTCGCAGTGGCTGATGGTCGAGGAAGCCGAGCACACCGCTGTCCAACAGCAGGCATACGCCAACGCCAGCAGCCGCGACACCGTTCGCAGCCGGTCGTTCACAGGCAAGCCGGCCCGGATGCTTCGCAACGACTGGACCGAGGCGTGGGAAGAGCCGGACAACCCGAAACCACTCGGAATGCCGTTGCAGTACATGGTGTCTGGCATGGCGGTGGCCGCCACCCACAAATACCCGAACGAGAGTGTCGACGTCGCGTTCAACCCGGTCGGTCAGGTCGTCGGTCAGCTCAACAAGGTCGAGAAGTCGGCGACGGTGATCCAGCGTTGGGTGCAGGAGTACCTCGAAGCGACAAACACCCTCAACGAACTCAACGAAGCCGCGAGCGTCTGACGCCTAGGGCGTCGGCGCCGGCGGAGGTGGCGCCAGCTCGGGTGGCACTGGTCCAGGGGGCGGACCGTCTGGCTGCGGCGCGTCGAGCGGTGGCGCGTCGGGCAGCGGTGCCTGTGGTCCGGCCGGAAGGCCATTCCTCGGCACGGCGTTCGGATCGAGCGGGCGCTGCGTCAACAGAAGTAGCGCGTCCCGGCCGCTGATGTCCTGGGTCTGTACCGCGTGCCACAGGTCACGCAGGTACGAGACGCCTCTGCCCTGTTGCGGATCGACTGGAACGTCCGTGGTGCCGGGCGGCAGGTTTTCGGGACTCGACAAATGCGGAACCTCTGCGGGCGGCGGCGGGGGAAGCGCCGAGTCGCCGACTGCGGCCTGAGTGGAGATGGACTCTTCTCCAGGATATCGGCACTGGCGGCGGTGGTGCGTCGGGATCGGCCTGCGCGCAGGGCGCAGCCAGTGTCAGCGCCGCGATCGCGGCCAGCGCGCCGGTGGCCACTGACAGTGCCATCGCGTTATCGGACTTCCTCACCGATGCCCCCCTTCGCTTTCTTCGCGGTGCTACTGAATGCTTCAGTTTTGGTACCCCGATTGTTACACCTGTGCAATGTGTGACCAAGGCGTCATTTATGAGAATCCGGGCGGAACACGTTCCACTTGAGACTTTCCAGGGCTTTTCTACAACCCGCTTCACCGGGTCCCATCTGTGGTGTAGCAATGCCTTGAGGGAACTAGACAACGTCGTATTGAGGAGTCCATCGATGCCAACTCCGAACCTCCCACCCGGGTTCGATTTCACCGACCCCGACATCTACGCCGAGCGACTGCCGATCGAGGAACTCGCCGAGATGCGGAAGACGGCGCCGATCTGGTGGAACGAACAGCCGGAGGGGGTGGGCGCATTCCGCGACGGCGGTTACTGGGTAGTGACCAAGCACAAGGACGTCAAAGAGGTGTCGCGGCGCAACGACGTGTTCTCCAGCAACATGAAGACGGCGCTGCCGCGCTACCGCGACGAAGCCGACCCCGACTCGCTGGAAGCCGGGAAGGTCGTCCTGCTCAACCAGGACGCCCCGCACCACACCCACCTGCGCAAGATCATCTCGCGCGCGTTCACACCGCGCGCGATCGAGTCCCTGCGCGACGAGCTCCGCGACCGTGCGCACAACATCGCCAAAGCGGCCGCGGCGGAGGGGTCAGGCGATTTCGTCGAACAGGTGTCCTGCGAGCTTCCACTTCAGGCGATCGCCGGCCTGATGGGGGTGCCTCAGGAAGACCGGAAGAAGCTGTTCGACTGGTCCAACCAGATGGTCGGCGATCAAGACCCGGAGTTCGCCAGGAATGATCCGACGGCCGCATCGGTCGAGCTGATCATGTACGGCATGCAGATGGCCGCCGAACGGGGCAAGAACCCCGGCGACGACCTCGTCACCAAGCTGGTCCAGGCGGATGTCGAGGGGCACAAGCTCACTGACGACGAATTCGGCTTCTTCGTGATCCTGTTGGCGGTGGCGGGAAACGAGACCACCCGCAACTCGATCACGCAGGGGATGATGGCGTTCACCGAATTCCCTGAACAATGGGAGCTCTTCAAGCGGGAACGGCCCGCGACCGCAGCCGACGAGATCGTCCGCTGGGCCAGCCCTATCACGTCGTTCCAGCGCACCGCGCTCGAGGACACCGAATTGTCAGGGGTGCCAATCAAAAAGGGCCAGCGGGTGGTGATTTTCTATCGCTCGGCCAACTTCGACGAGGACGTGTTCGACGATCCCTTCGCGTTCAACATTCTGCGAGATCCCAACCCGCACGTGGGGTTTGGTGGCACGGGCGCGCATTATTGCATCGGTGCAAACCTGGCGAGGATGACGATCGACCTGATCTTCAACGCGATCGCCGACGAAATGCCCAACCTCACACCGATTTCCAAGCCCGAGCGGCTACGGTCGGGGTGGCTCAATGGAATCAAGCACTGGCAGGTCGACTACACGGGGAAGACCGCGGTCTCGACGTAGGCGTGGGGTAGTCGATGATCGACCTCCAGTAGTCCTCGGGAATCTCCTCCCCCGACCGCAACACGATCGCCAGCCCGGCCGCCATCGCTATTCCGAGCAGGCCGAGCCACAACCCCGCGACGGCGATCACCGCCCACAGCGCCGCAGTGACTGCGGGCCATGGCGAAAGCACCGCGAGCACGGGTGCGAAAAAGAAGCCGGCTCCGATGTACCAGGACGAGCCGGCGCGGTCGGACCTGAGCACGAAGCGCAGCCACCGCGGAATCGACGGGTTCGCGGTCTGAGGGTGATGCATCTTCGTTCTCCTATCGAATGACACCTTCACCGTGCCTCCCTGAGGTAACCGATGCAATTACCTGTGAGGTAGCGGGGCAGTGGTCAGACCACTTGACCTCTGGCCTCTGATCGGTCATGGTGGGGCCATGGCACTGCAACCGGTCAACCGGCGTTCGGTACCCGAAGATGTCTTCGAGCAGATCCTTGCCGACGTGCTCAGCGGCGAGATGCAGCCTGGGCAGACGCTTCCCAGCGAGCGCCGCCTTGCGGAGGTGCTCGGGGTGTCCCGGCCTGCCGTGCGCGAGGCGCTCAAGCGTGTCACGGCCGCAGGCCTGATCGATGTGCGCCAGGGCGATGCGACGACGGTGCGAGACTTCCGGCGGCACGCAGGGCTCGACCTTCTCCCCCGGTTGTTGCTGCGCGCCGGCGAGCTGGACCTCTCCGTCGTCCGCAGCATCCTCGAGGCCCGGCTGCACAACGGGCCGAAGGTCGCCGAGCTGGCGGCGGTCCGCCGCCGGCCGGAGTTGGCCGAGCTCCTCGACGAGGCGGTGCGCAATCTGGATTCCGAGCACGACCCCGTCGAGCGGCAGCGCTATGCGATGTCCTTCTGGGATCACGTTGTCGACGGTGCCGATTCCATCGTTTTCCGGCTGATGTACAACACGCTTCGGGCCACATACGAGCCGGCGCTCCCGGCTCTGGCCGCCGTGATGGCCGCCGAGGTCGGCCGTCCGGAGGCCTACCGGGCGCTCGCCGACGCGATCGCGGACGGCAACCCCGACGCTGCGAAGAAGGCGGCGATTGAACTTCTCGAACCAGCCACCGCGGCGATGCTTGCCGTGATCACCAGTTTGGAGGAAAAGCCATGACCATCTCGGCCGAGCGCGCCACGCGCAAGGGTTTCACGCTGCGGGATGCGTTTCGCGAGTTCTGGAAACACCACTCCCCCAGGGTGATTGGAGCCACTCTGGCCGTCGCGCTGGCAGCTCGCGTTGTCCTTGGTGACTGGCAGATCACGGACGCACTCGTTCCGGTGGTGATGCTCGCGTTGTTTCCATTCTTCGAGTGGGCCGTCCACGTGTTCATTCTGCACTGGCGGCCGAAGCGCATCGGGAGCCTGACCGTCGATCCGCTGCTTGCGCGTGAACACCGCCGTCATCACGTCGACCCCCGCAACATTCCGGTGATCTTCATACCGTGGAAGTCCCTGATCTGGGTGGTGCCGCTGGCGTTTGCGATTGCGCTGCTTGCATTTCCGCGCCTTGGCCTCGGTCTGACTTTCCTGGTGTTCATCACCATGCTCGGCATCGGATACGAGTGGACCCACTACCTCATCCACAGCGATTACAAGCCGAAAACCCGTTTCTACCGCGCGATCTGGCGAAATCACCGCCAGCACCACTTCAAGAACGAGCACTACTGGTTCACGGTGACCAGCTCCGGCACGGCCGACCGGGTGTTGGGCACATACCCCGACCTCGCCACGGTCGAGACCTCTCCGACGGCGAAGAACCTGCACGCAATCGAGGCTTAACCCGGACCGTGACGAGACCGCCGCGGCACCGCACGGGATCGTTATCCAGGCGGCGGCGGTGGTGGGGCGTCGGGCGGCGGCAGCAGCGGGTCCTGCGGCGGTGGCACGACATCGACGGGCGCTTGAGCTGGATCGTCCGGCTTGCCGATGCCGGACAGCTTGTCCTTGAGTCGGTGCAGAATTCCGGGCTGTTCCTCCGGCACCGGTGTCGGGGATGCGGGAATGATCCCCGGAGCCGGGTCGGTGACTCCCGGCGGGAGCTCCGCGCCACCGGGGACGGTCCCATCGACCGGGGCCAGCGGGTCGGGCACCGTGGCCTCGGGCGCGAGCGGCTCGGCAACGGGCGCCGGTTCGATCGCGACTTCGGGCGGCGGTGGGAGTTCCGCGGGCGGAGGCGGCGGCAGCGCCTCGACGGTCGGTGGCAGCGCGGCCGGGGCGGGGCGCACGGACTTCACCGCGGCGGGCTCATCGGACGTACTGGCCGCAGGCGGATTGTCGGCCGGTTTCGCGCTTTCGCCGGAGGTCAGTTGCAGACCCAGGGCCAGCGATCCCGACACCACGAAGGTCACCACACCCACACCCAACAGGGCGCTGGCCGCGCCGACGTGCGACATCGGCCGGACCGCCGGGGTGTCGGTGGGAACGCGGCTCGGACTCCTCGCCCGGTTCGTCGAGAGAGGTCGGGGCCGTGCGCCGACGCGATAGCCGCGCCGCGAGCAAGCGCCAACTGAGCTTCGGCAGGCACGAAGACCGGAACCGCCAGCACGTCTTCGAGGTGCGGCGTGATGGCGTCGAGGTCGCTGCCCGAACCGACCAGCACAAGGGCTTCGGGCCGCCAATCGGCCTGAGCGAATATCGCGCTCAACCACCGCGCGAGATCCTCGTCGGTGGTGACGGTGTGATTGACCGCCGTCTGCACAGCGCCGTCGGACGTATCGACCACCAGCACGACGACGGCGTCGGGCTCAATGACGCAGACGGCGGTGATGTCGTGGCCGATGACGCTGGCGATTCCCCGGGCCAGCGCTTCCGTGGCTTCCGGCAATCGCACGGCGACCACGTTGTCGAAACCGGACTCCGACAGCGACTCCAGTAGGAGCGAGGCCTCTGTGTCGGCGTCTTCGCTCCATGTCACACCGATCGAATGAAGGCGGTGGCCGCGGGCCGCGGCGATCGCCTCGGTGCGCAGCACGGCAGCGGCCGCCTTTTCGGAGGTGTTGACTGCGCTGACGAGGCCGCGGTCGTGGACCGCGAACTCGTCCTTGTCCATCGTGGCGCCGTCGGCTTCTTGGCCTTCGACGAGGACGAGCCCAACGGTGGTCGGCGTCATGGACAGTCCGAGCACCGCGTCCATCTGCACCCCTTCTGGACCCCTACCTGTGGGCGTGGTCTCGTCGTCACCTACCGGGGTGAGACTACCTGGGTTAGGTGATATGGCCGCCCGTGGGCCGTCGCCGCTCACGGCCTATTGAATGCCGAGCAAATCAAACCAGTCGCGGACCACCACGAGATGGGCGCCAGGAGTGCTGACAGCAAACCGCTACGTGTGCTGAAATTTTTTCAGCCTGCAAGGATGTCGGCGAGAACGGACCGCTCGACGTTGCCCCCGGACAGGATCATGACCGTTCGGCCCTGCGGTGTCGCGCCCTGTCGATAGGCGGCCAAGCCAACCGCCCCACTGGGCTCACTGACAAGGTGAGCCTTGACGGCGAGTTCACGAACTGCGGCGCGAATCTCCTTCTCCGACACCGTGATCATCCCGTCGATCACCTTCTGTAGATGCGCGAACGTCAACGCGGACGGCTGCGATCGCAGGCCGTCGGCGATGGTGCGGTTGCGGTCCTCGATGGACCAGTCGACTCGGTCGCCTCGCCGCAGGCCCTCGGTGGTGTCGGCGGCGAGTTCGGGCTCGACGCCGAAGACCTTGGCGTTCGGGCACCTGGCCTTGATGGCGGTGCCGATACCGGATGCCAGGCCGCCGCCGCTGACCGGAATCAGCACGTTCTCCACGTCCGGCAGATCGTCGGCGATCTCCAGACCGATCGTGCCCTGGCCGGCGATGACGTCTGGATGGTCGAAGGGCGGGATCAGCACGCCGCCAGTCTTTTTCACGACCTCTGCGGCCACCTTCTCGCGTTGTCCGGGCGCGCACAGTACAACATGTGCGCCATGGTCGCGGGTGGCCTGCACCTTGACGTTCGGGGTCTCTTCCGGCATCACGATGTGGGCGGGAACGCCGAACGCCGCGGCCGCAGCAGGCAACGGCCTGGGCATGGTTTCCGCTCGAGTAGGCGACCACTCCACGTGCGCGGTCTGCCTCGTCAGGTTGCCGACGGCGTTGAAGGCACCACGAATCTTGAACGCGCCGATCGGCTGCAGGCTCTCCGGCTTGATCCAGAGCGGGCGGTCCGCGTCGGCCCACCGTGCCGGGATCAGCTGTGTCCGAACGACCGCGCCCTTGATCCGATCAGCCGCTGCCTGGATGTCCTCGACCGTGATCAGCTGCACGGTTCGAGTGTGCCCGTTGCCCCGCGGCTGTCACCTTCAATCGGGGCTGACGCCAAGCAGTCCGCGGACCATCCGCTCGGCCATCACCTCGTCGTGCGGGGCTCCCGCCAGGTGAATGGCCAGCCCTTCGACGGCGGAAGTGATCGCCGCCCCGAGTGTCTTCGCCGGAGGTCCTGCAGGTATCGACGAGTCCCTGCGGCCTGCGGCGATAACCGTTCCGAACCTCATCGCGAGGTCCTTTCCGATCTCAGTGACCTTGGCGCCGACGGGATGTTCTCGACCGTCGAACTCGACCCGCAGCGCCATCATCACCCGTGCGATGTCGCGGCGGCAGAACACGATGTGCCCGCGCGCGAGGGCGACAAGGACGTCGACGGGCGCGTCCGCGTGCTGCGCCGGCTCCCATACTTCTCGCTCCCACGTGCCGACGACCCAGTCCACCACGGCGAGCGCGAGTTCTTCCTTGCCGGTGAAGAGGTGATACAGCGCCCCGCGCGTGTATCCGGCTTCGCTCGCGACCTTCTCGAGGACGAGGTTGCCGTACCCGTAGCGCGAAAATCCCCTCGCCGCCGCCTCGAGCAGGGCGGCTCGGGTGCGCGCGCGACGGTCGGCCTGCGTCCGCGGCCGGGCATCCGCGTCGGATATAGATACATGCATGTACGTATGTTAGCCTGATCGTCAAGGAGGCTCCCGATGAAACTCCCGAAGAGCGCCCACTTTTCCCGGCCGTGGCGAATCCACGGACTCACCCACGACTTCCGGCTAGAGGACGTCTGGGAGTTGCCGACTCCGGGTGGCCCGCACGACTTTCGCCAGGCTGGTTCAGATGGTGGCCTCGTTCGATGAGGTGCGGCCGCGGTGGTCGCTGGTCGGCGTGCTCTTCGCGGTTCGAGAGGCGCTCGGTCAGGCCTTCGGTTGGGACGAAGCCGCGGACGACCCAGCGCGTCCGAGCCTGCGATACCGCCTGCCCGCGGACCTGCGCAACTCCCCCTCGACCGTCAAACCGGCAATGGGGTTCACGCCGCTCTACCAGATTGACGACGAGTGGGCAGCGGAGCTCATCAACCAGACCGTGCACGGAGTCATCCATCTCGGCTGGGTGCCAGACGAGACCGGCGGCTACCGCGGCCAGATGGCGATCCTGGTGAAGCCGAACGGTCTGCTTGGGCGTGCCTACATGGCGGCCATCACACCGTTTCGCTATTTGATCGTGTACCCGCGCATGCTGAAAGGGATTGGTCGAAAGTGGCTGTCGTACAGCGGCGATCGATCGTAGCCGCCGAAAGATGCGACTACGCTGACGCATTCGAGGTCTCGGTGAGCCAGACCGATACCCGGTCGGCGGAGGAGATGATGCGGGCCGGTCTTCAGGACGCTCCGCAGTGGCTGCGCATCGTCGTGCTAATCGCGCATCGACACGTGCTGAGGTTCGAATTGGCACCGCTCGCCGCTCCGAACCATGTTCTGGGCTGGAAGATCCTGACCGCCGAACATGACCACATCCGACTGCGCGCTACCGGCCCGCTGCTGCACGGTCTTCTTGTGGCCCGACGAGTTGCGCCGTCGACCGCCGTGCTCGAGACGCACGTGAGCTACCGGCGACCGGTGATGGGTCGCATCATCTGGACGGCCGTCGCGCCCATTCACCGCGCGGTCGCGCCATATCTGTTGCGGCGGGCGGCTACAGTCGCCGCGCGGTGAAGTGATCCCCGGATGAGCCGCTGTGCAGGCTCGACTCCGGCGGCGCAGGCCGAAGATCGTGAGCTTGGCTTGACCAGCCTTCCGTAAGCTGGTATTAACGGTAAGTGGTGACTTACGAAAGGGTGTTGGACTCGCTCGCCGACGCGACTCGGCGGGAGGTGCTCGACGTGGTCCGCCGCACGCCGTCGTCCGTCCAAGAAATCGCGGATCAGCTGCCGATCAGCAGGCCCGCCGTGTCGCAGCACCTGAAAATCCTCAAAGACGCCGAGATCGTGACGTCCCATCCAGTCGGGACTCGTCGCGTCTACACCGTGACCACCGATGGCTTCGAGGTACTGCGGCAGTGGCTCGACGTCGTGTGGCGCGATGCGCTCTCGTCATTCGCCGACTTCGCCGACAACCATCCCAACGATCCAGGAGGCAGCTCATGACCGCGATCACCGATGTCCGTCGCGAGATCACCGTTGCCGGAACGCCGGAGCGGGCGTTCGACCTCTTCACCAATCACATGGCCGAATGGTGGCCCGCTGACCACCACTTGGCGGGATCTCCTGTGGTGGCGATGACCGTCGAACCGCGTGTCGGTGGCCGGATCTACGACAGCTGCGAGGACGGTAGCGAGTCGGTATGGGGACAGGTCACCGAATGGGATCCGCCCGCCGGCTTCACCTTCGCGTGGATGATCACCGGCACGTGGCAGCTGGAAACCGACGTGGATAAGGCGTCACGGGTCTCTGTGGCGTTCACCGCAGAAGGCGATCGAACGCGAGTCATCCTGGTGCACAAGGACTTCTGGCGGATGCCCGAGGGCGGTCAGGGCATGGCCGACGCTGTCGGCGCGGCCGACGGCTGGGGCTCCGGGCTGAAACACTTCGCCGACTTCGCGGCTAGGTAACCGGGTCCGGCACGGGCGCGGCTGATCGTCGAAATCGAGTCACGCCGAACGGTACTGTCACGCCCATGAGCGATCAGCACGACCATGGGCCGCAGCGAGACTTGCCGCCGGGGATGGCTGAGCAGCTCGACTTGCCATACGCCGGTCTCGCGTCGTTCGGGCACCGCCCGTTTCTCACCGAGGTTGAGCAACTCGAGTCCTGGCGGCCCGACGTCGCGATCGTCGGCGCACCGTTCGACGTGGCGACGACGAACCGTCCCGGCGCAAGATTCGGCCCGCGGGCGATCCGGGCCACCGCATATGAACCGGGCACGTACCACTTGGACTACGGGATGGAGATCTTCGACTGGTTGGAAGTCGTCGACTTCGGCGATGCGTTCTGCCCCCATGGCCTTACCGAGGTCTCGCACAGGAACATCCGGGAGCGTGTGCACGCCGTGGTGTCCCGCGGTATCGTCCCGGTCGTTCTCGGCGGCGACCACTCGATCACCTGGCCGGCAGCCACGGCGGTCGCTGACGTGCACGGGTACGGCAACGTCGGCATGGTGCACTTCGATGCGCACGCCGACACCGCGGACATCATCGACGGAAACCTGGCCAGCCATGGCACTCCGATGCGCCGGTTGATCGAATCGGGCGCGGTTCCCGGCACCCATTTCGTGCAGGTCGGTCTGCGTGGTTACTGGCCGCCGCAGGACACCTTCGAGTGGATGCTCGAGCAGGGCATGACCTGGCACACCATGCAGGAGATCTGGGAGCGCGGTTTCAAGGAGGTCATGCGCGACGCCGTCAGCGAGGCGCTCGCGAAGGCCGAAAAGCTGTACGTATCGGTCGACATCGACGTCCTCGATCCGGCCCACGCGCCCGGTACCGGCACACCGGAGCCGGGGGGAATCACCAGCGCGGACCTACTCCGCATGGTCCGTCAGCTCTGTTACGACCACGATGTCGCCGGCGTCGACGTGGTCGAGGTCGCGCCTGCCTACGACCACGCCGAGCTCACCGTGAATGCCGCGCACCGCGTCGTTCTCGAGGCACTCGCTGGCATGGCGGCCCGCCGCCGCGACGCCAGTCCCGATGCCCCTAAACCCGGTGCGCCCGCCCGTGGATCTGCTTGACCGGCATTGCAGCGGGAGACGACACGCGCGCGGCCCCTGCGGAGGGGGCCAGCGGGGTGATCGCGGGGACGCGGTTCCTCCTGACCCATGAGTCCGGGCGCATCCGGAGTACCAGCGCCGAATCCTTGCTGCCCGCAAGACCTTCAGGACGATGTTGTTCGGACTCGGCTGGCCCGCGCCGCACCGGGTGATCGCCAACGCCGCGACCGAGCGGTGGTGCCGTGATGACGGAACTGTCAACGCCGGTCCCCGGTTGATCAACGCCCGAAGCGGGATCCTCGCCAAGCTTCCGGCTAACGCTTCGGTCTACCGCATACAGACTCCCCGGCTTCCGTTGTTCTCCCCCGTCGCCCCGACTGTCGGGATGCCTGCTTCTGCGGTTGACCGCACGGCGTGTTACGCGGGACAAACCGCCCTGCGGATCGGTTCGGTCACATCGGCCCGCGAGGCGGTAGCCGACTTGGCGCCGGACATCTCGACGGGTGGACAATGAAGCAGTGAGTGGAGTCTTGTTCTTCGACGGCGCATGTGGAATGTGCACCCGGTCCCGCGACTTCTTGGTCAGACTGAACCGCACCGGCGATCTGCAGACTGAACCGCTGCAGCGCGCAGGCACGGCGGAGCGACTGGGCATACCTGCGGACCGACTCATGGAATCGGTGTGGTGGCTGGACTCTTCCGGAGAGGTCTATGGCGGGGCGGAGGCCGCGAACGCGGCCGTGTCGGCGGCGTTGGGCACCAGGCTCCCGCTGTTGGTATATCGAGTGCCCGGCATGAGGTCGCTACAGGAAGCGCTTTACCGGTGGGTCGCCGATCATCGCAACCGCTTCCCTGGCACGACCCCGTACTGCGAGTCGCATCCGGTCGCCTGCTGACGGCGTTGAGCACGAGCGAACCGACCATCCGGCCCACCGTGGCGAAGGACCTTGACGCGATCGGCGCCATCTACGCACACCACGTGAGAACCGGAGTCGCGACCTTCGAGACGACCCCGCCCGATCGACAGGAATGGACCCGCCGATTCCGTGCGGTCACCGATGCCGGGCTGCCGTTCGTCACCGCTGAGATCGACGGCGCAGTAGCCAGTTACGCGTACTGCGTGCCGTGGAAGACACGTCCTGCGTACCGATACACCGTCGAAGATTCGATCTACATCGCTCCCCACGCCGCAGGCCGGGGCATTGGCGGGCGACTACTGGATGCCTTACTGGCAGGCTGCTCGGATGCGGGCATCCGGCAGGTCATCGCCGTCATCGTGGACGCCGATGCCGACGCTTCCCTTGCGCTGCACCGCAATCGGGGCTTCGTCGACGCCGGGCGGTTGGCCTCCGTCGGATTCAAACACGGTCGGTGGCTGGACACGATGCTGTTACAGCGAAGCCTCAACTGAGCTGGTCGGTGATGTCGGTCCAGGCCGGGTTGTCGTTTCTGTGGTCGGCCATGTTTCGGCATTCGCCGTAGATGCGCATGGTTCCGAAGCCTGCGTCGTCGGGGTTCTGCTCAAACGTCGACGTGACTCCGTCCTTGGTCAGTTTTCCCCCGAAGTGCTCCCCCAGCGAGGGCGCCTCTCGCCAGCCGTGCGCCACCATGGCAGCTGCTATCTCTGCGATGCGCTTGACCGCATTGGTATCGGACAGTGCGAAATTCAGGTACACCGCACCCTGATAGGGCTGATCGTGCTCGTTCCTGCACGACAAGAAGGTGTAGCCGCCGGACACGCCCCGCAACTGTGCGACCGTGACGATCTGTCGGGCCGAATCGACAACCTGGCTTTTGGCCTCTTCGTCCGTCAACGGCGCTGTGCCGCCCAGCGAATCGACCCCGGTTTCGGGCGATGTGTTGATGACGATGAAACCGACCCCCAACACCAGCGAGGTCATCAGCGCGACGAGCATCAGCAGCTTCGCTCCCGGGGTTCGGAGCCATTGGTCGTCATTGCCGCTCATGACGGCAAGCTACGCCCGGATGCGCCTTTGGCAGATCCTGCCGGATCGCCGGCTCGACAGGGTCATCCTCCAGGCAGCCGGTCTGGACTAAACGATTCGCCGCCGGGCGCTACGCCGCCGCCTTCAACCGACGCGACAGCGACGACCTCGGTAAACGGGCACCCCTTCTCGGTCTGCTGCCGCTGCGATTGTGGCGCAGGCTCCGTCGGTCACGCTGACGGCCCTGGCATTTCCATACCGCGAGTCGGTAAGGTACGGGCATGCCGCATGTCGCGTTGGAGCAGGCAACGATTGAATACCAGGTCATCGGCCCGGAGAACTCCCCGCACCCGCCCGTGCTGTTCGTGCACGGCATCCTCGTCGACCATCGTCTGTGGGTCCGGGTCGCCGAAGGATTGGCGCAGCAAGGGTTTCGGTGCATCCTGCCGGACTGGCCGCTGGGCTCCCACACCGTTCCCGTGAACAAGGATGCCGACCTGTCCCCGCGCGGCATCGCGACACTGATCCACGATTTCATCACTGCGCTCGGCCTCTCCGGCGTGACGCTCGTGGGCAACGACACCGGTGGCGGCCTGTGTCAGTTCGTCATCGACGCTCACCCGGAAGTCGTCGGACGCCTGGTGCTGACCAACTGCGACGCGTTCGACAAGTTCCCGCCGTTCCCGTTCACGCTCGTCTTCGCGCTGCTGCGCGGGCCCACCTCTATCAAGTTCCTGTTCGGGCAGATGAAGCTGAGGGCATTGCGGGAATCACCGCTTGGCTTCGGACTGCTGCTCAATAATCCCGATCCGCAACTGACCGATAGTTGGCTCCAACCGTGCCGCCGGGACAGCCGCATCTGCCGCGACCTGGCCACCCTCTTGCGGAACGTCGCCAAAACAGATTTGACCGAGGTGTCGACGAGATTCCCGCGGTTCACCAAACCGGTAACGCTGGTGTGGGGTCAGCGCGACCGGTGTTTCAAACCGTCGCTTGGGAAACGCATGGCCGAGCTTTTCCCGGACTCCTCGCTGATCGAGGTGCCCGACGCCAAAACATTTGTGGCGCTGGACAATCCAGGCGCAGTAATCGAGGCGATCGCCGTCGGCGCCGGTAAGCCCTAGCTCTTCACCAGAGTGAACTGGCAGACGTCGGTGTAGCCGTCGCGGAACAGGTCTGCGCAACCGGTCAAGTACTTCATGTAGCGGTCATACACCTCCTGCGACTGGATCGCGATCGCCTCGTCCTTGTGGGCCTCCAGGGCGGCCGACCAGTTGTCCAGGGTGCGCGCGTAGTGCAACCGCAGCGGCTGCACGAGCTCGACCTTGAAGCCGGCCTTGGTTGCATGCTCTTCGACCTTTGCCACCGAAGGCAGGCGTCCACCCGGGAAGATCTCGTCCATGATGAACTTGAAGAACCTCAGGTGTTTCATCGTCACCTTCAGACCGCGCTCTTCAATCTCCTCGGTACTCGTCGCCACGATCGTGTGCAGCATCATCACGCCGTCGGCCGGCAGCGCCGCGTAGGCCATTTTGAAGAAGTCGTCGTAACGGTCGAAACCGAAGTGCTCGAACGCGCCGATCGAAACGATGCGGTCAACCGGCTCGTCGAACTGCTCCCACCCCTGCAGCAGCACTCGCTTCGAGCGTGGGCTGTCCAACGCGGCGAAGCTCTTCTCGACGTGGGCTTGCTGGTTGCGACTCAGCGTAAGGCCGATGGCGTTGACGTCGTAGCGTTCGATGGCGCGGCGCAGAGTGGCGCCCCAGCCGCAGCCGACATCGAGCAGCGTCATCCCTGGCTGCAGGCCGAGCTTTCCCAAAGACAGGTCGATCTTGGCCAGCTGGGCCTCTTCCAGGGTCATGTCGTCGCGCTCGAAATACGCGCAGCTGTAGGTCTGCGACGGATCGAGGAAGAGCCGGAAGAAATCGTCGGACAGGTCGTAATGCGCTTGGACGTCATCGAAGTGCGGCTCGAGGTCAGGTGAGCCCGTCTGTGTTTCTGGCAAGGTACAGCCTTTCGGCGCCCGCAATCCTGCCGGCGTTGAGTTCAGGTGGTTGCTGTGTGGGCCTCTTGCTCCGCCCACGCTGGCTTCGTAGAGGATAACCCGTGCAGCTGAGCGCCTACGCCATGGGCAAACAGTTGACACTGTCAAGGAAATCGTTGACGCTGTCAATCATGCGGGTTTCCACCGTAACCGAGGTCCGCGGATTCAACCGCTTCTACACCCGGGTTCTCGGGTTATTGCGACCGCAACTGGCCGGGTCCGCGTTCGGCCTCACCGAGGCCCGGGTGCTGTTCGAACTGGCGCACACCGACCAAATGGCCGTGACGGAGTTGCGGCGCGCCCTCGATCTGGACGCCGGCTATCTGAGCCGCATCCTGTCCCGCTTCGTCGCGGATGGACTAATCGAGCGGCAGCCGTCGGAAACCGACGGGCGTCGTCAGCTCGTGCGCCTGACACTTGTGGGGCGGGCGGCCTTCGCCGAACTCGACACGCTGCAGTCCGACGCGATCGATCGACTTGTGGAGCCGCTTGACGAGGATCAGCGCCTCGAACTCGTCTCGGCGATGGACCGGATTCGTCGGGTGCTCGACGATCAACGCCAGGGAACTGGGCTTGTTCTTCGCGCCCCCGAGCCCGGCGACCTCGGATGGGTGGTCGAGCGGCATGGTGCCCGCTATGCCGCCGAGTACGGCTGGGACGCCGGCTTCGAGGCGCTCGTCGCCCGCATCGTCGCCGACTTCGGTGCGCGTGGCGCGCGCACGCCCGAAGCCGCCTGGATTGCCGAGCTCGACGGCGAACGGGTCGGCTGCGTGTTCTGCACGGCCTCGGAAACCGAGGACACTGCGCAACTGCGTCTGCTGCTGGTCGAACCGCGGACGCGCGGCGCCGGCGTCGGCACTCGGCTGGTCGACGAATGCCTCCGTTTCGCGCGACGCTCCGGTTATACCCGAATCGTGTTGTGGACCAACGACGTTTTGGCTGCCGCCCGTCGGATCTACCAACGGGCCGGGTTCCAACTCGATCGCCGCGAGCCACACACGAGTTTCGGCCGGGATCTGGTCGGCGAGTACTGGTCGCGAGACCTTTGATCAGGCGGCAGGGGCGGCACCCAACACCCGCTGGATGTCGGGCTTCATGGCCTGCAGCTGTCCACCCCAATAACCCCAGCTGTGGGTTCCGTTGGCCGGGAAGTTGAACACGCCGTTGCTACCACCGGACCGCTCATAGCGGGCCTGGAACTCCTTGTTCGTGTTGATCGTCAGTCCTTCGAGGAACTGAGCGGGGATCTGAGCGTTGCCCAAGCCCGCATCGAGGTCCGTCGGATTGCCGTTCCCGCTGTACACCCAGATCCGCGTCCCGTTGCCGACGAGCCGTGGGATCTGCAGCATGGGATCGTTGCGCTGCCAGGCACCCCCACCGTAGGGCCCCCACATGTCGAGCGCGTTGAAGCCGCCCGCGTCGGCCATGGCGATGCCGATGAGCACCGGCCACAACCGGTTGGATGTGTTGAGGAAGCCCGAAAGCGATCCCGCGTAGATGAACTGGCCGGGGTGGTAGGCCGCGAGAATCAGCGCTGCTCCCCCCGACATCGACAGACCAACGACGGCGTTGCCGGTCGGGCTGACGCCCTTGTTGGCTGCGAGCCATCCCGGAAGCTCCGACGTCAGGAAGGTCTCCCACTTGTAGGTCTGCGTGGTGCCGTTGCCCACGGCGGGCCGGTACCAGTCGGTGTAGAAGCTGGACATGCCGCCGACCGGCATCACCACTGACAGCCCGGATCCGTCGAACCAGCCGAACGCTCCGGTCTCGATGTCCCAGCCGTTGCGGTCGTCCCGCGCCCGCAGCCCGTCCAGCAGATAGACCGCACGCGGGCCGCCTCCTTGAAACTGAACCTGAATGTCTCGACCCATCGACGGCGACGGCACGGCGAGCACTTCCGGCGCTGCGGCTGCCCTCGGTGTGCCACCGAGGACGCCGATCAGGCCCGCTAGAAGGGTCGCCGCAAGCGCGGCCGCCGAGAGCCGGCGAATCCAGTTGCCCGGAAATTGGTGGAGGACATTCATGGCGCTACTTCCCGTCGTGCGTACAGCCCCGACAGCAGGGATATCGCGGACCACCGATGAGCAGTTACAAGGTCTTGCGCGGCGAGGGACAATTCATCTGTATCGGCAGGTCGGTTGATGCGAAGAAGGGAGTGGACGATGAAGGCCAAGGTGGGCGACTGGTTGGTGATCAAGGGCGCGACGGTCGAACAGCCGGACCAGCGCGGCGAGATCACCGCGGTCCGTTCGGCGGACGGCTCCCCTCCATATGTGGTGCGGTGGTTCACCACACACCATGAGGCCACCGTGTACCCCGGTCCCGATGCCCTTGTCGTCGACCCGGCAGAGCAGGAGGCGGCCGACGAGCGGGCACGGTCTCACATGGCGTCGGTGCGGCACCCGACCGGGCATCACTTCACGAGCGGATAGCCATGATCCCCGGCGACGATCGCGGTTTCGATCGTTGAGCGTGCCCGGTCAGGCCAAACTGCCCGGCGTGGCACGTTTCTCGGTCGGTCTCTTTCAACAGAAGTCCGTAGCCGTTTTCCCGCAGGCTGATCCTCAGCGGTCGCTGCGCCTCGTGGATCATCAGCCAGGTGCGCAATGCCGACTTCTGCTTCACGACACATGAGTGGGACATGCCGAGTTCGCGAAGCAGGGCGCACACGGTGGCGGGTTGAGGGCTCCCGACCGCTGTCTCGGTCGGTTCGACATCGGTGAATACGCGATGTGCAATTGAGACGGTCATGGCTGTCTCCGGTTGTCTCGTGCTGAGGGCCTGCCGCTGCGAGTTCTTTCACTGGCGCCCCTGTAAATAAAGTGTAGGACGCTTTCACGGACTCTGTGTCGCGAATTTAGCGATGCAAGCAAGACCTGCTGATCGAGCGGTGCTCTACTGTTGCTGAGGCGCTAGGTGAGGCCGCGTTCGTCGGACACGTCAAACTCGGAAACCGATGCCGACACGAGCATGTCGGCCTGCTCGTCGCTGGGCCCGCTACCGCGGAAGGCCTCGACAGCGTCCTGCGAGTCCCATCGTTCGAAAACGTTGATGCGCCCCGGGTCGAGCAAGTCGGGCGAGATTGCGAAGGCGAGGCAGCCCGGCGCCCGTCGGCCCTGCTCCACTACGACCGCGCACCCGGCGAGATAGTCCTCGCGGTCCGAGGGCTCGACGATCAGATGTCCCGCGACTATCACCACGACGCGCTCCTCGCTCTCCGGGCCACGACAACTAAGACCACCGGTGATCGACGAAATCATCGAACGACGGAACCGAAAGCAATTCCGCTGGCTACGATTCGTCCTCCGCTGTGGCCCGATCCGCGCGGGACAGTCTGAGGACGGCCCTGCTTCTCGCGCGCCATCTCCCCAGCGCCGCGACCACTATCAGCACGCCTATCGCCAGGATCCACGGCCACGGCCCGTGCCGGTGGACCCAGCCCGCGATCGCCCCCTGCAGGCGGCCCGCCGCCGCGATCACCGGATCCTCGGGACTGCCGCCTGCGTTGAACAGCTGAACCTCGTAGTACCCGTAGTAGCCGACATAGAGGCCGACCAGGATGAGCACAACACCACCGATTCGATTGACGTATGGCAGGATTCGCCGCATCCGGTCGACAAGTGCGGAGCCGGCCAACGCGACGGCTACGGCCAGCGCGCCGACCACCAACGCGAAGCCGGCCGCGTATGCCAGGTAGATCCACACCCGGCCCACTACCGATGTGCTTCCGACACCGGCGCCCGTCACCGCCAAGAAGGGGCCGACGGTGCAGGACAGCGAAGCGATGGCATATGCGACGCCGTAGCCGAACATCGAGCCGAGCCTGCTCGTTGGCGCCCATGAAGCACTGCGGGCCAACCGATTCGGCAGCAACAGCGACACTTCACGTCCGGCCACCAGCCAGACGCCGAGCGCGACAAGCGCGATGCCGATGAGCACGGTCACATAGGGCATGTATTGCTGAACGGTCGAGGCCAACGACGTGGTCAAGACGCCGAATACGCCGAACACCACGAGGAAGCCGAGCGTCATCGCCGCCGTCGCCGCGACGGCGCGACCAACCGCGGTCACGACGCTGCCGCTTGTCGATTCGCTCCGTGCGTCCGCATTGGTGCCCCGGACCACCAGCGCGAGGTACGCCGGAAGCATCGCGAAGCCGCACGGGTTGAGTGCGGCCACCAGCCCGGCGGCGAACGCCAGCCCGACCAGATCTTGTTGCACCCGGCGTCGCGACTACGCGGTGAGCGCCGCCACCCGGTCCTGTAGTTCCTGCTGCGGCATGGCCGACGTCGGATTGTTCACGAACGTCGATGTGCCGTCGGCGCGATAGAACACGTATGCCGGCTGCCACGGCACGTTGTACCGCGCCCAGATGGAGCCGTCAGCGTCATTGAGGTTGGTGAAGTTCAGGTTGTACTTAGACACAAAACTCTCCATGGCGGCGACATCGGAGCGCGCGGCGACCCCGACGAACGTCACCTTGGGATTGGCGGCGGCCACACTGCTCACCGAGGGCCCCTCGGCGTTGCAGAACGGGCACCACGGCGTCCAGAACCACAGCACGGCGGGCTTGCCCTGCAGCGACGCGCCGTTGAACGGGGCTCCGCTCAGCGTGGTTCCGGTGAAGGCCAGGCGATCGTCGGCGAGCGCGGCCGGTGGGCTACTCAGCGCCAGCGTGAAGAGGCCAGCGGCGATGGCAATGGCAAAAGACCTGCTCAAACGTAATAGACGACGGATCATGACGGCTCCTCCCTGCGCCCGAGTTACGCCGGACATACGTATGCGGTAACACTATTTGAAACGGCGTTGTTCGTGCGCGGGTTCACCGCCGCGCAAACCGCAATCCGCCGGTGTTCCCTCCGAAGCGCTGCGGGAGTGCCTTTGGGTATGGGCTGATCGTGCTCGATTTGGGATCACCGCGTTCGGCCCGGCGGTCCAAATGCTCGGAAAAGCTCTGGTTCCTCGATCGGATGGCCCTGTTGTACGACGATGTTCACGGTTCTTGTGCGCCGCCCCTCAACCGTCCAGAGTGAGACTATGACCGAACAATGGATCAAGGGCTGCGTGGTACAGCGCATCATGTTCCGCGACGGTCTGGTGCTGAGCCTGGATGACTACAACGAGCTCATCATCGCGGTGCCGTTTCATCTGCGCCTGCCGAAGATCGCCACTGACGACGAAGAGGTCGTGGTCGTCGACCCGAAGGCCATGAAGAACGAAGTGCGTCCGCTGTTCGACTTCGCAGGCCAGACGATCACACACGCCGACTGGGACGAAGACGGCAGCCTGCACCTCGGGTTCTCCGACGGCCACGAGATCCACGCGCATAGCAACGAGCACCGCACGGCATGGGAGCTGTACGGCAAGTACCACGGTTACGCGGCATGCCTGCCGCGCGGCGAGGTCCACGTCGTCCGGCACGACCTCGCGCAAGAGGACGAAGACTAGAGGAGGCAGTGGCAATGCACGCTTCGGTGACGGTTCCGATGGCGGCGCCGGCGGACGAGATCTGGAACATCGTCTCCGACGTCCGCAACACCGGCAAGTTCTCGCCCGAGGTGATCGAGGCCGAATGGCTGGACGGCACCACCGGTCCAGCGCTGGGCGCCCGGTTCCGCGGACATGTGCGTCGCAACGAGATCGGCCCTGTGTACTGGACGACCTGCCGGGTCACCGCCTGCGACCCGGGCCGCGAGTTCGGCTTCGAGGTGCTAGTCGGCGACACCCCGGTGAATAACTGGCACTACCGGTTCACCCCGGTGGACGGTGGCACCGAGGTCACCGAGTCGTTCCGTCTCAACGACAGCGCGTTCATGAAGGTGTTCGCGGTGTTGGGCGGCCAACTCCGCAGGCGGCGCAACATCCGCGACATGCGCAAGACGCTCGAGCGGATCAAGGACGTCGTCGAGGCGCCCTCAGATTGAGGACGCCCCGACACGCGTCTCTCTTAGGTGACGTCGATTCCGATGATCGGAATCCATAGACCGAACAGCGAGATGCCCCACTGGTGGAAGCCGTCATTCCACTCTGGGTTCACGTCGTAGCCCCAGTAGTTGAACGGATGAGGCGGGCCTCCGGTCCACTGGTAAGCAGGCGGTGGGCCCCAGCCCCACGGGGGCGGTCCTTGACGGTCGTCCCACCAGTCGTGGCGGTTGCTGGCCCACCAGGGTCCCTTGTCGAAGTCCCCGCGATTGAAGTCGTTCCCGTTGTTCCAGTCATTGCGGTTCTCGCAGAACGGGAAGCACGGCCTGTCGATGTCGTGTCCCGGCTTCGCTGACGCGACTCCCGTGCCCAGCCCGACGGCCCCGAAGCCGAGCGCAGTGACGACGATCGCATTGACCACTGTTTTGGCCAGTTTCATCCTCTACCTCCTTAGCTGGGTGATGCTGACGCCGAATTGCCTCCACAGTCCGACGCCGGATGCGGCACAGTTCATTTCATTCCTTTGGCTTGCTTGACGCGGCATTGGGCAGCAAGCCTCGCCCCCCAACTGTTTATCGGGCTGCGCGACGGGTCCGTTACGGGAAACCGCTACAGGGACCGAAGTCGCCGGATGCGATCGTTGAGTGCGCGCGACGCCACGTCGGTCCCGTGCGCCACGGTTTCGAAGATGTGCGGACAACCGGGATGTAGATGAAATTCGGTCGGCACGCCTGCCTCCGACAGCCTGCGTGCGTAGGTGATGTCCTCGTTGCGGAAGATGTCCAGGTCGCCGACGTCGATGTAAGTGGCGGGAAGTCCGGTCAAATCGGTCGCGCGGGCGGGTGCGGCGTATGGCGAAACGTCGTCACCGCCTGCCTTGGCGCCGAGCAGGGCACCCCAGCCGGTGAGGTTGTCGTCATAGGTCCAGGTAAGGAACCGCATCAGCGCTGGGTCGGGCGTCGAAGGGCGGTCGTCGAGCATCGGGTAGATCAGCAGCTGCTGCGCAACGGCGGGGCCACCCCGGTCCCGCGCCATCAGGCATACGCCTGCCGCCAGCCCACCGCCGGCGCTGTCGCCCATGACGGCCAGCCGGGCCGGATCGAAACCAAGCATCGTCCCCTGTTCGGCCAGCCACTGGAGGGCCGCATAGCAGTCTTCGACGGGAATGGGGTGCGGATATTCGGGCGCGACGCGGTAGTCGACGACCAGCATCGGCACGCCCGACGCGGCGACATACTCACGCACCGTGAGGTCGCACATCGCGCCGATGTGCTCGAGGCCGAAGATCATGCCGCCGCCATGGATGTATAGCACCGCGCTTCCGGGCTGGTCCCCTGCGGATCGCCGATACCAGGTTGCGTCCAGCGCTGCGCTGTCGCCTGTCGGCAGGGAGAACTGTTCGGTGGCGACGCCCTCGGCGGGTGCGGTGGTGGTGGCGACGTAGTCCATCATCCGGTGACCGCCGATGCGACGAGCCTCGACGTCGCCGACGGGGGATGCCTCCGTCTCCCCCAGCGCTTCGACCAGTTTGGTGAGCTTTGTGTACACCTGAGGGTCGAGACGGAGGGCCATGGCCCGACAGTATCGGGGCGGTACGTGGGGACTGCAGGCATCGACACGTCAACCGATCGAGCCGTCGCACCATTCGCCAACGACGTAGTCGTTCCGATTGCCCTCCTCGTTACGGTTCTGCATTGCGCCGCAAGCACATTGGGTCACGGCTACTGGTTCGACGAGGTGTACATGCTGGCGATCGGCCGCTAGCATCCCCAAGCTACGAGTATTTTCCTCCACCGCCCGCCGACCGCGACGCCAGCTCTACGTCGGACGCGACCCGGGCCCGCTTCGTCCCTACGTCGACGCGACGCGCGAAGTCGCCGGCATCGGCAGGACATGCACGCGTATTTGCTGACCGGACAACGGCGTCGTTGGACCGGATCTCGGCACGGTCGCGCACTTTGACCGTGTCCTGATTCTGCTCCGCGGCACCCCCGCGTTTGGTACAACGGGTTCGGCGTTTTGCGCGCGGAGCCGAAGGAGTCACCGATGGGTCAATGGTCGCGGGAAGAGCTCGAGCGGGCCTTCCACAACTACGAGCAGGCCGTCGTCGAGATCGGCAAGACGTGGGACTGGGCGAGCTACGCCGACCACTTCACCGAGGACGCAATGTATGTCGAGCACGGAATGGGCAACAGGAGCGGTCGCGAGGAGATCCGGGAGTGGATCTCCTCGACGATGAACATGTTTCCCGGCAGCGAGATGCCGTTCTTCCCATGCGAGTGGCATGCCATTGACGAGGAGAAGGGCTGGGTGATCGCCAGGATCCCGAACAGGATGAAGGACCCGGGCGACGGCAGCATCCACGAGTCGCCGGTGATCACCGTCCTCAAGTACGCGGGCGACGGCAAATGGAGCTATGAAGAGGACGCCTATAACCCGATGAACTTTCTGGTGATGGTGCAGGAATACATCACGCGATGCCACAAGCTGGGCACGATCTCCGACGACGCGCGCACATTCGCCAAGAACATGAGCTGGGAACTGGGCTGACTTTGCCTTGTTCTGCTCGCGTGCGCGTCATTCAATGATGCTTCGACTTCCTCTCGCTCCGGTCCTTGCTCGTTCCTCGCTGCGATCCTCACTCGCGTTCGTCTTCAGTCGATGACGAAGTCCTCAGGGTCCGGCGTGCGAGTCCACGCCCAGTAGTCGACGATCCGCCACGGGCTCAGCGTGTGCACCTCGCCGTAGGCGTTCTTGTAGAACGAATGCTTGATCGACGGTTGTGACCAGACCAACGTGCGCATTTCGGCCTGGCTGCGGTCATGCCAGTCCGTCGTCTTGTCGGCGCGCGGCTCGATGAACCGGTGCTCGCCGGCGATGAGCAGTTCAAGGCACTGGCTGATGTAGTGCATCTGGCATTCCGAGTGGAAGATCAGGCTGCCGCCATGCGCGAGATTGGTACCCGGACCGTACATGCAGAAGAAATTCGGATAACCCGGCACCGTGATGCCCAGATACGCTGACGGCCGCTCGCCCCACCGGCGACTCAAGGGCTCGCCGTCACGGCCGATGATCGTCATTGGCCACAGCATCCTGTTCGCCTGAAAGCCGGTGGCGTACACGATGATGTCGGCCGGATGGCGGACACCGTCATCGGTGACCACCGCCTCCGGCTCTATCTCCGCGATACCGGTGCGGATCAGGTCGACATTGTCTCGCTTGAGGGTGCGCAGCCAGCTGCCGTTGTCCTGCAGCGTGCGCTTGCCGGTCGCCGGGTAGTCCGGCAGCACCTTGGCCAGCAGTTCGGGGTCATCGCCGACTTGACTGGATATCCACTCCGTGAACATCATCCGTGCGATGTCGTTGACCTCGCTGACCGCCCGCTGCTGATCTGGATAGTCCGGGTCGACGCGCGCGGCGTCTAATCCCTTGTCGCAGAACGGCCAGAACAGCAGGAACCGGTACCAGCGGCCGTAGAAGGGCAGGTGCCGCAATGCCCACTGCACGCCAGGTTCGACGGGCTCGTGATAGTTCGGGTTCGGGAACATCCATTGCGCCGTGCGCTGAAACACGGTCAGCTTCCCTACTTGGTCGGCTATCGCAGGCGCGATCTGGAATCCGCTGGCGCCTGCGCCGATCATCGCCACGCGCTTGCCGCGCAGGTCCACCGAATGATCCCATTCCGAAGAATGAAAGGCCGGCCCGGCGAACCGATCTTGGCCCCGTATCACTGGTAGGTGCGGTCGGTTGAGTTGTCCCACGGCGCTTATCACTGCGCGCGCAGACATCGTCGTCGTCGCGCCGGTGCGGTCGCGCGCCATCACGGTCCAGGTCGCGGTCTCATCGTCCCAGACCGCTTGGGTGACCTCGGTTTCCCAAAGCACGTGCCTGCCGATGTCGTGGTTGTCCATCACCCGCTGGAAGTAGGCCTGCAGCTCGGGCTGCTCGGCAAAGAAGTGTGACCACTGATCGGTCGGCTCAAAGCTGTAGCAGTAGAAGTGATTTCCGACGTCGACCCGTGCGCCGGGATAGGTGTTCTGCCACCATGTCCCGCCGACGCCGGCGTTCTTCTCGATGATGGTGAACGGGATGCCCGCTTCCTTCAGCCGAATTCCGGCCAGCAGACCGGATTCACCACACCCGATGACGATGACGGGAAACCGGTCTCGCGCCGCTTGCTCGAGGGTGGGGCGGGCGCGGGCGTCGCGGCCGTCGAGCTCCATCTCCTCGAGCACCATTGGAACGTAGTCGTCGGGCACGGGTTCGCAGACCAGCCACTGCATCATCTCGTGCAGCAGTTCGGCGCTGATCGGTTCGGGATCGGGGCACCCGCGGTCGCGGTAGTCGGTGATGACGTCCAGTGCGATCTTGCGGACGGCGGCCTTGTCCTCTTCGGACATGTACCCCTGCACCTCGTTCAGGAACAGGCCGGCGGGCCTCAGCTCCCCGCGGATCAACTCAGGGTCGCCGGACATATGTACCAGCGACAGCATCAGCGACGGAATGCTGACGTCCAGCAGCGCTTGGGCGATCTCGTCGTCCGGCGTTGTAAACGGTTGGCCGGCATGTGGGTTGCGCACGACTGAAGTGCTACCACGCAGGCTCGGCAACCGCAGCCGATTGCCGGTGCGCAAAGCGGGGTATCTCGACTCGGTGAGTGAGTCAGCGGAGTCCAGATCCGAGCTGGGCCGCCGTCCGGACGGCGATGAGCGACGAGACCGTCGAGGCCGTCGGTTCGATGTCCGAGGCGTTGGAGTTCGTCGAACGCGCCCGTGGCCACCTGTACTCGTTTCATCAGCTCATGGGTCATGCCGACTTGTTGCTGGGCGAGGCGTGCGACAAACTGCGGGCAGCGGGGCACGAGGCGGTCGCCGACCGGCTGGAGTGCGAGCTGGTGGGCCGCAATGTGCTCGATGGGCGCTGGACGTTTCAGGTCGTCGAGGAATTCGACGACAACTACTGGTCGATCTTCCGCGACCACGAGCGGCGGGTTCGCGACGAGCTGCAGCAAGGGGCGCGCCACGTCTTCGAGGCCGAGATGAAGGAGAAGCGGCGCAGCAACGGCCTCTCAGCTCATGAGAGTCGCCCGTAGACTCGCGACGTGGGTATCGCAACCAGGGTGAACGGCGCCGCCCCTCCCGACGTGCCGCTTTCCGACATCGACCTCGGCTCGTGGGATTTCTGGGGTCTGGACGACGACGTTCGCGACGGCGCCTTCACGACGCTGCGAAGGGAAACGCCGGTCGCCTTCCACGAGTCGTTCATCGGCGACGAGTTCAGCGCGGTCGCAGGCCACTGGGCACTCACCCGCTACGACGACGTCTTCTACGCCAGCCGTCATCCGGAGATCTTCAGCTCCGCAGGCGGTATCACGATCGGCGACCAGAACCCCGAACTCTCCGAGTACTTCGGGTCGATGATCGCGATGGACGACCCGCGCCACACCCGGCTGCGCAACATCGTCCGCAGCGCATTCACGCCGCGGGTGCTGGCTCTCATCGAGGACTCGGTCCGCGACCGGGCCCGGCGCCTGGTCTCGGCGATGCTGAAAGACAATCCCGATGGCAAGGGTGAGATCGTCGCCGATCTGGCCGGACCCCTGCCGTTGCAGATCATCTGCGACATGATGGGCATCCCCGAATCGGACCATCAGCGGGTCTTCCACTGGACGAACGTCATTCTGGGCTTCGGCGATCCGGACATCGCGACGGACATCAACGACTTCTCCCAGGTTGCGATGGATATCGGCGCGTATGCCACCGCGCTGGCCGACGACCGCCGGCGCAACCCCGGCGACGATCTGACCACGAGCCTGGTACAAGCCGAGCTCGACGGCGAGCGGCTGACGTCGGCCGAGGTCGCGTCGTTCTTCATCCTGCTGGTCGTGGCGGGAAACGAGACCACGCGCAATGCGATCAGCCACGGCGTGCTGGCGTTGAGCCGGTATCCGGACCAGCGCAACGACTGGTGGGGCAACTACGGCGAGGTGGCGCCGACGGCGGTCGAGGAGATTGTGCGCTGGGCCTCCCCGGTGGCCTACATGCGCCGCACCACCACCCGCGACGTCGAGTTGGGCGGGGCCAAGATGGCCACGGGCGACAAAGTCACGCTGTGGTACGGATCGGCCAACCGTGATGAGTCCAAGTTCGCTGACCCGTGGACGTTCGACGTGCGCCGCCATCCCAATCCGCACGTCGGATTCGGCGGCGGAGGGGCGCACTTCTGCCTGGGTGCCAATCTCGCGCGCCGCGAGATCACGGTCGCTTTCGAAGAACTGCACCGGCTGCTACCCGACATCACCGCGACAGAGGAGCCGGATCGGCTGCACTCCGCCTTCATCCACGGCATCAAGCGGCTGCCCGTGGCCTGGACACCTCGCTAGCCGGCCGACTTCGGACTCAACGCGGAGATTTTGGTGCTGTCGATGTGATCGCACAGGTCACCTGGATTGTCGTAAACGGCTTCAGCGCCAGCGTTTTCAAGTTCTTCGCGTGATACGCCGCCACTGAGAAGTCCGATCGACGTGACACCGGCCTTGCGGCAAGCGACGACGTCCCACACCGCGTCGCCGACGTAAACGGCATTGTCGGCATCGACTCCAGCTCGGTCCAGCGCTACCTCGATGATGCTCGGCTCGGGCTTGGCGACATCGACATCCTTCGACGACGTCGCGGCCGACACGAGGTCGTCGATTTCGAGGACAGCGCGCGAAAGCGACAGCTCCTCTTCACTGGCCGAACTGGCCAGTACCACCTGCAGGCCGAGTGCCCGGACACGCTCGAGGAGTTCGCGTGTACCGGGCAGGGGCCGCAACAAAGGAGACATCTCCTTGAGGTACTGCAGATGTAGATCCTTGGCGCGTTGCTGCGTGCTCTCGTCGGCGTCACCCGACAACGAATTGAGGAGCCGTTTTCCATCCATGCCGATCGAGCGATGGATCCGCCACGACTCGACCGCGATGCCAACGTCGTCGTACGCGCGGCACCATGCGTGAACATGTAGATAATTGGAGTCGATCAGCGTGCCGTCGATGTCGAAGAGCACCGCGAGCGAATTAGCCATCGGCCCGGAATGCCCGCGGTCGGCCCTCTCTAAACGCCGCTACTTGACGGTCACGGTGCCCTTCATGGACGGGTGATAGGAGCAATGGAACGGGTACTCGCCGGGCTGCGTCGGCGCGATCAGCGTCCCCTTCTCCTTGCCGTCGACATCAACATCGAATGCGCCTGCGGTGTCCGAGGTGACTGAATGTTCGACCGAATCGTTGTTGGCGATGGCGATCTCCACACCAGGAGCGACGGTTAGCGGTTGACCGAACGCCATGTTCTCGATGGTGATCATCGCGCCCGCAGTTGCCGTCGGACTGTTCTTGCTCGTCGCCGTCCCGCTCGAGGTAGCGGTCGCGGTGTCGGTGGTTTCCTTGGTGCTGCCGGAATTGCCGCACGCGGTGGCGAGCGCCACGCTAAAGGCGATAGCCGCCAAGAACATGCAGATCTTCTTCATCGTGTCCCCAATCGTTTTCCCAGTCGCGACACGAGTTTCGGCCGGAATCGGTTCAGCCGAATCGGCAATTCGGCTACCACCTGAAGCATCCGCGGATCGTCACTTGCTCTCGTCGACGATGAACAAACACAGCGTGACGGCGAGGAATCCAGCCGGCAGCCAGATCGCGTGCACGCCCCAAGCATTGCTGGCCACAGCACCGGTGAGTGCTCCGCCGGCGAACGCGAGGATCAAGGTGCCGTAGACCAGGACGGCCCGACGTGCCTCTGACCGCTTCTCCACGACACTGTCGTAAGCGGATTCCATGAAGCGCATCAGGTTGCCGGTCGTCGCGACGGGGAGGTAGGCGAGGTCGCCGACGTTGCGGAACAGTCCGATCTGCACCGCAGCGAGAAACGAGATCGGCACCGTGACGTAGGTGTGGTCCACCGAGGCGGGGACGAAGCCGATGATCGCGAGCACGACGGCCTGAACACCCATGGTCCAGCGCAGCGAATGCGGCACGACCTGTTCCATGCGACCGGATTTGATATGCGATGCCAGCAGCATGCCGGTGACGAACGCCAGCAGCGGCCACACGTGTGCCAACGCGGCGGCGGCCTTCCGCTCGGACAGGTCGATCGCCGAGAAGATGACGTTCGCCGTCTGCACGTTGGCGAACACGCCACCGCGCGCGAGGTAGGTGTGCGCATCGAGGAAGCCGTTGGCCAGCGTCAGCAGCAGCGCGAACCACAGCGTCCTCGCTCGCTCGGTGTCCACTGGGCCGCCCGTGGACTCCCGTCATCTGGCAAACGTAGCGCCTCGAGCGAAGGCGCGCCTACACCGCGCCCAACGCCTCGAGCATGCCTGCCGCAGCGCGCGGCCAGGTGAACTGCTCGGCCCTTCGACGTGCGTTGGTGCGCCGCAAGGCTTCCGGTCTGCTGATGATCGATGAGACAGCGTACGCGATCGCGCGCGGATCATTGTCTGCCGTCGCGCCGCTGTCTGTGGTGAGGATTTCGGCCAGTGCTGACGTCCGTGATACGACGGCAGGCGTGCCGCAGGCCAACGCCTCCAATGCGGCGAGTCCGAACGTCTCGTGAGGACCCGGCGCCAGCGCCACATCGGCGGACGCCAGGATGGTCGCCACAGTGTCGCGACATCCGATGTATCCGGTGAAGTCGACCGGCAATCGGACGGCCTGGCGCTCCAGCCGCGTCCGCATCGGTCCCTCGCCTACCACCACGAGTCGTGCGTTCACCCCCGAATGACGCAGCGCGCCAACGGTGTCGATGCTCCGGTGAGCATGTTTCTCCACCGAGAGGCGCCCGCAATGCACCAGAAGTGTTTGTTTATGGTGCGCCCATCGTCGCCGCATCGAGTTCCGAATGCCTGCGTGGGTGAAACTGGTCGAGATCCACACCGAGTGGCACGGTCAGCACGTTCGGTGCGTGTATCCGGTCGAACTCCGCACGCGCGAATGCCGTGGTGCACACCACGGCGTCGTAACTCGCGGCGGTTCGGCGGTTGGCGAAGTCTGCGATGCTGCGGGCGATGGGTCGCGGAAGTATCTGCCCCACAAGACGATCCAGGCGTTCGTGCGAGATCATAACCGTGGCGACGTCATGGCGCCTGCCCCAGCTGCCGAGTGACCGCAGCGTCAGTCGATCGGACACCTCGATGGCATCCGGCGCGAGGTCTTCGAGCAACCCCGTCACCGGTCTGGGCAACACCGCACGGTAGCCGTCCGTGAACGGAATCAGCCTGGCGGGCAGCGAGATCCGCGTAACGCCTGAGTCGAGTTCGACCCACTCGGTTTGCTGACCGGGGACGATAAGGAACACCTCATGGCCGACGGCGTAGTACTCCGCACCGAGACGGTCGACGGCCGTCCTCAGGCCGCCCGAACGAGGCCCGTAGAAATTGGCGACCTGAACTACGCGCATAAGTTGAATGAGAACCGGCACGTCTGTGCCATCAGCGACGCCTCTTCAACCGGTGTGTTAACGGTCCGTGAACAACGTTCCCTTGGAACGGGATCTGGGACCCTGCGCCAGTCCGAGCGGTGCGCCTCAGACGATTTCAGGCCAGCCGGTAACCCCTTTGCCCCTCAGCCGGCCGGTGGCGGAATGATCGGCGGCGCCAGTGGTGGGGCCGGAGTTGGCAGCGCTGCGGGATCCGGGAGGCTCTCACCGAGACCCAGCGGAATGTTCGTGCCCGGTGGCGGTGCGGTACCCGGAAGCGGCTGACCGAGCTGATCGGGGGCCAGCTTGCCCATCTGATAATTCCAGATGCCGTGCGCCCCCTTGGCGTTTTCAAGGAAGCCAGGTGGCGGCGCGTCTGGAGCGGCGGGCGTGTGGCTGTAGAACGATTGCTGACCCTGTCCCGCCAGCGCGAAATTGGTTGGCTTAAGGGCTTGAATTGCCGCAGGGTCCAGGAACGTCGGTGACTGGGCCGCCGCGACCGGCTGGCCGTCCGCCCCCACGGTAACCGGGGTGGGCTGGCCGCCCGACGCCGTGGGCATCGGCGCTTGGCCCAGCAGGAAGTCGTAACCCGATCCCGGGGCCATCCCTCCTTCGGGCAAGAAGCTCTGCAACGTCCCTGCGGGCGGCAGGAAACCCGTAGGCGCCGGCGCGGCATCGGCGGGCGCTGGGGGCGGGGGCGGCGGTGGATCTGCGGCGGCGGTCGCCGAGGAGGAGACCGCCGCACCTACGGCCAGCACGGCCGCCGCCAGGGCAGCGACAACATGGTTGTGGACCGTCACACGATGATGGTTACTCACTTCGGGACGAGTCATGCGGACTCAGAACACCTTTGTGACGCCGTAGTAGGCGACGACATCGTCGGTGTCCCCGTTAGAGCTGGTCAGGATCGCGTAGGACCTCAGGGACGACGCGCCGACGCAGTTGTCGACCTTGATGTGGATGTCTTTGACGGTGACCCGCGTCGAGTTGCCCTTGTACGACTTCTTGTCCACCGTGACGTTGGTGATCGTGCCAGGCCTCGGCTCGACCTCGATCTGACCTTGGATCGGGAAGCTGAGCGTGCCCGGGAGGCCCACAACTCCCGTCGCACTCAAACTGAGGGCGCCGGTGCCGAGGCCGACGCTGCCATTCAGCTTGATCTTGTCCATCTCGATCGCGCAGCCGATCTGATATCCGACCTCCATCGATCCCCCCTTCGCCGAGCCCATTCCCGACCCGGTGAAGGTGGCGCCCACCAACCAATCGCGCGATGCCAACGAGGTCGTCAGCGGCGGCACTGGCAGCTGCGTCTCGTCTTTCGCGAGGACGGTCAATGTCCGACCGTCGGTGGTGTGTGCAATCCCGGGCGGCCCGGACGCGACAACGCCGTTGTCCGGTGGTGGTCCGGCGTCGCCGGCCGGAATCACCGGCGGGGGCGGATCGTCCGCCAGCGCGAGTGGAGCCGTCCCCACTGGGACCAGCATGCAAACAGCAGCCAGTGTCGCAAAACGATTCAACATGTCGTGTTGGCGCCTCTCCTCGTCCGAGTTCCCCACGGGATCTGTCCCGTGGAATCTTTGATGGACCGAGTGTCCAAACTGTGAACGGGGCGCCAACAGTTCACGCCCGATTTTCGACTAACGGGCGTTTGCACGACATCCGGCAGCGCGCAGATAACGGTGGAGCTATAACACATCGGCAAACTTCGCGCGCGCCGAGCATCGGCATTATTTCGCATTATTTTTCGCCGTCCTACTCATCAGCGACCCAACCCACACGTGGGCTGTCTCGTGTTGGGCTCTTCCGACTTCGGGCGTGCACGCTAGCGCGGCGGTGAGAGAGCACCCCGCCGGCACTGTGATCGGACACCGCGGCTGTGGCCTCGATAGGTCGCGCCGTCCGTGGCGTCCGGCTGCGCGTCTCGCCTCAGAAGAAAAGGCGCGTGCCCTCCACCGTTGGCGGGGGGCCCGCGACGTGGGCAGGCTGGGCTACGCCGGCGTTGATCCGCAGACGAAACCTTATGCGTCACACCATTTTCGTGACACCGATGTAGGTGACGACGTCGTCGGTATCATCGGTCGAGCTGGTCAGCGTTGCGTACGACCGGATGAACGAAGATCCGGCACACTGGTCGAACTTGACGCGTAAACCGGTGATGTTGATCTTCGGACTCGTGCCCTTGAACGACTTCTTGTCGACCGGAACGATGTTGACCGTGCCGGGCTTGAGGTCGATCTTCATCTGATAGGCAAGGGATGGCGTGACCTGGACCGGGAGGATGCTCCCGCCGACAAACGGTATCCCGACTTGCGGGGTAATGCCCGCCGAGAGGACGCTTTCGATGTCATCCTGGGCGATGCCGCAGCCGATCTGGTAGCCGGCCTCCAACGATCCGCCGGCAAGCTTGGCGCCACCCCCACCCGTCACCGAGCCGCTGAACGTGCCGTCCACAAGGTATTCGCGTGAGGTCGGTGCGCCTGTCAGCGCCGCCACCGGCTCCATCGACTCGCTGGCTCCCTGCACGGTCAAGGTATAGCCATCAGGCGTCTTCAAGAGGCCGGGAGGGGCGGACGGCACAGGTCCGGCGGGTCCCGGCCCGCCCGGGGCTGGGACGGCGTCGCCGGCCGGCACCACCGGAGGAGGCGGATCGTCCGCCAGAGCGAGCGGAGCCGTCCCCAGTGGGACCAGCATGCAAGCAGCCAGCGTGGCAAAGCGATTTAACATGTCGTGTTGGCGCCTCTCATCGTCCGAATTCCCCACGGGGTCTGTCCCGTGGAATCTTTGATGGACCGAGTGTCCAAACGGTGAACGCAGCCCCAACAGATAGCGCCCGGTTCCCATCCACCGGGCGTCTCCGGACCGGGGTGTACCGAGAGGCTCCGGTGGCTCGGCGTCGAAGACACCCAATAGATCGCTGTGAGGCACCGGCTGTTTGAAAACCGTTCGCGATTGCGAAAGGTGGCCGATCAACCATTTGTTCCGGAGCTGACCTTCGATACCTGTGTGGCTGTAGACGACACGCGACGACCCGGCGGACGGGGCGGGTGGTGTGCAGACTGGCCGAGATCGGTTCGGGATTCCCGATTCCAAGCTGATAGCCAGTGGGAACCGACTATCTGGAAGGAAACGATGAGATCATTTCACGTTTGTGGGCGGACGGTGGCTACCGCGTTGGTTGCGTTCGGCGTCGGGGTTGCGGTATGTCCTACCGCATCCGCAGATCCAACCGGCCCTGATCAGCCGCAACCGCCGACTCCTGTACCTGGGACCGTCCCGGAAGCCGCTGCTGCACCCGGCGTCCTCCCCGATGCCGCGGCAGCGCCAGGTGCGCCCTTAGGACCCACCGGTGCGCCTCAGGGAGCGGTCCCAGATGCAGTCCCGATGCAGTCCTCCGGCGATCCGACGAAGGATGCCTGCGGGCTGTTCAACAAAGCGGTGAATTACGCGGCGATCAACTACGAGGATTTCGCGGATTACAGTGCCGGCAGCGGCAACTACGTGAATTACGCTGACCAAACTGTTGACAATGCCAACCTGGCCGGCAGGACCGCCCTGAAGCAAGCCGCCGCCGCGTCACTCGCCGCCGCGACGACACCGGGTGTGCCGCCGGAGGTGACGGCGCCGATGCGGGCGTGGTCAATGAAAGCGGCGAAACTCGCCCTGGTTATGGGAGTTCGCGGTGGCGGCGACACCCTCAACTCAACCGCGACCGACCTCAACCAGAGCGCGCATTACGCTCAGATGGCCTGCGCGGCGGCCGCATCGCAAACCTGAGCGAAGGACGAGCGCAAACCGTCGCGGTGATGCGGGAGTCGGAAGCGATCGACGCGGTACGTGAGAAGCCGTGGGCGGTAGCAGTGGCGATGGCCGCAGCCCTCGTCATCACCGGCTGCAAATCGACCATTGCCGGTACGACCGTCAAGCCTACGGATTGAGTGAACGATGACGGCGTCACCTTGGTGCCGCTCGACCCCGGAAGCTACCCGATAACGGCTGTGCCGCTGAGCCTTACGCCCAGTAACAGCACCGAAGGCAAGTCCGTGCCGAATACATCGCTGGTCAATCTGGTGATGCGGTTCCCCGATGCGGGAGCAGCGGCGGCGGCCGCCGCCGCTCTGGTCGCCACGGACAGGACGCAGAGGCCGACGCCGATTCCGCGCCACCTCGACGCGGCCGCGTCCGCGTTCGACATGGCGCAAGGTGTCGTCGTGGAAAGCTTCACCCCGCACGGCCCCCTACGTTCCCTATCGGTGGGTACGGACCAACAAGCCTGCACAGACAGCGACCGAACTGATCACGAAAACCCTTGACCTGCAGGGTCCGCGCGTAGATAAGTTCGTGCCAACGGACCCGTCGCGGCTCGCCAGCTTATCCTTCGACCCGAGCGGATTCTTGGCTCAGAGTTTGCCTGCTGGGCCGGACGCCGTCACCTCTGCCATCGGGGTTTACTCGGCGCGGGCGGCGCTACATTTCCAGACCGACCCGTGTATGCGGCCGCCCTCTTCTCCGTCGCAGGACGTATGCAAAATGCCTCGACGGAGGTGTGGACTACAACGGACACGGCCGGGGTTCAGTTGCTACGCCCGCGCCGGCCGGTATGCGTTCAACACCGCCTCGGAGAACCAAGTCGATGCGCGCGAACGGACCGCGGCTCAGTACCTGATTTTGGAGCGATTTCGTCGCTGATCGATTAGCGTGCCTTTCCCGGTGACGCTGCAAAGCCACAGCTCGCGGAGCATATTCGCGAATAGGCAGCGACTAGTGGTTGCTGACAGGGCGTCTCCCCGCGTAAGCCGCCGTAGGCCACAGCCGGTCTGGTGGACGTGTAGCAAACGCTCTGCCTGACAGGCCGACCGCCACAGGCCGACCGTCATAGGGAGTTAAGCGTCGGCTGCAACCATCTAGCGGCCAATCGTGGTCGCCGCTGGGGGCTTGCCCGGGGTACAGGCGTAGCCCTCGCCAATCCTCCCAAAATCGCCAGAAGAGTCAGCGAATTGTCGGCGGCGACCAGAAGAGGCCTGGGAAGAGCACCTGGTTGAGGGTGCAGCCGCTGAATTAGCAAAACTGGGAGCCCGCCGAAGTAGTCACCTCTGCTTCGTAGTTGTCACCGTCTAGCTACTTCAAGTTCATGAAAAACTTGAATGATCTTCAGCGGCATTGGTATACGGTTGCGCGCGGGTGGATGGGCTGACCTCCACACGAGCATCCAGCAAAGGAGATCATTGATGACTTACGAAGGAAAGCACCGTCTCGAGGGAGGCGGCCGGGACGGCGGGTTCGGAATCGCCAGGGTTGCTGGTCTGGCCGGGGTGGCCGCGACGACCGCGGCAATTCTGAGCGTCGGCTTCGGCGCGGGGACGGCCCAAGCCTGGCCAGGACTGGGACACAAGACCCCGACTCCCACGCCGGCCGCGTCCGGACCAACCACAGCGGCTGCGACAAAAATTCCGTTCGGGCCTATTTTCCATCAACCGACGGGCGACCACAGCTATTTCAGTTTTAACGGTACCGGGAAGGGAATTACAGGCTTCTGCATCAACCCAAGGGGTTGCTGACGTCGTTCCCCTGCTCTGAAGCACCAAGATGCGGGCATCTGAGTCGAAGGCTCAGATGCCCGCATCTGTGTCAGAGGGGCTCTGTTGGTGAGGAGAGGCAACAGGTACTCGGTCCGAGCACCGGCCGGCGCCCATCCGCTGTCGGATTGTGGCACACGGACGGCCCGCTGCGTCGCGTCCGCCAGTACGACCAGAACGGAAACCCATCGTGGTTGCCAGCTGCCATTGGGCAAAGGGCAGCATCGGCGAGCAGAGTGGCGCTCCAACTGTTTTCGGCAATAAGCGCAGCGTCGCCACCGGCGACGAATCCGGTCCGCGGGATATCACGCTCAGCCTCGGCGACTACGATGTCACCACAAATGGATGCAAGCCGTGGCAGCTGCGTTCATAGCCGCCGCGCCGAACACCCCAACGGCTAGACCATGTACCGGCCGAACCAGTCCTGCACGCGACGCCACGCATCGCTGGCCGCCGTCGCGTTGTACCGGTCGCCGGTGTCGTTGAAGAAGGCGTGGTTGGCGTCCGGCTCTGTCACCAGATCATGCGTTAGCCCGGCCTTCTCGAGCGCCGCCTTGACCACCGGTTCCGTCGACGTCACGCGTTGATCCAGTGCGCCGTAGAACGCCAGCACCGCAGCATTTTTCGAGCCTGCGAAGTCCGGGTTGTCCGGTGCCGGGCCATAAAACGGGATGGCCGCCGACAACTCAGGCGCACCGGACGCCAGCAGCTGCCATACAAGTCCCCCACCCATGCAGAAGCCAACGGCTGCAAGCTTTTTGTCGGGTACTCGTCGCTGCAATTCACCAACGCCCGACTTGAGGTTCGCGACGAGCTGCTCGGATGGAATGTTGCCCAGCGCGGCGGTCGCCTGAGCCGGGTCGGCGAACTTACTGGTGCCGCCCTGTGTCGAGAGCAGGTCGATGGCCAGCGCCGAGTACCCGATCCCGGCGAACCGTCCCGCCACCGAGCGCACCCAGTCGTTCAGACCCTTGTTCTCGTGAATGACAAGCACACCGCCGCGCGTATTCGGCGCCTCGGCCCAGGCCGCCTGCAGCTCACCCTGCGGTCCGGGCCAGGTGATAGGTGCGGTCGGTAGCGCACTCTGCGAACCGGGCGGAGGGCTTTTGCTGGGCGGCGCGCTCTCGGTAGCCGCGCCCGTCGACGTAGCAGGCGCGTTAGTGGTTTGCTTGTTGTCGCTGCACGCGGCGATCAGCGCGCTCGCCGCCGCGGCGCCCACTCCCAGTAGCGCCAGCCGCCGCAGCGCCTCGCGTCGGGACAACAGTCCGTCGACATGGTCGGTCGCGATTTCTTCTGCGATGTATCGCTGTAGAGGAGTCACCTTCGCGAGTATGCGCCAGGATGCTGAACTGGGGTAGCGAGATCATTTGACGCGCAATACTGGCGGCAATGGACTGGACACCGGACGATAAGGCCCTTCAAGGCCGGGTCGCCGTGGTCGCCGGAGCGACCCGCGGCGCAGGCCGGGGTATTGCCATGGCGTTGGGTGAGGTGGGCGCAACCGTTGTGTGCACGGGTCGCAGCGCCATGTCAGGCAATGAGAAGTCTGACTATGACCGTCCAGAAACCATAGAGGAGACCGCCGCGCTGGTGCACGAGCTCGGCGGTGAAGGCGTTGCGATTCAGGTCGACCACCTCGACGCCGGCGAGGTGCGCGCACTCGCACACCGGATCCGGGGTGACTACGGCGGCATCGACATCCTGGTCAATGACATCTGGGGAGCCGAAATCCTCAAGGGACCGCCCTCGACATGGGACAGGCCGATCTGGGAGCACGATCTGGACGACGGGCTGCGGATCCTCCGGTTGGGTATCGATACCCACCTGATCACCTCGCACTGCCTGCATCCGCTGTTGATCGAGCGGCCGGGCGGCCTGCTTGTCGAGGTCACCGACGGCACCCGGCAGTACAACGACAAAAACTTCCGGCTCTCGGTGTTCTACGACCTCGCGAAGACGGCGGTGAACCGGCTCGCCTTCGCGCACGGCCATGAGCTGAAGCAGTTCGGCGCCACGGCGGTCGCAGTGACACCGGGGTGGTTGCGTTCGGAGATGATGCTCGACAACTACGGCATCACCGAAGCCAACTGGCACACGGCGCTCGACCCCGCCCGAGGTGGTGACCTGCTGACCGCACCGCCCGGATTCGCCGAGTCGGAATCGCCGCGATTCGTCGGCAGGGCAATCGCCGCGATCGCTGCCGACAAGGACCGCGCGCGCTGGAATCAGCGGTCGGTGACATCCGCCGAACTCGCGCGTGAGTACGGCTTCACCGACATCGACGGCAGACAACCTGACGGCTGGGCATAGGTGAGAAGGAGTTGACAAGTGTCAGTTGAGGATACGGTCGTCGGAATGTGGAAGGCGCTGTCTGCTCGCGACTGGGAAGCCGTCAAGTCCTTCCTGTCCGACGACTGCATCTACATCGACATACCGATGCCCGCGGTCTCCGCGCGCGGACCCGAAGACATCGTCACTCGGCTCAAAATCGGGCTTGAGTCCTTGGCGTCGTATGTCAACCACGACGGGCTGCTGGTGAGCAACGGCGCCGACGTCATCTACGAGCATTCCGAGACGTGGGGATGGGACACCGGTGAAACCGTGCGCTTACGCTTCGTCTCGGTGCATCGCGTCGAGGGTGACAAGATCGCCCTCTGGAAAGACTACTGGGACACGGGCATATTGACGTCGCAGGCACCGTCCACGTTCATGGAGAGATGGGCGTCCGTTGACACGTCATGGGTTTTCGACGCGACCGAGCTTATCTAGAGGCGAGGTCGTAGACGCGGCCGGCGTTGTCGTGTGCGATCAGGTCAACGACCCGGATTGCGTCCCGCTCGCTCCACTCGTCATCGTCGAGGAATTGTTGTATCACGTCTCGGATTCCGTTGCGCCACAGACGGGCTCCGAGGAAGTGCAACTCCGCAGGGCCGAATCCGTCCGACGAGTACAGGATCTTTCGGAACGGCGCCATCTCGAGCAACCGGCCGATGAACGCACGCGAACGTGCACCGAGGTAATTGATGGCCAGTCCCCCGTCGAGATAGACGTTGTTGAACGCCTGGGCCAGGTAGCCCGCTTCCCGCTCGTAGGGATAGCAGTGCAGCAACATCACCGGCGTATGGCCGGATACCCGCAGGAAGTCCAACAGGTACATCGGGTTTGCAGTGTGCAGATCGCAGTCCCGGTCGCCGAGACCGACGTGAAACTGCAGCGGCTTGCCCAGCCGCAACGCCTGATGTAGACCGAACCGCAGCAGCACCCGGTCGGTGCATCGCTGGCCGCCGGCATCGCGCCAGCGGGCCGCTGCATCGGCCACGTCGGTGGCGGTGGGCTCCGAGAGGTCTCCCATGAATCCGCCGCGGTAGGCCAGAATCGATTTTGTTCCCACGGCCGTCGCCGCCCGTTCGGTGAGGATCTGCTCGAACGCCGCGGCATAATCTCCCGCCGCCGCTGCCGCGTCCTCGGCCACCGACTCGAGACGAACGATTTCGTGGCTACGGCCGCCGGAGACTTCGGCCATCTCGCCGAGATCGCCTACCCCACCGGCGAATCCGGTATCCAGCAGCCAGTCGGTCACTTCTGCTGCGGATAGAAGACGCCGGGCCAGCTCGCGCTCGCCGAGCTCGCAGCGCCGATCCCAGTACGTGTCGGCGTCGATGTGCCGCGGCAGGTCAAGTAACGGAGAGCAGTGCGCACGCACCGCGAAGCCCAGTTGGGTGTCGAATGACGAGTCGAAGTCGGCGATGGGGTCGGTGTTGGCCTCGTTCAGCCCGTTCTCGAAACGCGCTCGGTCGCCGGACTGGAGCCAACAGCCGTGCACGTGGTGGTCGATCAGCGGCACAGTCTCGATGTGATCGGCCAGTTTCGACGAACTCATATGCTCCAGGCCATGCGGAACTTGTCGGCAAGCTCTTCCTCGCCGAGATGACCGTACGTCTCCTGCTCGTAGCGGCGCACCGCCACAATTGCATCGACTGCTGGATCGCCGAGAATGCCGCGTACTCGGGCCGATCCGTCTAACGCAGACAGCGCTTCTGCCTGACTCGTAGGTAGCAGCGTGATGCCGGCGTCGGCGCGCTGCGCGTCGGTCAGTGTGGAGGGATCGACGGCCGTTTCCGGCGGTAAGGACAGCTTCTGCTCGATCCCGTCCAGCGCAAGCCCGAGAATCGTCGCCGATGCGAAGTACGTGTTCGCCGATGGGTCTATGACCTTCACCTCGACGTTGGCGCCCAGTGGGTTGCTGCTTCCGCCGACGAGGAATCGCACTGCAGCCTCTCGGTTTTCGGTGCCCCAGCAGACGTACGCGCCTGACCAGTGTCCCGGCTGCATGCGCAGGCCGGACAGGATCGAGCCGCACAGCACGCCCTGTGCCTCCGGCAGACCGGCCACCAGCCCGGCCACCGCCGACTCCCCCTCCGGCGTCATCCCCCGCTCGCCGGTACCGCCGGAGAACAGGGCCGCATCTTTCTTCATAAGTGAAAAGTGTTGGTGTGCACCGGATCCCACGCTGCCTGCGAAAGGCACCGGAGAAAGGCTGACCCGCATGCCGTATTGCCTGGCGACCCTGCCGATGATGATCCTCATCAACAGCAGCTGATCCGCCGCGGCGATCGGAGACTGTGGGGTCAGGGATATCTCGAACTGGTTCAGCCCGTACTCGGGATGGAACTGCTCGATGGAAACGCCCGAACTCGTCGCCGCGTTGGTGACGTCGCGCACGAAACCCTCGAACTCGAGCACTCCGGCGAGCCCGTACTGAGCCCACAGGTGCGCGGGCAGCCGGCTGCCGTCCGGGCCCACGAGCAGGAACTCCATTTCATGGCCCACCAGCGCGTCGATTCCGGCATCGGCGAGCCTGCGTTCGATGCGGTCCAAGGCCCCGCGACTGCAGTAGGGGTCCGGTTCGCCGTCTTGATCGAAGAAAGCGCCTGGTGCCCAGGCCAATCCGTCACCGAGGATGCGCAGCGCACCGAGGTCGATGCGGATCCGCTGGTCCCCGACCACGCCGGTGGTCTCGCCGAACACGATCGCCGGTCTGGTCGATGGCGAAGACGTGCCAGACCGGGCTGGCGCCCAGACCGGGATCGGCGAACGCGCCCATCTTCCTGAGCGGAACGGTCTTGGCGTGGGTGAGCCCAGCCGGGTTGACGACCGTACCGATGAGTGTGGCAACGCCGTCGGATTCGAATTGCGCGATGGCGGCTGCGGCGAGGGGTTTGGCTGCCCGCGAAGTCACAGTAGCCATTCTGCGCCGCGAAACAGCGAATTACAGGGTGATCTTGCAGGTTTGGCCGATGTCCAGCGTGCGCAGCATCCGGCCCATGCCCAACCACATCGCGCACGACAACGCCAGATCGGTCAGAAGTTCGTCGCTGAACTGCTCGCTTGCGCGTTCCCAGAAGTCCTCGTCGTCGCGCAAACCCGTGTGATCACTGGCGAAGCGTTCGGCGAACTCGGCGGCGATGCGCTCCTGCGGGCTGTACCCCGGCCAGGTCCGCCATTCCGCCGCGTGGTCGTAGAGGTCCTCGTCGACGCCTGCCGCGCTGCCCTCGGAGTCGCGGGTGTTCTGGCACACCACGCACTCGTTATCGAGTGCGATCACCATCCGGGCCAACTCGCGGACCCGCATCGGTAGCCGGTTCTTGTTGTAGACCGCGCGCATGAAACCAACCATCCCGACTCCGATGTCGGGAGATTTCGCCACCCAGGCGGCGGCGTCGTCGTCGGCGAAAGGTCCGATTCGGCTCATGCCGGAATCGTACGCGGCGACCGTCGGAATTGGAACACGTTCTAGAACGGTAGGCGAATCTGCAGCTAGATCACTTCGCAGCAGCTGCGGGGAGTGCCCTGTCGTCGAACCAGTCGCGCTGCACCAAGACGCGGTGAGCAATGCGTTCCAGCGCCGCCTCCACCTGTATTCGGTCCGGCCGGCCCTCGAACGTGGCTGACTTCGCGAGTTTGTCGACGATCCGGCTCACGAGCGCGGCCGAAGCGCAGTTCACCTGTCTCACACCCGCTTGGGTGAGCCACATTTGGTCGCCGGTCCGCAGGGCGTAGCCGCGGTCGGCGAGCCGGTCGAATGTCGACTCGATGATCTCGGGCGGCACGCGCAGACGCTCGGCGATGTCGGTCAGGCGTGCCGATCCGAACACCTGGCTTTGACGGTAGATCTGAATCAGCGCCCAAAGCAGGGCCACGTCACTTTCGCAGCCCGCCTGCCCGGCGATATTGCGCAACCGGATCTCCGGCGTGTTGCGCATCAACCGGCCGATCGCCACCTCCAGAATTTTCTCGGGCGACTCGGTGCTCGGCATGCCGAAACCCTCGCCGAGGTCGGTGGCCGACACAGCGTCCATCTCGCGGAGCGGCGCCTCCCGGAGGAAGAGCGAGACGACGAATCCGACGATCGCCACTGGAACCGCGCACAGGAACACCGTGCCGAGCGAGTCGGCGTAGGCGTCGACTATCGGCGCGGCCATTTCCGGAGACAGCGCATGCAGAGCCTGCGGTGACTGCGCCGCGCGTGGCGGTGCTCCGCTGGCCGCCAGTGCTGGACCTATCCGGCCGGCCAGGAAGTTGGCGAACAACGACCCGAAGATCGCTGCGCCGAAAGAACTTCCGATGGTCCGGAAGAAGGTGACACCTGACGTGGCGACGCCGAGATCTGTGAAGCTGGCGGTGTTCTGCACGACCAGCACGAGCACCTGCATGCACAGGCCGATCCCCGAGCCGAGAACGAACAGAAACACCGATTGCTGCCAGGTCGGGGTGGCGGCGTCCATCGTGGAGAGCAGCAGGAATGCGACTGCCATTATCGCCGTGCCTGCCACGGGGAACACTTTGTACCTGCCGGTGCGCCCGACGATGTTGCCGCTGCCGATCGACGTGATGAGCATCCCCGCCACCATTGGCAGGGTGCGCAGGCCCGATGTCGTCGCAGAGACGCCGTCGACGAACTGCATGAAAGTCGGCAGGAATGTCAGCGCCCCGAGCATCGCGAAGCCGACAATGAAGCCGAGGATGCAGCACACCGTGAATACCGGGCTGGCGAAGAGGCGGATGGGCAGAATGGGCTCGGCCGCGTGGGTTTCCACCCAGACGAAGACGGCGAGCGCCACGGCCGAGGCCACGAACAAGCCGATGATCACCGGGGAGGTCCACGCGTACTCGCCGCCGCCCCAACTGGTGGCCAGGGTGAGCCCGGACGCGCCGAGGCCGACGAACGCGATGCCCGCGTAGTCGATGACCGGCCGCGCCGCCTTAGCCAGCGACGGGATCGCCGTGACCGCAACAAGCAGCACGACGATCGCGACGGGAATGTTGATCCAGAAAGCCCATCGCCACGTGAGGTGGTCGGTGAAGAACCCGCCCAGCAGCGGACCGATCACGGTGGTGACGCCGAACACAGCACCGAGCGCGCCCTGATAACGGCCGCGTTCTCGCAGCGGTATGACCTCGCCGATGACGGCCATCGCCGTCACCATGATCGCGCCGCCGCCGATGCCCTGCAGTGCCCGCGATGCGACCAGCATCGTCATAGATCCGCTCAAGCCGCACAGCACCGAGCCGACGAGGAAAAACATCACCGCCGCCTGGAAGACGGCCTTCCGGCCGAACAGGTCGCCGAGCTTGCCGACGATGGCTGTGACGATCGTCGAGGCCAGCAGATAGCTTGTGACGACCCAGGATTGGTGGCCGGCCCCGCCGAGGTCGGCGACGACGGTCGGCAGCGCGGTGGCCACGATCGTCTGGTCAAGAGCGGCCAGCAGCATGCCCAGCAGCACCGCAACGAAGATGAGGTTGCGGCGCTGCTGGCCGATCCCCGAAGTGCTCGACTCCGGGTCCGCGGCAATGGCCGTCGGTGCCTGACTCGTCATACCTGCCTTCCGTCGGTCTCTCACAGGCCATATCGTTAGATAGGCTAGAAAAGTTACGCGGAACGACGGTTGGGTTCCCCCACGAGCGTGCGTGAAATCCCGAAATCCAGCGGCGTGTCGGCCTCAGACACGCACACTCGCCGTACTACGGGGCGGTGCCGCCCGGCGGCCTCGAAACGCACTGCGCCAGGTAGAGCTCCTCGCCCAGCTTGCCCATCAGCTCCTGCTGGGTTTCGAGGTAGTCGATATGGAGCTCTTCGTCGGCCAGGATCCTCTCGAAGAGGTTCGCGGTCGTCGCGTCCTCCTTCTCCCGGCACATGATGATGCCGGGCCTCAACCGGGCCACGACTTCGTATTCGACGGCGAGGTCGGCCTCGAATTGCTCCCGGATCGTCTGGCCCACCCGCAATGAAAACAGCCGTTGATAGTTCGGCAGTCCATCGAGGAGCAATATGCGATCGGTGATCTCTTCGGCGTGTTTCATTTCATCAAAGGACTCGGCACGCGTATGGGAGGCCAATTCGGTGAATCCCCAGTTTTCCTGCATCTTGGCGTGCAGGAAATACTGATTGATGGCCGTGAGTTCGCTCGTCAGTTGCTCATTGAGCAATTTCAGAACGTCGGGATCCCCTTGCATGCTGGCTCCTAAGCACCGTGCGCGTGGTGAGGTCAGTGGGCTGACTTGACGGGGTTTCAATCTAGTGCAGGCCAGGGCCGATAGTGGCTACTTCTACTGTGCGCGTGGCGTGTTTCACCCGTCGGGCAACGACCTTCGCAGACGGGTACGAAGATGGGCCAGGGCCGGTGGACTGCCTGGCCTAACTAAGGTTAGACTGCGCTAACATGCTTGCGAGCGCATCGGCCCGAAGGAAAACGATGAGTGAGTACGATCTGCACTCACTGATTCTCGCCTGCGATTTTCGTGTCGACGATATCGACCGAATGTGGCGGTGGCTCAAGCGGCATCGCGATAATTTGGCATCGATCGGTGCGCACCACGTTGTCCTTTACACCTCGATCTGGGAACCCGGCCGAGTGCTGGTGACGATCGGTATACGGCACGCCCGTTCAATTCGTGATTTATTGCGATCACCCGCCGTGTTCGAATGGTTCGATATCGCCGGGCTGGACGATATACCGCCGTTTTTCGGCGGCGAAGTGGTCGAGAAGATCGACCTCTATCCGCCCTCATCGGAAGAGCATGTCGGCAGGATAGTTGTCGGCGTCATGTCCTCCGTCGACGATGTGTCGACACTGATGGCGAACGTGCACGACGGGCTCGATCGGTTCAAGCGCGGAGGCGTCCGCAAGATCTGGGTCTACCGCGCGCTCGACGACGGGCAGGAGGTGATGATCCTGCAGGAGGTCGACAACGAGATCAACGCCCGCCAGTGGATCGACCACCCCGACGCCGCCGCGGAATGGATGTCAAAGGTGGGACTGGGTGCCTATCCCACGCAGTTCGTCGGCAAATTCGCCCATCTGATGAGCATCGACGGCAAGAGCTGATGGGCCGGTAGATGTTCGTCTGTCTCTGCATCGGAGTGACAAGCCACGTGGTGAGCGAGGCCGTTGCCAACGGCGCCGCCACGTCGAAGGAAGTGGCGGCCGCCTGCGGGGCCGGCTCCGACTGCGGACGATGCAGGCGCACCGTGCGGGCGATCATCGAAGCGCACTTCGCGAACAACGGCACCCCCTCTACGGCGAGCCGCTAGTCCAACAACTGATTGATCCGTTCGACGCAGAACCCGACCAGGTCCACATCGTCGGTGAGCAGACCGTCTTCCCGAAACCTGGTTTCCAGCCGCGACACCGGGCAGGCCAGTGCGACGGCGGCGAGAACCTCGTTGTAGCGGAGATTGCGCACCGGCAGCCCGGTCAGCGATTGGTAGCGCTCGATTGTCTCCTCGCGGCCCGGTGTTCCGTCCAGCCGCGGCACGCCCTGGTATTCCGACAGTCCCCAGTCCGTGAACAGGAGCCACGCCAGATCGGCCTCGTGATCGCCGATATACGCGATCTCCCAGTCGACGACTCCGGCGACCTCGAACCGCGTGCTGTACAAGACGTTGGAGAGCCGGCTGTCCCCCCAACACAGACATAGATGCTCCGGTTCATAGATGTTGTCCCGCAACCAATCCGCGGCAGCGGCCAGTTCGGGCCGGGGCCGACCCGACGATGCCCACTGCAGCGTGTCGGAGTAGTAGTCGACCACCTGCTCGAGCGGGTGACTCCCCCGGCCCGGCATCAGCAATTTGTCGAGATGCAGCTGGGTCCAGTCGAGCGCGTGGACGTCGGCTATCGCCTGCACACAGCCCCACCACATGGCGGCTCGTTGCTCCGGCGAAGCCTCGAAGTAAAGACCCGCGGCATGGTAGGGCGGAAACTCGCCGGGAGTACCCACCGTCGCCACCTGCTCCATGACGTAATAGGGCGTGCCGAGTGTGCCATCGTCGCGGTCCAGCCAGCACACCGTCGGCACACTGATCGGGGTCGCCTGCAGCCGGTTCATCACCAGAACCTGGCGCAGCAGGTCGTAGTCCGGAAAGAGACTGACCTGCGGCGGCCGACGAAAAACCAGCCGCTTCAATGTGGTTGGTGCTGTGCCGTCGATCTCTAGCTCGAACAGAAACGTCTCGGTGGAGAAGCCGCGCTCGGCGCCGCGCCAGTCGACGATACGGGCCCCGCCGGCGCCGGGAATCCGATCGCGGGCGATCGGTTCGAGCAGCGCCGGTATCTCGTCGGCCGTGGGACGGATGGTCAAGCTATGAGCTGTCCTTCCCGCGCTTGTCGGTGAACGCGGCCAGCGCGTCGGCGTTGGCGGCGGCTCCCATCAACTCGGCGAAGTGAGCGTTCTCGCGTTCGGTCGCGGCCTCGATCCCCGGCCGGGACGGCTCGGCGATGGTTCGCTTGACCGCCATTAAGCTCGGAATCGGCCGGGCGGCAAGGATTTCGGCGTGCCGGCGCGCCTCGAGCAGCAGATCGTCGGGCTCACAGACCCTCCACACCAGTCCCATTCGCAGCGCCTCTTCTGCCGCGACCCACTCCGAGGACATCAGCAGCCACGCTGCGTTCTGCCTGCCCACCAACTGCGGCAGCAGATACGACGACGCCGCCTCCGGTGCCACCCCGAGGCTGGTGAACGGGCACTTCAATCGCGCCTCGGAGGACATGAAGACCAGGTCCGCATAGCCGAGAATGGTTGTGCCGATTCCAACTCCGACACCGTTGACCGCGCAGATCAGCGGTTTCGGAAAGTCGGTCAGCGCGTCGATCATGGTGGAGAAGTGACTGCCCTTGTCGGCGAGCGACGGATCGGTGATGCGCGCCTGCATCTCGTTGAGGTCATTGCCCGCGCTGAACGCCCTCCCATGGCCCGTCAGCAGTACGACCGCCACATCGGGGTCCGCGGCCGCCGCCCGGATCGCGACCGCGGTCGCCTCATAGAGCGCTTCGTCGAAGGCGTTGAGCACCTCGGGCCGGTCGAGTGTGAGCGTCCGTACCCGGTTGTCGTCGCTGATCTGAAGATTCAAAGTTGCCTTCCCTCGTCGAACGGGCTTCGGTAGACGTAGCGACTGGTGGGCACCGTGTCGACGTTCTCGTTGGCCCCGAAGGCTGCAGTGCTGGCGAGCATCCGCTCCATCCGGTTCCGCAGGTCCTCGTCGTCGGCCGCGCCGAAGAACGCGTGCAAGTCCGATATCGCCTCTGCCGGGAAAAGCTCTTCGACGATCCCCGAGATGGTCGGTGCTTGTGGGGTCAACGCGCGCACCACCGTGTTCTGCGTGTAGCCGAACGTCGCCTGGGTCTCGATCGCCACCGGCGTATGGTCGATATGCCAGCGCGACAACCACGTTGCCTCATCGAGTTCGGTCGGTCTGCGGAGCAGCGCGACGTTGGCCAGTCCGGCCGTGCGCTGGCCGGACACGGTCTGCGGCGGGGGCAGTGGCACCGATTCGGTGACCAGGTAGGCCGCTACCTCATCGCACTCCTTCCTCAGTAGCGTCGCCGCCGCCTGCACCTGGTCGCCGTAGGACTGCTGCGTCCACACGCTGACAAGAGCAGCCACCGGCGGGTCCATCGTCGTCAATGTCATCAGCGAGTCGCGCACCACGGCATCACGCACATTGATCGCCAGCCCCGGCAGCCCGATGTCGAGAAGGTCCGCGGCGACCTGGGCGCGCAACCGCGCGCACCACGCGTCGTGGGCTTCGACTCCCCGCATGGTGAGAATGACTTTTTCCACGACCCGAACCTAGCCGACGCACCAATTCGGCGTTCTTAGTGCGGGACGGCACCACGCTGTTCCACACCCGCACGCAGGCCTTCACCCGTGGCAAGACCGGCGTCGTCGTCGAGTACCGACCGGAGTGGGTGATCCCGGAAGACGAGGCGTGGCGGCGCGAGGACGCCGAGCGCGGCGGCCGATTCGAGCCGTTCTACGTGGTGCGTTTCCGGCAGAAGGATCTGTGGGCCAACTACACCGGGTTCGATGTCGACACTCTGGAGACCGAGGTATCTGAACACTGGCTCGAACCAGCCAGGGAGGAGAAGAAGTGAGCCACGACCACGACCACGGCGCGCACGACCCGATCCAGGCATCCGAACAGGTCAGCGAGTTCGAGATCCTGGAACGGGCCGTTCGTGAACTCGCCATCGAGAAGGGCCTGTTCTCAGAAGAGGACCACCGGCGGTTCTCCGAGTGGGCGGAGTCGATCGGTCCGAGCGGCGGCTCGAAGCTGGTGGCCCGGGCCGCCATCGGCCACCGAGGCCAACGCGTGAGCGACGCATACGACGTGTTGCGCGAAACACTCGGACCGGATTCCCGGCGAGAGTCGACACTGCCCGTGCTGGAGCGGTGCCCAGACCCCTGGGAGTCGGTCATGCAGGCAACACGCGAGTGCCTGTCCTGGCGTGGCACTTTGGACAACCTTGAGCGCCGCAACGCCGAGGGCGCCCTGGATGAGGCGACGTATCGGAATTTTCCGGTGCATGCCCGGTCGGTCGTGGTGACCGCGCATGAGCGCTGATGGATCGCGGCGCGTTCACAGCCGAGGAGCTGCGGGCCCGCATGGCCCGGTCAGGCAGCTGTTCAACCGGGCGTAACGACCGACACAACGACGTGTCAGCTTGACCCGGACGCGGCCTTAGCCGGGTGAGAATGATCAGGTGACCAAGCACCTGGGGCTGCGGCTCAACCTGCCGGACAACGGCGCGGTCGGCCGCAGCCTGCTTGCCGTGCTGGTACTTGCGGCGATCGCGCTGTATTGGGGTCCGGCCGGTGCGGCGACGTCAACGGCGGCCGCGGGCGCGATTGCCGGCGCCATCGCACTGCAGGACAACCCGCTCGGCCGAATACCGATCGTGCTCGCCGTCTCGGTGGAACTGGGTACCGCCGTGCTGGCCGGCGGCCTCACCGCCGCGTACAGCGCTGTGTTTGTGGTCGTGGTCGCGCTGTGGTGTTTCTTCGCGGGCATGCACTGGGCAGTCGGCGCACCCGCCGGGCTCATTGCGGGGGCGGCGGGTGTTCTGCTTGTCATCCAGCAGCCGCAACCGGCCACGGCGGCAGCGATGTCAGCCGCCCTCGCCGTCGTCGCGGGCCTGACACAAGCCGCACTCATCGCCGTGCGGCCGCCTCGGCGTTGGCGGCTCGAGCGCGAAGCGCTGACGAAGGCGTACCGCTCGCTGAGCGCGGATGCGCGGCTCTTGGCCACCGATCCCGCTGCGCAGATCGACCCCGCGCAGCTCTTGGAACTCAAGGAAGCGTTCAGCAACAACGAGACTCAGTCCGGCCGCCGCGCGCCCGCTTACAGGGACTGGCATGCGCTACCGGAGCAGATCGCCAAGACGCTGGTGGTGTTTCGCGGCAAGGCCGCCCGACAGGACGCGACCCGGGATGTATTGCTCGCGGCCGCGGACACCTTGGCGGCGGTCGCCGCACAGAACCGCACCGCGCGACGTGATGCGGAATACATGCTGAAGAGGTTCGACGCTGCGGTCGCAGTGGTCACCGTTTCGGAAGTCACGGTGGCGCAGCGCCTTTCACGGCAACTGCACCGGGCAGACGCGTTACGCTTCGGGCGGCGTCACCTCTCCGACTGGACGAGTGTACTGAGGGCGGGGTTTGACGTCGCGTCCGGACATCTGAACCTGACGTCGCCGATATCACGCCACGCTGTCAGGCTTGCCGGTGCCGCAGCGGCGGGAACCGCGGTCGCTCACTTCGCCGAGGTGCCGCAGGGCCGCTGGATTCCGCTGACGGTGCTGCTCGTTGTCCGGCCGGAGACCGCCCACACCTACACCCGTTGCGTCGGCCGCGTCGCGGGCATCTGCGCAGGGGTTGTGGTCGCCTCGGCGGTGACGATCCTCTGGCAGCCAACCGGATTGGCCGCCGCGATCGTGGCGGTGGTCTTCCTCGGCGTCACCTACGCGGTCTCGGTGTTCGGATACATCGCGGTGACAGCGGCGTTCGCCGCCACAATCGTGTTCCTCCTCGACATCACCGGCGCTTCATCGTCGGTCATAGACCTGCTGTTCGCGACGGTGATCGGCGGTGCGCTCGCGGTACTCGCGCATGTGGTGGTCCCCGATAATACCCTGATCCGGCTGCGGCAGCGCGCCGGTGAACTGCTGAAGACCGAAATAGACTATGCCGCAACAGTGATCAAGGCCTTTGTGCACGACCTCGACCACCCCGCGGACGCACTCGCGGCGGCGTGGCAGCGCGCGTTTCGGGCGCGTGCGGCGTTCGAAGCCGCGGCAGGAGCCACCCGCTTGGAGTCACGTGAGTTGAGACTCTGGCTGAGGTCGTTCCGCGCGGCGCTGAACGCGGTGACCAGCTCATGCACGGCACTGGAAGGCAGCCTCCCGCCGCACCCGTCGGCGGAACTGAGCCGCGAATTCGTCCTGGCCGTCGACGATTACGTCGAAGTGCTGCGCGGCGACCCGCCGACTCCGGCGACACCGTGGAGCATCGATACGGTGCAGCTTGCCGCCGCAGACCAGCAATTACGCGACGCCGCAACACATATCGCATCCGAAGGCGGCGCGGCGCGCGTCCTGGTGTCCGAAGTCGGCTCGATCACCCGCAGCCTGGCAGGCATTGCGGTAGACGACCGCGATGCCGCGACGTCCTAAGCCGATCTCGACCGCTACTCGTCGCGGGCCCATTTCGGCTTGATGAACACGCCCTCGGCTTCAACGGTGACGCCGTCCTCGTCGGCGAGGTGGCCGACGACGTAGGTTTTCACACCCTCGCTGCGGTCTATTCGCGCCTCGGCGTGCAGCCGGCCCAGTCGGGTCGTGCGTAGGTAGCGCAGAGTGATGGTGCCGGTGAAACGCGGCTTCTCCATATCGGAGGCGGCCTCGCCGAGGACATGATCGAGCACAAGAGCCGATATCCCCCCGTGCACATGGCCGGGCGGCCCTTCGTATGCGGCACCGAGATAGAAGTCGGTGAACGCGCCGCCCGATTCGTCGCGCTCGATCCGAAGCGGTGGGGCGAGGGGGTTGCGGATCCCGACGACCGGGTTCCCCCACGCCATCCGGTCCCCGCCGGAGGTATAGCGCACACCGAACGGGCCGTCGATCTGCTTTACGCGTAGCCGCGCGGTCGCGGCGTCGATGTCGGCTTTGATCGCGGCCACCTCGTCTGCTTCTACCTCGGTGCGGATCGTGGCGTCGACCAGCTCGCGCACTGACTCGGCGAGCGGCTGATAGACGGCGCGCATCCGCTCGACTTCTTCGGAGGTGACGTCCCCGAGATGGGTGAACTTCAGCACCCCTGAACTAGAACATGTTTCTAATCTGCTGTCGAATTCGGCGGATCATTCCGGGCTTCTGTCGTAATGCGGGCCGTAATCTTCGGTGGTGGACACCGCCACCGTCATCGTGACATTGCTGCTCGCGGCGCTCTTCACGTTCTCTGCGAGCATCAAACTGCTCGGCGTCGCCAAATCCCTCGCCATCCGTGATCACCTGGAAGTGTCGCCGATCCAGTGGCGGGTCATCGGCGGGCTCGAGCTCGCCGGTGTTGCCGGTGTGCTGGTCGGGCTGCTCTGGACGCCGATCGGAATCGCGGCGGCGATCGGCCTGACGCTGCTGTCCATCGGCGCAGTCGCCTTCCACCTGCGCGCCTCCGATCGCGTCGCGGACATGGTCCCGGCCGTGATTGGCATCGCATTGGCGGTGGCGACCGCAGTGCTGCACACCATCTGACGTCGCCCCCGTCACACCTGATCAGAACGGTGTCTTAGATTACCTAATCTTTCGTGGTCACCTGTCTATGACTGGTTTACGCTGTGAATATGGCAGCACGCACACACAGTGTCGATCCTCGCGCCGAACGGGTACGCGCCCGGCTGAGGGACGCCGCGTTCGCGTTGGCCCACGAGCAACCGGTCGACCGGCTGACGGTCGGCGACGTCGTCGCTCGCGCCGGGGTCAGTCGCCAGGTCTTCTATCAACACTTCCGGGACCGCGACGACGCCGTCGCATATGCCTTCACTGCAGCCTTCGCGTCGGCAACGGCGGAGCTCTCCGTCGATCCAAGATCTCGCATCCTGGCGCTCTTCGATTTCGCCGCCGACCATCGCGCGATGTACCGCAACATCGTGCCGAGCACGGTCACGCAGCGCGTGGTCGCTGCGTTCCGTGCAGAGCTCGCGCCCGCGTGCGAGGAGATCGCCGCGGCGGGCATGCCGGCCGTCGCCACCGTCGCGAGCCTGGCCCCGGACGCGGTCAGCCGGTTCCTGGTTGGCGGGTTCATGGAAGTGCTGCGGTCATGGATGGAGGACCCGGAGGCCACCGATCTGCGCGGCAGGGTCACCGGCGCATTGGAAACGGTCGCCGGACTGCTCGGCCTCTCTGCCGCGACATCGCGCTGACCGAATCGATTACACAAGAAAGGCTTTCGCGTGGCAAAACATGCCTCTCCCGAGGTCACACGAAACGGGATCCGCAACATCGTTCTGGCGATGATGGCGCTGACGGTGTTCGTCGTCGCGATGATCGCGAGTTACGCGGGCGCCTTCGCCAAGCCGACACTGCACCACCTCACCGTGGCGGTCGCTGCGCCGGAGAAAGTCGTCGACGCCCTCCGGAGCCAGGATGCGTTGGCGGTCAACGAGGTTGGCGACGATGAGGCCGCGCGGCAACAGGTCCTCGAACGCAAGGCGGATTCCGCCTTCGTCGTCGCCCCCACCGGTGACATGAAGATCTATGTCGCCGGCGGAGGCGGCAGAAGCGTCGCCACGGCTGCCGAAACCGTTGGCCGTGCGTTTTCAACCAGGGCCGGCCTCACGGCCGCCGTGGAGGACATCGCACCGACGTCGGCCGCGGACCCGTCGGGCACCGTCGAGTTCTACGCCATCATCTTCATCTCGATCGGAGCGTCATTGGGCGCCACGGCTTTCGGCTACATCATGGGCAAGGTGCGCAAGCCGATGCGGTTTCTACTGCGCACCCTCGCGCTGACGGGCTACTCGGCCCTGTTGGCCGGTGTCGTAACGGTCTACGTCGACGCCATGCTCGGCGCGCTGCCGGGCCATACCTGGGCCGTCTTCGGGGCACTGTGGCTCTATGCGATGGCCGTGGCGGGTGCGGTCACCGGCGTCGCGGCAGCGTTCGGAACGGTCGCTTCGATGTTGCTCACCCTGTTCCTGGTCGTCGTCGGCAACGCGGCGGCCGCAGGTCCGGTCGGCAGACCGCTGCTGTCCGGCTTCTACTCCACGTTCAGCACGATCGTGCCCCAGGGTTCGGGGGTCGCGCTGCTGCGCAGCATCGAGTACTTCGGGGGCAACAGCGCTCAGACGGCGTTGGTGACGCTGGCGATATGGGGGGCGTCGGGCTGCCTGCTCGCCGTCCTCGCCACGGCATCCCGAGTGAATTATCGTGCCCTCTATGAGCGTTTCGCCCGGCGAGGCACCGCGCACGCGAGGAGCGAAATGGACCGAGCCGTACTACGACCTCGGCTCCTATCACCGGCCGATTGACACACCCTCGCCGCAGGCGCAGACCTGGTTCGACCGCGGGCTCGTGTGGGCATATGCGCTTCAACCACGACGAGGCGATCCGCTGCTTCGAGCGGGCCCTCGACCTGGACCCGGATCTCGCCATCGCCCGCTGGGGCATCGCCTACTCCATCGGCCCCAACTACAACAAGGCCTGGGAGGCGTTCGACCCGGTCGACATGGCGGCATCGCTGGCCCGCGCGCGGATGGAACTCGGGCTGGCAAGCGACGGGCGGGCCTCGGCTACAGAACGCGGTCTGATCGAGGCGCTGCAAGCCCGCTTCCCCACCGACGACGCAGGCGACGTCGATGCACTGCAGGCGGGCCACGCCGGTTACGCCGACGCGATGGTGAAGCTCGCCGAGACCTATCCCGACGACATCGATGTGCAGGCGCTGGCCGCCGACGCATTGGTCAACGTGACGGCGTGGGCGTTGTGGGACACCCAGACCGGAGAACCGGCGCCGGGATCGCGGGTCGTGGAGGCCAAGCGCATACTCGACGACGCGCTTGCCACGCCGGAAGGCCGCGAACATCCCGGCGTGCTGCACCTGTATCTGCACACCATGGAGATGTCGGCCACCCCGCAGGACGCGTTGCCCGCAGCCGACCTGCTGCGGGGGCTCGTGCCCGATGCGGGTCACCTCCAGCACATGGCCAGCCATATCGACGTGCTTTGCGGCGATTACCGAAACTCGGTGGTGTCGAATCTGACTGCGGTGCGCGCTGACCGTCTCTTCGTCGAGCGCGAGGGACCGCTGAACTTCTACTCGCTCTACCGCGCGCACAACCTGCACTTCGTGGTCTATTCCGCGATGTTCGAGGGAAACTCGGCGGTCGCACTGCGGGCCGCCGACGAGCTAGCCGGGCAGCTCACGCCAGAACTGCTGGCAATCGAGTCGCCGCCGATGGCGGATTGGCTGGAAGCGTTCGTGCCGTTGCGGATTCATGTGCTGGTCCGGTTCGGCAGATTCGACGACCTGATCTCCGAGCCGGTGCCCGACGACGTCGACCTCTACTGCACGACAGCCGCCACCATCCATTACGGCCGCGGCGTCGCGCACGCGGCCAAGGGACAACTGCCACAGGCGCACGCCGAACGAAAGGCGTTCACCGCCGCCTATGACCGTATCCCCGACACCCGCTATCTCTTCAACAACACCGCACGCGACATTCTGGCCATCGCCTGCGAGATGCTTGACGGCGAAATCGCCTATCGGGAGGGGCGATTCGACGACGCGTTCGCGCACTTGCGACGCGCGATCGAACTCGACGACGCGTTGCCCTACGACGAACCGTGGGGATGGATGCAACCGACCCGGCACGCCTACGGGGCGCTGCTACTGGAGCAGGGTCGGGTCGAGGAAGCCGCGGAGGTGTATGCCGCGGACCTCGGGCTCGACCCCACCCTGAGCCGGCCGTGTCAGCACCCGGCCAACGTGTGGAGCCTGCACGGCTACCACGAATGCCTGCAGCGGCTGGGCCGCACCGCCGAGGCGGGCATCATCGGCCAACAGCTAGCGCTGGCCGCGGCGCGTGCGGACGTGCCGATCGTCGCCTCCTGTGCATGCCGGCTCGAGGTCGCCGAGCCATGTCATTGATCCGTCAGGCGGGGGCTTCGTGCAGTTCGATCGGATTGCCGTCGGAGTCGGTGATCTGCACCTGCTTGCCGCCGGGGCCTACCTTGACGTCGTCGCGGAACCTGACACCAGCGGTGCGCAGACGGTCGACCTCTGCGTCGAGATCGTCGACGTAGAGCACGATCCGGTTCCATCCGCCGGGCTCCTGGCGTTGGCCGTCCATCGGTCGCGATCCCGAGCTCTCCGGCCCGCTCAGCAGGAGATTCAGAGCCCCGCGCGAGACGATCGCGACCGGGCCGGCGCGTTGCTCAAGCCGGAACCCGATCCGGGTTGTGTAGAAGGTGATTGCGCGATCGAGGTCGGCGGTCTGGTAGCGCACGACGGCGTCTCCAGTGCTCGTCGGCCGCCACGGAGTCGGTCGTGGCACATCCTGAGCATTCATACTTCGCCACGTTACGGTCTCGCGCGGCGCGGGTCTTGGAAGAATTTGACCCCCTGAGGAACATTGAGGTGGAGGTCCTTGACCTGTTCACCAGCAGAAGCAAGCCGGGTTGGCGAGGTCCCGGTGAACTGGACGATACGTAAGGTACTGCATTCTCCCAGGATGCCCGCTCAGCCGAAACCGACACGCTCGAGCCAGAAGTCGACGAACTCGGCGTCGCCCGTCACCTCGACGCGGCCGGTGTGCACGGGCATGCGCCGATAAATCGTCAGCAACAGGTCCACCACCGGTCCCCGGAGCTCGCCAGCCCTGGCCTGCGCGTTCCTCGGACCGGCGCCAGACAATCACGTCTCCGGTGAAGTCCAACAGCCAATCGGTACCGGTGTCCGTAGCGGGCAGCCCGATCGTCCGACCCGGGCCGAGCAACTCCCGCATCCACGGATGAACGTCGAAATGAAAAGGCAGACAGCCCGAGTTCGAGCCACTCGTCGACGCCGTCGACCGCAACATCGGCATCAAGCACGTAATCGAGGCCGAGCGCGATGGCGGCGTCCGCCCGGTGGATCGCGGTTTCGTGCGTGAAGCGCCTCGCATAGAACGCACAACCTCCACCGTCAACGGGACACCACATCTGTGCGTCGGGCCCGGTCTCCTTCAAGATCGCAGCCAACTGCCGCGCGGCCTCCGTAAGCGATGCGGAGAGCACCGTCGGGTCCTCGTCGGTGAAGCCCGCCAGATCGCGCAGAGCCCCGTCCGGCGGTGGCGCCGTTGCGTGACTGCCGACGATCTCGGTCGCCCACCGCAATCCGCCGTCGACGTGGCGCATCAGCTGGGAGACATTCCAGCCCGGGCATGTCGACACCGGCTGACCCAGATCCGCGCCGTCGACATATCCGGTGAGCAGCACCGTCTGCGCGATGATCTCCTCGCAATGCCGGTCGAAGTCCATCATCACCTCCGATCGTTGGACCACTGCGGTTCCCCGAAATCATCGTGACACGGGCTGCGTAAACTCCGGCCATGGGCGAACCGGGATGGGTCCAGCACGCGATCTGGTGGCACGTCTACCCACTCGGCTTCGTCGGCGCGTTCCCCGCCGACCCCCCGCCTACCCCCGACCAGCATCGACTGCGCCGGATCATCGAATGGCTCGACCACGCCATCGAACTTGGTGCGTCGGGCATCGCGCTCGGTCCGATATTCGACTCCCGCACGCACGGCTATGACACCACGGACCACCACCGCATCGACCCGCGGCTAGGGGACGACGGGGACTTCGACGAACTGATCACCGAAGCGCACCGTCGTGGTCTGCGGGTCCTGCTCGACGGAGTCTTCAACCACGTCGGAACCGACTTCCCGCGCTACCGCGACGCCGTCGCCGGACACGACACCGCGTGGTTCCGCCACACCGGCAACGACTTCGAAACGTTCGAGGGTCACGGCGAGCTGGTCGCGCTCAACCACGACAACCCCGACGTCGTCGACTACACCGTCGACGTGATGACGCACTGGCTGCGTCGCGGAGTCGACGGATGGCGGCTCGACGCCGCCTACGCTGTCCCCGACCGGTTCTGGGCTCAGGTGCTGCCGCGGGTCCGCCGGGAGTTCGGCGACGCATGGTTCGTCGGCGAGGTCATCCACGGCGACTACTCGGCTCATGTCCACGGGGCGGGGTTCGACTCGGTCACCCAGTACGAGCTGTGGAAGGCGATTTGGAGCAGCCTGAACGACGGCAACTTCCATGAGCTTGACTGGGCGCTGCAGCGGCACAACGAGTTCCTCGATGTCTTCGTCCCGATGACGTTCATCGGCAATCACGACGTCACGCGGATCGCCAGCCAGCTGGAGAACACCCGGCATCTCGAGCACGCGCTCGCCATCCTGCTCACGATCGGCGGCACCCCCAGCGTCTACGCGGGAGACGAGTCGGCCTATCGCGGCGTCAAAGAGGAGCGGGTCGGCGGCGACGACGCGGTCAGACCCGAATTCACCTCTCCCCTGATGGGTGTCGACGAACACGGCCAGGACATCTTTCGATTGCATCAATACTTGATCGGGTTGCGCAGACGACATCCGTGGTTGCATATCGCCAGAACATCCGCGGTGAAGCTGACCAACACGCAGTATGTCTATTCGGCCCGCTGTGAATCGGACGTACTCCTGATCGCCCTCAATATCGACGACGCGCCGATGACGGTGTCGCTGAGCGAGTTCGGGCTCGAAGGTGGGCGGATCGTCGCGGGGTCGGGTGCACCGCCGCAGGACGTCATTTCGCGGGCCGAGATCGAGCCGCATGGCTGGTTGATCATCGGAACGGGCTGACCGTCACGACAGCCGCGCCAGCGTCGCCGGGTCCTCCTCGCCGCCGTAGTACTTCTCCAGCACCGCGACGAAGTCGGCGTTGTCAGCGGCCGCCCGGGCGAACAATGTCATCGACGACCGCAGCTTCATGTCGTCGGGCCAACCGAAGATCTCCTCGGCCGAGAGGCCGTCGATTCGGGTTACCAACCTGGCGCACTCCCGCAGCCGTGGGCCGAGCAGCTCGTGCGCGAGGTAGGCGCGGGCCTCGTCGGACGATGAGATCCCGAACCGCACCGCGGTCGGGCTGCTGCCGAGGCCGCGCAGTTGCGGGAACACGAACCACATCCAGTGGCTTCTTTTGCGGCCTGCGGCCAATTCGTCGATGACGGTCTCGTAAATACGTTCTTGCGCGTCCACAAACCGCCGCAGGTCATACGGATCGTCGGTCATGTTGTCGGTCCCAGGATGTCGCGATTTCCTCACTGTGATGATGACTCCAAGTTTCACCAGATAGTCTGCGCCCGGCAGCCGATTTCTTGCGAAAGGACGCCCATGCCGCCTTTGTCCACGGGCCGCAACGGTGCGCCGACGACGGTCGAGCCGGATTCCGATGTCGCTCGCGGTCCGGCGCCGGAGCGCCGGTATTTTCGACTGCCGGGGATGTCACGGATTTCCATCCAGTCGAAGTTGCTGGTGATGCTGCTCATCACCAGCGTGCTGTCGGTGGCCGTAGTCGGCTATATCGGCTATTCATCGGGGCGCGCTTCGCTACAAGCACGGGAGCGCATCGACACGGCATTGCGAATCATCGCCCCGGCGATGCGGTTGACGCAGGCCGACCACGACGAGCTGCTCTCCCGTGTCCGTATCACCCGATACGGCGCCGATGAGCCGCTGCAGTTCGCCGGCCAGGTGCCCAAACGGATGACGTTCATCGTCAACGGGAAGGTGGCGCGGTGATCAGCGGTGACGGCGGCGTCATGATTCCGGTCCGCACGCTAGAGGAAGGCGACTTCCTCGGCCAGACGGCGCTCACCCGAGAGTCGGTGACCGCTTCTGCTTACGCCCTCGACGAAGTGACCGTGCCGCAAATCGATCGTGCGCACGTAGAGGAACTCGTCGGGCGTAAACCGTTGTTGCTGCAGGACATCGGTCGGGCAATCGAGGAGCGTCGCCAGAACGTCCGGCGAGCCGTGGCCGCAGCGGGCGACTAGCCGATGGTCACTCGGCGGCTACCGCGGCCACGTGAACTGGCCCCGCTGCTTCAGTTCCGCAGGCCGCAATTGGATGGCACGAAGCGGCGACTTGATGCCGCGCTCACCATTGACGACCTGCGCCGAATCGCCAAGCGGCGTACTCCGAAAGCGGCGTTCGATTACACCGATGGCGCCGCAGAAGAGGAACTGTCGCTAGGCCGGGCGCGGCAGGCGTTCCGCGACATCGAGTTTCATCCGACGATCCTGCGCAACGTCGCAGAGGTCGACACGGGCTGGGATGTTCTCGGCGGACGGGTAGCGCTGCCGTTCGGCATCGCGCCGACCGGATTCACTCGGCTCATGCACACCGAGGGTGAGGTGGCGGGTGCTCATTCCGCGGCACGGGCGGGTATCCCGTTCGCCTTGTCCACATTGGGCACCACCTCGATCGAGGTCGTCAAGGCCGCGAACCCGAACGGGCGTAACTGGTTTCAGCTGTACATGTGGAAGGACCGCGACCGGTCGATGGCGCTGGTCGAACGCGCCGCCGCGGCCGGATTCGATACCCTGCTGGCCACCGTCGACGTTCCGGTCGCGGGCGCGCGGCTGCGCGACACCCGCAACGGCATGTCGATTCCACCGGCACTCACGCTGCGCACCGTGCTGGACGCGGTGCCTCACCCCCGCTGGTGGTTCGACCTGCTGACCACCGAACCGCTGTCATTCGCGTCGCTGGATCGCTGGGCCGGCACCGTGGCCGAATACCTGGACACCATGTTCGATCCCACACTGACTTTCGACGACCTGGCGTGGATCAAGTCGCAGTGGCCGAACAAGCTGGTGGTCAAGGGAATTCAGACATTGGAAGATGCCAAGTCGGTAGTGGATCTCGGCGTCGACGGCATCGTTCTGTCCAACCACGGCGGCCGTCAGCTCGATCGCGCACCGGTGCCGTTCCATCTACTGCCCAGCGTCGCACGCGAACTAGGAGCTGATACCGAGATCGTGTTGGACACAGGCATCATGTCCGGCGCCGACATCGTCGCCGCCATCGCGCTCGGGGCGCGGTTCACCCTCGTCGGACGGGCCTATCTCTACGGCCTGATGGCCGGCGGCGAGGCCGGCGTCGACCGTGCCGTCGAGATCTTGTCCGAGCAGGTGCGCCGCACCATGCGACTACTCGGCGTGACGTCTTTGGAGGAGTTGACTCCGAGGCACGTCACCCAGCTGTTCCGGCTCACCGGGTCGCCAGAGGGGCGTGCAGCGCGGCCGTCATCTCCTTGATTTTCGGCGCGCGTGGCTAGCGTTTCCCCAGATCAGAGGGCCGAGTCCGCGCCGAGTCGCAATCGTTAGCCATTCGCGATATCCCAACGCCGTGTTGGTACGCATGTGACGCATGTGGCGCGTGTTCAACTGACGCACGCAAAGCAACGGCATTGCTTGTGGCTTGTAAGAGGAAAGGTGGGTTGGTTGCCGTTATGAAGTTGAGAGAGAAGTTTCGAGATAAGTGGATGCGCCGGCTGGCCGTCAGCGCCTTCGTGGCAGCGGCACTGCCGGGGCTGATCGGTTTCGCCGGGGGTGCGGCGACCGCAGGCGCCTTCTCCCGGCCTGGTCTGCCCGTTGAATACCTGATGGTTCACTCAGCGTCGATGAACCGAGACATCAAGATCCAGTTCCAGGGCGGCGGACCGCACGCGGTCTATCTGCTCGACGGACTGCGGGCCCAGGACGACTACAACGGCTGGGACATCGAAACGCCGGCGTTCGAGTGGTACTACGGCTCGGGGCTGTCGACGATCATGCCGGTCGGCGGCCAGTCGAGCTTCTACGCCGACTGGTATAAGCCGTCGGAGGGCAACGGTCAGGACTACACCTATAAGTGGGAGACGTTCCTGACGCAGGAGCTTCCCGCATGGCTGGAGGCCAACAAGGGTGTGTCGCCGAACGGTAACGCCGTTGTCGGCATCTCGATGGGCGGCAGCACGGCGCTGACCTACTCGATCTACTACCCGCAGAAGTTCATCTACGCGGCGTCGCTGTCCGGCTTCCTCAATCCGTCCGAGGGTTGGTGGCCGATGCTGATCGGTCTCGCGATGAACGACGCGGGCGGCTACAACGCGGAAAGCATGTGGGGTCCGTCGTCCGATCCGGCCTGGAAGCGCAACGACCCGATGGTCAACATCAATCAGCTGGTCGCCAACAACACCCGGCTCTGGATCTACTGCGGCACCGGTACGCCGTCGGATCTCGACTCGGGAGCCTCAGGCGGCAATCTGATGGCCGCGCAGTTCCTGGAAGGGTTCACGTTGCGGACCAACGAAACCTTCCGGGACAACTATGTGGCCGCGGGCGGACAGAACGCAGTGTTCAACTTCCCGCCGAACGGGACACACAGCTGGGGCTACTGGGGTCAGCAGCTCGAGCAGATGAAGCCCGACCTCCAACGGGTGCTGGGCGCGTCCCCCACCTCCGCGTAACAGCACCTCCCCTCCAGTGAGCCTGTCGCTACCCCGGCGGCAGGCTCACTGCTTTGGGCTTAACCCTGAACGGTCGGGCGGATCGTGATCTCGCCGATCTCGCATCGTGCGGCTGTTCGATCGCGAACGCGATCGCCCGCGCGACGGCTTCTGGGCCGAGGCCGAACGCGTCCATGTTCGACCGAATGCGGGCTTGCACTGTCGGGTCGTCGATCGCGCTGCCGAGCTCCGTGCGGACGAAGCCCGGCGAGATCGATGTGGTCCGGATGACGCCATCAATGGACTCCTGTCGCAGGGCTTCGATCACGGTGCGGACGGCATTCTTGGTCGCTGCATAGACGGCCATATCCGGAACGATCTTCAGACCGGCCGTCGACACCGTCGTCACAAAATGACCGTTCCCTTGTCGACGGAACACCGGCATCGCGGCGGCGATGCCGTTCAACACGCCGCGCAGGTTCACGTCGATCATGGCCGACCACCCTTCGACGTCACCGTCGGCCAGCGGGCCGAACTTGCTGACACCGGCATTGCTCACCAAAACGTCGAGTCGCCCGAACCGCTCAACGGCCGTCTGCACTAGCCGCTCGAGATCCGCATGGGCCGTCACGTCAACCCGCAGCGTCACCACTTCGGCATTGTTCGTGCGCAATTCGTGGAGATCGCCTCCAGACGGTCCGTCCGGCGCGCGCCAAGAACAACCGACGCCCCACGCGCGGCGAGATGACGCGCAGTGGCCTCCCCTATGCCGCTACTGGCGCCGGTGATGGCGATGACGGTTTCGGACGTGATCGGGCATGACACCTACGACCTCGACCCTCGACGCACTATCCCCGGCGAACGCTGCGGATGCTGTCACAACCGGGTGCGCACTGCGATGTCCTCGGTGAACTCGGCCAGCATGTCCGCGGTCAGGGTAGGCCGGGTATCGGCGATGGCGGACAGGTAGTCGTCGGTGTGCGCAGGCTCGCCTCGACGGAACTCGATTTCGCGCTCGAAGGCTGACTGGGCGCCCTTGCGGGCAGCGAATTCGATGTCGGCAGGTGTGAACATCTCACTCGCTTCGACCAGCTTGTGGACCTCCACCGACTCCGTCATCGATCCGAGATACCTTCCCCAGATCGCGGCCCGAGCCGTGGAGTCCGGTGGACCGACCGGAATGATGTAGTCGAACCTGCCCGGCCGCAGGAACGCCGAATCGAGCGACCGCACCGAGTTCGTGGCACAGACCAGCAGGCGGTCGTCGTGCTGACGGAATGCCGGAATCAACTTCAGCAGTTCGTTCGTCACACCATGTGAGGGATCCGAGGGAACTCCTGACCGGCAGCCGGCGATCTCCTCCACCTCGTCAATGAACACGAGCGCCGCTTCCAATTCCATCAGCGTCGCGAAAGCTTCGCGAAGCGCGCTGGCCATCGCGACGTCGGGCGCGGCCAGCCGGGACGGGAACAGTTCGACGAAGGGCCATCCGAGCCGACCCGCCACGGCCTTTGCGAAGCTGGTTTTCCCGGTACCCGGCGGACCGAACAGTATCACCGCCTTGGGCGGCGAAACCCCGTACTGCGCAGCGGTACTCGGTTCAACCAGAGGCAGGACGATCCTCTGCTCGATGATTCGTTTTTCGGTTTCCATACCCGCCATCGCCTGCCAGAGTCCAGCCGGCATGACTTGTCCGCCGAGATTCGCGAGGAGGCCCGCATCAGCGGGGCCCACATGATCCACCTTCTCGAAGTAACTCAACTCGGACCGTTCGCTGAATCCCGAGTTGTGCAGGGCGGCGGCCCCGGTCGCGTCCGCAGCCAACAGCGCACTGATCCGCCTCACGCCCATCATCCGCAGCCGGATCTCCAGCTCGCCTAGTAGTGCGCTGCCGATTCCCCGGTTCCGCCAATGGCTGCTCAGCGCCATCATCGATATCCAGGCCCGCTCCCCCTGCACCTGTGCCGCGGCCATGCCGACGAGGTCGTCACCGATGACGGCCACAACGGCCGGTTGACCCGACCTGGCTGCCGAAATGACCTCCGAAACGCCAAACACGGGATGCGACTCGTCAGTGGTTCGGCTCTGGTCCCAGACGCAGATCGCCTGGTCGAGGTCGTCGTCGTGGAAGTCGCGAAGGCGCCAAGGTGGCATGACCGTGAGTACCTGGGCGAGTGATCGCCGGGCATCGCCCGCATGGGGGATCTGGCTGGGGAACAAATGGCCGGGCTTCAGGGTTGAGCGCATCAGGCTGAACTTTGGAGGACTGAATGCCTGAAGCAATCTCAGTGCCGGTGCTGTTTGTCAGCGAGCCGATCGTGCTGCCCGGAATGGTGGTGCCGATCGAGCTCGACGACGCCGCCCGCACTGCGGTAGACGCCGCGCAGGCCAGCGAGAGTGAAAAGTTACTGATCGCGCCGCGGCTCGACGACCGCTACCCCAGCTACGGTGTGCTGGCGTCGATCGTGCAGGTCGGTCGCATCGCGGGCAGCGGTGGCGCGGCCGCGGTGATCCGTGGCGAGCGACGTGCCCACATCGGTACCGGCACGACCGGTCCCGGTGCGGCGTTGTGGGTCGAGGTGACAGAGGTTGCCGAGCCCGATGTGACCGAGGAGGCCCGCGCGCTGGCCGCCGAGTACAAGAAGCTGCTGCTGGCCATGTTGCAGCGGCGCGAAGCCTGGCAGATCATCGACTTCGTCAACAAGCTGACCGACCCGTCGCAACTGGCCGACACGGCCGGATACGCGTCGTATCTGACCGATGTGCAGAAGCGGCAGCTGCTGGAGACGCCCGATGTCGCCGAGCGGCTGCGCGCGCTGATCGACTGGACCAGCGACCACCTCGCCGAGGTGGAGGTCAACGACAAGATCGCCGAAGACGTGCGCGAAGGCATGGAGAAGACGCAGAAGGAGTTCCTGCTGCGTCAGCAGCTCGCCGCCATCCGCAAGGAACTCGGCGAGGGCGAGCCCGACGGTTCCGACGACTACCGCGCCCGCATCGAGGCCGCGGACCTGCCCGAGAAGGTCCGCGAGGCCGCGCTGCGCGAGGTCGGCAAGCTGGAACGCTCCAGCGAGCAGAGCCCGGAGGGCGGCTGGATCCGCACGTGGCTGGACACGGTGCTCGACCTGCCGTGGAACGTGACCACCGAGGACTCGACCGACCTGAACGCCGCGCGAGAGGTCCTCGACGCCGACCACCACGGGCTCGAGGACGTCAAGGACCGGATCGTGGAATACCTCGCGGTGCGCGCCCGGCGCGCCCAGCGCGGCATGGCTGTCGTCGGCGGCCGCGGCTCCGGTGCCGTGATGGTGCTGGCCGGTCCCCCCGGCGTCGGCAAGACCTCGCTCGGTGAGAGCGTGGCACGGGCGTTGGGCCGCAAGTTCGTTCGCGTCGCCCTCGGCGGTGTGCGCGACGAGGCCGAGATCCGCGGTCATCGGCGCACCTACGTCGGCGCGCTGCCCGGCCGGATCGTTCGCGCCATCGGCGAGGCGGGATCGATGAACCCCGTCGTGCTGCTCGACGAGATCGACAAGGTCGGCTCCGACTACCGCGGCGACCCGAGCGCCGCCCTGCTCGAGGTGCTCGACCCGGCGCAGAACCACACCTTCCGCGACCACTACCTCGATCTCGACCTCGACCTGTCTGATGCGGTGTTCCTTGCCACGGCCAACGTCATCGAGAACATCCCGTCGGCGCTGCTCGACAGGATGGAGCTGGTCCAGATCGACGGCTACACCGAGGACGACAAGGTCGCCATCGCCCGCGACTTCCTGCTGCCCCGGCAGCGCGAGCGAGCGGCGCTGACGGCCGAGGAGGTGACGGTCACCGAGTCTGCACTGCGCAAGGTCGCGGCCGACTACACGCGCGAACCGGGCGTGCGGCAGTTCGAGCGGCTGCTCGCCAAAGCGCTGCGCAAGGTGACCACGAAGCTGGCCGTGAACTCGGAATCGATCACCGTCGACGAGCCCGATCTCGTCGAATACCTGGGCCGTCCGCGCTTCACTCCGGAATCGGAGGAGCGCACCGCGGTTCCGGGCGTTGCCACCGGCCTGGCGGTCACCGGTCTCGGCGGTGACGTGCTCTACATCGAGGCGAACGTCAACGACGGGGAGCCGGGGCTGCAGCTGACCGGCCAGCTCGGCGACGTGATGAAGGAGTCGGCGCAGATCGCGCTGTCCTACGTCCGCTCCCACGCCGAGCAGCTCGGCGTCGACCTGGCGGCGCTGGACCGCAAGATCCACGTGCACGTGCCGGCAGGCGCGGTGCCGAAGGACGGCCCGTCCGCGGGTGTCACCATGGTCACCGCCCTGGTGTCGATGGCGACCGGACGGCAGGTCCGCTCGGACGTCGGCATGACCGGCGAGGTGACGCTGAACGGCCGGGTGCTGCCTATCGGTGGCGTCAAGCAGAAGCTGCTGGCCGCCCAACGTGCCGGTCTGTCAACGGTTTTCATCCCGCAGCGCAACGAACCCGACCTGGACGACGTCCCGGCCGAGGTGCTCGAGGCGCTGGACGTGCGGCCGATGACCGACGTCGCCGACATCGTCGTCCAGGCGCTGGAGCCGGTCGAGTCGATGGCGACCAGCGCCGCCTAGTGCCGGCACGCGGCGCTACGGTCGTCGCATGGCGTACGACGAGGACCTGGCCAACCGCATCCGCGAGCTCGTCGCTGCTGAAGACGGCGTCGACGAGAAGCGGATGTTCGGCGGCCTGGCGTTTCTGATCAACGGCAACATGTCGGTGGCGGCCAGCGGCCGCGGCGGCCTGATGGTTCGGGTGCCGCCCGCCGAGACCGACAAGCTGTTGACGCGCGAGCATGTCGAGCCGATGGTGATGGCCGGTCGCGAGACACGCGGCTGGCTGCGGGTGTCCGTCGAGGGCGTCAAGACCAAGCGCCAACTGCAGTCCTGGGTCAGCCGCAGCGTCGACTACGCCAAGACCCTCCCACCGAAGTGAGCACGTTTTCCCACCCCGCCAGCGGGTAAGCGGTTTCAGATGGCACGTTCAGCGCATCAGCAGCTCGTCCGGGTGTCCTTGGATGATGACATGCGCACCGAGTTGGTCACGTGATCCGGATCGGCACCTCCGGCTGGTCCTACGACCACTGGACCGACGTGCTGTATCCGCCCGGACTGCCGGTATCCAAGCGGCTGGCCCGCTATGTCGAGGAGTTCGACACAGTCGAACTCAACGCCAGCTTCTACCGGTGGCCGCGCGACACCGCGTTCACGGGCTGGCGACAGCGCCTACCGGACGGCTTCACCATGGCGGTCAAGGCACATCGCGGGCTGACTCACTTCCGCCGGCTGAAATCGCCCGAACCGTGGGTGGAGCGATTCGAGCGCTGCTGGAAGGGCCTCGGCGACCGGGCGGAGGCGCTGCTGGTCCAACTGCACCCCGAGTTGCAACGCGACGATGAGCGGTTGAACCACTTCCTGAGCCTGATGCCGCCGTCGATTCCAGTGGCGATGGAGTTGCGTCATCCGTCGTGGAACGACCCCGCCGTGTTCTCGCTGCTGGAAAGGCACCGAGCCGCATACGTGGTGATGAGTGGCGCCAAGTTGGTCTGCGTGCCCCGAGCCACGAGCGACCTGGTCTACATCCGCATGCACGGCCCCGAGCCCGCTTCGCTGTATACGGGCTCCTACTCCGAGGATGATCTGCACTGGTGGGCCGACCGCGTCATGGCGTGGCATGACGCGGGCAAGCGCGTCGACGTGTACTTCAACAACGACCTCGGCGGGCACGCCGTGCGCAATGCCCGACGGCTGCGCGGGTTGGTGGCCCCCGGCTGACGCGCCGGAATCGGGTTCCGGCACGCTAGTGACACAAATGCGTGCGATAACTCTCATCTCGGCTGCGCTAATGGCCGTCGCAGGCTGTTCGGGCGTGCGCGTGGTGAACAACGGAGAGCCGCGGCCCGAGACTGCCACGAACAGCGACACCGCACCGCCGCTGCCGCCTACCAATATTGCGCACCTGGCGAACGCCTTCGACTATGTGGCGCATCCGAACGACGAGGCCGCGTACTACTTCACCACGCCCAGTGGCCGGTGGAAGTGCGCCATACTCCCTCGTGTCTGGGCCGGCTGCCAGTCCGCGGGCGGCGGCTTGGGCATTGCGGGCGCACCCGACACCGTGCCCGACTCCACGGGCGCGGAAACGACGCCGAATGCGATCGTGATCGAGCCACAGGGCGACGCCCATTTCGCGGTTCTCGACCAACCGGGAGTCACGCTCACCCCCGGTCCAACGAAGGTCCTACCCATCAACAGGACCCTGATCGTGGCCCGTTTCCGCTGCAACGTCCAAGAGGCAACCGGTGTGTCATGTGTCAGCGAGGATAGCGGCAGCGGCTTCACGTTCAGCGCGGAAGGATTCCTGCCGACCTACACGGAAGTCCCCGTCGACGCACCCTAGCCGCCGGCGTAGCGTCGAGTCATGTCGTCGAAATCGGGAACATTCGTCATCGTCGGCGGTGGACTTGCCGGTGCAAAGGCAGCTGAGGCGTTGCGCGACAACGACTTCGACGGTGAGGTCGTGCTTTTCGCCACCGAACGACACGTGCCGTACGAGCGCCCTCCGCTGTCGAAGGAATACCTGGCCGGCAAGAAGAAGCTCGACGAGTTCACCCCGCACCCCGCCGACTGGTACCGCGACCACCATGTCGATCTGCGGCTCGGCACCCCGGTCACCGCGGTACACGCGCGTGGCCACATGATCGGACTCGCAGACGAAACCACGCTGCACTACGACAAGTTGCTGCTGGCCACTGGTTCTGCGCCGCGGCGCCCCCCGATCCCCGGCGCCGACGCCGACCGCGTGCACTACCTCCGAACCGTCGATGACTCCGACGCCCTCGACGCCGCCCTGACCAACGGATCCACCGTGGCGATCGTGGGCGGCGGCTGGATCGGCCTCGAAGTGGCCTCCGATGCTCGTCAACGCGGGACGAACGTCACCGTGGTCGAGGCTGCCGAACTGCCACTGCTGGGCGCGCTCGGACGCGAGGCCGCCGAGGTGTTCGCCAAGCTGCATCGCGACCACGGGGTCGACTTGCGCCTGGGTGTCACTGTCGAGGAGATCACCACCGACGATGGCGCCGCGACCGGCCTGCGCCTCGGTGACGGGTCCACCGTCTATGCCGACGCCGTCCTCGTCGCCGTCGGCGCGGCACCGAACACCGACCTGGCCCTTGCGGCGGGTCTGACGATGGGACCCGACGGCGGCGTGCTCGTCGACTCGACGCTGCGCACCAGTGATCCCGACATCTTCGCGGTCGGCGACATAGCGTCGGCTCACCATCCACTGTTCGGGACTCGGATCCGCACCGAGCACTGGGCGAATGCGCTCAAGCAGCCCGCGGTCGCGGTCGCCGGCATGCTCGGCAACCCCACCGAATACACCGAGCTGCCGTACTTCTTCACCGACCAGTACGACCTGGGCATGGAGTATGTCGGCTATGCCCCCGAATACGAGCGGGTGGTGTTCCGCGGTGACCTCGACGCCCGCGAGTTCGTGGCGTTCTGGCTCGACGGCGACAACCGGGTACTGGCAGGCATGAACGTCAACGTCTGGGATGTACTTGACGACGTCAAGTCACTGATCCGGTCGCAATCGCCGGTAGACCCGGACAAGCTCGCCGATCCGCAGCAGGCCCTGGAGTCGCTTACTTGAGGTTGGCGGTGCCGTCGGGATGCACCTGAATCTTCACACTTGCGATGTCCTCGCGAACGGTTTCATCGACTTCGTCAGCATCGGTGATCACCACAAGCGTTCGGGAGTCGTGCGGGGTTCGGACCGACACGAAGGCCTTCTCCGCGGCTCCATTGCGGTCGAACGGTGTGGTCCACGCTTCGACGGTTCCGACGCCGGTCCATTCCACCTCGGCGGCCCGTGTCGGCTCGGCGTCGACGGCGGATTGAACGTCTTCCCAACGGAATTCGTGCTTCGGCGACTCGGTTCCGTACACGCCGAAGCTGTGTTTGGTGAGCCAGCCGCCGTTGGCGGTGATCAGGCCGCGCTGACCCGGGTTGGCAACCAACCGTTCGGCCATCGTGGCGATCGAATGAGTCACGTAGTTGTTCCACGGACCGCCTGCGAACGTCAGGCCTCCGGTGACAGTCAGCGGCCGGCCCGGGTCACCGAGCGGCAGGCCGAGTTCGGTCGCAGCGACCTGGACCGCTGACGGAAAGCACGAATACACGTCGATCAGGTCGATGTCGTCGACTCCGAGGCCGGCCAGCGCGAGGACCCGTTCACCGCCGATTCGGATGGCCGGCGAGCGGCTCAGCTCCAAGCGCTCACCGATCGCGTACGTGTCGTGCGAATCGGTCCCCGCATACGGGAAAACCCAACGCTCGGTGGGGATCTGCAGGTGCGTGGCCTTCTCGGTCGACGCCAGGATGATAGCCGCGCTCTGATCGACCATGTTGTTGGAGTTCATCAGCTTCGTGTAGGGCCAGCTGATCATCCGGTTGCCTTCGGTCGGCTGCCAGATCTCTTCGGCGGACAACGCTTTTCGGCTCCAGGCGTGCGGGTTGGCCTCTGCTACGGCGCTGAACTGGGACCACAGTTGGCCGATACGCCTGCGGTGGTGTTCCGATGGCTCCTCCGCCTTGATCCGCAGTGCCTGCTCGAACATGGCGTAGAAGTACGGAGCTCGATCGAGTTTGATGCGGCTCTCCGCCGGGCCGACCAGCGGCTCGCCCTCGTTGGCGCCCTCGGCGAACGGTACCGATTCGTCTTCACTCGTCCAGCCCGGCTTGAGGCCGCGGTTGCGCAATCGTGTTCTCGTGCGAAAGGTTTCGGCGCCCGCGATGAGAATGAGATCCGCGCGTCCGGACTGGATATCGAGGCAGGCCCGGTTGACCAGTGTCTGCGGTACGTTGCCGCCCACTCCGGTATAGCGGGTGTTCGCATCGTCGGCGTGGATCTGTTGTGCGAGCAGCCGGCCGGGATCGCGGTAACGCCACGACAGCACGTTCACGATTCGCACGGAGTCGACGGCCTGCAGCACGCGCGGGTCGGCGGCGGCCCGTGCCGCCGCCGCCATCAGGTCGATCGGCTCCACACTCGGGTCTTCCTCGTGCTGGTTGACCTGTCCATAGCCGACCAGCACCGGTGTCCTGGGTGTTGTCACGAACGGTTCCTCGATGCGTCGGACGGTCCGGCCGTGGCGAACAGCACGCCCCCGGTGATGAGCCTATCGATCTCTTCGGTGTCGAAGCCCAGCAGCTTCTGGCAGATCTCGCGGGTGTGCTCACCGGGCATCGGCGCCGGCCGCAGTTCGGCCCGTGGGATGTGCGCGTACAGCGAGGGACTGGTCTCGGTGGGCATCGGGTGGTCGAAAAGCGGATGCGCCATGTCGGTGAACAACTTCCGGTGCAGCAGTACGGGATCGGCCAGCACGTCGACCGCTCGGTTCATCGGTGCGGCGGGCACGCCTGCCCGCTGAAGTATGTCTGCGACATCGTTCTTGTCCATCCGCGACGTCCACGCCGACAACGCATCGACGAGCTCTTTACGGCCATCGGGCAAATCGGCTCCGCCCATGGCGGCCGCCAACGCTTCGCGATCCGACGCGGTTCGCAACGAAACCGCACACCATTCGTCCTCCCCGGCACACGGATAGACGCCGTGCACGGCGGGATCATCGGCGAGAGGCAGGTTCGCGGTCCTGGCGGCATCGATCACATAGCTCGCGGCGAGCTGGTTGACGGCCGCCTCCGCCTGCGAAATATGCACGTGCGCACCGGTTCCGGTACGCGCGCGACTGATCAACGATGCCAGGGCGGCGATCGCGGTGATACGAGCGACGACGTGGTCGGGGAAGATCGTTGTTGCGTCATAGAAGCCCGGGTCATCGTTTGAGGACCACAACCTGGTGACGCCGGTAGTTGCCCGGACCAGAGGCCCATATCCCATCCGAGCGCTCCACGGCCCGGTCGCACCGAACGCGCTGCTTTCGGCCAGCACGATTCCGGGGTTGAGTTCTTTCAACGTCTCGTACGGAAAGCCGAGCGATGCAAGGGTTCCCGGCTTGAAGTTGGCGAACACCGCATCGGCGCCGGTGACCAACCGGGAGAAGATGTCCGCGCCTTCCCTGTTGCGCAAGTCCAGGCCGAGCCCGTACTCATTGCGGTGGGTCAACGCCCACGATCTGCTCATCACCTGGCCCGGCGGGGTCTGACGCAGGCCATCCGGATAGGTGGCGCTCTCGATCTTGATCACCTCGGCGCCGAGGTCACCGAACAGTCGCCCGAGTTCGCCGCCCGCAACGATGACGCCGAGATCCAGAATCCGCAGACCGTCGAACGGCCGGTGGGTGCTCGCACCATCCGAGACGGGCGGAAATTCCGAACGTGGTGTGGCCCATGCTGCTTCGTCACCACCAGCCGGCGGTGCCGGCTGGGAGAAGCCTACGTGGCGCCCGTCGACGACGAACGGGCCGACTGGGACCGTGACGTCCACACCGGGCGCGATCGTGGCCTCGGTCAGTGCGCCGACCGACCGGAAGTGCTCAGAGGTCAAGGTTTCCGCCGGGCTGAGCACCGCGGCGATCGGTACCCCCCGCGACTGGCCCGCTGTGACCAGCTCGTCCTTCGTCTGCGTCGCGAACAACTCAGAGATAAGCGCGTTGATCTCTCGTGACGCGCCGTAACGGGCGGCGATCGTGTCGAACTTCGGATCTTCGAACTGCGCCGGCTCGCCCAGCCACGACCGCATGCCGCGCCATTGTCGCGCCGACAGCAGGCAGATCCTGACGTGGCCGTCCCGGCACGCGAAGATCGGGTAGATCTGCTGGTTGCGGGGCCTGCCACGCCACAGCTCGCTGGAACGCTTCCGCCCGACGGCGGCCTGCCCCTCGGACCCGAACGGCGGATCGAGCGCCTGCACTACGGCTTCGAAACGGGAGAAGTCGATGTAATCGCCTCTGCCGTAACGCAACCGATGGTAGTAGGCGACCAGCGCCGCCCAGGCAGCCTGCACCGCGGCTGTCGCCGACGCGATGCCGTTCGGCGGTAACACGGGACGCCCAGTGGTCGGCCCCGATCGCGATAGCGCCGTCGACAGTGCGTAGAACACCGGATCGGTAGCGCGCCAGAACGCTCGAGGCCCGTCGGCGCCGAAGTCGGTGACCGACACCGCAACCAGATGCGCATACCGCTGCGACAACTCCGCAGACGACGTACCGAAGGCTGCGGCGCGACCGGGATTGCCGCTGTCCACCATGATGTCGGCGCCCGCAGCCAGGTCGAGTAATCGGTCGCGACCCGCGGTCTTGTCGGGGTCAAGCACGCAACTACGCTTGTTGGCGTTGTCCAATGCAAACGCGACGCCGGTCCCCGCCACGCTTGGCGGCTCTGTGCGGGCGGCGCCCCCGCCGGGCGGCTCGACCTTCAGCACATCGGCGCCTAGGTCGGCGAACAACCGCGTCACCGCGTCGGCGTCACCGTCACCGTCACACAGATCCAGCACCCGCAGTTCCGCCAGCAGCACGACCGTCAGGGTAGTGCGTCGGTCATCGACTACTCGTTGTCTCCCCCGGTCGAGACGGTAGCGGCAACGGTGGAATCGGTCGCCGCCCCGCGTGCGTTCGGCCAGACCCAATCGCGGACCTCCGGGAGATCGTCGCCATGTTCCCGGGTGTACTCGCGGGCCAGGATCCTCCTGTCGACCATGCGCTGGCGCAACGTCGCGCATCGCGACTGGAGGAACGGCACGCGGTCGATCACGTCGATTACCAGATGGAAGCGGTCGAGGTCGTTGAGCATCACCATGTCGAACGGCGTTGTGGTGGTGCCTTCTTCCTTGTAGCCGCGGACATGGACATTGTTGTGCCCGAAGCGGCGGTAGATGAGCCGGTGGATGAGCCACGGATATCCGTGATAGGCGAAGATCACCGGCTTGTCGCGGGTGAAAATCATGTCGTACTCACGGTTGGACAAGCCGTGCGGATGTTCGGTGTCATCCTGCAGCCGCATCAGGTCCACGACGTTGACGAAGCGGATCTTCAGGTCGGGCAAGTTCTGCTTGAGCAGGTCGACAGCCGCGAGACCCTCGAGCGTCGGAACGTCGCCCGCAGTTGCGATCACGACGTCGGGGTCCGAGCCGAGGGCCTCGGTGCCCGCCCATTCCCATATCCCCAGTCCCCTGGTGCAATGCGCGATCGCCTGCTCCATGGTGAGGAAGTTGGGGTGCGGTTGCTTGCCCGCGACAACCACGTTCACGTATTGGCGCGAGCGCAGGCAATGATCGAACGTGGACAGCAGCGTATTCGCGTCCGCAGGCAGGTAGACCCGGACCACCTCGGCGCGCTTGTTCACCACATGGTCGATGAAGCCGGGGTCCTGGTGGCTGAACCCGTTATGGTCTTGGCGCCAGACGTGACTCGACAGGAGGTAGTTGAGGCTCGCGATCGGCCGGCGCCACGGTATGTGATTCGTGACCTTGAGCCATTTGGCGTGCTGATTGACCATCGAGTCGACGATGTGGATGAACGCCTCGTAGCAGTTGAACAGGCCGTGCCGCCCCGTGAGCAGGTATCCCTCAAGCCAGCCCTGGCATTGGTGCTCGGACAGCATTTCGACTACACGGCCGGCGCGGGCAAGATGCTCGTCCACCTCCGGCCCGAAGAATTCGGCGTTCCACTGCTTGTCGGTGGCGTCGAAGACGGACTGAAGGCGATTGGACGCGGTCTCGTCGGGGCCGAAGATCCGGAAGTTGTCGGGGTTGAGCCGTACCACCTCGGTCAGCCATTGACCGAGCACCTTGGTGGCTTCGGCCACCGAGGCACCGGGGGCGGGCACGTCGACGCCGTATTTCCTGAAGTCTGGCAGCCGTAGATCCTTCAGCAGCGTCCCCCCATTCGCGCGGGGGTTGTCACTCATCCGCAGCGCACCCTTCGGTGCCAGTGCCGCGATGGTGGGATCGAGCGTGCCGTGCTCGTCGAACAGTTCGTCGGCGCGGTAGGAGGCCAGCCAGTCTGCGAGCACCTGCAGGTGTTCAGGGGTGTCGCGGGCGCTCGCGAGCGGAACCTGGTGTGCGCGCCAGGATCCCGTGGTCTTCTTGCTGTCGATATAATCCGGACCGGTCCATCCCTTTGGAGTGCGGAAGACGATCATCGGCCAGGACGGCCGCCGCTCGTCACGGGCGGCGGCCCTGGACTTGATCTCCGAGATCTCGTTGAGGACGGTGTCGAGGAGAGCTGCGAACCGCCGGTGCGCCTCGGCGACATCGCCGTCCTCCTCCACCTCGAAGAAGTAGGGGTGGTGGCCGTAACCGACCATCAGGCTGCGAAGTTCTTCGGTCGGAATACGGTCCAGCACAGTCGGATTAGCGATCTTGTAGCCATTGAGATGCAGGATCGGCAGCACCACACCGTCTTTGGCGGGGTTGGTGAACTTGTTGGAATGCCAGCTCGTCGCGAGCGCCCCGGTCTCGGCCTCGCCGTCGCCCACAACCGCGGCGACGAGTAGGTCCGGGTTGTCGAACGCGGCGCCGTAGGCGTGAGAGAGCGCATAGCCGAGCTCGCCGCCCTCGTGGATGGACCCTGGTGTCTCCGGAGCGACGTGCGACGGTATGCCACCAGGGAAGGAGAACTGCCGGAACAGTCGCCGCATACCCTCGGCGTCCGCAGTGATGTCGGAGTAGATCTCCGAATACGTGCCGTCGAGGTAAGCGTTGGCGACCAGGCCGGGACCTCCATGGCCGGGCCCGGTGACGTAGATGGTCGACTGCTCGCGCTCCTTGATCGCCCTGTTGAGATGTGCGTAGAGGAAGTTGAGGCCGGGCGTCGTCCCCCAGTGACCGAGCAATCGGGGCTTGACGTCGTCGCGCGACAACGGGGTGCGCAGCAGCGGGTTGTTCAACAGGTAGATCTGACCCACGGACAGGTAGTTCGCGGCGCGCCACCAGCCGTTGATTTGGGCGAGCGTCTCGTCGCTCAGCTCATGGGGATCCGTGGAATGCCAGTTGGTCGTTACAGCGGTCATCGCACACGCTCCTGCAGCTCGGGCTGGGACTCAAAGCCAATCCAACTCCTGAAACAGCATCCTGCCCAGCGGGCGCCAGTTGTTCACCCGTGGGCTACCGGCGACCTTGCCGAGACGGCGTCTCGCGCGCGTTCGTCGTGACCAGGGCTTATCCATCAAGGAAGTACACTTGCCCGAAATGTCCGAGCATGCAGCGGTAGCCCCGCACCCGCACCCGTTGGTCGGGCAACTCTCGGCGCTGCACCATTTCCGGACGTACGTGGATATCGGCGTGGTCGTCGTGGTGCTGGCGATCACCAATCTCGTCGCCCATTTCACGACTCCGTGGGCCAGTGTGGCCACCGTGCCCGCCGCGGCCGTGGGGCTTGTCGTCCTGGTGCGGTCGCGCGGGCTGGGCTGGGCCGAGCTCGGACTGAGCCGCGAGCACTGGAAATCGGGGGCGGGTTATGCGGCGGCCGCGGTGGCCGTCGTGATGTCGGTCATCGCGATCGGGGCGCTGCTGCCGTGGACCAGGCCGATGTTCATGAACAACAACTACGCCACGATGTCGGGTGCATTGATCGCGTCGATGATCATCATCCCGCTGCAGACCGTCATCCCCGAGGAGCTGGCCTTCCGCGGTGTGTTGCATGGCGCGCTGAATCGGGCGTGGGGCTTCCGCGGCGTCGCTGCCGCCGGTTCGTTGCTGTTCGGCCTGTGGCATATCGCCACCTCACTGGGCTTGACCAGCAGCAATGTCGGTTTCGCGCGGATCCTCGGTGGGGGTTTGCTCGGCACCGTGGCCGGTGTCCTGCTGGCGGTGGCGGCCACCGCGGGGGCCGGCTTCGTCTTCACCTGGCTGCGCCGACGCAGCGGCAGCCTGCTGGCGCCCATTGCGCTGCACTGGTCACTGAACGGACTGGGCGCGCTGGCGGCGGCCCTGGTATGGCACCTATCGACTTGACTGGACGTCCGCGTTTGCGTGCGCGAAACTCGCGGTTCTTGAGCTTGTTTCCACACGAAGACATCTCGCACCAGGTGCCGCCGTGGTTGCGGGAGCGGTCGTAGAACGCCCACTGGCATTCGTCGTTTCCGCACGCCTTGAGCCGTGCCCACGTGCCGTCGCGCTGGGCGTCGCGGATGATCAGCAGCAGCTCGATGAGGCGGGCGGACACCGAATCGCCGGTGGCGGAAAGAATGACCTCTCCGTGCTCGTCGAAATCGGCACGCGCGGTGCCATCGGCGGCGACCTGGCGCAGCGGCGCGAAGGCATTGGCCGTCGGAGGCGAACCCCCCGAGTTGTGGACGAGCATCGCGCGCAGACCCTCACGGACGCCACGGACGAGGTTGAGGTCGGCGGACCGGAGTTCGGTGTCGGGCGCCAGCAGGCCACTGGCCACCAGCCACGCTTGTGCCTCGCCTGGATCGGCAAGCCGGTCCGGGCCTCCGGGCAACTCGACGGTGTTGACCAGCGCCTGAATGCGGCTCAGCGGGCCGGGCGCCGGCTTGGATTCGACGTCGGCGGCCCACTGTGGCAACGACATGGTTTCATTCTAGGACGCCGTGACCAGTAAATCAATTTGACTAGTCATGCATGACCGATGTAGCGTGTTAGTTAGTCACGACGTTAAAAGAATTTGAAAAGATGATGAGTGGAAAGAGGATTGAAGCATGAGTGAGAACAGGATTTCGCTCGGATTTCTTTTACCGGCGCAGATCCAGGACGCGATCCGGCGCGACGAGACGCCACGCGCTTCAGTCGGGACGCGTCTGGTGGCCCGCCTGCGAGCCGGCAAGTTCGATCGGATGCTGGCGGTGGGCGTGCCCGCTCCCGCGGGCAGCGCACTCGCCGTACACGCGGCGCGGCTGACGTCGGCCGACGAACGCGAGGCCATCGCCGGTGCGCTGCGTCGCTCGGTCGAAGATGCCCGCAACCTGGATGCGCGGTTGTCCTCGCGCGTACCACTGAACGTCCCCAACATCGTCGCCGCCGAAAATCGAATCGACGAGGTCACCCTGCGGCTGCACTCGCCACGGCCGGTCACTGCGCGAGGCGTTGCACGGCTGCGACTGCTGCTCTCCGACGGGACCGGACCGATGTACCGCTACGGCCGAGGCGACCTCGAAGGCCGGCTGGGCGCGGCGCTCGCGGCGCTCTGAGGGAGACCGCTACACCCGTAGCACAGCGGCGCCCGAGATGCGTCCGGCGCTCAGATCGGTGAGCGCATCATCGGCACGGCTGAGCGGATACTCCGGAGTGGTGACCGCGATGCGGTGGCGACCCGCGAACGCGAGGAACTCACGCGCGTCGTCGCGGGTATTGGATGTCACCGAACGAAGCTGGCGTTCGTAGAACAAATGCTGTTCATAGTTCAGTGCCGGAATGTCGCTGAGATAGATGCCCGCGACGGCGAGCGTGCCGCCGCGGTCGAGCGCCTCCAATGCCGGCAGCACGAGATCGCCGACCGGCGCGAAAAGAATGGCGGCGTCCAACTGCACGGGCGGGCGGTCGTATGCGCCCTGAGCCGACGCCGCACCCAGCGCCAGCGCCAATTCGCGGGCGGCCGCACCTCGCGTCATCACATGAACCTCGGCACCTTGCGCCGACGCCACCTGGGCCGTGATGTGTGCGCTACCGCCGAATCCGTAGATTCCCAACCGCCCGCCGGCGGGCAGGTCGGCGCGCAGGAGCGAGCGATATCCGATGATACCTGCGCACAACAACGGGGCCAGTTCGTTTTCGGAGTAGCCTGCAGGTAGTGGATAGGCGAAAGCGGCTGGAACAGTTGTGAATTCGGCGTAGCCACCGTCGGCGTCCCAGCCGGTGTAACGCGACTGTGGGCACAGGTTCTCCTGTCCGCGGATGCAGAACTTGCATAGCCCACACGTGTGGCGCAGCCACGCGATGCCGACGCGATCACCGACGGCGAACTCGCCGTCGGTGTCCGGACCCAGCGCGACGACTTCGCCGACGACCTCGTGGCCCGGTATCACGTTGGGTCGGTGAACGGGCAGATCCCCTTCGGCGACATGCAGATCCGTGCGGCACACGCCGCATGCCTGCACGGCGACCAGGAGCTCGCGCGGTCCGGGTGACGGCACCGGCACCGTGACGCGCTCCAGCGGACGCGTGCCCATCGAACCCGGCCTGCGAACCTGCCACGCGCTCATCGACGTGCCGGCGGTCATCACCCCATGATGGCGCAAGAGGCATACGGCCGTCGAATACGGCCGTATGCCAACGGGTTAGCGCGAACTAGGTTTGCGTTGCACCATCCCGACGATCCACAGCAGGATCACCGATCCCAGGATCGCGGTGAAAAGCGTGAACCACCATCCGCCGCCGGCGGTGTCGACGAAAAAGCTGAGCAAAAAGCCGCCGATCAGCGCACCGATGATGCCGATCACGATGTTCAGGAGAATGCCTGAACCGCCGCCCTTGACGATCTTGCCGGCGATCCAGCCGGCGATTGCTCCGATGATGATGTAGCCGATCCAGCCAACGCTGGTCAGTGTTGTTGACCGAGCGAGAAACTCGGTCGCTGTAATGGCATTCATCTCCGCGATCTCCTGCCTGTCGCGGCCCAACGCCCCGCTGGGCCACTGTCCGGTATACGCCCAGAGCGTAACGATTCGGCAGCGGAATCGGACACGAACAAGATCAGAAGCCAGTCACTCCGTGTGGAATCAGCCCGGTGGGGGCGCCATTGCCGGCGGCGCGCTGCCGGGGTCAACCGGGACGGCGACGCCGACCTCGGGCCGCTGCTGCGGTGCATTCGGACCCGCGTTCACGTTGGGCGCCGCCGGGGCATTCGGGTCCGGCTCCGGCGCGGGCGGCGGAGTCCACGGCCGAATGGACTGGGCGAGCGCGACGGCGGCGCCCTTGTCCACCGGGTTGTTAGCGGAGCCGAGCCAGACCACAAACCACCGCTCGTTGCGCTGGCCGCGGGGAGCCAATCGCTGGCCGGGCGCCACTGTCGGACTGGCGTTGCCGACCACGCCGGCCCATATCTGACCGTTTGGCTTGCTCGTGTCGGTGAACTTCACCTCGTACGAGGATGAGGCACCGGGCATATCGCCCGCAGTGAGCGTCCCGCTCTCCTGGTTGATCCGTGTCCCCGGGAACGGCATGAAGAACTCGCCCATATCGGAGGCCAGTCGCGTTGCGGCCTTGGCGTTGTCGGCTTCGGCGCCTGCGAACAGCTTCATATCCAGCCTGCCGAGCAGAACACTGGTGTCGTTCGGCGGCTGCGCCGCGCCTTGCTGCTGCGGCTGCTGCCCCTCCGCGGTGCCTGCGGGCGAGGCCTTTGTCAGCAGTGCCTGGCCGTAGGACAACTGCGTGGCGTCGGCGACCTTCCAGCCGGCGGGCACTACGTAGCTGAAGCCGCCCGCAGCGTTGTCGACTCGGCCGGGCTCCGGCGCAGGCGGGGCTGGTGCCGCGTTGGGATCGCCGGCAGCAGGCGGCGATGCGTTGGGATCGCCGGCGGCAGGCGGCGGGGCGTTGGGATCGGCGGGCGCGGGTGCTGCAGGATCGCCCTGCGCCGGCGGAGGTGCATTCGGATCGGGGGCTGGGCCCTGTAGAAACGTGTTGCCTGAGGGCGGCGGCGCCGGCGAAGGGGACGGCTCCGGGTCGGCTTGGGCCACGGACGGCAGCGTGAGTGCCACCACCGTGGCGCCACTGAGCGTGGCCATCGCCAGCGTCTTCGCGCGGCGCTTGCGGTGTTCAGGGATCGCGTCCAGCTCATCCATGCAGACGAAACTACATTGTTACCGCCGTGACGCAAGTGTGAGTCGTTCTTAAAGTGTTTAACTGTGAGATTGCTGGAAGACGTATATCGTCTGCTAGCGCTCTCCGCCGAGATTGCTGGCATGCCAAGCTCCCGCGCCGCGTGCGCGGGGATTCATTCAATAGATCGGGGCGCGGGCGCGGACCGTTACGGCGCCGGATGAACAGTGATTTCCTGCGCCTTGACCGAGAAGTACACGCGCTCCCCCGGTGCCAGCCGCAGCTCGGCCACGGACTCGCCGGTGATATCGGCGGCCAGACCGGGTGCGCCGTCGGGTTGCTCGTCGGCGCGCACGCGAATGGCGGGCCCCGAACTCTCCAGCTCGGCCACCGTCACCTCGAGCGTGTTCCTCGGGCTGCCGTGCGGCTTGTCGCGGTACACGGCAACGGCGGCCGGCGGGAACACCGCCACCGCGGGCTGCCCGACCACGACATCCGGTGCGGGGTTGCCATGCCAGGTGGCGCCCCACTCCGTATTGAGTGCGTTGTTGGGTCCAGCGGTGCCACTGACAAGGTTCACTCCGGCGAACCGCGCTCCGAAATGGCTGCGTGGTGCGGCCAATACCGATGCCGCCGAACCGGTTTCGGCGACCCTGCCTGACTCCATGACCAGCACGCGATCGGCAAGGGCCAGCACGTCGAGCAGGTCGTGCGTGATCAGCAACGCGGACCGACCGTCACGGTTCAGCGTGTTGCGCAACACCTTTCGCATCGCCGTTGCGGTGGCGACGTCGAGACCGGCGAGCGGTTCGTCGAGCAACAACACGTCCGGGTCCGCGGCGAGTGCGCGCGCAAGGGCCACCCGCTGCGCCTGGCCGCCCGACAGTTGCCGTGGCATCCGATCGGCAAGGTCGGCGGCGTCGACCCGGGCCAGCCAGTGCGCGGCGATAGCGCGAGCTTCTCGGCGCGGCCTCTTTTGATGCCCGCTGCGCGGCGCGAACGCCACGTTGGCCGCGGCACTCAGGTGAGGAAACAGCAGCGCCTCCTGTAGCAGCAAGCCGACCCGGCGGGCATGGGTGGGTACGAACACGCCTGCCGTCGTGTCGGTGAGCACACGTCCGCCGAGGCGCACAACGCCGGTGTCGGGCCGTAGCAGGCCGGCGATCACGTGCAGCGTCGTCGACTTGCCCGCGCCGTTGGGACCCAGGATGGCGAGCACTTCGCCGGCGGCGATTTCGAATTCGACGTCGACGCCGCGATGACCGACCATCGCGCACACATGCACGTCGGTCATGCTGCGCTCCCGGCCGTCGTGGCTCCCATGCGCAGCCTGCGGGCGCCGAGCCCGAGCACGACCACGGCGGCGACCACGACCAGCAGGACCGACAGCGCGACCGCTGCGTCGGCGTCGGTTTCGCGTTGCAGGTATATCTCCAGCGGCAGCGTCCGGGTGACACCTTCGCGGGATCCCGCGAACGTCAGCGTCGCCCCGAACTCGCCGAGTGAGCGTGCGAAAGCCAGCACCGCTCCCGAGATCGAGACCCGGCAGCAGCAGTGGCAGTGACACCCGCCACCACACCGTCGTCGGGCGGGCTCCAAGCGTCGCCGCCACCACGTCATAGTCACGGCCTGCGGTGCGCGCCGCTCCTTCGAGCGCGATCACCATAAACGGCAGTGACACAAAGGTTTGCGCCAACACGACCGCAGTCGTCGTGAAAGCGATCCGGATACCCGCCGCGTCCAGATACTGGCCGATCAATCCGAGTCGGCCGAACGCGTATAACAGCGCGATGCCGCCCACCACCGGCGGCAGAACGAGCGGCAGCAGCAGCAGCGGGCGGACGAGCTGCACCACGCGACCGTCGTTGCGGGCCAGCACGAGCGCCATCGGCACGCCGAGTAACAAGCACAACACCGTGCTGGCCATCGCCGTCTTGAGGCTCAACAGCAGTGCGGCCCGAGATGATTCGCTGGCGATCAGCGTCCAGAACTGCGGCCAGTCGACCTTGGCGATTACCGCAACAAGGGGCAGCACCACGAACAGCGCCCCGAGCGCGGCGGGGAGGTATATCCAGCGCGGTAGCGCGGGCGCGGTCGTCAAGGCTTGGCGAAACCTGCCTTGGACAACACCTTTTGGCCGTAGCTCACCCGTCACCGAATCGACGAACTTCTGCGCGAGATCCTTCTTCGGGGTGTCGTTCAATACCGCGATCGGATACGTGTTCACCGCCACTGCGGATTCGACGAAGTTCACGCTCGCCACCTTGTCACCGGCGGCGAGGGCATCGGTGATGTAGACGACGCCCGCATCGGCCTGGCCGCTGGTCACCTTGTTCGAGCACGTCGGTCACCGACGATTCCTCGCTGACCGGGTTCAGCTTCGTTCTTGGTGGCATCCTCGACCTTCGCGGTCGCCGAGCCGCACGGCACCTGCGGGGCGCACACCACCACCGATACCCCGGGTTTGTTGAGGCCCGCGAACGAGGCGACCTGCTTCGGGTTCCCGGGTGCGGTGACGATCGTCAGCGTGTTGGACGCGAAGTTGACCGGCTTTCCCGTCGACCAGCTCGGCCTGCTCGGCCTTGACCATGTTGTTGTTGTCGGCCGACGCGAACACGTCGGCCTTCGCACCCTGAACCAGCTGAGTGACCAGATCAGAGGAACCCGCGAAGTTGAACTCCACCGACGTGCCCGGGTTGTCCGTCTTGAACTGCTCGCCGATCGCGGTGAACGTCTTCTTCAGCGACGCCGCCGCGAAGACGGTGATCGAGTCGTTCTTGGACTCGTCGCCCGACGAGCCGCAGCCGACCAGTCCGGCCAGCAGCAGGGAAAACCCGAGGATGAGCGGGCGAAATGTCGTCACGCCCAAACCCTAGGTCACCAAAGCATCGCAGGAGGGGCTCACCTCGCACTCGATGCGCGCGTCTGGTTTCGCCGAATAGCTACCGTCCAGTAACATCGTCCGCGGATCGCCGCCATAACGCGCGGAGATCCCGCGCTAACAGGAGGTATGGCGATGGAGGTGCTGGTCACCGGCGGCGACACAGACATGGGCCGCACGATCGCGGAAAGTTTCCGCGACGCGGGCCACAGAGTGATGATCACCGGCGCCCGCCGCGACGACCTCGAGGTTGCCGCCAAAGAACTCGACGTGGACGCGATCGTGTGCGACAACACCGACCCCGCCAGCCTCGAAGAGGTCCGTAGCCTGTTTCCGCACCACCTGGACACCATCGTCAGCGTGCCCGCCCCCCGCTGGGAGATGGGCGACCCGCGCACCTTCACCCTGGCCGACCACGCCGCCGCCTGGCGCAACGCGCTGGACGCGACGATGCTCTCGACGGTGCTGACGGTCCAGGTCCTCGGGGACCACCTGCGCTCGGGCGGATCGATCGTCAGCGTCGTCCCGGAGAACCCGCGCGAGGGCAGCGCCGACGCCGCGATCAAGGCCGCGGTGTCGAACTGGACCGAGGGACAGGCCACCCACTTCGGCACCCGCGGCATCACCGTCAACGTGGTCGCATCCGGCCGTAGCCCTCAAGAGGGCTACGCCGGCCTCGGCGGCACGGCACCGGTCGCCGCCGAGATCGCGCGCCTCGCGCTCTTCCTCAGCACGCCGGCTGCCCGGCATATCACCGGGCAGACGATGCACGTCAGCAGCGGTGCGCTCGCCCAGCTGGGCTGATATTCCAGCTTTCGCCCGCAGCTAAACGGGGTGAGGGTTCCGCTTAGTTGTGGTTACGTGAAGGCGTGACGATTCGACTCGGACTTCAGATCCCCAACTTCTCCTACGGCACGGGCATCGCCGAGCTCTTCCCCACCGTCATCGCGCAGGCGAAGGAGGCCGAGGCCGCCGGCTTCGATTCGGTCTTCGTGATGGACCACTTCTATCAGCTGCCCGGGCTCGGTACGCCCGACCAGCCGATGCTCGAGGCCTATACAACGCTGGGCGCGCTTGCGACCGCCACCGAGAACGTGCAACTCGGCACGCTGGTCACCGGCAACACCTACCGCAATCCCACCCTGCTTGCCAAGGCCATCACCACACTCGATGTGATCAGCCAGGGTCGCGCAATCCTCGGCATCGGGACCGGCTGGTTCGAGCTCGAACACGATCAGCTCGGCTTCGAATTCGGCACGTTCACCGACCGCTTCAACAAGCTGGGTGAGGCCTTGCAGATCATCATTCCGATGATCAAGGGCGAACATCCGACATTCTCCGGCAAGTACTATCGCACCACTGACGCGATGGCCAATCCCCGCTTCCGCGACCACATTCCGCTGATGATCGGCGGTAGTGGCGAGAAGAAGACGATTCCATTGGCCGCCAGACACTTCGACCATCTCAACGTGATCGCCAGCTTCGATGAGCTGCCGCACAAGGTACAGGTCGTCAAGGAGCGGTGTGAGGACATCGGCCGCGACCCGTCGACCTTGGAGACCAGCATGCTGGTGATGGCCTTGATCGACGAGAACGCCACGCAGGACATGATCCCTGAGGATTTCAGAGGGAATGTGGCCGTCGGCGGACCGGAACAGATCGCCGAGCAGATCAAGACCAAGGTGCTCGACGCGGGCATCGACGGCGTGATCCTGAGCCCGATCACCAACATCAACGGATACCACCCAGGTGGTATCACCGCGGTGGCTGAGAAGTTGAAGCCGCTCATCGAGGGTTAAACACGCTGTAACGTGGCAAATCTCACGCGTATGGGCGCTCTCGAGAGGATGGGGGCGGCTACCGTAGACGCTGTATGAAACGTGACGCCCTTCGAGGAGCAGCAGCTGATGAGCCACCCCGGCGCTACCCCGTCTGACCGGCACAGAGTTGTCATCATTGGGTCGGGTTTCGGCGGGTTGACTGCCGCCAAGGCCCTGAAACACGCTGACGTCGACATCAAGATCATTGCCAAGACCACGCACCACCTGTTCCAACCGCTGCTGTATCAGGTGGCGACCGGCATCATCGCCTCCGGTGAGATCGCGCCGCCCACCCGGATGATCCTGCGCAAGCAGAAGAATGCTCAGGTGCTACTGGGCGAAGCCACCCACGTAGACCTGGCGAAGAAGTCCGTCACGTCGGAACTGCTCGGTCACAGCTATGTCACGCCCTACGACACGCTGATCATCGCTGCAGGTGCCGGGCAGTCGTACTTCGGCAACGACCATTTCGCCGAATTCGCGCCGGGCATGAAGTCGATCGACGACGCGCTGGAGTTGCGCGGCCGCATCGTGGGTGCCTTCGAGCAGGCCGAGCGGTCCAGCGATCCGGCACGCCGAGAAAAGCTGCTGACCTTCACTGTTGTCGGCGCCGGTCCGACCGGCGTGGAAATGGCCGGGCAGATCGCCGAACTCTCCGACTACACCCTCAAGGGAGCGTTCCGGCACATCGATTCGACCAAGGCGCGGGTGATCCTGCTGGACGCCGCGCCTGCGGTGCTGCCGCCGATGGGTGAGAAGCTCGGCAAGAAGGCGCAAGCGCGGCTCGAGAAGATGGGCGTCGAGATCCAGCTCAACGCAATGGTCACCGACGTCGACCGCAATGGCATCACGGTCAAGGATTCCGACGGCACCACGCGTCGAATCGAATGTGCAACCAAGGTGTGGTCGGCGGGAGTATCGGCCAGCCCTCTGGGCCGCGACCTTGCCGCGCAATCGACCGTCGAGATCGACAGAGCCGGACGGGTAAAGGTGATGCCGGACTTGTCGATTCCGGGATACCCGAACGTATTCGTGATCGGCGACATGGCCGCCGTCGAAGGCGTGCCCGGCATGGCACAGGGCGCCATCCAGGGTGGAAAGTACGTCGCCACCGCGATCAAGTCAGAGCTGAAGGGCGCCGATCCGCTGGAACGGGAGCCGTTCGACTACTTCGACAAGGGATCGATGGCGACGGTGTCGCGATTCTCTGCGGTGGCCCAGATCGGCCCGCTTGAATTCGGCGGCTTCATCGCCTGGTTGGCGTGGCTGGTGCTGCACCTGATCTATCTCGTCGGATTCCGGCGCAAGATCACCACGCTGCTGTCGTGGACGGTGACATTCCTCGGCCGCGCTCGCGGAAATCTCTACATCACCGAGCAGCAGGCCTACGCCCGCACCCGAATCGAAGAACTGGAAGAAATCGCTGCCTCCACGGAGGGTGAGAAGGCGGCGAGCTAGAGTCGGTTGCCCTGCCAGGTGGCAAGGCAACCGCCATCGGCCAGTGCGAGCACGGTGCCCCATTGCGTCGGAGGTGATCTCGGGGTAGCGAAGTTCGCTCACACATGCCAGCGGTGCACCGAGTTCGTCGTGAGCCGGTGATCCCATGCCAAGTTCGATACGGTGTCGTAACTGCGATTCGCCGTTGACGTCGGTATGCATCGAGCCTGACCAAAAGCCCTGTCGCTCATGGGTTCTACCGATCTGGATGCGTTCCCGCAGCCTGACCCGCCCTGCCCCGCTAACCGATAGTCGAGACGACGACGCGTGCCGGGAGCCGCCCGCGACGACGGTGGGTTCTGGATCGAGATCAAGATCGCCCGCCACCTCCAGGGTGCCAGTGCACATTGGACTCGGCGGTGGCGCGTCCAGGCAGCGTCACCGTCGCCGCGGCGCTACGCACCCGGAGCCGCGCACCCGGCTCGACGATCACCCGCAGCGCGATCGTGTCGCCGCCCAGTGGGGTGGCGGCCGCCGACACCAGGTGAACGGTGTCCGGCTCGGTATTGCGCGCGGTTAAACCGCCGGTGCACTCGAGCGGCAGCTGCCGGCCGGGCCTGGCGACGATCAAGAGATCGGAGTGCATTTGAGTTCAGACGGCCTGGCCAACACGAAGCTGGTCGCGCACCCATGACCGCACCCGACCCGCGGAGGGATCGTCGGTCAGCGAGATCAAGACCGTGGGGCGGCCACCGCGCGCCGCGGCAGCGTCCCGACGCATCACGTCGAGGTCGGCCCCGACCATCGGTGCGAGATCGGTCTTGTTGACCGCCAACAGGTCTGAATAGGTGACACCGGGGCCGCCCACGCGTACGAAATCAGCAGCCGGTCCTGTTCGTGCGGGGTCAGGCGCATAGAGCGCGATGCTGCCACGGGTCGCGCCAGTCCGCAGCGCACGCGTGTCGTGCGCTAATCCGGCGGGATGTTCTGCAGTCGCACCTGTCCGCGCGCGACCATGCGGTCGTTGTCGTCGGTGATGGTGATCAACCACAGCTGTTGGCGCCTGCCGCGATGGATCGGTGTCGACACCGCGGTCACCGTGCCCGACGAGATGGCGCGCAGGAAGTCGGTGTTGTTGTTGACGCCGACGACGGTGCCGCCGCCGTTCTCGGATAGCCAGACGTGGCCCGACACGCTGGCGAGGCTTTCGATGATCGAGCAGTAGACGCCGCCGTGCATGATGCCCCAGGGCTGCAACAGTTTGTCGTGGATCTCGAGTTGGGCGCTTCCGCCGTCGGGGGTGAGCTCGATGTATTTCAGGCCGAGTTCGCTGTCGAATCCCTTGCCTATGTCGGGTGGTGGCGCAGATGACACGTCCATGTGTCTACACGGCGAAGCGCCAACGCCCGCACCGGGCCTCGCGTTACCGTCGAGCATGCCGAAAAGTCTCAAGGAGTTAGTGGAAGCCGCCAACGCCGTCGTGCCTCGGGTCACACCGGAGCAGGCGCAGCAGATGATCGCCGACGGCGCCCTCGTCGTCGACGTGCGCGACGCCCCCGAGGTCGAGCAGAGCGGCAAGGTCGCAGGCGCGGTGCACATACCGCGGGGAATGCTCGAGTTCAGGGCCGACCCGGACTCGCCGTACTACGAGAAGGGTTTCACCAAGGACAAGCCGGTGATCGTGTACTGCGCGGCAGGCGGTCGCGCGGCGCTTTCCGGCCAGGCGCTCAAGGAGATGGGCTACGAGGAGGTGTACAACCTCGGTGGTTTCGGTGACTGGGCGAAAAGCGGCGGGGCCGTAGAAAAGCCGTAGGCAAGCCCCGACGACCAACGAAAAGTGTGGGGCGGACCCCGCACTGTCAGCGCGGGACCCGCCCTCGCGTGGACCGGGGGTCTCTGCAGCCCTCAGGACTCCGGCTCGGTCCGGTGGATCTGAATAAAGAATAGGCAAGGCTGCCCTAATTAAGCAAGCCCCTTCTGTCGCGTGGCCGCGGTCCGCCGCGGACCGGCAGCCCGAAGCCGGCCAGCGCATCGAGCACCGCCTGCGCCCGCCGCATGCTGGTCAGCTCGCTGGACCTCGCCAGCAGCGGAACATGCGTCGCGGCACCCACGACCGCGGCCCCGACGATGTGCCACATGGACGCCGACGTGATTGCCCCGCCGCTGACGTCAAAGAGCTTGGCGAACAACGGGTCAAGGGCGCGGTGACTGCGGTGGGCCACCCATGTGGCCAACGCGGCCTCACTGGGCAGGCGCACCATTCCGTCGCGCGCGTACGGAGTTACGCCGGCCCCGGCCCGGTCGCCGAAGAACGCGTCGTCGGGCAGCGCCCGCAGCGTCGGATCGACGACGCCGACCCAGTCGATCGCGCCTTCGGAGTCGACGTGCACCCACAGGTTCTCGACGCCGGTGTCCCAGGCCCGCCCCTCCAACACGAGGAGCGGAATCACTCGCCCGATGACGACGTGGGCCAGAGTGGCCGCGAGCTGCTGGGCGGCGGCGACCGGGCCGTCCATTTCCAGCGCACCGATCTCGAACATCTCCCGCAGCCGGTCCGCGGTCAGTGCCTCGAGAAGTGGCCACCACCTCCGCCGGTTCAAATCCGACATCACCGCGACGCCGTACGCCCGCGGACATTCCGGATAGAGCCCGCGCAGCCTCCTGCTGGATTCGTGCAGTGGCAGCGTCCGCGCGATTGCCATCCCCGCGATCAGCGGGTCGTCGACCGAGACCGTCATGACTCCTCCCAGTGAACTTAGGGTAGCCTTACTATAGTCACGTGACGGACGGAAGCCATTCCCTGTGACCGGACTCACATGCAGTTACCGGGAGGGGCTGTGAGCGGTGCCGATGCGGCGTACCGAAACGGAAATGCAGGTACTCCGCAGCGGTTACGACGCTCGGTAGTAACGCCGTAGTACCCTGAATGAATCGCTCTTTTGGAGATGAACGGAACATGGCCAAGTTGACGCGTCTAGGGGATCTGGAGCGCGCTGTGATGGACCACCTGTGGTCCTCGCGCGAGCCCCAAACAGTGCGCCAGGTACATGAGGCGCTGTCGGCTCAGCGCGACCTCGCGTACACCACGATCATGACGGTGCTTCAGCGGCTCGCGAAGAAGAACCTCGTGATCCAGCATCGCGACGACCGAGCACACCGATATGCGCCGATACACGGCCGCGACGAGCTTGTTGCGGGGCTGATGGTCGATGCGCTCGACCAGGCCGCGGACTCGGGCAGCCGCGAGGCCGCGCTCGTGCACTTCGTCGAGCGGGTCGGTGCCGACGAGGCGGCCGCACTGCGGCGCGCGCTGGCCGAGTTGGAGACGAAGCACCAAATGCCCCCATCCAGTGGCGGTCCGGGCTCTCCCTGAGGGAGACTGACAGCGTGTCCGCCCTGGCCTTCACCCTCGTCGCGCTGCTTCTGGTTGGACCCGTTCCGGCCCTGCTGGCGCGCGCGACATGGCCGATGCGGGCACCTCGCGCCGCGGTCGTGCTCTGGCAGTCCATCGCACTGGCGGCGGTCCTATCGACATTCAGCGCAGGCATCGCGATAGCGAGCCGGCTGTTCGTGCCGGGCCTGGACGGTAAACCGACGGCGACCATCACCAGCGAGATTCGGGTTCTCGGCTGGCCGCTGTGGCTGCTCTACGTTGTGGTGTTCGCTCTCACGCTGGTCGTCGGCGCGCGGCTGGCCATCTCCGTGCTGCAGGTCGCGATCGCGACCCGGCGGCGCCGAGCGCACCACAGGATGCTCGTCGACCTGGTGGCACGGTCGCACGACTCGGTTTCCGTCGAGCACTCCCAAGTCAACGACCTGCGGGTCATCGATGTCGAGCAGCCGCTGGCGTACTGCCTCCCGGGCGTTCGCAGCCGCGTCGTGGTCAGTGAAGGCACGCTGAACACCCTGTCGCCCAACGAAGTCACCGCGATCCTCAGACATGAGCGCGCGCACCTGCGCGCCCGACACGACCTGGTCCTCGAGATGTTCACCGCCGTGCACGCCGCGTTCCCCCGCTTCGTCCGCAGCGCCAGCGCGCTCGACGCGGTGCGTCTGCTCATCGAACTGCTCGCCGACGACGCCGCGGTGCGCGCTGCAGGACCCACTCCCCTGGCCCGCGCCCTGGTCGCGTGCGCGGCGGGCAGGACGCCCTCCGGTGCACTGGCCGTGGGCGGGCCGACCACCGTGCTGCGCGTGCGCCGCCTCGGCGGTCGCGGCAACAGCGTCGTCCTGGCGATGTCGGCTTATCTCGCGGCAGCCGCGGTGCTCGTCGTGCCCACCGTCGCACTCGCGGTGCCGTGGCTGACCGAACTACATCGACTCTTCGTCGTGTAGGCGAGAACTCCGTCGAAGTCCTTGTGCCACAAAACAACGAAAGGCTGCGCCAATGAGCTCATCTGAATCCTCTGGAACCGATGGCACCGCTCAGATCGGCGTCACCGGCCTGGCTGTGATGGGATCCAACATCGCGAGGAACTTCGCTCATCACGGCTACACCGTCGCGCTGCACAACCGTTCGGTCGCCAAGACCGACGCGCTGCTCTCCGAGCACGGGTCCGAAGGCAACTTCGTGCGAAGTGAGACCATTCCGGAATTCCTTGCCGCACTTGAGAAGCCCCGCCGGGTACTGATCATGGTCAAGGCGGGCGATCCGACCGACGCCGTCATCAACGAGCTCGCCGATGCGATGGAGGAAGGCGACATCATCATCGACGGCGGAAATGCCTTGTACACCGACACCATTCGCCGTGAGAAGGCGATGCGAGAAGCGTGGACTGCACTTCGTCGGCGCGGGCATCTCCGGCGGTGAGGAGGGTGCGCTCAACGGTCCGTCGATCATGCCGGGCGGCCCCGCGGAGTCCTACGAGTCGCTGGGCCCGTTGCTCGAAGAGATCTCCGCGCACGTCGATGGTGTGCCGTGCTGCACTCATATCGGACCAGACGGCGCAGGGCATTTCGTGAAAATGGTGCACAACGGCATCGAGTACTCCGACATGCAGCTCATCGGCGAGGCCTACCAGCTTCTGCGCGACGGGCTCGGCAAGTCCGCCGGTGAGATCGCCGACGTCTTCGACGAGTGGAACAAGGGCGATCTCGACAGTTTCCTCGTCGAGATCACCGCACAGGTGTTGCGTCAGACCGACGCCAAGACTAAAAAGCCGCTCGTCGATGTCATCCTCGACGAGGCCGAGCAGAAGGGCACGGGCCGCTGGACGGTGAAATCCGCGCTCGACCTCGGTGTTCCGGTCACCGGCATCGCCGAGGCGGTGTTCGCCCGTGCGCTGTCCGGTTCGGTCACGCAGCGCAAGGCCACCACGGGCCTGGCATCGGGTGACCTCGGCGAGAAGCCGAGCGACGCCGAGAAGTTCACCGAGGACGTGCGCCAAGCGTTGTACGCCTCCAAGATCATCGCGTATGCACAGGGCTTCAACCAGATCCAGGCGGGCAGCGCCGAATACGACTGGGGCATCGCCCCCGGCGACCTGGCCACCATCTGGCGGGGCGGCTGCATCATCAGGGCGAAGTTCCTCAACCGGATCAAGGACGCGTTCGACGAGGACGCTGACCTGCCGACGCTGATCGTCGCGCCGTACTTCCGCAGCGCGATCGAGTCCGCGATCGACAGCTGGCGCCGCGTCGTCGTGGCCGCAACCCAGCTCGGCATCCCGATCCCCGGGTTCAGCTCGGCCCTGTCGTACTACGACGCACTGCGCACCGAGCGGCTGCCCGCCGCCCTGACCCAGGGCCTTCGGGACTTCTTCGGCGCGCACACCTACGGCCGCATCGACGCCGACCCGAGCGAGAAGTTCCACACCCTCTGGAGCGGCGACCGCACCGAAGTGCCCGCCTAGACTCGAGGGCGATGAGATTTCTTGACGGCCAAAAGCCACTTTATGACCTGACCTACAACGACGTCTTCATCCTTCCCGGCCGGTCGGACGTGGCGTCGCGGTTCGATGTCGACTTGTCGACATCCGACGGGTCGGGCACCACCATCCCCGTCGTCGTGGCCAACATGACCGCGGTCGCCGGACGCCGGATGGCCGAGACGGTGGCCCGCCGTGGCGGAATTGTTGTTCTGCCGCAAGACCTTCCGATCTCCGCCGTGAAAGAGACGATCGACTTCGTCAAGAGCCGGGACCTGGTGGTCGACACCCCGGTGACGCTGACAGCAGACGATTCGGTGTCCGACGCGACCGCGCTGATCCACAAACGGGCCCACGGCGTCGCGGTGGTTGTCTTCGAGGGCAGGCCGATCGGCCTCGTCACCGAGGCCAACGTCATCGGAGTGGACCGCTTCGCCCGGGTGCGTGACGTCGCCCTCACCGATTTCGTCACCGCGCCGGTGGGCACCGACCCCCGCAAGGTCTTTGACCTGCTCGAACACGCCGCGGTCGACGTGGCGGTAATGACCGAGGCGGACGGCACCCTTGCGGGCGTGCTCACCCGCACCGGGGCGATCCGGGCGGGGATCTACACCCCCGCCGTCGACCACAGGGGCCGGCTCCGGGTCGCCGCGGCGGTCGGCATCAATGGCGACGTCGACGCCAATGCCCGCGCGCTGGCCGAGGCGGGCATCGACCTGCTCGTGGTGGATACCGCGCACGGGCATCAGGTCAAGATGCTGGACGCGGTCAAGGCGGTGTCATCGCTGGACCTTGGACTGCCGGTGGCCGCGGGCAACGTGGTGTCCGCAGAAGGCACCCGTGACCTGATCAGCGCAGGCGCGTCCATCGTCAAGGTCGGCGTCGGGCCCGGCGCCATGTGCACCACAAGGATGATGACCGGCGTCGGCCGCCCGCAGTTCTCGGCGGTAGTCGAATGTGCCGCCGCGGCAAGGCAACTCGGTGCGCATGTGTGGGCCGACGGCGGCGTGCGCCATCCCCGCGACGTCGCGCTGGCGCTGGCGGCCGGCGCATCGAACGTGATGATCGGGTCGTGGTTCGCCGGCACCTATGAGTCGCCGGGCGACCTGATGCGCGACCGCGAGGACCAGCCCTACAAGGAGAGCTACGGCATGGCGTCGAAGCGGGCGGTGGCGGCCAGGACCGCGGGCGACAGCCAGTTCGACCGGGCCCGCAAGGCGTTGTTCGAGGAAGGGATCTCCACGTCACGGATGGGCCTCGACCCGTCTCGCGGCGGTGTCGAGGATCTGCTCGACCACATCACCTCCGGCGTCCGCAGCACCTGCACGTACGTCGGGGCCGCCAACCTCGCTGACCTACACGACAAGGCCGTACTCGGTGTGCAGTCGGCGGCCGGCTTCGCCGAGGGGCATCCGCTGCCGACAGGCTGGTAGGTCAGCCGAACCATTCCGAACGGCTAACATAGGGCTTCATCACGCCCCCCACAGAAAGGCAACCCGTGCCGCAGGCACCCGTTGAGGCCGTGGGCTTCCGGGCGGAGCGGCTAGCCCCGGCGAAGCCGGGGAATCTGACCGGAGCCGAACCCGAGGCCGAGCCCTCTTCTAGTCAGCCGGGCAAAGGGCCCGGCGACGACGTGACGAGGACGCGATGAGCGTCGTTTACGTAGTGCTGGCACTGGTTGCCTTCGTCCTCCTGACGGCAGGTACGGCGGTGTTCGTGTCCGCCGAGTTCTCACTCACGGCCCTCGAACGAAGCACAGTGGATGCCAACGCCCGCACCGGTGGCCGGCGGGACAAGATGGTTCAGCGTGCCCACCGAACGCTGTCCTTCCAGTTGTCCGGCGCCCAGGTCGGCATATCGGTGACCACGTTGATCACGGGCTACCTCGCTGAGCCGTTGATCGCACGGCTGCTGCAGCCTGCCTTCGCAGGGCTGTCACTGACCAAGGACGTAGCAGATGGTTTCGCCTTGGCGCTGGCCCTGCTGATCGCCACATCGGTGTCGATGGTCTTCGGCGAGTTGGTTGCCCAGTACCTCGCCGTGGCGAAGCCGTTGGAAACCGCACGCCTGGTCGCCGGACCGCAGGTGCTGTTCTCGATCCTGTTCACCCCGGTGATCAAGTTGACGAACGGCAGCGCCAACTGGATCTTGCGCCGGCTGGGCATCGAACCGGCCGAGGAGCTGCGATCTGCGCGGTCGCCGCAGGAGCTCGGCTCGCTGGTGCGTAATTCCGCCCGCCGCGGTGCCCTGGAACCGGTTACTGCCGCGCTCGTCGACCGCTCGCTTCAATTCGGATCGCGAACGGCCGAAGAGTTGATGACGCCGCGCTCCAAGATCGAGGCTCTCGAGGCTGACGACACCGTCGCCGACCTGGTGGTGATGGCGATGGAGACCGGCTACTCCCGCTTCCCGATCGTCGAGGGCGACCTCGACGAGACGATCGGGCTGGTCCACGTCAAGCAGGTTTTCGAGGTGCCTCCCGACGACAGGCCACGGACCCGGCTTGCGGGCCTTGCCAGTGCCGTGCCGGTGGTGCCCTCGACGCTCGACGGGGACGACGTGATGGCTCAGGTCCGAGCGAGCGGGCTGCAAACCGTGCTGGTGGCCGACGAATACGGCGGAACCGCGGGCATGGTGACGATGGAGGACCTGATCGAGGAGATCGTGGGCGACGTCCGCGATGAGCACGACGACGTCACACCCGATGTGCTGCGGATGAGCCGCGACGGCTGGCGGGTGTCCGGGCTGTTGCGCATCGATGAGGTGGCCGAGAACACCGGATTTCGGGGCCCCGAGGGCGAATACGAGACCATCGGCGGACTGGTGATGCAGGAGCTCGGTCACATCCCCAAGCCCGGCGAAGCGGTGGAGCTCACGGCGTTCGATCCGGACGGTCCGCTGGACGACCCGGTGCGCTGGCAGGCCAGCGTCGTGCGGATGGACGGCAGGCGTATCGATCTGCTCGAGCTGACCAGGCTCGGCCGACGCGCTGATACGCAAACTGAGGGCGATCGCTGATGGGCGACATCTTCGGGGTGCTGCTGACATTTTTGCTGCTGGCTGCGAACGCATTCTTCGTCGGAGCGGAGTTCGCGCTGATATCGGCGCGCCGCGACCGCCTCGAAGCGCTTGCCGAACAAGGCAAACGCAGCGCGGTCACGGTGATCCGCGCCGGCGAGAATCTGTCGGTGATGCTGGCGGGTGCGCAGTTGGGCATCACCGTCTGTTCGATCCTGCTCGGCCGCGTCGGCGAACCGGCGGTGGCTCACCTACTCCAACCGCTGTTCGATGTCCTCGGCGTCCCCGACGCGCTTCTGCACACGGTGTCGTTCGTCATCGCGATCACGATCGTCGTGGTGTTGCATGTGCTGCTCGGTGAGATGGTGCCGAAGAACATCGCGATCGCGGGCCCCGAATCGGCGGCGATGCTGCTGGTGCCGCCCTATCTGTTCTGGGTCCGGATGGCGCGTCCGGTCATTGCGTTCTACGACTGGTGTGCTCACATCACTCTTCGCGCGGTGGGTATCGAAGCCAAAACCGAACTGGAGAACACGGTTTCGACGGTCGAACTCTCCGAGATGATCGCCGAGTCGCTGTCCGAAGGGCTGCTCGACCCGGAGGAACACAACCGGCTGTCGCGCGCTCTGCAGATTCGCAACAGGGTGGTCGCAGACGTAGCCATACCGCTGCGCGAAGTGCGCGCCGTGCCCGCGGCAGGCGAGGGCGCCGGACCGACCGTGCGCGCGATTCAGCAGGCACTGGCCGACAGCGGCTACTCGCGGTTCCCGGTCACCGAGACCGAAGGACGATTCATCGGCTACGTACACATAAAGGACGTACTGAGCCTGGTGAACGACGTCGACGCGGTCGTCGACCTGTCCATGGTGCGGGCCCTGCCCAAGGTTGCCGACTCCCTCCCGCTGCCGGACGCATTGTCGCGGCTGCGACGCACCAACAGCCACCTTGCACTGGTCACCGCGACCGACGGCAGCGTAACCGCGATAGTGGCGCTGGAAGATCTGGTCGAAGACCTCGTCGGCGCCATGCGGCATCGGACGCACGGTGGCTGACTGGGTGCTCGCCGAGCCGGACTGCACCGCCCGCGAGAGGGCGCACCGTCGCCGGGTGGAGGAGTTCCTCGGACCACATCTGCGGCGTGCGCAGACCGGCGAGGCGCATCCGGTCTGGGATTTCCTGTTCCGCTACTACAGGCTGCGTCCCGACCAGCTGCGCGCATGGCATCCCGGCTTCGGCGAGATGCTCGGCGGACCTGCGGCGCGCGATCCATTGCGGACCTGTTGCGGGCCACCGCAGCTCGCCAGGCAAAGCTGAACTGTTTCGCGCTGCACGAGTGGGCGATGGTGTACCGCGCGCCGACGGTGCGTCACGAGCGGGTGCTACTGCGGCTCGGCGCGGTCGCGACCGACGACGTGGTGGAGTCAATGCCGTTGCGCTGCAGTCACTTCGATGCGTTCCGGTTCTTCACCGAGCCGCAGCGCTGCGCAACGCAGGCAACCCGTCTCGCAGCGATCAGTCCGGTTGGGAACAACCGGGCTGTCTGCATGCCAATATGGACCTGCGTCAGGGGATGGAAGTTGCCGCCACGATGCGTGCGACCAGACTGCCGTGACGTACAACGTCGATAATGCTCCCAGCCGCGACTCGGTCGAAGTACGGCGCGGCATTGTGCCGTAACTGGCTGAGCGGAATCTTTGCGTTCGGAGCCGGTGGGTCCGCCGCGCCGATGCGGTCGCCGTCACTAGATGGCTCCTGGAAGGGCGGCACCATGAACGCCACTAGCCTGCCGCGACGAACAATTTCGAGCGTCTCCCCCGCCGAAACCCGCTCCAAGTAACCGCATGCATAGCTCTTGAGCTGCCCAAGACAAATTCGCAACGCCATGCCGTCTAAAGTTAGCCAGATATTCGCGCTCGCGCTCGAGAATGAACTTTATAAGACGCCGGATGATGCTGCTTCCCCTGTGGACGATCGGTCGTCCGCCGTATTGCCGCGCACCTGTAACCGAGCGATAGAGGTATCCCCTAGAAGAATGGAGAGCGACCTGTACAAATGGTGCTACAAAATGGGTCCCCTGATCGAGCCCGAGCTGCTGGTGGACTGCCTGGAACGGCGGCCGACGCCCGCGAGCTCGACATGGGCGCCAGCCCGTACGACCTCACCGCGTACGGGTTTGCGCCGATCACGATCGAGGAACCCGCAGGACGTGCGGAATACGTGCGTTGCCAGCGCGTTATCTCCGAGCGCGCGGCGCCGCTGCGGCAGGCGCTGCAAGCCCGCTGTGACCTGCTGCTCCGCTCAGTGTCCGACTGATCGCAGCCATATTACTGACCGGTAGGATGGATCAATTGACGGTGAGGGAGGAACTATGACCGACCGCGTGACGGTGGGGAATCTGCGTGTCGCCCGGGTGCTGCACGACTTCGTCAACAACGAAGCGCTGCCGGGCACCGGCATCGACCCGGACAGCTTCTGGGCGGGCGTCGACAAGGTGGTCACAGACCTGGCACCGCAGAATCAGGACCTGCTGGCGCGTCGCGACGATCTGCAGGCCCAGATCGACAAATGGCACCGGCACAGGGTCATCGAGCCGATCGACCCGGATGCCTACAAGCAGTTCCTCACCGAAATCGGCTATCTGCAGGCAGAACCCGAAGACTTCACCATCACCACCTCCGGCGTCGACGACGAGATCACCAGGACCGCGGGCCCGCAGCTGGTGGTGCCCGTGCTAAACGCGCGGTTCGCCCTGAACGCCGCCAACGCCCGCTGGGGCTCGCTCTATGACGCGCTGTATGGCACCGACGTCATCTCGGAGACTGACGGCGCCGAAAAGACCTCCGAGTACAACAAGGTGCGCGGGGACAAGGTCATCGCCTACGCCCGCGGGTTCCTCGACGAGGCCGCGCCGCTGGAATTCGGGTCATGGGCCGACGCCACCGGATTGAGCGTCGCCGACGGCGCGCTGCAGGTCGATCTCGGCGACGGGAAGTCCACCGGCTTGGCCAGTCCGGAGAAGTTCGCCGGCTACACCGGCGAGCTCGGCTCGCCCGACTGGTCCGTGCTGCTGGTCAACAACGGCCTGCACATCGAGATCCTGATCGATCCGGAGTCGCCCGTCGGCTCGACCGACCGAGCCGGCATCAAGGACCTCGTGCTGGAGTCGGCCGTCACCACGATCATGGACTTCGAGGACTCGGTGGCCGCCGTCGACGCCGACGACAAGGTGCTCGGCTACCGCAACTGGCTCGGCCTGAACAAGGGTGACCTCGCCGAGGACGTCACCAAGGACGGCAAGACCTTCACCCGCGTGCTCAATCAGGACCGTACATACAAGACGCCCGACGGTGACGGCGAGCTCACACTGCCCGGACGCAGCCTGCTCTTCGTCCGCAATGTCGGCCACCTGATGACCAACGACGCCATCGTCGACGCAGACGGCAACGAGGTGTTCGAGGGCATTCAGGACGCGATCTTCACCAGCCTGATCGCGATGCACGGTCTGAAAGCCACGGACGCCAACGGTCCACTGCTGGCCAGTCGGACCGGCTCGATCTACATCGTGAAGCCGAAGATGCACGGGCCCGACGAGGTGGCGTTTACCGCCGAACTGTTCGCCCGCGTCGAGGACGTCCTCGGCCTGCCGCCCGCCACAATCAAGGTCGGCATCATGGACGAGGAGCGCCGCACCACCCTAAACCTGAAGGCCTGCATCAAGGCCGCCGCCGATCGCGTGGTGTTCATCAACACCGGCTTCCTGGACCGGACCGGTGACGAGATCCACACCTCGATGGAGGCCGGGCCGATGATCCGTAAGGGTGCGATGAAGGGCACCACGTGGATCAAGGCCTACGAGGACGCCAATGTCGATGTCGGCCTTGCCGCAGGCTTTTCGGGCAGGGCCCAGATTGGCAAGGGCATGTGGGCGATGACCGAGCTGATGGGCGACATGGTCGAGCAGAAGATCGGCCAGCCGAAGGCGGGCGCCACCACCGCATGGGTGCCGTCGCCGACTGCGGCCACCTTGCATGCCATGCACTACCACCAGGTGGACGTGTACGAGGTGCAGAAGGAGCTCGAGGGCAAGACCCGCACCACGATTGATGAGCTGCTCACCGTTCCACTGGCCAAGGAGCTGGCGTGGGCGCCGGAGGAGATCCGTGAAGAAGTCGACAACAACTGCCAGTCAATCCTGGGTTACGTCGTGCGCTGGATCGATGCCGGGGTCGGCTGCTCGAAGGTGCCCGACATTCACAACGTCGCGCTGATGGAGGACCGCGCCACGCTGCGCATCTCCAGTCAGCTGCTGGCGAACTGGTTGCGACACGGGGTCATCACCGAGGATGACGTGAAGGCCAGTCTGCGCCGCATGGCCGCGGTGGTGGACAAGCAGAACGAACAGGATCCGGAATTCCGGCCGATGGCCCCCGACCCGGACACGAGCATCGCGTTTGCGGCCGCACAGGAGTTGATTTTGTCCGGGGCGCAACAGCCGAACGGCTACACCGAGCCGATCCTGCATCGACGCAGGCGGGAATTCAAGGCTGGGAACGCCGGCGGCAAGAGCGGCTGACCCGCAGCTTTCGCACAGTGGATAGAATTCGGCGTGGCTGGCGATCGCCAGCAATGATCGGGAGACGGAGAGGACGCAGGCGCAGGAGTGGGTAGGCACAGCATTCCCGAGCCAGAGGAATCCTCAGGCGGTCTCCCCGACCGCGCCAGCGACGAGACCGAATCGTTTCCGCAGCAGCCGCAGGTCCCGCCGTCCGACGAGGGCTACCAGCAGGGCTCCCCGGAGCCTGACGACCCGAGCGAAGGCGAGTCCGCCTATCAGGCGCCGGGATATCGAGAGCCCGAGTTCGAAACCGGGTACGAGTCGGACTACGAGTACGAGGCCGAATATCCCGAGCCGGACAACGCCGATGTGCCCGACTATCCGCAGCCGGGCGACCGCGAACCGGAGTTGGCCGAGTCCGAGTATGGCCGGCCCGCCGCCGAATCGGCCTCCTACGCCGCCGCCCCGCCGCCGCGCACTCCGCCAAAAGCGCAACACTCCGGCGAGTGGGAAGGCGGCGAATGGACCGGCAGCCACCGCGCCATCCAAACGGGTCGGCGAGGCGTCAGCGTCGGCGTCATCGGTGCACTGGTCGCCGTCGTCGTGGTGGTGGCCGCCTTCATCTTGTGGCGCTTCTTCGGTGACGCCCTGTCCAACCGGTCCACCCTCGCGTCCGCACGCTGCGTCGACGGGCAGCAAGCCGTTGCCGTCATCGTCGACCCGTCGATCTCCGACCAGATCTCGACGCTGGGCAAGAAATTCAATGAAACAGCCAACCCCGTCGGCGACCGCTGCGTCGCCATCGACGTGAAACCCGCCGACTCCGAGAAGGTGGTCAACGGGTTCATCAGCAACTGGCCCGCGGAGCTCGGGGACCGCCCGGCGTTGTGGATCCCCGGCAGCTCGGTTTCACAGGCCCGGCTGGAGGCGGTGGCCGGGGAGCAAACCGTCAGCGACAGCCGATCGCTGGTCAGCTCCCCGGTCGTACTTGCCGTCCGCCCGCAACTCAAAGATGCTCTCGCGCAACAGAATTGGGGAACTCTGCCGAGCCTGCAGAGCAATCCCAACGGGTTGAACGGTCTGAACCTGCCCGGGTGGGGGTCGCTTCGGCTGGCCCTTCCGCTCAGCGGTGACAGCGACGCCTCCTACCTCGCGGCGGAGGCGGTGGCGGCCGCGTCTGCACCCGCCGGAGCGGCGCCGAGCGCCGGCACGGGCGCGGTGAACACCCTGGTGTCGGCTCAGCCCAAACTCGCCGACGACAGCGCGTCCACGGCGATGGACGCGCTGCTGAACGCGAACGATCCGGCCGGCGCGCCGGTTCACGCCGTCGTCACCACCGAACAGCAGCTTTACAAACGCGGGACGTCGCTGCCCGACGCCAAGAACGTCGTCGCGTCCTGGCTTCCTCCCGGGCCGACCGCGATGGCCGACTATCCGACGGTTTTGCTCAGCGGTTCATGGCTGTCGCAGGAACAGGTGACCGCCGCCAGCGAGTTCGCGCGGTTCCTGCGTAAGCCCGAACAGCTCGCCGAGCTGGCGAAGGTTGGTTTCCGCACCGACGGCGGCGAGACGCCGAAGAGCGACGTCACGAACTTCGCACCGGTATCGGCACCGCTGTCGATCGGCGACACCGCCATGCGGGCCACGCTGGCCAACTCGCTCACCGCACCGGCGGGAAATTCGGCCGTCACGATCATCCTCGACCAATCGATGAACACCCAGGAGGGCGGCAAGACCCGGCTCGCCAACGTGGTGGCGGCGCTGGACGCGCGGCTGCAAGCGATGCCGCCCACCTCGGCGGTGGGGCTCTGGACCTTCGACGGCGTTGAGGGTCGCTCCGAGGTGCCGACGGGTCCGCTGTCCGATCCCGTCGGCGGCAAACCGCGCTCGGCCGCGTTGACCGGGGCGCTGGACGGGCAGACGGCGTCCGGCGGCGGTGCAGTGTCGTTCACGACGCTACGCATCGTCTACGATGACGCGCTCGCGAAATTCCGTCAGGGGCAGACGAATTCACTTCTCGTCATCACCACAGGCCCACACACCGACCAGAGTCTCGACAGCAGCGGCCTGCAGGACTACGTGCGTCGCACCTTCGACCCGGCCAAACCGGTCGCCGTCAACGTAATCGACTTCGGCGGCGACCCGGACCGCCCGGCGTGGGAGGCGATCGCCCAGATCAGCGGGGGCAATTATCAGAACCTGTCGACATCGGCCTCCCCCGATCTGGCGTCGGCGATCGCCACGTCAATGGGTTAGCGCGACTGGTCGAGAATGCGCAGCGCCCCCCGCGCGAAAGCGTCGGGGACTTCCACCTGCGAATAGTGACCCACGCCGGACAGTTCGATCACCTCGGCGCCTGGCAGTATCTCGCGCAGCCCGTCGAGCACATTGGTGGTCGCGACCGGGTCCTCCAGCCCCCACATGAAGCCCAACGGCTTAGGCCAATCACGCACCGCACCATGCCATCTCGAGGCGTTCTCCACCCGCTCGTCGAGATAGGAGATCAGCAGATGGGCGATTCTCGCCCCGTCGTTGTACGACATCAGCGTCCACTGCGCTTCCGCCTCCTCCGCGGACAGCGGATGGTTGTCGCTGAATAGCTCGGCGAAACCGCGAGTGAACGTCCGGCGGTTGGCAAATCGCGCGACGACGGGACCGAGCGGTCCACGCAGGATCTTCTGGATCGGTCGGGCTGGCGCGCTCCAGGATGACACTTCCGTTGGTGATCACGGCGCGCTGCACGTCAACGGCAAGCGCCCGTCCAGGTCTCGGGCCAGCAGCTCAGTAGCCACCGACGTTCCCATGTCGTGGGCGATCAGCACCACCGGGTCTGTCGTGGTTTCGGCGACCACTTGCTGCACCAGGTCGGCCTGCTCGGACAGGCTGTAGCGGTGTGGCCGCGGTTTGTCCGACAAGCCGAACCCGAGGAAGTCCAGAGTCACCCACGCTCGACCTGCCAGCTGCGGCACCACCGCGCGGTAGTCGAACGAGCTGGACGGATAGGCGTGCAGCAGAAGGACTGTCGGGCCGTCACCCTTACCAGAACGCACAAAGACCGAGCCGACGTTCGTGGTCACGAGTCGGCCGCCGTCCCGCCACTCCTCGACGCTCGGTGGCATCACACCAGGGAAGGTATCAACCCGCGCCGGTCAGGATGCCCCTACCGATGAATGCGCCCAGCTGACCCAGCAGATCCCCTGGAGCGGCCTGGGGTGGCGGGGCGGCGTCGGTCATCTGCCACTGCTGGCACTCGTTCGTCGTGAAAGAGGTATCGGTCGCATCGATCTGCACGACCTGCGCCTTCTTCGTCATCGCGCTGTCAACGATGTCGTCGCCCTTGACCCGCTTCCAGTAACACGCTCCGTCCTTTACAGGACCGGCGGACTGGTACACCCCCGGCGCGATGTCCGTCCCCACCGCATACGTGCCGTCGCCCTCGAAGGTCGTCTTCGGTCCGGGCGGCGGAGGCGCAGGCGCGGGGTCGGCGTATGCCGCACCAGCGGACACGGACCACCCTGCGGCGAGCACCGCGGCAGCGATGGCGAGTCGGGACATCAGGCGAACGCCTCCACCGGTGGGCACGAGCACATCAGGTTACGGTCACCATACGCGCCGTCGATGCGCCGCACCGGCGGCCATACCTTGGGCCGGAAGGTCTTTCCAAGCGGATAGGCCGCCTGCTCGCGGCTGTACGGATGCGGCCACTCGGCGACGAGCAGGCTCTCCGCGGTGTGTGGTGCTCCGCGCAGCGGGTTGTCCTCAGCGGGCCAATCGCCCGCGCCCACCTTGTCGATCTCGGCGCGAATGGCGATCATGGCGTCACAGAAGGCGTCCACCTCGGCCAGGCTCTCACTCTCGGTCGGCTCGACCATCAGCGTGCCTGCCACAGGGAAACTCATCGTCGGCGCATGAAAACCGTAGTCGGCCAACCGCTTAGCGACGTCGTCGACTGTGACGCCGGTGGACTTGGTGATCCCGTGTAGGTCGAGGATGCACTCGTGGGCGACCATGCCGTTTTCGCCCGTGTAGAGCACCGGGTAGTACTCGTCGAGGCGGCGGGCGATGTAGTTGGCCGACGCGATCGCGGTCAGCGAGGCCGCGCGCAGCCCGTCGGCGCCCATCATCCGGATATACGCCCAGGTGATCGGCAGGATCGACGCCGACCCGTACGGCGCGGACGACACCGTGTGCCTCGTGGGCTGGGGGCACCTCCCGCTTGCGGGGGACTCGTCGGCCAGCGGATGCCCCGGCAGATACGGCTGCAGGTGTGACCGCACGGCGACCGGCCCGACACCGGGTCCTCCGCCACCGTGCGGGATGCAGAACGTCTTGTGCAGGTTCAGATGGCTGACGTCGCCGCCGAACCGACCGGGTCGCGCGAGCCCGACGAGCGCGTTGAGGTTTGCGCCGTCGACGTACACCTGACCGCCGGCGTCGTGCACCGCCGCGCAGATGTCGGCGATGTCGTGCTCGTACACCCCGTGTGTGGACGGATAGGTAATCATCAAAGCGGCCAACCGAGCCGCGTTCTCGGTGACCTTGACCCGCAGATCGTCGAGGTCGACGTCGCCGTTAGCCCGGCAAGCAACCACCACGACCCGCATGCCCGCCAGGGCCGCGGACGCCGCGTTGGTGCCGTGCGCACTCGACGGGATCAAACACACATCGCGATCGGGTTCTCCACGCTCGGTGTGGTACGCACGGATCGCCAGTAGGCCGGCGTATTCGCCCTGCGAGCCTGCGTTGGGTTGCAGCGACACCGCGTCGTATCCGGTCAGCTGTGCCAGCCATGACTCCAAATCACCGATCAGCTTGCGCAGGCCCGGGGTGTCGGAGTGCGGTGCGAACGGATGCTGACGCGCGAACTCGGGCCAGGTGATGGGCTCCATCTCCGCCGCGGCATTGAGCTTCATGGTGCACGAGCCGAGCGGAATCATGCTGCGGTCCAACGCGATATCCTTGTCGGCAAGCGATCGCAGATACCGCATCATCTCCGTCTCGGTGCGATACCGGGTGAACGCGGGATGGGTCAGGAAGCCCGACGTCCTGGTCGCGATGTCGGGTCCCTCGAGGTCGCCTGCGCGGGCGGCTCCGAACGCCGCAAGAACCCCGTCCACATTCTCGGGCGTGGTGGCCTCGTCGCATGACACAGAGACGTGGTCATCGTCGACCAGCCACACATTGATGCCGCGCGATTTGGCCGCGTCGCGAACCTGTCCTGCGCGACCGGGCATCCTGGCCAGCACCGTGTCGAAGAACCGGTCGTGCACCACATCGATCCCTGCGGCAGAAAGCCCCGACGCCAGGCTGCGGGCACGGTCGTGTACCCGGCGGGCGATCCCGGTGAGCCCGTCGGCGCCGTGGTAACTGGCATACATCGCGGCGATCACCGCCAGCAGCACCTGAGCGGTGCAGATGTTGCTGGTGGCCTTGTCCCGGCGGATGTGCTGCTCGCGCGTCTGCAGCGACAGCCGGTAGGCCGGTGAGCCGTCGGCGTCCACGGATACCCCGACCAGTCGGCCCGGCAGCTGACGCGCGTGGTTGGTGTGCACGGCCAGATAGCCGGCGTGCGGTCCGCCGAATCCCATTGGTACGCCGAAACGTTGCGTGCTTCCGAACGCCACGTCGGCGCCGAGCTCGCCCGGCGGAGTGATCAGCGTCAGCGCCAGCAGGTCGGCACCGATCGCCACCAATGCACCCCGCTCGTGGGCCTGGGTCACCAATTCTGTCCAGTCCACGACTTCCCCGCCGGCGCCGGGCAGCTGCGTGATCACCCCGAAGAACTCGCCGTCGGGCAGGCCCTGCCGAAGGTCGGCGGTGACGATCTCGATGCCGAGCGGCTCGGCCCTTGTCGCAAGCACGGCGGCGGTCTGCGCGTACAGATCGCGGTCGACGGCCAGCCGGTTCGCCGGGCCGCGTACGGCGCGATGCATCAGTGTCATCGCCTCGGCGGCCGCGGTGCCCTCGTCCAGCATCGAGGCGTTGGCCACCTCGAGACCGGTCAGGTCGGCGACCATGGTCTGGAAGTTCAGCAGTGCCTCGAGGCGGCCCTGGCTGATCTCGGGCTGATAGGGCGTGTAAGCCGTGTACCAGGCCGGGTTTTCGAGGATGTTGCGCCGCAGCACGGGTGGTGTCAGCGTGTCGTAGTAGCCCTGACCGATCATCGACACCGCGACGGTGTTGGCATCGGCCAGCGCGCGCAACTCGGCCAGCGCCTGCTCCTCCGTGGCGGCCTGCGGCAGCTGGTCGAGGCCTGGTGCGACTCCGTCGGCGGACAGCGCGTCCAGAATGCCTGCGGGAAGCGCCTTGTCGGCGAGTTCGTCGAGCGATCCCACACCGATGGTCTTGAGCATGACGGCAACGGCATCGGCGTCCGGCCCGATGTGCCGGTCCGCGAAGTTCGGTTGATCGTGGGAGAACATCTATCTCCTGACGCTCGGGGGCAGGAACCACTGGGGTCCCTCTCCCTCTGTCGTCAACCCGGTCCGGGCGCCTGAGAGATTCGGTCTGCCCGCCGAGCCGGCGGAGTAACGCAGCCTTTCCCCATGGGCGGGCAAGCCGAACGCTCACCACTTTCCAGAGGCATCGGGGCCCTGCGCGGTCCTGGTGCCTGAGAGGTTGACGGAGAGGTGTTGCTCCTTCGGCGTCCGTGACTGGCCGTCACGGAACTCTCCCGCACAAGGGCGATGCGCTGCCGATTCTACCGGCAGGCTGCAGCGGAGCGGAGCGCGGCCGAGTTCAGCCGATCTTGCGGTCGCGGCTCTTGCGCCGGGACGCCAGCTCGTCCTCGGGCGCGCTGATCGACTCGCCGCCGTCTGCCCGCTCACCGGGGAAGTCGGCGATGGCGCCGGTCAGCTCGCGCATCGCGCCGGAGACGGCGATGCCGAACACGCCCTGGCCGCCCTGCAGCAGGTCCACGACTTCCTCGGCCGACGTGCACTCGTAAACGGTGGTGCCGTCGGAGAACAACGTGATGTTGGCCAGATCGCGAACGCCGCGCTGACGCAGGTGGTCGACCGCAACACGGATGTTGTGCAACGAGATACCGGTGTCCAGCAGCCGCTTCACGATCTTGAGGACCAAGATGTCCTTGAACGAATAGAGCCGTTGGCTGCCGGACCCGGCAGCGCTCCGTATGGACGGCACAACCAGTGAGGTCCTGGCCCAGTAGTCCAGCTGGCGGTAGGTGATTCCTGCGATCTGGCAAGCACTCGGCCCTCGATAGCCGACGAGCTCGTCCGGCACCGAGTCATCCGGGAACAGCCCGGCTTGCACGGGTTCGCTGGGACTCGGGGCGGGCTGCTGGACCGCGCCGTCGTTCGACGAAAGGTCCAGCTGCTCCTGACGTGGCGTGTCTCCCACTCTCGAATCCTCTCGCCGATCGAACTCGCGTCTGTGACCTGCACCGCGGCACGTTTGCCAAGCCCGAATGTGTCGAGCATACGCTCCCCGACGACCCCTGACTGCTCGTCGTGGCCATCAAAGTATGGCTGCCCGATTCACTGTTCTGGGAAACCCGCGCCGCGTGTCGAGGCTGAATGCGTCAGTTGAGACGCATCCGTGATGTTCCGGGTCAGGTGGCCTTGAAGTCGTCAGGCGACACGCTGTCCAGGAACTCCTTGAACTTCTCCACCTCGTCCTCGCGCACAGCGCCGGTGGCCTCGTCGTCGTTCTCGTCGGGAATCAGCAGGCCGGCCTCGGCCAGCACCGCCTCCTCGACGTAGATCGGCACACCGACCCGCAGCGCGATGGCCACGGAGTCCGACGGCCGGGCCGACACCTTGATGTCGCGATCGAAGATCAGATCGGCGTAGAAGGTGCCCTCCTGGAGGTCGACGATCCGCACCTCTTTCAACGAATGACCAAGGGCGGCAATGAGATCTCGGATCAAGTCGTGGGTCAGCGGGCGGGCAGGCTCGACACCCTGTTGCTCGAGCGCGATCGCCGCGGCCTCGGACTGGCCGATCCAGATCGGTAGATAGCGGTCTCCGTTGGATTCCCGCAGCAGCAAAACTGGTTGGTTCTGGGGTTGCTCCACGCGAATGCCGACCACACGAACCTCACCCATCTGTGTCTGCCCTCCGCACCGCTGAAGCCAATACGACGAGTCTAATCCTCACCTGTCCAGAACGTCGCGCACGGCCGACTTGATCAAGGACGTGTGCAAGGTGATCGCCAGCGCCGCCACCTCGCGGGCCAAGTCGTCGGCGCGGTCCCGCGCGCCTGCCTTACCCGCCTTGACCACCGGACCGGCGATCTGTGCGATCAGATCGGACTGCCGGTCGGCCGCCGACCGGAACGCCCTCAGGTGGCGGGGCTCCACGCCGTACTCGGCCAGCGCGCGCGCACACTGGGCGATGATCACCGCATGCTCGTCGAAGAATCCGGCGGGCCCGGTCGTGATCACGCCGGCCTTGACCAACTCGGTGATCAGCTCGTCATCCACCCCCGAGCGCGCCAACAGATCTTCGCGGCTCAGCCGTACCTGGGTGTGCGCCACCGCCGCACCGAATCCCTCTGATGCACCCGGCTCGCCCGACACGGGCACCAAACGTGGTACGCCGTAGGCGGATCCGCTGCGTGGCAGCTCGCCGTCGGGCTGAGCGTCCAGCTGGGCCTTGATGACTTTCAAGGGCAGATACTGATCCCGCTGCGCGGTCAGGATGAAGCGCAGGCGAGCACAGTCGTAGGCGGTGAACCGCCGGTATCCCGACGCGGTCCGCTCCGGTGTCACCAGTCCCTCTGCTTCCAGGAAGCGGATCTTGGAGATGGTCACGTCCGGGAAGTCCGGTCGTAGCGAGTCGAGCACCGCTCCGATCGACATCCCGGTCAGTGCGGGCGTGTCGGGGGCGGTCACTACGTGCCCGGACCGCTGTCGTCTGTCTTGGGGCCGGTCAGGAACACCAGGCGGAATTTGCCGATCTGAACCTCGTCGCCGTTGGCCAGCACCGCCGAGTCGACGGGCTCCCTGTTGACGTAGGTGCCGTTGAGGCTGCCCACGTCGACGACCTGGAATTCGGCGTTTTCCAGCCGGAACTCGGCGTGACGGCGGCTCACCGTGACGTCGTCGAGGAAGATGTCGCTGTCGGGATGTCGCCCGGCGGACGTGGTGGGCTGGTCGAGCAGGAAGCGTGACCCCGCGTTGGGGCCGCGTTTGACGACAAGCAACGCCGATCCCACCGGCAGGCCCTCGACCCCCGAGACCGCCCCCTCGGTCCCTGCCGTCGCCGGGGCGTCCAGTTCGTTGAGGAAGTCGGCGCGGAATACCGATGTCGTCTCCACGGTGACTTCGTCAGACGTCTGGTCAGCCCCAGAATGCTGGTCCTTTTCCGTCACCCGCTGCTCCTCACTGGCTGCTGTGGCGATATCTGGCCGGGCCCGCTGTGGGCCCCCTGTCCAGCCATCATTCGTCTCCGTCGACCGTACCGCGCGGCGGTCGTCGTTGGGTCCACCACCGCCGGATCAACTTGAAGACCTCGTGCGGCAGCCGGCGGACCCGATCGCTGGCACCCTAACAACATCAATCGGTCACCAGCGCCTGGTAGCCGTCGGCATCAAGGAGTCCGCGCAGGCCGTCCTCCAGGCTGTCGGCGTCGGCCTGCAGCTCGATCAGCCAGCCCTCGCCGTACGGATCGGAGTTGACCAGCTGCGGGCTGCCCTCCAGATCACCGTTGACCGCAACGACTTTCGCTGTCACCGGCGAATAGAGATCGGACACCGACTTCGTCGATTCCACCTCACCGAACGACTCCCCCGCGGTGACGTCGGCCCCTGCATCCGGCAGTTGTACGAACACCACGTCGCCGAGGGACGACTGGGCGAAATCGGTGATGCCGACCCTTACGGTGTCGTCACCGACGCGCTGTACCCACTCGTGTTCGGAGGTGTAGTACAGGGTGGACGGGATTTCGCTCACGGCGCTCCTCTTCGCAGGTGGGGCTCACTTCACGGGCTGAGCGTATTGGCGGGCTTTCGGTTGCCGCAAGGCGGTTACATCCACCCGGTCGGATTGTTGCACCTCCATCTTGCCGCCCACCCGTTCGACGCTATCCATCGCGCCGCCGGGGATGTTCATCGCCGCGGCCAGCGTCGGCGGATCGCCAATGGCCACAACGGTATACGGCGGGTTGAGCGTCTGACCGTCGATCACCAGCGCGCCAGGGGTGCCGCCAACCCAGGTGTCGACCCCGACCCGCACCGAGATCTTCGGATCGCCCTGGCTCCCCCGGACCTCCATCGCCTCGGCGCCGGCGTTCCGCAGCTCGTTGATCACATCGAGCATGGTTTCCGGCGCCAGCCCCGTGGCGGTGTCCTCGATGGTCAATGTCACCCCCGGCCCCGTTGCGGCCACCGTGCCGATCAAGATCGACAGCGCGGCCAGCCGGGCCTGCGCATTCTCGATCGCGGCCTGGTCGCTGGTACCGGACGCCTGCAGCGAAGCCAGTGTCCGCTGCAGATCGGCGACCTCGCTGTTCAGTGCGGCCTCGCGCTGCTGCAGCGAGTCCAACAGCACCAACAGGTCGGCGGGTCGCGCGGTCTCCAGCGAATCGCCGGATTCGTTCTGCCTGACCTGGGTCACGATCGCCACACCGAGCAGCACGCACAGCACAACGCCAAGCGCCCCGAACACGAGCTGCGACCTTCCGCGGCGGATCACACCTGCGACCCCGCCGGGCTGCAGGGCGCCGATCTGCGGTGCTGGTTCGTCCGGCGGCAGTTCGTGACGGCCGGGGTGATCGGCCTCGTGCTGTCCGGCGGTGTCCGGGGTGTCGCTGGCCATCGGTCAAGCGCCAAAGAGCCTGCGCCGCAGCGCCGCGGCGTTGCCGAAGATGCGGATACCGAGGACCACGATGATCGCGGTCGACAGCTGCGTGCCGACGCCGAGTTGGTCGCCGACGTAGACGATGAGCGCGGCCACGAGCACGTTGAACACGAACGACACCACGAATACCTTCGAGTCGAAGATTCGCTCCAGGTATGCCCGCAGCCCGCCGAACACCGCATCGAGCGCGGCGACGACCGCGATCGGCAGGTACGGTTCGACGAAATCGGGCACGCTGGGATGAAAGACCAGGCCCAGCACGATGCCGATGACAAGTGCGGCGATTCCGATCATTTGTCTCCGATTTCCTTGGCGAAGTTGACATCTCGCACCGAACCGGCGGGAACGGTCAAGCTGTCGGTGGAGCTCACCGTCACTCCGACGCCATATGAGGCCTCCAACAGCCGAAGCCGCTGCAGACCGGGGCTGCGATCGAACACATCCTGCATGCTGTGTGGCGGCCCGACTGCGAGAATTACGTAGGGGCTGCTGATCGGTTGGTTGTCGACCAGGATGCCGCCGCCCGCCTGCCGGATGGTCACGTTCGGGCCGATCCGGACGCCGCCAACCGAAATCGCCTCGGCGCCGCTGACCCAAAGCGAGTTGACCACCATTTGGAGGTCGCGGTCCAGGATGACCTGCCGGCTGCCCTCCACACGTTCCTTGGACACGTCGCTGAGGTCCTTCGACACCCCGGGATCGGTGATCGTCACCGTCAGACCGGGACCGATCGCGGGCGTGGCCGCCGCCGAGAAGTTCGCGATGTCGAGGCTGCCAAGCAGCTGCCGCCCGCGCTCATCTCCCTCGAGGCGGCTACGCCGTTCGGCGTCCAGCTGGGCGGCCAGCGCATTGCGGCGCGCAGCCACGGAGTTTGTGGTGTCTTCGGCGGATCGCACGCTGCCTGCCAGCACCTGCCGGGTCTCCCGCACACCGGGCGCGGTGGCCTGCGCCTGCGCGACGGCGAACGCGAACACCGTTGCGATGGCAAGCGCGGCGAGCACCTGCCAGCTCGCGGTGGCCAGCCTGCCCCTCGGGCGGGTGTCCGCGCGGCGTTCGGCGGCCGCCGCCGCATAGCCGGGGTCGAGGTGGTCGGACAGCAGCGACCGCAGCAGCGACGGCACCGGGATCAGCGTCGGTGCGCCGGCCTCGTGCACATTGCGCCCGGCCTCGGGGTCGTAGCCACCCAGCGCCCGACGCTTGTCGGATGTCGCCGGCCGAGCCGCCCCGGGGTCAACCACGCGAGTGAACCTTCGGCAATTGCCGCACCACCATCCCCACCTGGATGAGGTACAGCAGGCCCGACCACAGATACAGCGCCAGCCCCCAAATCAGAAAGGCCCAGCCGCACGCCAGAATGACGCGGCTCCACAGCGCATCCCACTGACCGAGCAGGATCAACGGGAACGCCGACATCAGCGCGAATGTCGCGCCCTTGCCGATGTAGGTCACCGGCAGCGCCGTGAGCCCGCGGCTGCGCACTATCGGAAGCGTCGCGGCCAAGACCGCGTCCCGGCCGATCAGGGTGATGACGATCCACCACGGCACGATGCCCGCGAAACCGAATGCGAGCGGCACAGTCAGCATGTAGATCCGGTCGACCGCCGGATCGAGCAGCTCACCGAGCCGCGACGACTGATTGTCGACCAGGCGTGCGATCTTGCCGTCGGCCCAGTCCGAGGCGCCGCTGAACATGAGAATGGCGACCGCCCAGCCGTTGGCGTGCGTGACGAGCAGCAGGTAGAGGAAGACCGGAACCAGGAGTAGGCGCAGCACCGACAGTGCGTTGGGCACCGTCACCACGCGATCACGCAACACCCCCGGCGCGCGGTTCATGGGATAAACCTAGCGGAATATCCCCGGCAGGCTCAGTGCCGACATCGAGTCCTCTGCCAGCGGATTGTCATGGACCATGTACGTCCACGTCGACGTCGGCCGGGCCAGCCTGGACAGGTCGAGCCCCTGCTCCTCTTCGAGCACGTTCGCCGTCTCGAAGGTCTGCTGCGCGGCCTCGATCGCGTCGGCGGCCAGCGAGGCGAACGCATCCACGGCCATGCGGTGGAATTCGTCGATCGGCTTTTGGTGGCCCAATGCGCGCAGGTGGATGCTCTCCCGGATGTCGGACAGGTAGGCCAGATGGTCGGCCCAGCCGCGGTCCAGGTGATAGAGCATGATCTGCCTGCAGATCCGTTCGAGTTGCTCCTCGCTCAGCTTCTCCGACAGCTCCTCGTAGCGTTTCGGCGATCGCTTTTCCAGTTCCTCGCGGGCAGTTGGCGTGCGCAGCAACGTGTTTCGGCGCTCGACCAGAATTGCGCGCTGCTGCGCGATCAGCTCGTTGAACTGCCATGTGTTGGCGTGCACCGCCAGCAGCCGGCCCTCGGCGACGCGCTGCGCGTGATCCAGGAGGCCTGCCGCCTTCTTGTTGACGATGCGGCCGTCCTCGTCGGTTTCGGTGGGCAGCTTGTTCAACTTCTCCGCCTCGAGGTGCGAACGCACGACGTCGTCTTCCCAGCTGGAGAAGAACACCGACGAACCGGGGTCACCTTGGCGGCCCGCTCGGCCGCGCAGCTGGTTGTCCAGCCGTTCGGTGTGGTGCCGGCCTGTGCCGACCACATGCAGGCCGCCGAGCTCAGCGACCTCGTCGTGATTTGCCTCGTCGGACCCACCCAACCGGATGTCGGTGCCGCGGCCTGCCATCTGCGTGGACACCGTGACCGAGCCCAGCGTGCCCGCCTCGGCGATGACCTGTGCTTCCTCGGCGTCGTTCTTGGCGTTCAGCACGACCGCGGGCACGCCTGCCTTCACCAGCCGCTCGTGCAGTTCCTCGGACTCGGCGACGTCGCGGGTGCCTACCAGAATCGGCTGCTTGGTCTTGTGCACCTCGGCGATGTGCTCGACGATGCCGTCGGTCTTGGCCGCGGCGGTGATGTAGACGCGGTCCGACTCGTCCTCGCGGATATTGGGCGTGTTGGGCGGTATCGGCGAGACCCCGAGTCTTGTAGAACTGGCGCAGCTGCTCCCCCGCGGCCAGCGCGGTGCCGGTCATCCCGCACACCGTGGGATAGCGGTTCATCAATGCCTGCACGGTGATGGTGTCGAGCACCTCGCCGGTCTCCGTGGTTTCGATGCCTTCCTTGGCTTCGACGGCGGCCTGCAGACCGTCGGGCCAGCGTTGCAGCGCAGCGATGCGGCCTCGGCTGGCGTTGATCAGATGTACGGCGTCGTCGCGGACGATGTAGTGCACGTCGCGGTGCAGCAGCGCGTGGGCGTGCAGCGCGACGTTGACCTCGGTCAGGGTGGTGCCGACGTGCTCCTCGGAGTAGAGGTCGATGCCGCCGAGTTTGGCTTCGATCTTCTGGGCACCGGTCTCGGTGAGGTGGACGTTGCGGCTGTCCGAGTCGGTGTCGTAGTCGTCGCCGGCGATCAATTCGCCTATTAGACGGATGATTTCGAGCTTCGGTGTTTCTCTGTGCGAGGTGCCTGCAAGCACCAGCGGTACCAGCGCCTCGTCGACAAGCACCGAGTCGGCCTCGTCGATCAGCGCTACGTCGGGGTTTGGCGAGACGAGGTCGTCGACGTCGGTTACGAGCTGGTCGCGCAGCACGTCGAAGCCGATCTCGTTCACTGACGCGTAGGTGATGTCGCACTTGTAGGCGGCTCTGCGCTCATCGGCGGTCGAGTCCGCGGTGACCCAGCCGACCGTCAACCCCATGGCTTCCAGTAGCGGGCCCATCCATTCGGCGTCGCGGCGGGCCAGGTAGTCGTTGATCGTCACGACGTGCACGTGCCTGCCTGCCAGCGCGTAGCCCGCCGCGGCGATCGCGCCGGACAGTGTCTTGCCCTCGCCGGTGGCCATCTCGATCACGTCACCAGCCAGCATCCGCAGGGCGCCGAGCAACTGGACGTCGAACGGCCGCAGCGTGGTGGTGCGTTCGGAGGCCTCGCGGGCGATCGCGAGGAACTGTGGAATGTCGTTCGATTCGGCGAGGTCCTTCAGGTTGAGCAGTTGCGTCGCCTTCCGCAACTGCTCCTCGTCGAGGTCGGCAGCTTTCTCGTCGAACTCCTCGGAGGCGCGCACCTGCGCCATCGAGCGGCTCTGGTCCCTCTCGGTGCTCGCACCGAGTATTTTCCAGATCCGGTTGCCGACACGACCTGAGGTGCGGGTCTTCGTCTTCGCCACGAGAGCTACGGTACGCGGCCGCGGCTGAGCCCCGATCCACCACTCCACTCCCGCGAGCGTGCGTGTCTGCGCCCGACACGCCGGTAAGACGGCGTAGTTTCCGCACGTTCGCGCTACCTCGTTAGACGCCGGCCGCGAACTCGACCCGCACTGAATCGGCAACGGCTTCGAACCCGATGCGCTGATAGATCGCATTGGATGTCGGGTTGGCCAGGTCGGCGAACAGCACGACGTCATCGACACCGTCCCGCCGTGCCAGCGTCGCTGCCGCGGCCGTCACCGCGGAGCCGTAGCCGCGCCCCGCACACTCTGCGGCGTGAAGACGGGTCCGATGCGTGACACACCGGCCGCGGGCGCACGCAGCATCGCCATGCTCACCGGCGTGCCGTCGTCTTCCCAGAGGACGAATCGGTCGCCCACGCTGTTGGCATTGTCGACGAACCGCTCACCTGCGGCGTCGTTCCTTTGATGGCTGAAGGTCTGGACGAAGAAGAGCTCCACCCAATCGACGAGCAGAGCGCGGTCGGCGCGGGTGGCGTCGCGGGGCACACCGGAGACGCCTGCGGGGGGCGCAGTGTCCCCAACCGGTAGAGCATCTCCAGCGTCGTTGCCGTGCCGGGACGCCCGGTGATCGAGGCCCACGCGTCGGCGAAGACCATTGCCAGGTCACGCCTACCGCGCACGCCATTGAGATCCGGGCGGATCCGCACCAGCTCTGTCGCCACCTGACGGCTGATGCGAGCAGGTAGTCCGTTGCACGCCAACGGATATGGCGGAGTCTGGAGTGCCGCGGCGGACCGGACCGTCGGTGCCCCACACCGAGAGAAGGAGTGAGTCCGCCGGGACCTTGCCGGCATGCAGAAGGGTGAGCTCGATCGTGTTGCCGACGGGATCGCGACGGTACAGCGGCGCCGCAATCGCGCGGGACTCATCGAACGAATCGTGTGTGCGAACCTCCACGCCTTCAGAATGGGGTCCAATGCTGAACGCGTCCAGCTAATTACGGTCGACGAGAGTGCGCGATGGTGGGTTTTCTCGCCGGCGTGTCGCCTGCAGACACGCACGCTCGCGGGGAGGGAGCCGGTCAGGCTAGGCCAGGTTCGACCGACGCGGATAGGCGACCTGCGGATCGGTGAGGGTATTGACCACGGCAGGTAATCCCGACGCGAATGCCCGCTCCAGAGCCGGTCGGAGCTCGGCGGGCGTCGACACCAGCTCGCCGTGCCCGCCGAGTGCGATGACCACCTCGTCGTAGCGGGTTTCCGGTCGCAGCTCGGCCACCACCGAATAGCCATACAAAAGCTCCATGGGGTGCTTTTCCAGCGCCCAGATCCCGTTGTTACCGATCACCGACACAACCTGAACACCGTGGCGCACCAACGTATCCCACTCCATGCCGCTGAAGCCGAACGCGCCGTCGCCCTGCAGCAGGATCACCTGCCGGTCGGGCCGGGCCAGCCTGGCGGCCAGCGCATAGCCCGGGCCCGAGCCCAGGCAGCCGAACGGGCCGCTGTCCAGCCACGCTCCAGGTACATAGCTGTCGATGACCCGTCCTGCGTACGAGCCGAAGTCCCCGGCGTCGATGACGACGATGGCGTCGCGGTCCAGCAGCGGTTTCAGCTCGGCGTATACCCGCATCGGGTGAAGCGGGCTCCGGTCGTCGGTCAGCTCGGCCTGCTCGGCGGCGCGGCCTGCGGACTCGACGGCGCGCAGATCGTCGATCCAGGTCTCGTGGTCGACGGCTCGTCCGCCGGCGAGCGCGGACAGGGTGGCCGTCAGATCTCCGTAGAGCTCGGCCGCGACCTCGCGGGGATGTGGCCGCTCCGGCAGGATGCGGTCGGCGACGACGAGCCGGGTCTGTTCACCGAAAACGCCGCCGAACCCGAGCCGGAAGTCCATCGGCACCCCGACCACCAGCGCAACATCGGCCTTCTTCAACGCTTTTGACCGCGCACGGGAGAACGCCAGCTCGTGGTCGGCGGGCACCGTTCCGCGCGCCATGCCGTTCATCAACACCGGGACACGCAGCGCTTGGGCCAGCGCCAACAGAGCGCCCTCCGCATGGCCCCACCAGACGTTGGTGCCTGCCATGATCACCGGTCGCTGCGCGCCTGCGAGCAGATCCGCCGCAACACCGAGTGCATCGCCGTCGGGCTGAACCGGCGTCGGCCGGGCGGCCAGGGCACCCGGTTCCCCCGAGTCGTGAGCCTCGCCGAAGACGTGGTCCATCGGGAAGTCGACGAACGCGACGCCCGTCGGTGCTCCTGCGGCGCCCATCGCGGCTCGCAGCGCGTCGTCGATCAGCCCGCCGACCGCATCTGCTGAGTCCGCCGTGGCGGCGAACCGGGTCAGCGGCGCGACGAACGGCACATGGTCGATTTCCTGCAGTGACCCCTGGCCCCAACGCAGCGCGGGCGCCCGGCCGCCGAGCACGAGCAGCGGCGACTGGTTCTGCTGGGCGGCGGCCATGGCGCTCATCCCGTTGGTCACGCCGGGACCCGCGGTGAGCGCCGCGACGCCGGGCACGCGGGTCACCTTCGACCAGCCCTCGGCGGCGAATGCCGCCGTCTGCTCGTGCCTGGTGTCGATCAGCCGGATGCCCTCGGCGCGGCATCCGTCGTAGATGGAGAACAGATGCCCGCCGGACAGCGTGAAGATGGTGTCGATGCCACTGGCCCGCAATCGGCGTGCGATCAGGTGTCCGGCGCCTATCTTGCCGCCCGTCGGGGCGTCGATGCTCATGGCCGCAGCATAATCACCCCATGGTCGACATTGATGTGCTCATCGCCGGCACGGGTCCGATCGGTCTCACCGCCGCAAATCGAGTTTGGCCCGCCGCGGCGTGGACATCAGAATCGTCGATCCCATCCAGGATCCCCCGCAGTACGCCAAAGCCATTGGCGTTCAACCCCGCACGCTCGAGGTGTTCGAGGGCATGGGGTGTGCTTCGCCGGATCCTCGACGCGGCCATCCAGATGCGCGGCCAGCTCCGCGGTCGGGTCGTCGGGCTACGTCGTACGGCCGGACGGCTATTTGTCATTTGTGTCGTCCGCCGTGATTTGGACGCGCTGGTAGCCCATCTCTCCTCGACTTTCGCCTGGCGGGTCGGCCACAACCGCGCCGGTCCTGCAATAGCTTCGCCGCAGGATGAACACCGGGACGTTCAGGTCGGCGATCGACTGGAGCAACGAACTCGTCAACTCAATCGTGTGAGAATTGGCGACATTCGCGATCACCGCGCCGTGTCTGCTCGTGGTTCTCGCTCCTGATCGGGCGGACGACGGAGTGGGGCCATCAGTTCTGGCGCATCACCGGCAACTACTTCAGGGCAGGCAGAGCCTGGTGGTCTGGGCGCCATTGGCGGTGCTGCTGTTGTTCACGGTCATCTCGGTGCGCATCACGGCTTTGATCAGCTACTACACCAATGATCTCTTCACCTCGCTGCAGGTCGCGCTCCAGGGGATTGCCACCAGCCGAAGGCAGGTCACCGACTCGAGCATCCACGGGTTCTGGGTGACCATCGGCATCTTTCTCATTCTTGCGGTCATTCACGTCGTCCTCGCCTTGCTCGACATGTATTTGACGCAACGGTTCATCATGCGATGGCGAATTTGGTTGAGCAACAGGTTGATTGACGACTGGCTTGGCGACTTCGCCTACTATTGACGGCAGTTCTTGCGTCGGCCCAACGACAACCCGGACCAACGCATCCAGCAGGACATCGACATCTTCGCCACGGGTGTCTGTGGTCAGACCAACAATCCGAAATACGATTCAGGGTCGACGCTGCTGTTCGGTGCCGTCGCGGCCGTGCTGTCGGTGGTCTCGTTCGGTGCGATCCTCTGGCATCTTTACGGCACGTTGACGCTCGGCGGCATCACTCTTCACCGTGCGCTGTTCTGGATCCGTCAGCCAGGCGATCAACCCCCTGCCCTACGTCGTGCAGGCGCCACGGCTTTTTGCAGCCGAGATTTCATTCGGGGACGTAATACAGTCGGCAACCGCGTTCGGGATAATCCACAGCGCGCTGTCATTCTGCCGGGAGGCATACGACGAGTTCGCGAGCCACCGCGCCGCGGTGATCCGACTCGACGGGGTGGTAGAGGAGAACTCACGCACCCGCCAGTTCAGCGAGGTGACAACGACAAGTTCGGCGGACGGCGCGTTGCAGATCGACAGCGTCGAGGTCCGTACTCCCGACAGCGCGAATGTTGTTCGGGCGCTTGACTTCAGCCTCGACCCGGGCGACACACTGCTGGTCAGTGGACCGTCCGGAATCGGCAAGACCGTTCTTCTGCAGAGCCTGGCCGGCCTCTGGCCGTTCGTATCCGGAAGCGTTCGGCTACCAGCCGGCAGGCAGGCGGCGATGTTCGTGCCTCAGCTGCCGTATCTGCCCCTCGGGGATCTCCGCGCCGTCGTGTCGTATCCCAACGAGGAAGGCATCGCCGATGATCGGGAGATCCAACAGGCCCTGATCAAGGTCGCCCTGCCCCACCTGGCCATCCGGCTCAACGACGTCGGCGACTGGGCGAAGGTCCTGTCGGTCGGCGAGCAGCAGAGGATCGCCTTCGCGCGCATCCTCCTGACCAAGCCGCGTGCGGTGTTCCTCGACGAGTCGGCCTCGGCGCTGGACGAGGGCCTCGAGCTGACCCTCTACGGACTCGTCCGGGCCGAGCTTCCCGACATGATTTGGTCAGCGTGAGCCAACGCACCACCGTGGAGCAGTTCCACGGCCGCCAGCTGGAGTTGGTGGGGGGCGGCGAGTGGCGGCTGGAGCCGCTGATCGCCAGCAGTTGAGGCGTCTCAAGCGCTGTCCGAAGCGTGTCGGGGTACGTTGCCGGAATGGAAATGTTCACCCCCTCAATGGACTGGGGAAACGAGCTATGGGCATCTCTGGTCTGGATCGCCAAGGGTTGGGCGATCGCAGCGATGGCCACGCTGGTCATCCTGGTCCTGATTGCCCGCTTCACCGTGTGGGGCAGGCAGTTCTGGCGGATCAGCGGCGCATATTTCACCGGCGCCGAGAGCGTGACGGTCTGGATCTGGCTAGGGGCGATCCTCCTTCTGGTGATTGCCGGCGTCCGGCTCGAGGTGTTGCTCAGCTTCCAGAGCAACGACATGCTGACCAGTTTTCAGACTGTTGCTGCGGGCGTCGGCGGGAAGGACGACGCGGTGAAGAACTCGGGGGCGCACGGCTTTTGGCTGTCTATCGGGGTCTTCTCCATACTCGCGGCCATCTACATCGCGCGGCTATTGCTGGACATGTTCCTGGTGCAACGATTCTGTCTGGCCTGGCGGGCCTGGCTGACCGACCGGCTCACCGGGGACTGGCTCGACGGTAAGGCCTACTACCGGGCGCGCTTCATCGACGACAAGATCGACAACCCCGACCAGCGCATTCAGTCGGACATCGACATCTTCACCGCCAACAACGGCCCACTCCCCAACGTCCCGTACTACTACTCGCAGAACATGCTGCTGTTCGGCGCGATCAACGCGGTCGTGTCAATGATCTCCTTCACGGCGATCCTCTGGAATCTCTCCGGCACGCTGCCGATTCCGATCGTTCATTACGAGCTGCCGAGGGCGATGTTCTGGATCGGGATCGTGTTCGTTCTGTTCGCGTCCGTCATCGCGTTCTGGGTCGGCAGACCGATCATCTGGCTGTCGTTCAACAACGAGAAGTACAACGCGGCCTTCCGGTATGCGTTGGTGCGGTTACGCGATGCCTCCGAAGCGGTCGCCTTCTACCGCGGCGAGGTGGCCGAACGCACCGGGCTGCGCAAGCTGTTCGCCCCCGTCGTCAGCAACTACAAACGGTATGTGGGCAGGTCACTTGCCTTCAACGGCTGGAACTGGTCGATGGGTCAGATCATCGTGCCGTTGCCTTATCTGCTTCAGTTCCCACGGTTCTTCAGCGGCGAAATCACCCTCGGCGCCATGACGCAGTCTGCATCGGCCTTCGGCCAGATCCAGGACGGGCTGTCTTGGTTCCGAAACGCATATGACACGTTCGCCGGCTACCGCGCCGCGATTATCCGACTCGAGGGTCTGGTCACCGCGAACGAGGAAGGCAGGGCGCTGCCGGAAATCACGACCACCCCCTGTGTCGACGGCACGGTGCAGCTCAGTGACATCGAGGTCCGCACCCCCGACGGCAAGCAACTCGTCAGCCCGCTCGATTTGCGTCTTGAGGTCGGCGACACATTGGTGGTCACTGGCCAATCGGGTGCCGGGAAGACCACCCTGCTGCGCAGCCTGGCGGAGCTGTGGCCCTTCACGTCCGGCACGCTGACGCGGCCGTGCGGGCCCAACGAGACGATGTTCCTGTCCCAACTGCCGTATGTTCCGCTGGGCAACCTTCGTGCCGTCGTGAGCTACCCGAACGAAGAAGGCACGATCGACGACCAAACGCTGAAGCGCATGCTGGAGACGGTGGCCCTGCCGCACCTCGCCGATCGGCTCGACGAGGTCCAGGACTGGGCCAAGGTGCTCTCCCCGGGCGAGCAACAGCGGATCGCGTTCGCCCGGGTCCTGTTGACCAAACCCAAAGCGGTGTTCCTCGACGAGTCCACCTCCGCGCTCGACGAAGGTCTCGAGTTCTTGCTCTACAGCCTTGTCCGGACGGAGCTGCCTGACACGATCCTGGTCAGCGTCAGCCACCGCAGCACGGTCGAGCAGCACCACACGCACGAACTCGAGTTGCTCGGCGACGGCGAATGGCGGTTCGGCCGGGTGGAAGGCGAGGAGAAGGAACCGGCGCCGGTGTGACGGAGCCGGGGTAGCTTCCCGGCATGGAAACGTTCACGCCGTCCCTGGACTGGGGCGACGAGCTGATTGCGTCCGCGCTGTGGGTGGCGAAGGCATGGGCGCTCGCCGCGGTGGGCATGGTGGTGGTGCTGGTCTTGATCGGCCTGTTCACGACCTGGGGCAGGCAGTTCTGGCGCATATCCGGTGACTATTTCAAGGGACGTCAGAGCATCCCCGCGTGGGCGCTCCTCGGTGTACTGCTGGCCTCGGTGATGATCGACGTGCGCCTCGGCGTGCTGTTCAGCTATCAGTCCAACGACCAGTTCTCGTCGCTTCAGGCCGCCTTTCAGGGTCGGGGTGCCGCGAAAGACGCTGCGAAGGCGGGCTTTTGGGATTCAATCCTGGTGCTTGCAGGCCTAATTGTCGCCGACATCGTCCGCACCGTGCTCGACACCTACCTGATGCAGCGGTTCATCATCCGCTGGCGAGTGTGGCTGACCCACCGGCTTACCGGCGACTGGCTGAACGGCGATGCGTATTACCGGGGACGGTTCGTGGATCCTCCGATCGACAACCCTGATCAGCGCATCCAGCAGGACATCGACATCTTCACCACCGGCACCGGCCCGCAAACCAACACGCCGGACGTCGAAACGGCTCAAACATTGGTGTTCGGCACAGTCTTCGCCATTGTCAACGTGGTCTCGTTCACTCCGATTCTGTGGAGCCTCTCCGGCCCGCTCACGATCTTCGGATTCACCGTGCCGAAGGCACTGTTCTGGATGGCGCTCTTGTACGTGTTCTTCACGACGGTCGTCGCGTTCTGGATCGGCCGTCCACTGATCCGGCTGTCCTTCCAAAACGAGCTCACCAACGCCGCGTTTCGCTATGCGCTGGTGCGGCTTCGCGATGCGGGCGAGGCCATCGGTCTCTACCGTGGTGAACGCGCCGAACTCGGCCAGTTGATGACCAGATTCGCCGCCGTCATCGCCAACTATCGGGCCTTCGTCCGCCGTGGCGTGGCGTTTCTCGGCTGGAACAGGTCGATGAACCAGATCGTCGATCCACTGCCAACGGTCGATTCAGGCGCCCAGACTGTTCGACGGTCAGATTCAGTTCGGCGACCTCACTCAGTCGTCGAGCGCTTTCGTCTCGGTTGCAGAACTCGCTGTCGTTCTTCCGTTCCGTCTACGACGCATTCGCCAGCTACCGAGCGGCCATCATTCGTCTCGACGGATTGGTCGACGCGAATGAAACGGCAAGGGAACTACCGTCATTGACCGGCCTTGCCAACCGCGACGGTTCGCTTCGAGCTCGACAACGTCGAGGTGCGGACTCCTGCGGGCGATACGTCTCGTCGATCCGCTCGACATGCGGCTCGATACCGGCGAATCGTTGGTGATCACCGGTACTCGGGCAGCGGCAAAACCACCCTGCTGCGCAGCCTGGCGCAGCTGTGGCCGTTCACGTCGGGCACGCTGCGCCGCCCCGAGAACGACACCATGTTCCTGTCTCAACTCCCGTATGTGCCCCTCGGTGATCTGCGCGCAGTGATCTGGTATCCGTCCGAGGAGGGGACGTTCTCCGACGACAAGATTCGGTCTGCGGCCTTGACACCGTGTCACTCGGGCACCTTGGCAGCCGGCTCGACGAGGTGGCCGACTGGGCGAAGATCCTCTCCCCCGGTGAGCAGCAGCGAATCGCGTTCGCCCGGGTACTCCTTGCCGAACCCAAGGTGGTCTTCCTCGACGAGTCGACCTCCGCGCTCGACGAAGGCCAGGAGTTCGCGCTGTACCGAGCGCTCCGCACCCAGCTGCCCGACTGCATCGTGGTGAGCGTCAGCCATCGCGGCACGCTCGAGCAGCACCATGATCGCCGGCTTGAACTGCTCGGTGACGGCGCGCCTGGGCGGCGATCAGCGGCGCAGGTCTAGGCGCGCCGCCCGCGCGGCGTGCGTTCCGGCGCGGCGGCCGAAGAACGAGCCTTCGCCCAACTGGGTTCCACTCGAGTAGCCCTTGCCGTCCTGGGCGATGTTGGAGGCGCAAGCGCCGGCGGCGTACAGACCGCGGATGACGCTGCCGTCCTGGCCCAGCACTTCGCCGTCGATTGTCACCGCCAGTCCGCCCATCGTGAATCCGGAGTACATCGCCCGGCCCAGCGAGAGATCGAAAGCCGCCCAGGGTCCTTTGAGTCTGTGGCGCAACGTATTCCGGCTGCTTGTGAAAGTCGGGATCCTTACCGGCGGCCGCGTTCTTGTTGTACCGGTCGAGGGTTGCGACCAGGTTGCCCTCGGGAATGCCCAGCGCGGCTTCCATTTCGGCGACGGTCTCCCAGCCGTCGATGAACCGGATCAGCGGCATCTGGGGCATCTGCATGTGCGCCTCATCGACGATGAGGTAGGCAACTTGGTCCGGCTGTTCCAGCACGAATGCCGACGTACGGGAGTGGTAGGAGTCCTCGGCCACGAAGCGGTCGCCCTGATTGTTGACGATGATGCCGGTGAGCAGGATCTCCGGCGGGTAGGCGGCGGCCGTGATGAACAACCCGTCCAGGTTCTTGACGACGCCACCCGCAGAGACACCCATCCGGATGCCGAGGCCGTCGTCGTTGGGGTTGCCCAGTATGTAGGGCTCCACCAACCCGTGGTGTTTGGTGCGTCGCTTCTGTCCCAGCGCGGGGGTGTGCTCGGCGACCATCTCGGGATTCAACGCGAACCCACCGGCGGCGATGATGACCGACTTGGCCTTGACCGCACCTGTTTCGCTGAAGTGTTTCCAGCGGACGCCGACCACGGCACCGTCGTCGACGACGATGTTCGTCGCTCCGGTCTCATAGCGGATCTGCACGCCGAGTTCGTCGGCGCGCTTCACCAACAGGTCGATGACCATTGCGGCACCGCCCAACTCACCGGGCACCGGCACGGAGTGGCCACGCGGTGCGGGCTTCGCCTTCTCGATGAAGGGCCACACCTTCTCGTTGCCGGTGTAGGACAGCCCCTCGGTGCCCGGCGGAACGACGATCTTTCCCGGGTAGAAGGTGCGCTCGAACTGAAAACCCAAGTCCTCCAACCAGTTGAAGTGTTCGACACTGCCGTCGCAGTATGCGCGGATCTTCTCGTGGTCTGGCTCCGGCGACACTGCGACCAGATACTTGTACATCTCGTCGGGGCTGTCGTCGTGACCGGTGGCCTGCTGCACGGCAGTGCCGCCGCCGAGATAGAAATGGCCACCCGCCATCGAGCTCGTGCCGCCCGCTGCGGCCGCCTTTTCCAGCACCAGCACCCGGGCCCCGGCGGCAGCGGCGCTGACCGCCGCGGAACCGCCTGCGATGCCGAAGCCGATCACCACGACGTCTACCTCGTCGGACCAACTCGGGACGTCGGCGGCGTCGACAATCTCCGGGACCTCAGTATTCACTGCTGCTGCTCCTGCTTCACGTAGTCGAAGAACGCCCGAATCTCGGGCGAGATGCGCGCGATTTCGATATAGGGCACCCCGGCCGCCTCGGCGGTGAGGTAGGCGAACTCCATTCCGCCGGGCATCACGCCACGTTGCACAACCTCTGCGCGATGAGACGCCGCGCCGATTGCTTCATCGACATCGTCGACCTCGACGCAGATGTGGTGGAGCCCCGGCCCCGCCCGATCGAGAAATTCGGTGTAGACGCTTTCGCCTCTCACGGGCGCGATCAGCTCGAGCTGAGTATCCCCGGCATAGCTGAACGCGATGTGTGCGACGAAGTCCGCGGGTCGTCCCCGGTAGATGCACGTGTCGGGGCCGAAGTGCACGTCGGGCACGCGGATCCACTTCTTCGCGCCCAACAGCGTGGTCAGGGCGTTTTCGGTGGCGTCAAGGTCCTTCGTCACCCACGCGATCTGGACAGGTGTCTGGTCGTGCATCGCATCGAGAATATCTCCGACGCGCCCGGCTGGCTAGAACGTGTTCTAGTTCTCTCCCAGGTACGCGCCGAGGCACCGATCAGAAGCGGACCGTGCCCATTCCGGGTCCGCCGCCTGCCACATTGGCCTCATACCACGCCTCGCCGGAAAGCTTCATGAATCGGCGGCCATCTTCCGACACCATCCACTGTTGACCGAATGCCGGGTCGACGGCCCTGCCGGTCGACAAATGGCTCGTGAGACCGACCAGCGCGCCGTCGTAGCCCATGCCAACGGCACCGGGGCCGAACTGCTCCCAGTGGTCGCCGACGTGCGAGATGTGTTGCAGTTCAAAGCGAGACCGCCGCGAGCCCTCGCCGGTGATCCGTACCTCGATCCAGCTGACCTCGCCGCTGAACTCCCACGTCGCGGTGAACTGGCGCGGCGGGTCGCAGGTCAAGATGGTGCCATTGGCGTTGCCGTCCAGTTGATATCGGCCACCGACCCCGAGTTCGCCGCTGATCGGCAGGAACCACCGCGGGATTCGTTCGACGTTGGTACAGGCGTCCCAGAGATCGCCGGCATCGGTGTCATACGACTGACTGATTGTGACGACACGCGCCTCCCCTGCTTCCAGTGTTCGGCTGCCGACGGTCCGCCGCACGGAGTTGATCTGGTGGGTGACGTCGATCATGTTGCCTTCCCTTTTCGCGTCGCTTGCCCCGCGCGATCTCGGTCGTCAGCGCGTCAAGGCGGGGAGTCCAAAACCGGCGAAACGCGTCGAGCCACTCGTCGACGTCGCGCAATGCAGCACCGTTCACGGCGTAGAGCCGCCGCTGACCCTCGGGCCGCACCAAGGTGAAGCCGTTGTCCCGCAACACTTTCAGGTGCTGGGATACCGCCGGCTGGCTGATCCCGAACTCGTCGTGAATGGTGTCGCCGATCGCGCCTGCCGTCAGTTCCCCGGCGGCGAGCAGCTCGAGGATGCGCCTACGGACCGGATCGCCCAGCACATCGAACGCGTGCACACCCCGACATCAAAACGGCTCACTTATATAAGTCAAGGCTTTATAAGGCCGTCAGCTCGTCGCGACTCCAGACGCGGCGTGCACGACGTCCTCACGCGCCTGCAAGCTGGCGGTCTGCCACGACACCGCCGCAGGGAAGTTACCCCAGGTGCTGTTGAACATCCCGATCATCGCCGCCCTGCCGTCGGGGGTGACGACATAGACCGGCCCACCGGAATCGCCCTTCTGGCTGACCACCCCGTGGGCCATCGTGAACCAGCCGTTGTTGACCGATTCGACGGTGCCGCAACTCTCGCCTGTGATCACACCGAAGTGACAGACCGGTAGGCCCGATGTCGGCACGATGCTCGGATCCGCTACAAGGACGCGCCCGCCGGGCAGAACGTTGTTCAGCTCAACATCCGGAGCGAGACTGATCGCCTCCCAGTCGGAGATCTCGTGATCGGTGGCGACAGTGGCGCCGTCCGGGGTGTTGTCGCGGAACACCGCCAAGGTGCCGACGGGACTGCCGTCCCTGTCGACGACAGGACCGTCGCCGCGACAGTGTCCTGCGGTGAACGCCGATCGCGTCGCAGGGTCGACGAACCCCAGCGTGCACACGTTGGTGCCTTGGTGAATCTCCATCCCCGGGTACACGATTACGCCGGGAGTGGCCTGCGCCGGCGCTGCGGGCAGGGTGAGCGCAAGGATCGGCGCAGCCGCTGCGGCCAGCGAGCGCAACCAGTCTCCGCGCACTGTCATCTCCAATTCGTAGGGGTCAACGGCCTCCTACCCTACCGGCGCGGGGCCACGTAGCAAGGCAGCCCGGGCCATTCGACCCGGGCTGCCCTGTCGTCAGTTCTGCTACGGGATGGTCAGCACCTGTCCCGGATGAATCAAGTCCGGGTTCGAGATGCCACTGGCGTCGGCGATCTGCTGATACCTGCTGCCGTCGCCGTAGAAGCGTTCCGAGATAGCCCACAGCGTGTCACCGGACACCACCGTGTATGTGCGCGGAGCAGGAGGTGGCGGCGGGGGTGGCGGAGGCGGAGGCGGGGCAGGAGCTTCGGGGGCCGGTACCGGTTCCTCTGCCGCGGCGGGTGCCACCTCTGGTGCTGCGGCCTCGGCCGCAGGCGGTGCTGGCACCTCATCGGTCTGCGTGTTCGACGCCCACGCAGGGCCGTCAAAGCCGTAGAGCACCAAGTTGCGGTCGTCCTGAATGATCAGCCGGACATCCTTGGCGCCCTTGGTATCGGTGTGCCAGATCGGCTTCTCCGGCGTGTAGAGCACGCAGTTGCCGTCGGTCTGCACCTCGAGGCGCTCGGCGTCCTGGCCGTTGGTGCCGGTCGCCCACACCGCGCTACCGCCGGCAGCAAGCACCAGGTTGCCATCATCCTGCAGGGTGAGCGTGTACGCCCCGTTCTTCGACGTCAGCGATCCACCGCGGTCAAGCTTCTCGCCCTTGGCGAGCCTGTCTGTCACGTCGTTGTCCCTTTCTGAAGGCGACATCCTGTCGTAGATCGACCAGACGTCATTTCCCCGTACCCGACGCGGATGAGCTTACTGATCTGGGTTGCGCGTGTGGGCGGTTCGGATCGGCCCAATCGAAACGTCTTGCAAACGCTAAGTGGACGTTCAGGAATCGAAGCCGAGACCCAGGGCGTCCAGTGTTCGCAACAGCAGATTGCGGCGTCCCGCCGAATGGTCGGCCCGGTCAAGCGACCATCTCGTCGCCTGGATCCCGATGCTTGCCAACGGCTCCGGCGGAAAAGGCAGCGGTCGCTTACGAACCATCTCCAGCTCGGTGCGCTCGGTCTGTCGACCGTCGAGCAGATCGAGGCAGACGTCGGCGGCGAATCGGGCCGCGCCGACACCCAGCCCGGTGAACCCGTTGACGTAGGCCACGCGGCTCGCACGGGCGAGTCCCCAGTGCGCGCAGAACCGGGTGCTGGTGTCGATGGCTCCGGCCCAGCGATGGCTGAACCGGACGTCGTCGAGTTGCGGGAAGGTGATGAAGAAATGCCGCTGCGAGTCGTCGGTAGGTGGCGCACCGGTCCTCGTAAGACGGGATTGACCTTGCGCCCGAAGTGGTAGACGGCGTCGTAGCCGCCCCACACGATGCGGTTGTCGGCAGTGAGCCGGTAGTAGTGAAACTGGTTGGCGCAGTCGCCGATTCCCTGTCTGTTTGCCCAGCCGATACGGTCGAGTTGGTTGTCGGTTAGAGGCTCGGTTGACAGTACGTAGTCATACACCGGCACTGTCCGCAGCCGGTTGCGCACGATGAGGCTCGGGAAGACGTTCGTGGCCAGTACCGCGCGGTCGGTGGTGATGGTTACCTTCCCGGCCTCGAAGCGAAGGCCGGCACCGGAGGTGTCCATCGACGTGACGTTTGTTCGCTCGAAGATGTGAACACCCGCTTGTCGGCAGGCGCGGGCAAGCTCGAATGCGAGCTTGGCGGGATGGACGACGGCCAAGGTGTCGGGGCTGAACAGGCCCGCCAGATACGTCGGCGACGCCACTTCGGCACGAACCTCGTGCTGGGCGAGAAACCGTCCCTCGCCGTCGTGTGCCGCCTCCTCCAACCAGTCCACCTGATGCGGTTCTGTCGCGACCGACAGCATCCCGGTGCGCTCCCAGTCGACGTCAAGCCCCAGCCGCTGAATGTCGGCCTGCATGCCGTCGAGGTTCTCCCGGCCCATTGTCTCGAGTTTGTCGATTTCCTTGGGCCAGCGGCTCTTTCCGTTCGCTAGGCCGTGGGTGAGGCTCGCGTCGACGAAGCCGCCATTGCGACCGGACGCCGCCCACCCTACCCGTCCGGCCTCGACGAGCAGGATCCGCTGCTCCGGATTGCGCTGTGCGGCACGCAATGCCGTCCACAGCCCGGTGTAGCCCGCCCCGACCACGAGTAGGTCGGCGGTAACCGAACCCGGCAGCTCGTCGTACTGCGGCCGCGGCAGGTCCAGCCACATCGAGCCGAAGGCACTTGCCGCAAGTGACCGTTCGACCAGTTCAGGGTCGACGTGGGAATCGAACACCGTCTGCACACCGCGGACACTACGGGGTGGGTGCCGCCCGCGGCGTTGAATCGGTCGCCGACCTAGCGATGATTGACGCTGTGCTGCTTCTGATATCGAGGGCCGAGCGCCGGTATTCAAGCGGCCGTGATCGGCGCCGGAATGTCGGGCTGCACGGATTGGCGCGGCGCCCACCCCGGCGGCCCGAAGAGGTATCCCAGTCGGTCGCGCCAGCGCCGGGCCGCCCGGATGTCGCGCGCGATCGCGACGTATTCGTGGGTCTGCAGCTTCCAGATGTTGTAGGTGTCCACCTGCTTGGTCAGGCCGTAGTGCGGCCGGAACGTCTCGGGCTGGAAGCTGCCGAAGAGCCTGTCCCAGATGATCAGGATGCCGCCGTAGTTCTTGTCCAGGTAGAGCTCGTCCATACCGTGGTGCACCCGGTGGTGCGACGGCGTGTTAAAGATGAATTCTATTGGCCGCCATAGCTTTCGGATGCGCTCGGTGTGTATCCAGTACTGATAGATCAGGTTGATGGAGAAACTGGCGAACACGATCCACGGCGGCACGCCGAACAGCGGGAGCAGAGCGCGCAGGAACACGTCACCGCTGATGTTCCACTTCTGCCGCAGCGCGGTGGCGAGGTTGAAGTACTGGCTCGAGTGGTGCGCCTGATGCGTCGCCCAGAACAGCCGTACTCGGTGGGCCATCCGGTGATAGGCGTAGTAGAGCAGATCGACGCCGACGATGGCGATCACCCACGTGTACCACGCGCTCGCAAGCAGTTGCCATGGCGCGACGTAGACGTAGAGCGCGGCATAGCCGAACAGCGCGATGCCGTTCATCACCGCGCTGGTGCCGACGGACACGACGCCCATCCAGATGCTGGCCCAAGCGTCGGGTCTCAGGTAGGCCCCGGACGGGACGGGCTCGCTTTCGGTGTGGGCAAGTTTGCGCGCCGCGGCCCACTCGATGACCAGGAGGATCAGGAAGAAAGGGACGGCGAACGTCACGGGGTCATGCATCAGCGGTGGCAGCACGTGCTCCCATGCCTTTGCCCAGTCCACAGCGACACCTCCGGAGCAAGTTTAGCGATGCGCGTCGCGGCTACCGGAAATTGAGTACCTGGCTGCCCCAGGTGGCGCGGATGTCCGCGTCGATGTCGCTGACGACCGTGTCCTGCCTGCCGATCAGCAGGGACGTCCGGTCTGGCTCGTGGTAGGGCAGCCACTCCGGCTCGCCCGGCGGGCCGGCCGGTTTGGCCTGGGTCACGAAGTTCAGCCAGCGGGTCCGGACCCGCTCCGAGACCACGCTTCCGGTTTTCAGCCCACCAAGCTTGAACGTCGGATCCTTGGGGCCGGTGACGAGATTGCCCCAGACGAAGGGCAATTCGGTGGCGTGGGCCGCGGCGATGCGCAACAGCCGCAGCATCGGCGTGGCGAAGTCGAATCGGTACAGATAGACCGGCGCCACAGCGCTGTGCCCTTCGGCCAGCCACACGGAGGGCATCCGGAAACCGACGTCGCGTGCGACGCCCATGCCGCGCGCCTTCCCGCGCAGGCCCGGGTAGGCGGTGCCGATCTGGTCGTCGGTGGGCAGTTGCAGGTTCGGTTGCTCGGCGGCGATCTCGGTGAACATCGCGTTGATCGCCTCGGGCGTGATCGGCATCAGCGGCGACTTCATCCACTTGAACAGGGCCGCCTCGTGCTTGTTGGTGCCGATGATCAGCGGGACTGGATGGGAGCGGCCCTCTCGGGCAAGCTTCACCGGATAGTCGGGCACCAGGTCGCCGTCGACGAGCGGTGCGAACGCCAATGTGCCGGGGCTGGTCACGGGGACGTCATAGAACACTTCGGTGGAGGCGGTGACGATCGCGTCCACCGGCACCTCAGGCAGTCGGTCGATGTCGGATGCGGTGAGACCCAGCCTGTCGAGCACCCGGCGCATGATCGGGCGCGCCCGGCTGGTCTCGTAGACCGATGTGGCCGGCGAGCTCTGGGCGATCGCACCGCAGAACAAACCTTCGGCGGCCGGGCTGGTGAGCAGGGTGGTGATGATGCCCGCGCCTGCCGATTCGCCGAACAGGGTGACGCGGTCGGGATCCCCGCCGAACGCGGCGATGTTGTCGCGCACCCAGCCCAGCGCCGCCAGCACGTCGCGCAGTCCGAGATTGGAGTCGAACCTGCGCCGCGGGCTGTCGAATTCGGACAGGTCGAGGAATCCCAACGCGCCGAGCCGATAGTTCACGGTGACGACGATCACCTCGCCGCCGCCGGCCAGCACCCGTCCGTTGTAGAGCGGCTGGCTCGCCGAGCCGATGAGGTAGGCCCCGCTGTGCAGCCACACCATCACCGGCTTGCGATCGCCCGGCCGCGGTGTCCGATGACGCCCACACATTGAGGGTGAGGCAGTCCTCGCCCTGCGGTGCGCCGAGGTCGATCGGGATCCGCGGGTCGACGGGCTGCGGGCAGACCGGGCCGAAGCGCGTGGCGTCGGCGACGTCGGTCCATCGGGCGGGGGGCTCTGGAGCACGCCAGCGCAGGTCGCCGATCGGTGGCGCGGCGTACCGCACGCCCTTCCACGCCGTCGCCCGTCCGTCGTCGCGGCCGCGGACCGGTCCGCTGAGGGTTTCTACCAGGGTGTTGTCGCTTGCCATCAATATCCAGGTTACCTGCGGATGACCGTTGACACCGTGAAATGCGACACGAAATGGTATACATGAGATGGTATTTGTAACACCCATACCAAGGGGATGAGCAGATGGATGCGCTGCGCCGCCGCATAGTCGCCGATTTCGAGAAGGGCGCCGGTCGTCACGACGACCCGAAAATCTATGGCGGGCCGCCGGGTGATCCTGGGCTGATCGGTCCGGGGAGCATGTCGTGGGAGATCAACGCCGACCTCGCCTCGGTGTCGCAGGCCGGGCTGCCCGCGATCGTGCTCGAGATCCTTCACCCGTCCGTCATCGCGGGTGTCCAGGACATGTCGAACTATCGGGAGGACCCCTTCCAGCGGGCTCGGGCCACGCTCGGCTACGTGCTGGCCACGACGTTCGGCAACACCGAGGCGGCCACCGCGGTGATCGAGCGCGTCAAGCACATCCACTCGTTCGTCAACGGCACCCGTCCCGACGGCGTTGCCTATCGCGCGCTGGATCCGGAACTGATTGCATGGGTGCACACCTGCATCCCATGGATGATCCTGCGGGTGTTCGAAGACACGAAACGGCCACTGTCCCAACGGGAAAAAGACCGGTATCTGTCCGAACAGGCGGTAATCGGCCGGATGAGCGGTGCAGACTGGGTGCCCACCACCGCCGCCGAACTCGACGACTACGTCGAGGCCATGCGTCCGCGGCTCAGCGTCAACGCTCAGACGCGGGAGTTCGTCGACTTCCTTATGACGTCACCGTTCTTCCCGGACCTGCCCGACCGCCTCGACCGCCAGCTGCACCGGTTCACGATTCATGCGGGAATGAGCAGGGCACCGCTATGGGCGCGGGAACTCATCGGCTTCGACCGGCCCCCCGTGGCGACGCGCGCATTGATGGGCCCGATGCTGCGTCTCGATGCGCAACGACTGCGCTGGGCGTTCGGCACGCCGCGCTATCTCGAGTTGGCCCGGGACCGGGCCGCCGGAGTGCTGCGCCCCGAGGTCGCGGTGTCGTGATCGACGCACAGCTCATCGAGGTCGTCGGCGGAGCCAGTGCGAGCGGTCGGGTCGACGAGGCGGCCGATCGCACCAGCCAGCGCATCCTCGATGCCGCGCTGTCGGAGGCCGCCGCCGTTGGGCTGCAACGCATCACGGTTGAGGACGTGGTCCGTCGAGCAGGCGTGTCGAGGATGACGGCGTATCGCCGCTACCCGCGGCGGGACGATCTGGTCGAGGCCCTGGTGCGCCGCGAGACGCAGCGCTTCCTCGCCGCGGTGGCCGACGCGATCGAGAACGTCGTCGAGGAATCCAACGAGGGCGTGGCAGAAGCGTTCATCGCCGCGGTGTCGTTCGCCCGCGAGCATCCGATGCTGCGCAGGGCCGGACACCCTTCATCTGTTCAGCCCACGCCGGTCGCCGATTCCGTCGAGCTGCTGAAGATGGGTTCGGCTTTCATCGCCAATTACATTCACGGCGACGCGCCCGGCGCTCCGTCGCAACAGGTGCGCTGGGTCGCCGACGTGTTCGCGCGGCTGTTCTTCACCTATATCTCGATGCCGCCGAGCGAGCCCGATTTCGGCGACGACGCCGAACTCCGCCGGTTCGCACACGAGGTCCTCACGCCGATGGTGGAGCGGGTGGTCGGTTAGCTTGTAAGCCGTGCGGAAATGGGTCCTGCTCGGCGCGGCGATTGTCGTCGAGGTGGCGGCCACGTTGTCTTTGCGCGCCTCGCAAGACCATTCGGCATGGCTGATCGTGGTGGTCGCCGGCTACACCGGAGCGTTCGTATTGCTGACCATGGTGCTTCGTGCCGGTCTGTCGATCGGCGTCGCGTATGGAATCTGGGGTGCGCTGGGCACCGCGGGCACGGCCGCACTGGCGACCGCCATCTTCGATGACCCGTTCACCTGGCCGGTCGTGGCAGGCATCGGGCTGATCATCGCGGGGGTTCTACTGGTCGAGCTGGGATCCAGGCACACCGATACGGCTGCGCCGTGATGTGGGCTGCATTGGCGGGCGCCATCGTCTTCGAGTTGATCGGGACGCTGGCACTGCGCGCGTCCGAGGGTTTCCGCAAGCGGGTCTGGATCGTTCCGGTTTCGGTCAGCTACCTCGCGTCGTTTTATCTTCTGTGGCTGGCGCTGGCGCTGGGTATGCACGTCGGCATCGCGTACGGCGTGTGGACCGCATGCGGCGTTGCGCTCGTGGCGGTCGCGGCGAGGTTCCTGTTCGGAGAACCGCTGACGTGGTTGATGGGACTGGGTATTGCGCTGATCGTCGGGGGCGTGCTGACTATCGAGATTGTCGGCGCCGCGCGCTGAACGCCGTTGCCAGCAGCATTACCGTCACGCCCGCGATCGGAACCACGAGCAGCCCGACCCGCAGGCTGGTTGCGTCGGCGATCTGCCCGACGACGGGGGGCGAGGACACGAACCCGACCCGCATCAACCACGCCACCGCGGTCAGCCCGGTCCCTGCCCGCAAGCCGGGCAGCTGATCTGCGCCGTGCATGGCCGCAGGCACAAGCGTTGCGACGCCAAGACCGGCGGCGGCGAAGCCGGCGATGGTGCCGGGAACACTGGGAAACGCGAGTGCCGCGCCCATGCCTGCCGCGGTGATGAGGCCGCCCGCTCTGGCCACCGCGCGCTCACCGAACCGGTCGACGAGCCGGTCGCCGATCAGCCGCCCGATGAACTGGAAGGCGACCATCGCGATGTAACCGGTCACTGCGATCGCGCCGGGCGCACCGAGGCTGTCGCGCAAATACAGCGTCGCCCAAGAGCTCCCGGCGTCTTCGACAATCGCTCCTGCGATTGCGATGAACACCAGCGCGGCCAGCGTCGCGTAGATCGCAAAACCGGGGCGTCCGGCCGCCCCGGTTCGTGCCGACGGGTGATAGTCCTGATCGGGGTCGCGGAGAAGGAATGGATAGGCGCCCAGCACCACCACGCTGAAAACGGTCGCCGATATCGCCAAATGCGTTGTCCGTGGGATATGCAACGCGATGGCGGCCGCACCCATCGCGCCTCCGAGGATGGCCCCGATCGACCACACCGCGTGGAACGAGTTGATGATCGAGCGTCCATAGTTTCGCTGCACGCGAAGCCCTTGTGCGTTCTGTCCGACATCGGTGAACGCGTCGGATGCGCCCGCGATGAACAGCGCCGAGCCAAGTCCGAAGGCTGACGGCGCCAGCGCTGCGACGAAGACGAACACCGCGATGCCGATGCTGCCCGCCACCGCAACCCGTGCCGACCGAAAGCGGCGGATCAGCGCAGCCGCGGCCAACCCCGCGACCAGTGCGCCACCCGAGAACGCGGCGATCGCGATGCCGTAGACGGCGTTGGACAGGTGCAGGTCCGCCTTGATCTCGGGATAGCGAGGCAACAGGTTGGCGAAGAGCGCCCCGTTGGTCAGGAACAACGCGGCGACCGCCACCCTGGCCCGCCGGTTCTGCGCCGTGACACCGACGTGGTCGAGCCGTCTCAGCGCCATGGGCAACGACGTTACCGACGACCCGCACCAGGGCGGTGGGTCGGCGTGGCACGCTGAGGCGATGCGCACCGAGGCGGCCGCCGAAGATCTGATGGGCCTGTTCCCACCCGGGTCGAAAACCGACGGCGACGGCACCCTCCGGGTGGGTGGATGCAGGCTCGACGAGGTGGCCGCCGAGTTCGGTACGCCCGTCATCGTCGTTGCCGAGGAGGCACTTCGAAACCGCGCGCGGGAGTACCTCGACGCTTTTCGCCGCCGCTGGCCCCGCAGCGATCTGGCCTTCGCGTCGAAGTCATTTCCGTGCACCGCGGTCCAGCGGGTGATGGTCGAAGAGGGCCTGCACCTCGACGTCGCAGGTGGCGGAGAGATCCTCACCGCGATCAAGGCGGGCGCAGATCCGGCCCGGCTGGTTTTGCACGGGAACGCCAAGACCGACGAGGAGCTCGAGCTGGCCGTCAAGCACGGCCTCGGACTGGTGGTCATCGACAACTTCGACGACATCGACCGGCTGGAACGCATCCTGCCGCAAGGACATCGGCAGCACTGTCTGGTCCGGGTCATCCCTGGAGTCGAAGCCGCGACACATGCCTCGCAGGCGACCGGTCATGCCGGCTCCAAATTCGGCCTGCTGCCCGACAACGCCCGCGAAGCGATCGCCCGCGTCGAGCGCAGCCCGGTGCTGCAACTCGAGGGTGTCCACACCCACGTTGGCTCGCAGCTGCTGAATGTCGACCAGCTGGCCGCCGCCGTCGAACCGATTGCGAAGCTCGGCACGTTCGAGACCTACGACCTCGGCGGCGGTCTCGGCGTGCGCTACACCTACGACGAACACCCGCCCTCCGTCGACGACTACGCCGAAGCGATGGTGACGCAGGCCCGTGCGCTGCTGCCCGACGGCTGCCGCATCATCCTCGAGCCCGGCCGCAGCATGGTCGCGAAAAGCGCCTGCACGGTATACCGCGTCACGACGATCAAACGCGGCGTCATTACCCACGTCGCGGTCGACGGCGGCATGGGCGACAACCTCGAGGTGTCGCTGACCGGACAGCGTTTCGAGGCGGCGCTGGTCGATCGGGTCGGCGGCGACGGTGAAGTGGTCACCGTCGTCGGGCGGCACTGCGAATCCGGTGACCAGCTGGTCGACGGGATCGCGCTGCGCGACCCCGCGGTAGGCGACCTGCTGACGGTGCCGGTCACCGGCGCCTACTGCTACACGATGTCCAACCAGTACAACGGCGCCCGCAGGGTTCCGGTGGTGTTCGCCCGCGACGGCAAGGCGCGACTGGTGGTTCGCAGGGATACCTGGGACGACCTGTTGGCACGCGATGTGGGTTGACTGGGGCCTGCAGCGGGCAAGATTAACCGCATGGTCGAGACACCGCCGTCGCTAGCCGAACTGGCCCGTCGCTACGGCGTCGCCACCGATTACGACGATTGGACGGGCCGCCGCGTCGACGTGCCGGAAACCACGCTGGTCGCCGTGTTGGCGGCGCTCGGTGTTCCCGCAACGACCGAGGAGGAGCGGCTGGCGGCGCTCGCCGCGCACGAACGCCACTACTGGGGTCGCTCCTTGCCCGCGACCATCGTCGGTCGCGCGGACACCCCATCGTCGTTCTGGGTCCATGTCACGCACGGGGACGCGGTCGGCCTGTGGATCCGACTTGAAGACGGCAGTGTGCGGGCCGGCCTGCGTCAACTCGAGAACCACACTCCCCCATACGATCTCGGTGACCGGCTCGTCGGTGAGGCCACCTTCGAGCTGCCCGGAGACCTGCCGCTGGGCTATCACCGGCTGCATGTTCAAACGGGCTCGACCGAAGCCGGCACACCGCTGATCGTCGCCCCGGCCTCGCTGGACCTGCCTCCCCGGCTCGGCGCCAAGCGGACGTGGGGCCTGGCCACCCAGCTATACAGCGTGCAGTCCCAAAGATCTTGGGGGATCGGCGATTTGACTGATCTAACGGATCTTGCCGTGTGGTCCGGTGCTAAGCACGGCGCGGGATACATCTTGGTCAACCCGCTGCACGCCGCGGCTCCGATCGCCCCGATGGAGCCGTCACCGTACCTGCCCACATCGCGGCGCTACGTCCATCCCATCTATCTACGCGTCGAGGCGATACCCGAATTCGCCGATGTGCGCCACCGCGGTCGGATCCGCAAGACGCGGGTCGAGCTACAGGCCGGCGCGCAACGTGCCGATCTCGTCGATCGAGACAAGGCATGGAAGGCCAAGCGCGCCGCTTTGGAGACCGTGTATCGGGTCGAGCGCTCCGCGGGGCGTCAACTGGCATATGCGGCCTACCGGGAACGCGAGGGGCGCAGCCTCGACGACTTCGCGACCTGGTGTGCGTTATCCGAGGCACACGGCCCCGACTGGCACCAGTGGCCGGAGGCGTTCGCACACCCGGCAAGCCCCGGGGTCGCCGCCTTCACCGCCGAGCACGCGGGCACGGTCGATTTTCACCGCTGGCTGCAGTGGCAGCTCGACGATCAGCTGGCCGCAGCGCAGTCGACGGCCGTGCGGGCGGGCATGGAGCTCGGCATCATGCACGACCTCGCCGTCGGGGTGGACCCGAACGGGGCGGACGCGTGGGCGATGCAGGAGGTTCTCGCGCTCGGTGTCACCGCGGGCGCGCCGCCAGACGAGTTCAATCAGCTCGGACAGGACTGGTCGCAACCACCGTGGCGACCCGACCAGCTCGTCGAGCAGGGGTACGAACCGTTCCGGGCGATGGCCAACGCCGTGTTACGGCACGCGGGCGGCATTCGCGTCGACCACATCATCGGGCTGTTCCGGCTCTGGTGGATTCCTAAAGGCGCGCCGCCGACCGAGGGTACCTACGTGCGCTACGACCACGAGGCGATGATCGGCATCCTGGCGCTGGAGGCTCACCGCGCCGAGGCGGTCGTGGTCGGCGAGGATCTCGGCACGGTCGAACCGTGGGTGCGGGACTACCTGGCCCAGCGCGGACTGCTCGGCACGTCGATTCTGTGGTTCGAACTCGACCGCGACGGAGACGGCGGGCCGCTGCAGGCCCAGCGCTGGCGCGAATACTGCCTATCCTCGGTCACCACCCATGACCTGCCGCCGACCGCCGGGTACCTGGCCGGTGAGCACGTGCGGCTGCGTGACCAACTCGGCCTGCTGACCAGGCCCGTCGATGAGGAACTGGCTGACGACCAGGCCGAGCAGGCGGCCTGGCTGAGCGAGCTGCGCCGGGCCGGCCTGCTGGGCGATGGCCCCGACGTCGACGAGGTCGTGCGCGCGCTGTACCGATACCTTGGCCGCACCCCGTCGCGACTGCTGGGTCTGTCGCTGGCCGATGCGGTCGGCGATCTGCGCACCCAGAACCAGCCGGGAACTACCGACGAATACCCGAACTGGCGGGTTCCACTGAGTGGCCCCGACGGGCGTCGGCTGTTGCTCGAGGACGTGTTTTCCGACCCCCGTGCAGACGCGCTGGCGGAGGCCATCCGGGCCGCGGTCGACCCGGAGGTGTAACACTGCGCCCCTTGTCACCGGTTTCACATTTGTCACTGCTGCGATATGTTCGCACCCGGACCGACATAGGGAGAGGTCACGTGAACAAGCTTGTAGCGCTCGGAGTGGGTGCTGTCGCGGCGAGCTCGATCGGCCTGCTCAGCGCAGGTCTGGCCAGTTCGGACCCGGCGAACCCCAGTCAGGTGAACGTGATCGGCGAACCGTACGCCAAGGCGATCAAGATCCTGCACGGCATGGGTATGAGCACCGGCTTCGGCGGGTCGGTCGGCAGCGTCCTGCCGCAGTCCCAGTGCATGGTGTCCAGCGAGAAGATGGTGGGCAGCGGCAAGATCATGCTTGAGCTCGACTGCAGCGAGAAAGCCGCCCAACAGCTGGCCGAACAGGCCAGTGCCGGCGGCGGCGGGGCCCCGGGCGGGAGGACCGTCGGTTCCAACGGTGTGACGACGGTGGTCCCGACACCGGTCGGCCCGCAGCCGGGCATGCAGCCGCCGGGCTGACGCTAGCCCTCGGCGAGACTTCGCAGGTTCTCGAGCGTCTGCGTCATGGTCCGGCCAACCTGGCGCGCCGCCACCCAGTCGGCAACCAGGCCCAATACTCCGCCGGGCGCCTCATAGGACATCCGGAAGACCACCCGGGTCCGGCCGTCGGCACAGTCGCGTAGGCGGAACCGCCCCCGCTGCGTTATTCCGGTGATGCCGATCCAGGCCAGGTCGCGCGCCTCGTCGAATTCAACCACTTCGATCACGCCGCCGACCGGCACCGAGCCGATCTTCCAGTGGCCGGTGTATCGGGCGCCGACGCCGACCGGTCCGTCGGTCACCGCGTCCCACCGCTCGAGATTCGCCATGAACTCCGGATAACAGCCCGGGTCGCTCACCCGTTTCCACACCGAGTCGCGGTCGGCGTCGATGTCCACTCGCCGTTGCAGTCGCATTAGCCGATCACCGGGAAACGTCGTTCTGCGGCCAATCGGTCCACGCCGCCCTGAAGGCTGCTGAGCACCTTGTCGTTGATGACGTCGTCGTCGCTGGCGGCGATGTCGGCGGCGTCGATCGGATCCTGCACCTCGATTGCGATCTTCGTCGGCAGCGGCAGTCGCGGCACCATGTCGCTGACAGCTAGGCCCCACGGCGGCGCCAAGAGAATGGGCACGCTCTTGAGGCGGGCCATCTTGTCGACCATCAGCAGCTTGGCCAGCCACTGGCCACGGTCGATGAAGAGTGCCGCTTCCTGGCCGCCGACGCTGGCGATCGGCACGATAGGCACACCGGCCTCCCGTGCGAGCTTGACGTATCCCTTGCGGCCGCCGAAGCCCACCTCGTGGCGCTTCCACGACGGCCGGAATACCTCGTAGTCGCCGCCCGGGTACACCAGCAACGCCCCGCCAGACTCCAGCGCGAGTGCCGCGTTGTCGTGGTTAGCCGCGACGGTGCCGAACTTTCGCAGTGATCCCAGACCAGGCATAGAGACGACGAGGTTGTGCGCCAGTTGGTAGAACGGCCGCTCGACGCCGAAGTACGAGCAGAACGCCAACGTGAACACGAAGGTGTCGGGCGGGAGGTTGCCACCGCTGTGATTGCCCACCAGCAGTACCGGCCCGTCGGCCGGAATGCGGTCGAGGCCGCGGACGTCGGCGCGGAAATAGAGCGACGCCAGCAGCCACAGACCGGGCAACTGTTCACGGATGTAGTCCGGGTCGCGCTGGTCGAGGTCGGCTTTCGGCACCCGCGAGGCAACCTGCTGCCGGGCCCAATCCAGTACGTCACCAACGCCCGCCATGCCGGTCATATTGACCGAGTCCAGCTATCTGAAACCTGCGTTCCCACTTAGTGCCCGTAAACTCAACCCCCTGCACACTCCGGGGAGGGGCTGCAATGTTGCGACCACGCCGTTTCGAGTACGAAGTCGATCCGGGCCCAGTTCAGATCCAGGCACGCAAAGTGCACTTCGACGTCTCCGACATCCCGCTGCACTGGATCCCGGGACATCCGGTGGCCTCGAATGTCGTCAGCCTGCTCAACGTCGTTCTGCCCGCCGCCGAGCGCTGGTTCGTCGACACGTTCAACGAGGCCCTGCCGTTGGTGAAGGACCCGCAGCTGGCCGACGACATGCGCGGCTTCATCGGCCAGGAGGCCACCCACGCGGACGTCCATGAGCGGATGCTGCACGAGTACATGATCGTCAACGGCATCGATCCAAGACCAATGCTCGACCAAGTCGAGTACGTCTTCTGCAACATGCTCGCGCCGTCGACGTCGACCGACCCGAAGCGCCGGCTCAACCAACTCTGCGACCGGCTGTGGCTGATCGCCGCGATCGAGCACTACACCGCGGTGCTGGGTGACTTCGCGCTGAACTGCGCGTGGGGAGACCACAACGCCGATCCCACGCTGGTCGACCTGTTCCGCTGGCACGCCAGCGAGGAAGTCGAACACCGCATGGTCGCCCACGACGTCGCGGTCTACTTTCACGACAGCTACCTCGACCGGATCCGCGCCATGACGATGGCGGTGGTCGTGATCTTCGTGTTCTTCCAGCGCACGGCGTGGTTTCTGGTCAAGGCCGACCCCACCACCGACATCAGCTGGTGGCGGTTCAATCGGCTGCGGATGCGGGACTCGAAGCTCGGACTGCTACCCAAGTACCGCAGGCTGTTCGGTTCCAACACGGCGATGTACTTCCGGCCCGGATTCTCGCCGGAGCAAATGGGTTCGACGGCGCAAGCGGTCGCCTACCTCGCCAGCTCCCCCGCGGCTCGCGCCGCACACATTTGATGGGACTTCTCGACCGCTACCGCGAGGCGCCGCCCAGCGCTTTCGGCCGGTTTCGCCACGATGTCTCGCTGGGTCTGGCCGACGCAGCCCTAACCGGCCTGTGGGCGATCTCGGGCGTCATCAGGAAGATGAAACCTCCAGCGGAACCGGACCGCGCCATTGTCTTGACCGTCGTGGACCGGCACGTCGTCGCGCACGACCAGGACGTGGTGGCCGTGACGATGGCCGCCGCCGACGGTCGACGCCTGCCCCGGTGGCATCCCGGCGCACACCTCGATATTCACCTACCCAGCGGCAGGCTGCGCCAGTACTCGCTATGCGGGGACCCCGACGACACCGACACCTACCGGATCGCCGTACGCCGGATCGTCGACGGCGGCGGCGGGTCCGTCGAGGTGCATGACGGCTTGCCGGTCGGCGCAGCGGTGACGACCCACGGTCCCCGGAATGCCTTTCCGCTGACCGTCCCCGGCTACGGCTCGCCGGCGCAGCGGTTCCGGTTCATCGCCGGCGGCATCGGTATCACACCGATTCTCCCGATGCTGGCTCTCGCGCAGCGCCTCGGCGTGGATTGGTCGATGGTGTACGCCGGTCGCAGCATCGACAGCCTGCCGTTCATCGACGAAGTGACCCGCTTCGGCAATCGCGTGGAGATCCGCACCGACGACGTCAGCGGGGTACCAACCGCGGACCAACTGCTCGGCGAGTGCCCCGATGGCACAGCGGTGTACGCGTGCGGGCCAGCGCCGATGTTGACCGCTATTCGCGCGCAGTTGGCAGGACGCGACGACGTGGAGCTGCATTTCGAACGGTTCGCCGCGCCGCCGGTCGTCGACGGCGCGACGTTCTCGGTGTCGATCGCGTCGACGGGCCAGGAGGTGGTTGTCGACGCCGACGAGACGCTGCTGACGGCGTTGCGGCGCTCGGACATCGCGGCGCCCTACTCGTGTCAGCAGGGGTTCTGCGGCACATGCCGGACGCGTGTGGTGGCCGGCGCCGTCGACCATCGCGACACGTTGCTGACCGATCCGGAGCGCGTCGGCGGCATGATGCTTGTCTGTATCTCGCGGGCCGCCAACGAGGAGCATCTCATTCTGGATCTCTAGCCCGTCTGTACTATTCGGCCATGCCGTTGGCCGCTGGTCAGACCTTCGCGGGCTACAGCATCGTGCGGCTTCTGGGCTCCGGAGGCATGGGCGAGGTATACCTCGCCGAGCATCCACGCCTGCCCCGGCGCGACGCGCTCAAGGTGCTGCCCGCCGATGTGTGCTCCGACACCGAGTACCGGCAGCGGTTCGACCGCGAAGCCGACATCGCCGCGACGCTGTGGCATCCGCACATCATCGGGGTGCACGACCGCGGCGATGTGATGACGGTCGGAACGGTTTTCTACGCCGCGCCCGAACAGTTGATGGGCGAGGACCTCGACGGTCGCGCGGATCAGTACGCGTTGGCCGCGACGGCGTTTCACCTGCTTACTGGCTCGCCGCCGTTTCATCATTCCAACCCGACGGTGGTCATCAGCCAGCACCTCACCGCGTCGCCGCCTGCCATCGCCGACCGTCGTCCCGAGTTGTCGGCGCTCGATCCGGTATTGAGTAAGGCGCTGTCAAAGGAGCCCAAGGACCGGTTCATCAGTTGCGTGGATTTCGCGCGGGCGCTGGCCCACCGGCTGGGGGTCGAACCGACGGTCGATGCCAAGCAGACCGCTGCCTCGATTCCCCTCGGAAGACCTCGGGGCGCGGGTGGGCACGAAGCACCGCAGCGCAGGTTGCTGCGCCCCGCGATCATCGTCCCGGCGGTCTTGGCGGCGCTTCTACTGGTGGCGATCGCCCTCGTGCTGATCCAGTTCCGCGAGATCGAGAAGCTGCTGAACGACGACTACACGCCGCCGCCGACGGCGACGTCGCCACGGGCCGAGACGCCAGCACCACCGCCCCCTGCGTCGTCGGCACCGTCCACCACGACCACAGCCACCGCCTCCGCGTCGGCTGCCCCGTCGACGGCGGTCATCGGCGCCGACTGCTCACCGGTGGGCAGCACCGCCACCACCGCCAACGGGTCGACCGCCTACTGCTCCACCCTGCAATCCACGGGTGCGTCCATCTGGTCGCTGAACCAGGGCGTTATTGCGCCCCCGACGGTGACGGTGACGACCGAGGTCACCGATGAGCCACTGCCCGCCGATGAGGAAACCCCGGTGCGGGTCTGCATGCAGCAGACGGGCCAGACTCGTCGGGAATGCCGCGAAGACATCCGCGCGAGCAACGAAGGCGGCAACTGAGCTACATATGACCCTTGCCATCGCGGACCGGTTGGCGCTGGCCGACCTCGTTCATCTCTACGCCGCCGCGGTCGACGACCGCCGCTTCGACGATGTCGTCGAATTGTTCACCGACACAGCCGAATTACGGCTGCCGGACCCGCCGCGATCGCTCGACCCCATCCGCCACAGCCGGGGCCGCGACGGCGTTCGCGGGGCGATGAGGGCGCTGGCGAACATCGCACGCACGGAGCACGCCATCGTCGGAGAGGTGTACGCCCCGGGTTCGGACGCCGACTACGCACTGGGCCGCATCACCTGCATCGCGCATCATTGGAGCATCGGCGACGACCAAGTCACCGACATGGTCTGGCATCTGCGCTACGACGACGAATACCTGCGCACCCGGTCCGGGTGGCGCATCCACGGCAGGGCGCTGACGATCAATGCTATTGAGACGCGGCCGATCCGGCGTCTCCGACCGCACCCATCAGGTGATCGAGAAGCGGACGCTGACCCTTCAGCAGCTTCGACCGCGCCGCAGTCACGGCGAACCAGTCCACCCGATCGATCTCCGGGTACTCCCTGACGTTTCCCGACCCCTTCGGCCACTCGAGCGTGAAGGTGTTGCTGACCGTGCCGTCCAGGTCGAGGTCCCCGCGGACGGCGTAGGCGGTAACGATCTTCCCGCTCGGCTGGCGCAGAGGTGGAAGGTCGATGCGCGGCCCGTCGGGCGGCGGCTTACCCAATTCCTCCTCAAACTCACGGCGGGCAGTTAGCCAGGGATCGTCGCCGTCGGCGTACTCCCCTTTCGGGATGGACCACGCCCCATCGTCCTTTTTTGCCCAGAACGGCCCACCAGGGTGCCCGATCAGCACCTCGACGGTCCCATCGCTGATCCGGTAGAGCAGGAGACCCGCGCTCAATTTCGGCATTGTGCACGAGCCTAGTTAAATCCGGCGTGACCCGACGCTAAGGTCTTCGTGTGCACGAGATGAACCGCCGCAACATGATGATGATGACGGGCGTGGCCGCGATGGCGGCCGCTGTCCCCCTTCCGCAAGCAGCTGCCGATCCAGAACTGCCGGGTCAGCCCGTGAATCCGGGGGCGCCCACGCCCGACGCCGCTCCGGTCAGTTACCTCCTCGCCGACGATTTCGACGGGCCGGCCGGCGCAGCCCCCGACTTCTCGAAATGGACGGTGGTGGGCTGGAACGAGCCGGTCAACCCGCCGATATTGGGCCTGTTCCGCGACGATCGCCGCAACGTGTCCCTCGACGGAAACGGCAATCTCGCCCTTCGCGCCACGCAAGAAGACGGCACCTACTTCAGCGGCAGGGTTGAAAGCACGATGAAGATCGGCATCGGGCACACGTGGGAGGCCCGGATCAAGCTGAACTGCCTGGTCCCCGGATGCTGGCCCGCGTACTGGCTGGTGAACCGGGAGCCGACGCCGGACGGCAGGGGTCCACTGCCGGACGGCGAGGTCGACATCCTCGAGTGGTACGGCAACGGCAAGTGGGCTCCCGGAAGCGCAGTCCACGCGCGATCCGACGGAAGGACCTGGAAGGAGAACAGGTGGCCGGTGGATGGGGGCTGGCACACGTACCGCGTTCAATGGGACGACACGGGGTTCCGCTTCTGGCGAGACGGCGGCCTCTACTTCACGGTTCCCGCAGCCCCCATCGATGGGGTGTGGCCGTTCAACGCTCCCGACTACCTGCTGTACACAGTCTTCAACCTCGCAGTCGGCGGGCCCGGTGGCGGCGTTCCCGGCTTCGGCCCCTTCGAGACCCCGGAGATGCTCATCGACTACGTACGGATCTGGTAACGGGAGTGAGCTGGTGAACGCCGGGCTGGCGATGACCGCGGCCGGCGCCGTGCTGACCGGTCCTGTCGTTGCCGCACCGGCGGACGCCGAACCGCCGAGTTACGGCAGCAACGGCGTCTTCGGTGTCGGCACCGAGCCTCCGGACGGGTGGGCGACGGCCAGCATCCCGCCCGGCAGGTATCGCGTCGACCAGTCGCCGAGCATGTATCCGTACCTGAGCCCGCCGGGGTTCTGGCTGCGGTGCAACAACTTCCCGTGTGCCGGGAACTTTCCCACCCACATCATCGCAAGCGGAGAAGCGTTGCGAGACCAACCCACCTTCGTCGACATCCCGCCCACCGACGTCGCCGTGTCACTGGACAACGTCACCCTGACGATTGCGGGATGAGTTGAGCGACAACCGATTCGAGCCGCGCTGGCGGTTGGATCTCGACGACGACGGCACGATCACGTTCGACCGCCTGACGCAGACGATCACCAAGGTCAAAACGGGCGAGAGTTGCTATCTCGGCGACTATCAGTCGTTCGCCGTGGAAGAGCCGCGGTGCCTGCGGGTCACCAGCAGCCACGCACCGCCGATCGGAAAGTGGTACGTCACCGGCGAGGAGTGACTACTTCCTGTCGCCTTCCGTGTCATCGAAGAATGCCCAGTGGCCGTCGTCGGCCTTGACTTCCATCCGCCAGCCGAGCTCGGAATTGTCCGCCTTTTGGTCGACGAACCAGGCATGCGCGTCGTCCGCGCTTTCGATGTCCTTGGTGTCGACGACGTCACCCTTCGGATTCAGCACGCGATAAGTGGCCATTGAGGCGGTGTTCCCCATCCGCAGGCTTTCACACCCGTCAGTCGGCCTTTGGCAGCGGAATCCCCTCGCTGGTGGAGAACTGGGCGTCGTCCTGGGTGGACAGCCCAACCGAGACCACGGATCGGTCGAAGAACACATCGGTGAGGTACGCCAGCGATACCGCCCAGCGGTTGACGAAGCGCGGGATGGCATACAGGTGGTATGCGCGAGTCACCAACTTTGCGGCGTAGCCCGACAGTTGAATGTTCAGCGGATTCGCAACCGCCTTGTGCGGCCCGAGATCGACGACCAGACCCATGTTGCGATGCCGGTAGTCCATCGGCTTGCCATAACCCAAACTGGCGGCGACGTTGCGCGCCAAGACTTTCCCCTGACGGGTCGCGTGCTGCGCGGTCGGCGGGGTGATCTTGCCCGGCTGCGTCAGGTCGGGCACCGCGGCGGCGTCACCGGCGGCGAACACGTCGGGATGGTCGGGCACCTGCAGGTCGGCTTGTACCTTCAGCCTGCCGCGCTCGGTCGGCAGCCCCAGCTTTTCGATCAGCGGAGCGCCGGTCACTCCGGTAACCCACGCCACTGTATGGGTGTCGATCCTCGAATCATCGCTGAGCACAACATGATCCGAGTGCACTTCCTTGAGCGTGATACCGAGCCGCACATCGACTCCGCGTTGGCGGAGCACCTTCATCGCGGCGCTGCCGAGCCTCTCCCCGACCTCGGGCATCACCTGTTCGGCCAAATCCAGCAGGACAAACCGGACCTCGTCGAAATCGAAGCCCATCTGTTCCGCGGCGGTCGCGGCCAGTGCGCGCAGCTGCAAGACGAGCTCGGTGCCCGAGTACGAGGCGCCGACCACCACGATGGTCCGGCGTGCCCGCTCACGGTCCTTGTCGTCGTCGATATTGGCCAACTCCAGCTGTTCGAGCACGTGGTCGCGGAGATAGACCGCCTCAGCCGTCGACTTCAGTCCCCGCGCGTACTCGGCGAGTCCCGGAATGTCGAACAACTTGGTGACCGAGCCTGGGGTCAGCACCAGCCGGTCCCACCGCACGGTGTGCGTTCGGCCCTCTGGATCGATGGAAGTCAGGGTGTGCTGGTCGAAGTCGACGCTGTCGACCCGGCCCCGTACCGTTCGCACGCCGCGCAACGTGTTCGCCAACGGGATGGCGACGAACCTGGCGTCAACCACTCCGCCCGCGACATCGGGCAACAACGGCGTGTAGAGCATGTAGTCGACCGGCGAGATGATCGAGATGTCGACGGACGCGTTCTGCTTGCGCAGTTGGCGGGAGAGTCGGCGAGCGCATTCGAAACCGGTGAAGCCGCTACCGACGATTACGACGGACGTCATCGACTCCACTGTACGGGGCGAGTCCTTATGGGCTGGATATCAGCTTTCCGAATTTCATCGCCAACCACGGCCGTCGGCCGCCCGCGCGCAGCTTGCCCCGCACGATCGGAGACCACTGCGAAATGCGCCCGTAACTGAGAAGAAGAAACGCGACGGGGTCGGCGGTGATCACGCAGTCGGACTTCTCGCCCGCAGCGCTGACAACGGCCGTGCCGTGGTCAATCGCCATGCGGTAGGCGTTGCCGCCGCGGATACGCAGTTCGAAGCTGACCCGCGTGTTGGCGGCGGACGGTCGAATATAGTGCGGCGCCACGGTGAGTCCGCCGGGGATGAGCATCAGCGCGTCGCGCGGCGTGATCTCCCACCGGGCATTCACCGCACGCGCGATGTCCAGGCCGTGGATGATCTGTTCCCCGAACAGCAGGGCCGTCATCGTCGGCGGACGGATCACCAGACCGTTGGGTGTCGGGATGTCCGCTGTCGGGTCGGCGTGGTGCGCCGCGGCCAGATAGGCGATCGTCGCCTCCTCGATCATGTCGGCGAGCCGGCCCATGTTGCGCTCCGGCACCTCGGTCAGGTGGCGGGCGTTGACCACGGCGCTCATCCGCGATGGTGATTCCTGCGGGCGGTTGGCATGTGTCATATAGCCGTTGGTGTGTCGGGTCAGCGCCTGGGCGTAGTCGCGAAGATCCCCGACCATGTGCGCCGCCGTTTCCGCCGCGGTCCAGGTCAGACCGGGCACCGGTGCGGCCCCGCTGTCGACTCCACGCAGAAGTTCGGCCGTCCTGCCCATCGCGCCACGCAGGGCGGTCAGCGTCGCGTCGTGCAGATTGTGGGTGTCTTCGGCGGGCCCGGTGAGGGATACGGGAGCAGATGTCATAGGATAACTATTTCACATAGTGATGATATGTCAATAGGGTAGGCTGATCCCACCGACGAGAAAAGTGAGAGCCATGCCGGGTCCGGCGCCTTCGGAGCAGCCGTCGTCGTTGCGTGCCGAGCAGGTCGCACAGACGCACGCTGCGCTGGTGGCCGCGGGTCGCAGGCTCTTCGGCGAGAACGGCTTCCGCGGCACGTCGGTGGAGGACCTCGCCCGTGAGGCGCGGGTGACGACTGGCGCCTTGTATCACCACTTCCCCACCAAGACAGCGCTTTTCGAGGCGGTCTTCGTGCAGGCGCACACCGAATTGATGGCCGCATCGACCGAGGCTGCGATGGGCGCGAAGGACGGGCTGGACGAGCTGGCAGTGGGCTTCGACGCGTTTCTGGACGGCGTGCTGCGGCCCGACGTGCAGCGGATCCTCGTGCTGGACGGCCCGGCGGTGCTCGGCCTGGCCCGATACACCGAGCTCGACGAGCAGTACGCCCACGCGGTCATCGTGGCCTCGCTGACGGCCGCGGCGAAGGCAGGCACTATCCAGATCGACGACCCGGAGACCGCAACCAGGCTGCTGCTCGGCGCCCTGACGCGCGGTGCGATGTTGATCGCGAATTCACCCAACCCGGTGAAGACGCGCCACGCGGTCGCCAAGTCGATGCGTGCGTTGTTGAACAGCTTCACCCCGAGCGTGTCATGACGCGTTCGCGACCGCCGCTGAGGTGGGATCCCTTCCGTCCGCTCGACATGCTGGCGTCGTTGTGGTCGACGGCCGCCGTCGCGCCGGTGAGCAGCGGGGCCGCGGCCGCCTACCGGACGTTGTTCGTGACACTTCGCCGTCTGGTGGTCGGACGCCGGCTGGCCGTCCGGCTCGACGAAGGCGATATCACGCTGACCGTCACGGAGTTCGACTCGCGGCTCGATGTGCGCGGCCTGTCGGTCGGCCAACTCAACGACGTTCGCCTCGCCGCTCGTGACATCCGTTGGGACGGCAACAGGTTGGACAGCGCTACCGCCGTGCTGCACAACGTGCACCTGCGGCCTGCCGCGCCGCCGGTGCTGGTGGCTGCGCCGGTCGAGCTGACACTGGAGCTGCCCGCCGACACCCTCGACGACCTGTTTCGCCTGGCCGCGCCGAGGCTCGCCGGCGAGATCGGTCCTGACGGTATCGCCCGGTTACGCCTGGCCGGCAGGCCGTCGCTTGGCCATCTCGAGGTCGACGCGAACCTGGACGGGTCGACGCTGTGGCTGAAACCACGCGTCCTCGTATTGCGTCGCAAGCGCCTGCGCCTTCCGGCGCGCACGCCGTCCTACCCCGTGCATCTGCCCGAACTGCCACACGGTCTGCAGCTGACGGATATCAGTTTCGCGCCCGACGTGCTGTGCCTGTCCGGTTCTCTGCCCGAATGGCGCATCGAGGTGCCGCGCCGACGCCTGGAAGACGTCATCAGTCAGCTCAGCGTGGTGGGTCGGCCACTCAACCTGACCAGGCTAGGCCGCGGATAGTCGTCGCCGAAATCTGCCGAAAGTTGACCAACCGAAGGACCTCGCTCAGTTCGGCTGATCGCGCCGACGCTGAGCGGCACGCGCCGCGGCACTAAAGTGCGGCTGATGGCCGATCGATCGGATGCCCGTTACACCCGCTACGTCGCGATCGGCGACAGCCAAACCGAGGGGCTGTGGGACGGCGACGATTCCGTGGGAATCCTCGGTTTCGCCGACCGGCTGGCAGCGATGCTCGACTCGCTTTATCCCGGCCTTCAATACGCCAACCTCGCCGTCCGTGGCCGCCGGATTCGCGACGTCCTCGACGACCAACTTCCGCTGGCCCTCGCGATGCGGCCCGATTTGATCACGGTCTGCGTCGGCATGAACGACATCACCAGGCCGGGGCTGCTTTTCGATCGTGCGCTGGCTGACCTTGACCTCCTGCACGCGCGGCTCGCGGAGTCCCGAGCGACAGTGGTGACTACGACCTTTCCCGACATAGCACGCATCGTGCCCGTTGGCCGGATCTTGAGTTCACGCATGCTGCAAGCGAATGGAGTCATCGTCGCGGCGGCGCGGCGCTACGGGTTCAAGCTCGTCGACCTGTACGACGCGCCGTCGATGACCCAGCCGGACACGTGGAGTGACGACCGCGTCCACGGCTCGACCAAGGGCCACATTCTGTTCGCCGCCGCGGCAGCCGAGGCACTCAATCTTCCTGGCAGCAATCACGATTGGGCACAGGCCGATCCGGTGGTCGACGGCCCGACGATGCGATCGCGCGTCCATTCGCAGCTGCAGTGGACGAAAAACATGCTCGGCCCGTGGCTGTGGCACCACGCCCGCGGCAAATCAAGCGGCGATGGTCGCGAGCCGAAACGCCCGGAGCTGGAAACCCTGGTCGGCTAGAAGCCGAGTAGGCCCAGCGGAATTGGCGATCGGCCTGCGCCGATCGACTCCATCACCCGGGGGCAGAAGAACGAGATGGCGAGCCCGGTGAACAGGTTCGCTCCCCCGAGCGGCATGCCGGTGGAGTCGGCGACTTTCGCCGCGACGTCGGCTGCGGCTGGGGCGCCACCATGCGGCGGGCGATCGAGCGGTACGACGTCAATGTCGTGGGCCTGACGCTGTTCGAAGAACCAGGCTGCCCACGTCCAGAAGGCGTTTGACGAACTGGACAGCCCGTGCTACCAAGCGGGTGCTGCTGCAGGGCTGGGAGCAGTTCGACGAGCCGGTCGACCGGATCGTATCCATCGGAGCGTTCGAGCACTTCGGCCACGAGCGCTACCCCGACTTCTTCAAAATGGCTCACGGTGCGCTGCCTGACGACGGCGTCATGCTGCTGCACACCATTGTCGGTGAGAACCCCGCGCGTGCAAAGGAACTCGGCATTCCGCTGACGTTCGAGTTGGCGCGATTCATCAAGTTCGTCATGACCGAGATCTTCCCCGGCGGACGGCTGCCGTCAGTGCCGATGGTCGAGGAGCGCGCTGCAGAAGGCGGATTCACGCTGACACGCAAGCAGTCGCTGCAGCAGCACTACGCCCGCACTCTCGACATCTGGGCCGCGGCCCTCAATGCGCACAAGGACGAGGCGATCGCCATCCAGTCCGAAGACGTCTATGAGCGCTACATGCGCTACCTCACCGGCTGCGCGAAGATGTTCCGCGACCGCCAGGTCGACGTCGTTCAGTTCACCCTGCAGAAGTAACCGCTACACGCCGGTCCACGCGGCATCGAGGCGGTCGGCGACGTCGATAACTTTCGCCTTCACCGATTCAGGGCTGTCGATCTCCCCCGCCACATGCGCGGCAATGAACCGCCGAACCTCGGCGTCGACACCCGCGACGACCCGCAACAGCTCTGCACGTAGGGATTTCGATGTGACATGGATGGCGATGTCCGACGGGCGCGGCTTCTGTACGTCGAGGATCAGCAGCAGTGGTTCGGCGGCGCGCGCGGTCGCGCTCAATTCGATTTCGCCGAACACCATGAACTTGGGCTTGTCGATCCGCAGGTCGATGACCATGTCGATCTCCAGCGGAATGCGGATCGCGAATGTGATCAGCTCACCGTTGGACCGGGTGACCCGGGGCTCCTGGATTCTCACCTTGGCGGTGACCTTGGCGATCTTCCCGGGGCCCTGACCCATCGGCCCCAGCTCGAACTCGTCGCCCGCGATCGCGGCGATCGCGTCGCCGACGCGCTCCTCCGTCACCGCGATGTCGAAGAACCGCCGCCCGAAGTCCTCGTAGGACACGTACTCGTAGCCATCCATAGGCGTCTACCGTCTCATGCCCGCATGGCGCTAAGCGCTCGGCTTGTCGGACGCAGGCTCGCGACAAAGTAGCGGCGCACGGCGAGATCGGTGAGGACACCTAAAAACGTGATCAAACCCAGTCCGATGGTCAGCACAGCGGAGTCAGACGTGCCGTACGCACAAAGCATGAGGAAAGTCACCGTCAGCGCCGCGACGGCGAAGTTCGCTGTTAGACGCCATGGGGCTGGCGTTGCCGAAGAACCGGATTTTCCATAGCTCATATTAGCTGGCGAAACATGAGGCAAATCAGGCGTTTTCCTGCTCGTTCCGGGCCTCGGCGCCGGTTTCGCCTGCGTCGAAGGAGTCGTCAGAGGCCGTTCGCCCCACGTAGGGGCCGTCTTTGCCGGCGCGGGAGCCGGCAACATGCTCGTCGTCGTCGACGTCGAATTCGCCTTCATCCTCGCGGGCCACCATGACGGCTGACTACCCTGGGCCGTCGCGGCCAAACATGACACCCGGTGCGGGGCCGCCGGTTAGGCTTTGGCGAGGGCCAGCCGGACCGCAGTGGAACTCGATAACGAAACCCAAGGTGGGGACATGTTTCGCGAACTAGTCATCGCCGCTGCGGCGGCGTGCGCCGCTATCGGTAGTGCACCGGTCGCCATGGGCGATCCCAACAACGACAACCTGTACTTCGACAGGCCCGGACACTACGCAACAGACGTGCCGGGAATGAACTACGACGCACACATGGCCGGGCCCTGCGACAACTTCCAGATCTTCACGTTTGGGCGGGGTCCCGGCGGCGAGCCGCTGCAATGCCACTGGATCCCGAACCAATGGCCGCCGGTGTACACCGGGTTCTGGGTGGCTTCGCCACAGCTGGTCGGCGTTCAGGATATCGGCGCGCCGTGCCCGGGAGATCAGGCGGCCGCGCAGGCTCCCGACGGTCGCCCGCTGCTGTGCCTGGGCGACCAGGGCTGGCAGGCCGGGTTCCTCACCGGCAACGGGTTCTTCCCGACATAGCCGACGACCTCTAGTCCGCCGCGCGTTCGAAGCGGCGCCGGATTCCGGCGAGCATTTCGGTGTGCGCATCCACCGCCTTGCGGGCGGTCACCGAAGCCAGCGGCCGCGGCGCTTCGATCCGTATCCGCTCGACGACGCGAGTGCCCGTCCCGACCGGCTCGAATGCCACCGTGCTGCACAGCCGTACGCGAGGGAACTGACGCGCTTCGGACAGCACATCGCCGGTGACCGGGACATACAGCCGCGCAACATAATTCGTCCGCAAGCGCAGCGGTCCCAGCGGGATTCGGTCGCTCACCCGGTAGGTCTGCACATGCCCATCGGCGGTCTCACTGCGGTCGACGGTCCGCACCGAGACGACAAGCGGATGCACCAGCTTGATGTTGTCCAGGTCGGCATAGAAGCCCCGGACGTCGTCGGGAATACCTGGCACGTCTTCGCTGAGTGTGCGCTCCACCCGCGTCATCCACCGGCTCACGGTGGACAATCTAATCCGCCGGACGGGCCGTGAGAATGTCATATGCTGAATAGCGAGAATCCCGTATCCGGTAGGCTCGCTGGGCACCTGCTTAGCAGCCTGTCGTAGCGGCCCTGTCGACGACGGATTGGAGCCTTTGCCATGACCTCACCCCCGCGGGAGCCGTCGCCACCCGTTACGCGGGCACGCGGTTCCCGCGGGTGGAGGACTCTCGCCTTCTCACCGGCCATGGCACGTTCGTCGACGATGTGTCGCGGCCGGGCATGCTGCACGCCTGCTTTGTGCGCAGCCCGTTTGCCAGGGCCCGAATCAAGGGCATCGACACCTCCGCGGCGCTTGCGACTGCCCGGCGTGCATGCGGTGTTCACCGTGGCCGAGGACCTCAACCCGAACGTCAGAGGAGGCCTGGCACGCGATCGCGGAAAGGACATCCCGGACACGCCACGGCCGCCGCTGGCCGAGGGCGAGGCGAAGTTCGTCGGTGACCCGGTCGCGCTTGTCGTCGCCGACACGCGTTACCTCGCAGAGGACGCGGTCGATTTGGTCGACGTCGACTACGAACCGTTGACGGCCATCGCCGACTTCACCAAGGCCGTGGGCTCGGACGTCGTCGTCGCACGAGACCTACCCCGACAACGTCGCGGGCGGATGGGTGGTGCGCCACCCGACGAGGAGACCTTCTCCTCCGCCGCGCATGTCGTGTCCGCGCACCTCTACCAACAGATCTATGCGCCGGTGCCGATCGAGACGCGCGGCCTCGTCGTCGAGTGGGAGGCGTCGTCCGAAGAGCTAACGATGTGGGCCTCGACGCAAACCCCTCACGAACTGCGCGCGTTCGCCGCCCGGCTGCTGGGGATGCCGGCGCAGAACGTTCGGGTCATCATGCGCGACACCGGCGGCGGGTTCGGCCAGAAGGTCGTCCCGTGCGCGAAGACATGTGCATCATGCTGGCCGCCCGCAAGCTGCCCGCGCGCGCTGAAGTGGATCGAGGACCGGCGCGAGAACCTGATGGCGGCCGGGCAGGCCCGCCACGTCGACGGCGAGGTCCGGATGGCGTTCGACGAGGACGGCGCACATCCTGGCCGCCGACATCGACTTCGTCCAGGACGTCGGCGCATATCCGACGCCGTATCCGGTGATGACCACGGCGGCGATCGGCATGTTCTTCCCCGGGCCGTACCGGGTGCCGAAGGCCAGCTTCAAGCTCAAGCTGCGTGTTCTCGAACACCGCGGGCCTCGTGGCGTATCGCGGTCCGTGGCAGTACGAAACCCTCACGCGCGAAATACTTCTCGACATCGCCGCGCGGAAGATGGACATGGATCCGGTCGAACTGCGCCGCCGCAACATCCTGCGCGGCGACGAGATGCCCTACTTCAATCCCAACGGCATGCCGTATGAGCATGTCGCCCCGGCCGACACGTTCGAGCAGGCCGTGAAGATCCTCGACCACGAGGGCTTCCGCAAGGAGCAGAAGGACGCGCTGGAGCAGGGCCGCTACATCGGACTCGGTTTCTCGGCGTACATCGAGCCGACGGCGCGCGGCGACCGGCACCTCGGGCACCGAGGGTGCGACGATCCGCATGGAGCCGACCGGCAAGATCAACGTCTACGTGAACGGCGGATCGACCGGTAACAGCATCGAAACCACGGTGGTCCAGCTGACCGCCGACGCGCTCGGCGCCGACATCGACGATGTCTCCACGATCCAGGGCGACACCGCTGTGACGCCGTACGGCGCGGGCACCCAGGGCAGCCGCAGCGGCCCGATGACAGCGGGTGCCGTCAACGAGGCGGGCACGATACTGCGCAAGCAGATCGTCGCGATGGCCGCGCACCGCCTGGAGAGTCGACGAAGCCGACATCGAACTGGCCAACTCGTGGGCTGCCGTCCGCGACGACCCGAGAAGAGCGTGAGCTTCGCCGACCTCGCCTACCGCTCGTACTACGAGCCCGCACAGCTGCCACCCGGAATGGCGGCCACGCTGGAGGCGACCGCGCGGTTACACCTCCCAGGCAATGATCCACTGGGCCAACGCAACCCACGCGTGCACCTGCGAGGTGGACATCGAGACCGGTCACGTCACATTGACGCGCTACATCGTCAGCGAGGACGTCGGCCCGATGATCAATCCCAACGTGGTCGAGGGCCAGATCGCCGGCGGCACGGTGCAGGGCATCGGCGGCGCCCTGCTGGAGAACATGGTCTACGACGACGACGGCAACCCGCTGTCCTCGACGTTCGTCGACTACCTGCTGCCGACGGCCACCGAAGTCCCGCCCATCGAGTACGGCCACGTCGAGATACCCGGTCCCGGCGTCGGCGGATACAAGGGCGCGGTGAAGGCGGCGCCATCGGATCGACGCCCGCGGTGATCAACGCCATCAACGACGCGCTGGCCCCGCTGGGTGTGACGCTCACCCGGTTGCCCGCCAGTCCCGCGGCGATCGTCGAACTGATCGAACAAGCCAAGACGGGCGCACCCGAGAGGACGACTAGCCGTGGAGCTCAACAACGAATTCCGAGTCGCGGTGCCCGCGGCGAAGACATGGCAGGTGCTCACCGACGTCGAGCGCGTCGCGCCGTGCATCCCGGGCGCCGCAGCTGCTGTCGGTCGACGGCGACGACTTCACCGGCGCGGTGAAGGTGAAGGTTGGGCCCGATCACGGTGTCCTACAAGGGCGATGCGACATTCCAGGAAAAGGACGCGGCCGCACAGCGGGTGGTGATCAAGGCCAGCGGGAAGGAGACGAGGGGCAGCGGTAACGCCGCGGCCCTGGTGACCGCCCAGCTGAAGGATGAAGGCGACGCCACCCACGTCGTCATCACCACCGACCTCACCATCTCGGGCAAGGCCGCACAGTTCGGCCGTGGCGTGCTGGCCGACGTGTCGACGAACCTGATCGGCCAGTTCGCCAGGAACCTGGAAGCCGACCTGCTCGGTGGCTCCGCCGCCGTCGGCTGCGACATCCGCGGCCGCCGCGCCTGCTGCCGCTGCATCCGATGCCGGTGACTCCGTCGATCTGCTGAAAGTCGTTGCGGCTGCCGATGGCCAAGCGTTTCGGGCCGGTGATCGCCGCGGTGGCCGCGGGCGCGGTGATCGGCTTCCTGCTGGGCCGCCGCAAGCGCACACGCCCGGCCGCGGAGCTGGCCGACGAGCTTCACGCGGCCCTCTCGCGGCTGGTGCCATGAAAGCAGCCGCATTCGCCTACCACCGGCCGGACACCGTCGCCGCGGCCGTGCAGATGCTCGGCGAGTTCGGCGAGGACGCCAAGATACTCGCCGGTGGACAAAGCCTGGTGCCGATGCTGGCAATGCGGTTGACGCACTTCGAGAACCTCATTGACATATCCCGGGTGGGCGAGCTGCAGAACATCGAGCGGCGTGACGACGAGGTGTGCGATCGGAGCGGGCACGTCGCACGCGCTGGTCGGCATGGACGACGAGGTGGCCGACTCCGTGCCGCTGCTGACGCTGTCGACGCCCTACATCGGCCACTTCCAGATCCGAACGCGGGGCACCCTGGGTGGCGCCATCGCACACGCCGATCCGGCCGCGGAGTATGCGGCGGTGGCGCTTGCGCTGGACGCGACGATGGAGGCCACGTCGTCGCGCGGTCGCAGGGAGATCCCGGCGTCGGAGTTCTTCACCGGGTTGTGGGAGACGTCGCTTGCAGCCCGACGAGATCTTGACCACGGTGCGGTTTCCGGTGTGGGGCGGCCGGTGTGGTTTCGCGGTCGAGGAATTCGCCCGCCGCCACGGTGATTTCGCGATCGCTGGCGCCACGGTCGCGCTGGAACTCGACGACGAAGACCGGGTGGCCCGCTGCGGCATCGGGCTGTTGGGGCTCGGCTCTACCCCGTTGCGCGGTTCGGTCGCCGAGGACGCGGTCGCCGGGCAGCCCGCCGACACCGTCACCGCTGAAGAAGTCGGCAGGCTCGCGATGAGCGGTCTCTCCGATATTCCGGCCGACCTTCAGGGCTCGGCCGACTACCGATCCCGAGTGGGAGCCGCGATGGTGGCACGAGCATGGACCGCAGCGGTCCGTCAGGCCGAAACGGCGGATACGGAGGCGATCCATGCATGAGCTGCCGGTCGAGATAACCGTCAACGGACGCGCCCACCGTGGTGTCGTCGAGCCTCGTCTCACGCTCGCCGACTTCTTGCGCGAGAAGTGCGGCCTGACCGGCACCCACCTCGGTTGCGAGCATGGCGCGTGCGGCGCGTGCACGGTTCTGCTGGACGGTCAGGCGGTGCGGTCGTGCTTGATCTTCGCCGTGCAGGTGGACGGCCAGGAGGTCACCACCGTCGAAGGCATCGCAGGCGACGACGGCGAGCTGTCGCCGGTGCAGTCCGCTCTGCGGGAGTGCCACGGACTGCAATGTGGCTTCTGCACACCGGGTTTCGTCACGTCGATCACCGCGCTGCTGCGCGACAACCCGGAGCCCACCGACGAGGAGATCCGCGAAGGACTCTCGGGCAACTTCTGCCGGTGCACCGGTTATCAGGGCATCATCAACGCGGTACACCGCGCCGCGCAGACGATGTAGACCCCGCTACGCCTTCTCGGGCGCGTACCCGAGCGTGCCCTTGATCTCCAGGTACTCTTCGAAACCGAACTCGCTCCACTCGCGCCCGTTGCCGCTGCGCTTGTAACCCCCGAAGGGAGTGTTCAGGTCGAACGCGTGGTTGATGGCGACCTGCCCGGCCCGGATCCGGCGCGCCAGCGTGCGGGCGGCATCGAGGTCTGCGGCCGAAACATAGCCCGACAGACCGTAATCGGTGTCGTTTGCGATGTCGACGGCCTGATCGAGGTCGTCGTAGGCCAGGATGCACAGCACCGGGCCGAAGATCTCCTCGCGGGCGATCGTCATGTCGTTGGTGACGTCCGAGAATACGGTCGGCTTGACGTAGTAACCGGTGTCGAGTCCGTCCGGCCGTCCGGGTCCGCCCGCCGCCACCGTCGCGCCCTCGTCGATGCCCTTCTGGATCAGGCCCTGCACCTTGTCGAACTGAACCTTGGACGCCACCGGGCCTATCGCCCTCTTGTCGTCGGCGTCGCCCACCGCAACCGCTTCGGCCACACCGCGCGCGATCTCCGCCGCTTCCGCGATGCGGTCGCGGGGAACGAGCATGCGCGACGGCGCATTACAGCTCTGGCCGGAGTTGACCATCATGGTGGCCACGCCCGCGGTGACGCTTTCGGCGAACTTCTCGTCGTCGATGACGATGTTGGGGCTCTTACCGCCGAGCTCCTGGGTCACCCGCTTGACGGTGGCAGCCGCGTTCTTCGCGACGTCGACGCCGGCACGCGTCGAACCGGTGAAGGACACCAGGTCGATGTCGGGATGGCTGGAAATCGCCGCGCCAACACCGGGGCCGTCGCCGAAGACCATGTTGTAGACGCCGGCGGGCACCCCCGCCGAGTCCAGCACCTCGGTGAAGATCTGGCCCGAATAGGGAGCCACCTCCGACGGCTTCAGCACCATCGTGCAGCCGGTGGACAGTGCCGGGAACACCTTGCAGGCTATTTGGTTGATGGGCCAATTCCACGGCGTGATCAGGCCGCAGACGCCGATCGGCTCCTTGAGGATCAGCGTCGACCCACGCTGCTCCTCGAACGAGAAGTTCTTCAACGCGTCGATAGCGCCCATCAGATGGCCCATACCCATCATCACCTGGGGGCCGGCCGCCAACGAGGGCGGTGCTCCCATCTCCTCGTGCACCGCATCGGCGAGATCGCCAGATCGCTTCTGATACTCCGCGGCGATCGCCTGGAGCAAATCCAGCCGCTCCTCGCGGGTGCTGGCCGACCACGGCGCAAACGCCTTGCGTGCCGCCTTGACCGCCTTGTCGACGTCGGCCGCGGTCCCGATCGCGATCTTGCCTGACACCTGCTCGGTGGTCGGGTTGTCGACGTCGAGCGTCTTCGGCTCGACCGGGTCGACCCACTGGCCGTCGATGTAGAACTTCACATATTCACGCATGGCTTCATCCTCTCTCACCTTGTCCTCCTCGCGTCCGGAAACGCTACTGAGTGCCTTCTGCATACCAGGTCCTAAATTCGTCGTACTTCGGCATCTCCTCCGAGTTTGCCTTGGGGTCGATGCACACATGCACGACTGCCGTCTTCCCGCTGGCGAAGGCCCGCTCGATGGCCGGGCCGAGTTCGTCTTCCTTCTCGACGTACTCACCGTGGCAACCGAACCCCTCGGCGACCTTGTCCAGCCGCACATCCTTGCTCCAGTGCACGCCCGGCTGTGGTGAGGGCTGCTCGAACGTGCGCTTGTAGACACCTACCTCCAAGCCCCACTGGTGGTCGACGCCCACCACGCAGACCAGCGGTAGCTTCTCCCGCACGGCCGTCTCCAGTTCGGCGATGTGGAACAGGAAGGCGGAGTCACTGGTCAACAGCATGACCGGCCGTTTGCGGCCCTCGGCGACCGACGCGCCGACCGCGTACGGGAGGCCCGTGCCGAGATGACCGAAGTTCTGGTTCCAGATCACATCGCGCGGTTTGGCCTGCGAATAGGTCCACTGGAAGATGACCGTGGCGCCGCCGTCGCGCACCATGATGCCGTCCTTCGGAAACGCCTTTGTCGCCTCGACGACGAAGCGCGCGGGGTGGACGGGAGTCCTGCCGGTGGGTGCGTTCTCCGCTAGCTGTGCCAATTCCTCGGCGTCGTCCTTGATCCAGCGGTCGAGGTCGGCCGACGGCGGCCGGGGGTTGTCCTTCAGCGCCTCGATCAACTGCGGTACGACGCCGCGCAGGTCGCCGACGAGCGGCACGTCGATCGGCCGGTTCACGCCGATCGCCACCGGATCCTGCTCCACCAGCACCCACTTGCGGTTGGCATCGTTCTCCGCCCAGTGGCGGGTCCTGCCGTAGTGGCTCGGCTCGCCGAGCTCGGTACCCAGCGCCACGCACAGGTCGGACTTCACCACCGCTTCGACGGCTGCCGGAGAGAACCCGTAGGCGAAGGTGCGGTCCTCCAACCCTTCGATGAACGAGGTGCCCCCAGAGGTCTGAATCACCGGGCATGCCATCAGGTCGGCGAGCTCCTTGACCGCCGGTCCCGTGCGCGACGTGTGCACACCATGACCGACAAGGAGGATCGGGCTCTTCGCGTCCCGGATGAGTTTTGCGGCCTCGGCCACCTCGCGCGCGTCCGCGCCCTGATTCACGAGGCGATACCGATTGGGCGGCAGCGGATCCGGCACGTCGAGTTCTTCGAGGATGACGTGCGACGGGAATTCGATGTAGGACGGTCCCGGGGTGCCGGACATCGCGCGGCGGATCGCTTCACGGACGATCTCGTCGGTCTGGTCGGCGTACTCGATGGACGAGCTGTACTTCACCGACGGGGTGAAGAGCCCTTCCTGCTGGACGAATTGAATGCGGCCGCGGCGTACGCGCCGCTCGGTGATGCGCGCACGCTGGCCACCGAGGAAGATCACCGGCGAATTCTCCACGAGCGCGCACATCATCGCCCCGGATATATTGGCCACACCCGGGCCGAGTGTGCCGATGCACAGTCCGGGCTTACCGGTCATCCGGGATGCGGCCTCGGCCATGAAGCCGGCGCTCAACTCGTGGTGCGGGGCCACAACCGACCAACCGCGCGCGTCAGCTTCGGTGAACATGTGCACGAAGTTCGGGTCGGGAATGCCGAACAGCGTGTTGACGCCCTCGGCCTCGAACAGGTCGAGGATGCGTTTGTAGACCGGTACACCCATGTGAAACTCCTTGATTCCTAGACGTAACGCTTCGCCAGTCGACTGCGGTGTTCCGCAGGCGATCCGAACAATGAACGGTTGAGCACGGCACGCTTCAGGTAGACGTGGATGCCGCTCTCCCACGTGTATCCGATTCCACCGTGCAGCTGCATGGCCTTCCCGACGATGTCGACCGCCGTGCCTGTTGCGTAGGCTTTCGCCATCGCGGCCGACGCATCGACGTCGGGTCGATCCTCTGTGACGGCATCGATTGCCGCGCCGACGAGTTGGCGCGACACCGAGATCTCGACCAACATGTCGGCGCAGGCGTGCTTGACCGCCTGAAAGGACCCGATCGGGCGGCCGAACTGGTGGCGGACTTTCGCATAGGACACCGTCGCCGAAAGCATCGCCTCTGACAGTCCCAGGCTGTCGCAGGCGACCGCGACCGCGGCACGGTCGTGCAGACGGCGGACCGCAGCTTCGGGATCACCGTCGAACCGCAGTGCCCCGGTGGTCTCGATACTGTCCGCGGATACGCTGGCCAACCGCCGGGTTTCGTCGACCACTGGCCGCGAGGTTACAGCCAATCCTGCGCTGGCGACGACGACCGGGGCGCCGTCGGCATCGCTGGTCACCACCAGCAATCGGTCAGCGCCCTCGGCGTCGGGCACGTAGTCAAGTGAGCCGAGTGCGACGGCCGCCCTGATGGTGCCGGATGCGATATCACTGAGCAGCTGGTCACGAATATCGCTGGGCTGCAACGCATTCAGGACGCCGACAGCCATGACGGCGCTACCCAAATAGCTGTTGGCGCTGGCGGCGCGGCCGATTTCTTCGCAGATCACCGCCGTCTCGGCGAATGTCGCACCGGCCCCCCCGAACTCGTCGGGTATCTCCAGACCGGCCCACCCCGCCTCGACGAGCACCGGCCACTCGACGGACCGGTCCTTGGCGAGCAGGTCGCCGGCCACCGACCTGAGCTCGGCGTGAAATTCTTCGAATTCGGTTGCCATCAGACCACGCTCGGCTCTCGCGGCAGCCCAAGACCGCGCTCGGCAATGATCGTCCGCTGGATCTCGCTTGATCCGCCCGGAATCGTCCACTCCCAGGAGCCGATGAAATCCAGTACCCACGAACCGGATTCCCATCCGCTGGACGCCGACTTGACGATATCGGTGTGGGCTGCAAGGCCGCCGATTTCGGCACCGAAGTCCATCATTCGCTGCAGTAGCTCGCTGTAGTACAGCTTGACGACGGACGCGTCGACTGGCCCAGCGGTACCCGCCTCGTTGTTCTCCACGAGTTGGCGACACAGCCCGCGCAGACCGGTGATCTCCGTCTCGAACTGTGCCAGCCGGTCGGCCACGATCGGGTCGTCGGTCGGGCACGCTTGCACCAGCCAGCGGAAGCCGGCATTGCCGAGACGCTCGGCGAGTTCGAGCATCGTCATGCCGCGCTCGGCGCCGAGCGTCGCCTGCGCCACCTGCCATCCGGCGTTTTCGGCGCCGACGAGATTGGTGGCCGGGATCTGGACGTCGTTGAGGAAGATCTCGCAGAAGTGAGAGTCACCGACCGCGTTGCGGATGGGCCGCACCTCAACTCCTGGAGTCGTCATGTCGAGCAGGAAATACGAAATGCCTTTGCGCTTGGGCACATCCGGGTCGGTGCGGGCCAGCAGCAGACACCAGTCCGCGTGCATACCGCCACTGGCCCACAGCTTCTGGCCGTTGACGACATAGCCACCCCCGGCCCTGCGCGCCGTGGTCCGCAGACTGGCCAGATCGGATCCGGCCTCGGGTTCGGAGAAACCCTGGACCCAGATCTCGCCATCGAGGATCGCAGGCAGGTGCCTGCGGCGCTGCTCGTCGGTGCCTGCGGCGAGCAATGTCGACGCGGCGTGATGGATGCCGACAAACGCGAGGACAAGCCGCGGTGCATCGTGGGCGGCCAGCTCCTGATACAGCACGATCTGCTCCGCAATCGGCAGTCCACCACCCCACTCGCGTGGCCAGTGCGGCACGGCGTAGCCGGCGCTGTGCAGCTCGGCGAACCAGGCTTTCTGGAATCGCGCGAATTCCTCGTCGCTGACGCCGGTTTGGGCCGCCCGCCAGTTCGGCGGGATGTGCGCTTCACACCACGCCCGCACTCGCTGCCGAAACTGAGCTTGTGTTCGAGATTCCAGCGAATTCTCGTGCATATCTTCAGATTCGTTGGTCCGGCTCACGCGTACAGTCCTGTGAGGCCGTCCCGGCCCACCCGACGAGTGAGTAGGTCCCGTGTCGCAGACAACCCGAGCGGCAGCCGCCTGACCGGCTGGCTGTATCGCGACAACCACGACAGGGTGGTTTCGTCGCAGAACCCAACGGCGCCGTGCAGCTGATGGCACACGCGGAAGACCACCTCTGCCGCCTCGATGGCCGACATCCGGAGCGCGAGCGCGTCTTCGAGGGCCTCGGGCTTGCCGGCGCCGGCGCTCCAGAGCGCATACTTGGCGAGCATCTCCAGCCCGCTGCGTTCGACTTCGGCGTCGGTGAGCTGGAACTGGACGCCTTGGAACGCCGACAGCGGCTGCCCGAACTGCTTGCGCAAGGTGATGTGGGCGATGGTGAGTTCGACGGCACGGTCGAGCATGCCGAGCAGCGTCCAGCACGGCAGCACGAGCCCGAGTGCGACGTCTCCCGATCCGTTGCGATCGGTTTCCGACAGCTCGAGTGCGGTCACGAACGCAGGTCCGCCTACACCGTGACCGACGACGGCGCTGCGCACGCCGTCCGAAGTGACTGCTGCCCAGCGCAACTCGACGCCGGCGATGGCACCTGCCTGCTGGGTGTCGGCCACCACGATCAGCCCGTCGACGTCGAGATCGACCGGGCACGCCAGCCGTTCGGCGACCGGGTACGGCAACGCCCAGTAGCCCGCGCTGCGGCAGAGCGCCGCGGCCGCCTCGAGCCCGTCTGCGTCGGTGCGGGCGTCGAGCTCCCAGGCCCCGAGCTCGTTCAGGACCGGCCCTACAAGCGCATCTCTGGTGTCGGGCTTGGCTTCGGCCTGCTGCACCAGCTGGTCGCCACCGGCTGCGTCGAATGCCCGAAGCGCCTGCCTGCCATACTCTTTAGCATCCTCGCTGAGATCCAGAATCATCTCGCTCATTTCGCCGCCGCCAGCATGGCTCGGGACAGCAGGATGCGCTGCATCTCGATGCTGCCGGACGAGACGGTCGAGGCCTGCGAGTACCGCCAGTGGTCCTCGGCTTCGCCAAGGAACCATCGGCCACCCGGATTGTCGGGCGACACCTCGGCCGCGATATCCATCAGCACTTCTGCGCTGTCCTGATCCAGCTTCGTCACGGCGATCCGGTAGGCGGCGGCATCGCCGGGCTGGATGCGCCCGCTACTCTGCAGCGACACAACGCGATACGCGAGCAGACGGGCCCGACGGCAGTGCGTCAGCATGCGCACCCACCTGCCGCGCAACTCTGCGGGCAGGTCCTCCCAGCGATCACCGAGCACCGACGGGGCCGCGGCCAGCAGCCGCTCACACCGCGCATACCTGGCGATGCCGACGCGCTCGAAGGCCATCACGTCCTGAACGATGGACCACCCCTGGTCGACCTCGCCGAGCACATCGGATGGTCCGACGCGCAGGTCGTCGAAGAAGACCTCGTTGAGGTGATGCGGACCCATCATGCAGCGGATGGGTCTGACCTGAATCGCCGGGTCATCCATCGGCACAAGGAAGATCGTCAGGCCCTGTTGCTTCTTCTCTCCCTTGTGGGTGCGCGCGAGCAGGAAGCACCACTGTGCCATCGTCGCGTAGGACGTCCAGATCTTCTGTCCGCTGACCAGCCAACCGTCCCCATCCCTACGCGCGGTGGTCCGTAGTGACGCGAGGTCGGAGCCCGCCTCTGGTTCGGAAAAGCCCTGGCACCAGATCACGTCGCCGCGCGCGATGGGTGGCAGGTGCTTGCGCTGCTGCTCCTCGGTGCCGTGTCGCATGATGATGGGTCCGACCCAGTTGACGCCCATGTACTGGGCCCCGCGCGGCTCGTGATGGGCCCACATCTCCTCGCGGACCACGGTCTGTTCCCAGACCGACGCCCCGCCGCCACCGAATTCCTCCGGCCACGACAGGCACAACCGATTGTGTTCGGCCAGTGTCCGACAGAACTGCTGGGCCGTCTCGAGGTCGGCAGGATTATCGGTGAAGGCACCCAGAAAGCCTTCCGGCACATGGGCCTTCACCAGCTCGCGCAGCTCGCTTCGGAGCTCCGCTGCCTTCGGCCCCATCTCGAAGTCCACAGGCGCCCCTATCCCGAGCCCAACGCGGGCTCGATGTCGGCCGAACCAAGTCCGAGCTCCTCGAGCACCTCCGCGGTGTCGGCGCCCAGTTCGCGGGTGGGGCCTGCGATCCGGCCCGGCGTACGGGAGAACCAGGTCGGCACACCGGGCATGCGCACCGGCCCGTACGGGGTCTGCACCGTTTCGAACAATCCGACAGCGTTGAGGTGCGGGTGGTCGAACAGTGCATCGGGTGTGTTCAACGGCGCCGCGGGGATTTCCAGCTCGCGGAACAACGCCAGCCACTCGTCGGTCGTGCGCTCCAGCATTGTTTCGGCCACCAGGCCGTAGACGGTGTCGATCTGGTTCGCGCGTAGCTCGAGAGTGGCATACAACTCTGTCGCCCACGCCGGACGCACCGCCTTCACGAAGGCGTTCCAGTGCTTGTCGTTGTAGATCAGCGCGGCGATGTAGCCGTCGCTGGTGCGGTAAGGCCGCCGGTTCGGCGCCACAGTACGCGGATACACCGCCGGGCCGAGCGGAGGGTCGAACATGGCGCCGTTGGCGTGTTCGACGAGCATGAACGACGCCATCGTCTCGAACATGCTGACCTCTACCTCTTGGCCCTCGCCGGTTCGCTCGCGGTGGAACAACGCCATCATCGTGGCATAGAGCGCGGTCAGGCCGGCGACCTTGTCGGCCATGATCGTGCCGACATAGTTGGCTTCGCCGGTCAGCTGCTTCTGCACGGCGGGTAGCCCGCATTCCGCCTGAATCGTGTCGTCGTAGGCGGGCAGGTCGCGGTTCGGTCCGCGCCTGCCGTATCCGTAGCAGTTCGTGTAGACGATCGTCGGGTTGATGGCGGCGACGTCGTCGTAGCCGAAGCCCAGTTTGGCGACCGCCTTGGCGCGCATCGAGTGGATGAACACATCGGCCGTCCGGATCAGCGCCTCGAGTGCGGTCCTGCCCTGTTCGGTTCGCAGATCCAGCACCACGGCGCGCTTGCCCCGGTTCACGTTCACGTACACCCCGCTCATGCCGGGCGCGGGTCCGACCGAGATGTAGCGGGTGTTGTCGCCCTCGGGCGGCTCGACCTTGATCACGTCGGCGCCCATGTCGGCCATGATCTGCGTGCAGTACGGGCCCATCACCATCGCGGTGAGGTCGACCACCCGGATCCCTGCCAGCGGCCCGGCGCTAGACATGGTGCACCCCTTGGGCAGCCATCGAGAAGCTGTAACGGATGTGATCGCCATGGCCGTCGGGAACCACGGGGAAGACCACGGGCTCGGACACGTCGCGAATCGCGGCCATGTGTTCGCCCACATCGGCAATCGACCATGACGGCCGGTACACGCCAGGGGTTTCCGCGACGACGGCCCTGGCGACCCTACCTGCAAGTGCGATCAGGATCTCGCCGGTGACGGAACAGGTTTCGTGGGCCAGCCAACCGACGACAGGTGCGACCAGCTGCGCGCCCATCGGCGGGTAAGCCGACGTGTCAATACCTTCGGCCATCCTGGTGACGGCGGCGGGCACGATCACGTTGCTCTTCACACCCTCGGCCGCGCCTTCTATCGCCGCGACGTTCGACAGACCGATCACACCCGCCTTGGCCACCGCGTAGTTCGCCACTTGGTGGTTGCCGTAAAGACCGCCGATCGAGGAGGTCAACACGATACGGCCGTAGCCGGCTTGACACATCAATGGAAACGCAGGCCGGACAACGTGAAAGGCGCCGCGCAGATGCACATCGACGACGGTTTCGAAGTCGTCGTAGGTCAGCTCCTTCAGCGACGCTCGACGGACGTTGCCCGCGTTGTGCACGAGGATGTCGATGCGACCGTAGCGGTCCATGGCGGCGTCGATGATCGCTGTGCCCCCGGCAGGCGTCGTCACGGAGTCGGTGTTGGCGACGGCATCACCGCCCGCAGCGGCGATCTCGCGTACCACCTCCTGGGCGGGTCCGGCGTCGGTCCCGTCACCGGCGATGCTGCTGCCAGGGTCGTTGACGACGACCTTCGCTCCCTGCGACGCCAGCAACACGGCGTACGCGCGGCCCAATCCCCTGCCGCCTCCGGTGACGACGGCCACGCGGCCGTCGAATCTCAAGTCAGGCATTCACGTTCCGAGCACGAGTCCGTCCAGGTCGCCTTTGTCGCGCCAGTCCTCCAAGAGGTCGTCGAACGCGTAGAAGCCGGGCGAATAGAACTCACCGAGGAAGGAGCGGATGCCCTCGCCACCGCCACCGCCTTCGTTGTTGTAATAGCCAGGTGTGCAGGACATTTCGAAGGCAGAGTTGTCGACCGCCAGCTCTCGGATGGTCTTGACCCAGTTGTCTTGGCCTTCTTCACTTGGCTCGACGGTCGTCGCGCCACGGTCCAGGGCCTCAGAAATGATGTAGCTGATGTGCTTGGCCTGCTGCTCGAACATCGCAGTGGTGTTGGCCGAAACACCTCCCTGAATGAAGCCGGTATGGAACTGGTTGGGGAAACCGCGGCTGGTGATCCCGTGCAGCGTCTTGTAGCCGTCACGCCAGTGGTCGAAGAGCGACAATCCGTCGCGGCCTTCGATATTATCGATCGCATACCGACGACTGATCTCCGTGGAGATTTCGAATCCGCTCGCGAAGACGACGCAATCGACTTCGTACTCAACGCCGTTGGCGACGACCCCCTTTTCGGTCAGCCCTTCCACACCCTTGGACTCAGACACGTCCACCAGCGTGACGTTCGGCCGGTTGTACGTCGGCAGATACTCGTCGTTGCTGCACGGCCGCTTGCACAGGAACCGGTAGTACGGCTTGAGTGCCTCTGCGGTCTGCGGGTCGTCAACGAGCTCTCCCACGCGGCGCCGCAGCCGCTCCATGACCTTGTAGTCCTCTTCTTCCCGGATCGCCATGATCTGCTCGATCGTCAACGATGCCGGATCGGGGCTGGCGGCGATCCGCGCAGTCATGTTGCGGCCCAACTCGGTCCAGAAATCGCACACGAAATCCGGTTGGTCGAAGACCACACCTTCGAACGGCGACCAGCGATGGAAATTGCGCTTCCGCTCTTCCTGCCAGCCTGGCTGCAGCGACTTGGCCCATTCGGGGTCGGTCGGCACGTTTCCTCGTTCGTCGACAGACGACGGAGTGCGCTGGAACACATAGAGCTGTTTGGCATCTCGGCCGAGATGTGGCACCAGCTGTACGCCCGTGGCACCGGTTCCGATGAGTGCGACGCGCTTGTCACCGAGCTTGTCCAGTCCCCCGTTGGCGTCTCCGCCGGTGTAGTCGTAGTCCCAGCGCGCCGAGTGGAAAATGTGGCCCTTGAAGTCCTTAATCCCGGGGATTCCCGGCAGCTTCGGCCGGTTGTAAGATCCGGCGGTCATCACGACGAATCGGGCCCGGATGTCATCACCGCGGTTGGTGCTGATCCGCCAGCGCTTGAGCGACTCATCCCAGCGCAGTTCGCGCACCTGGGTGGAGAACAACGCGCCGTCGTACAGGCCGAAGTGCTTACCGATGTTGCGGCAATGCTCGAAGATCTCCGCGCCGTCGGCGAACTTCTTCGACGGGACGAAATTGAGCTCTTCGAGCAGCGGGATGTAGCAGTACGCATCGTTGTCGCACTGAATGCCTGGGAATCGGTTCCAGTACCAGACGCCGCCGAAGTCGCCGGCCATCTCGATGACCCGGACACCCTCGACACCGGCCTTCTTGAGGTGCGCCCCGGCCAGCAGGCCTGCGATCCCGCCGCCAAGGACGACGACATCCGTGTCCTCCGATATCGGGTCGCGGAACGTCACCGGCGTATATGGATCGATCTCGTAGAAGTCCGCGAAGTCGCCCTTCAACTCGAGATACTGCGTCGATCCTTCTGGGCGCAGCCGCTTGTCGCGCTCGTACAGATACTTTTCCCGCAGCGCTTCGATGTCGATGTCGTCCGGGGTCTGGGTCGGCCCGCAGGTGTCGAACAATGTCATCTGTCTTGATTCTCCTTGGTCAAAATTCTCGAGGCTCGCCGGTGCCCATGTATTTGGACAGCTGGGTGTGCAGGTTGACGGTGCTGCGTTCGCGATACGGGTTCGGTTTGGTGCCGGGGAAGCCGAGTGACTTCATGCCCTGCTGCACCGCGGCCATGTTCGAGAAGTCCTGTGGCAGGACGGACATCCATTTCGGGTCGCCCACCGGTGTGTACTGCCATTCCGTTTGTGGCTCTTCGCCTTTGGGATACAGCTCGAACACCGCGACTTCGAAGATGCACTTGTTGGGGTCGTAGCTCGGGTGTGGCCGCGCGCAGTAGCACAGCGCACTGGTCAGCCCCTGCCCGATCTGGAAGTTGGGGAACAGCTGCCATGCGGTGCCGCTCTGGCCCAGGATGTCGGCCGGGATGGTCGGCCAGATGACGCCGCGGGCCTCGTCGTCGCGCCGCGCGGAGCTCAGCCAGTGCTCTAGCACCTTGTCCGCGGGTGTGCCTTCCGGCAGTTCGTCGACCAATCGCTTCGCGGCGTTCACCAGCGTCTGCGTGGTGGTGGCGTTGGTCTCCTCCATGGTGTACACCTGCATCTCGGCGGTGGAGATGCGCGGATCTCCTGTGCCGAGCCGGATCTTCGACTTGGTCTCCTCGAGATCCTCGGGTGCGTCGTAGCCGATGTTGCTGTGCTTGCCCTGCGCCTTCGCCCAGCCCTTGAACTCGCCGAACTTGTTGAACTCCGGATGCGTCGTGAATACGTGGTAGGTCTCGTTGAACGCCTCCATCGCGACTTTCCAGTTGCAGTCGAAGTTCAGCCACTTGCGCCACTTGTAGCGCATGTTCTCCAGCCCGAACGGGTCCAGGATCTTCGCTGCGGGGAACAGATAGTCGGCCAGCGGCTCGCAGTCGGGATCCATGTTGACGAACAGCCATCCGCCCCAGGTGTCGACCAGAACAGGGGCGAGATGGGTGTTCTGCGGGGTCAGCGCGCCCTTCCAGTCGTCCTGCTCACGGATGTGGGTGCAGACACCGTCCAAGCCGTACGTCCAGCCGTGAAACCCGCAGACGAACGACTTGCGCGCGCGACCGCACGCGTTCTTGGCGCCTTCCGGGGTGTCGACCAGCCGCCGACCGCGGTGCATGCAGACGTTGTGGTGGGCCTTGAATTCGTTGGGTCCGGTCCGCACGACGATGATGGAGTCGTCGAGGATGTCGTAGGTGAGATAGCCGCCGACCTCGGGGATCTCTTCGACGCGCCCTACCTGCTGCCATACCTTGCGCCACAGCTTGTCCCGCTCGGCACGGGCATAGTCCTCGGAGATATACGCATCAACGCCGATGGTCACCGGTTCGGAAAGTTCTTCTGCCGCAGCCGTATCGATGCCGCTTTCGATGTCGGTCACGCATCACTCCTTTCTTGGGCCGACTTCATGGCCGACTTATCTCTCGCCGGAAGGATTCATCCTTGAGGAACAGCGAGGTGTTGTCGGCGCCCAGGTGGGTCCATTTCAGGTTCAGGCCGCCGTCGACGAGCAGCGTTTGTCCGGTGATGTAGCTCGACAGGTCGGACAGCAGGAAGAGGATGGCGCCGGCCTGCTCCTCGGGCTTGCCTCGCCGTCCCATCGCGATGGCCTGGCGGTCACGCTCCGGATCTGCGCCGGTGTAGGTGCGTGACGCTTCGGTTTCGGTGATGCCGGGTGCGACCGCGTTGACGCGGATGTCGTCCTGCGCCAGCTCGACCGCCATCGTCCGGGTCATCGCCACAATCGCGGCCTTGGCGGTCCCGTAGGCGATGTGAAACGGTGCGGTGTTCATGCCGCTGATCGAGGAGATCGAGACGATCGATCCGGGATTTCCATGGCGCCGGATCTCGGCCGCCACGGCCTGGCTCATGAAGAATGCGGTCTCCAGGTTCGCGGTGAACAACGCGCGCCAATCGTCCCGGGTCACCCGGGTCGACGGCATCCAGGTGGACGGTTCAGCACCGCCGGCGACGTTCACCAGCCCGAAGAGGTCGCCGTCGGTACGACGAACCCGGTCGATGACCGCTTCGATGCCCTCGTCGGTGGATGCGTCGGCCGCAACCGGTATCACCGAGAGCCCCCGTGCGCCCAGCGGCGCAACGTGCTCGTCGAGGTTCTCCTTGGAGCGGCTTACCGCGACGACCGTGGCACCCGCCTCCGCGGCCATCCGCGTGACCGTCGTGCCGATGCCGCCACCACCCGCGCCGGACACCACAACGATGAGGCCGTCGAGCTTCAACAGGTCGGTCATGCGCTTAATTGTCCGGACAACATATGATGCTCTGCATATTGCAGAACACTATTCCGCAGCTGTTATACGGTCGTCAAGGGCGGGTGTCCATCTTGCCGGACCTATTGTCTGGACTAATCGGGCTTGATAACGTCCGAGGCCATGAGCACATCGCTTCACGATGCCCGCTACCTCGCGCCCAACCCGAACGTCGCAGACGGTTGGCGCCTTCAACGGCTCACCGCGCCCAGTCGGTTATTCGGTGCCAATGGCCTGCGGACTGGTCCGGACGGCCGGCTCTACATCGCGCAGGTGACCGGCAGCCAGATCAGCGCGCTCGATGTCGATACCGGTCGACTCGACACCGTCAGCGCCAAAGGGGGCGACATCATCGCGCCCGACGACGTCGCCTTCGACGCGGCAGGCAATATGTACGCCACCGAAGTGATGGACGGCCGGGTAAGCGCTCTCGGCAAGGACGGCCGAGCGCATGTGTTGCGCGACGGCCTGCCCTGCGCGAACGGCATCACCGTGCACAAGGGGCGGCTGTTCGTCAACGAATGCCGCGAGGGCGGCCGGTTGATGGAACTCGACCTGAGCGGCGGCGCCCCACGGATACTCCTGGAGAACCTGGCGTCCCCCAATGCCATGGAGGTCGGCCCTGACGGGCTGTTGTACTACCCGCTCATGATCGCAAACGAAATATGGCGGATCGATCCCGAAGGCGGTGAGCCACAACGGGTTGCGGGCGATCTCGGAGTGCCCGACGCGGTGAAGTTCGACTCCGACGGCTACATCGTCTCCACCCAGGTTGCCACCGGGCAGGTGCTCCGCATCGATCCGCGCAGCGGCGAACAGACCCTGCTTGCTCAGCTGACCCCGGGTCTGGACAACGTCGCGCTCGTCGACGGCCGGCTGTTCGTCTCGAACTTCACCGGCGAGATCACTGAGATCCTCGGAGGCGGAGAAACCCGGACCGTGCTCCCCGGCGGGCTGAACTGGCCGCTCGATCTCGCTGTCGGCCACGACGGACAGTTGTATGTCGCGGACGGCACCTACTTCTACGCTGTGCAGCCCGGCGGCTCGCTTCAGACGGCGGGGATGTTGTTCTCGCCGGGCTATCCGGGATTCCTGCGTGGCCTAGCGCCGTCGGGCCCCGGCGAGTTTGTCGTCACCACTTCCGGAGGGCAGGTCGCCAGGTACCGGCCTGCGGCGAACGAGACCGACTATCTGGCAGCCGACTTCGACCAGCTCTACGGCGTCGCCATCGGGCCGGGCGGGGTGATCGTGTTCGCCGAGCTCGGCACCGGGCGAGTACACGCCCTGCGTTCGGGCAACGTCGAGACATTGGCGACAAAACTGCACGATCCGGTCGGCATCGCCTTTGACCAGGACGGCGCGCCGCTCGTCGCCGAGTCGGGTGCGGGTCGTGTGCTGAAACTGACCGGCTCGGGCTCCGAGGTCGTGCTGGACGGCTTGCAAAAACCGCAGGGCATCCTGGTGCGGGACGGGCAGCTCTACATCGTCGACGCCGGTTCTAGGGAAGTCATCGAGTTCGACCTGAACAGCAACGCGCGCAAGACCATCGCCTCGGGACTACCGGTCGGTCCCCCGCCAGGGGTCGAGCCCAAACCGCTCAAGGGCATGCCGCCTTTTTCCGGACCGCAGGGTCCGTTCGCCGGCATCGCCGCGGGACCCGATGGCTCGCTGTACGTTTCGGCCGACGCGGACGGCAGCGTGTTGGCGTTGCGCCGTAGCTCCTGACAGGTGACACAAATGACCGAAACGACACCGGCCGACCATCGCTACATTCAGGTGGCGCGGGCGCTGCGCAAAGACATCGTGGACGGTGTCTACCCGGTCGGGTCCCAGTTGCCCACCGAACACGAACTTTGTGAACGGTTTTCGGTCAGCCGCTACACCGTGCGGGAGGCGCTGCGCAGGCTGCGTGAGGACAACCTCGTCTCGTCCCGCCCGCGAACGGGCACCCTCGTGGTGCCCCGGTCGACGTCGGACTCCTACGATGTCATGTCGATCAACGATCTGGTTGCCTTCGCCACCGAGGCGCGGTTCGCCATCGAATCCATGAACATGGTCACACTCGACGACGAACAGGGCGCTCGGACCGGACTCGGCAACGGTGAGGAATGGCTGGCCGTCCGCGGCTTCAGGCAGTCCGAAGGCGCCGACTATCCACTGTGCCGAACGGAGTACTACATCAACCGTGCATTCGCCGCGATCGGCAGGCTCCTGCAACGCCACACCGGGCCGATCTTCCCACTGGTCGAAGACCTGTTCGGCGTGAGCATCGTCGAGGTGCACCAGGAGATCGCCGCCGTGTTGATTTCGCCGGCGCTGGCCGATGTCCTCAAGATCGAGCCGGGATCGCCCGCGCTGGAGGTGCAACGCACCTACAAGACCTCGGACGGAGAGGTTGCGCAGGTCACGATCAACACCCATCCCGCATCGCGCTTCCGGCACTCGATGACCATGCGGCGGGTCAGGGGCTAATGATATGCCGACACTGGCCGATTCGCTCCTCGACGCCGCGCGGCAGACTCCCCAGCGCGTGGCTCTGATCGACGGCGATCTCCGCCTCGACTGTCAGTCGCTTCATATGCAGGCCAAGACGCTGGCGCAGGCGCTGCTCTCGCGGATGCCGGCAGGCAGCGTGGTGTCGTTCATGTTGCCGAACTGGTACGAAGCCGCCGTCGTGTACCTGGCGGCCACCTTGGCCGGAATGCCGGTCAACCCCATTCTGCCGTCCCTTCGCGACCGTGAGCTGGCTTTCATCCTCGACGACGTCGGTAGCCGAATGATTCTCGTGCCGAACGAGTTCCGCCAACACGACTATTCCTCGATGTTGAGCCGGGTCACCGCCCAGATGGAGTCCCCGCCCGAGGTCGTCGTGGTACGCGGCGACGACGGTGACCACACCGCGTACGCATCCCTGCTCGAGGGAACTCCCCGCGGCGAGGAGATGCCCGCCATCGATCCCGACGCGGTGCGGATGATCCTCTACACCTCGGGTACCACAGGACGGCCGAAAGGCGTGTTGCACAGCCATAACTCGATCCACGCACTGATCTGCCAGCTGCGGGACCATTGGCTGATCGAACCCGGCGACAAGTTCCTTGTCCCTTCGCCGATCGCTCACATCGGCGGATCCATCTACACGTTCGAATGCCCTCTTCTGCTCGGCACAACCGCGGTGCTGATGGAACGCTGGGACCCGGACGAGGCGGTGAAGATCATGTCCGCGGAGAACTGCACCCACATGGCCGGTGCGACTCCGTTCCTGGAAGGGCTGCTTGCGGCGGCCGAACGCGCCGACACCCGGTTGCCCGAACTCAAGGTGTTCATATGCGGCGGCGCATCGGTGCCGCCGGCGTTGATTCGCAGGGCGGCAGCATATTTCGATCGTGCAGTCGTGACACGGGTGTACGGCTCGACGGAGGTACCCGTCACCACCGTCGGCTCGCCCACCGATCCGGAGCACGCAGCCGATACCGACGGACGGCCCGGCATCGCGGATATCAAGCTCGTCGCCCACCACACGGCGCCGCCCGGGTCGGGCGAGATCCATGTCCGCGGACCCCAGATGCTGGTCGGCTACCGGAATCCCGAGGACGAGCGGGACTCTTTCGACGACGAAGGTTACTTCCGCACCGGCGATCTTGCGCAGTGGGTGGATGATGACTATCTCGTCGTAACCGGCCGGGCCAAGGACATCATCATCCGCAGCGGGGAGAACATCGCTCCGAAGGAGATCGAGGACATTCTCGCCGGCCATCCCGACGTCGTGGAGATCTCCATCGTCGGCCTGCCCGACGCCCGCACCGGGGAGCGGGCGTGTGCCGTCATCGTGCCCAAGGGCTCCCCCGGCCCCGACGTCGGAAGCCTGCGCTGCTTTCTCGCCGAGCATGGAGTGGCGAAGTTCAAAGCCCCTGAGCAGGTGGTCATCTGGGACAGTTTGCCCAAGAACGACGCGGGAAAAGTATTGAAGCATCAGCTCCGGTCAGCGTTGATGAAGGCGGATGGGTGACATGCAGGTAGCGATTGTGACGGGCGCGAGTAGCGGCATCGGCTTCGGCTGCGCCACCAAGTTGGCGGAGATGGGCATGGCGGTCCTTGGCACCGGGCGTGACGACGACAGGCTCGCCGACCTGGAGAAGGCCATCGGCGACGCCGACCGGGTGGCGACGCTCGCGGTCGATCTGACCGCCGACGACGCACCGAAACGCATTGTGGACCTCGCCGTGCAACGGTGGGGCCACATCGACTTCCTGATCAACAATGCGGGAGTCGGCGGCCCCAAGCCGCTGCACGAAACCGATGACGAATCGTTGGATTATTTTCTCGGCTTGATGTTGCGGGCGCCGTTCCGGCTGGCCCGCGACGTGATACCGCACATGCAGCCGGGCTCGGCGATCATCAACGTGACATCGACGTTCGCGGTCGTCGGCGGTCTGCGTGGCGGCGCGTACTCTGCGGCAAAGGGCGGCCTGACCTCGCTGACCCTGCACATCGCGTGCCAGTACGGTCCGCAGGGAATCCGTTGTAACGCAGTGGCGCCGGGCGTGACGCTCACGCCGATGGTGGCGCAGCGGCTCGAGGACGAGCGGTTCCGCAAGATCAACACCGAGATGACGCCGCACCAGCGGCTGGGCAAGATCGACGACATCGCCAACACCGTCGCCTTTCTGTGCTCCGAGGGCGCCGGCTTCATCAACGGCCAGACGATCGTCGTCGACGGCGGCTGGAGTTCCACGAAGTACCTGTCGGACTTCGCGCTGAACTCGGAATGGGTCGCCCGTTGAACCTGTTCGTCCTGCTCGACCAGGCCGCCGCTCGCTTCAGCGACCGCGGCGCGGTGTATCACGGTGAGCGGCAACGGTGTACATGGAGCGAGCTGCGGGACCGGGCGCTACGGCTGGCGGGATCACTGCGCGAACTGGGTCCGGGTGCCCGCGTCGCCGTCGCCACCGAGAACTGCCCGGAGATCATCGAGCTGATGTTCGCAGTGTGGGCGGCGGAATGCGTGTACCTGCCGATCAACCACAAACTGCACGCCCGGGAGATGCAGCAGATCCTCGAGGATGCCGGCGCCGCAGTGGTTTTCGCCTCGCCGAAGATCACGGCCGAACTCGCTCCGGTGACCGATGTCCCGACCGAGATCATCGGCGGTGAAGGATACGAAAAGAGGCTGCGCTCCGAATGCGCGACGGCGCCGAGCACTGATCCCGCCGAACTGGCGTGGTTGTTCTACACCAGTGGAACCACGGGCCGGTCCAAGGGCGCGATGCTGTCGCATCGAAACCTGATGGCGATGACGGTAGCCCACCTGGCGGATTTTGATTCGCCCGACGAGGCTTGCAGCCTGGTGCACGGGGCGCCGATGTCGCACGGTTCGGGTCTTTACATCCCGCCCTACGTGCTGCGCGGAGCCCGTCAGGTGATACCGGAATCGGGCGCATTCGAGCCCGGCGAGTTTCTCGATCTCTGCGAGCACCACCCGGGCTGCAGTGCGTTCCTCGCCCCGACGATGGTGCAGCGTCTGGTGCAGACCGGCCTCCCGTGCCCGCGCAACCTGCGCGCGGTGGTCTACGGCGGCGGCCCCATGTATGTCGACAGCCTGAAGAAGGCGATGGCCGCGTTCGGCCCGATCTTCACCCAGCTCTACGGCCAGGGCGAAGCGCCGATGACGATCACCGGCCTGCGCCGCGCCGACCACCTCGATGCCGACGACGCGATTCTGGGGTCGGTCGGATATGCCCGGTCCGGCGTGGATGTGGCGGTGCTGCGGGCCAACGGAAGCCCGGCTGCGGTCGGCGAGATCGGCGAGATCGTCTGCCGCGGCGACGTTGTGATGTCCGGCTATTGGAAGAATCCCGAGGCCACCGCTGCGACTCTGCAGAACGGCTGGCTGCACACCGGCGACATGGGCTCATTCGACGAGCGCGGCTTCCTCACCCTGCGTGACCGGTCGAAGGACGTGGTGATCAGCGGCGGAAGCAACATCTATCCCCGCGAGGTGGAAGAGGCACTCCTCGAGCACCCGGGGGTCATCGAGGCCGGGGTGGTCGGCGCGAAGGACGAGGAGTGGGGCGAGGTGGTGGTGGCTTTCGTCGTCGGTGAGGCGGAGCCCGCGGAACTGGATGCCCACCTGCTCGACCGCATCGCACGGTTCAAGCGGCCCAAGCGGTATGAGTTCGTCGACGAGCTACCGAAGAACAGTTACGGCAAGGTGCTGAAACGCGAACTGCGGGAACGCTTGTCGTGATCAAGCGGTGGACGCTGCACGCAGCACCCGCTGGATGTCCGGTTTCATCTGCTGCAGCTGCTGACCCCAGTAGCCCCAGCTGTGGATGCCGCCGGGGAAGTTGAACACGCCGTTCTTGCCCCCGGCGGCCACGTACGCGTCGACGAAGGCGTGGTTCGAGTCGATCGCGAAGCCTTCCAGGAACCCGAGGCCGCCGATCGGCGCGTCCCGGCTCGCCAGGGTGGGATCTGTCGGGGTGCCGTTACCGCAGTAGATCCAGATCCGGGTGCTGTTGGCGACGAGCCGACCGACGTTGACCGTCGGGTCGTTGCGGGCCCAGGCCGGGTCGCCGGGCGGACCCCACATCGCGTCGGGGTCGAAGCCGCCGTTCCACTGCATGGCGATTCGGACCATGCCCGGCCACCGGTCCTCGGAGAGGTTGAGGAAGCCCGACAAGGACCCCGCGTAGATGAACTCCGCTGGGTGGTAGGCGGCCAGTATCAACGCGGAGGAGCCGCCCATCGATAGACCCACGATCGCGTTGCCCGTCTGCGGCACGTTCTTGTTGGCGGCCAAGTAGGCGGGCAGCTCCTGCGTCAGGAACGTTTCCCACTTATAGGTGTAAGTCGCGCCGTTCCCCGTCGCGAATCCGTACCAATCGCTGTAGAAGCTCGACTTGCCACCGACGGGCATGACCACCGAAATGCCCGATCCCTTGAACCAGTCGAATGCGGCGGTGTTGGTGTCCCAGCCGTTGAAATCGTCGCCGGCCTCCATGCTGTCCAGGAGATACAGGGCGTGGGCGCCCTGGCCGCCGTCGAGGAACTCGACGCGAATATCGCGGCCCATCCCTGACGAGGGCACGCTGAGTTGTTCGACCGGCACATTCGAGAAGGCAGCCGCCGTCGGCACCCCGCCCGCGACGCCGCAAAGCCCTGGCAACAGCGCGGCCCCGACGGCCCCGACAGTTAACCGGCGACGCCAGCCGCCGGACCTGCTTTCGACTACGGCCATCGCTGCCTCCCCTAGGCCCGTCCTCCCGCCCGAGCCGGACATTACGATCACTCGCCGCGGTTTTGGGCGGATTCGCCAGGTCGGTGGTGTGGCCGAGGCGATTGTCCGGGCGCCGGCGTTGCTCAAAGCCACGAATATTTGCGCTAGCCTGTTGCGCGTCCAGAAGTTATATGGGCTAAGTTAAGCAGAGGCCAACATTGTAGGGAGAAGGTGCATGGGTCGGGCGGAAATCGTCACCCGGACGTTTGGGCGGCGAGGCTTCCAGTGCTGAGAGTAGCCAGGCGTGCGTGGGTCCCGCTGCTCGTCATTGTGGTGGTTGCGCTCGGGCTGTTCATGGTCGACAGACTTCACGGCGTCTTCGGAAAAACCGAGCTCACCAGGCCGGGCGCCGGCCTGGTCAACGACCCGGCGCCGTTCAACCCCAAAGTGGTGACGTACGAGATCTACGGAGACGGCACCACCGCGACGATCAACTACCTCGATCTGAACGCTCAGCCGCAGAAGGCAAAGGACGTCGCGCTCCCGTGGTCGCTGACGTTGACCACAACCGCTCCGGCCGCCAGCCCCAACATCGTCGCGCAAGGCGACGGCGACAGCATCAGCTGCCGAATCACCGTGGACGGCGTGGTGAAGAACGAGAACAGGTCTGACGGTCTCAATGCCCAGACCTTCTGCCTGGTGAAGTCCGCATGACCAATACCCACGTCGGCGCGCATCCGATGATCCCGCGGTTCATCCGGCTCTTCTCAGTGCCGATCCTGCTGGGATGGCTGGCAGTGGTGGTGCTGGTGAACGTCATTGCACCGCAGCTGGAAAAGGTCGGCGAAGCGCACTCGGTGTCACTGGCGCCCAACGACGCACCGTCGATGATCGCGATGCAGCGTGTGGGTCACGACTTTCAGGAGTTCGACTCCAACAGCTCGGCGATGATCGTTCTGGAAGGCGACCAACCGCTGGGCGAAGACGCCCACCACTACTACGACGGGCTGATCGACAAACTGGAAGCGGACAAGAAACACGTCCAGCACATCCAGGACTTCTGGGGCGATCCGCTGACCGCCGCGGGATCGCAGAGCGCCGACAACAAAGCCGCCTACGTTCAGCTCTACCTGGCAGGTAACCAGGGCGAGAGCCTTGCCAATGAGTCCGTCCAAGCGGTCCGCGACGCAGTCGCCAGCAGTACGCCGCCGCCAGGGCTCAAGGCCTACGTCACCGGCCCCGCCCCGCTCACCAACGATCAGCACCACGCAGGCGACAAGAGCCTCAAGCTGATCACAGGCATCACGATCTGCGTGATCTTCTTGATGCTGCTCTTCGTCTATCGCTCGATAGTCACAGTGCTGCTCGTGTTGGTGATGATGTTCATCGAGTTGGCGGCGGCCCGCGGAATCGTCGCAGCCCTCGGCTATTACAACCTCATCGGGTTGTCGACGTTCGCGGTCAACCTGCTCACCACTCTGGCGATCGCGGCGGGGACGGACTATGCGATCTTCCTCGTCGGCCGATACCACGAGGCCCGCCAGAATGGTGAGGACCGCGAAACCGCCTTCTACACCATGTATCACGGCACAGCGCACGTCATCCTGGGCTCCGGCCTGACCATTGCGGGCGCCACCTTCTGCCTGCACTTCACGCGGCTGCCGTACTTCCAGACCCTGGGCATACCACTGGCCATCGGCATGCTCGTCGCGGTCATCGCCGCGCTGACCATGGCACCGGCAATGCTCACCATCTGCAGTCGGTTCGGGCTCTTCGATCCGAAGCGAAGGATGCAGACCCGCGGCTGGCGCAAGGTCGGCGCGGCCGTGGTGCGCTGGCCCGGCCCGGTTCTCGTGTCGACGATCGCCCTCGCGCTGGTTGGTCTGCTTGCGTTGTCGGGCTACGTGCCGAGCTACAACGACCGCGAGTTCCTGCCTGCCGAAATCCCCGCCAATCAGGGTTATCAGGCCGCAGACCGCCATTTCCCGCAGGCGCGGATGAATCCGGAAATGCTGTTGGTGGAGGCGAACCACGACGTCCGCAACTCGGCCGACATGCTAGTCGTTGACCGAATTGCCAAGAGCGTGTTCCACATTCCCGGCATCGGCCGCGTACAGACGATCACCCGGCCGCTGGGGACACCGATCGAGCACACGTCCATCCCGTTCCAGATCAGCATGCAGGGCACCACCCAGCAGATGAACCAGGACTACATGGACAAGGTCATGGCGAACATGATGGTCCAGGCCAACGACATGCAGACGACCATCGACACGATGGAACACATGCAGAGCCTGACCCAGCAGATGGCGGACACCACGCACAGCATGGTCCAGAAGACGAAGAACATGTCAGTCGATATCGGCGAGGTCCGGGACAACATCGCGGATTTCGACGACTTCTTCCGGCCCCTCCGCAACTACTTGTACTGGGAGCCACACTGCTACGACATCCCCATCTGCCACTCGCTGCGGGCGATCTTCGACACGCTTGACGGTATCGACGTACTGACCGATGACGTCCAGCAACTGGTGCCCGACCTGGAGCACCTGGACACCCTGATGCCGCAACTGGTCGCGATCATGCCGTCGATGATCCAGACGATGAAGAACATGAAGAACATCACGCTGACCATGTACCAGAGCCAAAAGGGTCAGCAGGATCAGATGAAGGCCCTGCAGGAGAACTCGACCGCGATGGGTCAGGCGTTCGACGCCTCCAAGAACGACGACTCGTTCTACCTGCCGCCCGAAGTGTTCGACAATCCCGACTTCCAGCGCGGGCTGAAGATGTTCGTCTCACCAGACGGCAAGGCGGTCAGGTTCATCATCTCGCATGAGGGTGATCCCGCCACGCCAGAAGGTATTTCGCACATCGATCAGATCAAGAACGCGGCGTTCGAAGCCATCAAGGGCACACCGCTGGAAGGCTCGAAGATCTACCTGGCAGGCACCGCGTCGACCTACAAGGACATGCAACACGGCTCGAACTTCGACCTGTTGATCGCCGGGATCGCTTCGCTGTGCCTGATTTTCATCATCATGCTCATTCTTACTCGCGCGGTGGTGGCTGCCGCGGTGATCGTCGGTACGGTGCTGCTGTCGCTGGGCACATCGTTCGGCCTGTCGGTGCTGATATGGCAGTACATCCTCGGCATGCACCTGCATTGGATGATCATCGCGATGTCTGTCATCATCCTGTTGGCGGTGGGATCGGACTACAACCTGCTTCTGGTGTCCAGATTCAAAGAAGAGATCCATGCCGGAATCAACACGGGTATCATCCGGTCGATGGGTGGCAGCGGTTCGGTGGTCACGTCGGCCGGCCTGGTGTTCGCGTTCACGATGATGTCGATGGTGGTCAGTGATCTCCGCGTGGTCGGCCAGGTGGGCACGACGATCGGTCTCGGCCTGTTGTTCGACACACTGGTTATCAGGTCATTCATGACGCCGTCGATCGCCGCGCTGCTAGGGCCCTGGTTCTGGTGGCCACAACGAGTGCGCCAGCGACCGGTCCCCGAGCCGTGGCCCGAACCCCAGACCGAGCGTGAACCGGTCGGCGCTATGTCAGGCCGTCATGCGGGCGGCGATGAAAGTCCAACGGGCCCGATCAGATAGGTGACCATGAAGGCAAAACGGCTCGCTTCGACCGTCGTGACGGCGTTCGCGTTGGCAGTGCCCGCACTTGCTTTCTCGGCGCCCGTCCACGCCGATCCGGACACCGACTTTTCTAACGAGCTGCACATATACGGGATATACGGCCAGAAGGACTACAACGCGTGGATCGGCAAGATCACGTGTAAGCGGCTGTACAACGGCGTCGACAAGGACGCCTACGGGTCTGCCAAGTTCATTCTTGCGCAACTGGAGAAGGACAGCACAACGCAGCAGGCGTGGCAGTTCCTGGGTGCCGCGCTGCGCACGTACTGCCCGGAGAAACTGCCGGTACTCCAACAAGTGGCGGGGCAGCCGCCGGCAGCGCCAGCACCGGAAGGGCCGCCGCTAGCGGCGGAGAATCCGCAATAGGTAAAGGGAGACAGTGATGTTGGGTAAAGCGAGCGTCGCGGTGACCGCGCTGAGTGTCGTCGCGTTGGCAATTCCTGCCGTCGCCTCGGCCGACGCGAGCGACGACTATCCGATCCCGAACCGGATACTCAAGACCACCTGCACGGTCGACCAGTACATGGCCGCGGTGCGCGACACCGACCCGGTGTATTACGAGCGCTACATGATCGACTACAACAACAGGCCGCCCGACATTCAGCAGGGCGCCCGCGACCGAATCTACTGGTTCTTCTCGCTGGACTATGCGGCACGGCGGCAGTATTCAGAGGACACCGCGACCAACGTCTACTACGAGCAGATGGCGACTCACTGGGCCAACTGGGCCAAGTTGTTCTTCAACAACAAGGGCGTCGCCGCCCATGGCACCGATGTCTGCGCCAACTATCCACCCAGCGACCCAGCGGTCTGGAACTGGTGACACTGCTCAACGCAGAGCCATCGGCTAGCCGCCATTCGTGACAGGGTTCGACGACAGCGTGATGAAGCCGCCGTTGATCCACACGCCCCAGCGTCCGCCCCAACCCGAGTTCCACACCACAGGCTGCCCGTCCCAGAACTCGGCGGGCTTCGGGGGCGCCCAGGTCGGCGGCGCTTCGCCTTGGACGGGCGCCGGCGGCGGGGCCGGCTCGGCGGTCGCCAAAGCAGAGCCCAGGCCCAATAGGGCTGCAGTGAGGCCGCCAACGACCGCGACGGTGGCCAACGGGGTCTTGATCGAGGTCATGAGCATTACTCCGGCGTCGGGACTAGATCCAGATGCTTAGTCGACGTAACCACCTTACGTGATGGCCGGGGCGAGAGCCCTCCAGATGTCACCAGTTGCTGCGCGACGCTCAACTGCGTGCGTAGTAGAGCAAATCGAAGTCGGAGCTCCACGCCTGGCCGTCGCAGATCAGCGGCTGGCCGGCGGGTGACTGTGCGGTACCCGGTACCGTCCCGTCACACGGCGCCCGCATGGTGCGCACCCCGACCAGCGGGGCCACGGGCACCCAATGATCGGTGGCGGCGCACGCGAAGGTGTTGCCCTTCGCGTCCAGGCCGAACGGATGCCGGGATTGGAACACGCACAGATCGGTGGGCACGATATTGCGATCCACAAACGGGACACAGTCCGCGCCGTCGCACGTCCCGGGCACGGCGGACGCAGTGCCGACCGCCACCAGCGGCGCGGCGGTGAGTCCGCAGGCCAGCGCGAGTACTGCCATGAGCTTCATGATTCGTCCCCTCCGATACGGGCCCGGCTTCGGCGCTACGCCGGTTAGCGTACCGGGGTCCTGCTGCGGTTTTAAGGTCTTCTCGTGCCTTTACGTCACGTCGATCCGACACGCCCACGCTCGGCAGCCGTGCGCGCGTTGAACAGATTCTCACGCTCGCGGGTGGGCCAGTTCATCGCCAGACACTTCGCATCGAAGACGGATCCGTGGCTTGGGCGGATCAGCAACGGTCGGCTGAGCTGGGGGATGTTCAATGTGCCGTCGGCGACGTTGAAGACGAAGGGCGCCAAGAGCGGCCAGGTCCGTAAAGCCCAAATCGCCTATTTCCACGACGGGCGCGACGTGGTCGTCATCGCCTCGAACTATGGGGGCGACAAGCATCCGCAGTGGTACCACAACCTCGTCGCGCATCCCGAGTGCGAGCTGGGCGACGAGGCTTTTCGCGCCAGCCGAGGTCACGGATTCAGACGACTACGCCCGTCTGTACGGGCTCGCCGAGCGGTACTACGCCGGTTTCGCCGACTATCGGACCAAGACCGCACAGCTCGGTCGAACGATTCCGGTGTTCCGGCTCACTCCGCGGTAGCTTTCTCGCGATGTCTGATCAGCCGCCGGCCATCGCGCCCGGGCGCGAACAGCGGAATGATCAACGCGGCGGCACCGACGATAGCGGCCATCACCAGATACGACGAGTTGTTCGCCTCCACGAAAGCGGTCTTGCTGATATCAGCCAACTGGTCTCCGCGTGGCCCCAGCCGACCGGCGACCTCGAGGGCCTGCGCCAGTGAATCGGAGGCAGGCCCGCGAACGGGCTCCGGAAACGCCGCCAGTCCTTGACGCGACGTGATGACTGTAACTGCCCGCCAGTATCGATCCGGCCATGGCGATACCGAGTGCGCCACCGACCTCTCGGGTGGCGTCATTGACCGCTGACGCAACGCCCTGCTTTCTCGTTCGGCGCGGCCGTCATGATCGCCGATGTCGTTGGCGCCGTGCATAACCCGAAGCCCGAGCTGATCACCAATAGCGGCCATAGCACATCGAGATACGACGAGTCGGACTGGAGCGTGCACATGCAAAGGAATCCGGCCGACACCAAGACCATGCTCGCGAACACCACTGCGCGCAGGCCCAGCCTCGGCAGATACCAGGACGACAGTAACGAGAACGTGAGCAACGGCACCGCGAGCGGAGCCAGCGCGATCGCGGTCGCCAGCGGCGTGTACCCCATCACCTGCTGCACGTACTGCGTGACGAGGTAGAAGAGGGCGAAGGTACCGAGGAAGACCATCGTGATCGCCGCAGCGCCGGTGCCGAAATGCGGGTCGAGGAAGAGTCGGATGTCGAGCAGCGGATGGGTGCGCCGCAATTCGATGACGCCGAACACCACCGCGAGCACCACGCCCGCGATCATGGAGCCGTACACGCGCGGATCGGTCCATCCGTTAGCCGGCGCCTCGAGAATGCCGAACACGAATACGGCGACCGCGGCACCGATCGTCACCGCGCCCGGCCAGTCCAGCGGTGGAGCGTCGCCTTCGCGCGACTCGGCGATTGTCAGTGTCAGCAGAAAGAGCAGCACACCGACGACGGCGAGCGCCCAGAAGATCGACCGCCACTCGAACAACCGCAGGAGCAGACCGGTGCCGATCAGGCCGAAAACGCCGCCAGACCCTGCAACGCCCGCCCAGATGCCGACCGCTTTCGTGCGCGCCTCCGCCGGGTACACCACCGTCAGCAACGACAACGTCGCAGGCATCACGAACGCGGCGCCGGCACCGGCGAGCGCCCGCGCGGCGATGATCTGCACCGGGCTTTCGAAGACCAGTGGAGCGAACGACGCCACCGCGAAGATCGCCAGGCCGACGAGCAACGCGGTCCGTCGGCCGTAACGATCCCCGATCGCGCCAGCGGGGAGCAGCAGGCAGGCGAGCAGGAGCGTGTAGCTGTCCACGATCCAGGTCAGTTGGGTCTGCGACGCCGAAGTCGCCACTGCGATGTCGGCCAAAGCGGTGTTCAGCGCGACCATCGACGCGATGACCAGCGCCACGCCGGAACAGGCGACGAACAGGGTCCACCCGCGACGAACCTTTGATCCTCCGGCGAAGGAAGAGTCAATGCTGGGACCGGACCGAAGTGCGGACTCGGTCATTCGACCTACTCCTTATTGATCGGTGCGCAGGGACGCAACCTAGCGCGAGACTTACAGTCTCGTTTCCACTCGCGAGTGCACCGAAACATCGTGATCTGAGTCATAGTTTGCTGTATTCGCTTCACGTGCGGGTATGCGACAGCCATGGGGGTCACGACAGTGGTTACTGGCATTAGCGGGCTTGGGCGCATTGCTCGCTGCCGTGGTGATCGGGGTGTTGATGGTTTTGGGTAACCGCGGCCACGACTCGCGCATGTCCGACCGCGTGCGACGCTTCTTCATCGACCGCAAGCGCGAAGATCGTGGCCTCTGACGTCTGGTCGCTGTCACATCTTCGTGTCCTAGCGTCGACATATGGGCATGACGACAAATAGCGTGGCCCGGCTGACGTCCATCCTCGGTGCGGTCGTAGCGACGGCTGCAGCACTGCCCCTCGTGCTGATCGACTTCCCGCCGCCGGTGCTGCGCCATGCCCCGACGTCGAGATCGTCTTCGCCCGCGGCACCACCGAGCCGCCCGGTGTCGGCGGGATCGGTCAGGCGTTCGTCGACTCGATGAGCTCGCAACTCGGCGGCCGTTCGGTCGGCGTGTACCCGGTCAACTATCCGGCCAGCAACGATTTCGCCAGCAGCGCGCCGGCCGGAAGCGACGACATGAGTGCCCACGTTCAGGCGATGGCCGCGAACTGCCCGAACACCAGAATGGTGCTCGGCGGGTACTCACAGGGTGCGGCGGTGGTCGATCTGGCCACCACATATATGCCGGCTGGCGTCGCCGACCACGTCGCGGCCGCGGCCGAGTTCGGCGGTGCGAGAAGCACTTTCGCCGACAGCCTGTCCCCAGGTCCGCTGCCCTCGATCGGCCCGCTCTACGCGGCCAAGACCATCGAGATGTGCGTACCGAACGATCCGATCTGCTTTCAAGGCGGCCGGGACATGCGGGCCCACGGTGCGTATGTCCAGACGGGGATGGTCAACCAGGCCGCTGCGTTTGCCGCAAGCCGGGTATAACGCGACTTGGCTGGGTACCCCCTGCGCATGACCCGCCTGAGCACACGTCGCATCACCCGTCTTCTCGGCGTAGCGGCAATGACCGTCGGGGCGGCATTGCTGAGCACGCCCATCCCGGCCGCATCCGCCGAACCATGCCCGGATGTCGAGGTGATCTTCGCCCGCGGGACCGGCGAGCCGCCCGGCGTCGGCGGAGTAGGCCAGACGTTTGTCGACGCACTGCGGTCGGATGCCGGCAACAAGTCCGTCGCGGTGTATCCGGTCAACTACCCCGCCGCCAGCAACTTCGACGACCCGACAGCATTCGCCGGCACCGTCGTCGACGGGGTCAGGGACGCAGGTGGTCACGTCCAGTCCACGGCGACGAACTGTCCCAACACCCGGATCGTGCTGGGTGGCTACTCACAAGGTGCGGCCGTGGCCGGATACGTCACCTCTGCCTCCGTGCCGCCGGGCGTGCCCGCTGCACTGGTACCCGCGCCATTGCCGACCGAGGTGGCCAACCACGTCGCCGCGGTCACTCTCTTCGGAAAGCCGTCGGACGCCTGGATGACTCAGTACGGCGCGCCGCCGATCGTGATCGGCCCGGCATACGCGCAGAAGACCATCCAGTTGTGCGCTCAAGGCGACACCATCTGCAACGGCACACCCGGTGGCGGACCGACGTTCGCGCACGCGCTGTACCCGGTGAACGGGATGGTCGGCGACGCGGCATCCTTCGCGGCGGCTCGGTTCTAGCTCACGGCAACCCGCTGAACAGCGGGTTCAGCACGTCCAGCGAGCGGATCCAGCGGTGGCGGCGGGACTGTGTCGGACGGGAGCGGCACCGGAGCCGCCGGCGGAGGAGCGGCCGGGCCGGGTGCGACCGGTGCGGAGCCGGGAACCGCCGTCGGCTGCGCCTCGGGCATGTGTTGAACCGGCTGAACTTCGGGAGAGGGCGGCGCGGCGATCATCGTCTCCTGCGCAGGCAACGTTGCGGCGACGGGATCCGCTGCGACGCCGGTTTCGGCGGGCTCGGGCTCGGGGATCGACGCCCGCGCGCGCTGCTCGGGCGCTGGTGGCGCCGCTGCGGCCGGCGACGGCGCGAATATCAGAGGCGCGACAGACGCAGCATCCGTCGGATTCTCAACGGCGTTGGCCGCGGGCGGCGTCGCGGCCTGCTGGGAAATGCTCTCCCCCATATGAACTGGACCGTCAGCAGATGACAATGTGAACAGGGAAGCCACCGCGAGTGCGGGTACGACGGTCAGCGTTCTCGCATGCGACGCGAACCCGGATCGGGCTTCGGCGGCGGTATCGTTGGCCTGCTTCAGGTCTGAGAATGCCGCGCCTAGTGCGAGTCCAAGCTGGACGTCATGGGTGGCGACGACGGGTACGGACAGGCCCTCCGCGAGCGGACCGGCGATCGCATCGAGTTCGGAGCGGGAGCCGATCAGATAAAGGCTTTCGGGCTGCGAACCGTTCCGGCCGAGGGCGCGGCTGAGCCAGTCGATGCGGCCGGCGCTGTCGCGCGATTTGGTGGTCGCGGTTTTGATTGCGCCGCTACGGGTGTCGATGACCGCTAGCGTGGCCGACTCACGGTTGAGAATGCATACGGCAGTCTTCTTGTCCCCATTGGCATGTCCGATGCCCGTGGCCCACGCCCGGGTGGCCTCCATCAACGGAACCGACACAACGTGGTCGATCCCGAACTCCCTCAACGCCTTCCGTAGTGACACGGCATTCGTGTGCACGGGATCGCTTGACGTCACCCGAACACAATCAACGGTGTAGCCAGTTGCGGTCGCGATGGCAAGAGCGCGGCGCGCAGTGACCGCCGGCCCGACGAAGCCCGCGTCGGCGACATCGAAGGCGTCATGGTCAAGTGGGTCACAGGCGACGTCTTGTCCGTCGACCAGAACCCACCCGATACTGGTCGACGTCTTCGACAGTCCCAATACCGTTCGCACCGCTGGGTCCCACCCTCGTCGAATCGACGTCGCCGCTTCGCAATTAATTGACTATCAGACCGGAGCATAGTTCGCGTGTTCGTCTGCGGCACCTCGACGCGTGAGGCGTTAATCAAGTTGGAATAGTGACGTGACCGTCAATGTGTGGATTCCGAGGCAGCGCAGATCTTCTCGCGGAATCACCCGTTCCCCGGCCCAGGTCGCCGGATAAGTTGAGCTGGCAAACGTCATCCGATAGGAAGGACATCCGGTGACAAGTGCGGACAAGGCCCACCAGGTGACACCGGATTCGATCATGCAGCTTGGATTCGCCTTCTGGGGGTCGAAGACGCTCTTGAGTGCGGTCGAGCTGAGGTTGTTCGGGACGCTGGCCGACGCGGGTCCGCTGAAGGCCGAGGAGCTCCGCGAGCAACTCGGGCTGCATCCCCGCAGTGCGAGAGACTTCTTCGACGCGTTGGTGGCGCTTGGGATGCTCCAACGTGACGACGACGGTCGCTACTCCAATACTCCGGCGACCGATCTCTTCCTCGACCCTGCCAAGGCTTCGTACATCGGCGGCGTGTTGGAGATGATGAACGCCCGGCCTGTATCAGTTCTGGGGATCGTTGACTGAGGGACTGCGAACCGGGCAGCCGCAGAGCGAGGTGAAGACCGGCGGCGACTTCTTCGAGACGCTTTACGCCGACCCCCAACTGCTCGCGCAGTTCGCCGGTGCGATGAGCGGCCTCAGTACCGCGACGGGACAGGCAATCGCAGCGAAGTTTCCCTTCCGCGACTACAGCAGCGTGATCGACATCGGTTGTGCTGAAGGCGCTGTCCCGGTCGCGATCGCCGGCGCACGAACACCTGAGCGGCAGCGGCTTCGACCTCCCGCCCATCGAGCCGATCTTCAACGCCTACGTCGCCCGCCACGGGCTCGGGGATCGCCTCAGCTTCCGCGGCGGTAACTTTTTCACCGACCCATTGCCGAAACGAGTGCCGACGTGCTCGTCATGGGCCACATCCTTCATGACTGGGATCTCGACCAGAAGCGCATGCTGCTGCAGAAGGCCCATGACGCGCTGCCCGAGGGCGGGGCCTTGATCGCGTACGAAGCGATCATCGACGACGACCGCAGACACAACGCGTTTGGGCTGCTGATGAGTTTGAACATGTTGATCGAGGGCCTCGGCTTCGATTACACCGGTGCGGACTGCCGCGGGTGGATGGCCGACGCGGGCTTCAAAGACACCTATGTCGAGCATCTCGTCGGCCCCGATTCGATGGTGGTCGGAATCAAGTAGGTGTTGGACTGCGGCGCGACCGTCCCCGGGGACCACTACGGCAGCCCGTGCCTGCGCTTATCCGCGCTGCTATTGCCGAGGCAACAAAGCATCCCAGCAGCGCGGAACCAGCACCGCCATCGAGGCCGTTCTTGGACAGCATTACGAGTGCGACGCCTGCAAGGCATACCAGCGCGCCCGCAGCTGTCGATCGGGCGCCCACTGACGGCGCCGGCGCGTCCCACCATGGCAGCCGACGGTGCTCGAGCGGTGACAGCAGCCAGAACGTCGCTGCCATGACGACCGCGAACACCAGCGCGCGCAGCGCGAGGAGAGCCCAAAACCCCGGTGCGTCAACGTCGTAGGCGTCCAAACCGACTGCATGCAGCGAGAAAGTCGCAACCGCGATCGCCGGAATGTGCCAAAGGTAAAGCGTCATCGCTCCCCCATTGCCCACTGCGACCACATGCCAGACGCGTGGCCGCGCGGCCCATCGCCGGATCGGGCCCGCTGCCGCCACGAACACACACGACATCCATGTGCAGTGCAGTGCGAGTAACAGGGTCGGCGGTCCGACGTTAGACATCCGTTCCACGCCGGTCACCACGAGGGAGAGTTCGTACGGTCCAAAGATGGCGAGGAGCACCTGCGCGGTGAATGCGCATGCCGCCACGACGAGTGCCGCACGCAAACCGATCAGCCGCCGCGCGTAGGCGACCCCGATCACCACCGGGATCAACCAGACGAAGAGGAAGTTCGCGACGCCCGCTTCGGGTGAACCGACGGCGATTCGAATCCCGTCGACGGCGGCGGCGACCGCGAGCAGGGACGCCACCACGACTGCGACCGCGCGTCCCGACTGCAGCCGCGTCAGCGCCGGTACGAAGGCGAGCGTCGCGAGATACACACCGAGGAACCACAGCAGCGCAACGCACTCACGGCCGATTGCCGCCGCGGAGTCCGCTCCGAGGATCAGACGGGCGACGACAAGGGCGACCGCCCAGAAAGCGAGATACCAGAAGACGGGTCGGCACAGTCGCTGCGCCCGGGTGAACAGCCACATGCCCCACGAGGTGCCGGCACGCCAGCCGTACGCGCCCGCGGAACCCCCCGCGAGGAAGAAGAGCGGCATCACCTGGACTACCCACGTGATGGGTGCGATCGCAGGCAGCTCGCCGAGCAGATTGCCGATTCGCAGACCGTCGCTGTCGATTGTGGCGAGCAGCAATGCGCAGTGCCCGAAGATCACCACTACGAGGGCTGCGAGCCGCGCGACGTCGACGGCGCGGTCGCGGGTGGGAGCGGTGTTCTCGGCAACAGTGCTCGCATCAGGCATCGGCTGGGTAAGCGGCATGACTCCAGCATGCCGCGCAGACGAACTCAGCTGATGAGTAGTACTACGCGCTTGGTCTGAACTCTCCCCGAGAATGACGTAATTCCTTGTGTAGTAGTGGCGTGACCAATCATAAAGACGAGTAGCCTGCTACTCGCGTCGAAAGCGATGTCCCGCCCCAAGCTATTGGGGAGGCCGCGACGTACGGGAGAGCTGACAATGACCCTTCAGCAGCAACAAGCGCTCGATTCTTTTTATGCGCTAGACAATGTGATCACGATCAAGATCAAGATGCCGCAAGCCGACTGGGATGCGGTACGTAACGAAGAGCCCGCCGGCGGCCGGTGCAACTTCAATTTCACCGACGGCAGCAGGTACACGTGGCGCAAGGCGGTTTCGGTCGAGATATCCGGAACGCGATTTCCCGCGCACACCACGTTCGACGACGTCGGCATCAAGAAGAAATCGTTCTGCGGATCCATCGACGACAAGAAGCCGTGCCTGCACATCGACTTCGGCAAGTTCGCCGATGCCAACGTCGCCGCGATCGAGACCTTGATCGGGTCGCGCTACGTGACGCTCAACAATTCGATTCAGGACAAGTCGTATATCAAGCAGACGCTGGGCTACAGGTTGCTGGACATGGCGGGGTTGCCTCATTCGCGATGCAACTACGCCCGGGTGTTCGTCAACGGAGCCCTTATCGGCGAAGGAGACGGTGCCGTCAATAGCCCTGGCATCTACGTCAACGCCGAGCCGATCATGAAGCGCTACATCGAACGCAACTTCAACGGCAACATGAAAGGAAATCTGTACGAAATCGAGCATACGGACGATCTCGTCGAATCGAGGCTGGACTTTATCGGGGTGGAATCCCTGTCCGAGTTCGACGACAAAGCCGATCTGAAGTTCGCCTGCCGCCACATCAAGGCGAACGGTCTGGCCGGCGCCGATCAGGTGCTCGATATGGACGAGTACCTCAAGCTCTACGCGATGGAATTCTTCCTCAAGCATTGGGACGGCTACGCCGACAACACGAACAACACATATCTCTATAACGACGTAACTGCTGTCGCGGTGCCGGGGGTGGGCGACATCAAGTTCAAGATGATCCCGTGGGGTATCGACCAGACACTCCAACCCCAGAGGCCTTTCAAGCTGGGGCGTGATGGGGTCATCGCGCAGCTCGTACGTAACGACGACACGCGCCGCAAGCAGTTGCTGGACCAGATTCGGCTATATCGGGAGACCCTGTTCAGCCGCGAGAGTCAGCAGACGGTCATGAAGTCCCTGATTGATCAAATGCAGTCTCTACTAACGGGTTTCGGCGTGTCCAATGTAGTGGCGGAGATCGATTCAGTGCGGCAGCAACTTCGGCTGGCCGAGTCGGCCGGATATATTTTTGCCGGTCTGCCCGGCGCTGGTAACCCGGTCTACGTCCTCAAGCACGACACCAGTCATTGTCTGCATGCCAGCAACACCGAAACGATTCCGCCGGGCATTCCCACTCCGGCGAATTTCGAGGTCTACCATCGACCGCTGCTGGACAACAACGACGCGTCGGATCTCTGGGTCTTCAACGAGCTCGGGACAGGAAAGTCACTGGCCAATCAGGGCTCCAACCGCGTTCTGCATGCCAGCGGCACGCAAGTCACCGATCAAGGGCACAAATATCTCTACACGTGTGCGCCGAGTAACGGCGATCATGGCGAAGAGTTCACGATTGTCCCCGTACCCGTTCCGGTCGCAGACCCCGCTAACCCGCCGGGCCGGTTCGCGTTCACGGGCTATTTCAACCTCGTCAGTGTGCGGACCACTGAGATGGCGAAGTTCGGGTCCGACCTCACGCCGAACGGCAACGCGAGGGTCCACCAGGAACTTCCCGGTTCCAACCTCTATTTCTACTGATCACTGTCGGGGTAGTCGCACAATGCGTAGCCACCGCGATCGTCGACGATGAGGAGTCGTTTTTCGTCGCCGCTTGTGAATGTGACGACGCCCTCTGGCTTCATCGCTCGGTGAAACCTGATATCCAGGAGCTCGAGGCTGTCTCCGCTGCCGCTCCATGTGCAGAGCTGAAACGGTTCGTCGCCCGTGCTCCTCGATCGCCCGAGCAGAACAACGAAGTCACCGTTCTGCTCGTCGTACGAGATGTCGCGAACACCCTGCTTCGCGTTCGGTCGTGGTGTGCGGGCGCGCACAATCGCCGGCGCCCCGAGCACCTCCGTGCTCCACCGAGCCCCTGTCGGATCGACTGGGACCCGAATCACCGTGATGCTGCCGGGTTCCGCCGGTCCGCGCAGGCCGAACATGAGGGTGTGCGTGCGCGGGTCCCACGCCAGGCCTTCGATGTTCAGCCCGCCGGCATCCGGTTCTCGCTGGCCGGCTGCGGCGAGTGAAGGCACGTTGTGCAGCAACCAGTCGCGGAATCCGCGCATTGCTTCTGCGTGCAGGTCGCCGTGGGGTGTGTAGCGAAGACGCACCAAACCGTCACTGACTTGTTGTCGCCCTGGCCCTTTCGCGTCAGGGACGCAGAGCGAGGATGCCACGATGAGCAAGGTCTCGCCGTCGCGGCCGACGCGTGTCAGCCCCTCGGGATCGCGCAACTGACCCTCGGAAAGACCAGCCATCAGGCGGCGCGAAATGCGTTCGACTTCTGTGCCGTCGGAGTCGAGTGCGAGTTCGAATAAGGCCGACGGATCGTGGTTGTCGACGAAGATGAACCGGCCTGGGCCGACCTGCGCCACGCCCGAGGCGTTGAACGGCGCATCTCGGTTCCGCTCGTCGAACGACGTCGACTTGACTTTCTTGCGTCGGCGCAGCCCACCCGCAATTGAGCGGAAGGCCGCCGCGACTTTGGCAGTCCAGTTCGCCACGTCGTCCTCCCAGCCCTTGATCGGCCTACGGCGCTGCGATTCAAGGCGACTCGACAGCCTAGAAGCCAGCAGTGTTGATTATCTGCCGTCTCGGACGAGATCGGCTGACAGGGCGGCTCGATCCTGTCGGAGGCTCTTGAAAGACTGCCTAAATTCACCTCGGAGAATCGGCGCGGATTCGGTGCCACTGCAATCGCACGAAGTGCGTTAGGTTTGTAACCACGTCAATCGTGGTAGCCAGCATCGATGGCGGATGAAGAAGGCGGCCGGTGGGACGTCGGCGTTAAAGACAACACGGTTTACCTCGAACGGCGCAGCGACGAAAACGAGCGGTTATTCGCAGACCAGATTGCACCTGAGGAAGCTCGCGAACTGGCCGCGCTCTTGACTAAGTACGCGAAGAAGGCTGATTCGGCCGATGACGATGAGTCAGACGACGACTCGGACGACAACGACGAGTCGGACGACGACGACTCGGACGATGACGACGACTCGGACGATGACGACGACGACTCGAGCGACGCTTCCAAAGACTAAACCGCAGAGCCCTTGACCCCGAGAAGCATCCGCGTGGTAGCTCTCAGTGCGATAGTTTCCGCAGCTGATAACCGGTTTCTGAGCACGGCTCATGCTCGCGAACACGATCGATCAACGAGTTCTGGCGACACGGGGATCGCTTCAGGAGATGGGCACGAATGTCTCCGTTTAAGAAGACTGCGGCAACCGTCATAGTTTGCTGGCAGTATTTAATCGCCATCGCAGGCGACGTATACGGCCCAGAACGCGATTACTCTCGCACCTGACGGGTGATGAGGCCCTTGGTGAACCGGCTATCGATAATGCACCGGGAGTCGACCTGTTCACCTTGGCGTTCGTCGCCGTAGTAGACGCGATATCCCTCAATGACCGTCTTGTCGCCGTCTGCCTGCGTGTGAGTGACACTCGTTCTGCCCTCCGCCGTGCGGGTGACGGTGAACCACTGACCGGACTCTGGATCTTGGATCGTGTCACCCTCCTGGACCTCGGCCAGTGCCACCTGCTCTGTTACATGTTCCGAACTCATTGCCCTCCGGTTCATCGCGGTAGTTGGCTGCGTCCCCGCGATGACCTCGAGGATTCTCCCGCCAACGGCGTCGGTCAATCACAGATTTTCTCCCGGTGAACCCGCCGAGGCTCAACTACCGACCTCGCGCCATACGCCGCCCGTCTTCGGACCGTCGGTGAGTTAAATTCTGCGCTGACTGGGCTTGATCCCGCGCTCGGTTGAAGATGAAATTCGTTCCGGTGTCAGTCGGGAAGACGATGGGATGAACTGGTCATCGCAGCTCAATCTAGAACCAGACGTGCGAGCGCCCGCCCCACTCAGTGACCCGCGGGCGTCCAACCGACAGGCAGCCTTTTGATGCCGTGGATGAACGCCGAGCGCAGGATGGCCGGTTCCTCGACGGCGATGATATCGGGGATGCGGTTGTGCAACTCCTCGAACAGCACCCGGATTTCCCGCCGGGCCAGGTTGGCGCCCAGGCAGAAGTGGGCTCCACCTCCGCCGTATCCAAGGTGCGGGTTGGGATTTCGGGTGACGTCGAACAACCACGGGTTGTCGAACTTGGTTTCGTCGCGGTTGGCCGAGTTGTACCACATCGAAACTTTGTCGCCGGCCTTCATCGTCACACCGCCGAGTTCGACGTCCTCGTTGAGATTTCGTCGCATGAAGATCACCGGAGTGGCCCAGCGCACGATCTCCTCGACCGCGGTAGCGGCCACGCCGTCGAAATCGGCCCACCATTTGTCCCGCGCATCGGGGTAACGGCTCAACGCCACCATGCCGTGACTGATGGCGTTGCGGGTGGTCTCGTTGCCCGCACCGGACAACAGGATGAAGAACGAGGCGATCTCCGCAGACGACAGCCGCTCACCATCGACCTCTGCCCGCACCAGGTTCGAGGTCAGATCGTCGGCGGGTTCGGCCCGGCGGGACTCGGCCAATTGGACGCCGTACGCGGCGAGGTCGAGTACCGCCTGAACGATCTCGTCGTGGCCGGTGGCCACCTCCTCGTCACCGGCTCCCAGGATGACCGATGTCCAGTGGAAGACCTTGGGCTCGTCCGCTTCGGGGATGCCCATCATGTCGCAGATGATCTGTAGCGGAAGCGGACCCGAGAGGGACTCGACGAAGTCCGCCTCCCCGTCGGGGTGGTTGGCCACCATACCGCTCACCAGTTGCTGCGCCCGGGTACGTACGCTTTCCTCGATGCGGGCCACCATCTTGGGGGTGAACGCGCGGTTGACGATCGATCGCAGCCGCAGGTGGCGCGGGTCGTCGAGGTTGATCATCGATCCGCTGAACTCCGCGATCGCTGGGTCGATCTCGCTCAACGACACGCTGGTCGGGATCGAACTGAACACTTCCGGGTGCCGGCTCGCATGGTGCACATGGTCGAACGAGGTCAGTGCCCAATGCCCGGGGCCCGATTCGAATCCGGGTACGGTGGGAGCCTCGAAGAACGCTATCGGCGCTTCGCGGCGCAGCGTGACGAACGCCCCGTCGCGGCGGTCGTCGTCCCGACTCCAGAACTCGAGTGAGCCGAGGTCGATATCGCTCAACGGCACCTCCGGTGGCGGTATGCCGTTTTCACGCTGCGCGATACCCGATTCAATCGTTGTCATGGCGACCTCCCGGTCCGACCCCGAGTCTGACACCTGTCATGTCGGTGGTCCAGAGAACTCGCTGTGGCGCGTTTTCCCGAGGCTGTCGGCGGCCAACGCGGCGCTATACGGGGTTGTTCATTCGGTCATCGTGGCCCTGGGTTGCTCGGCGGCCGTCGGATTCATTCACACCTGCCATCATCGATCGTTCGTCTACGACATCGCCGATCTGTACAAGGCTGAGTTGACCATCACATCCGTAAACACCTTGATCACCGCTCCCCCGGGTAACGACGGCCCGTCATCCTGCTTGGGTGGCGGGCCCGAATCTCAACGACGGGTGGCCGCGCCGGCGTAGCGTCAAATACCGCACCATGATTGAGGAGGCAGCCGTCATGGGTGAAACGAAACCGAAATACATTGACGAAAAACCGGCAGCCCCCAGGCCCATCGAAGGGGTGGGGACAGCCGTAGCAGCATTGGTGGTCGGGTCGGCGATCGGTTGTGGCGTGGGCTGGCTGCTCGGGCGCAAAACGTCTCATGGATAGTCAGTCCACCGCAACGCTCCCCAGCGGGTCATAGTCTGTAGCGTGGCCGGATACTCGTCGGCTCCATCGCCTGCTCATGCGCAAGACACATCACCCCGCGCCCCCTCATCTGATGAGTCCTGGGTGCGGTTCGCGGGGGTGTTAGAAGCCTTTGGGTTTCGTTGCTTTCATGGTCGGGGATGCCATGCTGGTCGTTGGTGTTGTGGGGGCAGGCGATGCGGTGACGGTTGGCCCGAGGGACATGAGTCCCGACATTGCTGTTGCTGTGTGTCCTTGGCATATCGCTGCGGCTAGTGCGCCGAGGGCGACGATGCCGCTGGCCGCTATGGCTGTCGCTCGCCACGTGAGCGGTTGGTTTTCCACTCTTACCCCTCCGTTCAGGTCCTTCGCGGGTTCTCCCCCGACGAAACGGTCCTTCGTTATAAGGCCCCGACCTACATAGGGTTGTACGCTCCGACCGCTGAAAAACCGCTGAGAGCAGAGGCGCATCGACGCAGTCGTGGGTGCAGCGGCTTGGGCCGTTGGGCTTTGCGTCGTGCTCGCCTGCAGCGCCTTCAGGCAACCAATGGCATGCACTCGTCCATCTCGATTACCAGCGACATCCACGGCCACACGTCTGACGACACAGCGCGTGCGGCGGTCGATGGGGGAGCGGGGCGCTTGGGCTGTAAGTACCAGAATCACACCTCGGCGTATCCCTGAATGGGGGCTACACTCGGTTCACTTAGTCAGGAAAGAAATTATGCCCACAATCGAGGCACACCTCCGCCGAGAGATCCACAAGTACGCTGTCGAGTTACGGAAGCTGGCCTACACCGTGCCCAACGGGACGGCAGAGTACGAACTCCTCGAACTGTCGGAGTCGATGAACGTCGCCGCCGACAAGACTCCCGAGAAATACAAGCCCTAGCCATGGACTGCCCTAGCCATGGACTACGACGTGGAGATCCGCCGGGTCATCTGCAGCACAAATGCGATTGAGTCGATCAATGCCCGCTACCGGCGCGCGATCCGCGCCCGCGGCCATTTCCCGACCGAACAAGCTGCCCTGAAAGGCCTCTATCTCGTTACCCGTTCGCTCGATCCGACCGGGCGGTAAGGCACGATGGGCAATGAGCTGGAAGCCGGCGCTGAACGCGTTTGCAATCACCTTCAACGGCCGGATCACCCCGACCGGCAACTAACCGATGCCGTCAGATCCGCCGTTAATCGGACAGTCCCCTCCCAACCTGTGGGTTTCCACGATGCGATGCGCGGAATGGCACACGCTATGCCGATTGTGTGTCGGAATCGCTGCGGATTGGAGGCATCCCCCAGGGGGGCCAGCTACCGGACCATAAAAACTGCCGGCAGCGCGATCAACAGGACCATTGAGCAAAAGAAAGCGGCGATTTCCATCTTGTTCCCTTAGTGGTTGAGCTTTCCGAAGCCTCGTTGTTTGACCTATGACACGAGTGCAGTCGGCCCGAAGTTCATACCGCGCGTACATCGGATTGCTCTCGTTGGCGGCGACGGCCCACCAGATCTTGCTCGGGTTAGGAGCTTGTCGTGGCGAGCGTCGCCCGGTCGCCAGGTGAATGCGGGTGAGGGATTGCCGGTTTGGGGTGTCTGCGCTGGTCAGACGGGCGAGGGTTAGTACTAAGGGGCTTTGGGCACTCTCGTTGTCGAGCTTGTACGAAGGAGCAATCCCTGTGATGACCGTGTACTTGTGTGGATGGCTGATTACGACTCTGGGTATCTTGGCCGCTGCCGATTGGGTGAGCAGTGGCGACAGGCCGCCCGCCCGCGTGTGGGTCGGTGTTGTGGCTGGCGCCCTGTGGCCCGTGGTGATCTTGGGGTTGGTGCAATTGGCTGCGATCGCGGTCATTGCGCGGGCGTCGAGAACCGCGGCGGTTCGCCACTCTGGTCGGGCGTCGTCGATACGTCTTAAAGAGGTTATCGCCGCCTCTTCGTATTGAGGCGTACGAATTCCGCCACGCGTGCTACGTAATTCATTAGGCATGGCACTCGATCGCACTTTGGCACCGGATTCTGGCGTATTACCTATCTCCTGCGGCCTGGCTGGCCCCTTCGTTGACTGCAGAGTCGCGGCTGTTATTGGTCTCCATGCCGGTTGCGTCGTGTGTTCAAGTGTCTCTGGTGGTCGGGTGGCGGCGGCGGCGCACGTACAGGCTCGGGAGCCCGAAAGGTATGGCTACCGTCTTGGCCGGTACACCGGTCGACCCGCGCAACATCCTGCGGACGATTCAGATCGCCGCCGAGAAGGCAGGGATGGGTCGTATGGGCGTCCACACGCTGCGCCACTCGGCTGCGGTGGTGTGGCTTGAGCAGGGCGTCCACATCAAAGCCGTCGCTGACCTACTCGGACACTCCTCCATCGCGGTGACAGGCGACATCTATGGGCACAAGAGCGACCAGGCTGCGAAAGCGGCGATTGAAGGACTGTCCGGGCGCTCAGACTCAGATTGGGGTATTCATCGCTGGGAACGGGGCCGGCACACTCTCGCGCCCCCCAAAACAGGCGCTTGACCTGCGTTAAGTGTGTCGGGCTGACAGGATTTGAACCTGCGACCACTTGACCCCCAGTCAAGTGCGCTACCAAACTGCGCCACAGCCCGGTGCCGCCGAAATTGACCAGCAGCAGCACGTGAGCCTACCGCAGCGCGACGTCACAATCCCAACCACACCCAGCGGGTACACACGTGTTGTGACCGCTCGCGATGACACCCCGCTGTGGCTCTTCGCCGACCAGCTTGGGCCCGCGACTTACGGCGGCGAGCACACCCATCGTGACGTGCTGCTCGTCGAGGCCGGTTCTGCGCTGCGCCGTCGGCCCTATCACCGTCAGAAGCTGCATCTGGTGCTATCGGCACTGCGGCACGCCGAGCGCGACCTCGGCGCCCGGGCCACCCTCCTGCGGACAGACACCTACACCGAAGCACTCGAGCAGTACCGCCGCCCGGTGCTCGTCTACGAGCCGACATCGCACGCCGCCGAGCAGTTCGTGGAGCGACTGCGCTCCGACGGCCGCGTCGTCGACATCCTGCCCACGCCCAACTTCGCGCTACCCCGCAAGGAGTTCGCCGAATGGGGGCGGGCGTAGCCGGTTCCGCATGGAGGACTTCTACCGCGAGCAGCGCCGCCGATTCGACGTGCTGATGGACGGCGACAAACCTGTTGGCGGCCGCTGGAACTACGACGAAGACAACCGCGAACCGCCACCGAAAAACCAAGCTGCACTTCATGTCCCGAAGCCTTACCAGCCACGGGAAGACGACATCGACGAGCGGATTCGCCGCGATCTCGACCGCATGTAGCTGCCCACCGTCGGCAACGACGGCCCTCGGCTGTTCGCCGTCACCCCCGCCGAAGCAAAGCGAGCGCTCGACCGCTTCGTCGAACACAGGCTGCCGACGTTCGGCCGATACGAGGACGCGATCATGGGCCAGGACTGGGCGATGTCGCATTCGCTGCTGTCCGTACCGCTCAATCTCGGTGTCCTGCAGCCACTCGACGCCGTGGAAGCGGCCGAGAAGGCCTACCGACAGCGTGATATGCCGCATGCCGCGGTCGAAGGGTTCATCCGCCAGATCCTCGGCTGGCGAGAGTACATGTGGCACCTGTACTGGCACTTCGGCCCCGACTACACGCGCAACAACACGTTGGCGGCCGGTACCGCGCTGCCGAAATGGTGGCGCGAACTCGACGCCGACGCCGTCACCGCCGAGTGCCTCCGCCACGCCCTGATGGGTGTGCGTGACCGCGGGTGGACTCACCACATCCAGCGGCTGATGGTGCTGGGCAACCACGCGCTGCAGCGCGGCTATCGACCATCGGAGCTGACGGAGTGGTTCGCCACCGCCTACGTCGACGGGTTCCAGTGGGTGATGCCGACCAATGTCGTCGGGATGAGCCAGCATGCCGACGGCGGCAAGCTGGCCACCAAGCCGTACGCCTCGGGCGGTGCCTACATCAACAAGATGAGCGACCACTGCGCAGATTGCGCATACGACCCGAAGAAACGACTCGGCGAAGATGCCTGCCCGTTCACGGCGGGCTACTGGTCGTTCGTGCACCGCCACCGGGATCTTCTCGCGAGGAACAACCGCACGCAACGCGCCGTCGCCTCGATGGAGCGGCTCAAGTACCTCGACGCCGTCCTCGAACAGGAGTCGGCACGCCGGAGATTCTGACCTACACGGTCAACAGACGGTACAGGCCGATCAGACCGATCACGACGATGACCGCACGCAGCGCGTTCGGGGACAGCCGCCGACCGTAGTGCGCCCCGAGGAATCCGCCGACGAGCGAGCCCAGCGCGATCAAACCCGCTGCCGGCCAGCTGATGCGGTCGGAGGCGACCAGCGTGTACGCCACCGCCGCAACGACATTCACGACCAGCGCGAGCAGGTTCTTGGCGGCGTTCATCCGCTGCATGTCCTCGGGCAGCAGTGCGCCCATCGCACCCATCAGCAGGATCCCCTGCGCGGCAGTGAAATACCCGCCGTAGACGCCGACTGCGAAGGTGGCGAACACCAACGCAGCCATCCGCCGCGGCGACACGTGCTCGGCCGACTGGCCCGCAGCCTCGGCCCGTCGACGCGCCCACTCCTGGATCTTCGGGCCGAAGATGACGAGAAGCAGCGCCAGGATCAACAGCACCGGCACCACTTCGGTGAACACCTGCTCCGGCAGGTGCAGCAGCAGCCACGCCCCCAGCATGGAACCGACCAACGACGCCGGGATCTGCCAGCGCAGGCGATGTCCCTGGCCGCGCAGCTCCCGCCGGTATCCCCACGTTCCCGAGACGCTGCCCGCCACCAGCCCGACCGCGTTCGACATCGTCGAGGTCACCGGCGGGTATCCCAGCGCGACCAGAGTCGGAAACGTGATCAACGTGCCGGAGCCGACGATGGCGTTGATCGCGCCGGCTCCGACGCCCGCCAACGCGATCAGGATCATGTCGACGACGGGCACTCGACCAACCTATCGAGAGCGGGCGCCCCGCTTCTCCCGCACCCGTACGTTGATGCGGACCGGGCTGCCCTCGAACCCGAAGGTCTCCCGCAGCCGCCGCTCCAGGAACCGGCGATATCCGGCTTCCAGGAAACCGCTGCTGAACAGCACGAACGTCGGCGGTCGCGTGGTGGCTTGGGTGGCAAACAGGATCCTGGGCTGCTTGCCGCCGCGCACCGGCGGCGGCGTTGCGGCCACCACCTCCTTGAGGAAGGTGTTGAGCCGGCCCGTAGAGATCCGCCTATCCCACGACTCCAACGACGTCTCCAGGGCGGGCACCAGCTTCTGCACGGCCCGCCCGGTTTTCGCCGAGATGTTGACCCGCGGCGCCCACTGCACCTGAGCCAGCTCGCGTTCGATCTCGCGGCCGAGATCGTAGCGCCGGTCCTCGTCGACGAGATCCCATTTGTTGAACGCAAGCACGAGCGCCCGGCCCGCCTCGATCACCATCGACAGCACCCGCTGGTCCTGCTCGGTCAGCGGTTGAGAGGCGTCGATCAGCACGATCACCACCTCGGCCGCATCGATTGCACCGCGCGTACGCACCGAGGCGTAGAACTCGTGCCCGCTGGCCTGGCCGACCTTGCGGCGCAATCCCGCTGTATCAACGAAACGCCAAGTCTTGCCGCCCAATTCGATCATCGAATCCACGGGGTCGACGGTCGTGCCTGCCACGTCGTGCACCACGGCACGCTCGACGCCGGCAAGCATGTTCAGCAGGGAACTCTTCCCGACATTCGGCTTACCCACCAGCGCCACCCGCCGTGGCCCACCCGGTCCCGGGGTGGCCTCTGACACCGCAGGCAGGGACGCGACGACCTGGTCGAGTAGGTCGGCCACCCCCCGGCCGTGCATCGCACTGATCGGGTGCGGCTCCCCCAGCCCGAGCGACCACAATGCCGCGGCATCGGCCTCGCCGCGCTCGGTGTCAACCTTGTTGGCCGCCAGGAACACTGGCTTTCCTGACCGCCGCAGCATCCGCGCCGCGGCTTCGTCGCCCGCCGTCGCACCCACGACGGCGTCAACCACAAGAACGATCGCGTCGGCCGTGCGCATCGCCACCGAGGCCTGCTCGGCCACCAGCTGTTGCAAACCCTTCGCGTCGGGTTCCCAGCCACCGGTGTCCTGTACGAGGAATCGACGGCCCACCCAGTTCGCGTCGTAGGAAACGCGGTCCCGCGTCACACCGGGAACGTCTTGCACGACTGCCTCACGGCGACCGAGAATGCGGTTGACCAATGTCGACTTGCCGACGTTCGGGCGCCCGACGACCGCGACCACCGGCGGCGGACCCGACGCCTCCTCGGCATCCGCGATCACCTCTGAATCGGTGAGCTCCCAGTCACTTTCGTCGACCCAGGTGCCGTCGGCGTCCGAGGTGCTCATCGGGGCGCACCCGCACGCTGTTTGACAAGCGCTATCAAGTGAGCGATCACGTCGGGCTCCGACATGTCGCTGGTGTCGACGACCAGCGCGTCATCGGCGGCACGCAGCGGAGACACTGCGCGGGTCGAGTCCAGGTGGTCTCGACGCTGCACATCGGCCAGCACGGCTCCGTAGTCATCGCCAAGGCCGTTGGCGATGTTCTGGTCGTTGCGCCGACGCGCCCGCTCTTCCGCCGATGCCGTCAGGAAGATCTTGACGTCGGCGTCCGGCAGCACGACGGTACCGATGTCACGGCCTTCGACCACCACGCTGCCAGGGCCCGCGGCCAGTTCGCGCTGCAGTCCCACCAGACGGGCCCGCACCGCAGGCACCGCCGATACCGCAGAGACCGCTTTGGTCACGGCGTCGCCGCGGATTTCTGCCGAAACATCCTCTGCGTCAAGATAAGCGCGATCCTCGTCGGGGTCGTAGCCAACAGACAGCGGAACGCCCGCGGCTGCCAACTCGATGGCAGGGGTGTCGCCGAGGTCGGCGCCCGTCCGCAGCACCGCCAGTGTCACGATTCTGTACATCGCCCCTGTGTCCAGGTAGCGTGCGCCTAATTCTCGCGCTAACCCCCTTGACACAGAAGACTTTCCGGTACCGGCCGGGCCGTCGACCGCGATCACCAGCGGGTCGGTCACAAGCCGACCGCCTTGTACAGCGCGCCGATCTCGTCGCGGCCCAACACCCGGATGCTGCCGGGGCGTTGATCTCCCAGCGACACCGCCCCGATGTCGGTGCGCACCAGTTCTTGTACCGGAAACCCGACCGCCGCAAGCAACCGCCGGACGATCCGCTTGCGGCCCTCATGCAGTGTCACGCGCACCATCGTCTTGCCGGGCACCGCATCCACCACCGCGAAGTCGTCGACACGCGCGGGCCCGTCATCCAGCTCAATGCCGGCGCGCAGCTTGCGGCCGAGGCCACGCGGCACCGTGCCCAGCACCGTCGCCAGATAGGTCTTCGGCACCTCGAAGGACGGGTGCATCAGCCGGTGTGCAAGCTCGCCGTCGTTGGTCAGCAGCATCAGGCCTTCGGTGTCGGCGTCGAGGCGCCCGACGTGAAAGAGCTTCTTATTACCGCGGACTCGGTGCTCGACCATATCGCCGATGCACGGCCTGCCGCGGTCGTCGGACATGGTCGAGTGCATGCCTCGCGGCTTGTTCAGCGCCAGGTGCACCAGGGTGTCGTCAACCATCACCCGCGCCCCGTCCACGCGGATCACCGACGCATCAGGGTCTACCCGGGTGCCGAGTTCGGTCACCACGTGGCCGTCGACGTCGACGCGCCCGTCGACGATCATCCTCTCGGCGACACGCCGCGAGGCAATCCCGGCCTGCGACAACACTTTCTGCAGCCGCACGCCCTCCGAATGGGCCATCTCAGTCCGTGTCCACGTCGAAGGACGGCCGCCGCTCGTCATGCGCGGGCGGTGTGCTGAGTTTCATGAACCGCGGCTCGTCGCCCAACGTTTCGCTCAGATCGTCGATGATGTCGACGTCGGGCAGCAGTGGCGCGATGTCGGGAAGGTCGGTCAACGAGGTCAACCCCAGCCGCTCCAAGAACAACTCCGTGGTCGCGAAGGTGATGGCGCCGGTATCCGAATCGGTTCCCGCCTCGGTGATCAGTCCTCGGGCCAGCAGCGTTCGCATGACCGCGTCCACGTTCACGCCGCGCACCGCGCTCACTCGCGCGCGTGTCACCGGCTGGCGGTACGCCACGACCGCCAACGTTTCCAGCGCCGCGCGGGTCAGCTTCGAGCGGGCGCCGTCGAGCAGCAGCCGCTCCACATACGGCGCGTACTGGGCCCTGGTGTACATGCGCCACCCGCCGCCCGCCTCGCGCAGGTCGATACCGCTTTCGCGGGCCGAGAGTTCCTCCGCCATCACCTGCAGTTTGGCGGCCACCCGGTAGGCCGGCTGCTCGATCGCCGCCGCCAGCGCATCAACGGTCACGGGGGTGTCCACCACCAGCAGCAGCGCCTCCAGCACCGCAGCGAGTTCGGCATCCTCGAGCTCCGGCGGGGTGGCGACCTCGATGCCCAGATCGAGGTCCGGAATGTCGCCGTTCACCGAGTCGGGAACGCCGCCGGTCCCCGAATCAGCGGTGCCGCCGTTCACCGGCTCGGAAAATTCGTCAGTCATCGTTTGGCTCTTCCACCGTCTCAGTGGCTTGGATCACGTCGCTGGGTGGCCGATCTCCGGTCCACGAAACCTGGAGCACACCAAGCGGTTCTGATTGATCAAATGCTACCGCTCGCGCCCGATACAGTTCGAGCAGCGCCAGGAACCGGCCCACGATGAGGATCGGCTCCCTGCAGTCGGCGACAAGCTCGGAGAACGTGGCCCACTGCCCCGGCCCGCGGCGTTCCAGCTGAGCGAGCAGCTGCTCGGCCTGTTCGGGCACCGACACCATGAGTTCGTGCAGGTGCTCGGTGGCCACCGTCGGCACCGGCCGCGGTGTGAACGCGCTCGCCGCGATCTGGGCGAACAGTTGGGCGTCGACGCCCAGCATCACCTCGGGAAGCAGGTCCTCGTAGCGGTCCTCAAGCGACACCGCGCGCGGATAGCTGCGCAGCGCGGCGGCTTCGAGCTCGGCGAACATCTCCGCGACGTGCTTGAACGCCCGGTACTGCAGCAGGCGGGCGAACAGCAGGTCGCGCACCTCCAGCAGCGCCAGGTCTTCCTCGTCGTGGATCTCGCCGGCGGGCAACAGCCGCGCGGCCTTCAGGTCCAGCAGGGTCGCCGCGATCACCAGGAACGCGGTCGTCTCGTCCAGTTCGAGCTGAGGGCCGATCGCCTTGGTGTAGGCGATGAAATCGTCGGTGACCCGATGCAGCGCCACCTCGGTGACATCGAGGCGGTGCGCGAAGATCAGCTGCAGCAGCAGGTCGAACGGACCCTCGAAATTGCTCAGCCGAACCTGGAAGCCTGTCTGCTGCGACTCCGCCGGCTCTGTCTGGGTGTTCACGAACCGAACCGGTCGATGACCTCGCGGGCCAACGATCGATATGCCTGGGCGCCACCGGATTTCGGCGCCCATGAGGTGATCGGCTCGCCCGCGACGCTGGTCTCCGGAAAGCGCACAGTGCGGGTGATCACGGTATCGAACACCAGGTCACCGAACCGCTCGAGGACGCGTGCCATCACTTCGCGGGCATTGACGGTGCGCGGGTCATAACGGGTGATCAGGATGCCACTGATGCTCAGCTTGGGGTTCAGCCGGTCACGCACCTTGTCGACGGTGTCGGTCAGCAACGCCAGCCCGCGCAGCGAGAAGTACTCGCACTCGGTCGGGATGATCACGCCATCCGAACAGGCCAGCCCGTTCACCGTGAGCAGGCCCAGCGACGGCTGGCAGTCGATCAGCACATAGTCGTAGCGGTCCAGAACGGGATGCAGCGCGCGGGCCAGCGTCTGTTCCCTGCCGACCTCGTTGACCAACTGGATCTCCGCTGCCGACAGGTCGATGTTGCTCGGCACAAGGTCCATGTTCTTGACCCGCGTGTGGATGAGGACGTCGTCGATGGACACCCGCGGCTCGATCAGCAGGTTGTGGACGGTGTGTTCGAGCTCGTAGTGCGGAACCCCGAGGCCGGCCGACAAGGCGCCCTGCGGATCGAGGTCCACCAGCAACACCCGACGGCCGTACCCGGCGAGGCTGGCGCCGAGGTTGATGGTCGAGGTGGTCTTGCCGACGCCGCCCTTCTGGTTGCACATTGCGATGACCTTGGCGGGCCCGTGCACATTCTTGGGCTTGGGTTCGGGAATCGTCCGAGTCGGACGACCGGTCAGGCCGGCCTGTGTGGGCGGGTCGGCGCCGCCGCCGTCCTCAGTCATGCCTCGGCTCCCGCTCGCTCCGGTCCTCGCTGCGCTGCGATCCTCACTCGCGCTCGCCGTCGGGCGGTCATGCCCCACCGTCGGCGGTCGGGCAACGCAGAGGCTTGGCGAACATCCGGGCAAGTTTAACGGGGCGAACGGGCCCGGACAGGCAGACCCGCGGCAAGGTAGCCCACGATTCGGTTCGCCACGCATCTAGGCTGGCGATCATGAACCTGAAGCGGCGGTTGCCGTTCCTTCGTTCGTCGGTATGGCGGCTTGGATTGGGCCTCCGCCGCTTCGTCAAAACCGGCCAGTTCGGCGACGGCCGGGAGGAGGCCTGCGCGGCCTACGTCGAAGCCAATGCGCGTCGGGGTGACCTCGACGACGTGCTGGCCACCATCGACAAGTTCGCCACCGAGGTATCGATACTGGTGAACGTCGGCGACGAGAAGGGCGCGCTGCTCGACGCCGCCGTCCGCCGCGCCAACCCGAAGCTGGCGCTGGAACTCGGCACCTACTGCGGCTACAGCTCGCTGCGCATCGCCAGGGCCGCACCCGAGCGCCAAGGTGTTCTCTGTCGAGCTGTCGTCGGCCAATGCCGACGTGGCCCGTCGGATTTGGACGCACGCGGGTGTCGTCGAGCGCATCACCTGTGTGGTCGGGACCATCAGCGATGGTGGACAGACGCTCGATGCGCTGACCGACGACCACGGGTTCGCCGCCGGGAAACTCGATCTGCTCTTCATCGATCACGAGAAGAGCGTCTACCTGTCCGATCTGCAGAGCATTCTCGGTCGCGGCTGGCTGCACACGGGATCCATCGCCGTCGCAGACAACGTCGGCTTCCCCGGGGTCCCCAAGTATCGCCAGTACATGCGACAGCAGCAGGGCAAGTTGTGGAACACCGTCGAGCACAAGACGCATGTGGAGTACCAGACCCTGATCCCCGACCTGGTGCTGGAGTCGGAGTACCTAGGCGGCTGACAGGTCCCCCGCGATGCGGTTGGCGAGCCGCAGTGACCGCCTGGCGCTATTCAACGTGCCCGCGGATGGGCTCCCGCCCAGACTTCCCTTAGGGCGTGCACGGTGACGAGCGTGTAGATCTGCGTGGTGGTAACCGACGCATGGCCGAGCAGTTCCTGCACCACCCGGACGTCCGCGCCGCCGTCGAGGAGATGGGTGGCGAAGGAGTGCCGCAGGGTGTGCGGCGACACCGCGGCGGTGATTCCCGCTCGCTCGGCGGCGTCCTGCAGTACCTGCCACGCGCTTTGCCGCGACAGCCGGCCACCACGGGCATTGAGGAAGATCCCCGGCGTGCCCTTGTCGCGGCGGGCCAGGTCCGGCCGTCCGCGCACCAGGTAGGCGTCCAGTGCGGTCACCGCCGGACGACCGATCGGCACAAGCCGCTGCTTGCCACCCTTGCCCCGCAACAACACCGAACGGGCGTGCGTGTCGATGTCATCGATGTCCAGCCCGACCGCCTCGGAGATACGCGCGCCGGTGGAATACAACAACTCGAGCAGGGCCCGGTTCCGCAGAGTGAGCGGGCCGTCGGCGTCACTGTCGCCGCCCGCACCCTCGAGCAGAGCGAGCACCTCGTCGATGGTCAGGCTCTTCGGCAGCCGCCGGCTCGGCGTCGGCGGCTTGACGGCGCGCGCCACGTCGAGTTCGGTGACACCTTCTGCGGCGGCGAAACGGTGCAACCCGCGGACCGCGATCAGCGCGCGGGCCGCCGACACCGCCGACAGCGGCGCCGCGCCGGTGTCCGCGTCGCCTCGGCGCAGCGCTGCCAGAAAATCACTCACGTCGGTCTCTGTGACCTTGCCCAGGTCATCGATGCCGCGCGTGCTGAGGTGCTCGGCGTAGCGCCGCAGATCCCGCCGGTAGGAGCTCAACGTGTTGGCGGCAACCCCACGCTCGATCGTGAGGTGGTCGAGGTAGCCCTGGAGCTGGTCGTCGAGCGCCGGCCGCAACGTCGATGATTCGCTTGTGCGAAGTGCAGGCGACGTCGTCATGCGTGTCGCTTCCTGCGCGCGAACGAGGACGGCTTGTCGACCCACGCGGCGTCGACCGAACGCAGCGAATCGACCTGGCCGCGCACCGTGTGTGCGGCCAGAATTCCACTCACCGCAATGGTGTTCACGATCTCGCCGCTCACCACCATCCGCACCGCCTCATCGAGTGGGAACCACCGGACCACCAGATCGGCCTCTTCGTCATGGGCATCGGGCCTGCCGACGTCGGACAAGCCGGTGGCAAGGTACACCCGCACACCCTCATCGCTGAAGCCCGGCGCGCTGACGAGGTCGACCAGGACTCGCCAGTTCTGCGCGGACAACCCGGCCTCTTCCGTCAGCTCACGCGCAGCGGTGACATGGGGCGGTTCGCCGCCGAGGTCGAGGAGCCCGGCAGGCAGCTCCCATAACCGCCTGCCTACCGGATGGCGGTACTGATACACCATGACGATGTTGTCGTCGTCGTCCAGTGCCAGGATGGCCACCGCACCGTAATGCTCGACGACTTCACGTCTGGCGGTGTTGCCGCCGGGCATCCGCACCTCGTCGGCGCGCAATGCGAAAATGTTTCCGACGTAGATGGTTTCGGAGTCGACGGTCGCGAAATCGTGTTCAGCCACGGACGTCGGATTTTTCCCGGGAGCCGTCTTGGAGCCGCTGCCCCACGTTGTCCGGGCGCTCCGCTCCGTTCGCTCGCTGCTCGGGGATCTCCACCGGCAGTCGCTCGCCGGCCTTGTAGTCCAGCGCGGCGCCGATGAAAGCCGCGAACAGCGGATGCGGGCGGGTGGGTCGGCTCTTCAACTCCGGGTGGGCCTGGGTCCCTACCAGGAACGGGTGGACCTCTGGGGCGTACTCGACGAACTCCACCAGGTGTCCGTCCGGCGATGTGCCGGAGAACCGCAGCCCGCTCTCGGCGATGCGGTCGCGGTAGGAGTTGTTCACCTCATAGCGATGGCGGTGCCGCTCGGAGACCTCCGTCGTCCCATATGCCTGCGCCACAATGGATCCCGTTTCGAGCACGGCGGGATAGGCGCCGAGCCGCATCGTGCCGCCGAGGTCCGCCTCGCCCGCGACGGCGTCTCGCTGATCGGCCATCGTCGAGATCACCGGGTCGGGCGTGCTGGGATCGAACTCCGCGGAATTCGCCCCTTCGAGGCCCACCGATCGCGCCGCCTCGATCACGATGCACTGCAGGCCCAGGCACAGACCCAGCACCGGCAGGCCGCGCTTGCGCGCATAACGGATGGCGCCGATCTTGCCCTCGATGCCCCGGATACCGAAGCCGCCGGGAATCAGCACCGCGTGCACGTCGCTGAGCACCGCAGCGGCGCCGATGTCGGTCTCGCAGTCGTCGGACGCCACCCACCGCATCTCGACCTTGGCGCGGTGCTTGAAGCCGCCGGCGCGCAGTGCTTCGGCCACCGACAGGTAGGCGTCGGACAGGTCGATGTACTTGCCCACCAGAGCGATTCGCACCGTCTCTTGAGGCTCGTGCACTCGCTGTAGGAGGTCGTTCCACTGCGTCCAGTCGACATCACGGAACGGAAGGTTGAGTCGCCGCACGACGTACGCGTCGAGTTCCTCGCGATGCAGCACCTTGGGGATGTCGTAGATCGACGGCGCGTCCGGGGTGGAGATCACGCCGTCGATGTCGACGTCACACATCAGGGCGATCTTGTTCTTCAGCGGTTCTGGCACGTCGCGGTCGCAGCGCAGGATCAGGGCGTCCGGCGTGATACCGATGCTGCGGAGCGCAGCGACAGAGTGCTGAGTCGGTTTGGTCTTCAGCTCACCCGACGGTGCCATGAAGGGAACCAGCGAGCAGTGCAGGAAGAAGCAGTTCTCGCGACCGACCTCGTGGCGCACCTGACGCGCGGCCTCGAGAAAGGGAAGAGACTCGATATCGCCTACGGTTCCGCCGATCTCGGTGATCACCACGTCTGACCTATTGCCGTCGGCGTCGGGCTGCGCCATCGCCAGGATGCGACTCTTGATCTCGTCGGTGATGTGCGGGATGACCTGGACGGTGTCGCCGAGATATTCTCCGCGGCGCTCCTTGGCGATCACCGATGAATACACCTGCCCTGTAGTCACATTCGCCCAGCCGGACAAATTGCGATCGAGGAACCGCTCATAGTGTCCGACGTCGAGGTCCGTCTCGGCGCCGTCCTCGGTGACGAACACCTCGCCGTGTTGGAAGGGGTTCATGGTGCCCGGATCGACGTTCAGGTACGGGTCGAGTTTCTGCATTGTGACCTGCAGGCCGCGCGCAGTCAGCAACTGCCCGAGGCTCGAGGCGGTGAGGCCCTTACCGAGCGAAGAAACCACGCCGCCAGTGACGAAGATGTGCTTGGTGGCGGTTTGCGGGTGCTTGCGTAACGCTGGCAAGAGCAACCTCCGTGACGACGGGCAGGGCTTACTTTCCTAGGGAGATTCCTAGCTTGGGGCCTGCCGACCCACGGAACCCCACCCTAACACCGACCCCGACAACCCGTCGCTGACGCGCCGACGGTCGACTATTGCGGGATTGTTACCGACGTTGCACCCTGTCCCATGCCGTACTGCCCGGCCCGCCCCCCGCTGATCAGGTCCTGCAGAGCCAACGCCGCGGTGATCCGCCCGGACGCTGCGTCGACGTCGTCGACCGTGCTGACCGCGACCGACAGCGCCGCGTCAGACCTCGTCACCGCCACTGCGGAGGTCCCGGTCGCGCTGCCGTCGCGCCCCGCGATGACCGTGCCTGTGCCGTGCGGAGCCAGGCCGGCAGCGAAACGGGCGACCGTTGCGCCTTTGTTCCCCGCATCGTCACCGAGACCGCCGCCGGTCACGATCAGGGCGGTGTTGGCCGCGCCGACTCGTTCGGAGCCGTATGTGATGAACCCCGTGTCGCGCAGCGCGGCGAGCACGGTGTCCCGCTGCTGGTCGTTGACGACGGGAACCGCGGGATCCCTGTTCATCAGCAATGTGATACCCAGCAGGTCACCGGCTTGCGAGCCCTGATCCACCGACTTGGTGCTCAACTGGGCTCCGGCAGGCACGATTGGTGAGTTCACCACCGACAGGAGTTTCTCGGAGGAGTTGGCGTCGACGAACTCCTCGGTCAGCGACACCGTCCCGGTCACGGTGGCGCCGGCCTGCTCCACCATCCGGGACAGCGCGTCGACATCATCGTCGACAGCGTCCGGGGTGCGAAATACCAGGACGGACTTACCCGACATGGCGTCCCGTAAGATCCGCGGGGACATCTGGGCGTCGAACTCGCCTGCGGCACTGAGCTTCTCGTTGACTGCATTCTTCTCGTCGGTGAGCCCGTTGATCTGGTTCTGCAGCTCGTGCTTGTCGTCACGCAGGCCGGATAGCACGGTGCTGGACAGCAGCCCGGAACCCAGCGCCACTCCTATGGCGAGGGCGAGAAACACTGCGGCCAGCGAAATTGCATGTGTGCGTAGAGATATCACCGCGCCACAGTCCTAGGTGACCCAGCCCTGAACCCACAACGAGAAACGGTTCCAGTAGTCGACGACCCAGTCGATCAGCGCCCCGTCGGCCCGCGATACCCACAGTGCGACGATGACGGCGACCAACATCGCCAGCACCAACAGGGCAATGGCGCCGCCGGAGACTCGACTTCGGTACAGGGTCGCAACGGCCTTGGCGTCCACCAGCTTCTCCCCCACTTTGAGGCGGGTCAGGAATGTCGACGGGTTGCTGTGCTGGCGGGACCGGTCGAAGAACTCTTCGATGCTGGCGGTGTGACCGGCGGTGACGATCAGCGAGGCTCCGTGGTGGTCGGCCAGCAGCAGCGCCAGGTCGGCGGCCGATCCCGCCGCCGGAAACGTCATCGCCCCGACTCCGAGGTCCTGAATGCGTTCGAGCCCCGTGGCGTGCCCGTCGGCGTCAGCGGGCAGCACCACCTGCGCACCGCAGCGCAATACTTCTGCGCTGATGCGTTCCGGATCGCCGACGATGAGCTGGGGCCGGTACCCACCCTTGCGCAGCACGTCAGCTCCGCTGCCGACGCCGATGAGCACCGGTTGGTACTCCTTGATGAAGGGCTTGAGGGCCTTCAGGTCAGCGGCGGCGTTGTGTTCCTCGGCCACGATCACGACGTGGCGACGATGCAGGTCGACGTCGATGTCAGGAATGCCGATGCCGTCGATCAGCAGGGGGCTCTCACTGCGGATGAACTCTATGGTGTTGCCCGCAAATGCCTCCAGGTGTGCGACAAGGCCACTCTTGGCCTCATGCATCAACTCGTGGATCTCGTGGTCGGTCCGCTCGGTGCCGTGGACGAGCGGCCGGTCACCGGCGTACACGCCGCCGTCGTAGAGCCGGACCCGAGAGCCGTCCTTGACGCGCTTGAACACCTCAGGACCGGTCTCGTCGATCAGCGTGACGCCGTTGTTCACCAGGACCTCGGGGCCCAGGTTCGGGTATCGACCAGAGATCGACGGCGACGCGTTGACCACGGCGGCGATGTCGGCTTCGACCAGCGCGTCCGCGGTGATGCGGTCGAGATCCAGCGCGTCGATCACCACGATGTCTCCGGGTCCGACGCGCCGCAGCAGCCGATCGATGTCGCGGTCAACACGGGCCGTGCCGGTAATGCCCGGCCGCGGGCTCGCAGTACGGGATAGCAGCGCTGACATCTTCATGGGGGCGATTCTGTCCGTGAACCCTCAAGTAAAGGTGGAGGCGCGCCGTAACGCCAGCCTCAGAAGTTATCTTCCGTCACACCCGTCACAGGCTAGGAGACCTGCGCACGGTCGTCCTGCGCGGCGCTGAGCAGCTCGCGCGCATGGGCCCGTCCGCTGTCCGAGTCACCGAGGCCGGCCAACATCCGGGCCAGCTCCGCGATCCGATCGTCGTCGCCGAGCCGACGGACTCCGCTGGCCTTGTTTCGGTCGGTGCTGTCGACGACGAGATGGATGTCGGCGTACGCGGCGACTTGCGGCAGATGCGTGACCACGATGACCTGGTGCGTGCGCGCCAGCCGCGCCAACCGCCGTCCGATCTGCACCGCGGCGCGGCCGCCGACGCCGGCGTCGACCTCGTCGAAAACCATCGTGGTGCCTTCAGCGGATGCGGCCAGGACGACCTCGAGTGCGAGCATCACCCGCGACAGCTCGCCGCCGGATGCGCTCTTGTTCAGCGGCAGCACATCGGTCCCGCGATGCGCTGCAAAGCCGAACTCCACGGCGTCAGCACCGTCGGATCCTGCATGCACTGTCGCGCCCGACGGCAACGTGATCGGCGCCGCGTCGTCGCCTCGGACGGTCAACGCCGACACAGCGACGGTGAACTCGGCGTCAGCCATCGCCAGGCCGGACAGCTCGGCTGTCACCGCTTTGGCAAGTCCTTTGGCCGCCTTTGTCCGTGCCTTGCTCAGTTCGGTTGCGGCGGTGACGAGTTCGGCCTCCAGCTCGACGACTTGGCGTTCCAGTCCGGCGAGCGTCTCCTCGGACACATCCAACTGCGCGAGCCGTTCGCGCGACTCGCGCGCCCACGCCAGTACACCGTCGATGTCGGCGGCATACTTACGGGTCAGCAGGCGCAGTTCGCTTTGTCTTGCCAGCTTCGTCTCCAAAGTGCTGGCGTCGCTGGGTAATTCAGTCAAGTAGTAGCCTAGTTCGGTTGATACGTCACCGACGACGGCAAGCGCCTCCGCGAGCCGCCCCCCCAATGCCCGCAACGCGGTGTCGTCGGTCGCTTCCAACACCGTCTTCGCCTGCCCGACTCCGTCGGCGGCCGACGCCGCGTCCGCGTCAGCGGCGTCGTCGAGCGCACCGGACAACGTCGAGCGCGCGGTCTGTGCAGCTTCCCGCAATGCGTCGAGCTCGGACAGCCGGCGGATGTCATCGACGAGTGCGCCGTCTTCACCGGGCCGCGGATTGACAGCGTCGATCTCGCCGAGTCCGAACTTGAGCCGGTCGGCCTCCTGGGCCATTTCCCTTGCCCGCTGGGTTCTGTCGGCCAGGTCGCGCCGCGCGGCCACCCACGACTCACGCACTTTGCGGTAGCGCTTCAGCAGCGGCCCGACATCGGCGAATCGGTCCAGCGCGGCGCGCTGTTCATCGCCGCGCATCAGGCGCAGCTGGTCGTTCTGCCCGTGCAGGGCGAGCAGCTCGGTGGTGAACGCGCTCAACGACTTCGCGGGCACGCTGCGGCCCCCGAGGTATGCCCGGGACGGGCCGTCGCGGCTGACCGATCGTGCGGCGATGACGCTGCCGTCCTCGTCGCGCTCCGCACCCGATGCGTCGAGAATCTCGTCGACCTGTTCAGCCACGTCATCGCCGAGCTCGGCCGTGCTGAACCGGCCTTCGACGACGGCACGGTCGGCGCCCGACCGAATCCGGGTTGCGTCGGCGCGCGCACCGCCAAGCAGGTGCAGGCCGGTCACCACCATCGTCTTGCCGGTGCCGGTCTCGCCGGTCAGCACGGTGAGCCCGCGATCGAACGCGGCTGTCGCCGTGCTGATCGCGCCCAGCGACTCGATGCGGATCTCGGAGAGCACTACTGCCCGCGCCAACCCGTGACCGGCAGCCGGAACTTGCGCACCAGGCGGTCGGTGAACGGGGCGCCGTCCAGCCGCACCCATTTCAGTGGTGTGCCGCAGCGTGTCACCTCGAGCCGGGCGCCTGCGGGCACCACCATTTCGCGGCGGCCGTCGCAGAACACCAGCGCGTCATGACCATCCGCCTCGACCTCGATCGCGATTGCGGCGTCCGGACTGGTCACCATCGGTCGTGCGAACAGTGCATGAGCATTGTTGGGCACCACCAGGATTGCTTCGAGATCGGGCCAAACGATCGGGCCGCCCGCGGAGAACGCCCACGCCGTGGAGCCGGTCGGCGTCGCCACGAGCACTCCGTCGCAACCGAATGCCGATACCGGTCGGCCGTCGACTTCGAGAACCGCACCGAGAACGCCGAGCCGGGGACCCTTCTCCAGGCTGGCCTCGTTCAGGGCCCAGCCGCGGCCGACGATCCGCCCACCGTCGCGGACGACGACGTCGAGCGTCATGCGTTCTTCGACGCGGTAGTCGCGATTGACGATGTGGTCGAGCACCACGTCGATAGAGTCCGCCTCGGCCTCGGCGAGGAAGCCGATACGACCCAGATTGACGCCCACCACGGGGATCTCAACGTTGCGGGCAAGCTCGGCGGCGCGCAGAAAGGTGCCGTCGCCACCGAGGGCGAGAACCAGTTCGCAGCCTTCGGCCGCGCGCTCATCGGCGTCGACCACCTCGATGTCGTTGCCGATGGCGCGCATGTCATCGGGCGCCAAATGTACCGACCCGCGGTCGACGGCCTCGGCGGAAAGCACCCGGAGTCCAACGCTGTTGTCGCCGAGCACCTTTTCCACCCGGCGGGCCGTCTCGGTGGCCTCATCGCGGCCGGTGTGTACCACCATCAGGACCATGCGTTCAGAAGTCATTGCGGCCCCTCGGTGACGGCGCTCTCCACGGCCTGCTCGAGCGACTCACCGGTCAGCGGATGATCCGTGCGAGCGCGCAGGCGCAGGAAATATTCGACGTTGCCCGACTGGCCCGGGCAGCGGGCTGGCGGCGACGCCGACGGTGTGCCAATTCAGTTCGGCGGCCCGGCGCGAGACGGCGAGCACGGCACCGGCGCGCAGCTGCGGATCGGACACGACCCCGCCGGCGCCAACGCGATCCTTGCCGACCTCGAACTGTGGTTTCACCATGGGAACGATATCGGCGTCTTCCGACGCGCATGAAACCAGCGCCGGCAACACCGTCGACAACGAGATGAAGGACAGGTCGGCCACCACGAGGTCGACCCGGCCGCCGATGGCTTCCGGCGTCAGGTCACGCACGTTCGTGCGCTCGAGCACTGTCACCCGCTCGTCCGACCGCAGCGACCACGCGAGCTGTCCGTATCCGACGTCCACAGCCACCACCTCGCGCGCGCCCCGGTCCAGTAGCACCTCGGTGAATCCGCCGGTCGACGCACCGGCATCCAGGCAGCGTGCGCCGGACACCGTGACGCCGAAGGCGTCCAGTGCGCCGATGAGCTTGTGCGCACCGCGGGACACCCAGGAGCGTTTGTCGGCCGCATCTACCGTGAGCGTCGCGTTCACGGTGATCGCCGTTGCGGGCTTGGCCGCGGGCATACCGTCGATGCTGACCCGGCCCGCGCCGATCAGTTCTGCGGCCTGCTGCCGCGACCGTGCCAACCCGCGTCGCACCAGCTCGGCGTCAACACGAGCACGCCGTGCCACCTGCGCTCACCCATCCGGCGTTTCTGACGGCTTCGGCTCCGACGCCGGACCTTTCTCGACAGACTCCAGCGCGTGCACCAACAGCTCGTGCGCCTCCTCCAACCGTGCGGCGAGGCTGTCGATGTCGACGTCGGCGGGGTCTGTCCCCTCGACGTCGGGCAGTTCCGCCAGCAACGCCGCGATCCGGGCGCGGATCTCGTCGGGTTCGGTACTCATGTCGATGTTCACGCTAGTCGATTGGCGACGTCAGCAGTGACCAGCGTTCCAGCGCCTTGCGGGAGATGTCGTCGCCGGCGGCGATTTCGAAGGGCTGTCCGTCCAGGCTGGAATTCCACACGGCGTTCGCGGCGGCACGCACAACCGTGAGCGAATCCCGCGGCTCACTGCCTTCGTTATGGACTGTCACGACCGCCGATCCCACTTCGATCCGCCAGGCCGGGTGCGGCCCGACCTTCAGCGTGTCGGCGCGGCTGTACAGGGAGCGCAGATCGGCGGCGATGTAGCCGGGCCGTTCTGCGGATGCGGCGCGCACGGTTTCCTCTGCGGTGCTGACACCGCTGAGCACCAATAGACTGGGCAGACCGGCGGCGTTGGCACCCGCGATGTCGGTGTCGAGCCGATCGCCGACGACCAGCGGGTTGTGAAAGTCGCCGCGGGACAACGCATCTGTCAATAGAGTCGGCTGCGGCTTACCTGCGACCTTCGGCTCGCGGTCGGTAGCCGTCTGCAATGCCGCGACCATCGAGCCGTTTCCGGGAAGCAGTCCCCGTTCCGAGGGCAGCGTCCGGTCTACGTTGGCCGCGACCCAGAACGCACCGCCCCTGATCGCCAGGGCGGCCTCGGCCAGGTCGGGCCATGCGGTTTCGGATGAATGACCTTGGACGACGGCGACGGGGTCGTCCGACCACTGCCGCACGGGCTTGAGACCGACGTTTGTGATCTCTGCGGCCAGCGATTCGGTGCCGACGATGAGCACCGCAGCCCCGGCAGGCAGGCGCTCGGCCAGAAGATGGGCGGCACTCTGGGCACTGGTGACGACGTCGTCGGGAGCGGCGGTGAAGCCCATGTCCCGCAGATGCTGCGCAACCTCGCTGGGTCCGCGCGAGGCATTGTTGGTTACGTACAGCGTGCGCGCGGTGACCGCCGCGAGCGTGTCTACGGCGCCGGGGGTGGGTTCGTGGCCCCGGAACACCGTGCCGTCGAGGTCGAGGAGTAAGCAATCATGTTCTTGCGCAAGGGTTGTCACGTCAAGCGAGCTCCGTGATCCGCTCTTCGGCGTCGGTCACGCCTTCGATGTCCGCGGCGGCGGTGTTGATGAACCACTGCAGGGCATCTCGCGTCCCTGCCGAGTGCGAGCAGCGTTTCAGCGTAGGCGTAGAACAGGCGGGCGGCGGTCGGCCCGGTCCGCTTCGGATCGAGCTGCGGCGTGGACAGGATCGCAAGGGCCTGGTCCAGTTGTCCCAGGTCGGACCGCGCGCCGGCCACGACCATCCGCAATTCGTCGGCGTCATCGCCGGTGAGCTGAGCGGCCTCGGGACTGCGGGCCAGTTCGATCGCCCGCTCCGGACGGCCGACGCCTCGCTCGCAGTCAGCGATCAGCGGCAACAGCGGGGACTTGCTGCCGAGCCGGCGGGCGGCTCGCAGCTCGGCGAGTGCCTGGGCCCAGTCACCGCACCGGTATGCGGCAATGCCGACGGCCTCGCGGACGGCCGGGATCCGGCCCGAGCGCGCCCTGGCGGCGCGGGCATGCTCGAGCGCCGCATGGGGATCCTCGTCGATCAGTTCGCCCGCGGCCACCAAGTGGCGCGCGACGAAGTCAGCGGTATTGCGGTCGAGTGTGGTGAGTTCTCGGCGGATTTCCGGAGAGAGCTGTCGGGCTTCGATGTCCGGCGCCAGCGTCGGTCCGCCCTGGCCCAATGAGGTGTCCGACTCGGATTCGGGTTGAGCGTTGCGAGCGCGGTTGGGACCCGAGGAGCGTGGCGCCGTGTGCTGGCGTTGCGGTCCCCGCCGAGGACCGCCGGCGTGGGAGGAGCCGCGCGGGCGCCGCTCGTCACCGCCGCCTTGCCTGTTCTGCGCCACGTATGCCTTTCTACCCTGAATCGTTTCGGGACGAAAATTGGCTATTCACAATGACAATCGGTTCCCAATATAGAATCACCCCCCACGCAATTGTGGGGGGTGATTCTAGTTGTGTGTTCGGCGGTGTCCTACTTTTCCACCCGGGTTGGGTAGTATCATCGGCGCTGGCAGGCTTAGCTTCCGGGTTCGGGATGGGTCCGGGCGTTTCCCTGTCGCTATTTCCGCCGTAACTTTATTTTGTTGTGTGGTGAGGTTGTTGTTTGGTGGTGGGGTGTGGTCGTTGTGTTTGTTTGTGGGTTGTGTGGTTGCGGGTTTTGGTGTGTGTAAGTTTTCGGCCGGTTAGTGCCAGTTCCCTGAGCGCATTGCTGCGGGTGTAGGTCTGGTCTATTGATCCCGTGGTCTGCGGGGGGCCTTATCCTTCTGGTAAAGGTGAGAAGCCTGGTCTTGGAGGGGGTTTCCCGCTTAGATGCTTTCAGCGGTTATCCTGTCCGAACGTGGCTATCCAGCGGTGCCCCTGGTGGGACAACTGGTGGACCAGAGGTTCGTCCGTCCCGGTCCTCTCGTACTAGGGACAGGTTTCCTCAAGCTTCTGACGCGCGCGGCGGATAGAGACCGAACTGTCTCACGACGTTCTAAACCCAGCTCGCGTGCCGCTTTAATGGGCGAACAGCCCAACCCTTGGGACCTGCTCCAGCCCCAGGATGCGACGAGCCGACATCGAGGTGCCAAACCATCCCGTCGATATGGACTCTTGGGGAAGATCAGCCTGTTATCCCCGGGGTACCTTTTATCCGTTGAGCGACACCCCTTCCACTCGGGGGTGCCGGATCACTAGTCCCGACTTTCGTCCCTGCTTGACGTGTTTGTCTCGCAGTCAAGCTCCCTTGTGCACTTACACTCAACACCTGATTGCCGTCCAGGTTGAGGGAACCTTTGGGCGCCTCCGTTACATTTTAGGAGGCAACCGCCCCAGTTAAACTACCCACCAGGCACTGTCCCTGAACCGGATAGACGGTTCGAGGTTAGAGGCCCAATACGATCAGAGTGGTATTTCAACAATGACTCCACAATCACTGGCGTGACTGCTTCACAGTCTCCCACCTATCCTACACAAACCGTATCGAACTCCAATACCAAGTTGTAGTGAAGGTCCCGGGGTCTTTTCGTCCTGCCGCGCGTAACGAGCATCTTTACTCGTAGTGCAATTTCGCCGAGTCTATGGTTGAGACAGCTGAGAAGTCGTTACGCCATTCGTGCAGGTCGGAACTTACCCGACAAGGAATTTCGCTACCTTAGGATGGTTATAGTTACCACCGCCGTTTACTGGGGCTTAAATTCTCCGCTTCACCCCCGAAAGGGTTGACGGGTCCTCTTAACCTTCCAGCACCGGGCAGGCGTCAGTCCGTATACATCGTCTTGCGACTTCGCACGGACCTGTGTTTTTAGTAAACAGTCGCTTCTCACTGGTTTGTGCCACCCCCCACCGCTTTCCACCGCGAGGGTGGTGACGGTTGGGGGTCCCCCTTCTCCCGAAGTTACGGGGGCATTTTGCCGAGTTCCTTAACCATAGTTCACTCGTACGCCTCGGTATTCTCTACCTGACCACCTGTGTTGGTTTCGGGTACGGGCCGTGTGTGTACTCACTAGAGGCTTTTCTTGGCAGCATAGGATCACCGAATTCACCTCACTCGGCTATGCATCACCTCTCGGAATATGTGAACGACGGATTTGCCTATCGTTCTTCCTACCGGTTTGCCCCAGTATTACCACTGACTGGTACGGCTACCTTCCTGCGTCACCCCATCGCTTGACTACTACCAACCCGGGTCCCACGCAGCCGGTGATCCCCATTCCCTCGAAAGGGTTTGGTGGACCACCTTTTGGGTGGTTAGCAGGATTGATTCATCACGGGCGCGCACACACGGGTACGGGAATATCAACCCGTTGTCCATCGACTACGCCTGTCGGCCTCGCCTTAGGTCCCGACTCACCCTGGGCGGACTGGCCTGGCCCAGGAACCCTTGGTCTTTCGGCGGGCAAGGTTCTCACTTGCCTTATCGCTACTCATGCCTGCATTCTCACTCCCACACCCTCCACCACACCATCACTAGGTGGCTTCACCGGATGCAGGACGCTCCCCTACCCAACAATATAATTGTTGCCGCGGCTTCGGCGGTGTGCTTGAGCCCCGCTACATTATCGGCGCACAATCACTTGACCAGTGAGCTATTACGCACTCTTTCAAGGGTGGCTGCTTCTAAGCCAACCTCCTGGTTGTCTTCGCGACTGCACATCCTTTTCCACTTAGCACACGCTTAGGGGCCTTAGCCGGCGATCTGGGCTGTTTCCCTCTCGACGCACGGAGCTTATCCCCCGCCGTCTCACTGCCACGCTGTCCTTACCGGCATTCGGAGTTTGGCTGACGTCAGTAACCTAGTAGGGCCCATCGGCCATCCAGTAGCTCTACCTCCGGCAAGAAACACGCAACGCTGCACCTAAATGCATTTCGGGGAGAACCAGCTATCACGGAGTTTGATTGGCCTTTCACCCCTACCCACAACTCATCCCCTCAGTCTTCAACCTAAGTGGGTTCGGGCCTCCACAACATCTTACTGCTGCTTCACCCTGGCCATGGGTAGATCACTCCGCTTCGGGTCCAGAACACACCACTACACCAATTCCCATGAATTGGATACGCCCTATTCAGACTCGCTTTCGCTGCGGCTACCCCACCCGGGTTAACCTCGCGACATGTCCCTGACTCGCAGGCTCATTCTTCAAAAGGCACGCCATCACCCCACCCCAAAGGGAAGGCTCTGACGGCTTGTAGGCACACGGTTTCAGGTACTCTTTCACTCCCCTCCCGGGGTACTTTTCACCATTCCCTCACGGTACTCATCCGCTATCGGTCACTGAGAAGTATTCAGGCTTACCGGGTGGTCCCGGCAGATTCACAGCAGATTCCACGGGCCCGCTGCTACTCGGGGACACTGCGACAGCAGAGCACATGTTTTCGGTTACGGGGCTCTCACCCACTACGGCAGACCATCCCAGGCCACTTCACCTAACACATGCCTTTATCACTGCTGCTCCCCTCGGCGGAGAGAAGAACACAGACCCCACAACACCGCACACACAACCCCCGCCGGGTATCACATGCATCCGGTTTAGCCATCCTCCGCTTTCGCTCGCCACTACTCACGGAATCACAATTGTTTTCTCTTCCTACGGGTACTGAGATGTTTCACTTCCCCGCGTTACCTCCCCAACACCTATAGATTCAGTGCAGGGTGACGCGACATCACTCGCGCCGGGTTTCCCCATTCGGACATCCTCGGATCCACGCTCGGTTGACAGCTCCCCGAGGCATATCGCAGCCTCCCACGTCCTTCATCGGCTCTCAGTGCCAAGGCATCCACCATGCGCCCTTAAACACTTACAACACAAAAAACCAAAAATCTTCGAGTTAAAAAACTCTGAAATTGCACATCAAACAACAAAACACACCCCAGCCAAACCCCACCAGAGGCCTCACCAGAGCATGCCCACTTGCTGCTTAGATGCTCGCAACCACTATCCACAAATCAAACACCACACCCCACCACCAAAGCAGGGCGACAACCAAGTCCTATCCCCGGTTTCCCACACTCGGGACAAAGAGATAACGGGCTTGTTGTCTCAAAGCCCAATAGTGTGTCTGGCAATTTCTTTTCGACCGGAACCCCGCCCGGTCAGACGCTTGTTGTCGCACCCGAACCGCACCCACTACAGGCGCAGCCCATCTTCACGATTCGCCCAGATCACCGAACCCCCACAGACGTGGGCGGGCCCTGGGTCTCGTGGTGCTCCTTAGAAAGGAGGTGATCCAGCCGCACCTTCCGGTACGGCTACCTTGTTACGACTTCGTCCCAATCGCCGATCCCACCTTCGACGGCTCCCTCCCACAAGGGGTTAGGCCACCGGCTTCGGGTGTTACCGACTTTCATGACGTGACGGGCGGTGTGTACAAGGCCCGGGAACGTATTCACCGCAGCGTTGCTGATCTGCGATTACTAGCGACTCCGACTTCACGGGGTCGAGTTGCAGACCCCGATCCGAACTGAGACCGGCTTTACCAAGGATTCGCTCCACCTCACGGCATCGCAGCCCTTTGTACCGGCCATTGTAGCATGTGTGAAGCCCTGGACATAAGGGGCATGATGACTTGACGTCATCCCCACCTTCCTCCGAGTTGACCCCGGCAGTCTCTCACGAGTCCCCACCATAACGTGCTGGCAACATGAGACAAGGGTTGCGCTCGTTGCGGGACTTAACCCAACATCTCACGACACGAGCTGACGACAGCCATGCACCACCTGCACACAGGCCACAAGGGAACGCCCATCTCTAGACGCGTCCTGTGCATGTCAAACCCAGGTAAGGTTCTTCGCGTTGCATCGAATTAATCCACATGCTCCGCCGCTTGTGCGGGCCCCCGTCAATTCCTTTGAGTTTTAGCCTTGCGGCCGTACTCCCCAGGCGGGGTACTTAATGCGTTAGCTACGGCACGGATCCCAAGGAAGGAAACCCACACCTAGTACCCACCGTTTACGGCGTGGACTACCAGGGTATCTAATCCTGTTCGCTCCCCACGCTTTCGCTCCTCAGCGTCAGTTACTGCCCAGAGACCCGCCTTCGCCACCGGTGTTCCTCCTGATATCTGCGCATTCCACCGCTACACCAGGAATTCCAGTCTCCCCTGCAGTACTCCAGTCTGCCCGTATCGCCCGCACGCCGAGAGTTAAGCCCCCGGTTTTCACGAACAACGCGACAAACCACCTACGAGCTCTTTACGCCCAGTAATTCCGGACAACGCTCGCACCCTACGTATTACCGCGGCTGCTGGCACGTAGTTGGCCGGTGCTTCTTCTGTATCTACCGTCACTTACGCTTCGTCGATACTGAAAGAGGTTTACAACCCGAAGGCCGTCATCCCTCACGCGGCGTCGCTGCATCAGGCTTGCGCCCATTGTGCAATATTCCCCACTGCTGCCTCCCGTAGGAGTCTGGGCCGTATCTCAGTCCCAGTGTGGCCGGACACCCTCTCAGGCCGGCTACCCGTCGTCGCCTTGGTAGGCCATCACCCCACCAACAAGCTGATAGGCCGCGGGCCCATCCCACACCGCAAAAGCTTTCCCCCACCAGGCCATGCGACCAGCAGGGTATATTCGGTATTAGACCCAGTTTCCCAGGCTTATCCCAAAGTGCAGGGCAGATCACCCACGTGTTACTCACCCGTTCGCCACTCGAGTCACCCAGCAAGCTGAGCACTTTCCGTTCGACTTGCATGTGTTAAGCACGCCGCCAGCGTTCGTCCTGAGCCAGGATCAAACTCTCCAAACAAAAACCCCGAAAAGCCATGTTCAGAATTCAAATCAGAGCAAACCTGACACAGTCAGAAAAACTGGCAAAAAAAACACCACACCCCAAACGGGAAGCAAGAAGCGTGGCAAAAACAAAAACAACAAACTAAAAACCACCAAACACACTATTGAGTTCTCAAACAACACACCCGTTCCGACCGCGCAACCAGCGCGCGGCACGTGCCGCGTACTAGTAGTGCGGACGGTCAGGAACCCACCGAAGTGGGGACTTCCCTCTGGGACGCCGTCGCGCTCTGCGGCGAGCCGCGTCGCGACGACTTCAACAAGTTACGTGAGGGAAAAGTCGGAGTCAAATGGGCTGATGGGCGGTGCGTTTCGGCTCTTCCACCCGTCGCGCACTTCACACATCGCTCTTCGTGCGCAGCCGTGCGTCGACTCCGACAAGCTCATCCAACGCGTTCGACGCCGGCAATATTCCGCTTGCCGCGGCGCAGCACCAACCACCGGTCGTGCAGGAAGTCCGACGGCTGCGGTGTCCAGTCGTCGCTCTCGACCCGGACGTTGTTGACGTAGGCGCCGCCCTCGGCGACGGTCCGTCGCGCGGCGCCCTTGCTCTCCACCAACCCGCTGGCCACGAGAAGGTCGGTAATACCGTCCGGGCCGCCTGGCGTCAGCTCGGCGACATGGTTGTTGCTGGCCTCCCGCAGCGCGGCCGCCAGCGTCGGCTCGTCCAGTTCCGCCAGCTCGCCCCGCCCGAACAGCGCCTGGCTGGCGTGTTCGACTGCCGCGCACTGTGCCTCCCCATGGACCAGGGTGGTGAGTTCCTGAGCCAGCCGGCGCTGGGCCGCCCGCTCGTGGGGCCGTTCGGTCGTGGCCGTCTCGAGTTCGGCCACCTCGTCGGCCGAAAGGAAGGTGAACCACTTCAGGTACGGGATCGCGTCCGCGTCGGCGGTATTGATGAAGTACTGGTACCAGGCGTACGGGCTGGTCATCTCCGGGTCGAGCCACAGGTTGCCGCCGCCGGTCGACTTTCCGAACTTGTTGCCTTCCGAGTCGGTGACCAACGGGGTGGTCAGCGCATGGACCGTCGCGCCGTGCTTCTGGCGCACCAACCGGACGCCGGCGATGATGTTGCCCCACTGATCGGAGCCGCCGATCTGCAGCGTGCATTCGTAGCGTCGATGCAGCTCGACGTAGTCGTTGGCCTGCAGCAGCATGTAGCTGAACTCGGTGTAGGAGATGCCCTCACCCTCCAGGCGCCGCCTCACCGTGTCGCGGTCGAGCATCACGTTGACCGAGAAGTACTTGCCGATGTCGCGGAGAAACTCGATCGCCCACATGTCGCCGGTCCATGTCAGGTTGTTCTCGACGACGGCGCCGGACGATGAGTCGTCGAAGTCGACGAACCGCTCGAGTTGGCCGCGGATGCGGTCGGTCCACTCGGCAACGGTCGCGGCGTTGTTCAAGGTGCGCTCGCCGGTGTCCCTGGGATCGCCGATCATGCCGGTCGCGCCGCCGGCCAGCACGATAGGTCGGTGGCCCGCCTGCTGAAAGCGCCGCAGTGTCAGCAGCGGGATCAAGTGGCCGGCGTGCAGACTCGGCGCCGTCGGGTCAAACCCCGAATAGACGGTGATGGGTCCGGCGGCCAGTTGCTGCCCCAGCGCGTCACGGTCGGTGGACTGCGCGATCAGTCCACGCCACTCCAACTCGTCGAGGATGTCCGACGTTCCCATGACCTCGATCTTCCCGTACTAGTCACTCTGGCCGGGCGCCGGTGCCCGCGGACTGCGGCGATACAGCGAGACTTCCGGGCGTCCCGCCAGCCAGAACCGCCACGGCCGGTCGGCCGCCTGGCTGACGCCAACCCGCGGGCCTTCGGCTGCGGGGTGCTCGTCTGCCAGCATCAGCTGGACCGGGCTGTCCGCATCGAAGAGATCAATCCCGTTGTCGTCCATGGTGATTCCCAGCGCCGAGCACAGATTGCCGGGGCCTCGGGCCCAGCGCCGTCGGGCGAACCGAGTCGCCGCGGCGACGCCCCGCGATGTCGAGGCCGGACTCGACTGCCGCGGCCCGTAGCAGTACCGCGCCGGCGACGCCGTCGTAGCCGCACACCACATTGGCGCAGACGTGAATGCCGTGGCTGCGATAGGTGTACAGCCGACCGGCCGGTCCGAACATGACGGTGTTGCGCCCGCGACGACCGCGGAAGGAGTGGGACGCGGCATCGGGCCACGGCCCGTCGGGCGGGCCGCCGTATGCCTCGACCTCGACGATCATCGCGCTCACCCCACGGCCGGTCAGTGCCGCCCCCAGTAGCCGGCGGGCCGCCGCAACCGGGTCGACGGGCAGCAGCTTCGCGGTCACCGGGGCGATTCTGCCCTCGACTCTTGACACCCCCAACGGCGGGGAGGATTATTCATCGCATGATGACTTCATCGAACGATGAATTACTCAAGCGGGGCGTTGAGCCGGTCGTCGTCATCGACCATCTGCGCGTTATCCGAGGCAAGCGGCCCGCGATCCACGACCTGTCGGTCCAGATCGCCCGCGGCACCATCACCGGCCTCCTTGGGCCGTCGGGCTGCGGCAAGACCACGCTGATGCGCAGCATCGTCGGCACCCAGATCGTCACCGCGGGCAGCGTCACGGTGCTCGGGCAACCGGCCGGCTCCGCACCGCTGCGGAGGCGAGTCGGCTACATGCCGCAGGACGCGACCATCTACGACGACCTGCGCATCATCGACAACGTGCGCTACTTCGCCTCGCTCTACGGCATGGACGCCAGCGATGCCGACCAAGCTGTCTCCACGGTAGGACTGGACGACCACCGAACGGCATTGTGCGGCAATCTTTCCGGTGGCCAGCGAACACGCGCATCGTTGGCGTGTGCGCTCGTGGCCGCCCCGGACCTGTTGGTTCTCGACGAACCCACCATCGGCCTCGACCCCGTGCTGCGCGTCGACCTCTGGACGCAGTTCCATCAACTAGCCCGGCGCGGAACGACATTGCTGGTCTCGAGCCATGTCATGGACGAGGCCGATCACTGCGGCGACCTGCTGCTCATGCGCGAAGGTCACCTACTCGCCCACACCACGCCGACGAAACTACGAGAGGACACGGGATGTCAGTCACTGGAGGAAGCGTTTCTGTCCGTCATCCGGCACAGCACCGCAGCCGCAACCGGCTGAGCCCGCAGGCCTATCTCGCCACCACCGGGCGAATCCTGCGCCAGCTCGCTGGGGATCACCGCAGCGTCGCGATGATCCTCGTGGTGCCGAGCCTCATCATCACGTTGATGTACTTCATGTTCCAGAACGCCCCGCATCGGCCTGGCGCCCCGTCCCCGTTCAACAACGCCTGCCTGATCATGCTCGGCGTGTTCCCATTGATCGTGATGTTCCTCATCACGTCGATAACGATGCAGCGCGAACGTGTTTCGGGGACGTTGGAACGGATACTGACCACTCCCCTGCGTCGACTCGACCTGCTGGCTGCCTACGGCACCGCATTCTCGATCGCGGCGGCGGCACAAGCCACGCTGGCGTGCGTCGTGTCGTTCTGGCTCCTCGGTCTGGACACGAAGGGCAGCCCGCTCCTGGTGTTCATCATCGCCATCATCAACGCGGTGCTCGGCGTCGGACTGGGCCTGCTGTGCAGTGCGTTCGCCCGAACGGAGTTTCAGGCCGTCCAGTTCATGCCGGTGGTCATCGCTCCTCAACTGCTGTTGTGCGGGATCATCGTGCCCCGCGAGGTGCTTCCCGATTGGCTGCAATGGATCAGTAACGTACTGCCCGCCAGCTACGCCCTGGAGGCGCTGCAGCAGGTCGGCGCATACCCGGATCTGACGGCGATCGCGTTGCGGGACATCATTGTGGTGATCGGCTTCGCGGTGCTGGCGCTGTGTCTGGCCGCCGCAACGCTACGACGAAGGACACCGTAACCGCATTGACGACCAACACAGAGCGCAAACGTCCCGGGCGGCCGCCCGGGACGTCGGATACGCGCGACCGCATCCTTACCAGTGCCCGAGAGCTCTTCGCCCGCAACGGAATCGACAAGACATCGATCCGTGCCATCGCCGCTGACGCTCGAGTTGACCCCGCGCTGGTGCATCACTACTTCGGCACCAAGACCGAACTGTTCGCCGCGGCGATTCACATCCCTATCGATCCGATGGCCGTGATCGGTCGGCTCCGGGAGGTGCCGGTCGAACAGATCGGCTACGTGCTGCCGTCGATCCTGCTGCCGCTGTGGGATTCCGAGATTGGCAAGGGATTCATCGCGACGCTGCGATCCATCCTGGCCGGCAACGATGTCTCACTCGTCCGGTCGTTCCTGCAGGAGGTCATCGCCGCCGAGGTCGGTCCGCGGGTCGACAATCCGCCGGGAAGTGGACGGATTCGCGTGCAGTTCGTGGCGTCGCAACTCGTGGGCGTGGTGATGGCCCGTTACATCCTGGAGCTGGACCCGTTCAGGTCGATGCCGGTCGAGCAGATCGCCGAGACGATCGCACCCAATCTGCAGCGTTACCTCACCGGCGATCTGCCCGGTCTCGCTTAAGGGCCGAAGCCGTTGGCTCGGGCGATCTGCCCCGTAGCGAACCGCGCTGGGCCGAATCCACCGCCGCTGACGCGTACGGTCGTTACCCAACAATCCGAAATGGCCGTGATAGCCGTTGAACCATTCGAAGTTGTCGACCAGCGACCAATGTAGATATCCGCGCACGTCGAGTCCGTCGACGATCGCCGGCGCCAACTCCCGCAGCGCATCCTCGATCATCGCTGCCCGCAAGCCGTCGTTGGCATCGTCGAAATCCACGCCGTGCTCGGTGACGAGGACCGGCAGCCCGGTTATCTCTTGCGCCTGACGGCATGTCGCGGTCAGGGCGGCAGGGGCCAGCTCGAGGCCATTGTCAGAAACCTGCCCCGCGGGCCGCTTAAGCCCATCCTCGTCGAAGGTGATGCGGGTGTATGTCTGCACCCCGATGAAGTCGCCGACCGAACCCAGCTCACGCAGAAAGCGGCGGTTGATGAACTCGTCGACCGCGTCCGCGGTCTGCTCGCCGCCGGGTTCGGCGGTGACTTCCTGCAGCGACAACGTGACCCCAACGCGCGCACCGGGGGCTGCGGCATGCACGCTGTCCACCGCCATCCGATGCGCCTGCCCGACGACCACCGTCGCCTTGTCGTCGCTCGCTGCCGGGAAGAACGGACAGAATTCGTCCTCACCCACGCCGAATGCCCTGGCCGCCAATGCCATCGAGGCAGCCAATTCACCGGTCTGCGATTCCGGCAGCAGGCCGCTGGCTGCCAGCAGCACCGGCGCGTTGGCCTCGTTGATCGTGCATACCCACGACACCCGATCACCGAGCCGTGCCATCACGACGGCCGCATAGTCGGCGAATCGCGCTGCCGTATCGGGGCTGCGCCAGCCGCCGTTGTGCCGGATGAGCCACTGCGGACTGGTGAAGTGATGCAGCGTCACCACCGGCTCGATGCCGTGACGCAGGCAGGTGTCCACCACCCGCGAATAGTGATCGAGTTCCGCGGAGGAGATCTGACCCATTTCGGGCTCCACCCGCGCCCACTCGACGCCGAACCGAAATGCGTTCAGTCCGAGGGCGGCGATCATCGCGATGTCGTCGGGATAGCGGTGATAGAAGTCCACCGCGTCGCCGCTGGGCTCCCGGTAGATGGAACCGGGCAACTGTTCCATCAGCCAGGCGTCATTGGCGACGTTGTTGCCCTCGACCTGGTGGGCGGCGGTCGCAACGCCCCAGAGGAAGCCGTCAGGAAATCTGGCCACCGGTGTCTACCGACTTTGCACGGCCCGAGCAGCCGCTGATGCTCGGCGTCATCCGTCACGGCGAGGGCCTCATCAACCAGAAGCACCGGGATGCCGTCCTCGATGCGGTAGGCCCGACGCAGCCTCGGGTTGTAGAGCAACTCGTCATCGCCGATCAACAGCAGTGGCCCGCGGTCCTCGGGGCAGACCAGGATGTTCAGCAGCTTTTCGTCTAGCACAGCAAGCGGTCAGCCGACCGGCATGTTGACCGAGCCGCCGGGACCGCCGAGAATCACGCCGCCCTGGTCGAAGGGAGCCGGCGCCCCACCCATGTTGAAGCCGGGCTGAGCACCCTGCTGCTGCTGCTGCGCCGCGGCCTGCGCCTGGATCCTGCGTTGGTAGGCGACGGTCTCTTTCAGGGCCTCGACCAGTGGGACCTGGTTCGGGCGATGGTCCAACGCCTCCTGAATGGCCACCTTGTTGGCGTTCGACGGCTTGAAGCCCGCGTTACGCAGGACCAGCACCTCATGGATCAGGTTGGAGAGCTGACCACCGCCGGAACCCAGGTCGTAATCCCTGTCGATGATGGCAAGCGCCTCGTCCGCCGTCATCGTCGGCGTTGGCGGGGCTGTGTTGTCATCGGCGGGTGCGGACACTGCGGCCGGCGCGCCGAAGCCCGCGATGAGAGCGCCGGCGATCGCGGCGCCAGCCAGGGCGCCCGCTACACGACGCCAACCGTTGTGCGATGTCATCGATCCTCCAGTGCTCCTCGCGTGCGCGCTGAGCCTAACAGTGTGCGGGACGCCCAGCACGGCCTCAATGCTCGGTTCCCGCGATCTCCGCGCGCACCGCCACCGTAAGCCGTTTGTACTTACTGGTATCCGCATCCAGGTACCAGGCGTTACGGGAGGCCTTCGGAATTCCGTCTGCGCGCAGGGGGCTGACGAGGGGCCGATAGGACGCACTGAGCGACATCTCCGGCACCACGTGCACGATGTCCGGGGCGACTCCGACGGGCAGATCCGCCAGCGCTTCGGACAGATCCCCTGCCGCAACGCTGCCGCCGGGACGCAACGCCAGCGCGGTCACCGCGAACCGCTGGCCACCGGTCTCGACCGCATAGGTCACCGACAAGTCGACCGCCTCGATCCCGCCGACGGCGTCGGTGACGGGCATGGCGTAGACCGGGCCGCGGTCGGTGCGGATCACCGCGCCACGGTTATCCACCAGCCAGTAATCGCCGTCGTGGTCGCGCCGGAACAGGTACTCGGTGGACACCCAGGTGTCGGCCGGGGCGAACACACCGCGCTTGACCGACGCCGTCGGGTCGATCGGACCTCGGGGATGGGCCAGCAGGACCCCCACCTCGTTCGTGTCGGCTTTCCGCACGAAACCGCGGTCGTCCTCCAAGATCAGGTCGTCGTCGGGGTCATAGGCAGCCAGTTCGACGTCTCCGCCGCCGGGCAGTGGCCGGCCCTTGCTGCCGAGCTTGGCACCGGACACATTCGCGAGCACCGCCTGGCCATCGGTGGTGGCGAAGAACTCGACGACACGCGCGGGCGCGAAGATGTCGACCACGCGTTTCCACAGCCCGGTCGGCATACCCGAGCCGATGAACAGCCGCACCGGGTGGTTGCCGGTCAGCACGAACGACGGGTCGTCGATGACCTCGCGCAGCATCGCCCAGGTATAGGACACCACGGTCACGCCGTACTGGCGGATCTCCTGCATGAACCGGTCGGGCCGCAGGCCACGCGACAGGGCGATGCGGGCCCCGCCGACCACCGCGCCGCCCAGGCTCACCAACAGCCCGGACTGGTGGTGCAGCGGGGTGAGGCAGTACACGGTGTCGCCACGGCCCAGATTGGCCGCCGACGCGGTGCCGAACGCGGACAACGCCCAGCGGAAGTTCGTGATCTGGCGCGCATGTAACTGGCCGCCGACCGTGCTGAACGCGATGAACGCCAAATCGCGGGCCAGCCCCGGGTTGGGCCGGTACCAGCCGGGCAGGTCGACCTCGTCGGGGTCGATCTTCTCCATGTCGACGACGTCGGCGTCGTCGGGCAGGTCGCAGGTCGCGCGATTCGCCGCCGCCGAGCACCAGCACGCGCATCGACAGCTTGCGGGCCACCTCGAGACTGCTCGGGTCGGCGATGATCTCGGACACCGCGCCGAGACGCGCAGCGGTCGGAAGGTCGGCGTCGGGCGGCATCAGCACGGCCACTGCACCGAGGCGCGACAGTGCCGCGATCGCCACCAGCGCGCTGGGCCGCGTCTCCATCAGCACACCGACGTGCGCGCCCTGCCGCACACCGACCTCGATCAGGCCGCGGACCACGTTGTTGATGCGCCGGTCGACCGCCTCGTAGGTATGGACCCGTCCGTCGAACAGTAGGCATTCGCCGGATGGCGCGCCGCGGGCCTGCTCGGACATGATCCGGCCGAGCGAGATCCGCGTGTGGTCGTTGATCTGGCCCAGCCGCGCGAGCCTGGGCAGCGTGCGGACCGTCTCGACGGCAAGGGCGCGCGCCGATTTGTTGGCCGCGACGACCGCGTCGGCGGCCGTCCGGGCCAGGGTGAAGGCCATCTCACCGGCCGCCGTGGCGCCGTGTGCCAGTCGGGACGCCAACGGCACACCGCTTTCGCTGTGTTCCGCCGGCTGCAGCGCCATCGGCGCGACACCCTGCGGCATCGTCGTCGTCGCCGTCGACCGACTTGACCCACTGGGCCACGGTCGGCCACGTCTGCGTCGCCGCCTTCGATCCGACCACCAAGCCGAAATGGCCTGCGCGGATGCAGTATTCGTACACATCGGCCTGTGGGGCGGCGCGCTTGATGCCGCGCACCGACGCGGGCTGACCGATGTCGTCGACCTCGCCGATCACGGCCAGCACCGGGCAGTTGATGTCGCTGAGCGTGACCAGCTCGCCGTGGATCGCGAAGCCGCCGGTCATCATTCGGTTGTGCGCGATGAACTGCTTGAGCAGTTCGGAGATCGCCGGGCCCGACCACGCGATCCAGCCCTCGGACGCCAGAAATCGCCGCTGCTGTTCGCGGGGCAGCAGCGCCTCGCGGTCGTGCAGCTGTCGCAGGAAATCGATGCGCGACTGCGCGGTCTTGATCGGGTCGAGCATCTGGAATCCCGTGCGCGCGAGCCAGCTCGGGATGTCGATGCGGCTGAACACGTGGTCGGCCATGAAGTCCGCGGCACCGGCAGCGACCCCGGCGGGCAGGTTCATCGGCAGCGCGGCGAGCGTGTCGACCGGTGAGCCGAAGGCGACGATGCTGGCCAGATCCTTCGACCGGCGGAACGCCGCGGTCTGGTAGCAGAACATGCCGCCCTGCGAGTAGCCGGCCAGATGGACGTCGCGGCCGGTCGTCTCCTTCACGGTGTCGATGGCTTCGCTCAACGCAACGACGTGGTCGGCCAGGTTGCGTTGCATGCCGCCCTCGACCTTGTCCGGCTCGCCGAAGTCGATGACCCACGGGTCGATGCCCGCGCTGTGCAGGATGCCGACGGCCCCCTCGTCGCGGGTGACGTCCCACATGTCGGCCGACATCATCATGGGATGCACCATGAGCACCGGCGGTCCCGGTGCTTTCGCGCCCGGACGGGTGTCGGGCGGGAAATACCGCCGCAGCCGGTACATCGGCACGCTTTCCACGATCTGGAACGGCGACGGCACCGCGCCGGTCTCCAGCCCGCCGTATCGCAGCACTTCCAGGCCGTTTTGCGCGGTGGCCACAAGCCGGCCCACTGGCCTGGTTATTGCCGAAAGGTCCACCACCGGCGGTTCCCCTTTTGTCACAGCTGTCCCCCGATTGCCGTGGTCATCATGGCACAGCGCCCACCTATCATCGGCGGCTGATGGCGAACTTGATCAACGTCGAACGCGCGACGGTCGGCTATGGCACCCGCACACTGCTGGATGCGGTGAGCCTGGGTGTCGACGAAGGCGACGCGATCGGCGTCGTCGGGCGCAACGGCGACGGCAAGTCCACCTTGCTGCAGGTGTTGACCGGAAGTCGCGAACCCGATTCGGGTCGCGTCACCCACACGTCGGGTTTGTCAGTGGGTTATCTGCACCAGGCCGACGACTTCGCTGTGGGTTCCACGGTCCGCGAGGTTATCGTCGGCGGCAGGCCCGACCACATCTGGGCGGCCGAACCCGACACGCGCACCGTCGTCGAGCATCTGCTGGCTGAGGTGGAGCTGGATACCCGCGTCGCCGATCTCAGCGGCGGAGAGCGACGGCGGGTGGCGCTTGCCGGTGTGCTGCTGGCCGGTCATGACGTGCTGGTGCTCGACGAGCCCACCAACCACCTCGATGTCGAGGTGATCGGCTGGCTGGCCGGCCACCTGTCCGGGCTTCGGTCCAAGGCGCTGGTGGTGGTCAGCCACGACCGCTGGTTCCTCGACGCGGTCACCACCAAAACGTGGGAGGTGCACCACGGCACCATCGACGCGTACGACGGTGGCTACGCCTCGTACGTGCTCGCGCGCGCCGAGCGGATGCGGTTGGCTGCCGGGACAGAAGCCCGGCGCAGAAACCTGATGCGCAAGGAGCTGGCGTGGCTGCGCCGCGGGCCGCCCGCCCGCACATCGAAACCGAAGTTCCGCATCCAGGCGGCCAACGAGTTGATCGCCAACGAGCCGCCGCCGCGCGATTCGCTTGTGCTGCAGCAATTCGCGACCACGCGGCTGGGCAAGGACGTGTTCGATCTGCACCACCTGCGGCTCGAGGTCGGCGACCGAACCATCCTGGACCGGCTCGACTGGTCCATCGGGCCTGGCGCGCGACTGGGACTGGTCGGTGTCAACGGCACCGGAAAGACGTCGGTGCTGCGGCTGCTCGCGGGCGAATTGCAGGCCGCCGCGGGCACCATCAAGCGCGGCACCACACTGCAGATCGGCTATCTCAGCCAGGCGCTGACCGAGCTGACAGGTGACCGGGTGATCGACGCTGTCGAAAACCGCCGTCGCATCAGCCAATTGGCGGGTGGGCGCGAGATCAGCGCCGACACCCTGCTGAAGGACTTCGGGTTCACCGGCGACAAGCTGACCGCGCGGATAGCCGACCTGTCCGGCGGCGAGCGGCGACGGCTGCAATTCCTGCGCATCCTGCTTGACGAGCCGAACGTGCTGCTACTCGACGAACCGACCAACGACCTCGACATCGACACGCTGACCGTCATCGAGGACTACCTCGACAACTGGCCCGGCACGCTGATCGTCGTCACCCACGACCGATACTTTCTGGAGCGCGTCACCGACGTCACCTATGCGCTCACCGGAAACGGACGCTGCGACCTGCTGCCCGGCGGCATCGAGCAGTATCTGGCCGACCGCGCAGCGACGGAATCCGCACCGGCCCGGCGCGAGCCGCAGCGCACCGAATCGGCGTCGGCGCGGGAACGGCGCACCGGCAAGGAGATGGCGCGCATCGAAGGCCAGCTCGCCAAGTTGGACGATCAAATCGCGGCCATGCACGAGACGATGGCTGCCGCCGCGCACGACCACGTCAAACTGGCCGAGCTCACAGCCGAACTCAACGAGCTATTGGCGCGCAAGGAATCGCTCGAAGAGGCGTGGCTTATCGCCGCCGAAGAATAGATCACTGTCTACCATGTGGCTGTGCACGGTCATCCGCTATGTGCTCACCATCGTCAAGGACCGCCTGCCGGACTGGGTGCTCGGCGTTCGCGTCTACGTCGACGCGTTGTGGGTCTTTCCCGCCGCAAGCTTGGCGGCCAATCGAGGTGTCGAGTTCATCGTCAACCCCACCCTCTGGCTGTCTCAGCGTCGGATCCTGTTCTGGTTCAACGGTACTCGTGCCGAACTGTTCTCACACTTCCAGCTGGCGAAAACGGCCTGGGACACGTTCATGTGGGCAGTGCGCGCGGTGTTCGGCGGCCCAACGATACCGCTGCTGTGGCTTGCCGTGGCAGGAATCATTTACGGAGTGTCTATGCCGGACTGGCGGGGTGCCGCCCGCCGAGTCGCCGCTGACCGGATCGACCGCGCCTTTGATCGGGAGGAGCGACTTCGGGAGCGCTGGTCCAGGATTCCAGGCACTGTGCGCGACAAGGTGCGCGAGTGGGCGCTTTCGCAATTGGGCAGTTTCTCGCACATCACCGACTCGGCACGGCTGATTCTGCACCCCGTCGTGCTCGCGTCGTCGTTGTATGTGCTCGGCTATCTGAGGTTGGCGTGGTTGGACCAGACGGGTGCGTTTTACCACGCCGAGGTGGACGGCGGGTCTGTTCCGCGGTGTGGCATCGGTATTGCTGGATGCTAACGGCAGCGGGCGCGCCTGCCATGCATTACCGTCTGCGTCGATGCTCGAGGTCATCGACAAGGGGCACTGCGCCGCGGCCCACCCGGTGCCGCTGCTGTTCGTTCACGGCGGCTGGCATGCCGCGTGGTGCTGGGACGATCACTTTCTGGACTTCTTCGCCGAGAACGGGTTTCAGGCCGCAGCGGTCAGCCTTCGTGCCATGGGAAGAGCACGACCTCTCAGCAGCTCCGATGGGTGGGTTCGTCGTGCAGAAGTTTCTGGAGACCCACCATGCGCCTGCAGGCGTCCTGATGGCCTCAGCGCCTCCGCAAGGGACGTTGCGCGTTTCGCTGCGCATGTTCGGGCGCCACCCGTTCACGGTCGTCAAGTCGAGCACGGTGGGAAGCACCATCGATGTCGTCATGACACCCATGCTCGCCCGTGAGCACCTGTTCTGCGGGCAGACACCGGAAAACATCGTCGCCGACTGCGTTGCGCGAATACAACCCGAGAGTGCACGGGCGATGCGCGAGATGATGTTTCGAGATCCGCCGGAACCGCAGCGGGTAACCACCCCGATGTTGGTCCTGGGCGCAGAGGCCGACCGTGCGCTCACTCAGGACGGGGTGCGCGCGACGGCGCGCGCGTATGGCACCGACGCGAAATTCTTCGCCGACATGGGCCACAACATGATGTTGGAGCCCGGATGGCAGGCCGTGGCCGAGCGAATCATGAAGTGGCTCGGCCACCGCGGCCTATAGCCGTGCCCTGAGCGCGTCGGCGGTGTCGCGAACGACGCCGATCTGCTTGGCCACCTGGATTGGGGCGGTACCGCCTCTGGCGTCGCGCGAGTTCACCGAGCCGTCAACCGTCAGGACGTCGCGCACCTCCGGCGTCAGCTCGGGATGGATGTCGGCCAGTTCCGCGTCCTCGAGGTCCTCGAGTACCACTCCCCTGGCCTCTGCTGCGCGGACGGCTGCTCCCGCCGCCTCGTGTGCCACCCGGAACGGCACGCCCCTGCGCACCAGCCACTCGGCGATGTCGGTGGCCAGGGTGTAACCCAGCGGCGCCAGCTCGGCCATCCGGTCGACGTCGAAGCGCAGGGTCCCGACCAGGCCGGCCATCGCCGGTAACAACAGCTCCAGCTGCGCCACCGAGTCGAACACCGGTTCCTTGTCCTCCTGCAGATCGCGGTTGTAGGCCAGCGGCTGCGCCTTCAACATCGCCAACAGCCCGGTGAGGTTGCCGATCAACCGGCCCGACTTGCCGCGCGCCAGCTCAGCGATGTCCGGGTTCTTCTTCTGCGGCATGATCGAGCTGCCCGTCGACCACGAGTCGTGCAGCGTGGCATAGCCGAATTCGGTTGTGCTCCAAAGAATGATGTCCTCAGCGAGGCGCGACAGGTCCACCCCGATCATGGTGAAGACGAACGCCGCCTCGGCGGCGAAATCGCGGGCTGCGGTGGCGTCCACCGAATTGTCTGCGGCGGTTGCGAATCCGAGTTCCTCGGCAATGGCGTCGGGGTCGAGACCCAGCGACGAGCCCGCCAATGCCCCCGCGCCATAGGGGGATACCGCTGCGCGCTTGTCGAAGTCGATCAGCCGATCGACATCGCGCAGCAAGGGGTGTGCGTGAGCCAGCAGATGATGGGCAAGCAGGATCGGCTGCGCCGACTGCAGATGAGTCTTGCCGGGCATGATCGCCGTCGGATGCGCCGCAGCCTGGGCAGCAAGCGCCGAAACGACGCCGAGCGCGCCGTCGGCGACCCGCCGCACCGCGTCGCGCAGCCACAGCCGAAACAGCGTGGCAATCTGGTCATTTCGCGACCGACCGGCGCGCAGACGTCCGCCAAGGTCCTCACCGACGCGGTCGATCAGCCCGCGCTCCAGCGCGCCGTGCACGTCCTCGTCGGTGACTAGCGGCAGGAAACTGCCGTCGGCGACGTCCTCACCCAGGCTGTCCAGGCCAGCCAGCAGGCCGTCGCGTTGCTCCTCGGTCAGCAGCCCGGCCCGGAACAGCACCCGGGTGTGTGCCTTGGAAGCGGTGACGTCATACGGCGCAAGCACCCAATCGAAGTGGGTGGACTTGCTCAGTGCCGCCAGTTCCGGCGACGGGCCGTCGGCGAACCTACCGCCCCACAGTGATCCCTCGTTGGTGCTCACGCTGAGTCCCGCGCGGGCGTGCGTAAAATCTGGAAATTCTGCGGCGTGTCGCCCGCAGACACGCACACTCGCCGGAAGGTGGGAAGTGTCACTTCAGGTCCCGTTGCGCGGCGATCTTGGACGACAGGCCGTGCACATGCACGAAGCCCTTCGCCGCAGACTGGTCGAACGTGTCGCCCTCGTCGTAGGTGGCGAGGTTGAAGTCGTACAGGGATTCCGCGCTGCGTCGTCCGTTGACGGCGATGTGCCCGCCGTGTAGCACCATCCGGATCTCGCCGGACACGTGCTCCTGCGTGTCGGCGACAAACGCTTCCAGCGCCCTCTTCAGCGGCGAGAACCACAGCCCGTCGTAAACCAGTTCGCCCCAACGCTGGTCGGTCTGCCGCTTGAACCGTGCCAGCTCGCGCTCCAGCGTGACGTGCTCCAGCTCGGTATGTGCCGTGATCAGCACCATCGCACCGGGTGCTTCGTAGATCTCGCGGCTCTTGATGCCGACGAGCCGGTCCTCCACCACGTCCAGTCGGCCCACGCCCTGCTCGCCGCCCCGACGGTTGAGCTCCTCGATCGCCTGCAGCACGGTCACCGGCCTGCCGTCGATCGAAACCGGCACGCCCCGTTCGAATCCGACGATGACCTCGTCGGGTGTCCTCCAGTTGACGGTCGGGTCCTCGGTGTAGTCGTACACATCCTTTGTGGGTGCGTTCCACAGGTGCTCGAGGAACCCGGTTTCCACTGCGCGGCCCCACACGTTCTGGTCGATCGAGAACGGCGAGCGCTTGGTGACGTTGATCGGGATCGCGTTCTCTTCGGCGAACGCGATCGCCTTCTCACGCGTCCACGCGTAGTCACGGACCGGTGCAAGCACTTCCAAATCCGGTGCCAGCGAGCCGAACCCGACTTCGAATCGAACTTGGTCGTTGCCCTTTCCGGTGCAGCCGTGCGCGACGATGCCGCCGCCGTGCTCACGTGCCGCGGTGACCAGATGCTTGACGATCAGCGGCCGGCTCAGCGCCGACACCAGCGGGTAGCGGTCCATGTAGAGCGCGTTGGACTTGATGGCTGGCAGGCAGTATTCGTCGGCGAATTCGTCGCGTGCATCGACCACGACTGCTTCGACGGCGCCGCAGTCCAGTGCCCGCTGCCGGACGGCCTCCATGTCCTCGCCGCCTTGGCCGAGATCGATTGCCACCGCCACGACCTCGCTGCCGGTCTCCTTGCCGATCCAGCTGATCGCCACTGAGGTGTCCAGACCGCCGGAATACGCCAAGATGACGCGCTCGGACATGTAACCAATCTCCTTATTGCAGATTCTCTATCGTGGTGGCCAGTTCGGCGCCGGTCATCGGATCGCGCGCCACCACGAAGATGGTGTCGTCCCCGGCGATGGTGCCGACGACGTATGGAAGGGCCGCGCGGTCGATCGCGCTGGCCAGATACTGGGCTGCACCCGGCGGGGTGCGCAGCACGGCGAGGTTGCCACTGGCATCGGTGGAGGTCAACAGGTCGCCGAGGAGACGCGACAGTCGTTCGGTGCCTCCGGAAACGCCGCGCACCGGGCTGCCGTCCTCGGGTACCACGTAGACGCCGACCCCACCGTCGGCGCCGCGCAGTTTGACCGCGCCCAACTCCTCGAGGTCGCGCGACAGTGTCGCCTGGGTGACCTCGATGCCCTCGGCGGCCAGCATCGCGGCCAGTTCGCTCTGACTGCGGACCGATTGCGACGACAGGACCGTGACGATCCGCGCCTGCCTGCCCGCGCGGGTTGCGCTTATCTCTGGGGCCTTGCCCGCCGTCATGATCGCTCCAGCAGCCAGACCAGCAGCGCTTTCTGCGCGTGCAGCCGGTTCTCGGCCTCGTCCCACACCGCGCTGTGCGGCCCGTCGATGACCACGTCGGTGATCTCCTGACCACGGTGGGCCGGAAGGCAGTGCAGCACAACCACATCCTGGTCGGCAAGGCTCAACAGTTCAGCGTTGAGCTGGAACGGCCTAAACGGCGCGACCCGGTCCAGTCCGTCGTTCTCCTGTCCCATCGACGTCCAGGTATCGGTGACCAGCACGTCGGCTCCTGCGGCGGCTTTCGCCGGGTCGACGGTCAGCGTCACCGCGGCGCCAGTCAGCTTGGCCCGCTCCTCGGCGGCGGCGACGAGACCCGGGTTCGGTTCGAAGCCGGTCGGAGCGGCGATGGTGACGTCGATGCCCGCCGTCACTCCGCCGAGCATCAGCGAGTGAGCCATGTTGTTGGCCCCGTCGCCGAAATACGACAGCCGCAGCCCCCTCAGTCCGCCCTTGCGTTCGGCGAGGGTCTGGAGATCTGCTAGCACCTGGCAGGGATGGAACTCGTCGGACAGTGCGTTGACGATCGGCACGCTCGCGCCGGCCGCCATCGAGGTGAGCCGTTCTTGGCCGAAGGTGCGCCATACGATCGCTTCGACGTAGCGGGACAACACCTTTCCGGTGTCCTCCAGCGTCTCGTCGCGCCCTAGCTGCGTGCTGCGACCGTCGACGACGACGGCGTGTCCACCGAGTTGCGCCACGCCGACCTCGAACGAGAACCGGGTCCGTGTGGAGTTCTTGTCGAAGATCACCGCGACGCCGCGGGGTCCCTCCAGCGGGCGGCGCGAGAACGGGTCCTTCTTCAGCTCGGCGGCCAGTGCCAATACCTCGGCCTGCTCGTCGGGCGACAGGTCGTCGTCGCGCAGGAAATGGCGGACCATCACGACACCGCCGTGTCCAGCACGCCGGGCAGCGCGGTGAGGAATTCGGTGATCTGTGCCTCGGTGATGATCAGTGGCGGGGCCAGCCGGATCACGTCGGGCGCAGCGGCATTCACCAGGAACCCGGCGTCACGTGCGGCGGTCTCGACAGTTTTACCTTCGGGTGCCCGCAGCGCGATTCCGCACAGCAGCCCGCGGCCGCGGACATGGTCGACGAGCGGATGACGCAACGACTCGATGCCGTGATGCAGCGTCTTGCCGAGCACGCCGGCACGCGATACCAGGTCGTCGTCGGCCAGCACCCGCAACACCGCCAATGCCGCGGCAGCGCAGACCGGGTTGCCGCCGAAGGTGCTGCCATGTAGCCCGGGCGCGAGCATCTCGCCGACGGCTCCGACGGCTATGCAGGCACCTATCGGCAGCCCACCGCCGAGGCCCTTTGCGAGGGTCACGATGTCGGGGGTGATGCCGTCGTGCTGATGGGCGAAGAACGTTCCGGTTCGGCCCATTCCGGTCTGCACCTCGTCGATCACCAGCAGTGCTCCGCGCGTCGTCGTGAGCTCGCGAGCGGCGACCAGATAGCCCGCGGGAGGGACGACGACGCCGCCCTCCCCCATGATCGGCTCGAGGAAAACGGCGGCGGTGGTGTCGTCGATGGCCTCAGCCAGCGCGGCGACATCGCCGTAGGGCACATGCACCACCTCGCCGGGCAGCGGCGCGAACGGCTCCTGTTTGGAGGGCTGCCCGGTCAACGCCAGCGACCCCATTGTGCGCCCGTGGAAAGCGCCCTGAGCGGCAACGATTTTGGTGCGACCCGTGAGCCGAGTGATTTTGAAGGCGACCTCGTTCGCCTCGGTGCCCGAATTGCAGAAGAACACCCGCGCCGCGATGTCCGCGCCCAGCAGGCCGACCAGTGCCTCCGCCAACGCGATGCCCGGCTCCGTCGCGTAAAGGTTCGAGGTGTGGCCGAGCGTGTTCATCTGGGTCGTCACGGCGTCGACGACGGCTGGGTGACGGTGGCCGAGGACGTTCACCGCGATGCCGCCGAGCAGGTCGATGTAGGACTTGCCGTCGACATCGGTGACCACGGCGCCGTCCCCACTGGCCAGCGCGAGGGGCGGGGTGCCGTAGTTGTTCATCATCACGCTTTCCCACCGCGCCTGCAGCGTCATGTGTTCACCACCTTGGTTCCTGTCCCCTCGTCGGTGAACAACTCGGCCAACACGCAATGTTCGACGCGGCCGTCGATGACATGCGCGCTGGGCACGCCGCCGGCGACCGCGCGAAGACAGGCCTCGATCTTCGGCACCATGCCGGCCTCCAGCGTCGGCATGAGTTGGGTCAATGCACCTGCGTCGATCTCGCTGACCAGCGACCCACGGTCGGGCCAGCGCGTGTAGAGCCCCTCGACGTCGGTGAGCATCAACAGCTTCTCGGCGCCCAGCGCTTCGGCCAGCGCCGCAGCGGCGGTATCGGCGTTGATGTTGTGCACGACCCCATCGATGTCGGGCGCAATGGTGGACACCACCGGAATACGCCCCGCGCCAATCAAATCGAGCACCGCCTCTGTATTGACCTTCTCCACGTCGCCGACCAGACCGATATCGGTGGCGACCCCGTCGACGGTGACGCTGCGCCGCACCGCGGTGAACAGGTGGGCGTCCTCGCCGGTGATGCCGACCGCATACGGGCCGTGCATGTTGATCAGGTTCACCAGTTCGCGTCCGACCTGGCCGAAGAGAACCATCCGCGCGACGTCGAGCACCTCGGGTGTGGTGACGCGGAAGCCGCCCTTGAAATCGCCCGCGATGCCCAGTCGTTTCAGCATCGCGCTGATCTGCGGGCCGCCGCCGTGCACGACCACGGGATGGATGCCGCAGTTGCGCAGGAAGACCATGTCGGCGGCGAACGCCTGCCGCAGCGTGTCGTCGGTCATCGCGTTTCCGCCGTACTTGACCACGACGATCTTGTCGTGCAGCTGCTTCAGCCACGGCAATGCCGCGGCGAGCACCTGCGCCTTGACCGGGGTGGCGAGCGTCATGAGCTGTATGCCGAGTTCTCTTCGACGTATCCGTGCGACAGATCGGTGGTTCGGATCGCGGCGCGGTCGTCGCCGACACCGAGGCCTATCGTCACGTCGATGTCGACGCCCGACAGGTCGACCTCGCGCGCGCCCGGTGCGCCGACACCGTCGACGCAAACCGGAGAGCCGTTGAACGACACGCTGATCCGTTCGGGATCGAGCCTGACCGGGGCCATGCCCACCGCGGCCAGCACGCGACCCCAGTTGGGGTCGGAGCCGAACAACGCGGTCTTGACGAGGCTGTCGCGGGCGACGACGCGGGCGGCGGTCAGCGCATCGGTCTCGCTGGCCGCGCCGGTGACGGTGACGGTCACCCGCTTGGTGACGCCTTCCGCGTCGGCCTGCAGCTGCGCGCACAGGTCGTCGCACACGCGCAGCACGGCTTCGTCGAGCTCAGCCTGGCTCGGCGCGATTGCGCTTGCGCCAGAGGCCAAGAGCAGAATCGTGTCGTTGGTCGAACAGCTGCCGTCGACGTCGAGCCGGTCGAAGGTCAACGCGCTGGCCCTGCGCAGCGCGTGATCCAGCGCGGCGGCGTCGGCGACCGCGTCGGTGGTGATGACGCTCAGCATGGTCGCAAGCGAAGGCGCCAGCATGCCCGCACCCTTGGCCATCCCGCCGACGGTCCAGTTATCGGGATGATGCAGCGCAACCTGTTTGGGCACCTTGTCGGTGGTCATGATGGCCCTTGCCGCCTCCTCGCCGCCGGTCAGGCCCCCCGCCATCTCGTGCACGATCTCGGTCACCCCGGACAGCAACTTGGCCATCGGCAGCCGGTCGCCGATCAATCCTGTTGAACAGACGGCGATTTCGATCGCGCCGACGTCGCTGCCCCAGTCCGACAGGGCCGACGCGACAGCTTCGGCCGTGGCGTGGGTGTCCTGGAAGCCGCCGGGGCCGGTGCAGGCGTTGGCACCGCCGGAGTTAAGAATCGCCGCACGCACCCGCCCGGTGGTCAGCACCTGCTGGGTCCACAGCACCGGCGCGGCCTTGACCTGATTGCGGGTGAAGATGCCTGCCGCACCGTAATCGGGTCCCTCGTTGAACACCAATGCCAGGTCCAATGCACCCGATGCCTTGATGCCCGCGGCGATGCCGGTGGCCCGGAACCCGGCGGGCGCCGTCACACCCTGCGTCCGAACCAGTCGCATCGTCTCGGCCGAAATGTCGGTCACGGCGCGACCCCCACGATCGAGAGCCCTTCGGTTTCCGGCCAGCCCAGCGCGAGGTTCATCGACTGCACGGCAGCACCTCCGGTGCCCTTGACCAAGTTGTCGATTGCGGCGATCGCGATGAACATGCCGGCATCGTCGTCGACGGCGACCGCGAGCTGTGCCGCGTTGCTGCCGATCACCGCACCGGTCTTGGGTAGTTGGCCCGCAGGCAGCAGATGCACAAAAGGCTCGGCGTCATAAGCCTTCTCGTAAGCGGCCCGCAGCTGCGACAGCGGCGCCTCAGTGCGGGCCGTGCAGGTGGCGAGAATTCCGCGAGAGGTCGGTATCAGCACCGGGGTGAACGAAACCGTCACATCCTTGTCGGTGACGGCGCGCAGCCCCTGGGCGATCTCCGGGGTGTGCCGGTGGGCGCCGGCGATGTTGTACGCGCGGGCCGACCCGATGACCTCGGAGCCGAGAAGGTCCGTCTTGGCCGCGCGGCCGGCACCCGAGGTGCCGCTGACGGCGACGACCGTCACGGCAGGCTCCACGAGGTCCTCGGCAATTGCGGGCAGCAGTGCCAGCAGGGCCGCGGTCGGATAGCAGCCAGGCACGGCGATCCGGGTGGCGCCGCGCAGCCGGCCCCGCGCGCCGGGCAGCTCGGGCAGGCCGTAGGGCCAGCTGCCGGCGTGGGCCGACCCGTAGAACCGCTCCCACGCGGCCGGGTCGGTGAGCCGGAAGTCGGCGCCGCAGTCGACGATCACGGTGTCTTTGTTCAATTGCTCGGCCAGCGTGGCGGAATGGCCGTGCGGCAGCGCGAGGAACACCACGTCGTGTCCGGCGAGGACATCGGCATCGGTGGCGTCCAGCACGCGCTCGCTCAGCGGCAGCAGGTGCGGGTGGTGTTCTGCCAGCGGGGTGCCTGCGCTGGCGGCGGCCGTCAGCGCACCGATCGTCAGCCGGCCGTCGGTGTAGGCAGGATGCCCGAGCAGCAGCCGCAGGATCTCCCCTCCGGCATATCCGCTGGCACCGGCCACGGCAACAGAAGTCACGCCTATGATTCTGCATGCCTATGCAGCGAGTTGCAAATTAATTCGGCTCGGCAGAATGGGCGCCTTTGCCAGCTGATACTCGTCCCAATGTCTTTGCGAACGGAAGGGCGCGGCGATCTGCTTCGACCTTTCCCCGCGATTACCTGCTGAATTGCCGATACTCCGAAACGTGAAGCCGGAACTGAAGACATCGATAGACGTCAGCGGCTCGTTTGCGGCAGACCTGCACGAGGTGTTAAGCGAGGCGGCAGTTCGGGGCCCGCTGGCCACGGATCCGTACAGGAAGGCGGAGACCATGTAGCGGCATTTTCCGCGTTGGCAACACGACTGATCTGTCGCCTGCTCGGCGTCCCTGATGTCGAGGTATTCAGGCAATGGGCCGATGCACTGAGTCCGGTGTTCTTCATCATGACGCCCGAACAAATCGCGGCCGCGACACAGGCGATCACCGAGTTGCAAAGCTATGTCGATGGGTTGACGACGCGACGCGCGAAAGACCCCGGCAGCGATCTCGTCACCACACTTCGTGCGGCCGAGGGCCGAGACCATGCGGTTGGAGCCAAGCATTCCGATCATTCCCCGGACCGCCGTTGCGCCAATTGATCTGCACGACACGACGATCTCTGCCGGATCGATGGTCTTCCTGTGCCTTGCCGCCGCCTGCCGCGATGAAACGGCCTGGCGGGAAACAGATCGGTTCGACCCCGACCGCTTCACCAGATCCGACACCGCCAAGTTGCTGAACTTCGGTGCCGGTACGCATTACTGCCTCGGCACGGCCCTGGCCAAGATTGCGGTGGACATTCCGTGGCGTCACGTGCTCGGGCGCAGCCCGACCCGGTTGTTGGTCCGTCCGAACTAAACTCGTCAACATGCCTGCCAACCGAGTCGCCGTCGTCGGCGGCGGCATCGTCGGTGTCGCCGTCGCGCGTGAACTCCTGCGACGCAGCCCCGACACCAATGTCACACTCTTCGAAAAAGAGGACCGGCTCGCCTCGCACCAGACCGGACGCAACAGCGGCGTCGTGCACGCGGGCCTGTACTACGAACCCGGTTCGCACAAGGCTGTCTTGTGTCGCAGGGGCGTCGGCCTCCTCGAAGCATTCTGCGAAGAGCGCGGCATTCGCCGAATCGCTTGCGGCAAGGTTCTGGTCGCCCTCGACCAACTTGAACGCGCACGCCTGGACAACATCGAGGAGCGGGCGCTCGCCAACGGCGTCCCCGGCGTTCGGATCATCGGCCGCGACGAACTGCACGAGCTGGAACCGCACGTTCGCGGTGTCGCTGCCCTGCACTCGCCCTCGACCTCGATCGTCGACTTCGCCGCGGTGACGCAGGCGCTTGCCGCCGACGCCGTCGCCGGCGGCGCGAAGATACTGCTCGGCCACGAGGTTGTCGGGCTGCAGACATCCGGCACGGAGGTCGTGGTAACCGCCCGCAGCGCAGGAGATTCCGTTCCATTCGTCTTCGACCAAATCGTGGTGTGCGGCGGCCTGCAGAGCGACCGGCTGGCCGAATTTGCCGGGGACGGCCCCGATCCGGTGATCATGCCTTTCCGCGGCGAGTACTACGCGATCAAGCCCGAGCGGCGCAACCTCGTCAACGGGCTCGTCTACCCGGTGCCGGACCCCCGCTACCCGTTCCTCGGGGTGCACGTCACCCCACGCGTTGACGGCGAAGTTCTCATCGGCCCCAACGCCGTGCTCGCCTTGGCCCGCGAAGGCTATACCTGGGGAACGATCTCCGTCCGGGATCTGGTCGAAGTCGCGCGCAGGCCTGCCTTCTGGCGCTTTGCCCGCCGGCACTGGCGGACGGGCATCCGCGAGATGTCGGGATCGATGAGCAAGCGACGCTTCGTCGCCGCTGCCCGTGCCTATGTACCCGAGCTCGAGGACGACGACGTCGTGCCGGGCACCGCGGGGATCCGCGCCCAGGCGCTCGATGTCGACGGCGGACTGGTCGACGACTTCCGGATCAGCATCCGCGACCGCGTCATTCTGCTTCGCAACGCCCCCTCACCGGCGGCGACGTCCGCACTCGCCATCGCCGAACACATCGTCACGACCATCGAAACCGGCGGTTGAGTCCAACCGGTGCAGTAACGGCGCGAACGGGTCAGCGTCGCTGCTCGGCCCCGACCCGCTGAGCGGCCGTCGCCACCGCCGCATCGCGCGCGGCGCTTGCCTCGTCCTCAGTCAGGGTGCGGTCCGCGGCACGGAACCGCAGCGCCAGCGCAAGCGACTTGCGGCCCTCGCCGATCTGAGGGCCGGTGTACACGTCGAACAACCGGACGTCCTCGAGGAGTTCTCCTGCGCCGGCACGGACGGCATCGACGACGCTTTGCGCGGCGACGTCGGCGTCGACGATCAAGGCGACGTCCTGGAACACCGCCGGAAACGGCGACACGGCAGGGGCAGGCAGCGTCTCGCTGATCGGCACCGCGTCGAGGTTCAACTCCGCGGCGCAGGTGCCTTTCGGCAGGCCCGATCGCTCGATGACCGCAGGATGCAGTTGGCCGGCGTAGCCGACGACGGTATCGCCCACCAGCACTTCGGCGCACTGGCCAGGATGCCACGGCAGATACTGCGATGGACGCAGCGCCAGCTCGACGCCTGCAGCGCGACCGATGACGCGCACGGCCTCGAACGCGTCACTGGCATGAACCCGGCGGCCGGGCCCCCACGGGCCCGCGTGCTCGCGCAGGCCGGCCAACACCACACCGACATGCTGCTGCTGGTGTGGCAGCGACGCATCGAGCGTCGCGATCTCGTCGTCAGTGGGCCTGCGATCGGTCGGGATCAACTCGACGGCACGAGTTTCCGGGGTCGGTTCGACTACCTGCTCGATCGCGAACAGTGCAGCATCCACAACTCCACGGGATATGTTGCGGGCCAGCGATTCCAACAGCCCCGGCAACAACGTGGTGGCCAGCTCAGGACGGTCGGACTCCAGCGGGTTGAGCACATGGGTGGTGGTGCGGCGCGGATCGTCCTGCGCCAAGCCCCACTGGTCGAATATCCCCGCCGGCAGAAACGGCGTCGGGAGGATCTCGACATACCCGTTGAGCGCCAACGACTTTCCAATCGCGCGTCGTCGCTTCTGCTCTGCGCTGAGGCCTCGGCCGGCCGGAGCGTGCGGTAGCACCGATGGAATGATCTCCAGGCCCTCCAGCCGCAGTACCTCCTCGACGAGGTCGGCGGGCTGCCTGAGGTCGGGCCGCCAGCTGGGTGGCGTTGCGGTCACCCGCTCACCGTCGACGGTCACGTCGGCACCGATCTGGATGAGCCGACGGCGCGTGGTGCCCTCTGGATAGTCGACGCCGGCGGTGCGGTCGGGCAGGTTCGTTGCCATGCTGACCGGGGGCAGCGACCAGTTCTCGCGCGGCGGGTCGCCGCGCCAGTCTGTCAACGTGGGTTCCGCTGTGCCGTCAGCGATCTCGGCGAGCAGCGCCGCGCATCTGTCCAGTGCGGCCACCGAAACGGCCGGGTCGACGCCGCGTTCATACCGGCGGCCTGCCTCGCTGTAGAGGTGCAGCCGCCGCTGCGTTCGCGATACGGCGGCCGGGTCCCACACCGCGGCCTCCAGCAGCACGTCGGTGGTGCTGTCGCGCACCTCGGTGGTGCCTGCACCCATCACACCGCCGATCGCCGCGGTCGCGACGTCGTCGACGATGAGCACATCGCCGGGGTCGAGCTTGCGCTCGATGTCGTCGAGAGTGACCACCGTCTCCCCCGGCTCGGCGAACCGCACCCTGAAGCCGCCGGTGATCAGGCTGCGATCGTGTGCGTGCATCGGGTGGCCGAACTCGAGCATCACGTAGTTCGTCACGTCGACGGCGGGCGAGATCGCGCGGATGCCACTGAGCAACAGCCGGCGCTGCATCCACCACGGTGACACCGCCGCCGGATCGATGCCGGTGACCGGCCGCAGCCCGAAGCGCAGAACTCCCGTGCCGGGCTCGATCGACACCGGCAGCGCCTCGCCTCGAGCAGAAAGCGGAGCGACGTCGGCGGGGTCGACGTAATCGAGGTCGTAGGCGTTGGCGATCTCGCGGGCCATGCCGCGCACCGAAAGGCAATAGCCGCGGTCCGGGGTGATGGCGAGATGGAACACGGTGTCGTCGAGGCCTAGGACGTCGGCGGCGGCCGCGCCCGGCTCGGCGGTGCCGGGCGGCAGCACCAGGATTCCGGAGTGGTCGGCGCCGAGATTGAGCTCGGCACTCGAGCAGATCATCCCGTCGGAGGTGCGGCCATAGGTCTTGCGCGCGGTGATCGTGAAGTCGCCGGGCAGCGTGGTTCCCGGAAGAGCGATCACGACCAGATCTCCAACAGTGAAGTTGGTTGCACCGCAGACGATGTCGCGGGGCTCGGCCTCTCCCAGATCGACCTTGACGGCGCGGATCGGCTTCTTGAACTCCGTGAGCTCCTCGATTTCGAGTACGCGGCCGACCGTAACGGGACCCCTCACCGGTCCGACCGGGATGACTTCCTCGACCTCGTGGCCGATGCGGATCAGTGTCTGCTCCAGCTCGTCGGCCGGCACATCCCAGCCTGGCGCGCCGGCGGCGACGACCTCCCGCAGCCAGCTGTACGGCAGCCGCATCAGGCGCCAACCCCGAACGGCAGCGAGAACCGCACGTCGCCCTCGACCATGTCGCGCATGTCGGGGATGCCGTTGCGAAACTGCAGCGTGCGCTCCATGCCCATGCCGAAAGCGAATCCTGAGTAGATCTCCGGGTCAATGCCGCAGGCGCGCAACACATTCGGGTTGACCATCCCGCAGCCGCCCCATTCCACGAAGCCGGGCCCGCCCTTCTTGTTCTCGAACCACACATCGACCTCGGCCGACGGCTCGGTGAACGGGAAGAAGTGCGGCCGGAACCGGGTGCGGCCCTGCGGCCCGAACTCCGAGCGCGCGAACGCGTCGAGCGTGCCGCGCAAGTGGGCCATGGTCAGTCCCTTGTCCACGGCCAAACCCTCGACCTGGTGGAACACCGGGGTGTGCGTGGCGTCCAGCTCGTCGGTACGGAAGGTGCGGCCGATCGAGATGATGTAGACCGGCAGGTCGCGTTCGAGCAGCGCACGGATCTGCACGGGCGAGGTGTGGGTGCGCAGCACCTGCCGCGACCCGTCCGGCGCGATGTAGAAGGTGTCCTGCTCACTGCGCGCGGGGTGGTCCGGCGGGAAGTTCAGTGCGTCGAAGTTGAACTGCTCGGTCTCGACCTCGGGCCCCTCGGCCAGCTCCCAGCCCATGGCCACGAAGGTGTCGGCGATGTGGTCGGCGAGAATGGTGATCGGGTGGCGGGCGCCGAGCGGCTGACGCGTCGACGGCAATGTCACATCGATGCGCTCCGCCACGAGCACCGCGGCGTCGCGCTCGGCACGCAGCGCCTCGAGACGCTCGTCGAACGCCCGCTGAGCCTCGGCGCGAGCGACATTGACCCGCTTGCCCGCGTCGGCACGGTCGGCCTTGGCCAGCGATCCCAGCGCTTGGCGGGCGAGCGCCAGCGGTGAGCGGTCGCCCAAATGGTCGGTCTTGGCGCGGGCCAAAGCGTCGAGGTCGCCAGCCAGATCGAAGGCATGCCGGGCCTCGCTGACCACCTTGGCCAGCGCTTCCTCCGTCAGATCTACGGCCTGATCAGCCACCCGGCGATCATAGGTGATGCTCAGATGAGAGCAGCGTCACGCGATACCGGGCGTGACGGCGCAATCGGCGCCAACGGGCTGCTGCTGCGCCGCTCGGCGCAGCAGCAGCCTCCCGACCGAGACCACTGCGACCAGCGCGCCGACGGCACCCAGCCCCGTCGCGGCGATCAATGACAAACCGGCATTGGCCAGCATCAGATATCCGAAGCCCGAAGCGACCACCAGCAGCAGATAGCGCACCGGCGTCCAGTCCCCGGGCCGACCGAACCGCGTCGAGGCAAGCATGCCGAGCACAAGCGCCACCGCGTGGCCTGCATCGGTGAAGTCCCTCCTGACCACCGCCACCGCCACCGCGACGGCTAGCCACCAGCCGGTCCACGCGGGCCGCCACCGCCGCGGAATCGCGGCGCTGAGCGAGCCGAGCACGGCGGAGGCGCCGTAGCTCATTCCGACGTCGGTTGCCCGGGTCACGTCCGCCGACAGCCGGCCGAACTCCACCGCGGCGGTGAGGCCGACGGCGACCAACAGCGTGGCGCCGATGTGCCCCAGCGCAAACGCGATCACCAGGCGGCCGCTGCTCCACAGCAGTTCCGCGAGCGCGAGCAGGCACATCAAGCCGGGCAACCACACGTAGATCGGGCCTGCTTCGATCACGACCGCGCTGACGAAAAGGGTGCCGACGTGCCCATGGCTGAGGTTGTGCAGGTTTGTGCTGGCATGGCTGATGACTCGGTCCTGGGCCCGTGGGGCGAGCATCGTCAACCAGGTCGTCACGGCGGTCAGAATCACCGCGTACGCGACGGTGACGCGGATCCGACACAGCTTATGCAAGAAACCGAACAACATCTCACCGACCACTATGCGTCGGAGATGTCTCCGTTCTCCTCGTCGTCGGCTGGCAACTCTCTGCGAGTTTTCACGCGGTACATCGCCAGATCCGCGGGCACCCCGTCCTGTTTTGGCGAAAACACTTGCTTGCGTAACCGTTTGGCCGACACGCCGAGAGCTTGGAAGTCCTCTTCTGAGATCCGGTCCATGGTTGCCTGCGACACGATCAGGCCGCCTCGTGTGGCTCGCTCCATCACCCGCGCCGCGATGTTGACGTCGACGCCCAGCCAGTCCGAGCCGATCTGCTGTGGCCGGCCCGTGTGCACGCCGGCGCGCATTCGAGGCGTATAACCCTCCACCTCAACGGTTTTCACCGCATCGACGCTGGCGCGTACCGCGCGAACCGCGGTGGCGGGGTCGGCGAACACGGCCATGGTGCCGTCGCCCATCCGCTTGACGATGTGGCCACCCGCCTCCAGCAGGGGCGGTTCGACGATCTGGGCCACCCGCCGCAGCAGTTTCAGAGTCGCGTCGTCTCCCGCCTTCAATGCCCAGGACGAAAACCCGACCAGGTCCGTAAAGACCAGCGTCACCTCGCGATTGGCGGGCTTGCCGGAAACCCGCTCCGTAAGCGCCTGCCACACCTGAAGTCCGGCAAGGCTCACCTCGCGCGATGCGGCGTCGCGCTGCAGCAGACGATCCGCCGCGCGGGCTGCCGCGCTGGGTCCACCAACGCCGGCCGTCGACAACGGATCTCCGAAGTCAGGATCGCCGGGCAGCGCACGTCGGGCCCGCCGGATCAATCCGACCACGCCGGGACTGTGGTTGGTGTTCCGCAACCACTCGCGCGCCCGAGTGCGCTCACGCGACCCCGGGCGATCCGGTGCCTGGTCGACTTCTTCGAGAGGGCCGGATCGTTCTTCGAACGATTCGACATCCACAGCAGCAAGACTAGATGTCCGTTCTTTGGACGAGCAATCACGCCCGTGCTTCGAGCACTGCAAGTTTGCTCACACCCCGGATGCCCTCTTGGGCAAAACGCCTGGGGCGACGCGCCCCTAAATCATGGACAACGTACGTTGTCACCTTTATCTTGAACGTGTGAAGGTCAGCTCGACGAGGCGCACCAACCCAGCCGATCCGCTCGGCCCGGACTCCCTGACCTGGAAATACTTCGGCGATCTGCGCACAGGAATGATGGGTGTGTGGATCGGTGCGCTGCAGAACATGTACCCCGAGCTCGGCGCGGGCGTCGAGGAGCACTCGATCCTTCTGCGCGAGCCGCTGCAGCGCGTCGCACGCTCGGTGTATCCGATCATGGGAGTTGTCTACGACGGGGAGCGAGCCGCCCAAACCGGGCAGCAGATCAAGGGCTTTCACACCACGATCAAGGGCATCGACGCCAACGGACGGCGCTACCATGCGCTGAATCCCGACACTTTCTACTGGGCGCACGCGACCTTCTTCATGCTGGTGATCAAGGTCGCCGACTACTTTTGCGGCGGGCTGACCGAGGCCGAGAAGCGCCAGCTCTTTGACGAGCATGTGCAGTGGTATGCGCAGTACGGCATGAGCATGCGTCCGGTGCCCGAGTCGTGGGAGGAGTTCTGCGAATACTGGGACCGGGTGTGCAGCGAGGAACTAGAGATCAACCGGGCCACGCTGGACATCTTTTCGATCCGGATTCCCAAACCGTGGTTCGTGCTCATGCCCACCCCGATCTGGGACCAGCTGTTCCGGCCGATGGTCGCAGGACAGCGCTGGATCGCCGCCGGGCTGTTCGACCCCGTGGTGCGCGAGAAGGCCGGCATGCGCTGGACGGCGGGGGACGAAGTTCTGCTGCGGCTGTTCGGCAAGCTGGTCGAGATGGCGTTCGTCGTTGTGCCCGATGAGATTCGTCTTCACCCGCGCGCACTCGCCGCTTACCGCCGCGCATCGGGGCGGCTGGCGGACAATGCACCGCTGGTCGAGGCGCCCGCGTTCATGGCGCCGCCGCGGGACCGCAGAGACATGCCCATGCACTACGTTCCGCGACGCAAGACTCTGCTGGACCGCGCAGGCTCGTTGGTGCACACGACGTTCTCGCTCGCCGGCCTACGCCCGGCGCGAGGGCGCAGCACGGCAGCCTAGGCTGTCGCCATGCTCGAATGGTCTGATGTCGATGTAGCTGTGCGCGACGCCGTGCGAGATTTCGTCGACAAGGAGGTCCGGCCACACGTCGACGCGCTGGAGAGCGGCGAGATGGAGCCCTACCCCGTCATCCGCAAGCTGTTCGCCACCTTCGGCATCGATGCGCTGGCCCGTGAGTCGTTGGAGAAGCGGCTGGCCAGGATGCGCGAAGGCACATCGAAATCCGGCGGCGACGCATCGGGCGGCATGTTCGGCGACGGCGGACAGGCCGGCATGGGTTTCGTCGTCGTCAGTGAACTCTGCCGGGTGTGCATGGGCGTGGTGACGGGAATGGGTGTGAGCCTCGGGTTGACCGTGCCCACCATCGCAGGCCGCGGCACGCTCGCGCAGCAGGAGCGGTGGCTGCCCGGCCTGGTTACCTACGAGAAGGTCGGCGCATGGGCGATCACCGAGCCCGACTCCGGCTCGGATGCGTTCGGCGGCATGAAGTCCTATGTGGTGCGTGATGGCGACGACTACATCCTCAACGGACAGAAGACGTTCATCACAAACGGACCGGACGCCGATGTCGTGGTGGTGTATGCCAAGCTCAATGAAGATGAGGCGGGTGACGTCCGTACAAATCCACGGGACCGCAAGGTGCTGACGTTCGTGCTCGACCGCGGCATGGAAGGCTTCGTCCAGTCAAAGCCATTCCGCAAGATGGGTATTCACAGCTCACGCACCGGCGAACTGTTCTTCAACAACGTCCGGCTCGGCCGCGACCGGCTGCTCGGTGAATCCGAGGAGAACTCGGCGGGCGACGGCCGCGACAGCGCGCGATCGAACTTCTCCACCGAGCGTATCGGGGTGGCTGCCATGGCGCTCGGCGTCATCGAGGAGTGCCTGAAGCTGAGCGTCGACTACGCGAAGAACCGCAAGTTGTGGGGCCAGGAGATCGCCCAGTTTCAGCTGATCCAGCTCAAGCTGGCGAGCATGGAAGTGGCCCGGATCAACGTGCGCAACATGCTGTTTCGTGTCATCGAAGCGGCGCAGACCGGCGCCTCGATCTCGCTGCCCGAGGCATCGGCGATCAAGTGGTACTGCTCGCAGGCGGCTACCGATGTCGCGATGGACGCTGTGCAGCTGTTCGGTGGAAACGGATACATGACGGAGTACCGCGTGGAACAGCTGGCCCGCGACGCGAAATCGCTGATGATCTACGCGGGAAGCAACGAGGTGCAGATCACCCACGTCGCCAGGGGTCTGCTCAACGGCGGCTGACTCAGGCGGCCGGAAGCCGAGGGCCTGAGTTCTGCCCGCTTCTGAGCGACAACGCAGCGACTTCGCCGTGTAGCGCGCGCACCCGCTGGAAGATCCGATACGCGGTCCCGCGGCATCGATGCGGGGCGATTCGGCCGCGCCGAAACCGGACCACCCGGCCGTGCGCCATCTCCGAACGCAATGCGTCCGATACCGACTTCGACGTCCGGCCGGGGGTTCGAAACCCGTGGTATGTCAGCGCTTCGACCAACTCGTCGACCGTCGCCGGGCCATGGTCGAACAGATACGCGGTGAGTAGATAGCGAAGATCGGTACCTTTCACCGTTAGCATGTTGCTCATCGTCAGACAATGACATGCCGCTATGACACCGAAGGGGTGTCGCTCTGTAGTCGCTCAAAGGCGGGCAGCGCGTGCGCTCTGGTACAGGCAGATCGCGGCGGCCGCCGCCACATTCAGACTTTCGGCTCCGCCGGCCATCGGTATGCGAATCCGGTCTGCCGCCATCTCCGCTAATTCCGCCGGGAGGCCATGGGATTCGGGCCCGAACAACCACGCGATCGGCCCGGACAGATCGGCGTCGTCCAAGCTGGTCTCGCCGTCGACGGTGGTGGCGAGCACGCGCAGGCCCGCATCGGCCAGCGCGGAAACCGCCCGTCCCGCATCGGATTCGGACACTACCGGGATCGAGAAGATGCTGCCGGCCGACGCGCGCAGGCATTTTCCGTTGTAGGGGTCGACACTGTGGCCGGCCAGCACAACGGCGCCCGCACCCATCGCGTCGGCGATTCGGATCAGCGTGCCCGCATTGCCGGGCTCGGAGATCTCCGCGGCGACCGCGATCAGCCGCGGCGCGTCGGCAAGCACGTCGTCTAGGCTCGTCGACGGCACTTCGCAGACGGCTGCGAGGCCGACCGGCGTGACGGTGTCCGACAGGGCTTTTGCGGCGCGGTCGGTGACCAGATGGACGGGCACGTCGCCCAGCATCGGCTTGAAGCGGCTCATCGCGGCTTCGGTGACGAACACCTCGATCACGAGGTCGCGCCGCAACGCCGCTTCGACGAGGTTGGGTCCCTCGGCGAGGAAGCGTGCGGCGCGGCGCCGTCCCACGTGGCGATGCAGCTTGACCGCCGCCGCCACCCGGTCGGAGCGCTCGGTGAGCGTCAGGCAGCCTCGCCGGACGGTGCGTTCACGTCTTCGGGCAGCGCCCCCTTGGCGACCTCCACGAGCGCGGTGAAGGCGGCCGGATCGCTCACCGCGATCTCGGCGAGGTTCTTGCGGTCCACCTCGACACCGGCGGCCTTAAGGCCTTGGATGAGCCGGTTGTAGGTGATGTCGTTGGCGCGGGCCGCGGCGTTGATCCGGGAGATCCACAGCTTGCGGAACTCGCCCTTGCGGGCACGCCGGTCACGGTAGGCATACGTCAGTGAATGCAGCTGCTGCTCTTTGGCTTTGCGGTACAGGCGGGACCGCTGGCCGCGGTATCCCTTCGAGGCCTTGAGTATGGTCCGCCGCTTCTTCTGGGCGTTGACTGCGCGCTTTACGCGTGCCATGAGGGTGTTCCTATTCTCGTTCGGGCTAAAAGGTCATTGGGGCGCGGAATCAGCCGTTGAGCAGCTTCTTGACGCGCTTCTTGTCGTTCGCCGACACCTCGGTGCGCCCCTCCAGGCGGCGGGTGCGGGTGCTCGGCTTGTATTCGAGCAGGTGCCGACGGTTGGCCTTCTCGCGGACGATCTTTCCGGTTCCGGTGCGCCGGAACCGCTTTGAAGCGCCGCTGTGACTCTTTGCCTTGGGCATATGTGGTGTCCTCGGTTCTGTCGTTCAGTTCTGCGATACGTCTGGTTCTGCGGGGGCAGGCCGCTCCCCTGGGGCCTCGGCCTGCTGCGCCGCCCTGGCACGAGTCTTCGCGCCGCGGTGCGGTGCCAGCACCATCGTCATGTTGCGTCCGTCCTGCTTGGCTGACGTCTCGACGAAACCGTAATCGGCGACGTCGGCGCCCAGCCGCTGCAGCAGCCGGTAACCCAACTCGGGCCGCGACTGCTCACGTCCGCGGAACATGATTGTTACCTTGACCTTCGACCCCGCCTGCAGGAAGCGAACCACGTGGCCCTTCTTGGTCTCGTAGTCGTGAGGGTCGATCTTTGGTCGCAGCTTCTGTTCCTTGACGACGGTCTGCTGCTGATTCTTGCGAGACTCGCGTGCCTTCTGAGCCGTCTCGTACTTGAACTTGCCGTAGTCCATGATCTTGCAGACCGGCGGCTTGGCGTCCGGGGCTACTTCGACGAGGTCGAGATCGGCATCCGCGGCGACGCGGAGGGCGTCTTCGATGCGCACAATTCCTACCTGCTCGCCACCTGGTCCAATCAGGCGGACTTCAGGGACTCGAATGCGCTCGTTGACGCGGGTCTCAGTGCTGATGGGGCCTCCTATGTTGTCGTCTAGGAGCCCCACCCATCAGCGCTCTGCTCACTGAACAGAAAAGCCCTGCTCAAAGCAGGGCCCAAAGCCGACCAGGACAGGCATCGGATGCCTGTGACCGGACCGCTGTACCGGTATGGTCAGCGGTGGGAGTGGGACTCCACTTGCTGTCCCTGGCGTACGCCGGGACGGTCGCGCATGCCAGTCTAGCAGGCATGACCGAGGTTCCCGCATCGTCTGAATCGACGGCTCAGCCGTCCGTCCGTGAGCTGGCCGATATTCCCGCCGTCGAGGTGATCACCCGGTCGGCGGTGATGCTGATGAGTGCCGCGGCCGAGAAGCTCGGCCTGTCGTCGGAGGATCCGGAGGACAGCCCGCAGCGCGATCTCGACGAGGCGCGCCGGCTGATCACCGCGCTGGCCGGATTGGTGACCGCATCGGCGGAGTACCTCGGCCCGCATGCCGGGCCTGTCCGCGACGGCCTGAAGAGCCTGCAGTTGGCGTTCCGGGAATCCAGCGCCGCTCCCGATGAGCCCGGCCACGGTCCCGGCGAGAAATACACAGGCCCGGTCTGGTAGTTGTCACACCAATTTCTGGGAATGAACGAATATCCTCGCGGCCTATGACCCTCACTAGCCCGCCGCGGGCTCGGCCCAAGTCCAAGTACTCCTGGGTTCCCGCGGCCGCAGGCTGGACGGTCGGGATCATCGCGACGCTGTCGCTGATCGCGAGTGTCTCCCCGGGCATCCGGTGGCTTATCAAGGAGCCACGCGAATTCGTCAACGACTACATCTTCAACTTCCCCGACACCAGCTTCGCGTGGGCGTTCGTGCTTGCGCTGCTGGCCGCCGCACTGGCCGCCCGCAAACGGATCGCCTGGTGGATCCTCGTCGCCTACATGGTCGGCTCGATCGGCTGGAACGTCGTCGACATAGCCGCCCGCGGCGAGACGTGGATGAGAGAGACCGGCGAGATGATCGGGCTCGCCTTCCATATCGCGGCGGTCGCCTTCCTGGTGCTGGCCCGCAAGGAGTTCTGGGCAAAGGTACGGCGCGGAGCGCTACTGAAGGCGGCAGCGGCACTGGTCGCCGGAATGGCCGTCGGAATCCTGATCGGGTGGGGGCTGTTGGAGCTGTTCCCCGGCACGCTGGAACGCGGTTATCGCCTGGCCTATGCCGCAAACCGCGTCGTCGCATTCGCCGGCGTGGGGTCCGCCGCGTTCGAGGGGCAGCACCCGCACGTTTTCGTCAACGCGCTGCTCGGCTTGTTCGGCGCGCTGGCGTTGATGGTTGCCGCGATCGTGTTGTTCCGGTCGCAGCGTGCCGAGAACGCACTGACTGGCGAGGACGAATCGGCCATCCGCGGGCTCCTCGAGCTGTACGGCAAGAACGACTCTCTCGGCTACTTCGCCACCCGGCGGGACAAGGCCGCGGTGTTCGCGCCCAACGGGCGCGCGGCCATCACCTACCGGGTCGAGGTGGGCGTGTGCCTGGCCAGCGGCGACCCGGTCGGTGATCCGAAGGCGTGGCCGCAGGCGATCGAGGCGTGGCTGGGGCTCTGCCAGCAGTACGGCTGGGCACCGGGTGTGATGGGCGCCAGTTCGGCTGCAGCGCAAGCGTTCCGCGATACGGGACTCAACGCGCTCCAGCTCGGCGATGAAGCGATTCTGCATCCCGACGGCTTCCGCCTGTCGGGCCCCGATATGCGCGCTGTCCGTCAGGCGGTGACGAGAGCACGGCGGGCTGGACTGACCGTGCGAACCAGGCGCCACCGCGACATCTCCGCCGACGAAATGGCTGAGGTGATCAAGCGGGCCGACGCCTGGCGCGACACCGAAACCGAGCGCGGTTTCTCCATGGCGCTTGGCCGGCTGGGCGACCCCGCCGACAGCGACTGCCTGCTGGTCGAAGCGGTGCAGAACCACGAAAACGTCGTCGCCATGATGTCGCTCGTGCCGTGGGGAACCAACGGGGTGTCACTGGATCTAATGCGCCGCTCACCGCAGTCGCCGAACGGCACGATCGAACTGATGGTGACCGAGCTGTGCCAGCAGTCGGAAGGCATTGGGGTCAACCGAATTTCGCTCAACTTCGCCATGTTTCGGTCGGCCTTCGAGCAGGGTGCGCAGCTCGGCGCCGGTCCGGTCGCCCGGTTGTGGCGCGGCCTGCTGGTGTTCTTCTCGCGCTGGTGGCAGCTGGAGACGCTGTACCGGTCGAACATGAAGTACCAACCCGCGTGGGTGCCTCGCTACGCCTGCTACGAAGACGCCCGGCTGATCCCACGGGTCGGCGTCGCGTCGGTCATCGCAGAGGGCTTCCTGATACTGCCGTTCTCGCGGCGAAACGAGCAGTCGCACACCGGACATCACATCGCTGCGCCGGAGAACCTCGTCGCGACGGGTCTGCTGCATCACGACGGCAGCGCGCCCGACCTGACTGAACTGCAGGCCGACCTGCCCGAGAACGGAGACGCACCGCGCGTGCCAGAGCAGGTGCGCGTCCGGATGGCCAAACTCAAGAGCCTTCAGGACAGCGGCGTCGATGCCTACCCGGTCGGGCGGCAACCCAGCCACACCGTCGCACAGGCGATCGAAGCCTCCGACGACTCGGGTGTGACGGTGGCCGGGCGCGTCCTGCGGATTCGCGACTACGGCGGTGTGCTGTTCGCGCAGTTACGCGACTGGTCCGGTGAAGTTCAACTGCTGCTTGACAATTCGCGGTTGAACACTGGCAGCACCGCCGGCTTCACCGGCTCCATCGACCTCGGCGATCTGATCGAGGTGACCGGCACGATGGGCCAGAGCAAGTCAGGCACCCGCTCACTGATCGTCGGCACCTGGCGGCTGATCGGCAAGTGCCTTCGCCCGCTGCCCGACAAGTGGAAGGGCCTGACCGACCAGGAGGCGCGGGTGCGCGGCCGCTACGTCGACCTCGCCGTCAACACCGAGGCGCGCGAGCTCATCCGGGCACGCAGTGGCGTTCTGCATGCGATCCGCGAAACACTGGTCGACAAGGGCTTTTTGGAGGTTGAGACCCCGATCCTGCAACAGATCCACGGCGGTGCCAACGCCCGCCCGTTCCTCACCCACATCAACGCCTACGACCTCGACCTCTACCTGCGCATCGCACCCGAGCTTTACCTCAAGCGGCTGTGCGTCGGCGGGGTCGAGCGGGTCTTCGAGCTCGGGCGCGCGTTCCGCAACGAGGGGGTCGACTTCAGTCACAACCCCGAGTTCACACTGCTGGAGGCATACCAGGCACACGCCGACTACAACGTGTGGATCGACGGCTGCCGTGAACTGATCCAGAACGCGGCGCAGGCCGCCAACGGCGAACAGGTGTTCCTGCGTCCCCGCGACGACGGCACCCTGGAGAAGGTCGACATATCTGGGCAGTGGGCGGTCAAGACCGTGCACGGCGCCGTGTCCGAGGCGCTCGGCGAACACATCGGGCCCGACACCGACCTGGCCACGCTGCGCAAGCTGTGTGACGCCGCCGACATCCCCTACCTCACCCACTGGGATGCCGGCGCGGTGGTCCTCGAGCTGTACGAGCGACTGGTCGAGGACCGCACCGAGGAGCCCACCTTCTACAAGGACTTCCCCACGTCGGTGTCGCCGCTGACCCGCCCGCACCGCAGCATCCGCGGGGTGGCCGAACGCTGGGACCTCGTGGCCTGGGGCGTCGAGCTGGGCACCGCCTACAGCGAGCTCACCGACCCGGTCGAACAGCGTAGGCGGCTGCAGGAACAGTCGCTGCTTGCGGCAGGCGGCGACCCGGAGGCAATGGAACTCGACGAGGACTTCCTGCAGGCCATGGAATACGCCATGCCGCCGACGGGCGGTCTCGGCATGGGCGTGGACCGGGTAGTCATGTTGATCACGGGGCGCAGCATTCGCGACACCCTGCCATTCCCGCTGGCCAAACCCCGTTAGCAGCGAACTCTCAGCCAACTGCAAGGTCGGCGCGCGACGATGTTGCCGTGACGTTACCCGACTCGTTGCGCCACCACCTGTCCCTGATGCACGGATGGCTTCCGGCGGTGGTGCAGGTCATCGCCGCCATCGCGGTGATCGCTGCCGTCAGCTGGCGCAGCGGCCACTGGCAGGTGCGCTGGCTGCCGTGGGCGCTGATCGTCGGCGGCGCGCTCGCCGCGTCTGCCCACTGGTATGTCGCCTCGCAAGGGCTCGCCGACAACCCTGCTCCCCACGCGCTGTGGATCTGGATCGGGCTGTCCGGCTTCGCCGCTGCCGTCCTGGCGGCCGGGTGGCGCAGGGCGCGGTGGTGGCGGCGCGGAGTCTCACTGGCGGCGCTGCCACTCAGCCTGCTCAGCGCCGCGCTCGCGTTGAACATGTGGGTCGGCTACTTCCCCACCGTGCAGACCGCATGGAGTCAGTTGACCGCCGGGCCACTGCCCGACCAAACCGATCAGGTCACCGTGACCGCCATGCAGATGCAGCGCAAGATTCCGCCGAAGGGCACGGTGGTATCGGTCAGCATCAGCGACGGGGCATCAGGGTTCCGGCACCGCGGCGAGCTGGTCTACCTCCCGCCGGCCTGGTACGCCACCAACCCACCGCCGCGGCTGCCGACGGTGATGATGATCGGCGGCGAATTCAATACCCCCGCCGACTGGTTGCGTACCGGTCAGGCGATCAAGACTATCGACGACTTCGCCGCCGCGCACCACGGCAACGCACCCGTGCTGGTGTTCGTCGACCCCGGTGGTGCATTCAACAACGACACCGAGTGCGTAAACGGCACCCGTGGCAACGCCGCGGACCATCTGACCAAAGATGTTGTGCCGTATATGGTCTCAAACTTCGGCGTAAGTCCCAACCGGGCAAAATGGGGCATCGTCGGCTGGTCGATGGGCGGCACGTGCGCAGTGGACCTTGCCGTGATGCATCCCGATCTGTTCAGCGCATTCGAGGACATCGCGGGCGATATCGCCCCCAACACGGGCACCAAGGACCAGACCATCGCGAGGCTGTTCGGGGGCAACGCCAACGCATGGGCGGCGTTCGATCCGACGACCGTCATCAACCGGCACGGCCGCTACACCGGATTGGCCGGCTGGTTCGATATCAACGGCTCGACGGCCACCGTCTCCACGCGTAAGAACGACCAGGCCCTAGCGGCGAACTCGTTGTGTGCGCTGGGCTCGGCCAACGGGATCAATTGTGCGGTGGTGAATCAGCCGGGCAAGCACGATTGGCCGTTCGCGTCGCACGCCTTCGCCACCGCCCTGCCGTGGCTCGCCGGCCAGATCGGCACTCCCGACGTTCCGCAGATTCCGATACCCGCTCCGGCGACTAGCGCGTCGTTTGAACAGACCGCCGCGAGTAGGCCCGGAGTACGGTGACGTCATGCCCGACGAACCGAATCCCGAACCGGCTCCAGCCGACTCGGAGCCTGGCACCGAGCCCCCGCCACCGGCGGAGGTCGCCGACACCGGTTACACGCCCGACGGCGTGCCGACATTCGAGTCGGTGAGGGACAAGATCGAGACGCGATACGGGACTGCGATCGGCGCCACCGAGCTGGCCGCAGAAACGCCCGAAGGACGATCCGTCGAGGAACAGTACGAAGAGCGCCAGCGTGCAGCCGCCGAACGGCTGGAGCAGATTCGCGAATCGATGCGCGAAAGAGACGGTGACTCTCAGTAATCGGCTTCGGCCGCGAGGATCTCCGCGAGGAACGCGCCCACCGGCTCGGCAAGCGGCGCTACCCATTCCAAACTTTGTCGGACGCCGCAGGTACGGTTCGCAGGCGATGCGGTCTTTCACTGGTGCCGAGCGGCGGGCAAGGCTGGCACGGCGGCATTTCTTGAGTCGGCCGGCCGGGTCGATCGACGACGCTGTCGCAGCTCTCGTCGGGCTGCACGCCACCGACCCCGCCACGCCGTACCTGTCTCTGTTGGCTCGTCAGCCGGCCTTCACGGTGGCCGACCTCGACGCCGCGCTCTATGAGCGGCGCACCCTCGTCAAGCATCTCGCCATGCGCCGCACGTTGTGGGTGGTCGGCGTCGATGACCTGCCGCTCATCCAGGCCGCGGCCAGCGACCGCGTTGCCGGCAACGAGCGTCGAAGGTTGGTCGCCGATGCGCAGAAGGCCGGTGTCGCAGCCGACGGTGACCGGTGGCTCGACAGCGCCTGTGATGCCGTGCTGGCGCATCTCGCCGAGAACGGCCCGTACCAGTGCCAGGGAGTTGCGCGCGGCCCTGCCCGAGCTGGCGGGCAGCTATGACCCGGCGCCCGGAAAGCGTTGGGGCGGAGACACTCCCCTGGCCCCTCGGGTGCTGACCGTGCTATCGGTGCGCGGCGATATCGTCCGCGGCCCGAACGACGGCACATGGACCACATCGCGGCCGCGATGGGCCGCGGCCTCGAAATGGCTCACCGCGCCGCCCGGCACCGCGTCGATGGAATCGGCTCGCGCCGAGCTGGTCCGCACCTGGCTGCAGACATTCGGACCGGCCACCGTCGCCGACATCAAGTGGTGGTTCGGCAACACGTTGACCTGGGCGCGACACGCCCTGAGCGAGGTCGACGCCGTCGAGGTCGACCTGGAAGGAACGCCGGGTTTCGCGTTGCCCGACGACCTCGACGAGGACATCGAGCCCGAGCCGTGGGGGGCGCTGCTGCCCGGCCTGGACGTCACCACGATGGGCTGGTATGACCGCGACTGGTATCTGGGAGGTCACCGCAGCCAGGTGTTCGACACCAACGGCAACGCCGGACCGACGGCCTGGTGGAACGGTCAGGTGGTGGGTGGATGGACCCAGGACGCCGAAGGGCGGGTTGAGCTGCGGCTGCTGGAGGACGTCGGACGCGACGGCCGCACGGCGCTGACGCGGCGCGCCGAGGATTTGACCGAGTGGCTCGGCGGCGTGCGGATCAGTCCGCGCTTCCCTTCGCCGCTCTCCAGGGTGACGATGAGTTGATGACCGAGGTCGCGATTCGCCCGGCGACTAGCGCCGACGCCGACGTCTGCGCGCGCGTCATGTACGCCGCCTTCGAATCGCTTGCCACCCGTCACACCTTCCCCATCGAGCCGCAGACCCCTGAATTCACGGGCATGCAGATGGAGTTCATGCTGGCGACCGACGGCATCTACGGCCTCGTCGCCGAACGGGATGGCGAGGTCGTCGGAAGTGCGTTCGCCGACGAACGTGGGCGGATTGTCGGGATCGGGCCTGTCAGCGTCGACCCGGCCACCCGAGGCGGCGGCGTCGGCCGCGCCCTGATGGAATCTCTCTTGCGCCGGTCGATTGAACGCGATGCCGCCGGGGTCCGGCTGGTTCAGACCGCATACAACTACCAATCGCTCGCTCTGTACGCCAAGCTCGGCTTCGCTGTGCGTGAGCCGCTATCGGTGTTCCAGGGCGCCACCGCTTCGACACGCACGTTTCACGGCGAGGTCCGCGTCGCCGCCGATCAGGACCTCGAGAACTGCGACGATCTCTGTCGGCTCGTGCACGGTCACGACCGCCACGGCGAGCTGTGCAACTGGATCGGCGCAGGCACGGCCCGAGTAGTTGAACGCGGGGGCGAGATAACGGGATATGCGACCGGTTGCGGCTATTTGTCGCATGCGGTCGGCCGCACCGATGAGGACATCATTGCGCTGCTGACCGACGCCGAAACGATTGTCGGCCTTGGTGTTCTGGTGCCGTCGCGCAATGCCCGGCTGATGGCGTGGTGCTTTGAGTCAGGGCTATGGCTGGTGCAGCAGTCGACGTTGATGACGATCGGGCTGTACAACGACCCGCAGGGCTCCTGGCTGCCTTCTATCGGCTACTAGGCGCACCCCGTGCGACCACCACAGGCATCGACGTCGCCGTGTTGGTCCGCAGGATCGTGTTGACCACCTCGACGAGGTCTTCGACGGGCATCAGCTGGCCGGGCATGCACCCGCGCGAAATCCACAGCGGGTAGTTCTCTATCGCGAGGTCGCGATCCCAGCCGACGTTGAACCCCGTCTGCGAGTCGCCTTCGCCGCCAGTACATTCGCCGACGATCAAGTTCGTGAACCCGATATCCGGGTGCTCGGCGCGCCATGCGTCGATGAGCCGCTCCAGCGCGGCCTTGCTGACGCCGTACGCGCCGAGCCCGGGCCACGGCGGCCCGAAAGTGCCTGCGTCGGAGGAGATGTAGACCACCTTGCCCGCGGATGCCGTCAGGTGCGGAATGGCAGCCGCTGTCGCGATGGCCGCCCCCGTCACATTGGTGGCGAACACGCGCGCCCACGTTTCGGCGTCGGTGTCGACCAGCCGGACAAGAGGTCCGATCGCCGGCGAGTAGACGAGGTTATCGATACCGCCGAGCGCATCCGCCGCGGCGCCGATGGCCGAACGCACCGACGCCTCGTCGGTCACATCGCATTCGACACCGACCGCATCCGGGCCGGCCTCCTTGGCCGCGTTCTCGATGCGCTCGCGGCGCCGGGCGAGCAGAGCGACCGAATCGCCGCGCTGCGCCAACCCGAGTCCGATGCAGCGGCCAAGCCCGCTCGATGCGCCGATCACCACCGTTTTCGACATGGTCTCCTCGCCGGTCGATGCCGGTAATGGCATTCTCAGTTCAGGAGAAGATACCTTACGCGCTGACCTTGCGACGACGCCGCGTCGACGTCGTCTTGGCCGGCCGGACCTCGAGAGCTTCGCCGAGGAACTTGCCGGTGTAGCTCTCCGGCACCGCCGCGACATCCTCCGGTGAACCCTCCGCGACCACACCGCCGCCTGCCGACCCACCCTCAGGGCCCAGGTCGATGATCCAGTCGGAAGTCTTGATCACGTCGAGGTTGTGCTCGATGACGATGACCGTATTGCCCTTGTCGACAAGGCCGTTGAGAACGGTGAGCAGCTTGCGGATGTCCTCGAAGTGCAGGCCGGTGGTCGGCTCGTCGAGGATGTAGACCGTCCGGCCCGTCGACCGCTTCTGCAGCTCGGCCGCCAGCTTGACCCGCTGCGCCTCGCCACCGGACAGCGTCGGCGCAGGCTGCCCGAGCCGTACATAGCCCAGCCCGACGTCGACGAGCGTCTTCAGGTACCGGTGGATCGAGGTGATCGGTGCGAAGAACTCGGCAGCTTCCTCGATCGACATATCGAGCACCTCGGAGACGGTCTTGCCCTTGTAATGCACCTCGAGGGTTTCCCGGTTGTAGCGGGCGCCGTGACACACCTCGCACGGCACATACACGTCGGGCAGGAAGTTCATCTCGATCTTGATGGTGCCGTCGCCCGAGCACGCCTCGCAGCGGCCGCCCTTGACGTTGAATGAGAACCTGCCCGGCTGATAGCCGCGGACCTTCGCCTCGGTGGTGGCGGCGAACAGCGAACGGATCTTGTCGAACACCCCGGTATACGTGGCCGGGTTCGACCGCGGGGTGCGGCCGATCGGCGACTGGTCCACGCGCACCAGCTTGTCCACATGGTCGAGGCCGTTGACCCTGGTGTGCCGGCCGGGAACCTGCCTGGCGCCGTTGAGCTTGTTGGCCAAAACCGATGCCAGGATGTCGTTTACCAGCGTCGACTTTCCGGAGCCCGACACACCGGTGACCGAGGTCAGCACTCCGAGCGGGAACGACACGTCGATTTCGCGCAGGTTGTGCTCCCTGGCACCGACCACGGTCAGCTGGCGCCTGTTGTCGATCGGCCGGCGGATAGCAGGCAGCTCGATACTCTCCCGGCCGGAAAGGTAGGCGCCAGTGAGGGACTCGCGGTTTCGCAGCAGCTCGTCGTACGGACCGCTGTGCACAATCCGGCCGCCGTGCTCCCCGGCCATCGGACCGATGTCCACCACCCAGTCGGCGTGCGCGATGGTATCGAGGTCATGCTCGACGACGATCAAAGTGTTGCCCAGATCCCGCAGCCGCAAAAGGGTTTCGATCAACCGGCGGTTGTCGCGCTGATGCAGTCCGATGGACGGCTCGTCAAGTACGTAGAGGACACCGACGAGGCCGGAGCCGATCTGGGTGGCCAGCCGAATCCGTTGCGCCTCACCGCCTGACAGCGTCGCGGCCGCGCGCGACAGGGACAGGTAATCCAGCCCGACGTCGAGCAGGAATCCCAGTCGCGACTGGATTTCCTTGAGCACCTGTCCCGCGATCGCCTGCTCGCGCGACCCCAGCGTCAGCGAATTCAGGAAGTCGGAGGCGTCGGCGATGGACAATTCCGCCACCTCGGCGATGGACTTCTTGCCATACTTCCCGGCCGAGAGGGTGACGGCCAAGATCTCCGGCTTCAGCCGAGTGCCGTCGCACTCGGGACACGGGACGTCGCGCATGAAGCCCTCGTAGCGCTCCTTCATCTGCTCGGAGTCGGTCTGCTCCATGCGTCGCTGCAGGAACGCCATCACGCCTTCGAAATCGGCGTAGTACGAACGGGTTCGGCCGTAGCGGTTCTTGTACCGCACATGCACCTGCTCGTCGCAGCCCTCGAGAATGGCCCTGCGGGCCTTCGCCGGCAGCTTCTTCCACGGGGTGTCGACGTCGAAACCGATCTGATCGCCGAGGCCGGACAACATGCGGGTGAAGTACTCGGCCGTCTGGCCCATCGACCACGGCGCCACCGCGCCTTCGGCCAGGGTCAGCTCCGGGTCGGGCACGACCAAGTCGGGGTCGACCTCCTTGCGGATGCCGAGGCCCGTGCACTCCGGGCAGGCACCGTAGGGCGAGTTGAACGAGAACGACCGAGGCTCGAGGTCGTCGACGGCCAGCGGGTGCCCATTCGGGCAGGCCAGTTTCTCGGAGAACCGCTGCTCCCGGTGCGGGTGGTCGTCGTCGCGATCGACGAACTCCAGCACGACGATGCCATCGGCCAGTTTCAGCGCCGTCTCCACCGAATCAGTCAGCCGCTGCTTGGCGGTCGCCTTCACCGTCAACCGGTCGACGACGACCTCGATGTCGTGTTTCTCCTGCTTCTTGAGCGTCGGCGGATCGGTCAGCGGATACACCACCCCGTCCACCCGGACCCGGCTGTAGCCCTGCGAGTTCAGCTTGTCGAACAGGTCGGCGAACTCGCCCTTGCGCGTCCGCACGACGGGCGCAAGCACCTGAAACCGCAGGCCCTCGTCCATGGCCAGCACCTGGTCGACGATCTGTTGGGGGGTCTGCCGCGCGATGCGCTCACCGCACACCGGGCAGTGCGGCGTCCCGGCGCGCGCGTACAGCAGCCGCAGATAGTCATAGACCTCGGTGATGGTGCCGACCGTCGACCGGGGGTTGCGGTTGGTGGACTTCTGGTCGATCGATACCGCCGGCGACAACCCCTCGATGAAGTCGACGTCGGGTTTGTCCATCTGACCGAGGAACTGCCGGGCGTACGCCGAGAGCGACTCGACGTAGCGCCGCTGACCCTCGGCGAAGATCGTGTCGAACGCCAGCGACGACTTGCCCGACCCGGACAGCCCGGTGAAGACGATCAGCGCATCGCGAGGTAGGTCGAGGTCGATGCTTCGCAGGTTGTGCTCCCGCGCACCCTTGATGATCAGGCGGTCAGCCACCCAGTTTCCTCCCACAGACATAGTTCATGCCCATGCTATGTGCCGCCACCGACAAGGCCGATACCGTGAGCACCATGACAGTCGTCGACGATAACTACACCGGCCATGTGGAGCCCAGGACCGCTGCTCGGCGCAACCTTCCCAGCGCGTCGATCGTCAAGGTCTCGGTGGGCCCGATGGACAACAACGCCTACCTGGTGACATGTTCCCAAACCGGCGAGACACTACTCATCGACGCCGCCAATGATGCAGAAATACTGCTCGAGCTGATCGATCGCTTCGCGCCCAAGCTGTCATTGATCGTCACCAGCCACCAGCATCAGGATCACTGGCTGGCCCTGACCGAAGTGGCCAAGTCGACGGGAACCCAGACCGCCGCGCACCAACTCGATGCCGAGCCGCTTCCGGTGAAGCCGGACCGGATCCTGGCCCACGGCGACACGATCACAATCGGCGAGCTGTCCTTCGACGTCATCCACCTGCAGGGCCACACCCCCGGATCGGTCGCCTTGGCGCTCGACGGGGCCGACCCGGAAACCGGGGCCACCCACCTGTTCACCGGCGACTGCCTGTTTCCCGGCGGTCTTGGGCGGACAACAAAACCGGCGGACTTCGACTCGCTCTACCACGACGTCACGAGGCGGGTGTTCGATGTCTACGCGGACTCGACGGTGATCTATCCCGGTCACGGCGACGACACCACGCTGGGCGCCGAGCGTCCGCATCTGAGCGAGTGGAAAGAGCGCGGTTGGTGACGGCCGACAAGACGGTCGCCGTCGTAACCGGGGCCAGCCGCGGCGCCGGACTGGGCATCGCCCACGCGCTCGGCAGCCATGGGTGCACCGTGTATGTCACCGGGCGGACGGAGGAGGCCGGCCAGTCGCCTCTCGGCGGCACGATCGGCGAAACCGCGGAGCTGGTGACCTCCGCGGGCGGCGAGGGCATCGCCGCCCAGGTCGACCACGCCGACGATCAGCAGACGAAAGCGCTGTTCGACCGGGTCCGGGCCGAGCAGGGCAGGCTCGACATCCTGGTCAACAACGCCGCGATCATCCGCGACGAGATGATGGGCCCGACCCGCTTCTGGGAGGAACCCATCAACGTCATCGACACCCTCGACGTCGGCCTTCGCAGCGGCTATGTCGCGACCGTCTACGCCGCCCCACTGATGCTGCCCCAGCGCCATGGCCTGGTCGTCTTCACGTCGGCCCCTGGTGCCGCCCATTACGTATTCGGCCCGGCCTATGGCGTGCACAAGGCCGGCGTCGACAAGATGGCCGCCGACATGGCCGTGGACTTCAGGGAGTTCGGCGTCGCCGCCGTCTCGATTTGGATGGGCATCCTGCTGACCGAACGCTTGAAGAACATCGTCGCCGGCGACCCCGAGAAGTTCGGCCGCCTGCTGAAGATCGCGGAGACTCCCGCGCTGACGGGGCACCTCATCTGGGCGCTCTTCAACGACCCCACGCTCATGGACAAGAGTGGCGACACGTTGATCGGCGCGGAGCTCGCGGTCGAGTACGGCATCGAGGACGAAGGTGGCCGCCGTCCGCCGTCCTACCGCGACCTTCACGGTATCCATCCGATCAAGCAGTTTCCGCGGGTCCTAAAGTGACTCCAGCGCAGTCGACAAGGAGAGAGAAATGAATCCTGAGCAGTTGGAGAAGGCGCGCGCAGGTGCCGGCTTCATCGCCGCGCTCGACCAGAGCGGCGGCAGCACCCCCAAGGCGCTCAAGCTCTACGGCATCCCTGAGGACGCCTACTCGAACGACGAGGAGATGTTCGACCTCGTCCATGAGATGCGCACGCGGATCATCACCAGCCCCGCCTTCGACGGGGACAGGCTCATGGGCGCGATCCTGTTCGAGAACACGATAGACCGCACCATCGAAGGCCGTCCTTCGGCCGACTACCTGTGGAACGTCAAGCGCGTCGTGCCGTTCCTGAAGATCGACAAGGGGCTGGCCGACGAGCAGAACGGCGCACAGACGATGAAGCCGATGCCCGGCCTGGACGACCTGTTGGACCGCGCGGTGGCCAATGGCGTCTTCGGCACCAAGGAGAGGTCGGTCATCAAACTGCCCGGCGCAGGCCTGGACGCGGTCGTGGCGCAGCAGTTCGAGGTCGCCCGGCAGGTCATCGCGAAGGGCCTGGTGCCGATCATCGAGCCCGAGGTCGATATCCACAGCCCAAGCAAGGCCGAAGCCGAGGACCAGCTCAAGGCCGCACTCCTCGATGGCGTGAACGGACTCTCCGACGACCAGCAGGTGATGCTGAAGCTGACGATCCCGGACACCGATAACCTCTACCGCGAGCTTGTCGGTCACCCCAAGGTGGTGCGTGTGGTGGCGCTCTCCGGCGGTTACAGCCGCGACGAGGCCTGCGAGAAACTCTCCCGCAACAACGGCGTCATCGCCAGCTTCTCCCGCGCCCTCACTCGAGGGCTGACCGCGCAGCAGAGCGACGAGGAGTTCAATGCCACGCTTGATGCGGCGATCGCCGAGATCGCGAAGGCGTCAGCCAGTTAGTCGAGTGCCTACGGCGTGGTGTGAACGATCAGCACGTCGGTCTTGGACCGCCGCGCGACGTTGGCGGGCACCGAGCCGAGAAGCCTGCCGGCGATGGTGCTGAGCCCGACGTTGCCGACGACGAGTAGGTCTGCCTTGACTTCCTCAGCGAGGTCGACGAGGGCATCCACCGGCGCTCCGACGACCGCCTTCTCCTCGACGTCGCCTGCCCCGGCAGCCTTGGCGCGGTCCCTGGCTTCCCGCAGGATCGCGTAGATGGGAGCGTTGCCGGACATCTTGTAGCCCTCGTCCTTGAGCACGTCGGCAGACCGCTGATCTTCGCTCTGGGGTAAGTACGCGGTCGCCACGACCACCTTCGCGCCCGACCCAGCGGCGATCTGACCGGCCTTGTCCACCGCACGCAACGACGAATCCGACCCGTCCGTACCGACCAATACGGTCCGATAGCCGCTCATCCATACCCTCCCAGTGTCGTTTGCACCGCCAACGAACGACCCTAACCCGTTGCCAGCCGAACATGGGAGGTATTCATCACCGTGAGCAGCATTTTCCTGGGATTTCGTGGTGAAAGCGCTAGCAACGTCACCTCGGCGGCCGGCACGTGACGTCGGCTACAGTGATCCGCCGCCCCGCAATTAACGGCCACGGCGGCAACACCTTTGAAGCGCCGAAATGCGGGTAATCACCGAATCATGGCGGCCCTTACGCAGCTGGAGAAGGACGCGCAAGGCTGTCAGCGCTGCGATTTGTACCGCAATGCGACCCAGACGGTGTTCGGAGCCGGCGCGCGGACCGCTCCGCTGATGCTGGTCGGCGAACAGCCCGGCGATCAAGAGGATAAGGCGGGCAAGCCGTTCGTCGGGCCCGCCGGCCGACTACTGGACAAGGCTCTCACCGCCGCAGATATCGATCGCGAGCGCGTGTATGTGACCAACGCGGTCAAGCACTTCAAGTTCGAGCAGCGCGGCAAGCGCCGCATCCACAAGGCACCGAGCCGCACCGAAGTGGTCGCGTGTCAACCGTGGTTGTTGGGTGAGATCAACGCCGTAGCACCCGATGTCGTCGTGCTGCTCGGCGCGACGGCGGCGAAGTCTCTGCTGGGCACCAGTTTTCGTCTGACCGCTCATCGGGGTGAGGCCCTTCGGCTACCAGACGACGCCGCCACAACCGACCTGGACGTGGATCCGCAGCTGGTGGCCACGGCGCACCCGTCGGCGGTGCTACGCGGGCCGCCCGAGGATCGTGAGACGGCGTTCACGGCGCTCGTTTCCGATCTGAAGTTCGCGGCCGGGCTCCTCGCGCGCGCGAGATGATGGTCGGATGCAACGATCCTCCGGCGATCACGTCGCCCGGCTGCGGGACGGAAGGGCTATCGGGTACGCGCAGTACGGCGACCCGAATGGATTCCCGGTCGTCAACGCACACGGCGGCCTGGCGTGTCGCCTGGACGTCGAGGCGGCCGCACCGGTTGCGGATGAGGCTGGAATAAGGCTCATCTCGCCCGATCGGCCCGGCATCGGACTGTCCGATCCGCTGCCCGATCGCACAATCCTGGACTGGGCGCGCGATGTCGGGGAGCTGCTCGACCAGCTCGACGTCGACCGGTTCGCCATCATGGGCTGGTCGATGGGCGGCCAGTACGCCGCAGCGGCCGGTCACGCGCTCGGTCATCGAGTGACACGCGTGGCGATCATCGCGGGCGCGCTGCCGCTGACGGATCCGGGCGTGTACGACGAACTTCCGACGATGGATCGGGTGTATACCCGGATGTCGCAACAGGTTCCGAGCTTGGCACGTCAGTGCTTGGGTGTGATGTGTTTTGCGGCGCAGCGTGCGCCCCACTGGTATGGCCGCAACGCGGCGCGCGCACTCGGGTCTTCGGACGGCTTGGTCATTCGTGACGAGGGATTCGACACCTTCGCCCGGATGTCGTGTGAAGCGCTGCGGAATGTGGGCGGCGTCGTCGAGGAGTACCGCGCGTGGGCCAGGCCGTGGGGCTTCGAACCGGAAGATCTTGGAGTCCCCGTTGACGTCTGGGCCGGAACCGACGACCAGCTCGTCAACCCGGGCTGGCCACAGCGGCTTGCGGATCGGATCCCGGGTGCGACGCTGAACATCCGGCCGGGCGGCCACTTCGTGGCACATCGGCACTACCCGGAAATCCTGGTCGCGCTGCGCCAATAGCCCTCAACGGAGCGAGTGACGGGATTCGAACCCGTGTAGACGGCTTTGCAGGCCGCTGCCTATCCGCTCAGCCACACCCGCATCGCGATGAGACTCTGCCAACGCGAGCCCGCGTAGACCAGCATTTGACTCGCGGTGATCGCTAGCCGTCGGTGTCCGCCGACGAAAGACTCAATGGCCCGGATGGGTCGCGGCGGCCAGGACGGTTTGGCGCTGCAGACCGCGTGGAACATCGGCTGCAGCCGGCGCCAGCGGGATGGAGACGGTTACTTCGGTTCCCGGCGACGTGGCCCGAACCTCGAACTGTCCTTCGGCCGCGAGAACTTTCGTCCGGATCGAGGCCATGCCGATGTGGCCACCTTCAACGCTTCGGGCAAGGTTCGTCTCCGAGATTCCGATCCCGTCGTCGGCGATCCGTAATGTCGCCCGTCCATCCCGGCTTTCCAACTCGATCCAAATATGTTGGGCGCGTGCGTGTTTGATGACGTTGGTCATCGCCTCGCGCGCTACACTGTAGAGGACATGATCCGCCTCGGTGCGCGTATCATCGGGCCAGGTTCGCGCGTCGACCTCGACGTCAAGCGTGCTACGGGCGTTGACACTGTTGGCCAGTGTTTCGATGGCGGCCTTCAATCCGGACCGGGCGAGCACTTCGGGGTGTAGTTCGCGGACAACGTCACGGAGCAGGCTCGAGCATTCGACAAGCGCTGTGTCGACCCGATCCACAGCCTCAGCCAGGCCGTCCCGAACGTACTCGATGTCCTGGCGCGCCACCAGCACATATTGAAGCGCACCGTCGTGTAGGCGCTCAGAAATGGATTGCCGCTCACGCTTTTCCAGCACCAGCAAGTCCTGCAGCAATCGAGTACGTTGGCCTGCCAAGTCTCCGATCAAATCGACTTTCGCCCGCTGGATCAACGACACCGCAACCGAGCCCCCGGCCAGCGCTGCAAGCACCGTCGTGGTGAGCAGAATCGACGTCCACGGCTCCTCGTTGGACGACTTCGTGATCGAACAGGTCGCGAAGAAAGCGGAGACCGTCGGGATCGCCGTCGCCATACTGATGGCGGGATCCAGTTGTGCGGCAGCGATCAAGGGGATCAGGAACAGCCCGGAGCGCATCACGTCCGACGTCCACATCTCCGGTGAAGTGATTCCGGTCAACACCGAAATGGTCGACACGACCGCGACATCCGCGCCGAGGACCAGCAGCGTCACAGCCGTCCTCCCGGCGACTGCCCGCGACCCTGGCCGCAGTGCCCATGCGCTCCACCAACCGACGATCACGACGTAGATCGCCAAGACGACGGCGCAGGTCCACTGTTGCCTGTTCGGGGGCTCGCACAGCAAAGTCACACCGGCAAAGGCGATGATTACGACCCGCAACGCGAATTGCAGCAGGGTCCCAAGGTAGAGCGCTCGCTCTGACTCATGCGCGAATTGGTGCGCACGCCCATCGACAGAGTGCTCGAGATGCGTGGACATCGGCGGCTCCCTCGTATTAACGCTACCGAAAGCATAGCCTGCGGCATCGCAATTGATACGCTTACCGGCGCTACTCCGACCTGAACGTCCGCATGGCAGCAAAAGCGGGTCAACGGGCGATTCATTCGTCCCGTCCCGATGCAGCAAATTGCACCGAACCCCAAGCGTCAGTCTGGCCGCCGGCTTTTACGTGCGCTCACACGGCGCATCGAGAGTAACTCGCGGACACGGCGATCGGCAGCTAGACGAAAATTCCGATTAGCGGTGCTGCCCGTACCGCGGGCCGAACGCGTTGGCGGGAAAGACGCCTGCTGTGCGCACGCAATCCCGGATGACCACCCCCAGCCCGACGAGCTCTTGGACATCGTCGTCGGGCACTGTCCGCCACGGCGCGTAGGCCAATTCGTCGGTGAGGTCTTCGACTTTCGTGCGCACCTCGTTGCCCTCGGCCGTCAGCTGGCCTGCGTCGTCGAGCAGCCCACGCCTCCTCAATGTGCCAACCGTCTCGTCCCACTGGTCGCGGCTCCAGCCGCGCAACCGCCTGCCGAATTCGGGGTCGAAGCCGGTTCCCGTCGCAACGTGGGTAATCAGTGCCTCGATGCCGCTCAGCCCGTGGGTGACCAGTGCGGCGATGTGGCCGTCGCCGCGGTACTCCCGCAGCAGGGTGATGGCGTGCCATAGCTGGGCGTGATGCGTCTCCGGCCAGTCCAGCTCGGCGTGACCCGCGTACAGCGGGCGGCCGTCTGCGTTCGGGATCGCCTCGGCGGTGCGGCGCACGATCGCCATGGAGTGCGCGAACTCCGGCGACCGGACCCGCTCCTCGCCGAGGATTTTCGGCAGCACCGCATCGACGATCTCGTACCGCACTTGGGTCACAGCGGCCGGTGATGCGACATCCCACGCGGCCGGAATCGCTTTGGCGATCAGCTCTGGATTGAAGTTAAAGAATGTCGCAGCAACAACTTTCGCGGAGACCGCTCCCATCGGTGCCGAGCGGCTGGCGAAATACTGCATGCGCTGGTTGTCCAGGCCCAGTTCGGCGAACCTCTCGTTGGCTTCGGGAACGAAGTAGATCGTCGAATGCAGCCTGTCGAGGGCGCGGCTCAGGTGCCCGGCGGAGAAGGCATCCATTGAACCGACACTAGTGGCCGCGCGATGCGCGGTACGAGGCCGCCACGCCCGCGGCGGCCATGATCGCAAATACGGCGAACAGCCACCGTGCCGCGGCCTCGTCGCCTCCGTGGGTGAGGTTGACGACGATGCCGGCAAGGCCTGCGCCGAACGCGCCGGAGATCAGCTGGACGGTGTTGATCGCCGCGGCCGCGGTACCGGCTTCCACTGGATCGTCGACCGCGCCCATGATCCACGCCGACAGATGGGGCCATGCGACGCCGACTCCGCAGCCGGCGATGAACAACCCGATGGCCCAGACCACGATCAGCGGCCATGGTGCATCGTCACCCAGGACCAACGCCCCGAGGCCGAGGCCGACCGCCATGATGACGGGCGCGGCGGCGACCAAACGAGCAATCGTGCGAGTCCGGTCGAGCGATGCACTGGCGATCTCGGAGACCGTCCACCCGACCGCGAGCACCGCGCCGAAGAATCCCGCGCCCGCGGGCGCCATGCCGGCGAGCCGCTGGCCGAACAACGGCACGTACATGTCGACCATCGTGGCCGCCATCAACAATCCGATCGCGACGTACATCCACTTCAGCGGCCCTGGGCCGAACGCGGCGCGCGGCAACACAGTCGCCCGCGCACGACGGTCTACGAGCAGGAAGAGAGCCACGAGCACCGCGCCGACCGCGAGCAATCCGAAAGTCGCAGCGCCAGAACGTTGTACTCCTGCGACGCTGGTCGCCAGCGCAGCTACGCCAAGCAATAACAGCGACCACAGCGGAATCCGCGGGATCTCCCGCGACTCCGTCTCACGGTGTTGCCGGGCTGGCAATGCGGCTGGCACTAGGGCCGCCATCGCCGCCGTCATGATCGCCAATGATCCGAAAGCCCAACGCCAGATACCGAATTGGGCGAAGATTCCGCCGACCGCGGGGCCGACGATCACGCTCACGCCCCACATGGCCGACACCAACGCCGACGCCCTGGTCCACAGCCGGTTCGGCAGGGCGGCGTTGATCACCGCGTAGCCGAGGCCCGCGAGCATTCCACCCGCCGCGCCCTGCACGGTGCGGGCGACAAGCAGCAGTTCCATAGTCGGTGCGAGTGCGCAACCCACCGTCCCCGCGCCGAACACGGCCAGGGTGAGCAGATACGACACCCGCGGCCCGAACCTGATGACGAGGGGGTTGACCGCGGTCGCCGCGACCACGGAGCCGACGAGGTACACCGCGATCACCCATGCGAAGAACCGCTGTCCACCGATGTCGGCGACCGTGCTCGGCAACAGGCTGATGGTGAGGAATTCGTTGGTCGCATAGAGGCCGACCCCGCCCGCCAAAAGGGTCGCGGTGCCGAGCCGCTCGCGCCCGAACAGCTCACGCCAGCCGCCCGGTCTGATCGCCGTGGTCTCAGTCACATCGTCACCGTATGACCTCAACCACAGTTGAGATCAAACTATTTCAGGCCGGCGGCATCCATGCCGCGGAGTTCGCGCTTCAAATCGGAGATTTCGTCGCGGATTCGGGCCGCCAGCTCGAACTGCAGATCGCGTGCGGCGGCCATCATCTGCGCGGTCAGATCCTTGATGAGATCGGCCAGTTCGGCGCGCGGCATGTTGGTGGTGTCGCGTCCCTCGATGATCCCGGCACTCACCGCGCGGCCCGGTTCGCCTTGCGCCCGACGGCCACGCGACGCGTTGCGGCCGGAGCCGCCGACCTCGACGGCCTCGGTGTCGTCGGCCTCGCGGTACACCTGATCGAGGATGTCGGCGATCTTCTTGCGCAGCGGCTGCGGGTCGATTCCATTGGCCTCGTTGTAGGCGACCTGCTTGGCCCGGCGGCGGTCCGTCTCGTCGATCGCCTCGCGCATCGAGTCGGTGATTTTGTCGGCGTACATGTGCACCTCGCCCGATACGTTGCGCGCAGCACGACCGATGGTCTGGATGAGGCTGCGCGAAGAGCGGAGGAAGCCTTCCTTGTCGGCGTCGAGGATCGAGACCAGCGACACCTCGGGCAGATCGAGGCCCTCCCGCAGCAGGTTGATGCCGACGAGCACGTCGTATTCGCCGAGCCGCAATTGACGCAGCAGCTCCACCCGGCGCAGGGTGTCGACCTCCGAGTGCAGGTAGCGCACCCGGATGCCCAGCTCCAGCAGATAATCGGTGAGATCCTCGGCCATCTTCTTCGTCAGCGTGGTGACGAGCACGCGTTCATCGCGCTCGGTGCGTTTACGAATCTCGCCGATCAGGTCGTCGATCTGGCCCTTCGTCGGCTTGACCACGACCTTCGGGTCGACGAGCCCGGTCGGGCGGATGACCTGTTCGACGAACTCGCCTCCGGACTGACTCAGCTCATACGGTCCAGGTGTGGCCGACAGGTACACCGTCTGGCCGATCCGATCGGCGAACTCCTCCCAGGTCAGCGGCCGGTTGTCGATCGCCGACGGTAGCCGGAACCCGAAGTCCACCAGGTTGCGCTTGCGGGAGATGTCGCCCTCGTACATGCCACCGATCTGCGGCACGGTCACATGCGACTCGTCGATGACCAGCAGGAAATCCTCCGGGAAGTAGTCGATCAGCGTGGCGGGCGCCGACCCGGCAGGCCGGGCGTCGATGTGGCGCGAGTAGTTCTCGATGCCGGAGCAGAACCCGACCTGGCGCATCATCTCGACGTCGTAATTGGTCCGCATCCGCAGCCGCTGCGCCTCCAGCAGCTTGCCCTGGCCTTCCAGCTCGGCGAGCCGCTGCTCGAGTTCCTGCTCGATGGTCGAGATCGCGTGCGCCATCCGCTGCGGGCCCGCCACGTAGTGGGTGGCCGGGAAGATCCGCAGCGAGTCGACCTTCCGAACGATGTCCCCGGTCAGAGGATGCAGGTAGTACAGCGCCTCGATCTCGTCGCCGAAGAACTCGATGCGTACCGCGAGTTCCTCGTAGGACGGGATGATCTCGACAGTATCGCCGCGCACGCGGAACGAGCCGCGGGTGAACGCCATGTCGTTGCGGGAGTACTGGACGTCGACCAGCAGCCGCAGCAGCGCGTCGCGGGGCACCTCTGTGCCGACCGCCAGCTCGACGGATCGGTCCAGGTAGGACTGCGGCGTGCCGAGGCCGTAGATGCAGGACACCGATGCGACCACGACGACGTCGCGGCGCGAGAGCAGGCTCGACGTTGCGGAGTGCCGCAGCCGCTCCACGTCGTCGTTGATCGAGCTGTCCTTCTCGATGTAGGTGTCGGTCTGGGCTATGTACGCCTCGGGCTGGTAGTAGTCGTAGTAGGAGACGAAGTACTCAACGGCATTGTGCGGCAGCATTTCCCGCAACTCGTTGGCGAGCTGAGCGGCCAGCGTCTTGTTGGGCGCCATCACCAGCGTGGGCCGCTGCAGCCGCTCGATCAGCCACGCTGTCGTGGCTGACTTACCGGTGCCGGTGGCGCCCAGCAGCACCACGTCGCGCTCCCCTGCCTGGATGCGGCGCTCCAACTCCTCGATGGCGGCGGGCTGGTCACCGGCGGGTGCGTACTGGCTGACCACCTCGAATCGGCCACCTGCGCGCATGATGTCCTCGACAGCGCGGTACTCCGAGTGCGCCAGCACGGGGTGTTCGGTAGCGAAGGCCATGGTCACCAGGTTAGAACCACGGACCGACATGAGCTGTTCCCGAGCCTATGCTTGGCATATCCACGCTCCGAAACACGAGAAATTCGACCTGGTCGCACGCACCAACACCGATCCGAAGGGGATCGTGCGGGCGGTGGACGAGTACACGGTGACGCCGTGGGGGCTGTATATGGCCCGCCCGACGCCGGGCCGTGCCCAGTTCCACTATCTGGAGTCGTGGCTGCTGCCGTCGCTGGGAATGCGCGCCACGGTTTTCCACTTCAACCGCGGCTACGAACTCGACCAGGACTACTACCTCGATGTCGGCCGGTACACGCCCGGCGCATCGGCGTGGCACTCCGAGGACTACTATCTCGACCTCGTCGTGAGGACCGGAGAAGGCGTCGACCTCTCCGACGTCGACGAACTGCTCACCGCTGTTCGGCACGGTCTGCTGACACCGGAAGCCGGCGAACAGGCCGTCCAGACGGCCGTCGCCGCGATCGATGGCCTGTCCAGGCATGAGTACGATCTCGACCGCTGGCTGGGCGAGAACGGCATGACCCTGGCTTGGCGCAGCGCATAGACGCTGCATGCCGCGGGTATGCCCGGAGCATGTCGTTCAGCAGGTACCGCGAAAAGAGGCCTGCGGGCCGAAGCCCGGAAGGCGAGTATGCCGATGGGCGCAGCGAGCCGGTACCGACCTGGCGCTCTCCCACTCTTGCGACGCTGACCGACGAGCGGTTCTCCGACCCGGACTGGATTTTCGAGCGCAAGCTCGATGGGGTGCGCTGCCTGGCGTTTCGGAACGGTCGCAAGGTACGGCTGCTGTCGCGTAATCGTCAGTCGCTCAACGGGACCTATCCCGAGGTGCTTGAGGCGCTGGCCGCCCAGAAGTGCTCCAAGTTCGTCGTCGACGGCGAGATCGTCGCATTCGAAGGCCGCCGCACGAGTTTCGCGCGGCTGCAGGGCCGGCTGGGTATCACCGATCCCGAGCACGCCCTGGCATCGGGTATCGCGGTTTTCTATTACCTGTTCGACCTCATCCATCTGGACGGCAAGATGACCACCGACCTTCCGTTGACTCGGCGTAAACGATTGTTGCGTAACGCGTTTGAATTCGAAGACCCGCTGCGGTACACCACGCACCGGGTCAGGGACGGCGAGGCCGCCTTCGACGCGGCGTGCAAGCGCGGGGACGAAGGCATCATCGCCAAGCTGGCCGATGCGCCGTACGAGGGGCGGCGCTCCTCGAGTTGGTTGAAGTTCAAGTGCAGCCACGGCCAGGAGTTCGTCATCGTCGGTTACACCGTCCCGAAGGGCAGCCGCGTCGGACTTGGCGCGCTCCTGCTCGGCTATCACGACGGTGACGAGTTGGCCTATGCCGGCAAGGTCGGCACCGGATTCGACGCGGCGACACTGCAAAGCCTGCACAAGCGGTTGTCCCGCACCGAACAGGACAGCCCATCGGTCACCCGCGGACGGGTCAGAGAGCCGGGCGCGCACTGGGTGCGTCCGACATCAGTCGCGCAGGTGGCCTTCAGCGAGTGGACACGCGACGGCAAGCTGCGTCACCCCCGGTATCTCGGTCTGCGCACCGACAAGAGCCCCGACGAAGTCGTGAGGGAGAGCCGCTGATGCCCGCCACAGTCGAGATCACGCACCCGGACCGGGTGCTGTTTCCCGCCGACGGCATCACCAAGGGCGACCTGGTCGAGTACTACTCGGAGATCGCCGGCGTGATGGTGCCACACCTGAAGGGCCGCCCACTCACGCTGTGGCGCTACCCGCGTGGCATCGACGAGAAGGGTTTCGTCCAGCAGGACTTCGCCGACTCGTTGCCGGACTGGATGGGCCGGGTGAAGGTCGCCAAGGAGGACGGCACCCTCGTGCACCCCACGGCAGAAGGCCGCGACGCCTTGCGGTGGCTCGCCAATCAGAGCTGCGTCATCGTGCACGCATGGTTGTCCCGGCGCGACCGACTGCACACCCCGGACCGGATCGTTTTCGACCTCGACCCCTCCATTAGCGACTTCGCAGTGGTGAAGGCGACAGCGCGCTCCGTCGCAGACGTGCTTGACGATCTCGGCCTGGTGTCGTACGTGCAGACCACCGGCTCGCGCGGCCTTCATGTCGTGACACCGCTGCGGGGCGACGCCGATTTCGATACGGTGCGGCAGTTCGCCCGCGATGTCGCCGACGTGGTTGCCGCCGACGACCCGAAGCACCGCACCGTCGAGATGCGCAAGGCCAAACGTGGCGACCGCGTGTATCTCGATGTCATGCGTAATGCCTACGCGCAGACCGCAGTAGCGCCCTACGCGGTGCGCGCCCGCCGCGGAGCTCCGGTGGCTACACCGCTGGCGTGGGACGAGCTCGGCCGCCGAGGGCTGCGAGCCGACCTCTTCACCATCCGGGATGTGCCAAAGCGGGTGGCCGAGCGCGGCGACCCGTGGGCGGACCTTGCCCGGCGCGGCCGCACATTGACACGTCCGGCCCAGCGGCTGGCCATGATTCATGCCTGAGCTGCCCGACGTCGAAGGGTTTCGGCGTGAACTCTCGAACACCTTGCCCGGGCGTCGAGTCCGCGGCGTCGACGTCCTCGACTCCGGCGTACTGCGCAACACGAGCGCGCGGACGCTGGTGCGGAAACTGACCGGCCACCGCTTCGAAACGCCACGCAGGCACGGCAAGTGGCTGATCCTGCCCACCGACGGTCCGACGCTTCTCGTGCACAGCGGCATGACAGGCCACCCGTACTTCGCGTCGTCCGCTGATGACGACGAGGGGCACGAGCGGCTCGTGATCGCGCTTGACCGCGGTGAATTGCGATACGCCGACCTGCGCAAGCTGCGCGGCGTGTGGCTCGCCGACGACGATGACGAAGTCGCGGCTGTGATGGGCGAACAGGGGCCCGACGCGCTGTCGATGGATCTGCGAGCGTTCACCGCGGCGCTCCGCGGCCGCCGCGGCGCGCTGAAGTCCGTTCTGATGGACCAGTCGGTCCTGGCGGGCTTGGGAAACCTTCTCACGGACGAGATCTGCTGGCGGGCCAAGGTGAATCCGTCCATGACCGTCGCCGACCTCGATTCCGACCAGATGCGTCGACTGCACGGCGCGATGAAGCGGACATTGCGAACAGCGGTGCGCCACGGCTGCGTTCCCCGCTTACGCGGCTGGCTGACCGGCGTGCGCGACGACCCCGACCCGTCGTGCCCGCGCTGCGGCACGCGGCTGGGGCGCCGTCGCATCTCAGGCCGAACGTCGCTATGGTGCCCGAACTGCCAACCGGCGTGACCCTCGCGGTGCTGGTAACGGGTTGGAGCCGACTTGGGGCGGGGCGTAATGTCGCTGCCATGAGCCTCGCCAAGCGCGGATGGATCGCCGTAGCTGCCCTGGCCACCGTGACGGCCGGCTCCCAATTAACTTCTGCATCGGCGCTGGCCGATCCCGCGGGCCCGCCGCAACCGAATCCCGCAGCCCAGGGCCACCAGGAAGTACTGCACAACATCGTCTACCGCGCCCGCGTCGACGGCGTGTCCCGCGGGGCAACGGTTACGTATGCGGCGGAGGGCGATCAGACGCAGACAGCCAACCCGACGATGATCCCCGGCCGCATATTCGAGGCCAACACCGTTCTGCCCGCCTCGAAGCAGGCGAACATGCGGCTGTCGATCGAATGGCCATACTCGGCCAATCTGACCTGCGAGATCCTCGTGGACGACGCACTGGTTTCGAAGGCCGAGAACTTCATCGCGCCGAGGGTCGTGCCCGTGAAAGACGACCCTGATTACGGTGCGTTGACGTGCGAGGCGCCGGTGGGCGGTGTACCGAATGCGATACCGCCCGAAGGCGTTACCCCTCCCCCGATCAGCCCGCGCCGGTCGACGCCGCGAACGGACCAAGCCCAGCCCCTTCGACGGCCTAGCGCATGCTCGCCTTGCGGTAGCCGATTATCATCGGCGCGAAACACGCCGCGGCAATCCCCGCTGACCACAGCAGAGTCCCGGCTATCGGAGCCAACAGCGCGCCGTTGAGCGACAGTGCCCGCATCGTCTCGACGGCATAGCTCATCGGCTGATGTTCGACTACAGGCCGAATCCACGCCGGATAAAGGTCGAGCGGCACAAAGCCGGTACAGAAGAAGAACAGGCCCGCTACCGCGATCCCCGTCGCCTCGGCCAGCACGGTGTTCTCAATTCGCAGTGCCAACGTCGTCACAAGGAACGAGAACGCGACGCCGAATGTGACGGGTACCGCCATCCATGCCGGGATGCGGGCAAGCCCGTCGAAGCGGAAACCCAATGCGATTCCGGTGAGCATGACAAGCGCGGTCGTGGCGAGAATCCGAATGGCCTCTGCGACAAGCCGAGACAGCAGCCCCGACAGGCGGTGCACCGGGAGGGCCCAGAAGCGTGTCAGCAGCCCGTCGTCGCGCTCACGCATCAATGAGATCCCTGCGGCCGTCGATCCGAAAAGCGCCCCTACCAGAGCGGCCATCGGCACGGTGCCGTACAAAGCATTCTGGCCGCTGACTTGCGAAATCGACTTGCCGAAAACAAGATTGAGCGACACGAGAAACGCGCACGGCAGGATCAGGGCCTGAATAACAGTCTGGGGATCGTGCCGCCACCTGACGAGTAGTCGAAGCGTCTGCACCCACGTGTGCACGACGAGTTGGTGAAGCGAATTTTCCGGTCGATCCTGCACGGTGCTCATCGGCGCCTGCGCAGCGTCAGCATGTATAGGCACACGGTGGCGGCAAGGATGCCGGCCAGCCACACCAGCGCCGGTGCCAGCACCGGCCACGCGAGTAACCCTCCGGTCCTGTCGCCCGCGAGGGCGTGCAACGCGTACACGAATTGCGAATGGACCTGGTTTCGGACGAATGGCTGGATCCATTCCGGAAATTGCTCGGCGGGTTGAAAACCCACCGACAGCATCCCCAGCGTCAACACCGGCAGCAGGAGGATGTGAGTCGTCGCCTCGGGGTTCGTCGACACAAGCCCGATCAGGTCGCCGACCAGCGAAACGACGATGCCGATGAGCAGCACCAACAAACAGAACGCGATCGTATATGGCCAACTCCGTTCGAATCGGAACCCGATCACGTGCCCCCACACCATGGCCGTTGCCAAGCCTATCCCGCACCTGCACACATTTCCCGACATACGAGCGGCCAACGGCGCCATCGTAGGAATCGGCATCGTGCGGAATCGGCGGCTGACGCCGTCCACTTCATCGGTTGCCGACCGCAAAGCGGCCGACATCGCAGCGAAATACACGGTCTGCAAGACGATCGCAGGCATCAGGTACTGCGCGTAACTCCCATCCACCACCCGGTTCATGACATCCCGCAACGGGATGTAGAAGCTTGCCGTGAACACTGCGGACAGCGAAATCGCTATCAGCAGTTCGCCGTTGCGGAACGTCGGTGCGACCACGCGAACGGTGAGCACCCACCACTGCCGTAGTGCCGACGGGTTCGGCCGTTCCGACGTCCAGAAGGTCATGATGCGGGATCGGAGGTCAACGCGAAGAACACGTCGTCAAGAGACGGCCTACGGAGCGCAATATCCGTCAACCCGATGCCGGCATGATCGAGCAGGCGGATGGCCTCGACAAGGGTATTGGCGCCGTCGAGTGCGGGCAGGGTCAGTCGATCGACACCGAGAGAGATTGCCGCCCTGGCTTCGTCGGGCAGCAACGGGGTCAGCGCAGTCGCGATGGCGCGCAGATCGGCCGAATCCGTGGGTACGATTTCGCAGTAGCCGCTGCCCGTGCGCTTCTTCAGCTCGTCGACGGTGCCCTCGGCGATGATGCTGCCGCTGTCGATCATGATGATCCGGTCGCTGAGCGCGTCGGCCTCCTGGAGATACTGCGTGGTCAACAGCGTCGTGATGCCCGCGCTTTTGAACCGCCCGACGAGTTCCCAGACGCTCTGTCTGCTACGAGGATCCAGCCCTGTGGTCGGTTCGTCCAGAAACGCTACCTCGGGTCGGACCGTCAGGCCGCACGCGATGTCGATTCGACGTCGCATTCCGCCCGAGTAGGTGTCCGCCCGCCGGTCCGCCGCATCCTGGAGGTCGAACTCGCTGACCAGCTCCGCCGCCCGCTGCACCGCCGCGGACTTGCTCAGCCCCTGCAACCGTCCGAAAGTGACTAGGTTCTGCCTGCCGGTCAGCATGTTGTCAACGGCCACATGCTGACCGGTCAGCATGATCGCCCGACGTACCATCGCAGGCTCGGTGACGACGTCATGACCGGCCACCCACGCCCTGCCCCGATCGGGCCGAGTTATGGTCGACAGGATGTCGACCATCGTCGTCTTGCCTGCGCCGTTCGGCCCGAGCAGCCCGATCACCTCGCCGCGAGCGACTTCAAAACTGATGTCGCGCAACGCAACGACGTCGCCGAAGGACTTGCCCACGCTGCTGACGGCAACACCGTTGTTCACGAGCCGACCGCTTGCTCCAGATCTTGCAATGCCGTTTCGAGGTATTCAAGCATGCAGGCGAGGTCGGGGACCGCATGCACGCTGCTGACGAACCCGAAATCGATGGTTTCGCCGCTGCTGAACAGACCGACGTTCAGCGTCTGGCCCCGCAACGTCGGCGGCAGCGGATAGGTGGCCTCCAGGCGCGCGCCGTTGCGGTACAACGGCGTCTCGACACCGCGCATGTGGGAGATGCCGACGTTGAACACGGGTGGGATGCGCCCACTGAGGCCGGCGTCACTGCTGATCGGTGCGCACAGAACGCCGAACAGATGGATCGCGACCTGCCGCGGCAGTTCCCTGATGATCTGGACATTGCGCCGCATCGACATGTGGATGGCCTGCAGACGCTCCGCCGGGTCATCGACATCGGTAGCCAGGGTGCAGATGGCTCCGCCGACGATGTTGCCTGCGTCGGCGTCCTCGTCGTCACGGATGTTCACCGGTGCCATCGCGACCAGCGGGCGGTCCGGAAGCGCGTTGCGCTCGGAGAGATACCGCCGCATAGCACCTGCGCACATGGCCAGCGCAACGTCGTTGACGGTAACCCCCGCCGTTTTCGCGACGTCAGTTACCCGGTATAACGGCCAGGAGCGCACAGCGCAGCGACGCAGACCGCCCGGTGCGGCGCCGAAGATTGTCCTCGGCGCGCGAAGGACAGGCACGAGCTCACGGTCTCGATACAGGTCGCGAATCAACGGAATCGATCGGCGAAGCTCACGCGCGGCCGCGACGAACTTGCCTTTGGGCTGGGCAGGTTTCGCTCGCGAAGTCCGCGCGGATTCGGGCCTTCTTCGGGGCTGCGGCGCCCAGGAGACTCGCACCGCAGTGTCCTGCGGGTCGGTACTGAGCGCCCCCTGGATCACGTTGGCGCCGGACGTCCCGTCGGCGAGTGCATGGTGCGCTTTGAGGTAAATCGCAAAACGCCCGTCTTCGAGACCGTCGATCAGATGGCCTTCCCACAAGGGTTTTCGTCGGTCAAGCACACTGCTGTGCAGTTCGCCGAGCACGTCGAAGAAATCTTGCTGGTTGCCGGGCGCGGGTAAGCGCACATACCGCCAGTGGTAGTTGATGTCGATGCCGGTGTCGTACGTCCAACGCACCTTTGAGGTGCCGCGGCGCGTCGCCGACGGATGACCGGTGAACGTTCGTGCCACATCGGTGCAGGCTCGCATCGCCTCATACGTCTCCCGCGGATACTCCGGCCCGGCCCCTGCCGGCGGCCTGAACATCTGTAAGACGCCAAGGTGCATGGGATGCTCATCTGACTCCAGCGCCAGCAGCACGACTTTCTCCGGCTCGGCGAACTTCCCCACGGCGCTCCCCTTCATCCGGCCTGACGTTCGCTCCACACCCATCGCGACGTCCGGAGATGTCCCACGTTCGTCGGAATCACCCGACCAAGCCATGGCAGCAAATGCTACTCACACGCGGTGACCGCGAGGCCAATTTAGCTAAACGTAACTAGAGCGTCAAAAGTCGCTGCGCTTGGCTTTCTTAGCTCTCAGGTCTGAAGCGGCAAATGCCACCCAGTCGCGTCGGCCCACGCTTTTGCCCGCCAGTACGCGTCGAGAAACCACGGCTCCTTGGCGTCGGCATAGTCCGGCGCGCTCAGCGCCTTCCGCTTGGCTGCCAGGTAGTCGTCGCGCGCACCGGGGATGGCCGTCAACCAGTCCACGAACAGCAACGCGAACTGCTGATTGGGCCAGCCGTCCACTCGCAAATGGACATTTGCCGGACGCCCGGGGTCTGCCGCTCCGTGAATGCGCTTGCGCCACAACGAAGGATCGCCGTCGTGGGGCACGTCGCTGGTGATCCCCTCGATGCGGGGATAGCCCACTTGCGCCAGAGTGTCGGCGAGTTCGTCGGCGATTTGAAGGGATTCGACGGTCACTTGGACGTCGATGACATCCTTGGCGTCCATACCCGGGACGGCGGTTGAGCCGATGTGGTCCACCCGCAATGCCTTATGGCCGCAGGCCATTCGCAGCCGGGCGATGATACGGTTCGCATCGTCGGGCCACGACGGGTCGTACGGCACCAACTCCGCAGGGACACGAACGACCTCGCGGGTGCGGATGTTGTGCGCCAGCGGCAGCACCCGTTGATACCAGATGTCGCGCGCCTGCTCGACCAGTTCGCCCTGTGAGCCTGAATTGTCAAGCAGCACATCGGCAATCGCCCGGCGCTGTTCCTCGGGCGCCTGCGCGGCGATCCTCGCGCGCGCGTCGGGTTCGTCCATTCCGCGCTTGATCAGCCGCTTGACCCTGGTCTCTTCCTCCGCGTGGACGACCACCACGAGCGGGAACATCGGCGCCATGCCGGTCTCGACGAGCAGTGGGATGTCCTCGACCACGACCGCGTCTTCGGAGACGGCGGCGATGATCTCCTCGCGCCGCCGACCCACCAGCGGGTGCACGATGCCGTTCAGCTTGGCGCGTTGCTCGTCGTCAACGAAGGCCTTGGCGGCCAGCGCGGGCCGGTTCAGCGCGCCGTCCGGAAGCAGAATGTCCTCACCGAAGGTATCGACCAGCGCCGCAAGCCCTTCGGTGCCGGGCTCGACGACTTCCCTGGCGATCACGTCACCGTCGACGATGATGCCGCCGCACTCGTTGAAGGCGGCCGACACCGTCGATTTGCCGGCGCCGATTCCGCCGGTCAGACCGATGCGCAGCATGCGGTCGGGCTGGGGCGCCGGTTAGGCGCTGCCCGCAAGCTTCTCCCGGAGCGCCGCCAGCTGGGCGTCGCTGGCCAGCGACCCGCCTGCCGACTGCTCCTCGGTCCGCGGTTCGCCGTTGGCCGATGGCTTCTCGGCCGCCGCGGCCTCGGCCGCCGCGAACTTCTCCATCTGCGTGGTGTGCATCTTGTGCCTGCGCTCGGCCTCGGCGTAGCGGGCTTCCCACTCGTTGCGCTGAGTTTCGAAGCCCTCGAGCCACTCGTTGGTGTCCGCGTCGAAGCCCTCGGGGAAGATGTAGTTGCCCTGCTCGTCGTAGCTGTCGGCCATGCCGTACTTGCTGGGGTCGAACTCCTCGGTGTAGTCCTCGTTGGCCTGCTTGAGCGACAGCGAGATGCGGCGGCGCTCCAGGTCGATGTCGATGACCTTCACCATCGCGTCGTCGCCGACCGCGACCACCTGATCGGGCACCTCCACGTGGCGCTCGGCCAGCTCGGAGATGTGCACAAGGCCCTCGATGCCCTCCTCGACGCGGACGAATGCGCCGAACGGCACCAGCTTGGTGACCTTGCCCGGCACGATCTGGCCGATCGCGTGGGTGCGGGCGAAGTGGCGCCACGGGTCTTCCTGGGTTGCCTTGAGCGACAACGAAACCCGCTCGCGGTCCATGTCGACGTCGAGCACCTCGACGGTGACCTCGTCGCCGACGTTGACGACCTCGGACGGATGGTCGATGTGCTTCCAGGACAGCTCGGAGACGTGCACCAGGCCGTCGACGCCGCCGAGGTCGACGAACGCGCCGAAGTTGACGATCGAGCTGACGACACCCTTGCGGATGGCGCCCTTGGTGAGCTGGTTGAGGAACTCGCTGCGCACCTCGGACTGGGTCTGCTCCAGCCAGGCGCGGCGGGAGAGCACCACGTTGTTGCGGTTCTTGTCCAGCTCGATGATCTTGGCCTCGATCTCCTTGCCGATGTACGGCTGCAGATCGCGGACGCGACGCATCTCCACCAGCGACGCGGGCAGGAAGCCGCGCAGGCCGATGTCGAGGATCAGGCCGCCCTTGACGACCTCGATGACGGTGCCCTTGACGGCCTCGTCCTTTTCCTTGAGCTCTTCGATGGTGCCCCAGGCGCGCTCGTACTGCGCGCGCTTCTTGGACAGGATCAGCCGGCCTTCCTTGTCCTCCTTGGTGAGGACCAGGGCTTCGACCTCATCGCCGACGGACACAACCTCGTTGGGGTCGACGTCGTGCTTGATGGAGAGCTCACGGGAAGGGATGACGCCTTCGGTCTTGTAACCGATGTCGAGTAGGACCTCGTCACGGTCAACCTTGACGATCGTCCCTTCGACGATGTCGCCATCGTTGAAGTATTTGATGGTTTTGTCGATGGCGGCGAGAAAGTCCTCGGCCGAGCCGATGTCGTTGACGGCTACTTGCGGCGAGGTGACGGAGGGACTTGGCATGTTGTTGGGTTGCTCCGGACAGGTTGGGTCGTAGGGACAGTTGTTATTGGTGTGACCCGCAAGCAGAGGAGATAAAACCACACACGGGTACCTGACGAGGTTACTCGACTGTGTACACGCTGGACAAACTTCGATCCCGTGGCAGCGCACCGCAGCCAGCTACCCTGCTCTGGTGTCCTACGCCGGTCCGCCGCCGCAGCCGCTTCAATATCTTCCGCCTTATCCTCCACTCCAGAAACGAATCCGCCAGGTCGGGGCGCCTCTTGGCGTGGTCATCACGCTGGGCACCGTCGCCGGGCTGATCGTGATCGCGCTGACCGCGTTCAACCCGGTCGGGACCGGTATCGGGTTTGCGCTGTCCAGCCTGGCCATGACTGTCGTCGTGCTGGCCTACCTCTGGTTGGACCGGTGGGAGCCGGAGCCGCCGCGGCTGCTGGTGCTGGCGTTCCTGTGGGGCGCGTCGGTGTCGGTCGTCATCGCGTCGATACTGCAGCTCGTCGCGGAAGCCGCCATCAACCCCGGCGAGACGGACTCCGTCAGCCCCATCACCGTCGTGCTGGGTGCGCCGCTGACCGAAGAGGCGGCCAAGGGCCTGTTTCTGCTGCTGATGATGACCGGCCGTCGCCGCAATGAGCTCAACTCGCTGACGGACTGCCTGGTGTACGCGGGCCTGGTCGGGGCGGGTTTCGCCTGGCTGGAGGACATCCTGTACATCGGCAGCGGCGAGACGCTCGGCGACTCGCTGCTTACGGCGGCGATGCGGCTCATCATGGCCCCGTTCGCGCACTCGCTGTTCACCACGATGTTCGGCATCGGGGTGTATTTCGCGCTGCAGCAGCGAAACGCCGTCGCCAAGGTCGGCTTCATCCTGCTGGGCTATCTCGGCGCGGTGGTCATGCACGGCCTGTGGAACGGCTCGTCCTTGCTGGGGCTGGGCGCCTACCTCTTGGTCTACGTGCTGTGGATGGTGCCGATCTTCGGGCTGGCGATCTGGCTCGGCATCGCAAGCCGCCGGCGAGAGCAGCGGGTCGTCGCGGAGAAGCTGCCCGGCATGGTGGCGGCGGGCCTGGTGACTCCCGACGAGGCGACGTGGCTCGATTCGATCCGGCACCGCAAGGCGGCGGTCGGCCAGGCGACCCGCATAGGCGGGCGGCCCGCAGGTAGGTCGGTCAAGAACTTCGCGGCTCAGGTAGTGGAGCTGGCTTTCGTCCGCGACCGCATCGATCGCGGCTTCGCCGACCAGCGGGTGACCGCATTGCTGAACGAGGAGGCGTACGGGGTCTATGCGGCACGGGCCGCCGCGCCTGCGCTGCAGCGGCTGGCCGGGTACCGCGCGACCGGTCCCTAGTGCGCCGCGGAGTCCCAGCTGCGGCCGTAGCCGACGGATACCTCCAGCGGCACGTCCAGCCGGTAGGCACCGCCCATCTTGTCGCGCACCAGCTTCTCGACCTGGTCCCGTTCCCCTGGCGCCACCTCGAACAGCAATTCGTCGTGCACCTGCAGCAGCATCCGTGACTTCAGACCTGCGTCCTTGAGCGCCGTGTCCACCTCGATCATCGCCATCTTGATGATGTCGGCGGCGCTGCCCTGAATCGGCGCGTTCAGCGCGGCGCGCTCGGCGGCCTCGCGGACATTGCGATTGCTGCTGTCCAGTTCCGGCAGGTAGCGCCGCCTGCCGAACACCGTCGACGTGTAGCCGTCCTTTCGCGCCTGGTCGACGACTTCGTGGAGGTAGTCGCGCACCCCGCCGAACCGGTTGAAGTACTGCTCCATCTGCACCTTGGCTTCCTCGGTGGAGATCTTCAGCTGCGCGGCGAGGCCGTATGCACTCAGTCCGTACGCCAGTCCGTACGACATCGCCTTGACCCGGCGCCGCAGTTCGGCGGTGACCTCGTCGATCGGGACGGAGAACGCCCGCGAGGCCACGAACGAGTGCAGGTCCTCGCCGGTGCGGAACGCCTCGATGAGGCCCTCGTCGCGGGACAGATGCGCCATGATGCGCATCTCGATCTGGCTGTAGTCGGCCGTCATCAGTTCTTCGAAGCCCTTGCCGACGACGAATGCGTCGCGGATCCGGCGGCCCGCATCGGTGCGGATCGGGATGTTCTGCAGGTTGGGCTCGGTCGACGACAGCCGGCCGGTCGCGGCGATGGTCTGGTTGAACGTGGTGTGGATCCGGTCGTCGGAGGCCACCGAGTTCAGCAGCCCGTCGACGGTGACCTTGAGCCGGGTGGCGTCGCGGTGCGCCAGCAGATGCTGCAGGAACGGGTGGCCGGTCTTGTCGAACAGCGACTGCAGCGCGTCCGCGTCGGTGGTGTAGCCGGTCTTGGTGCGTTTGGTCTTCGGCATCTCCAGCTCGTCGAACAGCACCACCTGCAACTGCTTGGGCGAGCCGAGGTTGATCTGCTTGCCGATCACCGCATACGCGGCCTCCGCCGCGTCCCGGATCAGGTTGGCGAACTCGCTCTGCAGCTCGGAGAGTTGGCCCAGGTCCACGGCGATCCCTGCGGTCTCCATCTCGGCCAGCACCCGCTGCACCGGCAGCTCCATGTCGCCGAGCAGCGATGACGACTCGATGCGGGCCAACTCCTCGTCGAGCGCGTCGGCGAGATCCATCACCGCGCTGGCGCGCAGGATCGACGTCTGCACTGCCTGCTCGTCAACGCCCTCGTTGTCATCCAGCAGTGAAAGCTGTTGCTGCTCAGGGTTATCCGCGCGCAATTCGCGCTTGAGATAGCGCAATGACAAATCATCGAGCGCGAAGCTTCGCTGACCGGGCCGCACAAGGTACGCGGCCAGCGCGGTGTCCGACGTGACGCCGCGCAGCGTCCAGCCGCGGCCCTCCAGGTCGTGCATCGCCAGCTTCGCCTCGTGCAGCGCCTTCGGCGCGGCGGCGTCGGAGAGCCAGGTGGCGAGCGCGACCTCGTCATCGGGATGCAGGTCGGCGGTGTCGACGTAGCGGCCGTCGCCGTCACCGGCCACGATCGCCAGCGCGGTGGCGTCAGCGTCATAGGCCAGATGTGTGCCGATCACCGCCAGCCCTGACCGCTTGCCCTGGCCGTGGTCGGACAGCCAGGCGGCCAGTTCGCCCGCTTCCAGCGCGCCGCCACGCACATCGAAGCCCTGGTCGACCTCGGGATCGGCCGATGCCAGCGTCTCGAACAGCCGCTCCCGCAGCACCCGGAACTCGAGGTCGTCGAACAGCCGGTGGATCTGGTCGCGATCCCAGGCCTGCATGCGCAGCGTGTCGGGGGTCTGCGCCAGCGGCACGTCCTTGACCAGGTCGGTGAGCTCGCGGTTGAGCACGACGTGCGACAGGTTGTCGCGCAGCGCGTCACCGACCTTGCCCTTCACCGTGTCGACCTGGTCGACAAGGGCCTGCAGCGAGCCGTACTCGGCGATCCACTTCGTCGCCGTCTTCTCACCCACGCCCGGGATGCCGGGGAGGTTGTCGCTCGGGTCGCCGCGCAGCGCGGCGAAGTCCGGGTACTGCTGCGGGGTGAGCCCGTACTTCTCGAGCACCGCATCCGGCGTGAACCGGGTCAGCTCGCTGACGCCCTTGCGTGGGTAGAGCACCGTGACGTCGTCGCTGACCAGCTGCAGCGAGTCGCGGTCACCGGTCACCACCAATACCCGGTAGCCCTCGTCCTCGGCCTGCGTCGCCAGCGTGGCGATCACGTCGTCGGCTTCGAAACCGGGCTCGGCCAGCACCGTGATGCCCAGCGCGTTGAGCACCTCCTTGGTGATGTCGATCTGGCCGCGGAACTCGTCGGGGGTGGCCGAGCGGCCCGCCTTGTACTCGGGATACTTCTCCAGCCGGAACGTCTGCCGCGACACATCGAACGCAGCGGCGATGTGGCTGGGCTGCTCGTCGCGCAGCAGGTTGATCAGCATCGCGGTGAACCCGTACACCGCGTTGGTGGTCAGGCCGCCCTGGGTCTTGAAGTTCTCGGCAGGCAGTGCGTAGAACGCCCGGAACGCCAGCGAATTGCCGTCCAGCAGCATCAATATCGGCTTTTCGGTGGCTTTCTCGGTCGTTGCGCTTGCGGTCACGGCCCTACTCTATGCACGGGCGCTGACACGCAGTAGCCGCCGAGCCCGATCGATCAACACCCGTGCTGCCGGACTGATCGGGCCGGCCGACCGCCACGCCACCACGAGCCGGCCCCGGATTTCCGGAACGATCGCCAGCGCGTGCAGACTGGTGCGGCCACGCGGCACCGACGCGGGCACGATCGCGACGCCCAGCCCGCGCTCCGCCAGGTCGGCCAGCGCGAGCGGCGTGCTGGCCTCGAACGCGATCCGGGGAGTCACGCCTGCTCTCGCGCAGGCGCTGTCGAACTGATGGCGAATGCCGGCACCGACGGGCAGTGCGATCAGCGCCCTGTCGTCCAACTCGGCCAGCCGGATCTTGGTTCGCTTCGCGAGCGGGTCGGCGCGGCGTACCACGGCCTGAATCGCCTCGTCGGTGACGACCTCCACCCCGAGCCCGTCGGGCTGTTCGTCGAGCCCGACCGAGACGATCGCCATGTCGAGCTTTCCGGTCCGGACATTCTCGATGAGATTGTCGGAACTATCTGTGCCCAGGGTGATTTCCACGTTCGGGTAGTCGGCATGAAAGTCTGCAAGCAGACGCGGAATATCGACGCTGTGCGAAGAGACGGTGCCGATCGTGACGGTGCCGCGGATCAGCTCTCCGACTTCGTCGACGGCGACGCGCATGTCGAGGACGGCGGCCAGTGCGGCCCTTGCGTAGGGCAGCACCGCTTCACCCGCCGCGGTCAATCGGACCGCGCGACGCGAGCGGTCCAGAAGCGTCTGGCCGAGTTCGCGTTCCAGCCGCTGGATCTGTGCGCTGACCGCCGGTTGAGCTACATGGATCCGCTCCGCGGCCCGGGTGAAGTTGGCCTCCTCGGCGACGGCCACGAGGTATTCCAGCTGCCGAAGTTCCATAAGGTTTGATTATAGTTTCGGAAGCTATTCGATATTGGACTTATAGAACTGTTCGGCCGACGCTGGAGGCATGACGGGAAAAGTTCTCATTGCCGGGGCCGGCATCGGCGGGCTGACCGCCGCGCTCACGCTGCAGTCCCGCGGTATCGACGCAACCGTCATCGAACGCACGGACCTTCGCCCGCTGGGCGTCGGCATCAACCTGCTGCCGCACGCTGTGCGTGAACTCTACGAACTGGGACTCGGTGACGAGCTGTCCCGAATCGCCGTGGCGCCCGCTGCGATCACCTACTACGACACCGACGGCAAACTTCTGTATCGCGAACCGCGCGGCATCGACGGGGGTTACGGATTTCCGCAGTACTCGGTGCATCGTGGTCGGTTGCAGATGCTGGTGCTATCGACGGTGCGGGATCGCCTCGGCCCCAACGCAGTTCATGCGATGGACAAGTTGACGAGTTTCGAGGAGTCGCGCGGCGGTGTGCAGGTCCAGACATCGGCCGGTGAGTTCGCGACCGACGTGCTGATCGGTGCCGACGGCATCCATTCGGCGGTCCGGGCGCTGCTGCATCCGGAGCCGGACCCGCTGTTGTGGTCGGGACTGCGGATGTTCCGCGGTGCCGTCGAAGGCGAGCCATTCCTTGACGGCCGCACGATGGCGATCGTCAAGGGTGCCGATGGGGTGGACCTCGTGGTGTATCCGATCGGCGGCGGGCAGATCAACTGGGTGGTGATGCTGCCCGAGGCGGATCCCGGTCCGCTGCCCGGTGATGCCAAATGGAATCAGCCCGGCGACCGCTCCGAGGTGCTGCGGCACCTCCAGCACTGGAGTCTGGGTTGGCTGGACGCCGCCGACCTGGTGCGCCGAACCGAGCCGGTGCTGGAGTATCCGATGGTCGACCGCGACGTGCTGACCTGGTGGGGACGCGGACGGGTCACACTGCTCGGCGATGCCGCTCATCCGATGTATCCCGTTGGCGCCAACGGCGGTTCGCAAGCCGTCGTCGACGCGGCGGTACTCGCCGACGAGCTGTCGCACGACTTCGAACATGGGCTGGAGCGCTACGAGGACCGCCGTCGGCCCGAGACGGCCGAGGTCGTCGAGGCCAACCGCGAAATGCACCACACCGGAGCGACCCAGCGACCCGATGACCTGGCCCGCGTCACCACCAAATACCGCAGCGACACCAATGCAGACGGGAGTAGGGCATGACCACCTACGTGCTGATCCCCGGCGCCTGCCACGGCGCCTGGTGCTTCGACGATCTCGCCGACGGCCTGCGATCGCAGGGTCACCTGGTGCTCGCCCTCACGCTGACGGGGATCGCGGAGCGCGCGCACCTGTTGCACGGCGGGGTGAACCTGGACACGCACATCGTCGATGTGGTAGCCGAATTGGCCGCACACGACGTAAGCGACGCAGTCCTAGTGGGGCACAGCTACGGCGGCATGGTCATCACCGGTGTCGCCGACCGCGATCCCGAAAAGGTCGACGCATTGGTGTATTTCGATGCGCTCGTCCCCCACGACGGTGAATCGTGTTGGCATCTCGTCAATGACGAGGAGAGGCAGTGGTACCTCGATGTCGATGACACTGGCTACGGCGTCTCCCCGATGCCGTTCTTCGACCCGCGCGCGACTGCGCATCCCCTTGCCTCGTTTCTCCAGCGGATCAAGCTGACCGGCGACCTGAACAGGTTCAGGCGTCGCGACTTCGTCTATGCGCTGAAATGGCCGGGGGATTCGCCGCTGCGGCCGTCATACGAGCGGGTTCGTGACGACCCGCACTGGAACGTCCACGAACTCGACGGCGCTCACAACCTGATGCGGGACAACCCGGACGACCTGCTTCGCATCCTGCTCGACGCCGGGCGTCGGTAAGCCTGCTTCGCTCCCCGAACCAACTTCGCCCGGGCACCGAAACTGGAACACGTTTCAGTTTTGCCGCTGGACTCGGTACGCTGACCCCGTGTCAGCTTCTACCCAACCTGCGATCGACGGCTGGTTCGCCACCGACGGCTCCGGAATGCCGTATCTGATCGGCGGCAAGTGCCATCAGTGCGGCACCTATGTGTTTCCGCCGCGCGAGAACAACTGCCCCAACCCGGCGTGTGACGGCGACGAGCTGGCGCAGGTGCCGCTGTCGCGCCGGGGCACGTTGTGGAGCTATACCGAGAACCGATACGCGCCGCCGCCGCCGTACCCGGCGCCGGATCCGTTCGAGCCGTTCGCGGTTGCCGCGGTGCAGCTCGCCGACGAGGGGTTGATCGTGCTGGGCAAGGTCGTCGACGGCACGTTGGCCGCAGACCTGAAGGTCGGCATGGAGATGGAGCTGACGACCATGCCGCTGTTCACCGACGACGAGGGCGTCAAGCGCATCGTCTACGCCTGGAGGATCCCATGAGTCCCGAACCGGTCTACATCCTCGGCGCGGGCATGCACCCGTGGGGCAAGTGGGGTCGCGATTTCACCGAGTACGGCGTCGTCGCCGCCAGGGCCGCGTTGGCAGAAGCCGGATTGGACTGGCGTCAGATCCAGCTGGTTGCCGGGGCCGACACCATCCGCAACGGCTATCCCGGGTTCGTCGCCGGTGCCACGTTCGCCCAGAAGCTGGGCTGGAACGGCATCCCGGTCAGCTCGAGCTACGCGGCGTGCGCCAGCGGTTCGCAGGCGCTGCAGAGCGCGCGCGCCCAGATCCTCGCCGGGTTCTGCGACGTCGCGCTGGTGATCGGTGCCGACACCACGCCGAAGGGCTTCTTCGCCCCGGTCGGCGGCGAGCGGAAGAATGACCCGGACTGGCAGCGCTTCCACTTGATCGGTGCGACGAATACGGTGTACTTCGCGATGCTGGCGCGGCGGCGGATGGACCTCTACGGAGCCACGCTCGAGGACTTCGCCCAGGTGAAGGTCAAGAATGCCAAGCACGGGCTGGACAATCCGAATGCCCGGTACCGCAAGGAGAGCTCGGTCGAGGACGTGCTCGCCAGCCCTGTGGTGTCGGATCCTCTTCGGCTGCTGGACATTTGCGCGACGTCCGACGGCGCGGCCGCACTGATTGTGGCCAGCAAGTCGTTCGCAGAGAAGCACTTGGGCTCCGTCGAAGGCGTGCCCTCCGTGCGGGCGATCAGCACCGTGACGCCGAAGTACCCGCAGCATCTACCCGAATTGCCCGACATCGCAACCGATTCCACCGCCGCGGTGGCCGCGCCGGAGCGGGTGTTCAAGGACCAGATCCTCGACGCCGCCTACGCCGAGGCGGGCATCGGCCCGGTAGATCTCAGCCTGGCCGAGGTGTACGACCTGTCGACCGCCCTTGAGCTCGACTGGTACGAGCACCTCGGGTTGTGCGACAGGGGTGAGGCCGAGTCGCTTCTGCGCAGTGGTGCCACCACCATCGGCGGCAAGATCCCGGTGAACCCGTCGGGCGGGTTGGCCTGCTTCGGCGAGGCCATACCGGCCCAGGCCATCGCGCAGGTCTGCGAGCTGACCTGGCAGTTGAAGGGCCAGGCGACCGGCCGCCAGGTCGAGGGCGCCAAGGTCGGCGTCACGGCCAACCAGGGCTTGTTCGGTCACGGCTCGTCGGTCATCGTCGCGCGTTAGCCCGCGACCGTGCGTGTCTGCGGCCGACACGCCGCATTCCGACAGGAGTTTACGCACGCTCGTCGGTGATCATCGCGGCCTGCGAGTGGCCGAGTCCGACGAGTTTTTCACCGAAGCGCCACGGTTCAACGGCCGCAACCGACGCGGCGGATCTGATTCCGCCCGTTGAACTGTCGCGAGCGTGCGCATAATCGTGTATTTCAGCGGCGTGTCGGCCGCAGACACGCACGCTCGCCGGGGGAAGGGGTGGAGCCTCTCGACCGCGAACGGAAGGTCAGGCGACGCCGAGGTAGGCGGCGCGAATGCTGTCGTCTTCCAACAACTCCCGCGCCGTGCCGGTCCGCGTGATCTCGCCGGTCTCCAGGATGTACGCGCGGTCCGAACGCGTCAGCGCCTGCTGCGCGTTCTGCTCAACGAGCAGAACCGTGGTGCCCTGCGAGTTGATGTCGGCGATGATCTTGAAGATCTGGGATATCACCATGGGCGCCAGGCCCATCGACGGCTCGTCGAGCAGCAGCACCCTCGGGCGGGCCATCAACGCACGGCCGATCGCGAGCATCTGTTGCTCACCACCGGAGAGCGTACCGCCCACCTGGTTCCTGCGTTCGGCGAGTCGCGGGAAGGTTTCCATCACCCAGTCGAACCGTTCCTTGTGTTCTGCTTTCGACGCGAATTTGCGTCCGTAACAACCCATTTCCAGGTTCTCGACGACGGTCATGCCCGGGAACACACCGCGGCCCTCCGGCGCCTGGATCAAGCCGTCTGTCACCCGGCGGTGAGCCTTGACGCGGGTGATGTCGTTGCCCTCGAACCACACCGACCCCGACGTCAGCGGTCGCAGGCCCGAGATCGCCCTCATGATGGTCGTCTTGCCTGCGCCGTTGGAACCCAGCAGTGTGACCAGTTCGCCTTGCCGCACCACCAGCGAAACCCCGTGCAGGGCCTGGATCCGGCCGTAATGCACGACGATGTCGCGGGCCTCGAGCAGGATGGGCCGCTCGTCGGCGTCAGGAGAGTTCGTCATCGGGCACCCCCAGGTAGGCCGCGATGACCTTCGGGTCTTCGCGGATCTCGGCTGGCAGACCGTCGGCGATCTTCCGACCGAACTCCAGCACCACGATGCGGTCGGTCACCCCCATCACCACCCGCATGTCGTGCTCGATGAGCAGCACCGTGTAACCGTCGTCGCGGATCTTGCGGATCAGGTCCATCAGCGCGGCCTTCTCGTTCGGGTTGAAGCCCGCAGCCGGTTCGTCGAGGCACAGCAGTTTCGGCTCCGTGGCCAGGGCGCGGGCGATCTCGAGCCGCCGCTGGTCGCCGTACGGAAGGTTCCTGGCCTTCTCCTCGCCGCGGTGGGCGATGCCGACGAAGTGCAGCAGTGCCGCGGACCGCTCGATCGCGGACTTCTCCTCCCGGCGATGACGCGGGGTGCGCGCGAGCGCCCCCGGCACCGACGTGTGGTGTCGGGCATCGGTGCCGACCATCACGTTCTCCAGCGCCGTCATCTCGCCGAACAGCCTGATGTTCTGAAACGTGCGGGCGATGCCTTTGCGGGTGATCTGGTGGCGCTTGATGCGGCCGAGCGGAGCGCCGTCGAAGATCACCGAGCCGGAGCTCGGCCGGTAGACACCGGTGATCGCATTGAAGCAGGTCGTCTTGCCTGCACCGTTCGGCCCGATCATGCCCAGGATCTCGCCGCGACGGATGTCGAACGAGACCGAATCCAGTGCTGTCAACCCGCCGAACTTGACGGTCAATTCCTGTGTCTGCAGAAGGATTTCACCCTCGGCGGCGTGAATCTCCCGATGAACCCCCGCGAGTTCCTCGATGGCTTCTTGCGTTTCCGGCAGCGGCGACGTCATGCGGCCGGCTCCTTTTCGCGCGGTCCGGCTCGCAACAGATCGCGGGCGGCCCTTCCGTAGGCCAGCAGTTGCTGGCGGGCCGGGAACAGACCTTCGGGCCGGAAGATCATCAGCACCACCAGCGCGAGTCCGAAGAACAGGTACTTCAAGTCGCCGAGATTGATGCCGAGGAACTCCACACCCAACAGGCGGTTGGGCAGGTAGACGATGATGAACGCGCCGAAGATCACGCCGAGCTTGTTGCCCTGGCCGCCGAGCACCACCGCGCACAGGAACAGCATCGAGTTGATGATGTTGAACGTCGGCGGCGCGACATACTGCACCTGGCCGGCGTAGAGCGCACCGGATAATCCGCCGATCGCCGCGCCGATCACGAAGGCCCACAATTTGAACCGGAACGTGTTGACGCCCATCACTTCTGCGGCGTCTTCGTCTTCGCGGACGGCGATCCAGGCGCGGCCGACCCTGCTGCGTTCCAGGTTGCCGACGAGCAGCAGGATGGCGACGATGAGGATCAGGCCCAGCCAGAACCACCAGGTGCCGTAGTTCGCGTGACCCGACGAATTCGCGCTGGAGAAAACCCCTTCGGGCAGCTTCTCGCTCTCCCCCACGCGCGGGAACGCCACCTCGTTGAGGCCGCGCGGGCCATTGGTGATGTCGGCAAGGTTGTCCGCCAGCAGCCGAATGATCTCGCCGAACCCCAGCGTCACGATCGCCAGATAGTCACCGCGCAGGCGCAGCGTGGGGATGCCGAGGATCAGGCCCGCGAGCGCCGTGAACGCCATCGCCAACGGCACACAGGACAACCACGCCCATGGGGTGCTGAAGAACCCGTTCGGGCCGACCTTGTTCCAAGGGCTGTCGGGACTGGTGAGCAGCGCCACCGTGTAGGCGCCGACGGCGTAGAAGCCGACGTAACCCAAGTCGAGCAGGCCGGCCTGCCCCACCACCACATTGAGGCCGATCGCGATGATCGCCACCATGGCGAACTGTGCCATGGTGCCGCCGAAACTGATCCCGGGTGTGTCCAAAAACGGCGGTGTGTGGAGCGGCAGCAGGGCCACTGCGCCGAACAGCAGCACACCGAAGACCCACTTCTGCACCCGGGACAAGCCATCCCACCACTGCCGCAGGCCGTCGCCCGGCGCCAGTAGGCGTTGCGTCCGCGTCGATGCGCGTTCCGCCTTCGGCTTATCGCTGGTGCTCATGCCCTTGCCTTCCCAAGGCTTTCACCGAGTATCCCCGTCGGCCGGAACAGCAGGACCAGAACAAGCAGGACGAACGCGATCACGTCGCGCCACTGTGTGCCGAACACCGCCTGGCCGTAGTTCTCCATGATCCCGAGCAGCAGGCCGCCAAGTAGCGCTCCGCGAAGATTGCCGATGCCGCCGAGCACCGCGGCGGAGAATGCCTTGATACCCAACAAGAATCCGCCGGAGTAGATGATCCCCTGCGGCACCTTGAGCGTGTACAGCAGGGCAGCGGCGCCGGCGAGCAGGCCGCCGATCAAGAACGTCGTCATGATGATGCGTTCTCGTGAGACACCCATCAACGTCGCGGTGGTCGGATCCTGTGCGACGGCGCGGATCCCGCGACCGAACTTCGTCCGGTTGATCGCGAAGTCGGTGAGCACCGCGAAGATCAAAGCCGCCACGATGATGACCAGCGTGACGTTGGAGACCGAGCCACTGAAGATCGTGAACTGTGTTTTCGGCTGCACCAGGATGATCGGTTGCTGGGCATTGCTGCCGCCATAACCCTTGAGCAGTTTGGGCAGAACGAAATGCACGAACTCCTGCAACACGAACGACATACCGATCGCGGTGATCAGGAAGGTCAGCGACCGCGCGTTGCGTCTTCGCAAGGGCCGGTAGGCGACGAACTCCAGTCCGACTGCGGCGGACCCCGACACCAACATCGCGAACAGCATCGCTATGCCCAGATACAGCACCGTCAGCACGATGCCCTTGTTGTATGCGTTACCGCTCGGCGTGAAGCCCATGACGATGTCGAGCGCGAAGTAGGCGCCGAACATGCCGAGCATGAAGATCTCGGAGTGGGCGAAGTTGATCAGCCGCAGGACACCGAACACCAGGGTGTAGCCGACGGCTACCAACGCATAGATGGCCCCCCAGGAGAGACCGTCGATCGTCAACTGCCAGAAGCCGTTTCGCAGGTTTTCCAGATTGAAGTTGATGTTCGCGGCTAGGCAGGCGTACTGGTCGACGCACTCAACGGGGATCAAACTCATCCGGTGGCGGGCTCCTCGCGCATGCTGTCTGAAGCGAAACGCGCCCGAGCCATCAGGTCTCGGACGCGCTTCGCTGCAGGGTTACTGGACCTTGAAGATCCAGATCAAATTGGTCGTGAGCTCACCGGTGGGTGTCCACTGGTACTTGCGGGCCACACCCTGGCCGTTGTAGTTCTTCACGAAGTCGAGCAGGGCGGGCCGGGTGATGGCGCCCGAATCGATGCCCTTGACCAGGATGGTGCCCAGGTCATACCCCTCGGCACTGTAAGTGCCTGCTTCGGCGTTGAACTTCTTCTTGTACTCGTCGGCGAAGGCCCCGGTGGCCGGCCCGCACGGGCAGGACAGGATCGCATCCTTGGACGCTTCACCCGCCTGGCTGACGAACTGCGGATCCTTCGTGCCGTCGGCACTGACGAAGGTGCCCTTGAAGCCGCCATCCTTGAGCTGCTGGACGAGCGGCGCCGCCTCCGAGTAGTAACCGCCGTAGAACACGGCGTCCGGGCTCGCGCCCTTGACCTGGGTCACCGCGGCGGAGAAGTCCTTGTCGCCCTTCTTCACCGAAATGTTGCACGATGAATCGGCGATCGGGCCCAACGTGTCTCGCACCGCTGTCGCAAGACCCAGGCCGTAGTCGGTGCTGTCGTCGATCACACAGACCTTCTTGTACTTCAGCCCGTTCTTCATGTAGTTCGCGACCGACGGGCCTTGCACGGCGTCATTGGCCAGGCCACGGAAGAACGTCTTCCAGCCGTTTTCGCTCAGCGTGGGATTCGTCGCCGACGCAGTGGTGGCGACAAGGCCTGCCTGGTTGAAGACACCACCGGTGGCCTTCGTCTCGCCGGAGAACGCCGGGCCGACGAGGCCGATAGTGTACTGATCGTCCACGATCTGCGGTGCGATCGCGGTCGCCTTCTGCGGATCGCCCTCGGTGTCGAATGGCTTCAGCTGCACCTGGCAGCCCTGATTGGCGGCGTTGTGCTTGTCTATGGCCAGCTGCACACCGTTCTTGATGTTGATGCCGAGTGCGGCGTCGGGGCCATTCAGCGCGCCAGCCATGGCGATCGACACCGGTGGGCAGTTGGCCTTGCCGTCGCCGGCCGGATCGGCGGCCGCAGCGCCTTCCGCCGCTTTGACCTCCGCACCGTTCTCGTCGATCTGTACCTGTTCGACGATCTTCAGCTTGCTCTGCGATGTCTCCTCACCAGGCTTCGACTGCTGGCAGCCGGCCATGCCGAGTACAACCAGTCCTGCGCTACCGAGTGCAACTGCACTTCGTGCCACGCGACTGCGCACGTTTCACCTCCGGGTCAATGTTTTCGTCGGCATCTACGAACCGGCTTCGATCGGCCAGGGCGCTGACGCTTCGGGTAGAACATAGCCAACGCATGGCCGTGGTGCGCGTTTTCGGTGTATTGCTAGCCCGACGGCGCGGCGTCTTCTGGCGCATCGAGGGTTTCCAGGACAACCTCGGCAACCCGCCTCATGGTGGTCCGGCGATCCATCGCCGCCCGCTGGATCCACTTGAACGCCTCCGGTTCGGTCATCTGGTGCTTGCTCTGGAGCAAACCCTTCGCGCGTTCGACGAGCTTGCGGGTCTCCAGCCGGTCCGACAGCGTGGCGACTTCTTCCTCGAGGGCGGTGATCTCGCTGAAGCGGCTCACCGCCAACTCGATGGCGGGAATCAAGTCGGTGATGGAGAACGGCTTGACCAGATAGGCCATGGCACCCGCGTCGCGGGCCCGCTCGACGAGTTCGCGTTGGCTGAACGCGGTCAGCACGACGATCGGGGCGATGCGCTTGCTGGCGATCTCGGAGGCCGCGTCGATGCCGTCGCGGCGCGGCATCTTGACGTCCATGATCACCAGGTCGGGCTCGAGGCTCTCGGCCAGCTCGACGGCTTCCTGCCCGTCGCCGGCCTCGCCGACGACCTCGTAGCCCTCCTCGCGCAGCATCTCGGCCAGGTCGAGCCGAATGAGTGCTTCGTCCTCTGCGACGAGAACACGGTGCGGCTTGGCATCGTCTGTCATTGAGCCGGTCATGGGTGCCATTCTGGCGGTCGCCGGCCCAGTCAGCGACCTCGGGGGGATCCTCTATGGTGGTAGGCCGCAACACGCACGCCCTCGTATCCCAACTGGCAGAGGAACTGGACTCAAAACCCAGACAGTGTGGGTTCGAATCCCACCGAGGGCACGGCCAACGGGCGCCTCGTCATCGCAGGTCTGGGCATTATTGCCCGCGACCATTCGCACGTAGCCGACCCGTTTTGGGGCACATTTTGGGCACACTCTTTATCGAACGCCTGTGCCACCGCATCCATGTCGGTGTCGAATAAGTCCGCGTACACGTCCAGCGTCATCGCCGCCGAAGCGTGCCCGAGCATCCGTTGCACCACCTTGACGTTCGCCCCGGCGCTGATCGCCAGCGACGCCGCGGTGTGCCGCAGATCGTGAACCGTCACCCTGGGAAACTGATCGTCAGCCGCCATGCAGCGCGCTACAGCACCCGAGAACCACGTCGATACCCCCGGCGGTGCCGCGTAATGCCCGAACCGGTTGGGGAACACAACACCATCGCGCCCCTTGCCCTCACACGCGCCGGCTAGCGGCTCCACCAGGAACCGGGGGAACACCACCGACCGCTGCGCATCAGTCTTCGGAGTCCCCACGACGATCTGGCCGCCGACGTTCACGGCGTTACGGTGAACATTGATCCGGCGCCGCAGCATATCGATGTCCGCGACATGCAGGCCGGCGAGTTCCCCCCACCTCAAACCGGTGTAGGCCAGTAGCAGCACGACCACACCCTTACTGCCCGCCTCGGCGGCGAGCTGCCACACCTGCGCGGCCGACAGGTAGGCGCGTGGCTTCGGCTTCTTGCGGGGCAGCTTCACACCCCGCGCCGGATTAGACGCCAGCAACCGGTCCTTCACCGCTTCGTCCAAAATCGCCGCCATCAAACCGTAGGCACGAATCACAGTCGTCGCGCCGCTCCCCCGCTGGCTCATGTCCGACACCCACTGCTGTAGCCCCGAATGCTCGACATCGGCCAAACGACAGCGCCCCCAACGCGGTTCGACATGCACTCGCCACGCCACCCCAACCGTGCGGACGGTCGACGGCTTCAAATGAGTCTGCCTACCCAACCACTGAATGCCGCGCTGCCCGATCGTGACTCGGCCAGCCGTCGGCGCAATGTACTGCCCAGTCATCTTCTCGACCTCGACCGTTGCCGCGAACGCCTCAGCATCTCGCTTCGTCTTGAACCCGCGCTTCTTCGTCTGGGTCCGCTGCGGCGTCCGGTAACGAACCTGATACCGCTTCCCGCCCGCCGTCTCATAGGACTCAATCGTCGCCATGATCGCGCATCTCCCGCTCCATGTGCTCGCGGACCCACCTCGGGAACGCGCGTAATCCGAACTCGAGCAGGCTTGTCCCGGGGAGTGGCCCGGCACCTGTAAGCCAGATCCAAACAGAATGCGCTGCAACAGGATCGGTCAAACCCGTCATTGTCACCTCGTCGCGAGGTTGCGCGATATCGATGCTCGGCATCAAGAGCGCAGACGGCGAAACTCCAAGCGCGAGAGCGAGTGCCACCAGGTCGTCTACGTCCACACGGCGCTCTCCCGCCTCGATCCGCCGCTGATCTTATGGTTCGGTGCCGACGTTGCAGGCGACCATTGCGTGCTGCCGTGTCTCAAGCCCGCTGCTCCGGACCTGTCTGCTGGCGCAAGTGCCACACCGAGGCGGTGGCAGCGTGAGCGACCAATTGCAGCAGCGGCGACGTGGATACCTCGCGTCACGCAGGATGACACCGGTAGGCCCCTGCGGCTGCATCCGCCACGCCGAAGTCGACGGGCACCGCTGTGGCAGGCAAATCAGTGACGTGCAGGCTGAGGCCGCGGCAGCGGCGATCCGCCATCTCGGCAGGCTGGGTACACCCGGGCCGCTCGACTCTGTCACGTGCGAGGCGCTGCGGCGCATCGGCTTTCGCGATGTCGCGATGTCGCGATGGAGCTTCAGGCCCGGTCGAAGGACTTGATATGACCGACAGTCCGGAACACGACAGCCTGTTGTCCGGTGTCATCACCGCCGCCGAGCTGTCACATAAGAATTTCCCTGAACTGGTCCAACACGCTATTGGGATCATCATCGAGGGGTTCGGAATCGTCGCCGGTCCACCGAAGCTGGGCAAGTCGTTCTTCACCCTCGTCATCGCACTAGCGGTATCTGCCGGCGGTTATGCGTTCGGCAAGCTGAAGTGCGATCCGCGGCCCGTACTGCTGCTCGCCCTCGAGGACTCCGAGCGCCGACTCCAAACACGGATACGCGCCCTGCACGGCAGTGACATCCCGCCGCATAAGCTGCACATCCTCACCCACATACAGCCCGGTCTGCTCATCCCCACCATCACTGCATGGCTGCAGTGCCACCCGACCGGGCTCGTCATCCTCGACACGCTGGGAAGGGCGCGGCAACAACGCAACCGAGGCGACGACCCATATCTGGCTGACTACCAAGCCGGAGTCGCGCTAAAGAACGTGGTCGATGCCTTCCCCGGCTCAGCGTTGCTCGGTGTCCACCACACCCGTAAGGCCTCTTCCGAGGACTTCGTCGACGACCTGTCAGGCACTCTCGGTCTGGCAGGTAGCGCCGACTACGTCTTGGTGTTACGGCGCAAACGTAACAGCGCCGAAGCCACGCTGAAGATCACCGGCCGCGATGCGCCAGAGGGCGAATACGCATTCACCATCGAAGCGGGCAGGTGGATGTTGGCAGGCAACGACCTCGGGGACGCAGCGACCGCGGCAGTCAACCGGCGCAACGAAAACCAGCTCGGTGACCGTGCGCTCGATGTGCTCAGAGTCGTCAACGACCGTGCTGCCGCAGGTCAACTCACCTGCGCCACAGACGTGGTCGCGAAGGTGGGAATCAGCCAAGCGCAGGCCCGCGTGTACCTCAACCGGTTGGCGGATGCCGAGCGCATCCTCAAGACCAGCACCGGGGTGTATTCGAGTGTTACTCCCATTACGACTGTTACGCCTCAACCCACAGGCGAGCAGCCCAAAACAGACGTAACGCACATAACACCGGATTCACGGCAGATGGTCATCGCGGAGAAGCTCGCCGCCATAGGCAGGGCGGGTGACCATCTGTGAACCGCGGCCAACCCCGCGACCCAGGGCCAGTCGCCTCACCTGTCCCGTACAGATCTTTGACGTTAAACCCATGAAGGGATCTCCTCGTGATGCGTAAGTGTGACTTGTGCGGCGCTTCGTATGTCGCGCAGCGGTCTACGTCGCGTTTCTGCTCGCCGCGATGCCGAAGCCGCAACGGCGGTGCGCCTCGCCAGCGTCATTTTGTCCTGTCGGTGACATCCGACGCTACGGACGGTAATGAGGGGGCTTCGCTTCTGGATGCTGTGCGCTCCGAACTCGGAGCCGCGGGCATGACGAACTCTGCACTCGGCCAGTTGGCGCTTCTGTTGGCTGCGAAGCTGTCCGATCCGAACGACACGGCGGCCGGTACTGCGGCAGTGTCGCGGGAATTGTCCCGCGTCATGACTAGCGCGCTTCGCGGTGTCCGCGTCTCGGCCGATCCCCTCGACGAACTGCGGAGACGACGCGACGTGAAACGGTCACAGCAGTGATCCAACTTGCGACCATCGGAGGTGACGCATAGCCATGCCCTATAGAGGCACCACCGGCCAACGCGGCTACGGCCCCGCCCACAAACGCAGACGAAAACGCTACGAATCCCTTGTCCGGGCAGGCAAGGCCACCTGCTGGCGCTGCGGCCTACCCATCGACCCCCTCGCACCCTGGGACTTAGGCCACGACGACCACGACAGACGCCTGTACAGAGGCCCGGAACACATCCAGTGCAACCGAGCCACCAAAGGCCGGCAACCACCACCCACCGACACCAGCAGGACTTGGTGACCTCCCCCGCGTAAGGGGTTTTCGCCTCTAGATGAACCTCCGAGCGACCGCAGGCCCAGTCGCGAATCTCTCCCCGCAAAAACTTTCCACAAAACACCACGGACAGGAGCCCAAAATGCCTGAAAGTATCCGCCCTATCGACCAATCCAGGGCCTGCCGAATCGCTCTCGGCACTCTGAAAGGCGACGACAGCCTGATTTCCGAAGCACTTGACGAGGCATACGCCGACGACAGGTTTCTGGCGGTGCTCGCCGCCACGACACGGTCGTGGATGTTCACGTCGCTGCATTACGCCGGGGAGGAGCGGACGCAGGAGGCGTTGCAGGCCGCCATTTTCGAGGCACAGATTGAGTACGACAACGGCTAGCCCCGATTCAGGCGACGAAGCCCCGCGTCGCGCTCTCGTGTTCCGGCGTTACGACGAGTTCGGTAAGCCGTGCGAGTTGGTCGAGGTGGACGAGGAAGGCTGCCGGGCATTGGGATGCGCGGCAATGGCGCGACAGGCCGACGCTGTAAGCGGTGAATTGTCGCGGCTTGTCGGTAAACTGGGAGGCGTCCTCCTCAGGATGTTGTTGGTGGGGCGTTGACCCGTCCGTCCGCAAGGGCCCCGCGGGCCAGCGGGCAGCGCACCACGCAATCTCTGGAGGGGGTTCAGCCTTGGTTAGGCCAAAGTGACGGCAGGAGTTACCGCCAAGCGCCACCGCATTTCGGTGGGCCAGCCCCGTGAGACCCGCCTATGTACCGTTCGTCTCCAAGCAAATCCGATTATTAGTTTGTGCTGCCTTGCAGCAGCCGGATTCGCTTAAGGAGCGAACATGTCACGTAGAGAAGCACTCCGAGAAAGAGCCCGCGCGCTTCAACCCGATCTGGATCGGGCGAGTGAAATCGCCGCGAAGGCCGACGCCGAGAACCGGGCCATGACGCCCGAAGAGAAGGCGATCTTCGACCCCATCATCGCCAACGCCAAAGAAATCAACAACGCGCTGAAGCAGATCCGCGTTGACGAGGAAGTAATGGCCGAGGCGAAGTCGTTTTCCGCCCGTGTCGGTGTCGATTCGTCCGCATCTTCTGCAGGTGGCGGGCTTGACGGTAAGCGAATTAGCTTCAAGGGCATGTGTGCGGGCGTGGCGTCGAAGATGGTCGGCGAGTACGGGCAGAAGGCGTTGGCGCCGTCCGGCGCGGCGGTCGTCGCCCAGCAGTTCGCCGAAGATCCTATCCCGTTGGGCCGCATAGCTACCGGTCTGCTCGACGTGCTGCCGGTCAAGGTGCAGTCGACCGCCGAGTACGCGTTCATGCGCCAAGGCACCCGCACCAACAACGCGGCCGTGGTCGCTGAGAGGGCGGTGAAACCGACCAGCGTCATCGGGGTAACCCGTGTCGAACAATCGCTTCAGGTTGTCGCGCACTTGAGCGAAGGCGTCCCGCGGTTCTGGCTGGTGGACAACGCCGCGGTCGAGGCTTTCGTTGATGCCGAACTCCGGTACGGCCTCGGGGTGGCGCTGGAAGCCAAGATCATCGCCGACATCACCGCCGCCTTCCGGGCGTCAGTCGCAGGCATACAGCACCTCGGTGTTGCAGACGATACGAAAAGGCATCACGAAGCTCGAGGTCGCCGGTTACGCGCCAGGTGCGATTGTTCTGCCTCCCGCCGATTTCGAGGGGCTGGAACTGGCGCTGACATCCACCACTGCGGTCGAGCACATGAGCCTGCCGTTCGACGCGGCCACCCGCCGACTCTTTGGTGTCAGCATCGCCTGGACGGTCAGTGAAAAGGCCGGCGTCGCACATTTCCTGGCCCAGGACGCCGTCGTGGTTGACACCGACAGCCAGGGCATCGGCGTGCAGATGGAGCGAGAACGCGACCGCCGACTCGTTCGCCAAGAAACCTGATCTTCGCGAGATGCGAGGGCCGGTTCAACACGTCGGTGCTGTCCCCGCTCGGTGTGGTGTCCTGCGACCTGACCGCGTAACAGACTCGTGGCGGGCCGGGTTTCCTCAGACCTCGGCCCGGCACGACCGCCCCGACGGCGACGTAATGGACGACCGCGGTGCAGTAGCCGCGGGTATCGGCGCGTGGACCCCATCAGCGATTCGATCTGCCTTTCGGTGCTGGTGGGGTCCGCTGCAGCCGAAGCTCAGCGATCGCGGCGGGTGGAGATCCGCACCGATGCTGGCCCTCCGAGTGCCTTGCAGTGTTTGTTGAGCGACGGCCCATAACACCATGACTATGGCGACCTCTTCTGGTTTCGCTGACTAGGGCGCGGGTAGACGATCGGAGACCGCTGCGAATGGGTGACGGCCAGTAGCGACGATCGGGGGACTCATGTCTAGTCCTGAAAAGCCAAGTGAAAAGAGTGGGGCGAACGTTGGTGGCGCCACGGGTCCCGTCGAGGATGCCGAGTACAAGTCACCGGCCCCCGACTCGACACCGGGTGGTGCCACTGCCTCGCCAGCCGATGAACAGCCCGCCTCCGAGGCTCACAGAAACTGATCTTGAACCCGACGTGACCGGGCCAAGTCATACCAGCGGCACCAGGCGAGGGGAAGACAAACCCTGACCGACGACGGATCGCGATTTGCGGGTTTAGTTCTGGTCTGTCGGCTCGGTTGCGCGTTCACGGATAGCCCGGGCCTTGTGGTGGAGGGCTTGGGCTTGTTCGCGTAGTTCAGTGGCATGGCGGTGGGTGTCATCGGCCGCCTTGTGGGCGCGGTCTGCTGACTCGTGGGCGCGGTGCGCGTTCGCTTCCGCGTCGTCAGCTCGATTGGCTGCCGCGCGGGCCGCGGCGTCGGCCGCTTTCTCCATTGCTGCATCTCCGTTGCGGGTTTGGTTGTTGCCGCGTCCTGGTTTGGAGGGCGGTCTTGCCGGCTCGCGGGGCAAGCCTGAACCGGCAAGACCTTGGGAGCGCGAACGGTGGATGGCATCGTGCTCTCCCCCCGAAAACCCTGTACCCGCAGGGCATTGAGGCAAACGCGCTCATGGGTCGCGGCGTGTTGAGATCCGCACTGATGCTGGCCCGTCGAGGCAGGTGCAGTGAGTGTTGAGCGGCGGCCCGTACACCACGGTGTCGCAGGTTCGGCAGTGCCAGGAGGTGTGTCCGCCGCCGCCGTGGCCGAGGCAGGCGACGTGACCGACGAGGACTTGATTAGGGCCGAGGGGGTGACCCTTGGGGCATCGGCTGGGCGCTTCGGTTACCCACTTGCCGCGGCGCCGAACGAGATCGCCCTCCACCCATAACAGGCTATCCGCCGTCTCTGACATGGCCGAGTTACTTACCGGGCGGATAGGTAATTCTTCCCATCTACGCAGTGGAATCTGGCTTCTGGGCGATTACAGAAGCACCGCTTGACCATGGAACATTTTCCTCACCAGACCACGAGAGGAATCCACTGTGATCGAGTCAACCCGGCCCAAACTGAACCGCTTGAAGTACGCAGCAATGCTCGCCGGCGCGATGGCCGTCGCCGCTTTCCCGCTCGCCTATCCTGCCATTGCAACCGCCGAACGAGTATGGGACATCGAACTATACGACTGGTGCATGGACCAAGGCGCTGAAGACCAAATGGATTACAGCATCGCCCAGCAACTGGAGGCCCACCGGGTCTGCTGCGAAGAAACCGGCGGTATTTTCATAGATGACGGCTATGTCGGCAAATGTGTGGCTCCTCCCGCTGAACCGGCTTCGCAGGGTTCACGGCAGCTTCCGGGCAACGTTCACATTCCATCCGACATCGCCACCGCACCCACAGTGACTAAAGACCCACCGCGGCCGATTCGAGTGCCATCCGACATCGCGACCGTATCAACGGTGAGCCAAGGCAACGAGTTGGCGTCGTGAAGTCTTTCGGTGAAGCCACCTACTCGCACGACCACCCCGACTTGTTACGCCTCGCACAGAACATGCGCGAGCAGTTGGAACAACGAAGGATGACGGTGTACGAGTTACCCCGTTGATCTCTTGCCCCGCCAGGAATTGACAAAACGCTGGAGCGCAGCGATGGTATTCAGCTACCTAAGAGCTTCGGTGAGTGCGGTGAGTCGCTCGGCGAGGAGCTTGGTCGTCGGGTTCTAAGTTACGGGCGACCTCAGGAACTCTGCTGCCGTGGTGAGCGGCCCCCAGGGCGCTGCGTTGCTCATGAGCGGTGACCGTCTCGGCGCCACCGACAGGTGGAGCGTGCTCTGCTGAGAGGGCGCCACCTCGCCTGACGATGCCGCGTCCAGCTCCAGCCGTCATTTCGCCCCACTTCCTGATAACGGGCTATGGAGTAGCTGTTCGTTGTTCTCGGCTCACCTGGTGGAGCCTGGGCGACTTCAGAGCACATCAAATTTTTGTTGCCAACTGAATTGCAACAGTGGGATATACCCATGTGACCTGCGGCTTTATCGGTTCAGTTGGGCGTTGCCAAGATCAGCTACTTGCAGCTGCAAGCATCGGCAAAAAACGTACCAGCGTGCCATTTGCAGATCGCATATGTCCTCTTAGACTTTCGCTGGGACTGGTAACCCGCCACGCAAGCGGCGGGCTACCTGGGGGACACAGTAATGACGCGGAGGGGCGCCCATGATTACTACTGCAAGCACCGTTTCGACGGCCGAAGCCCGCATCGCGTGGGTGTCGAGCGCGCGGTGTCGCGCCGCCGACCCCGACCAACTGTTCGTTCGCGGAGCGGCGCAGAGAAAAGCGGCGGCAATTTGCCGGCACTGTCCGGTCATCGTCGAGTGCGCCGCCGAGGCACTCGACAACCAGATGGAGTTCGGTGTCTGGGGCGGTATGACCGAACGCCAACGTCGCGCGCTACTGAAGCAATACCCTGAGGTGAACTTCCTGGGCCGAGTTTTTCGTCGCTCGGCGAGAACACCGTAACGCTAGCCATCCGTCGTAACCGACCTGGGTGCCGGAGTATAGATCCGCAGCAGACGGGGACACGCTTCAAGCAGTAAGCCAACAGAGGGGAAATCAATGAAGAGGACCATCATCGCGGGCATCTCGGGCGCCGTTGTCGCGGCCGGACTTGGGTTCGCTGCGCCGACGCAGGCCGCACCCTGCAGCTACTTCGGTACCGACGGCAGCCAGTACGACAGAACACCCTGCGGTGTACCGGACTTGGCGACCAGCGTGGAGAATGCGCGGACGAATCTGCGTAATAATCTGAACACTCTGAACCCGAAGAACGCGATGGACCAATTCCGGAAGAACCTGGGCGTCGGCGGGGCTGACTCTGGCGGGCCTGACTCTCCGTAGGGATCGACCGGCTGGGCCCGCATGGAACCCGCGCGCCGCGGCCCCGTTCTGCCCCCTCGTGTCAGTGGTAGTGACGCCTCGGGCGCGATGGTCTTCGAATCGACGTATCGTGTGGCGCGGCCTCGATCAGTAGGTCGTTAACCCGAGCCGGTGTCGTAACCTCCTCGCCGGATCGGGCGCAAGGGGCATCACGGCGGCGACGGACACAAAGCCTGGCATTGCCGCACATGCGACGCGACCGTGTACGGGCCGTCCCTTGAAGCCAGGTGTCGGCGAAGACGGCGCCCGGCTGGCATTGGCGGATGGGTGGTGGTTGGTCGTGGATTGTTGCCCTGCTGGGACGGCTCCTTTGTGAGATGTGACTAAGGGTGTATTAGTCGTACATTCGTCGGCATGAAAGATGCCCGCCACCGAGGGGGGCGCGCCTAGCTAGCGTGGGCACATTTTGGGCACACTTGGGCACAAACCCAGGGAATCTCAACGAATCACGCAGAACGCCAATTCGCAGGTCAGAACCCATAATCGCGCTGGGAGCAGCGGGCGAAATAGAGTTCCAATCCCACCGAGGGCACCGTTTCGTCAGAGCAGGATTCGCGTGGGCACCGGGGCGAGCAGAGCGGCCTGCACCCCGTGGGCCTGGCGGTATCCGGCGTACGCGCCGAGGATGGTGAATCCCGCGATGCCAGCGACGCCGGGCAGCGCCGCGAAGACTATGTCACTGGTCGTTGCGGCCCTGAGGTACTCCGCATACCCGACCCTGAAGGAGTCCGGTATCTCCGCTGGCTGGGGATACGAATCGGCGGGTGCGACGTGACGACCGGGCCCCGGCTCGATGGTCGCCGGAATGGGAAGCGCCTCCGGCTCGGGCAACCGGACGGGCGGTGCAGCCGGCAACGACGGTGGCACGACCAACGGAACAGCGGTGGGCAGGGGCGGCGCAGCGGGAACCGCCTCGATCTTTGGCTCGGACAGCGCGACTGCAGGTGCATAGGCCACCGGTAGAGCGGACGCCGCCGGCTCGACCCACTGGTCCGGCTGCGCCGCTGAGCGGTTCGCCCGGATGACGACACTGCGTGTACTCGGCGCCGTTGAAACGCCGGTGGACCTCGAAACGCCGCCGGTAGTGGGGCCGCCGGACCCCGACCTCTCGCTCTCGCCGCTGCCCACCACCTTGATGCCGAGGACGTCGACGCCGCCACCACCGCCGACACCCAGCAGATCCGACTTCGCGACCGGACTACCGACCACTAGGGGCCCGACCGTCAGTGCACCGCAGGCAATCGCGCAACCGATAGCACTTCGTATAAGAGGCCCACTCACGCTTCGTCGTTTCCCGCCCATGGAGTCGGAGAAGGTTTTGTCCGAATACCCGTTGTTTGCCACGACTACCTCAATCCTCTACAGCAGGATGCGCGTAGGTGCCGGGGCCAGCAGGGCCGCCTGCACGGCCCGGGCCTGGCGGTATCCGGCATATGCGCCGACGATGGTGAAACCCGCGGTTCTTCGCAATTCCCGGCAACGCCGCGACGAAAAGGTCAGTGGTCGTCGCCGATCGCAGGTACTCGGCATACCCGATGCGGAATGAATCCGGGACTCGCGCAACGCCCGGAAGTCGCGGCGCCAGCGGGTCTTTCGCGTGAGACGACGGGGCAGGCGTAGGGAGACCTGCTGGCGCAGGCCTGCCTTCTGGCAGCTGAGGGCTCGGCGGCGGCGTGGCCAACGAAATGACTACGGGCGTCTGGGGCAACGTCTGCGTGGGGAGCCCGGCGGCTGCCGCGGGCGGTGCGCCCCGGATCACGACGCTGCGCGTGACCGGCGCGGACGGGACACGCGGCAGGTTCGCTGACCGCCCCGTGCCGAAGCTCAGCGCGGGGCATCCCGCCACCTCCTCCGCCGCGGCTGATGTTCTCGCTAACGCCAACGCCCTCGGGGACACTGCCCACGCCCTCAGGAACGCTGCCGATCTTCGCCGTCGGCGGGCCGGCCTCCGCGGCGGTTATTCCGGCTGCTGTTCGGGACGTCTGCGCGCCGACGTCGGCTGATCCGGGTCGCGGATGGTGCTGATCGGCTTTTTTCTTGTGGTCGTCATCGCCGAACAGGTCGAAGAAGCGATGTGCAGGACCGATGCCGAAAGGGCCGGCATGCGCCACCGCGGTACCGACCA
>CAWDSB010000002.1:0-529132 GCA_963804905.1 uncultured Actinomycetota bacterium | reverse complement strand
ACCAACGACCGCCACGGCACTGACTGACACCCGATCAAACGAAGCCGCCCCGGCCATCAAACCGGGGCGGCTTTCACCTGCCTATTGGCAAACAAATGCCTACATATCAGCTGTTCTGTACCGCCGACCGCTGCCCGGTCATCGTCGGGAGCACGCTCGTCTTCCGGGACGACGACGAGTCAGGAGTCGAGTAGACCCATGTGCTCGCTCGACTGCTCGCAGAGCGAGTCGAACGGGCGCTGTCCCGCAGCGGTTAGGGAGTTGCTGCTTTTGGGCCGCTGCTGTCGCTGTCTGTGTCCTTGTCGCCGCCGAGCGCCTGCTTCACATTGTCGGCAGCATCCCTCAATCCGCTGTGAAGGTCATCAGCAGCATTCTTCAGCTGACTGCCAGCCTGCTTCACGGCGTCTTTAATGGGTGTGGGCCGGTCGGTTCCGGTTCCGACCACCGCGGTGTTCGATCCCGTCGCAGAATTGCCGTCGTGCGTAAGCAAGTTCAGGATCGGACGCTTGCGCTCCTTCGGCGGCGGTGCATCCTCGCCCTCAGCCTTCGACACCGCCGTCGGGTCCGGATCGGTGGAATCGATCTGCTGCTGCCAAGCTGCACCGTCTCGCCCGACCCGATCCGTCGTCGAACCGACGTCCGGCGAGGCGAAGCTCTTCGTTAAGGACTGGGACGGAACAAGGTCTCCAAGACCCACACCATCAAGAAGTGCGGGGATGCCCACGCCCTCGAGGAGCCTCGCGATGTCCGACCCTGGCAGCGACCCGTCGGCGTAAGTCCTTAGCAAGGTGTTCCCCAGGCTGATCCTGAGGTATGTGGTGGGGTCCAGGTATCCGAGTAGACCCCGCACCAGGTGATCGATCCCCGCCGGCAGGCCATGATCGAGTGAAAGCAGATCCAACGGGCCAGCGTTCTCCGCCCCGGGGTACATCCCGCCGGATGCGCCACGTCGATTTCCCCTTGCCACTGGGGAGTTTCTATGAATTGGTTCGGTATGCCCGTGAAATTCTGCACTAGGCCGGCCAACAGGGCCGGAACGCTATAGAGCGTCGGCGCCCCCCAGTACAAGAAGCTACCCGTCACCAAGGGGTTGTAGTCATTGAGATAATCGAGCCCGAGCTTCCCGGCGTTCGATAGGACGTCCCCAAGGTCGGGCAACCGCACCGGGTTTTCACTCGGATCTTGCATAAAATAGTCGGCGATCGCTTGCAGGGCCATCAGCGGTTGCAGCTGCGCACCTGGCTCGCCGGCCCAAAACGGTTGTAGGCGGGTTGCCAGGTCGCAGGATAAGCATTAACGGTGTCGGGGTAGGTGTGTTCCGGCAAGCAGGTCTGTGAGCGGCGTTGAGAACATGAGCCAGCGTCCCAGGTAACCCAGTACGTCGGCACAATTGAACTCGCAATTGACGTTGGCTCCAGCGATGTACTCGGCCTCCGCGAAAACCTCCAATTGTTGGACGATGGGCAAGGCGAACGCCGTCGGGAGGATAGCGTGGGCAATCGCGGCCATCTGCGGCCAGTTGCCGTTATCCCAACCCCAAGTGTTGCCGTCGTAGTCTTCCCTCCACCAACTGCCGGTCCCGCCGAGGGCGTACAGCTGCCCGGTCTGGGGCCCATCGACCGCACCGTTCTCCTCGGTGGCCGACAGGGGAACCCATCCCGGCACCCCTCCGGTCTGTGCCGCCCGGCCCGAGGGCGTACGCATATTCCTGCAAGGCCAACGACTCGTAGTACGGGATGTTGGCCACCATGATGAGCAGGTTCGCCGGAATATTCGCGACCGAGGCGAGCAAACGCGTGGCCGGTTGCTCGACAGTGGCCAGTTGCTCGAAAGGGAGGCCGGGCAGTGATGGCGTTACCGGGCTGACGGCTATCACGCTGGCCCCCACCAGCGCGATGCCTGCTGTGATATACGGACGTAGAGCTGCGGACTTAGCATGGGGTGTTGCCGCCCACTCATTTCGCTGCTGTGCCACGGGCGAGCGTCCCCGCATCATTTTCCGATGTTGTCCCACGTGCGGGTCCCTCCCCTTAGAAAACTTTGGTTTCACGATGCGATCTGAACCGATCCATTAAGCAGCGACCCTACCCCAGGAAACGTGAGTTGTGGCTACATCACAGAATAATTTCGACACATGCGAAGTCGGGCCGCATCAGCAAACCCCCTACATCTGTAAACAACCTGTTCAGCTTTGTTGATAACATAGATCCAGACAATATAAAACCACTGAACACCGACGCACCCACCGGACGAACGGTCCGCGGAAGGCTAACCGCCGCCCATTAGGGCTTGGCGGGCTTGCGGTTGGTGCGGCTTTCGGCGGCAACGGGTCGCTCAACCCGATTTGCGCCCCGACGGTGCGGCTTCATGCAGGTCGCGCCCGCAGCGTCGGCCAAAGTCTATTCCTGGCCGGGTGACCAAGGCGAGCGCTATCAGGTGTCGAGCCAAGCGCGGTTGCCGTACGCATCGAGGTGCGTCACCTGCTCGACCGGTTTGCGGGTTGTGCGTCCGTAGCGCCCGCGCGGCCAACCGAGTGGCACGATGCAGCAAGGAGTCACCGACAGTGGCAGATTGAGGGTTCGGCGCGCCGAAGTCATGCTCCACAGCGGCAAGGTGATCAGGCTCGCACCGAGGCCCATGGCGCGCGCCGCGAGGAGCAGGTTCTGCACACTTGGGTAGATCGATCCGAAATAGCCGGACGCCGCCGGCTGGGGCATGGGTACGTACGGCACGCGCCCCTCCCGGGCGCCGAGGCGCAGGCAGGCCACGACGAGGACCGGGATTTCGGTGAAGTGGTCGACCTGCCACTGCACCGCACGCACGATCTTCGCCATCGACTCGTCACGCGCGGCGACTCGCCCGATGACCGCGCCATGGTAGAGCTTCCAGGCCTGGCGGTAGCGCCGCGCGAGCTTCTCTTTGACGTGGCGGTCCTTGACGACGATGAACTCCCAGTTCTGCCCGTTCGCACCGGTCGGTGCCCGCAGCGCCAGCTCGATGCACTTCAACACCACCGCGTCGTCGACCGGATCGGGAAGGACGCGGCGCACCGCTCGCTGAGTCATCATCGCTTCGAGCAGCGGCATGTTGAGGCGGGCAAGCGCCTCGGCGGCGGTCGGCATGGCCGCGGATGCTTCGGAGGTGGGAGACTCTGAGTTCGGTATGTCGGTCATTGGCCGAGGCTACAACGCAGCGGCACAGCCGATCTCGGTCCCATTTGCCACTGTCGACATCCGTTGCACGTCGGCGGCTGCGGCGGGCTATGTCACGCTCCAGGTTTATCACCGCTGCAGGTCGCCGGCGGCACGACGGTCGCGGGCTTCGGGCCGCCTCAGTGGCGGTTATTTTTGGGTGATCCACGCGGTGGTAAAGCGCTGCATTGCGTGGATCTGTTCGGCCAACTGCCCACCGATGTAGCTCTCGATCTTGCCGCCGACCAACGGGACTCTGACCTCCACAGTCGCGGCGAACCTCAGCCGCGAGCCGTCTTGCGTCGGTGCTAGCACAGCGTCGGCACGGCCGGATCCCAGCGCTCCGGGCGCCGAGACGGTGACCTCCCCACTCACCCGGCGGCCGCCGATCGGCCTCCACGTCTCCTTGCGCAGAATTTTCAGGTCACGGGGAAACACCTTCGCGACCGCCCCGGGCAGCGCGTGGCGGCGCAGGTCCTGTGTGGTGGCCACGGTCGCCGTGCCGTCGGCGTGGACGATCAACGAGTCCAGCGTGGTGCTGCCGCCGAAGGCCGCCAGCCGGGCCAGCCAGTAATCCTCGTCGCTGAACGCCGAATGGACTTGTTCGACGCTGGCTGGGAATTCGACCACCAAGTCGAGTGAACTCGGCATAGCAAGCCAAGCTACCCCCTATCGAACGGCGCGCGGAATCATCTTTTTTATGCGCAGACGCAGTAGTTGCGCGAGCATTCATCAAAGATCGCGCTCATTGCGGCTGCGCTGTTTCCTCGCCCTGCATCGCGGATCCCGCTCCGAACAGCCGATCTGCGAGGGCAACGGCGAACTTTCGCGTCTCTTCCAGCTGCTCAGGCTGGACGTTGGTCGTCGGAATGCGCAAACCCATGTACCGGTCGCGGTACTCACCTGAGCCGAGGTAGCTGGTCAGCGAGAGCAGCGAGCTAATCTGTCCGCCGGGATACTCGAAATGGACCCCGCCCACATACCGACCACCCCGCTTCTCGCCAAGCTTGCGCACCGTCTTGAGGTTCTCGCGCCAATAGCGACGGCAAACGACGAATGCACCAAAGGGCTTGCCGGCGAGAAGCTTTCGCGCCTCGTCGGACTTCAGGAAGGAGCGCATCGGCATACTAGTAGTGCGCCACCAGGTTGGCGAGCCAATGCAGACCAGGTCGTAGTCCCCATTTCGCACCGCGTCGGGGGTTCGGATCTCCCCGGCGGCACGGCGCACCTGGGCCGGTAGCACGCTCAGCATGTCAGGCCACACATGTCGCATCGGGAAGCGCGAAAACCGCTCGGCAAAGCGTCGATCCGTGAACTCGATCTCTGCGTTCTGCACCTCGCACCCTCGCTCGCGGAACACCTCCCCCGCGGCCTCAAGCACTTTGAGCGACTGCCCGGTGTACGTGTAGTACAGGAGCAAGACCCGAGGCCGCCGGTCGCCGCGCCGGTCATTAGCCATGTCCGTCACTACGGGACCTCCTCGAGCTTTCTCTGACTCCCAAATCGTCGACCTTGTGCGAATGGCTACTGCGCGTTGCGCCTTCAACGGTCCTGCGAAAACGGCAACGCTTGCTGATGCCCGATGTTTGTCACCGCTGCCATTTCCGCTTCAGCGCCGCGGTCAGCTGGAGCAGACCCGCACCCGACCACGCCGCAAGCGCACGAGCGTACCGCTGACGACACCCGGATACACAGTTTCACCACGTTCGATTCACTGATGTCTCGTTACGCCTTCTTGGCCACCGCCAGGATGTAGTCGATGTGCCATTCGTGTATCCAAAAATTGTCTGGCCTGACAAAAGACCGGAGAGCCGGATTCACATAATTCATCTCAGGTTGGAGCACCCGCTTAACCAGGAACTTGGCCAGCGGCCGGAAAACGTCGCCCGCGATGGATCGCGTTTCGGCTTCGGCAAAACCGACGTCGAGCAGCAAGTCTCGATATGCCGCGACGTCCGCCGCTTTCCGGACAGCTTTGGGCGACGCCCCCCGCCAGCCCAGCCGGTTAACCTGCCTGCGAAGCCGCGCATTTAGAAATGTTCGTTTGGGTACGATATCGGCCGTCACCAAGCGGCCACCCGGTTTGAGCACCCGCAGCGCCTCGGAGAAGAAGTCGACCCGCGACGGGAAGTGAAAAGCCGATTCCAGTGCGACGACCTTGGTGCACGATTCGTCTTCCAGTGGCAGGTCGGTGGCGGACGCGTGAATGTAGTCGATCCGATCCGCCAAACCTGCGTCCCTCACCCGCCGCGCGGAGATGGCGATTTGTTCGGCGGCCACATTTACGCCTGTAATATGTTTGACCCCGAACTCGTTGGCCCACAGGATGTCTTGATCACCGTAGCCAGGACCGCAGTCAACAACAACATCCGAAGCATTGAAATCGGCACTCCGCGCAACAAGACGCGCCAGATCTCGGCTCGCCTCATCCAAGGTTGTCGGATTGTTTTTCCAGTACCCGAAGTTGATGAACAACGACTCCTCGCCGAACAGGTTCTGGGTGCCGATGATGTCGTATATCTGACCGGTCTTGGAACCGTCGGAGCGCGACACCAAGACGCGCGCCACCTGCCGGCACTCGTCCACCCAGCGACGCCGCCGAGCACTGGCGGTTTCACCTTCCATGCGACGCGGAACTGTGACCACTACTGCACCTCCCTATCGAGCGTTGATAATTCATGATCGGGGACCTGTAAGAAGGGCTGCTTGCCTTGGCCTAACCTAGCGGACGCAGCACGATCGGCAGGCCGTCCGTCGGCATTGGTATCCCGCCGTAGTCCCAGCGCGGCCGGTAGCCGGGCCGCGGTAGCTCCAGCCGGTACCTGCGCAACAGCCGGTGAATGATCGTTTTGATCTCCAGCTGTCCGAACACCATCCCGATGCATTTGTGCGCGCCGCCGCCGAACGGGGCGTACGCGTAGCGGTGCTTCTTGTGTTCGGCGCGGGGTTCGGCGAAGCGCTCCGGATCGAACTTGTCCGGCTCAGTCCACAGCTCGGGCAGCCGGTGATTCATCCCCGGCCAGGTCATCACGATGGTTCCGGCAGGCACGTAGTAGCCCAGCAGATCGGTGTCGCGGACGGCCTGACGCATGGTGAACGGCAACGGGGCCACCATCCGCATGGATTCGTTCATCACCAACTCGATCGTCTCCAGCTTCTCCAGCGACTCGATGTCCAGCGGGCCGTCACCGAGGCGGGCCGACTCATCACGGCACCGTTCCTGCCACTCCGGGTGAGCGGCCAGGTTGTAGGCCATCGTTGTGGCTGCCGACGTCGACGTTTCGTGGGCGGCCATCATCAACAGGATCATGTGGTTGACGATGTCCTCGTCGGTGAACCTGTTTCCGTCCTCGTCCTCGGCGTGGCACAGCGCGGTGAGCATGTCGGTGCCGTCGGGGTTGCGGCGCTCTTTGACCCGCTCGTAGTAGTAGCTCTCGAGGAACTTGCGGGCCCGCAGTCCACGCCACCATTTGAACGGCGGGACGGGGTAGCGGAGCATCGCGCCCCCGGCACGAGTGGTGATCGTGAAGGCGTCGTTCACCTTATCGACAAGGGCGTCGTCGGTGCCCGGCTGGTGGCCCATGAACACCATTGATGCGATGTCGAGGGTGAGCTTCTTCACCGCGGGGTTGAACAGGAAACGGGCATCGTTGGTCGGCCAGTCGTCGACGACCGCTGTCACCACCTGGTCCATGTACTCGACATATCCGGCCAGCCGGGGCCGGGTGAACGCTTCTTGCATGATGCGCCTGTGATACAGGTGCTCATCGAAGTCCAGCAGCATCAGGCCCCGGTTGAAGAACGGGCCGATGAGCTGCTGCCAGCCCTCTTGTGAGAAGTCCTTGTTCTTGTTGGAGAACACGGCCTGGGTTGCGTCGGGCCCCAAGACGTTGATCCCACCAAGCACCGGCACGGCGGAGAAAAACAGCGGGCCGTACTTCTCGTACAGGTGCACCGCGAAGTCGGGCCCTTGGCGGAAAAACGACATGGTGTGACCGAGAAGCGGAATGCCCGAATTACCGACGACGGGCTTGAGCCCGCTGCCCGCGGGCGGCTCCGCCAGCACCTTCTGCTTCCAGTCGTGTGCGAGCGCTCGCTTCTCGATCACGCCCAGGCCAGGAATGTTGTGGAACGTCGGCGTAAATCGACGACGCGCCTGGTCGAGCAGGTACTGGCGGGTACTAACAGGGGCCATCGGCGCTCCTCGCTCGTCGGACAGCCACAGCTTAGGGCGTCGGATCTGTCGACGTCGAAACCCTAACTGGTCCGAAGGCGTAGCGGTGGTATTGGAGCGCCTCCCGCACCGGCGGCACCACGCGAATCAGGCGCCTCGCCAACCGGAACCCAGCCGATGCCCGGCGGAATGTGCTCGCCTCGAAGAACGAGACCGCGGCCAGTAATCGGACCCCGGGGACTGAGCACAGGATGTCCTCCGGGCCATTGACCGCCCAGTGCAGCGTCGAACCGGACCGCCGCACCAACGTCTGCGCCTTCTGTGATCTGATTCCGAGCCAATTGTAGAAGTCGGTCTGCAGTTCGCCGGATGGGAAGCGGTCAACGACGCGTCTCAGCAGCGCGACGCCCTCGTGCTCCCTCAGATACATGCTGATACCTTCGGCCAGCAGCAGCACAGGGCGGTCCGCGGGAATCTGGTTGAGCCAAGACGGATCCGTCGCGGATGTGGCAATGAGATGGTAGCGGGGGCGCGTCGGATATATCTTCTCGCGCAACGCGATAACGCCCGGATAGTCGACGTCGTACCACTCCACGCACGGGCCGGGGTCCAACCGGAACACCCGGCTGTCCAGACCGCAGCCGAGATGCACCACCGTCGCGTGCTCGTGGACGGCCAGGAATTGACGCGCCCAGATGTCGTACTGGGCGGTGCGCACGGTGATCAGAGGCGCCAACCTGCCGGTGATGCCGATCTCGCGCCAGTCGTAATCGAGCCGGCTGACTGCTTCCTTCGCGTACCCATCGCCCAGCACTGGGCGCTTGAAGTCGGCGTCCAGTGCCTTGAGGTACAGAGTCGTCAGCATGGTCTGCGCGGCGCCGGTGAGGTCGACCGGAACCTTGTTGCTCATCCATACAAGGCTAGTGCCAGGAGATCGCTCGCCCGATGATGTCTCCCGCTTCGGCCGACACCGGCCCGGACGCTAGATGACACCGGTCGCGGCATGCTGCTCGGCAATGGTGCAGAGCAGTGACCGAATCGCCTCGATGGATTCTTCCCGACCGGGCGCGTGCGAATGGTGCTCGATCCACATTTGGTCGGCGAATATTCCGCTGAAGTAGATGTCGATTCCGGCGTTCACGGCGAAGAACATGTCGCTTTGGCATGCGGTCAGTTCCAGGTCGGGAGGTGTGCGCACGGTAGGCGCCGGACCGGTGTCGGTCAACATCACGACATCGGGCAGCCCCGGCGCATTACCGACATATTGTGGGCTGAAGTGAAGCAGAGACTGCTGGATCACGCCGTCGGACACGTCCGCTTGAAACGTCTCGGCGATATCGCGGGCTAGCTCCACGACACCGGTGTTGTGGTCGATTTCGGCCAGATAGGTTGCCACGCCCAGCGGGTTGGTGCACCCGGTCGCAGACAGCGGTGGCGAGAGGATGTACCGCAGGTCGACGGGATAGATGTAGGGAACCGGGATGTTAGGCGTGTCCCGAAGTCGCCACTCCGCCAGCAAGATGGCCGCGGAGAGGACGGCGTTGGAGCGGAGTCGATTCGCACGACAGAATGCGATCAAAACGCGAGTATGCTCCTCGGTGAGCCGGCATCGCGCCACCGGAACATGCAGCGGCAAAGCAGGTTTGGCATTGGTGGTGGCTCGCCGGGAGGGAGGCAGGTCGTAGGCGAACATCGCGGGCATAAACCGCTCGAGTCCCGACCGTTGCTGTTTGTCTATGCGCCGTTCGGCCAGCACGACCTCTAACGGTTCGGGCGCGGGGTGGACGGTGACCGGGCGAATGCTTCCGGTGCAAACCAGGTCCGTGTAGTAGGAAAACAGTTCCTCGACAAGACTGAACTGGTGGTGACCGTCGGCCAGGCTGTGATGGATGTAGAGGGTCAGCTGCGCCTGCCCGTCGCGAATGGTCAACCGGAGCTGGGCCAGCGACTCACTCTGGTCGAGGTGTATGGGGGGTTCGGCGGTCGCATCGTCGAGCTTCACCACTTCTATGCCGGTGTGAACCAGGTCATCGACGACGAACTGATGCCGCCCGTCGGGTCCACGCTCAATGTGGCCGCCGAGAACGGGGTGCGCCTCGAGCAGTGAGTCGAAGGCAGCCGACAGGGCGTCGACGTCGACGTGCCCTTTCAGATGTGCGCCCAGACCCACGAAGTTGTGCGTCTCGGCGAACATTTCCTCGCTGCGCGCCAGCTTCCGAATAACCATCGAATGCAAACATTTCAAACTCCCCGGCGGTTGGCAGATACGACGACTAGGCGATCATCCACGCATGCTTGCCCGTCGATACCCGATCGCCATCGGTATCGCGCACGCCACGACGATGCCTGCGGACCAGAGCAGCATTCCGACCATCGGTGCCAACACGGGACCACCGAGCGACAGTCCACGCATCGCCTCGACGGCATAGCTCACCGGCTGATGTTGGACGACCGGCTGAATCCAGCGTGGGAACTGGTCGAGGGGCACAAAGCCGCTGCTGAAGAACATCAGCATTCCCCAAATGACCTCGGTGCCCTCCACCACGATCGTGTTCGCGGCATACAGCGCGAGCGTGATGACGATCACCGTGAACGCCAACCCGAACACAGTCGGGACGAACAGCCACGCCACCGACGCCAGAATTCCCTGCCGGAACCGGAAACCCATCACGAGCCCTGCGCAAAGGATGACCGCGGTGGTTACCACAATCCGGACCGCATCGGCCGCCAGTCTCGACAGCAGGTCCGATGCCCGGTGCACGGGCAGCACCCACAATCGGGACAGCAAGCCGTCTGCGCGTTCGCCCATGAGACCGATCCCGCCGACCATCGACCCGGACATGGCCCCGACCATCGCGATCAGCGGGACGCTGCCATAGAGAGCGCTGTGCCCGGTAACCTGCGAAATACCATCCTCGAGAACGATGTTCAGTGTCACCAGCAGCACAACGGGCATAGCCAGCGACTCGAGCACGGTCGTAGGATCGCGGCGCCACCGACGAAGTAATCGCGCGGTAAGCACCCAGGTCTGCGGAGCGAGCCGCATAGGTGAGTTCTCGGACACGCGGCGCCTCGGCGCTGGGCGTACATCGCCGAAGCCACCGTGTGCGACGGTCGTCTTGTCCTCAAATGCAACAGACATCATCGCCGCCGAGAGGCAACTCGAACGTGCAGCGGGAACAGAACCACTATGAAGCCCGCCACCCAAAGCAGTGTCGGGCCGATCACAGGCCAGCTCACCGAACCGGCCGTCGGCGTGCTGTCCCCGGCCAAGGCGCGTAACGCATAGACCTCCTGGGACGCCGGTTGATTCCTGACGAAGGGTTGGATCCACGAAGGGAACCGTTCGACCGGTTGCACGCCGACCGACAAAAAGCCCAAGATGAGTTGCGGCAGCAGCATTAACGGCGCGGTCGCTTCCGGATTCTCGATCGCAGCGCCGATCAGGTCTCCCAGCAAGGACAGCGCCGCACCAATGAGCAGCACCAGGACGCAGAAGCCCACGGTGTGCGCCAAGCCGCCGTAGAACCGGAACCCGATGACATGACCGCATACCAGCGAGACCGCCAGCGCGATGGAGCAGCGGTACATGCTGGCCGACATGCGGGAGGCCAGCGGTGTCAGCGGGGCGATCGGCATGGCTTTGAATCGCCGGTTGATGCCCAGCACCGAGTCGGTCGCTGATCGGAACGCAGCCGATAGAGAGGCGAACGCGATCGCTTGCAGCGCGATCAGCGGCATCAGATACTGCGCATAGCTACTCATACCGGGGGCCAAGGCACCCATCATCTGTTTAAGCGGGATGTAGAAACCGACCGTGAACATGATCGATGCGGCGACCAGGGTGAGCACCTCCCCGTTGCGCAGCGTGGGGGTGATGATGCGAACGGTGAGCACCCACCACTGCCGCGACGTCGACGGGTTTGGTCGCGCCGCTTCCAACACAGTCATGGCATCACGTCGTAACCCGCAGCGACGCTTGACCGTCCCGTCGATGCTTCCCGCCGCCGCTGCCGTTGCGGCCCCGGACCGCGGCAGCCACCGGTTGACCGCCCATCGGGAATCCATTGGGTTCCTGCGGCGCAACGGAATCGGTTGTCAGCGCGAGGAACACCTCGTCAAGCGAGGGTCGGCGCAGCGCGATGTCTTGCAACTCGATGTTCGCCGCGTCCAGGCGCGCCAAGGCACGCGCCAGAGTGGCCGGGCCGTCGGGCGCCGGCATCGCGATGCGGTCGGCAGCCGACGTCAGCGCCGCCCGGTTCTCCTGTGGCAACAGGTAACTGAGCGCCTCCACCATAGCGGGCAGGTCATTCAGGTGCCGGGGAACGATTTCGCAGTAGGTGGCTCCGGTGCGCTCCTTGAGTTCGTCGGCGGTGCCCTCCGCAATGATCGTGCCGTGATCGATGACGATGATCCGGTCACTGAGGACGTCGGCCTCTTCGAGATATTGGGTTGTGAGCAGCGTGGCGATGCCGGCCTGTTTGAAGTCGCCCACCAACTCCCAGATACTTTGGCGGCTACGAGGATCCAGTCCGGTCGTGGGTTCGTCGAGAAACACCACTTGGGGTCGCACCACCAATCCGCACGCGATGTCGATGCGTCGACGCATCCCACCGGAATACGTGCTGACCAACCGGGCCGCGGCGTCGACCAGGTCGAACTGGTCGAGAAGTTCTTCGGCTCGCGCACGCGCCGCCTTCTTCTTAAGTCCCTGCAGCCGACCGAACATCAGCAGGTTCTCCCGACCGGTGAGCATGTCGTCCAAGGCCACGTGCTGGCCGGTGAGCATGATGGACCGTCGCACTCCTGCCGGGTCGGACATCACGTCGTGCCCGGCGACCTGCGCTCGGCCGCGATCCGGCCGTGTCAGCGTCGACAGGATGTCTACCATCGTTGTCTTGCCGGCACCGTTCGGGCCGAGCAAGCCGAGCACTTCGCCCTGCCCGACCTCGAAACTTATGTCACGCAGCGCGACAACGGATCCGAATTTCTTTCTGATGCCGCTGACTACTACCGCCTTGTCGGTGTCGTATCTTCGCGTGCTGGGCATTCGCGTCACTCCTAGGTGCTGTCCATTGACGACAAATCCACCAGGGCCAGATCCTCATCGGCCGATGCGATTTCATCTTCTGCGAGTGCCGCCCTGGTGAGTTCCATCAGCGCGGCCGGGTAATGCCGGGCAAGCGATTCCACGTGTGTCGGCTCGAGCCGGCGGGTGTCGTACCACCAATCCAGATGCAGTGCACCAGAAGTGCGATATACCCGAAGCTCGACGGCATGCCCAAGGCCAGGCAGGGCCTCGCGAACCGGCATAGCCGTGTCGGCGTCGAGCTGTATCGGAGCGTCGCCGGCTGAGACCGACGGCAGGTCCGGAATCGTGCCCACATACGAGAAGAAGATGTCCGCCGGGCGCGTGCCGCCGAGCAACCGCGTGGTTGGCCCATATATGTACCGCAGTAACCCATACCCGATGCCGCAGTGCGGTACCGCGTTCAGCGTGTCGTGCACGTCGTCCAAAAGTTGTCGGGCGCTCGCCTCCTGGTCCGTCGCACAGTTGAGAACGACAGGATAGACGGTGGTGAACCAGCCAACCGTCCGGCGCAGGTCGACATCGGGTTTGAGAACCGACCGTCCGGGTCCGCCGAGGTCTACGGCGACGCCACCGTCGCCGACCATGGCCACGATCGTCCGGCCCAGTGCGGCCAGCAAGATTTCCTCGATCGGCGACCGAAGCCTGCGCCGCGCGTCGTCGATCTCGGTTGTCTCCGAGACGCTCAGCGTCGATGACAATCTCTCCAGGTCGTCTACCCGGGGCGGCTCCGTGACCTCCGAACTGGCCACGCGCAGGGTCGCTTTCGCCGCGGTCTTCAGCCAGAAGTCGCGACTTTCCACGACCGCCGGATGCGTGGCGAGCGCGGCACAGCGCTGCGACCACTCAGGCCAGGGTGTGGTGACCGGTTGCAGGGCAATATCGTCGCCTGCCAGGCGTTGTGCGAATGCGGTGAAGATATCGGTGAGCAGGATGTCGCGCGATGCATTGTCGGCCACGATCGCCTGCATACTGATCGCGAGGTAGCACGGTCCGCCCGGCAGGCCACGGATATACGTGGCGGTCAGTGCCGGGCTCGACAGGTCCTGATCGCTCATCTGCTCGTCGAGGATGCCGATCACCACTTCCCGCTCCTGCGGGCTTCCGGACACGAGACCGTCGGGAAGCGACCGTGTGGCCAGTTCGATGAGTTCCTGCGGGTCACCGACGTGCTGCTCCCAGGTTCCCGCCCGCTGCACAATCTGAAGCCGCAGCGCATCGTGATGGTTGGTCACGGCGGTGAGCACCGCCCGGACGTCCTCCACCTCGACATCGGGGCGAAGTTGCAGGATCACTGGGATACGCCAGCGACCGGCCTCCCGCAACCCGTGCTCGAGGAAGTGCGCGATGTTCGGTGGAATCGGGGGATGGGCCACGTCATTCGGTGACAGCCGCGCCAGACCGCCCGCCGCGTACCGGGCAGCCAAAGCCTTGGCGAGCGCTGCGACGCTTTGGTTCTCATACAGGTCCTGTGGTGTGAGGTCCAGACCTTCGTTGGCGGCGGTCATCGCCACGCTGATGGCGACCAGTGAGTCACCGCCGAGCTCGAAGAAGTTGGCGTTCCGGTCGATTGAGTCCAGACCCAGACACTGCCCCCAGATGCGCTGCAACGTCGTTTCCATCTGCGACTTGCCGTTGGTGGCCGCATGGGTATCGCCGGAGACCGCAGGTGACGGCGCCGTCGCCATCCCGTTCGTCGCGGGGGTACCGCCCGCCCAGCCGTTGGTCGCGTTGTGTTCGACCCAGTGCCGTTGGCGAACAAAGGGATAGCCGGGAAGCGAAACAAGTCGCGGCTGGTAACCGGCCGACAGGGGTGTCCAGTCCACGTCGATACCCGCTGCCGACAGTTGCCCGAGCGCGAGCAGGAAGGTGTCGCGATCTTTTCGGTTCTGCGCTTGGTGGCGCATGAGCCGGATGGCGCGGTGTTGGCTTGACCATCTGGGGTGACGCATCGCCGATGAGGTCAAGCTGCCGCCGGGACCGACCTCGATCAGGACGCGGCTTGGATCGGCGAGCAGCGCATCGAGTTCGTCGGAAAACCGGACCGTTGCCCGTATTTGGCGCGCCCATGTCGCGGGATTGGTCGCCTCGTCCGCGGACATCCAGGTTCCGGTGATGTTCGAAAGCAGGGGTATCTGTGGTTCATGAAGCATCAGGCCGGAAAGGAAGCCTTTGAACTCGGGAATCACCGGATCCATCAGCCGTGAATGGAACGCATGCGACGTGCGGACCCGACGAGCCACGATTCCCTCTTGGGCGAGGCGATCGGAGAATTTACGGATGTTCTCGTCGGATCCGGCGACGACGCAGCTGCCCGGATCGTTGACCGTGGCGATGTCGACGTCTGGCGAGAGGTATTCGGCGATCGCATCGGGGCTCAGCGCTACCGCAATCATGACGCCACGGGCTGCGGCGTGCATCAGGCGTGCGCGCACCGACACCGCCTTGGCCACGGTCGGGAGGTCAAAAATGCCGGCCACGGTGGCCGCGACGTACTCGCCGATGCTGTGTCCGGCCAACGCCGCCGCGCGAACACCGTAGGATTCGATCAATTTCGCCAACGCGTATTCCACTGTGAACAGGGCGGGTTGGGCCCTGTCGGTGCGCTCCAGGCTTCGTCCGGCGCCGTTGAACACCTCCGCACGCAGATCGATATCTAGCTCATCGGCAAAAGCTGCGGCGCACTGATCGAAATGCTCGGCGAACACGGGCTCGGACTCGTACAGGCCATGCGCCATCCCGACGTGCTGAGCACCCTGTCCCGGAAAGAGGAAAACGACACGCTGGGAGCTTGGTGCGTCGGTGTGCACCGACTCACCGACAAAAATGTTGTCGTCCTCTCCTGTGCCCAGCACCGCGGCCGCGTGCTGCTGGTCATTGACGACCGCGGCCAACCGGATGTTCTCTTTGCGGCGGCGCGCGAGGGTGTATGCGACGTCGGGCAATCTCAGCTCGTCTTGGCCGGACAACGCGGCGGCCAGGGCGGTGCGTGACTCCTCGAGGGACTCGGCAGTGCGAGCGGACAACAACAGCACCTGGGGACCGGCCTGGATATCGGGCGCCGAGACTGCCGGCGCCTCTTCCAGGACGACATGCGCGTTGGTGCCGCCCACGCCGAACGAACTCACCCCGGCGCGCCGAACGCCTTCCCACTCCCAGGGGCCGTACTCGCTGCGGACGACGAAGGGCCCTCGGTCAAGATGCAGTTCCGGGTTTGGGTGGGTGAAATGCAGTGTCGCCGGGATTGCCCGGTGCTTGAGGCACAGAATCGCCTTGATCAAGCCCGCGATCCCCGACGCTGCCTCCAAGTGCCCGATGTTGGACTTGACCGAGCCGACGAAGCACGGACCGGCTCTGTTCGCAGTGGATATACCGAATGCTTGTCGCAGGCCTTCGATTTCGATCGGGTCGCCAAGTGGCGTGCCCGTTCCATGAGTCTCGATATAGCTCACGGTCGACGCGTCGATGTCGGCGACCCCATGCGCCTCGGCGATTGCCCCGGCCTGCCCGGCGGCGTTGGGCGCCGCGTAGTTCATCTTCGTCGATCCGTCGTTGTTGATCGCCGATCCTCTGATCACGGCATGGATTTGGTCGCCGTCGTCAACGGCGGCCTCCAAGGGTTTGAGGACCACAACACCGACGCCGCTGCCGAAGATCGTGCCGTCCGACCGCACATCAAACGGCCGGCAATGGCCGGTGGCCGACACCATCGATCCGGGTTCGTGCCAATACCCGACGTGGTGCGGCACCCGTATCGAGGCACCGCCGGCCAGTGCCATGTCGCATTCGCCGTTCATGATGCTCTGGCAGGCCAAGTGCACGGCGACCAGCGACGACGAGCACGCCGTCTGAACGGAGAGCGCGGGCCCGCGCAAATTGAACTGGTGCGATACCCGGGTGGCCAGGTGGTCCTTGTCGTTCTGCAGCGACAGGTTGACCATGTCGAAGGTGGCTCCCTGCCCAATGATCATGTGCGGATCGTGGTGCGACATGAGGTTGTGGAGCAGATACCCACTGGCCGAGCTTGTTCCGTATACCCCGACCGAACCGTCGATCTGCGCTGGGTCGTAGCCGGCATCTTCGAGTGCGTGCCAGGCACACTGCAAGAACAGCCGGTGCTGCGGATCCATCATGCGCGCAGCATGCGGTGTGAAGCCGAAGAAATCAGCGTCGAATTCGTCTATTCCATCCATGAGCGCCGCACGCCGCACATAAGAGTGGTTTGCCAGCGCCTTTTCTCCGACACCGGCGGCGATGAGTTCGTCCTCCGACAAGTCGACGATCGATTCCTCGCCGCGACGCAGATTGTCCCAAAACGTTGACACCGAATCGGCACCGGGGAATCTGCCGGCCATGCCGACGACCGCAATCGCGTTGGGCGGCAATGAGTTCGTTGCCAACGGGAGTTCGATATTACTGCTCACGTTCGTTGTCCTGCCCTTCGCCGCATGGCCGCTCGTTGGCGCGCTGCGGTACGTTGATGCGCTCGATCGCGAACCTCGTTCGTGGGCTCGGTGTTGTCGTGCCCGTTGAGGCCGAGCTGACCGATCAGATCGGTCGTGACGTCCTCCAGTGAGGCACCCTGCAAGAGAAGTGCCACCGGGGGCTCCACGCCGAAGTCCCCGCGGACGGTGTTCCTGATTCGCACGGCCATCAGCGAATCCATTCCGAGTCCGGTCAACGGCTGGTCCGTCGCGACGGCGCGGTCGTCGGGATAGCCCATGATCGCTGAAACCCGTCTGCGCAGACGCGCCGTGACGATGCGGTTGACCTCATCGGGGTCCATATCATGAAGTGCATCAGGGCCTGACCAGTCGTCGTCGCTTTCGATTTCCAGTTCCCCGGCGAGGTTTGCGAAATAGCCGAGTTTCTCGATCTCCGGGAATGCGGCAGCTGCGCGATCGAGGCGCAGCCGTGCGACCCCGACCTGCGCGACGTTGCCGGCCAGCAGCGCGTCCAGGGCCTCGATCCCTTCGGCGGGACTGATGGGATCGAGAGCATCAAGCGTGAGCGAGCGCGCGATTCCCACGTCCGCCCACTGGCCCCAGTTGATCGTGGTGGCGGGCAGACCCGACGCTCTTCGCCACGACACCAGAGCGTCGAGCCACGCGTTCGCGCACGCGTAAGCCGACTGTCCCGGCGAGCCCAGCAGGGACGCCACCGACGAGAAGCCAACCCACCAGTCGAGCTCTCGGTCGGCGGTGGCTTGATGCAGCCGCCATGCGCCCACCGCCTTAGGGGCCCAGACACGTTCCAGGCTTTCCCTGCTGAGGGTGGCGACGATCTGGTCGTCAACCACGGCCGCCGAGTGGACGACTCCTCGCAACTGCCGCCCGGTCTCTTCGGCAGCCGCCACGAGGCGTTCGGCCATTCCCGGTGAGGCGATATCCCCCTGTATCACCACGACCTCGGCGCGTGTTTCCAGCTCGGCAAGGTTTGTCCGTTGGCTCTCGGAGGGATCGCTTCGACCGTTGAGCACGACGCGTGCGGCACCGCTGTCGACGAGCCAGCGAGCGACGACCATGCCGACACCGCCGAGACCGCCCGTGACGATGTATGAGCCATCCGAGCGCACAACCGGGTCACGCTCGCGCGCACCGAGTGTCGCGCGAGCGAGCCGTTCGACATACCTGCGCTTCCCCCCGCCAGGCGATCAAGTCATCGTTGCCCGGCGACTCGAGCTCGGCGGTCAACGTCGCCACGGCGTCGTCGCTCGCGTGCAGATCGACCAGGGTGGTGCGCAGGTCTGGATGCTCGTATGCCAGCACCCGGATGAGACCTTTGAGCGCGCCGACCGCCGGATCGCCCCGCTCGTCGCCGTGAACCACAAGACCGTTGCGGGTCACCAGCCACATCCGCGGCGACTTCCCGTGCCAGCCGCCGACGACCGCGCGCACCGCAGCGGAGATCGCCCAGATAGCGTCACGCGCATGCGCCAGCCCATCATCGGCGTCGGTGCCGTCGAACTCGCGCTGGCCGACGAAGATGACCACGCCAGCCGGCGGAAGGCCAGGGTCTGCTGCCGTTTTCGCGAACGCCTCCAGCACGGCGGATTCATCTGCAAGATCCGCGGTGATCACACGCCGGGTCGGTGAGGCGAATCTGGTTGTGAAATCCTCTGCAATGTCGTTTGTGTCGGGGTCGTGCGTCAGCACCAGCCAGCTTCCGGCTGGCGGCGACGCCGGTGCTGCAACAATTTCCGATGAGGTCGAGGTCTGCAGCCAGACGGTGTCGAAGACCTTTTGCGCCAGCGGTAACGGCAATGTTCGGCGTTGTATGCGTCGCAGGTAGACGCCGGTGATTTGGGCGGTTGGCGTGCCCGTGTCGTCCATCAGGGTGATCCGCCCCACGGCGCCGGCGTCGTCGACGCTGACCATTTCCGCGCGGCATCGGGCGCGCCGGCCGACATCACCCAGCAGGCGAATCGTCTCTATCGCCACCGGCAAATAGGTGACTTCCGTTGAGTTCTCCAGTGATTCGGCCGGCATAGCGGCGGCCAAGGTCTGCAGCGCCGAGTCGAGCATCACCGGGTGAATGCGGAACCCTCGATGCGCAGTCGCCTCATCGGGGAGCGCGATCTCGGTCTCCGCAGATCCGTTGGGTGAGCGGGCGATCCGGGTCAACGCGGCGAAGGCCCGCCCGTGATGGGCACCGGTGCGTCGCAACGCGACGTAGAAGTCGGCGGGTGACATGACGGTTGCGGTTTCCCCGGACGAACCGGTCTGCTGCGCGTCGACATCGCGCTGCGCGACGTCGACGCGGGCGACCGCATGCCGACACCAGTTGCCGCCGGTTGAGCGCGAATGGACCTCGACGCGCACGCTGTCGTCTGCAGTTCGGTTGAGCGATGTCGTCAACTGAGTCTGGCTGCCGATGGGCAGCATCTGCTCGACCTCGAGCCGGTTCACCTCCACGGCGTGGGCGGGCAGACCGAAAGCTTCGCTACCGGCAGCCAGCGCGATCTCGGCGAAGGCCGCGGCAGGCATGACCGGTTGGCCATGCACTTTGTGATCCTCCAGCCACGGGAGGAGATCGGTTCCGACGTCTGCCTGCCACACGTGGTCGCGACCCGAAGGCATCTCGACGTGTACCCCGAGCAACGGGTGAGCCCCTGTCAACTGCCGCCCGTCCGCGCGATTGGCCACCCAATACTTCGAATGCATCCACGGCGTCGGCGGAATATCCACCAGCCCGACTGCGCCCGCGTCGCGCGTCTCCACACCCACCGGCGGCCGCACGGTGGCCAGGTGCGTGTGGAAGGTGAGCGTTTCTGGGTTGTCACGGTTGACGGTTGGCACCACTTGGGTATCGCCGCCGGACCTGACGGACTCCAGGCTTTCGGTGATGGCGTGGGTCAGCAGCGGATGTGGGCTGATCTCGACGAAGTTGGCGTACTCTGCACCGGCAGCGGCGACGGCCTGGCTGAACCGAACCGGCTGGCGCACGTTGGCCACCCAGTAGTCGGCATCAAACACCGGCGCTGGGCCGCCCGCGTTTCCGGTCGTGCTGATCAGCGGGATTTGTGGGGTGGTCGGCGCCAAATCCGCAAGCGCGCTGCGCAACTCGGGCAGGATCGGGTCGATGGTCGGGTGGTGGGAGGCCACGTCCACCTCGATGCGCCGCGCCAGCCGCCCTTGGGCGTCCACCACGGCGATCACCGCATCGACCTGCGCGGGGGGCCCGGCGATCACGGTCTGGCGCGGAGAGGCATATACCGCCAAGGTGATGTCGGGGTGGCCGGCGATCAACTCCTCGGTAGCCGACGCGTCCAGTTCCAGCAGCGCCATCGCGCCTTGCCCGGACAGCCGTGACATCAACCGGGACCGGGTGGCGATCACCCGCAGCCCCTCGGCCGGGCTCAGCGCCCCAGCCACCACCGCCGCGGAAACTTCTCCCATCGAATGCCCGATCACCGCATCGGGTTCCACCCCGTAGGAGCGCCACAACTCCGTCAGCGCCAAGTGCATACCGACCAGCACCGGCTGGATGCGGTCGATGCCAACCAGCGGCTTGCCGTCGGCGAGCACTTGCCGCAGCGAAAACCCGACCTGCTCAGCAAAAACCGGCTCCAATTCGGCGACCGCCGCAGCGAACGCGGGCTCATCGGCCATCAACTGCCGCCCCATCCCCGCCCACTGCGCGCCCTGACCCGAATACACAAACACCGTGCCCGGCCCGGCCGGCGTCTCACGCGGCAGCACCACTCCCGGTGCCGGCACGCCCGCGGCCACTGCCCGCAACCCCGCGACGGCTTGGGCGCGATCAACCGCACATACCGTGGCGGACTTGCCGTGATGCGCGCGGTGATGCAGCGTGTGCGCCACATCGGCCAGCTTCACACCAGCGCTGTCGCTCTCCATCCAGTCGGCCAATACCGACGCCCATGAGCCCACCCGCTCGGTCGTCCTACCGGACACGACCAGCGTGCTCACGGAGGAATCCGACGGCCCATCAGATGCGGGCACCGGATCCGGTCCCTGCTCGAGCACCACGTGTGCATTGGTCCCACCCAGGCCGAACGAGGACACCGCCGCCCGCCGCGGACCGGGACAGTCGGGCCACGGTGCCAGGTCGGTGGGCACAAACAGCCGCGTCGCGGACGCGTCGATCGCCGGATTCCATTGCGCGAAGTTGAGGTTCGGCGGAATCTGTCCCCGATGCACCGACAAAGCGGCCTTGATGAAGCCCGCAATCCCGGCCGCCCCCTCCAAATGGCCCATATTTGTTTTCACGGCCCCCAACGCACATGGACCATCCCCGCGCCCATAGGTGGCCGCCAACGCGTCGAACTCGATGGGATCACCCAGAGCGGTGCCGGTGCCGTGGGTCTCAACGAAATTCACCGAGGCCGCCGCCACATCGGCACCCCGCAACGCCCGGGTGATCACGTCGCGCTGCGCCAGCGCATTGGGTGCGGTCAGACCGTTGGAGCGGCCATCCTGGTTGACCGCCGAGCCGCGCACCACCGCCAACACCCGGTCCCCGTCGCGCACGGCGTCGGTGAGCCGCTTGAGCACCACCACCCCGGCACCCTCACCCCGCACGAACCCGTCGGCCCCTGCATCGAAGGCATGACACCGGCCGCGAGGAGACAGCATCCCCCACTTGGACAGCGCGAGCTGAGTTTCCGGGCGCAATATGAGGTTGACCCCGCCGGCCAGGACCAGGTCGCTTTCGCGCATCCGCAGGCTCTGACAGGCCAGATGCACCGCGACCAACGACGACGAGCAGGCCGTGTCCACCGCCACCGCCGGCCCCCGCAGGCCCAACAAATACGCGATCCGTCCCACGGTGATGCTGTGAGCGTTACCAGTTGCGCAATAGGCGTCAATGGTGTCCGGATTTGCGGCCGAATTAGATTGATACTCGGTGTAGTACACGCCCATCATCACCCCGGTGCGGCTTCCGCCCATGCGATCCGGTGCGATACCGGCGTGCTCCAACGCTTCCCACGCCACCTCCAGAAGCACCCGCTGTTGCGGATCCATCGTCTCGGCCTCGCGCGGGGAGATCCCGAAGAAGTCAGCATCGAAACCGGACACATCGGGCAGAAATCCACCCCATTTCGAGGCCATCCGGCCCGGCGCGAACGGGTCTGGATCGTAGAACGCCTCAGCATCCCAGCGATCGGAAGGCACCTCGCTGATCGCATCCCCGCCACCGGCCAGAAACGCCCAATACCCCTGCGGCCCAACCACACCACCGGGGAAGCGGCAGCCGATTCCGACCACCGCCACCGGCTCCGCTGCGGCCAGGCGGGAGGCCTTGTCGAACTGTTCCGACAGCGCTGCACGCTGGGCGGCGGTCATGCCCGAAATCCTGCTGAAGGTCGTTCTCATCGGATAACGCTCTCACTGCCCGCCTGAGCCGATTCCACACTGTCGAACAACGCCTCCAACACACTGCTCGTGGAGTCGAGGGTCAGGTCGACGTCGCTTTCCTCCGATTCTTGTTGCGGTGCCAGGATCTCCGCCAAAAATTCCGCCAACGATGAGATGGTCGGGTGATCCCACAACATCGTCGCCGACAAGTCGATGCCCACCAACTGCTGGGTCTCTCGTAGCAGCGTCATTGCCATCATCGAGTCGAGCCCCAACTCTGGAAACGGCTGATCGATGTTCAGGGCCGATGCCGTCATTTGCAGTTCGCGCGCCAGGATGGCTCGTAGCCTGCTTTCCAGCTCGACGCACACGTCCTCAGCCGACATCTGTGACCAGTCCGGAGCGGGCCCGGATCGATGCCCATCGTCAACGGTCAGTCGGTCGCCGTCGTCAAGCGCGTCCAATTCCCCGACGAGGTTTGCGAAGTAGCCGAGTTGGCGAATTACAGGCGAGGCGTCCGCTGCGCGATCCAGCCGCAGCCGGGCGACGCCTACCCGAGTGAGGTTGCCGGCCAGTACCGATTCCAGGGCCTCGATGCCTTCGGCGGGACTGAGGGGATCGAGCACACCAAGCGGGACCGAGCGGCCGATTCCCGCGTCGGACCACTCGCCCCAATTGATCGCGGTGGCGGGCAGACCCGATGCTTTGCGCCACGCGACCAGGCCGTCGAGCCACGCGTTCGCGCAGGCGTACGCCGCCTGCCGGGGCGAGCCCAGCAGGGACGCCACCGAAGAAAAGCCAACCCACCAGTCCAGCGGTCGGTCGGCTGTGGCTTGGTGCATCCGCAATGCGCCAACGGCCTTGGGCGTCCACACCCGATGCAGGCTTTCCCTGCTGAGGTTGGCCACGAGATCGTCGTCGATCACGGCCGCCGCGTGCACGACTCCTCGCAACGACAGCCCGGTCTCTTCAGCAGCCGCCACGAGTCGCTCAGCCACTCCGCGTGAGGCGATATCGCCCCGCACGACAACGATTTCGGCGCGGCCTTCAAGGTCGGCAAGGCTGCTGCGCTGCTCATCTGAGGGATCGGTTCGACCGTTGAGAACGACACGCCCGGCGCCGCTGTCGACCAGCCAGCGAGCAACGACCGTGCCCACACCGCCGAGACCGCCTGTGAGGATGTAGGAGCCATCCCGGCGGACAATCGGGTCGCCCCCTCGTGCACCGAGCGTCGCCCGCGAGAGCCGCTGCACATATCTGCGCTCCCCCCGCCATGCGATCACATCGTCGCTACCCGATGACCGCAGTTCCGTAGTCAACCTCGCAACGACGTCGTCGGCCGTATCCAGATCGACCAGGGCGGCGTGTAGGTCCGGGTGCTCGAAGGCCAGCACCCGGATGAGACCGTTGAGGGCGTTGATCGCCGGATCACCGGATTCATCACCGCCAACCACCAGACCGTTCCGCGTTACCAGCCAGAGCCGCGGAGACTTCCCGTCCCAGCCGCCGACAACGGCACGCGCGGTAGCCGAGATCGCCCAGATCAACTCACGCGCATGCGCCAGCGCGCCATCGGCGTCGGTGCCATCAAAGAAGCGCTGTCCGACGAAGACGATCACCCCTACCGGCGGAAGCTCAGGATCCGCCGCGGTTTTCGCGAAGGCCTCCAGCACCGCGGACTCATCCAACAGTTCTGCGCTGATCACCCGCCGCGTCGGTGAACCGAATCCGGCAGCGAAATCCTGTGCGATCACCGTCATATCGTCGTCGGCCAACACCAACCAGCTTCCGACAGCCGCGCCCAATGTCTCCGGTCCCATCTCGGACAACGCAGCCGGTACCCAGACGGTGTCAAAGACCTTCCGCGCCAGCGGTATCGGCACCGTCGGGCGCTGCACCCGCTGCAGATAGACGCCGGTGATCTCCGCGGTCGTAGTCCCCGCCTCATCCATCAGGGTGACTTGGCCCCGCATGCCCGCACCGTCATCATCGACGCTGACCAACTCGGCGCGGCATCGCGCGCGCCGGCCGACATCCCCGAACACCCGGATCGTCCCCAACGACGCCGGCAGATAGGTGACCTCGGCCGAATCCGCCAGCGATTCAACCGGTATCGCGGCAGCCAAGCCCTGCAGCGCCGCTTCCAACATCACCGGATGAACCCGATACCCCCGATGCGGAACAGCCTCGTCGGGCAGCTCAATCTCGGTCTCCACGGAATCGCCGGGCATCCGAACGATCCGAGTCAGCGCGGCAAACGCATGCCCATGATGGGCACCGGTGCGCCGCAAGGCGGCGTAGAAGTCCGCCGGTGACACCACAGTCCCGGCCTCCCCGACCGCGCCGAACCGCTCAACCGCGACATCCTGCTGCACCACATCGACGCCGGCCACCGCATGCCGACACCAATTGCCCCCGGCCGAGCGCGAATGGATCTCGACATGAATCCCATCGTCCGCGTCTCGGACAAGCTGCGTCGTCAGCTCGGTCCGCCCATCCAGGGCAAGCATCTGCTCAACCTCGAGCCGACTCACCCCAACACCCTGCACAGGCAAACCGAGAGCCTCACTACCCGCAGCCAGCGCCATCTCAGCAAAAGCCGCCGCGGGCATCACCGGCTGGCCATGCACCTTATGATCCGCCAACCAGGGGATCAGCTCGGTGTCCACCTCCGCCCGCCACACATGATCACGGCCCGACGGTATCTCAACATGCACCCCAAGCAACGGGTGAGCACCGGTCAACCCGACCCGGACCGGTCGATTCGCCATCCAGTACCTCGAATGCAGCCACGGAGTCGGCGGAATATCCACCAGCCGACCTGCGCTGCCCTCGGGCGCCGTCACACCGAGCGCGGCGAGTTGTGAATGAAAAAAGAGGGTTTGGTCTTCTGCTCGGTTCGTCGCCGAGGTCACGACGACGCGCCCGGTCAACGTCGCTGACTCAAGGATGTCAGCGATGGCGTGGGTGGCTAGGGAATGCGGGCTGATTTCGATCAAGGTGCCGTGGTTTCGCGCTGCCACCGCGATGGCTTGACTGAACCGCGCCGGCTGGCGCACATTGGCCACCCAATGCTCGGCGTCAAGCACCGGTGCGGGCTCAGCGGTGTCGGCGACGGTGGAAATGTACGGAATCGTCGGGCTCTGGGGTGTCAAATCCGCCAGCGCCGAACCCAACTCAGGCAGGATCGGATCCATCAGTGCGGTATTGGAGGCGACCTCCATGTTGATCCGTTGCGCGCAAAGATCCTGGCGCTGCGCCGCGCTGACTACGGCGTCAACCTGCTCAGCCGGCCCGCCAATAATGGTCTGGTGCGGCGAGGCATACACCGCGAGGGTGACGTCGGGGTAGTCGGCGATCAACGCCTCGGTGGCGGCCGCATCCAATTCCAGCTCCGCCATCGCGCCGTGCCCGGCCAGCCGCGACATCAACCGCGACCGGGTGGCGATCACCCGCAGTCCCTCCGCGGCTGTCAGCGCCCCGGCCACCACCGCCGCGGAAACCTCGCCCATCGAATGCCCGACCACCGCATCGGGTTCCACGCCGTAGGAGCGCCACAACTCAGTGAGCGCCAACTGCACCCCCATCAACACCGGCTGCACCCGCGAGTCTCCGCTCACCGGCTCGCCATTGGCGAGCACCTGCTGCAGCGAAAACCCAACCTCCTCAACGAACACCGGCTCCATTTGGGCGACCGCGGCGGCGAACGCCGGTTCATCGGCCAACAACTGCCGGCCCATCCCAGCCCACTGCGAGCCCTGACCCGGATACACAAACACCCTGCCAGACCCAACCGGCCCCTGATGGGCCTCGACAACACCCACCGTTGTTTGGCCTGCCGCCAATGCCTGTAGCCCGACGACCGCCTGGTCGCGATCGCGGGCACACACGGTGGCGAAGTGCTTGTGGCGGGCGCGATGATGATTGAGGGTGTGGGCCACATCAGCCAGCCCCACATCGGCCCCCTCGCCGGCCAGCCAGTCGGCCAGCACCCCCGCCGTCAAGGCCACGCGTTCGGGCGTCTTGCCCGAGACCACCAACGTGCTCACCACCGGCGCCGGTTCCAGGGCAACGTGATCGGGAAGCGGGGCTTGCTCAACCACGACATGCGCATTGGTGCCGCCGAACCCGAACGCCGACACTCCCGCCCGCCTCGGGCGGCCCATCGAGGGCCAATCAGTGGGCTCGGCAACGACTTTCAGCCGCAGATCGTCAAATGGGATGTGCGGATTGGGATTCTCAAAATGCAGGCTGGCTGGGATGTGGCCCCGCTGCACCGCCAGCACGGCCTTGATGAAACCCGCAATTCCCGAAGCCGCCTCCAAACTGCCCAGATTGGACTTGACGGCGCCGATCAGCAGCGGCGAGGTCTCCGGACGTCCACGACCCAGCACCGTCCCGAGCGCACGGGCTTCGATGGGATCGCCAAGCAACGTGCCGATTCCGTGGGCCTCGACGTAGTCGACGTCGCGTGGTTCGATGCCGGCATGGGCGTAGGCGGCACGCAACACCGCCATCTGCGCGGCCGGGTTGGGGGCCATCAACCCGTTGGACCGGCCGTCCTGATTGACCGCCGAACCCCGCACCACCGCCAGCACCCGATCCCCGTCACGCAGCGCATCGGTGAGCCGCTTCAGGACCACGGCCCCGCAGCCCTCGCCGCGCACGAAACCGTCCGCACTGGCGTCGAAACTGTGACAGCAACCCGTCGGCGACATCGCGTTGGCCTGATCGAAGCTGCGGGTGACCGCCGGTGACAACAACAGATTGACCCCCGCGGCGAGGCGAGATTCGAATCCCCCGTCCGCAGACTCTGACACGCCAGATGCACCGCCACCAGCGACGACGAACACGCCGTGTCGACCGTCACCGACGGCCCGCGCAGATCGAAGAAATACGACACCCGGTTGGCGATGATGCTCAACGCACCACCGGTACCCGACCACGCATCAACCTGACTCAGATCCGTCGACACCAGATACCCGTACTCACTCACGCACGCACCGGCGAACACCCCGGTCTGCGTCTGCCGTAAGGAATGGGCGGGAATGCCGGCGTGCTCCAACGCCTCGTACGCCACTTCCAGCAACAGCCGCTGCTGGGGATCCATCTTGACCGCTTCCCGCGGCGAAATCTCGAAGAACTCCGCATCAAAAGCGTCCACATCGGCCAAAAACGAGCCCCACCGGGTGGTGCCCGACAACGCCGCGGCCGCCTCGGGTGAGCCGTCATCAAACAGCGACCACCGATCCGGGGGCACCTCCCCCACCGATGACCGGCCGTCACACAGGAACCGCCACAACGACTCTGGGCCCGCTATGTCGCCGGGAAAGCGGCATCCCAGGCCGATGACGGCGATCGGCTCATCCAACGATGACCGCTCGCAGCTCACCACCGGCTCGGCTGTGGATTCGGGTTCCGAGCCGCTGAGAAATCGCGTCAGGGCGTTGATCGTCGGCTGCTGCCAGAACTCCACGGGTGAGATCGACCGGCCCAGCAGCTCGGACATTTCACCGCAGAGCACGATCGCGTCACTCGACCCGACCGCCAGGTCGTTCAAAGGGACATCTAAGTCGATGTCGTCGGGGCTGCAGCCAACATTCGTGACCAGGTAGTCGACCAGCCAGCGGCGCAGAGCAGCTTCGTCAAAAGCCGCCGTCATACCGTAGCTTCCAAACGGCTGAATTCGTCACGTCGGTACCGCTCGGCGCACGCCGAACGCCGCACCTTGCCGCTCGTGGTGATCGGAATCGAACCCGGCGCCACCAACACCAGATCAGCCACCCGCACACTGTGCGACTTCTTGATCGCCGAGGCGACTTCCCGTTTCACGGTCTGCAGCCGCTGCCGCACCTCCTCCTCAGAGCCCCGCTTCTTGACCTCCACGATCGCCACCAGCCGCTCGGTACGTTCATCGGGAATCGAGATCGCCGCAACCCGGCCACCGGTGATCTCCTGAACCGTCGCCTCGATGTCATCGGGATAGTGATTACGCCCATCCACGATCAGCATGTCCTTGATGCGCCCGACGATGAACAGCTCACCTTGCGACATCACCCCCAAGTCCCCGGTGCGCAGCCACCGTTCCTGCGGCGTGCCCGGCGACGGATCGACCAGCTTGGCGCCGAACGTTCGCTCCGACAGTTCCGGGTTTCGCCAGTAGCCGCTCGCGACGTTGTCGCCGTGCACCCAGATCTCGCCCACCTTCCCTGCGGGATTCTCCATCCGGGTCTCCTGATCGACGATGCGCACCGTCGACGCCCGAGGGGGGCCGTAGTTGACCAGCTCCGTTCCCCCTTCGCCGTCGCAACGCTTCGCGTAGCCGGCGGCCAACTTCTCGTAATCGAAACGCACCGTCGCCGGTGAGTGCCCTGCCGGCGCCGACATCACATAAAGCGTTGCCTCCGCCAGGCCGTAGGAGGGTCGCACCGCGGTGTCGGGCAGGTTGAACTGCGAGAAGCGTTCGCTGAAACGCCGGATCGTCGCGACGTGAATTCGTTCACTTCCGCTGATGAGGACTAGCACATCACCCAGGTCCAGCCCGGCCATGTCGTCATCCGATGTTCGTCGCGCCGCTAATTCGTACGCGAAGTTCGGCGCAGCCGACCACGAGCAGCTATTGGTCGCCAGCAATTGCACCCACCGGGCCGGCTTCTGCAGAAACGCCACCGGGCTCATCACGACTGATGGGCGTCCTCCTTCGGCCAGCAGCGCCGCGAACACGCCGAGTGTCAATCCCATGTCGTGGTAGAAGGGCAGCCACGAGACAAAAGTGGAGTCCTGCGGTACAACCCCCCCGTTGTAGTCCGAAAATACCTGTTCGAGGTTAGCGAGCACGTTGCGGTGCGAGACCAGCACACCCGCTGGCTGGCGAGTCGACCCCGACGTGTACTGCAGATAGGCCGTCGACGGATAAGGACCCACGCTCGCGTCAAGCATCCGCGGCGAATCCAGGTCCAGCGCATCGATCTCGATCACTCGCGGCGCAGATCCGCCGGGCTGCACACCGGCATACGGCATCACGTCGGCCACGACCGCAGACGTTGTCAGTATCACCGCCGGTGAACAGTCACGCAGCGCCCCCGACACCCGCTCGTCATGACCACCGAATTGCGGCACCGAAAGCGGCACGGCGATCAAACCAGCCTGCATCGCGCCGAAGAACCCGACGATGTAATCCAGCCCCTGCGGAGCCACAATCGCCGCCCGATCACCGGCCGACGCGCACAGCAACAACTCATCAGCTACAATTCCGCGCTCTCCGCGCGAGCTGCGACCACGTCAAACTTTCGGCAAACCCAGCCGCATCGACCTCATAGTCGACGAACGTGTACGCAATATCATCCGGCTGCCGAAGCGCACGCTCGGCAAGCACAGCCGGAATGGAAGACTCAATCACCGGCATCACGACTCTCTTTCCGTTCGGCGCTCCGCGCCCGGTCCAACCACAACACTCTCATCACATACCGCTCTCACTACCGGCCGGAGCCGATTCCACACTCTCGAACAACACATCCAACACACTGCTCGACGAGTCGGGCGAACCATCGACGTCGTCCACCGAATCTTTCTGTGGCAAAAGCTTTTTGGTGAGGTACTCAGCCCACGACGCGACTGTCGGGTAGTTCCACAACATCGTCGCCGATAGCTCCATGCCGACGAGCTGCTCGGCCTCTCGTCGAATCGACATCGCCATTACCGAGTTGAGGCCCAGCTCCGCGAACGGCCGGTCCAATTCGATTTCGGCCTCCGGCATTCGAAGTTCGGTGGCAAGGATGGCGCGTAGCCCGTTCTCCAGTTCAGCGTGCAGATCGTCGGGCGACATCTCTGACCATGCACGAATTGGTGTTGAGGTTAGATGCGCATCGGATATGACCGACGCGCCTTCCTCAGCGGATGGCATCGGCGCCATGACCGCTTGCGCCACGTCGTAGCGGTTCACGTACTCCCAGGCGGTGAAGGCTTCTTCCGGGGTGACCGGCCGCGACCCCAGCCGTTGAAGCTCTTGAACGACGACTTGCGCGTCAGAGCCGAACCCGAGCCCCTGCCAGGCCGCCCAGTCCAGACTGACGGTGTGGCAGCCTTGTCGGTGACGCGCTCGGGCCAGGCAGTCGAGATACGCATTCGCCGCCGCGTAGGCGCCCTGCCCCGGGATACCGAAGACCGTCCCGGCCGAGGCAGTCAGGAAGAAGAAGTCGAGGGTGGCTGGCGGGAAGGCCTCGTGCAACGCCTGTGCACCAGCGATTTTCGGCCACATGGTGCGCCGAAGCTGGCTATCTGCAATCTCAGTGAGGAGTTGACTTTCCGTGACTCCGGCAGCGTGTATGACACCGCGTATCGGCGGAGCCCCGTCACCGTCCCGCCTGGCGAGCAGAGCCTGCACCCCGTCGCGCGATCCGACGTCGAGGGCCACGGCATCAATAGAGACGCCACGCATCTCCAGCGCCCGGATCGCGGCGATCTTGTGGCGCACGTCCGTGTCATCGCTGTCGCTGTCCCAGTCGCGCCTGGGAGGCAACGGAGTACGGCCAGCCAGGACGAGACGACGTGCACCGCGGTCCGCGAGCCAGGCGGCCATCAGCAGGCCGAGTGCGCCCATGCCGCCGGTGATGAGGTAAGCCGCGTCTGGACGACACCGGAATGGTCCTCGCTCCGGTTGGCCGGAGACCGGCACCAAGGCGGGCGCGAGGAATTCGCCGTCGCGCAGCATCAGGATGGACTTGGCTGCCGTCGGCAGCAGCGTGGACAGCGCCGATGCACAATCACCGATGTCGTCACAGACTGGGATATCCACAAGGCCGCCCCACAGCTGGGGCTGCTCGGCGCCGATGACCCCGGCGAGTCCCCACAGACAGCTCTCGCGCAACGCCGTGTCCGAGACGGCGTCCCCTACCCCGCGGGTGATGATCCACAGCCTGGTCGGGTGGCGGTCATCACGCTTGGCCAGCCGGCAAACGAGATCGGTCACTTCGGCTGACAGACGGACCGAGCAGTCGATGTCGGACTCTCCCGGGTGCTTAGGCCCGGGCTCGGCGACGTAGACGACACATCGGGCCTCGTCGACGCCGGCCGCCGGGTAACCGGCGTCGGCGAGCCGAGCGCGCAGAGTCAGAGCAGCATCGCTCTGCCCGAGCACCGCGAGGTTGCAGCGGGAATCAGGCGGCTGTTGCGGTTCAGCATGCCCGCGCCACGGTTGCCACTCGATCGCGTGCGCTAATGTGCGCGAGTCGGCGTCGTGGGGAACCGCCTGTACAGGACCTGACTCAACATCTGCATAGCGAAGTGAGCAGATGTCGATGCACGGCCTGCCGTCGGCTGCCTTCACGACGATGTCCACGATGAGCTCATCGCCATTGCCGCCGCGCCGGCGTACCTCGACGCAACCGCGTGCATCGGCCAGACCGTCTGCAAGCCACACGCTTCCGACGGCGGCAGGAACCATCAGCCGCGGGTCAGAGCTGTCCACCAGGCGGGCGAGGTGAACGGCGGCGTCGAGCAATCCGACCGTCGACGCCTCCGGCAAGCTGACATCAGCGTCCAAACGGCCGGGTCCTGAGCGGCACGAGCTGATCGACCAAGGAAACGGCTGGCCGTCGATACCCCACGCCCGCTGGAGCTCGGCGACCGACGAAGTGTCGTAGCCGACCATTTCGTGATCGCCGCTCGTGTCCGCGTCTTTGTCCTCATCGTCGGTCGTCCGGTCAGCGATTCCGGCGCTGACGTGGCGTACCCAACGGTGCTCGGGGGCGTCGGCCGCGGGACGCGATGAGACAGTGACGGATTGGTCGTCGGCGACCACCTGGATCATCCGCGGCTGGTCGATGACGATTGGATGGTCGAACCGGATGTCACACAACTTCGATGCACCAGACTGGGCTGCCGCTGCCGAAAGTGTCTGCAAGAGCACCGATATCGGAACCACTTCCACCCCATGAATCCGATGGCCACCCGGATATGGTTTGGCCTCGGCGACAAGCCGCGCCTGCCACAGATGTACGGGCGGTGCGGTGGCGACCGCGATGTGCTCGCCGAGCAGAGTTCCGGATCTTGGGGCAACGCCGGCCGCGTTCACCTTCTTCTTGTGGCCGATCCAGTGCTGTGTGTGGTGCCAGGGTGTGGCGGGAAGGGCCGGATGTGGTTCGGGTGGGTGCTCGGTGTGTGGTGAATGCACGGTGTGCGTGGCATTCAAGTTGGTGTGGAAAGTCAGGGTGTCTGGGGCGTCGCGCTGCAAGGTTCCGATGCTGTGGTGATGCACGCGTCCCAGGCTGTCGGTGATGGCGTGGGTGAGCAGTGGGTGGGGGCTGACTTCGATGAAGGTGCTGTGGTCGGCGCCGGCCGCGGCGATGGCGTGGCTGAACCGCACCGGGTTGCGCAGATTGGCGACCCAATAGTCGGCGCCGAAAACGATTGTGCCGGTGTCGGTGTCGTCGTAGGTGGTGGTCAGGATCGGGATGGTCGGTGGATGCGGGGTCAAGTCGGCGAGGGCGGTGCGCAGATCGGGCAGGATGGGGTCGATGGTGGGGTGGTGGGAGGCCACGTCGACCTCGATGCGCCGCGCCAGCCGGTCTTGGGCGTCCACGATCGCGATCACCGCATCGACCTGATCAGGGGGTCCGGCGATCACGGTTTGACGCGGTGAGGCATACACCGCCAGCGTCAGGTCGGGATAGTCGGCGATCAACTCCTCGGTGCGTCGCGGGTCCAACTCCAGCAATGCCATCGCACCCTGCCCGGACAGCCGCGACATCAACCGCGACCTGGTGGCGATCACCTGCAGCCCCTCGGCGGGACTCAGCGCCCCGGCCACCACCGCCGCGGTAACCTCGCCCATCGAATGCCCGATCACCGCATCGGGTTCCACGCCGTAAGAGCGCCACAGCTTGGTCAGCGCCAACTGCATGCCCACCAGCACCGGCTGAATACGGGCAATCCCGATCACAGGCTCGTCAGCCTCCAGCACCCGTCGGAGCGAAAACCCGACCGTCTCAACGAAAATCGGCTCCAATTCGGCGACCGCCGCAGCGAACGCCGGCTCATCGGCCAGCAACTGCCGGCCCATCCCCGCCCACTGCGAGCCCTGACCCGAATAGACAAACACCGTCCCGGGCCGACACGCGCCCTGATGCGGTGCCACCACCCCATCGGCTGACCTGCCCGCCGCGAGGGCGCGTAATCCGGCGACGGCTTGGTCGCGATCGCGGGCACAGACGGTGGCGAACTTCGCCTGCCGAGCGCGATGATGATCGAGGGTGTGGGCCACATCAGCCAACGCCACATCGGCCCCCTCGACGGCCAGCCAGTCGGCCAACACCCCCGCCATCGACCCGACCCGCTCGGCGGTCTTGCCCGAGACCACCAACGTGCTCACCGCCGGACCCGTATTCACCACTGGCGGCGGCAGATCCGGCCCCTGTTCCAGCACCACATGCGCATTGGTGCCACCGAACCCGAACGAAGACACTCCCGCCCGCCTGAGGCGGCCCGTCGAGGGCCAATCAGTGGGTTCGGCAACGACTTTCAGCCGCAGATTCTCAAACGGGATGTGCGGATTGGGATTCTCAAAACACACGTTCGTCGGAATATGCCCCCGCTGCACCGCCAGCACCGCCTTGCATGAACCCCGCAATCCCCGCCGCGGCCTCCAAATGACCCAGATTGGACTTGACGGCACCGATCAGCAATGGCGAGGTCTCCGGACGTCCACGACCCAGCACCGTCCCGAGTGCGCGGGCTTCGATGGGATCGCCAAGCAACGTGCCGGTTCCGTGGGCCTCGACATAGTCGACCTCCCGCGGCGCGATGCCGGCATTGGCGTAGGCAGCACGCAACACCGCCATCTGCGCGGCCGGGTTGGGGGCCATCAACCCGTTGGACCGGCCGTCCTGATTGACCGCCGAACCCCGCACCACCGCCAGCACCCGGTCCCCGTCGCGCAGCGCATCGGTGAGCCGCTTGAGCACCGCAACACCGCAACCCTCGCCGCGCACAAACCCGTCCGCGCTGGCGTCGAAAGCGTGACACCGCCCGGTCGGCGACATCGCCTCCGCCTGATCGAAGCTGCGGGTCACCGCCGGTGACAACAACAAGTTGACCCCCGCCGCCAGCGCGAGATTCGACTCTCCGGTCCGCAAACTCTGACACGCCAGATGCACGGCCACCAGCGACGACGAACACGCCGTATCGACCGTCACCGACGGCCCGCGCAGGTCGAGGAAATACGACACCCGGTTGGCGATGATGCTCAACGCACCGCCGGTACCCGACCACGCATCGACCTGACTCAAATCCGTCGACGCTAAATAGCCATACTCTCCCAAACACGCGCCGGCGAACACTCCCGTTTGGGTATGCCGCAGCGAATCAGCCGCAATGCCGGCGTGCTCCAACGCCTCGTAGGACACCTCCAGCAACAGCCGCTGCTGGGGATCCATCTTGGCCGCCTCCCGCGGCGAAATCTCGAAGAACTCCGCGTCGAAGGCGTCGATGTCGGCCAAAAACGAGCCCCACCGGGTGGTGCCCGACAACGCCGCGGCCGCCTCGGGTGAGCCGTCATCGAACAGCGACCACCGCTCCGGGGGCACCTCCCCCACCGATGACCGGCCGTCAACCACAAACTGCCACAACGACTCCGGGCCCACTATGTTGCCGGGAAACCGACACCCCAACCCAACAACAGCGATCGGCTCGTCCAACGATGACTGCTCGCGGCTCACCACCGCCTCAGCTTCAGGCTCCGATTCCGACCCGGTCAAAAACCGCGCCAACGCATTGATCGTCGGATACTGCCAGAACTCCACGGGTGAGATCTGCCGGCCCAACAACTCCGACAGTTCACCAGTAAGCACCACCGCGTCACTCGACCCCAATCCGAGATCATGCATCGAAGCGTCCGAATCGATGTCATCGAGGCTGCAACCAACATTGGTGACCAGGTAGTCGACCAGCCAGCGGCGAAGAGCAGCTTCGTCAAAAGCCGCCGTCATACCGTGGCTTCCAAACGGCTGAATTCGTCCTGTCGATAGCGCTCCACGCAGGCCGAACGCCGCACCTTGCCGCTGGTGGTGATCGGAATCGAACCCGGCGCCACCAACACCAGATCAGCCACCCGCACACTGTGCGACTTCGAAATCGCCGAGGTTACTTCGCGCTTCACGACCTGCAGCCGGTCCCGCGCCTCCTCCTCTGAGCCCCGCTTCTTGACCTCCGCGATCGCCACCAGCCGCTCGGTACGTTCATCGGGAATCGAGATCGCCGCCACCCGGCCACCGGTGATCTCCTGAACCGTGGCCTCAATGTCATCGGGATAGTGATTACGCCCATCCACGATCAGCAGATCCTTGATCCGCCCGATGATGAACAACTCACCCTGCGACATGACACCCAAATCCCCGGTGCGCAACCACGGCCCCTGCGGCGTCCCCGGCGACGGATCCACCAACTCGACGCCGAACGTGCCCTCCGACAGCTGTGGATTCCGCCAATAACCGCTCGCGACGTTGTCGCCGTGCACCCAGATCTCGCCCACCTTTCCAGCGGGATTCTCCACACAGGTGTCCGGATCGACTATGCGCACCGTCGACGCCCGCGGTGCACCATAACTAACTAGCTCCGTCCCACCTTCGGTCCCCCACCGCTGCGCATAACCCGCCGACAACTTCTCATAGTCGAAATACGCCGTCACCGGCACATGACCCTTCGGCGCCGAGGTCACATACAGCGTCGCCTCCGCCAACCCATAGGACGACCGCAACGTGTCCTTGGGCAGATTGAACCGCGCGAACCGCTCAGTGAACCGCCGGATCGTCGCGGCGTGAATGCGTTCACTTCCGCTGATAATGCCCAGCACACCACCCAGATCCAGCCCCGCCAGGTCGTCATCTGACGTACGACGCGCCGCCAACTCGTACGCGAAGTTCGGCGCAGCCGACCACGAGGGGCTGTTCATCGCCAGCAGCCGCATCCACCGGGCCGGCTTCTGCAGAAACGCCACCGGACTGATCAAGACCGCCGGACGTCCCACCGTTCCGCCCCCCACCGCAGTTGGGACCAGCAGCGGCGCAAACACGCCTTGTACCATCCCCATGTCGTGATAGAAGGGCAGCCACGACACAAAAGTGATGTCCGGCGGCGGAACTTTGCCGCGGTGCTCGAAATAGTCCGAGAAAATCTGATCCAGATTGGCCACCACGTTGCGGTGCGTGACCATCACACCGGCCGGCTGCCGAGTCGACCCCGACGTGTACTGCAGATAGGCCGTCGACGGAAAAGGACCCATGCTCGCGTCAAGCATCCGCGGCGAATCCAGGTTCAGCACATCGATCTCGATCACTCGCGGCGCAGAAGCACCAGGCCGCACACCGGCATACGGCATCACGTCAGCCACAACCGCAGACGTTGTCAGTATCACCGCCGGTGAGCAGTCCCTCAGCGCCCCCGACACCCGCTCGTCATGACCACCAAATTGGGGCACCGAAAGCGGAACAGCGATAAAACCAGCCTGCATCGCGCCGAAGAACGCGACAATATAATCCAGCCCCTGCGGAGCCACAATCGCTGCCCGATCGCCCACCGACCCGCACAGCAACAACTCCTCAGCCACGATCTGAGCTCTCTGGTGGACCTGCGACCACGTCAAGCTTTCGACGAACCCCGCAGGGTCTACCTCATAGTCGATGAACGTATACGCAACGTCATCCGGCTGACGCCGCGCACGGTCGGCAAGCACAGCCGGAATAAACTGCTCAATCACTGGCATTACAGCACCTTTCGGTACGGTCTGGTGAATCTGGCCGCCCCCCGACAAGCAGACCGATCCTGAAGTTCTGATGCGAGCCCAATTCCATCTTACGGAAGGAGGAACACTTGCGTTGTTCAACATGTCGGAACCCGACACAGCTTCCGTAGTCAACAGCTAATTTCTACGTCCTAGGCAATATATGGTCCGGGGAGGGCGAATGGGAAGTCTTTCCGCTGATTGCTGGCTGGGAATCTGTTGTGCTCGGCAAAGGTCCTGCTCGTGCGGACCAGTGGCACCGGAATGCCGGTACGCCTGCTATCCCTCCCCTCGAAATCAACATCGGTGACGATCCCCAGAACGGTACCGGAGTCTGTCGGTACTTAGCTACATGGCCGCCGATATTAACTTCGCACTGGACCCTGGCGGCACATGTCAGGCCGTTGCAACGCCGAGGCTGTGCGCGTGGCTATCAGTCTCCACAGCACGACGCGATTTTTTCCTCGATGTTGCCAACCAGCTCCGGCAAGTGGTCATTGAGATAGAAGTGGTGACCAGGAAACACCTGCGCACTGAACTCCGACGTCGTTCGCTGCGACCACCGCGTCACTTTTTCGTAGGTGGCGACTTCGTCGTCATCACCCAGGAAAGCGAAGATAGGGCATGACACGGTCGCGTCGGGTGGGCACTCGTAATTTGCAATGGCCTTGAGTCCGCGAAGTGTGGGCAGAATCTTCGCCGCGAATTCTTCGTTCTCCAGGAACTCTGGGTTTGCGCCGGTCATTGCGCTCACTGCATCGAGAAGACCGCGATCAGACTCCGGAATGTAGTCGTAGCCGATCTCGCCTGGTGCAGCACAGGCCGACACAAACAGCGCTGCAACGGGTTTGCCCGCCGCTTCGAACCGACGGGCGACATCGAATGCCACCAGAGCTCCCATGCTGTGGCCGAAGAATGCGACCTTTCGGTCGACCTGATCCCCCGGGACCAGCAGCTCGCATGCGCTTTCGGCAAGGTCGGGAATGCTGGTGAACGAAGCAAGGTCATGGGTGCCGCGTCGTCCGGGGTACCGAACGGCGATGCATTTGACGTCGCTCGAGAACGACTTGGCAAAAGGCACGTAGTACTCCACCGATCCACCAGCATGCGGAAAGATGTAGAGCGTCGGCGTGGACCCAGTCATGTGGCCACAGTACCGACGAGATCTCAAGTTAGGCGTGCTAATAAGCTCTGGCGTATTCGTTTCGCTGTTGTCTCCGTCTGCCCTGGCGGAGCTTCACTGACCAGCCGGTGAGGGTTGCCTTCAATCACCAGCTCACCACCGGCCCGATCGCGATGACCCGTCTCGTTTGCCACGATCAACTCGCGACAGGAAACCGCAGTGACCGGAGCCGGCTCTGGGGTCGGCCGGGCGCTGGCGATCGAGCTCGGGCGCTCGGGCGCCAAGGTCGCCGTCAGCGACGTCGACGCCGGGGGCTCACGGTCACCGAGGAGCGGCTGGCGGCCGTCGGCGCGACGGTGAAGTCCGACCGGCTGGACGTTGACCGAACGCGAGGCGTTCGGGGTGTTCGCCGATGCGGTCAACGAACAGTTCGGCACCGTCAACCAGACCTACAACAACGCGGGCATCGCGTTCACTGGAAGCATCACAGTTAGCCAGTTCAAGGACATCGAGAAGGTGATGAACGTCGACTACTGGGGCGTGCTCAATGGCCCAAGCCTTTCTGCCGCAACTGATTACATCTGGCGACGGACACGTCGTCAACATCTCTAGTGTCCTCGGCACGCCTTCGGTACCGGGCAGGCGGCGTACAACGCGGCCCAGTTGACGGTTCTGCGGGTTCATCGAAGCACTGCGGCAGGAGATGATCATCGCCGGTCACCAGTGAAGGTCGCGTGCGTGCACCCCGGCGGCATCAAGACCGCGATCGCCCGCAACGCAAGGGCCGCGGAGGGTCTGGACAAGGACCGAGTGTGCGCGGACGATGCCGGACTAGCGGCTGGTCGCACCGAGCGGGTGTTCGGCCAAAAACGCGTCGGCGGCCTGGCCCGCATCCGCGCCGTCGTCTACCTGACGCCGCATCCGCACCAACGCCGCGGTGTCCAGCACGCCGGCCACCTCGTTGAGCGCGAGCACCTGCGTTTCGGACAACTCGTTGCGGCGATACAGCGGCACGGCGTTCTCGGCGCGGATCAGTGCGGTGCGGTCGGCCAGCACCACCAACTCGGCGGGAATGTCCGGGTCGGCCGTCGAAGTCCACGCCGCGTTGACCTGCCCCGCCCGCAACGCCTCGAATAACGTTGCGGCGTCGGGATATTCACGCACCTCCGCCGCGCATGTGCCGACGGCGGCGGGTCGGGGTTCACCGACAACTTGCCCGAGCTCGAGCTGGGCGCAACGGCGAACTGCGGCTGTGACATCCCGTCCGCCCCAGGCGTCGACGGTCGCCTCGGTGACCGCGAGCGCCGGCTTGTCCTCCGCCGATTCGGCGTAGTCGCCCGCAGTGACGTCTTCGGGCAGTGCCGCCACCATGTCGCGGTAGACCTGCGTGGGTGCGCGCGCTTTCGCGCCGGGCGCGAAGGTGTCCAGCAGTCGACCGGTGAAGCCCGGCACCACGGCAACCGCACCCGAGTCCAGCCCGGCCAACGGGCCGGGTAGCCGCTCGACGTGCGCGGCCGTGCCGTAGCTCCGCAGGGCCGACGCATACAGGTTGGCCAGCAGCACCGATTCCGCGTCGTCGCGCGCTCCGACGGCGATCGATTGGTCACCGCCCGTGCCGCCGCACCCGGCGATCAGCAGAGCCGCCAGCGCGAGGGCGAGTCGACGGCCGCCCATCGGCGCGATCAGACGTCCGCGGCCGCCGCGACCGCCTCGGCCACGGCAGGCCCGACGCGCGGGTCCAGCGGGCTCGGAACGATCCGGTCGGGTGCGAGGTCGTCGCCCACCACCCCGAAAATCGCCTCGGCGGCGGCCACCTTCATCTTCTCGGTGATCCGGCGGGCACCGGCGTCCAGCGCCCCGCGGAACACGCCCGGGAACGCCAGCACATTGTTGATCTGGTTCGGGAAGTCGCTGCGGCCGGTCGCCACCACGGCAGCGTGCTTGGCGGCGATCTTCGGATGGATCTCGGGGTCGGGGTTGGACAGCGCGAACACGATGCCGTCGGGGGCCATCGTCGCGATCAGCTCTTCTGGCACGATCCCGCCCGAGAGGCCGAGGAACATGTCGGCGCCCTTCAGCGCCTCGACCATTCCGCCAGAAAGGCCATCGGGGTTGGTGCGCTGCGCCAGATCGAGCTTGACCGGGGTCAGGTCGTCTCGGTGCTGATGCAGGATGCCAAGGGAGTCCAGCACGGTCATGTCCGTAATACCTGCGGCCAGAAGGATGTTCGCGCACGCCATGCCTGCCGCGCCGACGCCCGAGATCACCACGCGAAGCGACGCGATGTCGCGGTCGAGCACCTTGGTCGCGCCCAGCATCGCGGCGAGCACCACGATCGCGGTGCCGTGCTGGTCGTCGTGCATCACCGGGCAGTCGAGAGCATCGATGAGGCGCCGTTCGATTTCGAAGCAGCGGGGCGCCGAGATGTCCTCGAGGTTCACGGCGCCGAATGTCGGCCGCAACCGCACCAGGGTTTCGACGATCTCGTCGGGATCCTTGGTGTCCAACACGATCGGGATCGAGTCCAGGCCTGCGAAGGCCTTGAACAGGCCGCACTTGCCCTCCATCACCGGCAGCGAGGCCGCCGCGCCGATGTCGCCGAGGCCGAGCACCGCACTGCCGTCGCTGACGACGGCCACCAGCCGGTTCGCCCAGGTGTAACGAGCGGCCAGCGTGTGATCGGCGGCGATCGCCCGACTGACCTGCGCTACACCGGGCGTGTAGGCGATCGACAGGGCGCGCTGAGTGTCCAGCGGGGCCTTGAGTTCGACGGAGAGCTTGCCGGCTACGTGCGCCTCGAAGATCTCCTCGTCGGTGACGACGACCTGCGGGTTATCTGGCTTCTCCGACACGGCGCTCAGGTTACTGGCCTACTTTTAGGTAACCTAATCGCTTGTTTCAGATCAAACCGAGCTCGGTGACCGCCTTGCGCTCGTCGACCAGCTCGGCGGTCGTCTTTTCGATCCGGCCGCGGGAGAACTCGTCGATCTCCAGCCCCTGCACGATCGTCCAGTTGCCGTCCTTGGTGGTCACCGGGAACGACGAGATGATGCCCTCCGGCACGTCGTAGCTGCCGTCGGAGAACACCGCCATCGACACCCAGTCGTCCTTCGGGCTCCCGAGCAGCCAGTCGCGGGCGGCGTCGGTGGTCGCCGAAGCGGCCGACGCGGCGGAGGAGGCGCCGCGGGCGTCGATGATCGCCGCACCACGTTTGGCGACGGTCGGGATGAAGTCGTTCTCGATCCAGTCCTGGTCGTTGACGGCTTCGGCGGCGTTTTTGCCGCCGACCTCGGCGTGGAAGATGTCGGGGTACTGAGTGGCGGAGTGATTGCCCCAGATCGTCATCTTCTTGATATCGGTGACCTTGGCGCCGGTCTTCTTCGCCAGCTGGCTGATCGCCCGGTTGTGGTCGAGGCGGGTCAACGCGGAGAATCGCTCGCGCGGGATGTCGGGGGCGTTGCTCATCGCGATCAGTGCGTTGGTGTTCGCCGGGTTGCCGGTGACGCCGATGCGGACGTCGTCGGCCGCGACCTCGTTGAGCGCCTTGCCCTGGGCGGTAAAGATCGCACCGTTGGCCTCGAGCAGATCGCTGCGCTCCATGCCGGGTCCACGCGGACGGGCACCCACAAGCAGGGCCAGATTCACCCCGTCGAAGATCTTGTTCGCATCCGCGCCGATCTCGACACCGGCCAGCAAGGGAAACGCGCAGTCGTCGAGTTCCATGACAACACCCTCGAGCGCCTTCAGGGCCGGCTCGATCTCGAGCAGACGGAGCTCGATCGGGCGGTCCTGGCCAAGCAGCGAGCCGCTCGCCAAGCGGAACAGCAGGCTGTAGCCGATCTGGCCTGCGGCGCCGGTGACCGCGATCTTGAGGGGAGAAGTGCTCACGTCTTCAGGCTCCTTGCGAAGAGAGGTTTTCCGGGTTGAAACTAGCGCACCGGCATGAGCCTCAAACCGCCCGGTCCAGACCCCGCCGCGTAATATTGACAACGGCTGGATTTAAGCCCGCGCTGAGACGGGAGGGTGACCGATGCCATCGTTTCGCGCTCTGCCTTCTTCGTTTCGACCAACTCGGACCAAGTACTCACATCCCGAGGCGCGGTCCATCCACGTGCCCGTCGCCCGGGCGATGGTCGACTGCGGCGTCTACGCCGGCGGAACGCGGCTGCCCGGCAAATACACCCACGCCGCCGCCCTCAACAAGGTGCGCGAACTAGAAAAAGAGGGCAAGGAAGCATTCGTGTGGATCGGCCTGCACGAGCCCGACGAGCACCAGATGATGGCGGTCGCCGACGTGTTCGGACTGCACGAACTGGCCGTCGAGGACGCCGTGCACGCCCATCAACGGCCGAAGCTGGAGCGCTACGACAAGACGCTGTTCCTCGTCCTGAAGACGGTCAACTACGTCGAGCACGCGTCGGTGGTCAACGCCAGGGAGATCGTCGAGACGGGCGAGATCTTCATCTTCGTCGGAGCCGATTTCGTGGTCACGGTCCGCCACGGTGAGCATGGCGCACTGGCCGGGGTTCGCAAGACACTCGACGCCTCCCCCGCCACGCTGAAGCTCGGCCCGTACGCGGTCATGCACGCGATCGCCGACCACGTGGTGGACAGCTACCTCGACGTCACCGACCTGGTCGAGACCGACATCGATGCGATGGAGGAGGACATCTTCTCCCCGCGCACCCACACCAACATCGAGTGCATCTACCTGCTGAAGCGGGAGGTCGTCGAGCTTCGTCGCGCGGTCAACCCGTTGACGCTCGCGCTGCAGCGACTGGGCACCGACCACAACGACCTGATCTCCATCGAGGTCCGTCGCTACATGCGCGACGTGCTCGACCACAACATCCAGGCGTCCGACCGAATCACGAGCTACGACGAGATGTTGAGCTCGCTGGTGCAGGCCGCGCTCGGCAAGGTCGCCATGCAGCAGAACGTCGACATGCGCAAGATCTCGGCGTGGGTCGCGATCGCCGCCGTGCCAACGGCTTTGGCGGGAATCTACGGGATGAACTTTGAGTACATGCCCGAATTGCATTGGGCATGGGGCTATCCCGCGGTGCTGGCGCTGATGCTCTGCGTCTGCCTATTGCTGTACCGGACGTTCCGGCGCAACAGCTGGCTTTAGCTCGGGGCTGACGCCTTCCGCGTCGGGTCGGACACATCCACACCGTCGGTTTGCCACGCTTCCCGCATCGCTTCGGCACCCTTGAGCCGCACCCACGCCGCCTCGGTCGCGGTGATCGGGATTGCCGACAGCACCGCGACCGAGTCGTAGGGCCCCGGTAAGGCAACGTCACCAATCTCGCTGCGGCCCAGCAGAAAAGCGATGAACGGCGCTCCAACCCAAAGCGGCGAACCGAGGTCGACCAGCGCGTCGGGGGCCAAGACGAGACCCTCGACGGCGGGCGCGGCGGCCAGCACCGCCACGCTGCGGGCAAGTCCCGCCGGCGACGTTCCGCGCAGCGCAACCGTCACCTCCGCGCGAGGACCGTGCACTGGATCGGCCGCGATATCGGCCGGGTCGGTCATCGGATAGCGCGAACAGCCAAGGGAGACATGAAAAACGACCCCGTCACGGTCGGGGCCGAACCGCAGGACATCGATGGGCTCGGTGCCGAGAAACGTCACACTCGCGGCGTCGGGCTCGCCACTGATCCCCGCTCCTGCGAAGTGCGCGCACAGATGAGCGCGCACCTCGCCGAGGACATCGGTCACTCGGCGCGCGGTGTGGTCTGCTCTTCGCGCGCCTCGGCCGCAGATGCGGGTGGCGCCGTCTCCTCGTGCCGCGCGTCCTCACGTGCAGCACCCGCCGGGGCGATGGTGAGGTTGGCCCCGCTGTCGGCGTCGAAGATCACCAACTTGGCGGTGTCGAACGCCAGCTCCATCGTCTGCCCCGGCGTCACCTTCGACTCGGTGGAAACCCTTGCCACGAACTCGTTCTCGCCGACGCCGGAGTCGGCGGCCAGCTCGGCGAGCTGTTGGGCATGAGCGCCTGCGCCCTCGGTGGTGAAGTGGACGTACTTGTCTGCCCCGAGCGACTCGACGAAGTCCACCTTGACCTCGAAGGTCAGCGCCCGGATCCGGGCGTACGTGTCGATCAGCGAGGAGTCCTCGAGGTGCTCGGGCCGGATACCCACGATCACGTTGCCCGGCCTGTTGTGCTGCGCGAGCACGTCGTGCACCTCTTGGGTCAGCGTGACATCGCCGAACGGCAGGCGGACACCGACATCGGTCATCGTCGCCGGGAAGAAGTTCATCGCCGGCGATCCGATGAATCCCGCGACGAACAGGTTCGCCGGCCTGGCGTATAGCTCCTCGGGCGTCCCGATCTGTTGGGCCTCCCCGGCCCGCAGCACGACGACGCGATCGCCAAGCGTCATCGCCTCGGTCTGGTCGTGCGTCACGTAAATCGTTGTGGTGCCCAACCGGGTCTGCAGGCGGGCGATCTCCGAACGCATCTGCACACGTAGCTTGGCGTCCAGATTGGAGAGCGGCTCGTCCATCAGAAACGCCTTGGGGTCGCGCACTATTGCGCGGCCCATGGCCACCCGCTGGCGCTGACCACCCGACAGCTGGGCCGGCCTGCGATCCAGAAGTTCGGTCAGATCAAGGATTTTCGCGGTTTCCTCGACCTTGGCGGCGATCTCGGCCTTCTTCAGCTTCGCCAATGTCAGCGGGAAGCCGATGTTCTGCCGGACGGTCATGTGCGGGTAAAGCGCGTAGGACTGGAACACCATCGCGATATCGCGGTCCTTGGGCGCCTTCTCGTTCACCCGCTCGCCGCCGATACGAAGTTCTCCCGACGAAATCTCTTCCAGCCCGGCGATCATGTTCAGCGTGGTGGACTTTCCGCAGCCCGACGGGCCGACCAGGATGATGAACTCGCCGTCGGAGATGGTGACGGACAAGTCCTTCACGGCCGTGGCGCCGTCGGGGTAACTCTTTGTCACCCGGTCCAACACAATCTCGGCCATCGAATTACCCCTTTACCGCACCGGACGTCAATCCAGCGACGATCCGTCGTTGGAAGATTAGAACAAAGATAACGATCGGAATCGTGATCACCATGGCGCCGGCCGCAATCGACCCGGTCGGTTCCTCGAATTGCGAACTGCCGGTGAAGTTTGCGATCGCCACCGGCGCGGTGATGGCCCGCTGGGTGGCCGTCAACGACAGCGCGAGCAGCAGGTCGTTCCAGGCGAAGATGAACACCAGGATCGCCGCGGTGACGATGCCCGGCGCCGCCAGTGGCGCGATCACCTTGCGGAACGCCTGAGCGGGCGTCGCGCCGTCCATCTTGGCGGCCTTCTCCAGATCCCAAGGGATTTCCCGGAAGAACGCCGACAGCGTGTAGATCGCCAGCGGCAGCGCGAACGTGATGTACGGGATGATCAGGCCGGGCCAGGTGTCGAACAGCCCGATGCGCCGCCACAGATTGAAAATCGGTGTCACCAAAGAGATCTGCGGAAACATCGCGATCAGCAGGGCGACACCGACGAGCAGTCGCTTGCCCGGGAACGCCAGCCGGGCGACGGCGTAGGCCGCCATACCACCGACGAGCACCGCGATCACGGTGGTGATCAGGCCGATGCCGATCGAGTTGATCAGCGCCGAACTGAATGCGTTGCCTGAGAAGATGCCCTTGTAGTTCTCGAACGTGACCTCGGACGGAATCAGCTTGCCGTCCTTGACCGTTGACGTCGGTTTGAGTGACAGCGACAAGATCCACAGCACCGGAAACAGCGCGTAGAGCACGACCAGGATGTTGACGACGGTCCATCCCGTCGCCCGGCCGGCACCGACCCGTTCAGCCATCTAGCGCCTCTCCTCGTCGGAGCCGGGTGCCGATGCGCCGAAAATCGTGATGTAGATGAACGCGATGACCGCAACGGACAGGAAGATCAGCACGCTGATCGCCGACCCAAGGCCCAAGTTGAACGCTTTGAACAGGTTGTCGTAGCCCAGGATCGACACCGAACCGGTGTTGTTGGCGCCGCCGGTGAGAACGTAGATGTTGTCGAAGATGCGGAACGCGTCGAGGGTGCGGAACAACAGCGCGACCAGGATCGCCGGCTTGATCAGCGGCAGAATCACTTTGAACAACCGCTTCCACGCGCCTGCCCCGTCGACCTGCGCGGCGTTCAGTAGGTCCTGCGGCACCAGCGCCAGCCCCGCCAGCAACAGCAAGGCCATGAACGGCGTGGTCTTCCACACCTCGGCGAGGACCACGATCGCCAGCGACGGAAGCTGTTCGGTCAGCGGCGCGCTGCCCTCTGGCAGCAGGTTGGCCAGATATCCGGTGCCCGGCGTCCATGCGTAGTACCAGCTGTACGAGGCGGCGACGGTGACGATGCCGTACGGGATCAGGATCGCGGTGCGAACGACGCCTTTACCGAAGATGGTCCGGTGCATCACCAACGCCAGTGCCATTCCGAGCACGAATTCGATCGCCACCGAGACGACGGTGATCGCCAGTGTCACAACGAATGCCGTCCACCAGTACCGGTCGGTGAGCACGGTCTGGTAGTTGGCCAGCCCGACGAACACGGTGTCGTCGGGCGCGGCCAGGTTGTAGCGCTGCAGGCTCAGCCACACCGCATAGCCGATCGGGTATGCGGTCACGGCCAGCATCAGGATCACGGCGGGGGCGATCAACACGTATGCCAGTCGGCGGTCGGACTTGCGGTCCTCGCCCGTGCCGCGCGCCGATGCGGCAGGGGCTTCCGGTGCTTCCACAGTGGCGGTCACGGGATCAACCCCTTACCGTCGATGGCCTTCTGCACCACATCGGTCAACTTATCGGCCGTCTTCTCCGGATCGATGCCGGTGATCGGCGCGAGCGTCGCCGAGATCCTGGTGGACACGGCCTGGTAGACGGGCGTTGCCGGGCGAACCGCGGCGTTGGTGAGCTGCTCGCGGATGATCGCGTACTGCGGGTACTTGGTCTGAAACGCCGGTTCGTCGTACAGCGAGGTCCGCACTGCGGGCAGCCCACCTTCGACCGACGTGTACCGCTGGTTCTCGACATTGCGCAGGCAGCGGACGGCCTCGAACGCCTCCGCCCGGTGCTGGGTGGTGCGGGCCACCGCCAGGTTGAGGCCGCCGAGCGTCACCTTCGCCGGCTCGCCCGGCTGCACACTCGGATAGGGCGCGAACCCGAACACCTTCTTGCTCGCGGTGTACGCCGCCTCGAACTGCTCGTCGGTCGGCGAGAAGGTGCCGACGTCGTTGATGCTTCCCGACAGGGCGGGATCCTTGTCGAGCGGAAGGAAACTCACGCCGCCTTTGACCGCGTTCTCCAGCATCGACGGCAGCACGAACGGCCAGTTCACCTCGAGCGCGGCTTTGCCCTGTTCGAGTGCGAGGCGTGCGGTGCCCTCGTCGGTCTGGGTGATCGACGGGTCCGCGCCGGGCGCTGTGGCGACGGCCTTCATGATCTGCAGCGCCTTCACGGTCGCGGCACGATGCTCTGGCGTGTCGGTCAGTGTCACGGTCTTGCCGTCATCGGAAAGCACTTGGCCGCCAGCACTTTCCAGCAGCGTGTTGAACAACACGACCAGACCCTCGTACTGCTTGGCCTGCAGGGCGATCCAGCTCGGCTTGCCTTCGGCGTGCAGCCGAGTCACTTCGGCCACCATTTCGTCCCACGTGGTCGGCGGCTCGTCCATCAAGTCAGCGCGGTACCAGAGCAATTGAGTGTTGGTCGTGATCGGAGCGGCATACAGCTTGTCCTGCCACTTCGCGGTCTCGAGTGGTCCGGGCAGTGTGTTGCTGGTGGCGTCGGCCTCGGCCTGGCCGGACGGATCGTCGGACAGAGGCAATGCCCAACCGGCTTCGGCGAACTCGGCGGTCCACACCACGTCGAGCGCCATCACGTCGAGGGTCTTGTCGTTGCCGGTCAGCCGTCGGGCCAGCTGCAAGCGCTGCGCGTCTGCCTCTTTCGGCAGGCTGATCTGCTGGATGGTGAAGCGACCGCCGAGCTCTTCGTTGCACCGCTTGGCGACTGCGGTGAACGTGGCCATTTCACTGGCCGGTGTGTAGTAGTTGATGACGAGACCGCCGCCGCCCGAACTGCACGCCGTCACGACGGATGCCGTCGTCACCGCGGCCAACGCCGCAGCACAGAGCCGACGTGTGCGCACCACCCGCCTCCCGTCCGCGGGGAACCTCCCGCGCCAGAACCGTAGAGCCACGTGCGCGTGATTTGCAACACTTCGAGCGGCGCGTCGGATGCCGCATCACGATCGTGACCTGCGATCCACTGCTCCTCGCGTGCGCGATTGCAGCTCCGATTCAGCGGCCTAGATGGTCAAGCGCGCCAGCAGATCCCGGCCCTTCTCGGCGTTCTCCGGGTCGCACAACACGTCATAGCGGCCGGCTACGAGCTGCATCGTCGAGCTGAAATCTCTTGTGCCGCGGGCCATCGCGTACGGGATCGCGGACGTGATCAATCCGAAGAAGACACCCGCGATCAGGCCGGTGATCAGCGCACCCCATGGGCTCGGGCTGAAGAAGCCCAGGATCAGGCCGATGAACAGGCCGAGCCAGGCGCCGGTGAGCACTCCGCCGCCAAGGACCTTGGGCCAGGTCAACCGTCCGGTCACCCGCTCGACCTGCATCAGGTCAACGCCGACGATCGTCACCTGCTGGACCGGGAATTCTTTGTCGGACAGGTAGTCCACCGCGCGCTGTGCCTCGGCGTAGGTCGGGTACGACCCGATCGGCCATCCCTTCGGCGGGGTGGGCAGGCCTGCCGGTCGACCGCGCGCCGGGGACGTCGGCGCGCCAGGGGTCGCGCCGGGATTCTGTCCAGGCTGAAAGGGACTGGTCATCGATCCTCATTCTCCTTACGTTCGCGCCACCGTATTCTCGCGGCCACTCAAGCTGAACGCGCAGGCGCAGGCGTTGGTGCCCCGTGGCCACGCCTGCCACGGGTACCAGCACATACGCTAGGTTGATCAGCATGACAAATCCCGGTGGGGACTCCTCGGAAACGCCAGCATCCGCCTCAAGCTCAGGGGCGTCGGAGCCGTCGTCGGGCGGCTACGAATCGCCGCCGATCGAGCAGTCACAGCAGCAGTCCGACCCGGCCGAGGAGTCACAACCACAGGCTGGGACAGGAGAGCAGTTCACGCCGCCGGGATACAGCCCGCCGTCGTCGTCAGGCTACGAACCACCGTCGACCTATCAGCCGCCCACCGACTATCAGCAGCCCGGCTATCCGCCACCCGCCTACCCGCCGCCGCCGGCCTATCCGTCCGCGCCGACCTACCCCGCACCGGGTGCCCAACAGCAGGGCTACCCGCCGCCCTACCCCGACCCGTCGGCCTACGGTGGCCAGCCCGATTACGGTGCCCCGTCCTATCCCCCGCCTCCGCCACCGCAATTCGGCGGCGCGCCGGGCTACCCCCCGCCGTCGTCGTATCCGGCAGCGGGTTACCCCGGCGGGCATTCGGGCGGCTACGGGCAACCGCAGTCCGAGACCAACCAGTTCGCGATCTGGTCGCTGGTCGCCTCGCTGATCGGCATTCTGTGCGGGCTCGGCTCCATCGTCGGCATCGTGCTCGGAGTGCTCGCGCTGAACCAGATCAAGGAGAGACGTCAGGGTGGCCACGGGCTGGCGGTGGCGGGCATCGCGGTCGGCGTCGCGTCGCTGATCATCAGCATCATCTGGTACGCCTTCGCGTTCAGTACCTGACGTGACCAGCCCGCCCGACCAGCCGTTCCGCGGTGGCGAGTACCCGCCCCTGGAACAGCCGGCGCCGCAGGCGGATCCGTACGCGCCGGTCGACTACCCCACGGGATATCCGACTCTGCCGCCGCCTGTGTACCCCCAGCCCGGCGGGTACACCTATCCCGGTTACCCCCCTTTCGACCCGTACCGGCAAGCCAAGCCGCCCGGCACCAATGGCAAGGCCATTGCGGCGTTGGTCACCGCACTCGCGGGGTTGCTGTTCTGCGGGCTGCCGTCGACCGCGGGCCTGATCCTCGGCCCGATCGCGATGCGTGAGTGCAGGCGCACCGGCCAGGACGGTTACGGAATCGCGTTGGCCGGTGCCATCATCGGCGGCCTGGTGACCGCACTGTGGGTGCTCTATCTTGTCGTGATCGTCGGCATCTACGCCAGCGGATTCCAGTGGGCGCCATAGGCTTTCGCACCTAGTTCGGCGGCTGGAACCGTTCGCCCGTGCGGGTCATCCCCGCCGCGCGGCCCTTGCCGGCGATCACCAAGGCCATCTTGCGGCTCGCCTCGTCGATCATCTCGTCGCCGAGCATCACCGCCCCGCGGGCCCCGCCCGCGCGGGAGGTGTGCCATTCGTAGGCCTCGAGGATCAGCTCGGCGTGGTCGTAGGCCTCTTGCCGCGGGCTGAATATCTCGTTGCCCGCGGCGATCTGGTCGGGATGCAGCACCCATTTCCCGTCGTAGCCCAGCGCCGCCGACCGGCCCGCCACCCGCCGGAACGCATCGACGTCGCGCACCTTGAGATACGGTCCGTCGATCGCGAGGACGCCGTGCGTGCGCGCGGCGATCAGGATGCGCATCAGCACGTGGTGATGCGCATCGCCGACGTCGTAGCCCTCGGGTTGTTCGCCGACCTCGAGGGTGCGCATGTTGAGGCTGGCCGCCATGTCCGCCGGACCCAGCACCAACGCCTGCACACGCGGGCCCGCTGCGATCGCGTCGATGTTGGTCAGCCCGCGGGCGTTCTCGATCTGCGCCTCGATGCCGATCCCGCCGACCGGCAGCCCGTGCGTGGTCTCCAACTGGCTCAGCAGCAGATCGAGCGCGTGGATGTGCGAGACGTCGGTCACCTTCGGCAGCACGATGAGGTCGAGTGAGGCACCCGCGGTGGACACCACCTCGATGACGTCGGCATAGGTCCACGGCGTCGTCCAGTCGTTGACGCGAACACCCCGCAGCTGATCCGACCAGCCCGGCTCCGCCAGCGCCAACGCCACCTGAGTGCGCGCCTCGGTCTTCGCGTCCGCAGCGACGGCGTCCTCGAGGTCGAGGAAAACCTCGTCCGCGGGCAGCTCCTTGGACTTCGCGATCATCTTCGCGCTGCTACCGGGAACCGAAAGGATGGTTCGGCGGGGTCGATACCGGTTTTCCACAACCACACTCTCTACCCTTTGAGTCATGGCGGCGGTGAACAGGGTCTACGCGGCGCGGCTCGCGGGAATGGTGGTCTTGGGCCCCGACGGCGAGTCCATCGGCCGCGTCCGCGATGTGGTGATCAGCATCAGCATCGTCCGCCATCAACCGAGGGTGCTCGGGCTGGTCGTCGAGCTGCTCAACCGTCGACGCATCTTCGTCCCGATCGGACGCATCACCGCCATCGATCCCAGTGCCGTCACCCTGACCACCGCCAATGTGTCGTTGCGGAAGTTCTCGCAGCGGCCCGGCGAGGTGCTGGTGCTCGGCCAAGTTCTCGAAACGCGGGTTCGCGTCGACGACCCGGACGTGCCCGAGCTCGCCGGGGTCGACGCCGGCGTCGTCGATCTGGGCATCGAGCAGAGCCGAACCCGCGACTGGGTGGTGACCAAAGTCGCGGTGCGCCCGCTGGCGCGCAGGCTCGGACGGCGCAGCAATGTGTCCATCGCAGACTGGCAACACGTGCAGGGCCTGACCCCGTCCGGCCTCGCGATGCCGGACCAGGGCGTCGCGCAGTTGCTTCAGCAGTTCGAAGGTCAGCGGCCGATCGAGGTCGCCGAGGCGATCCGCGAACTGCCTTCCAAACGCCGCTTGGAGGTGGTCAGGGCACTGGACGACGAGCGGCTCGCCGACGTGCTGCAGGAGTTGCCCGAAGACGAGCAGGCCGACGTGCTGCGGCAGCTGGAGCCCGAGCGCGCCGCCGACGTGCTCGAGGCGATGGATCCCGACGACGCCGCCGACCTGTTGGGGACGATGACACCTGCCGACGCCGAGCTGTTCCTTCGGCGGATGGATCCCGAGGACTCCGAGGACGTGCGGCGGCTGCTCAGCCACTCCCCCGACACCGCGGGCGGCCTGATGACCTCCGAGCCGGTGGCGATCGCACCCGACACCACCGTCGCCGAGGCGCTGGCCAGGGTCCGTGACCCCGACCTGACGCCCGCCCTGGCCTCGCTGGTCTTCGTGACGCGACCGCCGACCGCGACGCCGACCGGACGTTATCTGGGCTGCGTGCACATGCAGCGACTGCTGCGCGAGCCGCCCGCAGCGCTGGTCAGCGGCATCCTGGACACCGACCTGCCCAGTCTGAGCCCCGAGGACTCGCTGGCGGCGGTCACCCGCTACTTCGCTGCCTACAATCTGGTCTGCGGTCCGGTGGTCGACGAAGAAAACCATCTCCTGGGCGCGGTATCCGTCGATGACGTCCTCGACCATCTGCTGCCCGACGACTGGCGGGAGCGCGAGGAACCCGAACTGTTCGGCGCGGAAGGGGTGACATGAGCGACTTGTCGGCGCGTCAACGGCTTGACACCCCACGCACGTCGCGGCGTCGCCTCGCCTTCAACGTCGACGCCGAGGCGGTCGGGCAGTTCAGCGAGTCCATCGCACGATTCCTCGGCACCGGGCGGTATCTGCTGTGGCAGACGATTCTCGTCATCGTCTGGGTCGCGCTGAACCTGTTCGCGGTCACGCTGCGCTGGGACCCGTACCCGTTCATCCTGCTCAACCTGGCATTTTCCACGCAGGCCGCCTACGCCGCGCCGCTGATCCTGCTCGCCCAGAACCGCCAGGAGAACCGCGACCGCGTGTCGCTGGAGGAGGACCGTCGCCGCGCCGAACAGACCAAGGCCGACACCGAATACCTGGCCCGCGAGCTCGCCGCACTCCGCCTGGCCGTAGGCGAGGTCGCCACCCGTGACTACCTCCGCCGCGAACTCGAGGAGCTGCGCGACGTGCTGAACGAGCTCCGGCCGGCCAAAGCCGACGGCAGGGACGGCGTCGGCAAACCCCATGCGGGTGAGCGGCGGACCAAAAAACTCGGTTAACCCGGCTCAGGCATTGCCGTAACACGTTCCTTCTCGACTAGGTATGGTGACTTGGTTCACAAGCCACCGGCGACTTAGGACGGTTGAGTGCACATAGGGGGAGGAGCCGCCCTCGAGGCAGTGCGGCGTCGCGCAACGCAGGTAATGCGCACGCCCGCATTCGGCATCGCGGCCGTCATCCCCTTCGTCTTCGCCGGAGCCGTCGGCGCGTCGGCACCGTCGTCGGCGCCTATTCGCGACGCCCAGGTGACACCGTTGGCGGCCGTCGCCCCCTCGCCCGGCGACCGGTCAGGCGCCTCGATTGTCGCGGTCACGAAAACGCCGACGGCTTTCCACATCGCCTCGACCGCCAATATCTCCGGTCCGCCGCCCGCTGCGGTGGTCAGTTCGCCTGGCACACTTCGCATTCCGATGATGGCGCTGAACGCATACCGCAACGCCGAACGCATGATGGCGTCCGCCAACCCCGGATGCGGTATCGGCTGGAACCTGCTCGCAGGCATCGGGCGCATCGAGTCGATGCACGCCAACGGCGGCGCAACGGACGTGGCCGGCTCCGCGGTGCGACCCATCTACGGGCCCGCGCTGGACGGCACGCTGCCGGGTAACGAAGTCATCGAGTTGGGTCGCAGCACCAGCAGGGTCGTCTTCGCCCGCGCGATGGGTCCGATGCAGTTCCTGCCCGGCACCTGGTCACGGTATGCATCCGATGGCAACGGTGACGGCAAGGCCGACGTGCAGAACGTGTTCGACGCGAGCCTGGCCGCCGCGCGCTATCTGTGCAGCGGCGGGCTGAACCTGCGTGATCAGTCGCAGGTGATGACCGCGATCCTGCGCTACAACAATTCGGTCGCGTACGCCCAGAACGTGCTCGGGTGGGCGGCCGCTTATGCGACCGGCGTGGTTCCCATCGATCTTCCGCCGATCACCGGGCCGATACCGCCCATCGCCGACTCGCACCTGGACGACTACCACGGTCTCGGACCCGGCTTGCCGATGAACGCCCTCGGGCTGCCCGCCAACGACCCGCTTGCGCTGGTGCCGCTGGTCGACATGGGCCGCACGGACGTGGCCAGCCAGATCCCGACAACCATGAACGGGCAGGTGCTCGGGCCGCTACCCGGACCGCCGCCTGCGGCTTCGCCAATGATGACGCAACCCGACCCGGCCCAGAACATGCCGCCATGGATGCAGCCGCCGCCGCAGCAGAACTGCGCAGTGTTCTGCCTCGGCACGAACCCGCCGCCGGCGGTGCAGCCGCAGCTGCCGCCCGAGGCGCTGCCGCCGGGTATCATCCCGCCTCCGTCGGCTCCGGCCGAGATCGCACAGCCGCCGGCTGCCGCACTTGTGCCGCCGTCTGCGAGCGAGATGCCGCAGGCACCGGCAGCCGGACCGCCCGTACCCCAAGGCGTGGGGCCTGCGCCCGGCCCGGCCGCCTGACCGCCCGACGACGAATCGGCCGATCGGCTCCGCCTACACTCGGCGGTGTGTCAGAACCTCCCACTGAGCTGGAAGCCGCGGTTCGCGCCGGGCTGTCCAAGGTGATCGACCCCGAATTGCGCAGGCCGATCACCGAGCTCGGCATGGTCAAGAACGTCACCGTGGACGCCGACCACGGCGTACACGTCGAGGTGTATCTGACCACGGCGGCATGCCCGAAGAAGACGGAGATCTCCGAGCGCGTCGCCGCTGCCGTCGCCGACGTGCCAGACGCCGGTGCGGTGAAGGTCAGCCTCGACGTCATGAATGACGAGCAGCGCACCGAGCTGCGCAAGCAGCTGCGGGGCGACGCCCGCGAACCCGTCATCCCGTTCGCCCAGCCGGGTTCGCTGACGCGGGTGTATGCGGTGGCGTCGGGCAAGGGCGGGGTCGGCAAGTCCAGCGTGACGGTCAACCTGGCCGCGGCGATGGCGGCGCGCGGGCTCTCGGTGGGTGTGCTCGACGCCGACATCTACGGGCATTCGATCCCGCGGATGATGGGCACCACCGAACGACCCACTCAGGTCGAATCGATGATCCTCCCGCCGATCGCCCACGACGTGCGACTGATCTCGATCGCCCAGTTCACCCAGGGCAATACGCCGGTGGTGTGGCGCGGGCCGATGCTGCACCGCGCACTGCAGCAGTTCCTGGCCGACGTGTACTGGGGTGACCTCGATGTGCTGCTGCTCGACCTTCCGCCGGGCACCGGCGACGTCGCGATCTCCGTGGCGCAGTTGATTCCCGGCGCCGAGATCCTGGTGGTGACCACGCCGCAACTGGCCGCGTCCGAGGTTGCAGAGCGGGCTGGAGCGATCGCACTGCAGACCCGTCAGCGCATCGTCGGCGTGGTCGAGAACATGTCCGGGCTGCTGTTGCCCGACGGCACGACGATGCAGGTGTTCGGCGAGGGCGGCGGCCGCCAGGTCGCCGAGCGGCTGACGACGGCGGTCGGCGCAGACGTGCCGCTGCTCGGCCAGGTTCCGCTGGATCCGGCACTCGTCGCCGCGGGCGACTCAGGAGTGCCGTTGGTGCTCAGCGCACCGGATTCGGTTGCGGGCAAGGAGTTACGCGGCATCGCCGACAAGTTGTCGGCCCGCAAGCGTGGGCTGGCGGGCATGTCGTTAGGCCTGGATCCCGCCGGACGCTGAGGCCCAGTAGCCGCGACCGCTGAGCGCCAGCTGTGCTGACTAAAGCGAATTTCGGCGTCAGGTGGCGTCGCTGTCGAACGGCGTCGCGAGAGGCTGATGTGGTGTCGGCGTGGGCGGTATCGGTTCGGCGGGGCCGGGCCGGGCCGGCGTGTCGTCGGGCTTGTCGAACTTGCCGGTGAAAATCGAGTCGTCGCCGTCGAGCAGATGTTTGGTCAACGCGGCACGCGGCGTCATGCCCCGCAGCTTGCGCAGCTCACCCAGTGGCTCGCGAAGGTCTTCGAATTCCGGGCCGAGGTCCTCGCGCAGCTGCGTCGTCGCCCCGCTGATGTAGTCGCGCGCCTGGCGCAGCGCACCAGAGGTCCAGCGGATGGCGCCGGGTAGCCGCTCCGGTCCCAGGATCACCAATCCGGCGACCACCAGGAGCAGCATCTCGCCCCAGCCGACGTTGGCGAACATTACGTGCTGTTGTCGGAACCGGGATTGACGGTAAGCGTCATGTGGCGGCCCTCGCGCACCACTTCGATCGGGGCGTCCTGCCCAATCTTCAACAGCCGCACCGCGACAACGAATTCGTCCGCGTCGGCGACCGTGCGGTCACCGACCTTGACCACGACATCGTTCTCCAGGATGCCTGCCTTCTCCGCCGGCCCACCGGCCTTGACGTTGGCCACCTGCGCACCGGAAGCGAGGTCGTTGCTCACCGACCGGGCGGTCAGGCCAAGCGTCGGGTGAGCGATCTTGCCGTCCTTGATGAGCGCCTCGACGGTGTTCTTGACCTCGTTGACCGGGATCGCGAACCCTAGCCCGCTTGCGCTGTCCGACAGCGACTTTCCGGCCGTGTTGATACCGATGACGTCGGAGTTCATGTTGATCAGCGGGCCACCGGAGTTGCCGTGGTTGATGGCCGCGTCGGTCTGCACCCCGTCGATCACGGTGTCGGTGTCGGAGCCGTCACCGGACAGCGGGACGGGCCGGTGCAGCGCGCTGATGATGCCCTGGGTGACGGTGCTGCGCAGGCCGAGCGGTGCTCCTGCCGCGATCACTTCATCCCCGACGTGCAGCTTGTCGGAGTCACCGAGCTTTGCCACGGTCAGGTTGTCGACGTTGTCGACCTTGAGCACGGCCAGGTCGGTTTTCGGGTCGCGGCCGACCAGGTTGGCCGGCACCTCCTTGCCGTCGTTGAACACGATCGACAACTTGTACTGGCTTGGGTTGGTGGCGGCCTCGGAGACCACGTGATTGTTGGTGACGATGTAGCCGCGACCGTCGACGACGACACCGGAGCCCTGCGCGCCTTCGTTATCGCCAACCGCTTCGACGGTGACGACCGAATCCGCCACCGAGGCAGCGACTTTCGCGAACCTGCCAGTAGGTTGTTCGGAGCCGCCGTCGGTGGACAGCGTCACCTTCGATGTGGTGAACGCCTCGACCACCTCTGCGGTCTTGCGGCCCACCCAGCCGCCGGCGAAGCCGATCACCAGCGCGATGATCGCCAGCACCGCCAACGCGACATAGGACACCCGGCCGCCGAAAAGGACGTCACGCACTCCGAGCTTGCCGATATTGGCAGCGGCAGGTGCGTGAGCGGGTTTCGGCACCGCCGGGGTGCCGAGCGCGGCCGCCGCGCCGGGATCGCGCCACGGATCGTCGGGCTCCTCGGGCCGCTGCCTCTCGCGTTCGGCCTCCAGCGCGCCGATATCGGCGGGATGGCGCTGCAGTGTGTCTCCACCGCCATTGGGCCTGCCGAAGGCCTGTTCCAGCACCGGGTCGGGCGGCTGATCGGTCGGTGTGAACTCGCCCTGGTCGCGCTTGCCGTCCTCTCCCAGGAAGGAGCCGTTGACGCCATCTGGTCTGCCGAACGCCCGAGTGGTGGACGGATCGACCGGCGGGCGCGAGACGGGGCGCGGCGCCACGCGCTGGCTACCTTCGGACTGGTCCTGCTTGGTCACCCGTGTATCACTCTCTTTTGGTCGCCGCTATTCGCCGGCGTGCGGCTGCCTGATTTGGTTCCACATTACCGGCGCTTGCGCCGGCCGCGGATCGTGCCATCAGCAAACTGGGTCTGATTTTCGTCACCGGACTGGACCTGCGTGGTGTCCTGTGGAATCTGAGAAAGCAGGCCGAGCAGCGAACTGGGGATGGCGATAGGACAGGAATCCCGCAGCGCGGCGCGGGCCTGCCGCTGGGCATCGACTTCGGCCGCGCACTGTGGGCACAGCGACAGGTGGTGCGCTGCACGCAGGTGAGCGGTCATCCGCAGCTCACCGTCGACGAACGCGGCGATCGCCTCGGTCGACAAGTGCTCAGTGGAGCCGAACTGACGCGGTCCTACCGGTGAATCACTCTGCGAGGCGAACTGAGAGGGCAGCCAGGAGAACGCGCGGCGAAACACATGCCCCGGGTCGACCATCACCCCGCTCCTCTCGGCCTGTCAGCATCGCGATAGACAGTGCTTACTTGAATGTAGCGCGGGACACGACGCCCGACACCCGCGAACGGTCAGGCTGATATGGCCGTGTCGTCGGAGTGCCGCGCCAAATAGTCCCGCAGCGCCTGCCGACCGCGGTGGATCCGGCTGCGCACAGTGCCCAGCTTCACGCCCAGCGTGGCGCCGATCTCCTCGTAGGACAGACCCTCGATATCGCAGAGCACCACCGCGGCGCGAAACTCCGGCGGCAGTGAGTCCAGCGCGGCCTGCAGATCAGGGCCCAGCCGCGAATCGTGGTAGATCTGCTCGGGGTTGGGCTCGTCGGCGGGCACCCGGTCGTAGTCCTCGGGCAGGGCCTCCATGCGGATCCGGCCGCGCCTGCGCACCATGTCCAGGAACAGGTTCGTGGTGATGCGGTGCAACCAGCCCTCGAACGTGCCGGGCTGGTAGTTCTGCACGGACCGGAAGACGCGGATGAACGTCTCCTGGGTCAGGTCCTCGGCGTCGTGCTGGTTGCCGGACAGCCGGTAGGCCAGGCGGTACACCCGGTCGGCGTGCTGGCGCACGAGTTCATCCCACGACGGCATGGTGGCGTGGTCACCGGTGGCGTCGAACACCGCCGTGCCCTGCGGCTCTTCGGAGGGCTCAACCCACTCCCCGTCGGTGTATCGCTCGAGATGAGACATGGAGACGGGGGCCAGATGGGTGGCCGTAGTCGTTGTGGTCGTCGGATCCTCCAGATCACAGCGTTCACCGGTTGTCGGCAACGCGACATCTGCGGCAACACGACGGTCGACATGGTTATTCCCAGAGCGCCAGCGTCCGCCGTGTTCCATGCGAGATACCGTCCCCGACGGTGGTGTGGTTGGCATATGAGCGGACTGAACTTTCCCTGAGAAAGCGGGTCAACCCTATATAACCCACCTCCAACCAGGACAAAACCACCCGATTTCGACGCGATTTCGGCGTGACGGCACGGGCGTGTCGCGGTGGTGGCCCAATCGGCACCGCTCTACGCTGCGGGCATGGCCGATGACCCGGCGAGCCCGCCGCAACCCAGCCGCGCCGAGTCGATCGTCACCCACGCCGAACACTCGATCTCCGAGGACGCCATCGTCGCCGCGGCGCGCGACCGCGCTGTCGAGACGGGGGCCGGCGCGGTCACCCCGGCGGTCGGGGCGCTTTTGAGCGTGTTGGCCAAGCTCAGCGGCGCGAAGACGGTCGTCGAGGTCGGCACCGGCGCGGGCGTCAGCGGGCTGTGGCTGCTTTCCGGCATGCGCGAGGATGGTGTGCTGACGACGATCGACGTCGAGCCCGAGCATCAGCGCCTCGCCAAGCAGGCGTTCACGGAAGCAGGCATCGGGCCGTCGCGGACACGGCTCATCAGCGGGCGTGCCCAGGAAGTTCTCACCCGGCTGGCCGACGAGTCCTACGACCTGGTCTTCATCGACGCCGATCCCGCGGACCAGCCGGATTTCGTCGTCGAAGGAGTGCGATTGCTGCGCCCGGGCGGTGCGATCATCCTGCACCGGGCGGCGCTGGGCGGTCGCGCAGGCGATGCGACAGCCCGCGATGCCGAGGTCACCGCTGTGCGCGAGGCCGCGCGGCTCATCGCAGAGGACGAGCGGCTGACGCCGGTGCTGGTGCCGCTGGGCGACGGTCTGCTGGCGGCGGCCCGCGACTGGTCCGTTCCCGAGAAGTAAGCCCAGCCCCGCGAGCGGGCACCAATTTCGCGGATCTTTAACGCAATCCTGACGGACTGCTTCCTTGACTGCCGCTGAACGTGTGTTTAGCATACTAAACATGCGTTCAGCCGACGATCTCACTGCCGTCGCACGGATCCGCGACGCGGCGATCGACCAGGTGGGCAAGCACGGCTTCACCGTCGGACTGCGGGCCATCGCACAGGCGGCGGGCGTCAGCGCGGCCCTGGTGATCCACCATTTTGGGTCCAAGGAAGCCCTTCTGCGGGCCTGCGACGACTACATCGCCGAAGAAATCCGGCAAGCCAAGAGCGAGTCGCTGCGGTCCGCCGATCCGGCCAACTGGCTCAGGGCGATGGCCGAGATCGAGAGTTTTGCGCCCATGGTGGCCTACCTGGTGCGCAGCATGCAGTCCGGCAGCGACCTCGCGAAGGCGTTCTGGCAGCAGATGGTGGACAACGCCGAGCAGTACCTCGAGGAGGGCGTTCGGGCAGGCACCCTCAAGCCCAGCCGCGACCCGAAGGCCAGGGCGAAGTTTCTGGGCATGATCGGCGGCGGCGGGCTGCTGCTCTACCTCCACATGCACGAGAACCCCACCGATCTGCGCGCGGTGCTGCGCGATTACGGCGAGGACATGATGCTGCCCGCACTGGAGCTGTACACCAACGGCTTGATGACCGACTCGACGATGTACGACGCATTCCTCGCGCAACGCGAAAAAGGTATTCCGTTCAGCAATCCGACTGAAGGAGATGATGATGACGGCACCGTCCCTGCAACGAGCTAATACAGGCGAGGGCTCCCAGCTCGCTGTCGAAATCCGGGGCCTGGACAAGTCATTCGGCCGCACAAAGGCCTTGGACGGACTCGACCTGACCGTGGCGCCTGGTGACATCACCGGCTTCTTGGGGCCGAACGGTGCGGGCAAGTCCACCACCATTCGCGTGCTGCTGGGCCTGCTGCGCGCCGACGCAGGCACCGCGCGGGTGCTTGGCGGTGATCCCTGGCGCGACGCGGTGGCGCTGCACCGGCGGATCGCCTATGTGCCAGGCGATGTGACGCTATGGCCCAACCTGACCGGTCTGCAGGCCATCGACTTCCTGGCGCGTCTGCGCGGTAATGGCGTCATCGACACCCGGCGACGCGACGAGCTGTTCGAACGGTTCGAGCTCGACCCGCACAAGAAGGCGCGCACCTACTCCAAGGGCAACCGGCAGAAGGTGGCAATCGTCGCGGCGTTCTCCACCAATGCCGAGCTTTACATCCTCGACGAGCCCACATCGGGACTTGACCCGTTGATGGAGAAGGCTTTTCAGAAGTGTGTCGGGGAAGTTGCCGACCGCGGCGCTGCGGTGCTGCTGTCCAGTCACATACTCGCCGAGGTCGAAAAACTCTGCAAAACCGTGACGATCATCCGCTCCGGGCGAGCGGTGAAGTCGGGCACGCTCGAGGAGCTTCGCCACCTGATGCGCACCAGCGTCACGGTGCGCACCCATACCGACGGCCAAGCACTCCAACGCGCCCCCTTCGTCCACGACTTCTCGATCAACGACGGGCACTACAGCTTTTCCATCGATCGCAACGACCTGGACCGCGCGATGGCCCAACTCACCGACCTCGGGATCATTGACCTGACGGTGACGCCTGCGTCGCTCGAGGACCTGTTCCTGCGTGAGTACCAAGGGACGCAGCGATGAGCGCCACACTCGTTGCACCGCACGCACGTCGGCATGAGGCAGCCAATACCGCCTCGCCGTTCACCGGCGTCGCCAGGCTCGTCCGGCTGGCGCTGCGCCGGGACCGTGTACGGCTCAGCGTATGGATCGCAGCGCTGACGCTGATGATGGTGTACGCACCCAATGCCATCAAGCTCGCCTACCCCGACGAGGCAGCGCGGGCCGCGCGCGTCAACTTGATGAAGACACCCGCCGGAATGATCTTGGCGGGCCCCATGTTCGGTCGCAATGAAACAGCTCTGGGCGTCATGATGGCAAACGAGCTGATGCTCACCCTGATCATTGCGGCCTCGATCCTGTCGATCCTCACGGTGATTCGACATACCCGCGCCGAGGAGGAAAGCGGCGCCGCGGAATTGGTGCTGTCCTCGGTGGTCGGCCGATATGCCCGGACGGGCGCCGCACTGATCCTGGTCGGAGGTGTCAACGCGATACTCGCGGTGACCATGACGGTGGCGATGGGCTCGACCGGCTTCGGCGTTGTCGACACCGCCGCGATGTGCCTCGGCGTCACCGGGGTGTCGATGGTGTTCGGCGCCGTCGCCGCGGTCACCGCTCAACTCTGGCGGCAGGCACGCGCGGCAACCGGGACCGCGATGGGAGTCCTCGCACTGGCCACGCTGGTGCGCGGGGCCGGCGACGTCATCAACAATTCCGGCAGCGCGCTGTCGTGGTTCTCCCCCATCGCCTGGGCCCAGCAGATGCGTTCGTTCGTCGACCTGCGCTGGTGGCCGTTCGCATTACTGGTTGCACTCGCCGTCGTGCTGATGGCCTTGGCCGCGATGCTTGAGAGCAGGCGCCAGTACGACGACGGCGTTATCCCGTCCACCGGCGAGCAGCCGAACGCACGCCCGATCACAAGCGTGTTCGGACTTCACCTGACGTTGCAGCGCGGTCAGACGATCGGCTGGGCCGTCGGATTGTTCTTGTCGGGCCTGACTTTCGGGTCGATGACGAAGTCACTCTTGGATGCGGCGAAGGAGAACGAACTGCTTCAGCGGGTGCTGACGGCGCAGGGGACCGACGGCGTGTACACCACCACGACGCAGTTCCTCGCCGCCCCGGCCACCGCGTACGTGGTGACGGCGGTGGTGCGGGTATTCAACGACGAGCAGTCGGGTCTCGGCGAGGCCGTGCTGGCGGGGGCGGTATCGCGGTGGCGGTGGCTTCTCACCGCGGTCGCAGCCGCAATCGTCGGGTCGGCGGTGCTGATGTTCTTCGCCGGTCTCGGTAACGGCCTCGGTGCGGGCCTCACCACCGGTGAGCCGGAGGCCCTCTGGCGGTTGACGCTTGCCGGACTGGCCTACGTGCCCGCGATGGCGACGATCGCCGGACTCGCTGCGCTGGCGGTGGCGCTGCGGCACCCGTGGATCGGTTGGCTGGCAGTCACATTCGTCATCATCTCGCTGTACCTCGGCGCCCTGCTGCGGCTGCCGCAGTGGCTGCTCGACGCTTCGGCAGTCGGCCAGACCAAGGCGCCGTCCGAGTATTCGGCCGTCGCACTGACCGTCATGGTGGTCGTCGCGGCGGGCCTGACCCTCGCCGCTGGCGCGATCTACCGGCGCCGCGACGCACTCTGAGAACCCGAAGGAGGAATCGTGAAAATCGCTCTTCAACTGTTGGCGTCCGCAATCGGCGGGATCGTCTTCATGGGTGTCATCCTGTTCTGGCCGGCAGGAACATACGTCTACTGGCAGGCGTGGATCTTCATCGCCGTGTTCATCGTCGGCACCATGGTTCCGACCGTCTACCTGGCGGTGAAGTACCCGGACGCGCTGCAGCGACGTATGACGTCGGGGCCGTGGGCCGAAACCCGGCTAGTGCAGCGGCTGATCACGGTCGGCATCATGCTGTCGGTTGTGGCCGTCGGCCTCGTCTGTGCCCTGGACCACCGGTTCGGTTGGTCGACGGTGCCGACGGCGGTCGTCGTGGTCGGCAACGTGCTGATCCTCGTTGGACTCGGACTGGCCGAACTCGTGGTGATCCAGAACAACTATGCGGCGGCGACGATCAGGGTCGAGGAGGATCAGCCGGTGGTGTCCACCGGCCTGTACGGCCTGGTGCGTCACCCGATGTACGTCGGTGCGCTGATCATGATGGTCGGCATGCCGCTTGCCCTGGCGTCCTATTGGGGCTTGTTGACGCTCATTCCGGGTGTCCTGGTCTTCGCTGCACGTATCACCGACGAGGAGAAGGCGCTTCGCCAGGAGCTCGACGGATACGACGAGTACACCGACAAAGTGCACTACCGGCTGGTCCCGGGAGTGTGGTGACCGATGAAAACCCTCGTGCAGGCGGCCATTTGGGCCATCCTCGGTCTCGTGGTGTTCGGGCTGCTGGTCTTCTGGCCTGCAGGCACGTTCGACTACTGGCGAGGATGGTCCTTCATCGCAGTGTTCGCCGCCGCGACCCTGATACCGAGCATCTACCTGGCGGTGAAGAATCCGGAAGCCCTGCGCCGACGGATGCAAGCCGGTCCCGGCGCGGAAAGCCGACCCTTGCAGAAGGTCATCATCGCAGTCGCGTTCGTATCGATGGCGGCCATGATCGCGATCAGCGCGTTGGACTTTCGCTTCGCCTGGTCCACAGTGCCCGTCGCCGTCTCGGTCATAGGACTTGTGCTGGTCGCGGTCGGCCTCACCATCGCAATGCTGGTGACCATCCAGAACGGCTATGCCGCAGCCAATGTCACCGTCGAATCGGGCCAGCAGCTGGCATCGACCGGGTGGTACGGGTTCGTCCGGCACCCGATGTATTTCGGGAATGTCATCCTGATGATCGGTGTCCCGCTCGCGCTCGGCTCGTACTGGGGTCTGCTCATCGTGATCGCCGGCCTCGCGGTGCTGGTCCTTCGCATCAACGACGAAGAGGCGTTGTTGACGCAGCAATTGGCCGGATACCGCGAGTACATGCAGAAGGTGCACTACCGGCTGATGCCCCACGTGTGGTGAGGGCGGGCTACCCGCCACACGACGAGAAACACCGCGACCACTGTGAACCGCAGCACGGTGTTGACGATGATCGTGGCGTTGGCCTCGGTCACGCCCATGTACACGAGATCCAGGATGCCGCTAGCCCCATGCAGGACGACGAACGTCGTCACGACGAGCCGAAGAGCGGCCGGGTCGGTCAGGCGCGTCGCGCCGAACGACAGCACGGCAACCGCGAGTTCCGCCGCGGCGACGAGGTAGACAAGCAGGTATTCCTGCCTTGTGACGGTCATGCCAACCGCCGAAGGGATCACGGTCGGGAATGCGGTCAACACGACGGCGCCGGCAAGGGTGATCAGTCCATGCACAATGAACACCGCACGCAGCAGTGCCGGCGCCCGCATCGTCGTCTCGGTCATATGCCGTCCTTTCGTTTCGTCATAGATATGACGGACCGCGGCAGCACATTATGACCCCACGGGAAGGAAACGCCGGTGAATGAGTTCGAGGAGCACCGTGCGCATCTCCGTTCCGTCGCCTACCGCATGCTGGGCTCGCTGCCCGAAGCCGAGGACGCTGTTCAAGAGGCGTGGCTACGGATGGACCGCGCCGACGTCAGCGATGTGCGCAATATGCGGGGCTGGCTGACGACGGTGGTCGCGCGCATCTGCCTGGATATGCTGCGCGCCCGCAGCGCCCGGCCCGAGCAGTCGCTCGACCAGACGGACCCCGGCCCACACATCGCGACCGCCGAGGCCGTCGACCCGGAACAGGAGGCGCTGCTGGCCGATTCGATCGGTGCGGCGCTGCTCGTCATCCTCCAGCGGCTGTCACCGGCCGAGCGGCTGGCGTTCGTGCTGCACGACATGTTCGACCTGCCGTTCGCCGAGATCGCGCCGATCGTGGGCCGATCGGCGAACACCGCAGCCCAGCTCGCCGCCCGCGGCCGCCGTCGCGTGCGCGGCAAAACCCCGTACCCGGCAACGGATCTCGTGCGCCAGCGGCGGCTCGTGGACGCGTTTCTGGCCGCGGCGCGCGACGGCGACTTCGACTCGCTGCTGGCCGCACTCGACAGCGATGTGGTACTGCGGGTCGATGCCGCCGCCGCAGGCACCGCCGTCACGGTCAGCGGCGCGCAGGCGGTGGCCGCCAACGCGCGCAGCTTCTCGGCCAACGCCCGTTTCGCCGAGCCCGCGCTGGTGGACGGCGCGGTCGGGATCGTCGTCGCACCCAGGGGCCGGCTGGCACTGGTGCTGCGCTTCGCCGTCGTCGGCGACAAGATCACCGAGATCGACATCGAGGCCGACCCCGAACGGCTGCAGGAACTCAGTTTGGCCGTCTTGGACTGACCTGCGCCCATAATGCGTATGTGGAACTGCTGACCGGCCTGTGTCTGGCGACGACGGCGGCGACGGATCGCGGCCGCGAGCGAGAACCAGCGGCTGTGATCCGGACCAGATCACGACCAGGAATGCTATTTCGCGGGTAGCGGAGGTTAGATCCAGACGCCCTTGCCGACTGCCACCACGCCGCCCGCGCTGATCGCGAACCGTTCCCTGTCCTTCTCCAGGTCGACGCCGACCATTTCGCCGGGTCCGACGACGACGTTCTTGTCCAGGATCGCGTGCCGCACCACCGCGCCTCGGCCCACCCGGACACCCGGCATGAGCACGCCGCCCTCGACGATCGCGCCGTCGTCGACGACGACGTTGGACGACAGCACCGAGTTGCGTACCGACGCCGCGGATATGATGCTGCCCGCGCCGACCACCGACTCCTGGGCCGAGCCGCCGTTGACGAATTTGGCCGGGGCCAGGTTCTCCGACTCGCCCCTGATCGGCCAGCGCTTGTTGTAGAGGTTGAACACCGGGTGCACGGACACCAGGTCCATGTGCGCGTCGTAGAAAGCGTCGAGCGTGCCGACGTCGCGCCAGTATCCGTGATCGCGTTCGGTGGCCCCCGGCACCTCGTTGTTGTGGAAGTCGTAGACGGCCGCCATCCCGTCGGTCACCAGCCGCGGGATGATGTCACCGCCCATGTCGTGGTCCGAGTCGTCGTCGTCGGCGTCGGCGCGGATCGCATCGATGAGCACCTTCGTGGTGAAGATGTAGTTGCCCATCGACACGAACGTCTGCTCGGGGTCATCGGGCGTACCCGGCGGATCGGCCGGCTTTTCGACGAACTCGCGGATGCGCCCGGACTCGTCGGCGTCGATGCAGCCGAACGCGGTGGCCTCGGCGCGCGGCACCCGGATGCCTGCAACGGTCGCGCCGGCCCCGCTCTCGATGTGGAACTGCACCATCTGCTCGGGGTCCATCCGGTACACGTGGTCCGCGCCGAACACGACGATGTAGTCGGGGTCCTCGTCGTAGATCAGGTTCAGCGACTGGTAGATCGCGTCGGCCGACCCGGTGTACCAGCGCGGCCCGAGCCGCTGCTGCGCGGGCACCGGCGTGATGTATTCGCCGGCCAGGCCGGACAGCCGCCAGTTCTGCGAGATATGCCGGTCCAGTGAGTGCGATTTGTATTGGGTGAGAACACAGATGCGCAGGTATCGGGCGTTGACCAGATTGGACAGCACGAAGTCGATCAGCCGGTAGGCGCCGCCGAAGGGAACTGCCGGCTTTGCTCGGTCCGCCGTCAGCGGATACAGCCGCTTGCCCTCTCCGCCCGCCAGGACGATGCCCAGGACGTGTGGCAACTCCCTCATGATTCAAACCTATCTGCAGGTTTCCACCGTGACCAGGCATTCACGCTTTTGAGCCTGCGCGACTGTCGGTCAAGGTAATTGGTGAATACCCGCATCGGCCTTAAGCACACGCCTGCGGCGCAGCGCGACGGACACTACCGTCGTAGGCATGCGGGTGGCGATGATGACGCGTGAATATCCACCCGAGGTGTACGGCGGTGCAGGCGTGCACGTCACCGAACTCGTCGCACAGTTACGCAACCTCTGCGATGTCGACGTGCACTGCATGGGCGCCCCGCGCGAGGGGGCTTTCGTCCACCAGGCCGACCCGGCGCTCAAGGGCGCCAACCCGGCGCTTGCGACGCTGTCGGCCGACCTGGTGATGGCCAATGCGGCCGAAGCCGCGAACGTGGTGCATTCCCACACCTGGTACACGGGGCTGGCCGGGCATTTGGCAGCGCTGCTGTACGGCATCCCGCATGTGCTGACCGCCCACTCGCTGGAGCCGATGCGGCCATGGAAGGCCGAGCAGCTGGGCGGCGGTTACCGCATCTCGTCGTGGGTGGAGCGCACCGCCGTCGAGGCCGCCGACGCGGTGATCGCGGTCAGCTCAGGCATGCGCGACGACGTGCTGCACACCTATCCGGCGCTCGATCCCAACCGGGTGCATGTGGTGCGCAACGGCATCGACACCGAGGTCTGGTATCCGGTTCCCACCGCGGACGCGAGGAGCACGACAGCGGATGCGCCGACGGACTCGGTGCTGGCCGAGCTCGGTGTGGACCAAGGCCGCCCGATCGTCGCGTTCGTCGGGCGGATCACCCGGCAGAAGGGCGTCGCGCACCTGGTCGCCGCGGCACACAAGTTCGCCCCCGAGGTGCAGCTGGTGCTCTGCGCGGGCGCGCCGGACACCCCGGAAATCGCCGCGGAGGTGACGGCCGCGGTTCAGGAGCTGGCCCGGGTCCGCACCGGCGTGTTCTGGGTACGGGAGATGCTGCCCATCGGCAAGATTCGCGAAATTCTATCCGCTGCAACGGTTTTCGTATGCCCGTCGGTGTACGAACCGTTGGGTATCGTGAACCTCGAAGCGATGGCCTGCGGGACGTCGGTAGTCGCTTCGGACGTCGGCGGCATCCCTGAGGTGGTGGCTGACCATCAGACCGGGCTACTGGTCCACTACGACCAAGGTGACCCGGAGTTCTTCGAGAGCCGGCTGGCCGATGCGGTCAACACATTGGTCGCTGAGCCGGAGCGGGCGCGTCAGTACGGAGAAGCCGGGCGGCAGCGGTGCATCGACGAGTTCTCCTGGGCGCACATCGCCGAGCAGACCTTGGAGATCTACCGGAAGGTCTCGAGCTAGCTGGTGACGCCCTTGAGTTCGTCGCCGAGGGCAGCGGCCTCGTCCGGGGTGAGTTCGACGACCAGTCGGCCACCGCCTTCCAGTGGTACCCGCATAACGATGCCGCGCCCCTCCTTGGTTGCTTCCAATGGACCGTCGCCGGTCCGGGGCTTCATCGCCGCCATCGAGTGCTCCCTCCACATGAGCCGGCTGCCCACCCGTCGACAGCTCCCGGCGTTGAACTGCTACTGAACCACCCCTATTGTTCCCTATCCGCGACGTTCGGTGTGCAAAGACCCGGCGAAGATCGTTTCGACGACGGCTCAACCGGCGGCGGGCACCCAGCAGGATGCGACGTGGTCATCGACCATTCCGGTGGCTTGCATCAACGCGTACGCCGTCGTCGGGCCCACGAATTTGAAGCCCCGACGCTTCAGCTCCTTGGCCATCGCCGTCGATTCCGGGGTGACGGCGGGAACCTGGGACAGGTCGGCGGGGCGTGGCCTCGGCGGCGGAGCGAACGACCAGAGCAGCTCGCCGAGGTCGACGTCCAGGTCGGCGGCCGCGCGCGCGTTGGCGATGGTCGCCTCGATCTTCGAGCGGTTGCGCACGATCCCCGCATCGTTCATCAGCCGGATCACGTCGCGGTCGGTGTAGCGGGCGACCCGGTCGACGTCGAACCGGTGGAACGCCCGGCGGAAGTTCTCCCGCTTGCGGAGAATGATCAGCCACGACAGTCCGCTCTGGAAGGCCTCCAGGCTGACCCGTTCGAACAATGCCGTCGAGTCGCGCAGGGGCCGGCCCCACTCGGTGTCGTGGTAGTCACGGTAGAGAACGAAATCCGCTGGCGCCAAGCGTGATTGGTCTATCCAACCGCAGCGGACGCGGTCGTCGTCCTCCGGCGTTGCCGTCACGAATCGGCGCCCTCTGACGGCAGCGCGTGCGCTCCGCCATCGACGGGATCCTCCTCCAGGATGTCGCCGTCGCCGTCTGCCTGTGTCGCCTGCACGGCCGCCAGCTGACCGCGCAGCAGGTCGAGCTCCTGGCCCAGCCGGTCGAGCACCCAGTCGACCTCGCTGGTCTTGTAGCCGCGCAGCGTCTGGGTGAACTTGACCGCTTCGACGTCGGCTCCGGTGACACCGGACGCGGGCAACGCCGTCGCGGTGGTGGCGCTGGGCAGCGGCGGCAGCACCTCGCCGCGCCCGAACAGCACGCTGCCCACGCCGAACAGCACGACGGCCACCAGGATCAGGACCACCAGGTACAGCAGGATCAGGGTCACGATCTCGATACTGCCTCACGGGCCGACGAGGCCGCGGGATGACCCGCGGCTAGCGGGGCCGAAGCGTGATCATCGGCGGCCGGTCGGCCAGCGACACCTCCGACGTGCGGGGGGTGTAGTCGTTGCCGTCGGCGAAGAACTGCGTCAGGCCGACCGCGGAGTCGGGGACGCCGCAGCGGGACAGCAGGGTGGCGATGACCTGCCTGCTCATCGCGGCGAGCTCGGTCAGCGGCCGGTTGCGGTGCTCCCGCACGCCGAGGTTGACCTGTGCGATCGCGTCCAGGCCGAGCCGGTCGTAGGTGTCGATGAGCAGCCCGATCTCCACGCCGTAGCCGGGCGCGAACGGCACCGAGGTCAGCAGCTCGCGGGTGCCGGCGTACTCGCCGCCCAGCGGCTGCATCAGGTAGCTCAGCTCGGGCCGCAGCGCGGTCAGCAGCGGGCGCGCCACCAGCTCGGTGACCCGGCCGCCGCCGTTGGCGTCCTCGCTGCCGCTCACCTTCAGCGGACGCCGGTAAAAGCCCTTGACCAGGTGCACGCCCTCGGTGGTCAGCAGCGGGCCGACCAGCTTCGGCACGAACATCGGGTCGGGGTCGATGAGGTCGGAGTCGACGAAGACCACGATGTCGCCGGTGGTGGCCGCCAGCGAGCGCCACAGCACCTCGCCCTTGCCGGGTTGTGGCGGCACCTCGGGCAGGGCGACCTCGCGGCTGATCACCCGTGCACCGGCGGCGAGAGCGCGGATCTCGGTGTCGTCGGTGGAGCCGGAGTCCAGCACGATCAGCTCGTCGACCAGCCCGCCGACCAGCGGCGTGATGGTCTCCACGACGGAGCCGACGGTTTCTTCCTCGTTGAGTGCGGGCAGCACGACCGAGATCGTGCGGGATCCCTTGGCGGCCTCCAGCTCCGGAATGGTCCATGAGGGCCGGCTCCAGCTGTGGTCGGTCAACCATCTCCCGGTGACGACCTCCGTGCCGGGCAGTTCGGGTGTGAGTGTCATGCCAGTCCCCTAACCGTGCGCGTGGGCGGACGCACGCCCTGGATTGACGCGACCATTTCGAGAACGCGTCGCGTGGGCCCGACTTCATGCACCCGGAACATCGCGGCGCCCTCCGCGGCGGCCAGAGCCGTCGCCGCCAGGGTGCCCTCCAAGCGTTCCGTCAGGTCCACACCCAGAGTTTCCCCGACGAAGTCTTTGTTGCTCAGCGCCATCAGGACCGGCCATCCAGTTTTTACAAGGTCTTTCACGTGGCGCAACAAACTAAGACCGTGATAAGTGTTCTTGCCGAAATCGTGAGTCGGATCGATTAACACCGCGTCTCGTGACACCCCGACGGCCACCGCGCGTTCGGCCGCTGCGGTGACCTCTGCGATCACGTCGTCGACCACGCCGCGCTCGGATGTGCCGTAGTTGACCCGGAAGGGGCGGGTGCGCGGCGTCGCGCCGCCGGTGTGTGAGCAGACCAGACCCGCGCCGAACTCGGCGGCCACCTCGGCCAGACCGGGGTCGTGGCCGCCCCAGGTGTCGTTGATCAGGTCGGCACCGGCGGCGCAGGCCTGTTTCGCGACCGCCGAGCGCCAGGTGTCGACGCTGATCAGCTGGTCGGGGTAGGTGGCGCGGAGCCACTCGATGAACGGCACCACCCGCGCGATTTCTTCGTCGACGTCGACCTGTTCGCCGGGCCCGGCTTTGACCCCGCCGACGTCGACGACGTCGGCACCGTCGGCGATGACCCGGTGAGCCGCGGACTTGGCCGCCTCATCGGTGAAGGTTGCGCCGCGGTCGTAGAAAGAGTCCGGTGTTCGGTTCACGATCGCCATGATCAGCGCGCGATCACCGGCCACCGGACGGCCGCAGAAGGTCGACTGCACCCTTCCAGGCTACGGGCCTGCTACTTCGGCTTCTTGCCGTCCTTCACCTCGCCGAGGTACTCGTCGTAGAACTCGACATAGCCCTCGTCGCGGCCGGAGAGCACGTAGATCGGGTCCTCGATCTCGACATCGTCGTCGTCGCCCTCGCCGCTGCTGCCGCCGTAGCCCTCCTTGCGCAGCTCGACCTTCTGGCTCTTGAACGTCGAGGTGTGCGCCAGCTCCTCGACCACCCGCACGAACAGCGGGACGGCGTAGGACGGCAGATGATCGTAGACGGCCTTGGCCAGCGCCTTGCCGTCGAACTCCTTGCCCTCCTTGAGCTGGATGGCCGCCATGCCCGCCTTGCCGCCGACGTCGGGCACCTCGACGCCGAACACCGTGGCCTCCTCGATCTGCGGGTCGGTCGACACCGCCGCCTCCACCTCGGTGGTGGCCACGTTCTCGCCCTTCCACCGGAAGGTGTCACCAAGCCGGTCGGTGAACGCGGCGTGGCCGAAGCCCTGCGAGCGCATCAAGTCGCCGGTGTTGAACCACACGTCGCCCTCCTTGAAGGCGTCGCGCACCAACTTCTTCTCGGATTCCTCTTTGTCGGTGTAGCCGTCGAAGGGCTGGAAGCTGCTGACCTTCGAGAGCAACAACCCGGGCTCGCCGGTCTTCACCTTGCGGACCCTGCCGTTGTCGTCGCGCTTCGGGTCACCGGTCTCGTCGTCGTACTCCACGAACGCCACCGGCGTCGGGCAGATGCCCGTGGTCTTGTCGACGTTCAGCACATTGACGAAGGCGGTGTTGCCCTCGCTGGCGGCGTAGAACTCGCACACCCGGTCGATGCCGAACCGCTCGGTGAACTGATCCCAAATCGCCGGGCGCAGACCGTTTCCCGCGATCACCCGAACCTTGTGCTTGCGATCGGTGTCCTTCTCCGGCTGGTTGAGCAGATAGGCACAGACCTCGCCGATGTACACGAACGCTGTTGCGTCGTAATGGATCACGTCGTCCCAGAACTTCGACGCCGAGAACGACTTGCCAAGCGCCAGCGTCGAGCCGCCGTTGAGCACCGCCGAGAGCGCGACCGTCAGCGCGTTGTTGTGGTAAAGCGGCAGGCAGCAATACAGGGTGTCGTTGCTGTTGAGCCGCATCCCGAGGCCGCCGAAGCCGGCCAGCGCCCGCAGCCACCGGTAGTGCGTCATGACGCTGGCCTTCGGCATGCCGGTGGTGCCCGAGGTGAAGATGTAGAACGCCTTGTCCTTGGCGAGCACCGCCGCCGCGGTGGCCGGATTGTTTTTCGGCGCGGTTTCGGCGAGGCGCTTGAACTCGTCGAGTGTCACCAGCCCTTCGGTGTCGGCGCCGCATTCCTTGATCGGGTCGACGAAGTCGGTGGCGGCGACGACGACCTTGGCCGACAGCAGTCCCAGGCTGTGCTTGAGGACGTCGCCGCGCTGGTTGTAGTTCAGCATCCCGGAGATGGCGCCGCACTTGACCGCTGCCAGCATGATCAGCACCGGGTCGGGCGAGTTCTCCAGCATGATGCCGACGACGTCACCGTGGCCGACCCCGCGAGCGGCCAGGACCGCGGCGTAGCGGTTGGCGGTCTCGTTGGCCTCCCGGTAGGTGACCTCCTGGTCGTCGAACTTGAGGAAGACCTTGTCGGCGTACTGGGCCGCGCGGTCCTGAAACACCCTGCCGATCGAGGTCTTCGCCGACGGACGTGCCCCGAAGCCGGTGATCAACCCGCGCAGGATCGTCGGCGTGTCCATCAGAAGGCCGGGCATTCGGCTGGCGACGTCGAGCAGTCCGACGCTGCTGCGGGTCCCCGATTTCTCATCGGCCATGTGGCGATTCCCCTCCCGGTCGTTTGACCGACACCCTAAATCCATGCGGGTGATCGCCATCACGGGGCCGGTGCACAGGCCGCCAGCGCATCGTCGATGTCGTCCACCACCACAAGCCGGTCGAGTGCGGTCTGGGTGACGTACCCGCTGTCAACGAGGCCGTACAGCCAGGCGCGCAGCCCGTCGTAATGCCCGAACGGGTCGAGCATCACTACCGGCTTGTCGTGCATACCCAGATAACCGGCGGTCCACGCCTCGAAGAACTCCTCGAGCGTGCCGATGCCGCCGGGCAACGCGATGAACGCGTCGGCCCGGTCCTCCATGACCTGCTTGCGCTCCCGCATCGACTCGGTGACGACGAGCTCGTCGGCGTCGACGTCGGCGAGCTCACGGTGCACGAGCGCCTTCGGGATCACCCCGACGGTGCGGCCGCCGCGCGCCCGCGCTCCGGTGGCCAAAGCGCCCATGGCCGAGACGTTTCCCCCACCCGACACCAGGGTCCAGCCGCGACCGGCGATGGCGCCGCCCACTCGGCCGGCCAGCTCCAGCAGCTCCGGGTGCGTTGGGCCCGACGCGCAGTAGACGCAGACCGCCCACTCGCGGCCGGGATCCGGGGACACATCGACAACGTAGACGAGTACGGCCCGGCCGCGGCGCCCACGCCCTAAACTCCGGCGGGTGCCTGTCGACTGGAGGACCGCGGAGCCTGGACCGGCGGCCGAACGAGCCGTGTCGGCGATTCGGGACCGCGGCGGCGCGGTGATCGCAGGGCCTGTCGGCGCGGGGAAGACGACGGTGGCCCGGGCCGCGAGCGAGCGCCTCGACGGCCCGTCTGCGTGGGTGACGGGCACAGTGTCGGACCAAGTAATTCCGTTCGCGGCGCTGCGCGGGCTGATCGAGGTGCCCGACGCAGGCAAGACGGCGGCCGTGCTGCGGGCCGCCCGAGAGTCGCTGGACGGCGGGCTGCTGCTGATCGTCGACGACGCGCATCTGCTCGACAACCTGTCCGCGACGCTCGTGTACCAACTGGCGGTCAGCGGCGCGGTGCGGCTGATCGTCACCGTCGACATCGACGAGGGCGCGCCGGATTCGATCAGGGCGCTGCAGCTCGACAACCTGCTGCCGCGCATCGAGCTCACCCCGCCGGACTCCGACCGGGCCCGGCTGGACGCGTCGGTGCGCGAGTTCGTCGCATCGCTTCCGGCTGAGGCACGCACGGCATTGGAGTTCCTGGCGGTGGCGGACCCGATGCCGTTGGCCGACCTGTCGGCGTTGGCAGGTGGCGACGCGGTGCAGACGGCCGAAGACGCGCGGCGCGATCACCGTCGTCGACGACGTGGTGCGAGCGGCTCATCCGCTCTATGCCGCCGCGGTCCGGGAACGGCTGACGCCCGACGACCTGCGGGCACGGCGGACCGCGCTGTTCGAAAGGGCTGACCGCCCAGCGCCCGCGCGATGTCGTCGACCGGTTGCGGCTGGCCGCGCTGGCGCTGGACAGCGACAACCCGCAGCCGGTGGCCGACGTGGTGGCCGCCGCGGCCGATGCGCTACGGCTCGGTGATCTTGCGCTGAGCGAACGCCTCGGCGCGGCGGTGCTCGCGCGCGACCCGGATTTGGACGCGCGACTGACGTTGGCGCAGGCGTTGGCATGGCAGGGCCGCGGCAGGGAGGCCGACGACGTGCTCGCCGCCGTCGACCCCGCCACCCTGTCGGACGCGGAGTTGATGGCGTGGGCGCTGCCGCGCGCGGCCAATCAGTTCTGGATGCTGTCCGAGCCGGAGCGGGCGACGGCGTTCTTGCAGACCATCCGCAACCGGGCGTCGTCACCGGTGGCGCGCACCACTGTCGACGCGCTGTCGGCGACCTTCGCGATGAACGCGGGCCGTCCTGGTCGGGCGTTGGAGATCGCGGAGGAGGTGCTGGCCTCGCCGGACGCCGACGACACCGCGATCGGCTGGTCGGCGGCCGCGGCGGCGCTGAGTTCCGCGCGGATGGGCCGGTTCGGCGACGTCGACGCGCTCGCCGAGCGGGCGATGGAGGCGCAGCACCCGGGGCTGCTCCGGTTCACCAGCGGGTTCGGCCAGACGACGACGCTGTTGATGGCGGGCGAGTTGGACCGCGCTCAGGAGCTGGCACAGCAGCTGACAGATTTCGCGCAGATGCAGCAGCCCGGCCGCGCGGTCGGCGAGATCCTGGTGGCCGACGTGATGATCACGCGCGGTGAGTTCGCCGATGCGGCGAAGCTGTTGCGCGGGGCGGCGGAAGCGCTGGCTCCGACCGGCTATTCCTGGGGACCGCTGGCGTGGATGCTGCTGGCCCAGGCGCTCGGTCAGCTCCAAGAGACAGCCGAGGCGTCAAAGATCTTGTCCCGCGCCGACTCTCGGCACGGGTTGAAGTCGATGCTGTTCGCCCCTGAGCTGTTGTCGGCGCGAGCGTGGACGATGGCGGCGCGGCGTGACCCGGTCGGTGCGCGCTCAGCTGCCCGCGACGCGGCACGAGCGGCCGAGCGCGGCGGCCAGTCGGCGGTGGCGCTGCGAGCGTTTCACGACGCGGTGCGGCTCGGCGACACCCGTTCCGTCGATGGCATCGCCAGGCTGCTCAGTGCCGACTTCGATTGCGTGTTCGGCGATTTGGCGCTGCAGCACGCCCGCGCCCTCGTCGCGGGCGACACGAGCGGGTTGCAGGCGGTATCCGCCGCGTTCGCCGACATTGGCATGATGGGCGCCGCCGCCGACGCGTCCGCACAGGCCGACAACGCGTCTCGGTAGGCAGGAGGTGCATCCGTCGCGTCTCGCTCAAACTCGGCGCGAACGTAGTAGCGCTCTCTGCCTCTGGTCTAGAGCGAACATCACACCAGCCACATCCGAAACTGCGCAGAAACAACCAATGTGATTGCCCGCGTTTGAGCGACACCAGAGCGACAGCATCAGGAACAAAGACGGCGCCACGGATTGTCGCTCGAGTGTCGCTCAGAGGCGGGCATGACAGTGTCCGGGGCTCAGCCGGAGCCTGGTGTGACGCCTGAGACGCCACTGTTCACCTCAACGAGGAGGCGCCGGATCAGCCGGTTAAGTACCGCCGCAGCACGTCGGTCGCCGCGGTGATCTCCCCGACCTCGACGCGCTCGTCGGCGCGGTGTGCGAGATTCGGGTCGCCGGGGCCGAAGTTGACGGCGGGCACACCCAGCGCCGCGAATCGCGCGACATCCGTCCAGCCGTACTTCGCGCGCACCCTGCCACCAGCGGCCTCGACCAGCGCGGCGGCGGCCGGCTTGGTCAGTCCGGGCAGCGCGCCCGAGGCGGCATCGGTTCGTTCGATGTGCACATCGAGGCCGTCGAGCACTTCGCGCACGTGGCGGTCGGCCTGCTCGACGCTGCGGTCCGGCGCGAAGCGGAAGTTGATGGTGACCGACGCCGCGTCGGGGATGACGTTGCCCGCGATGCCGCCGTCTATGCGTACCGCCGACAGGCCCTCGCGGTAAACGCACCCGTCGATGTCGACGCTGCGGGCTTTATAGGACTTCAGCCGGTCGAGCACCGCGCCCAGCTTGTGAATGGCGTTGTCGCCCAACCATGACCGCGCCGAGTGTGCCCGGGTTCCGCCGGCGGTGACGACGACGCGCAGCGTGCCCTGGCAACCCGCCTCGATCAATCCGCCCGACGGCTCGCCGAGGATGGCGACGTCGGCGCGCAGCCAGTCGGGCAGTTCCCGTTCGATGCGGCCCAAACTGTTTGCGGCGGCCTCGATTTCCTCGCAGTCGTACATGATCAGCGTGATGTCGTGCGCCGGCTTCTCAATGGTCGCGGCCAGGTGCAGGAAGACCGCGTCGCCCGATTTCATGTCCGATGTTCCGCAGCCGTGCAGCTCGCCGTCGACGCGGCGGCTCGGCACGTTGTCGGCTGCGGGGACGGTGTCGAGGTGGCCGGCCAGGATCACTCGCGACGGCAATCCGCGCTGCGTGCGCGCCAGCACGGTGTTGCCGTTGCGGACGATTTCGAACCCCGCGGTCTGCTCGCGAAGCGCGGTCTCGACCTCGTCGGCGATGCGGCCTTCGTTCCGCGATTCGCTGGGGATGTCCACCAGCGCCGCGGTCAACGCGATCGGGTCGCCACGCAAATCCAGGCCCACACCCGTTGAGGCTAGTCGAGTAGCCTTTTGCAGCGTGACTGCAGCTTCAGGCGTCGGCGTGGCGAACATTGCCGCCGACGGCACCGTCCTCGACACCTGGTTCCCGGCGCCCGAGCTGGCCGGCGACGGCCCGTCGGGCACTGTGCGCCTGTCCGTGGCCGAGGTCCCCGCCGAGCTGGCGGAGCTGGCCGCCCGCGACGAGGACCGCGACGTCGACGTCGTCGTGGTGCGCACGGTGATCGCGTCGCTTGACGACAAGCCGGCCGACACCTACGACGCCTACCTGCGGCTGCACCTGCTGTCGCACCGACTGATCCGGCCGCACGGCGCCAGCGTCGACGGGATCTTCGGGGTGCTGGCGAACGTGGTGTGGACCAACTACGGGCCATGCACGTTGGAAGGCTTCGAGACGGTGCGAGCCCGGCTGCGGCGGCGCGGTCCGGTGACGGTCTACGGCATCGACAAGTTCCCGCGCATGGTCGACTACGTCGCGCCCACCGGGGTCCGCATCGCAGACGCCGACCGGGTGCGGCTGGGTGCGCACCTTGCGGCGGGCACGACCGTCATGCACGAGGGTTTCGTCAACTTCAACGCGGGCACGCTGGGCACCTCGATGGTGGAGGGCCGAATCTCGGCGGGCGTGATCGTCGACGACGGCTCCGACGTGGGTGGTGGCGCGTCGATCATGGGGACGCTGTCCGGAGGCGGCACGGCGGTGATCTCGGTGGGCAAACGCTGTCTGCTCGGCGCCAACTCCGGGCTTGGCATCTCGCTGGGTGACGACTGTGTCGTCGAGGCCGGGTTGTACGTCACCGCTGGGACGAAGGTGCAGACCTCCGACGGCCGGACGGTCAAGGCGCGCGAGCTGTCGGGTGCGAATAACCTGCTGTTCCGGCGCAACTCAGTCACTGGAGCGGTGGAGGTCGTCGCCCGCGATGGTCAGGGCATCGCGCTCAACGAAGCGCTGCACGCCAATTGAGTCGGCTCAACATTCGACGACATTGAGCGCGAGGCCGCCGCGGGCGGTCTCCTTGTACTTGTCCTTCATGTCGGCGCCCGTCTCGCGCATGGTCTTGACGGCCTTGTCCAGCGACACCTGATGGGTTCCGTCACCGCTGATTGCGATCCGGGCGGCGGTGATGGCCTTGACCGCGCCGACGGCGTTGCGCTCGATGCACGGGATCTGGACGAGGCCACCGACAGGGTCGCAGGTCAATCCGAGGTTGTGTTCGATACCGATCTCGGCGGCGTTCTCCACCTGCCAGGGGGTTCCGCCGAGCAGTTCGGTCAGTCCGGCCGCCGCCATCGAGCACGCCGAGCCGACCTCGCCCTGACAGCCGACCTCGGCACCGCTGATGGAGGCGTTCTCCTTGATGATGCTGCCGATTCCGGCGGCGACGAGCAGGAAACGGACAGTGCCGTCCTCGTCGGCGCCGGGGGTGAAGTCGTGGTAGTAGTGCAGCACCGCCGGGATGATGCCCGCTGCGCCGTTGGTCGGCGCGGTGACAACGCGCCCACCGGCCGCGTTCTGCTCGTTGACCGCTATGGCGTAGAGGTTGACGCAGTCCATCGCGATGAACGGATCACGCGAATCCGTTGCGGCCGAGAGTTTTTCTGCCAGCAGCGGGGCGCGCCTGCGCACCTTGAGTCCGCCTGGTAGGACGCCTTCGGTGTCGATGCCCGCCTGGATGCACTCCTGCATCACCGACCAGATGCGCAGCAGCCCGTCGCGAACGTGTTCTTCGGTGTGCCAAGTCACTTCGTTTGCCATTACGATATCGCTGATCTTCATGCCGGTTGCGGAGGCATGGGCCAGCAGCTCGTCGCCGGTGCTGAACGGGTACCGCACGGGTGTCCGGTCGGCGACGACGACGGGGTCGTCGCCGTCGGAGACTTGGGTGTCGTCGACGACGAAGCCGCCGCCGATGGAGTAGAAGGTACGCTCCGCCAGCGTGCCCCCGCTGCGGTCGAATGCCCGAAACACCATGGCGTTGGAGTGAAATCGGGCCGTCTTGGTGCGGTGCAGCACGATGTCGTCGGCGAGGCTGAACGGGATCGCATGCTGGCCCAGAAGCGGCAGCTGACCCGAACGCGTGATGGCGTCGATCCGTTCGGGCGTACGCTCCGGATCGACCGCGTCGGGCCGTTCCCCCATGAGGCCGAGCGCAACGGCAGGGACGCTGCCGTGGCCCTTACCCGTGGCGCCCAAGGATCCGAACAGTTCCACGGTGATCCGTCGGGTGGAGTCCAGCACCCCGTCCTGCGCCAGCCCGCGGGCGAACCGGTCGGCGGCGATCATCGGGCCGACGGTGTGTGAACTCGACGGTCCGATGCCGATCTTGAACAGATCGAAGACGCTGAGGGCCATGGTCAGGGACGAATCTTTTCGCTGGTTGGATCATAGATCGGCCGCAGCGACACCGTGATCGGGTACAGCTGACCGCCAACGTTGACCTGGTAGCTGCCCGCCTTCACCCAGTCGGCGTTGATGACGGAGTTGTCGCCTGCACGAACGTAGGCCAGGCCCACGCAGGAGCCGATCGACTCGCCCCACGCCGCCGTGCAACGGACGGCGGCGATTAACCGGCTGCGCTGGTTGGTGCACGAACTTGACCCCGGGCAGATCCCGGGTGCGCTGGACACCGTCAAACACCAGCAGGCACTGACTGCCTGGCTGATCACCCAGTCTGGCCTGGTCGCCGAGCTGGCCGGCGAGGAACTGGCCGACATCATTGCGCTCACCGTCAAGATCACCGCGGTGGCCAAGCGAATCGGGTCGCGGGCACGCCAGGTCGGCTCCGAGCTGCTCGGCCTGTATGGCTGCGGAGAACTGACCGCGGCCAAGATCATCGGAGAAACCGCCGGCGTCACGCGCTTTCGCAGCGAAGCGGCCTTCGCCCGTCACGCCGGGGTGGCACCCATCCCGGTGTGGTCAGGCGACAACACCGGCCGGGTCCGGTTATCGCGCTGCGGTAACCGCCAACTCAACGCCGCGCTGCACCGCATACGCTCTCACCCAGATCCGCCAGCCGGGCCCGGGCCAGACCTACAACCAAACCAAAATCACCGCCGGCAAAACGAAGAAAGAAGCCCTGCGTTACCTCAAGCGATTCCTAGCCCGCACCCTCTTCTACCGCCTGCATAACGATGCCCGACACCGCGACCCCTCTCAACGAACTGCCGCCGCTTGACATAGGAGCAATGTCTGCGGCTCGACACGCCGATTTGGCACAGTAGTTTGCGCACGCTCTCGGGGCCGATTTCAGTCGTCGGCGGCGAGGATGCAGAACTCGTTGCCCTCCGGGTCGGCTAGCACCACCCAGCTCTCGTCGCCGGTCTGCCCGATGTCGACGTGCTGTGCGCCCAAGCCGATGACCCGCTCGACCTCGGCTTGCTGGTCGTCGGGCTTGAAATCCAGGTGAATCCGGTTCTTGATGACCTTCTCGTCGGGCACCGCGATGAAGATCCAGTTGGGACCTGCGCCCGGCGGCGTGTGCAGCACGACGTCGCCGTCTTCATCGGTGTCGTGCGGCCAGCCCAGCACCTTCGACCACCAGGCACCCAGCGCCGTGGCGTCATGGGCGTCGATGCAGATCTCGTCGAACCTCAGACTCATTGCTCGACTCTCGCTCGCTCCGGTCCTCGCTCGTTCCTCGCTGCGATCCTCACTCGCGTTCGTCTTCGGCCCAAGTCGCCAACTCCTTCTTGAGAACCTTACCCATCGCGTTCCTCGGCAGGCTGTCCACCATGCGTACCTCACGGGGTCGCTTGTGCACCGAAAGCTGTTCTGCGACATAACTGATGAGCGCATCCGGATCGGCGTCGCCGACGATGAAGGCGACGATGCGCTGGCCCAGATCGTCGTCGGGCAGCCCGACGACCGCGGCTTCGGAAACCCCGGGATGACCGAGCAGCGCGGCCTCCACCTCGCCGGCGCCGACGCGGTAGCCGCCGGACTTGATCAGATCCACCGACTCGCGACCCACGATGCGGTGCATTCCGCCGTCGTCGATCACCGCCGCGTCCCCTGTGCGATACCAACCGTCGGCATCGAACGCATCGGCGGTGGCATCGGGCAGGTTCAGGTAGCCGTCGAACAACGTTGGGGACCGAACTTGCAGTCGCCCAATGGTTTCGCCGTCATTCGGTGCGGGCGACCCGTCGTCGTGCACCAGCCGGGTCTGTACACCGGCCAATGCCAGACCGACCCAACCCGGGCGTCGCTCGCCTGCCGCCAAGGTGCTCAGCGTGATCAAGGTTTCGGTGCTGCCGTATCGCTCCACCGGCGGATGGCCGGTGAGTTCGGCGAGCCTTTCGGACACCGGGACCGGCAGCGGCGCACTGCCGGACACCAGCAGCCGCGCCGACGACAACGCCTCGGCGGCGTCGCGATCGCCGATGACGCGCGACCACACCGTCGGCACGCCGAAGTACAGTGACCCCTGCGCCGCGGCGTAACCGGCAGGCGACGGTTTTCCGGTGTGTACGAAGCGGTTTCCGATCCGCAACGACCCCAGCAGTCCGAGCACGAGGCCGTGAATGTGGAACAGCGGAAGCCCGTGCACCAGGGTGTCCTCGGGCGACCACTGCCACGCCTCGGAAAGTGCGTCGATGTCGGCGGCGATGGCACGACGGCTCACCACGACACCCTTGGGAGGTCCCGTCGTGCCCGAGGTGTACATAATCAGCGCTGTGGCCTCTGGCGGCGGTTCGGGATAGCGATGCCACGAGCGCGCGTGCAGCCGCACCGGTATGTGCGGAAGTCCCTCGTCGGTTTCTGGTCGCTCCCCCAGCCAGGCCTCCGCCCCGGAGTCGGTCAGGATGTGCCGCCGTTCGGCGGCGCCGACGTCGGAGGGCACGGGGACTACCGGCACGCCGGCGATCAGGCAGCCGGTCACCGCCAGCACGGTCGTCGCGGTCGGGGTGGCCAGCACCGCCACCCGCTGTGCGCCGCCGACGCGCTCGGCCACCGACGTCGCGGCGCCGACGAGGTCGCTGCGGCTGAGCACGGCGTCGCCGATGCGCACCGCGTCACCGAGGTCAGCCCCGTTGGCGACTGCTGCGGGGTTCAGCGAGGCCAGCAACACGCCAGCGAGGCTACTCGCTTCCGCTCGGCATACTTGGCGCGTGGATGAGATCCGGCGCATCGCGTCCCGTGAGGTCTATCGCAACGACTGGATGACGGTACGTGAGGACCACGTCCGCCGCCCCGACGGTTCGGACGGCATCTACGGCGTCGTCGACAAGCCGACCTACGCGCTGATCATCGCGCGCGACGGCGACCGCTTCCGGCTCGTCGAGCAGTTCCGGTATCCGCTGGGCTTGCGGCGCTGGGAGTTCCCCCAGGGCACCGCGCCGGGCCGGGCGCACCTCGAACCCGTCGAGCTGGCCCACCGCGAGCTACGCGAAGAGACCGGTTTGCGTGCCGCGGCGATGGTACCGATCGGGCTGCTCGACGTCGCGGCGGGGATGAGCAGCCAGCGCGGCAGAGTGTTCGTCGCGACCGGCATCACCGAGGGCGAGCACGACCGCGAGCACACCGAGCAGGACATGCACAGCGAGTGGTTCACCCGCGCTGATGTCGAGCAGATGATGCGCGACGGCGACATCACCGATGCCCAGTCGCTCGCGGCGTGGGCGCTGCTTCTTCTGAGCGAGCGTTAGTCGGCGAACACCGCGGCCCGGCCGACCCGCTCCCACGCCGCGACCACCCTTCGTTTCCGTTGGTGGACACGGCCTCTTAATCCGCAGGATTGCCGTTTCCGGCGGCTACGCTGTGGCCCTCGTGAGACCCGTGCTGCAACGATTTTGTATGCCGCTGTGCGCGGCGGGACTCGTCGGTGCGAATGTTTTGGTCACGCCGACGGCCGTTGCGGCAGGCGAGATCTGGAACGGGAAGTTCTCACTGCTGCGCTACGCGGGTGAGAAGACGGGCACCAGTCTGGCAGCCCGCCAACCCGAACCGGACTTCAGCGACATCTACACCTTTGTGACCGACTGCTCGCGCGGCTCCTGCGTCGCCACGGTGGTTGACGGACCCAAGCCGGCCAATCCGACGCTCCCACTGCCACCGCGGTACACCTGGAACGGCTCCAGCTGGGTGCACATCTACGAGTGGCAGTGGGATTGCTATATGGGTGAAGGGATTTCGAAAGCGTGGAACCCGGCCAAATCGGTGGCGTACTACACGCCCCAGGCCGACGGGACGCTGCGAGGCAGTTGGCGCACCGACATCTACGGCGGACCCTGCGACGGCAACGTCATCATGGACGTCGCGGCGCTTCCCGACCGCTGACCCGATCAGTTGTTCGTATGCGGGCATGACACGTCGACATACACCGTCGTGAATGCTTTGGCGCGACCCGACATATCGGGATTGTGGACCCCGGTGACGGTGCACTCCGACAGCGGTCCATCCACAGCGCCGTTCAACATGACGTTATAGCCCTGGTCTTTCAGGCTCTGCACGACGTCGCTCGCCGACCCGGGACCACTGGGAGCTGCCGCGGCCGCCCCCGCCAGTCCCAACGCCGCGGACATCGAAAGGCCGACAATGCCACTTACAATCGCGAATCTGTTCATGCCCATTGATAGGGCTACGGGTTACACGCCGCCAGTTCAGTGCCGTCGCTCGGCGAGCGCACGCAGGAAGAACGTCAGGTTCGCGGGTCGTTCGGCGATCCTGCGGACGAAGTAGCCGTACCACTGCGTGCCGAACGGCACGTAGACCCGAACGTGGTTACCCGCATCGGCCAGCCGTCGCTGTTCGGCATCGCGAATGCCATAGAGCATCTGGTACTCGAAATCGTCGACACACCGGTTGTTCTCACGGGCCATCGCGGGCACCGCGTCGATGATCTCCGGATCGTGTGAAGCGACCATCGGGTACCCCGACCCAGCCATCAGCACCCGTAGGCAGCGCAGGTATGAGTCGGTGACCTCGTCGCGGTCACGGTAGGCCACCGAGGCAGACTCGTCGTAGGCGCCCTTGCACAACCTGATTCGGGCACCGGACGCGGCGAACTCTTCACAGTCGCCCTGCGTGCGCTTCAAATACGTCTGCAAAACGGTCCCGAGCCACGAGAACTCGACACGAAGGTCGCGCACGATCGACAGCGTCGAGTCGGTGGTCGTGTGGTCCTCGGCGTCGACGGTCACCCAAGCGCCGACGCGCTGCGCCCGCTCGCAGATGGTGCGCGCATTCTCCAGCGCGATCTTCTCGCCGTCACGAGGCAGGGCCTGACCGAGGGCGGACAGCTTCAGCGACACCTCCAGGGGCCGCACGGCGCTGCTGCGCGCTTCGTCCCGGCTGCCGAGCGCATCGAGCAATTCGAGATAGGCGCGCGCCGTTCTCTCGGCGTCCTCGACCTCGGTCGTGTCCTCACCCAGGTAGTCGATGCTGATCAGGCGTTGGCTATCCCGCAGTTGCGCAACGGACTTCAGCGCGTCGTCGACCGTCTCGCCCGGCACGAACCGGTGTACCACATCCCTGGTGACCGGCAGCCGCTCGGCGGTACGTCGCAGGCCGTCCGATCGGCTGGCTGCCAGAATCGCCGGGCGCGCGACCCGATGAAACAGCTCCGTCATCACTTTGTCTCCATGTGCGGGTAATTGTGGTCGATGGCCGGAGCGAACGTCTCCTTGATCGACCGTGCGGACGTCCACCGCAGCAGGTTCAACGCAGAACCGGCCTTGTCGTTGGTGCCCGATGCGCGGGACCCGCCGAACGGCTGCTGGCCCACGACGGCGCCGGTGGGCTTGTCGTTGACGTAGAAGTTGCCCGCCGCGAAGCGCAGTCGGTTCTCGGCCTGCAGCACCGCGTTTCGATCGTCGGCGATCACCGCGCCGGTCAGCGCGTACGTCGCGCCCGTGTCGACGACGTCGAACATCTGCTCATAGTCCGCATCGGGATAGACGTGTACCGACAGAATCGGTCCGAAGTATTCCGTGGAGAAGGACTCGTCGCCTGCGTCATCGGACAACAGCACGGTCGGTCGAACGAAATAGCCCTCGCTGTCGTCGTATTCGCCGCCAGCGGCGACCGTGACGCCGGACGCTCCCTTGGCGCGTTCAATGGCCTTGACGTTCTTGGCGAATGCGCGGTCGTCGATGAGCGCACCGCCGAAGTTCGTCAGATCGGAGACGTCGCCGTAGCGCAGCGCTTCGGTCGCGCCGAGGAAGTCGTCGCCCATCTTCTGCCACACCGACCGTCGGGATGAATGCCCGCGACGCCGCCGAGCACTTCTGACCCTGGTAGTCGAAGGCGCCCCGGATCAGCGCGGTGCGCAACACGTCGGGCCGTGCCGACGGATGGGCCAGCACGAAGTCCTTGCCGCCGGTCTCACCGACCAGACGCGGATAGCCGTGGTAACGGTCGATGTTCGTGCCGACCTCACGCCACAGATGCTGGAACGTCCCGGTCGACCCGGTGAAGTGAATGCCGGAAAGCCGCGGATCGGCCAGTGCCACATCGGATACCGCAATCCCGTCGCCGGCGAGCATGTTGATCACACCCGGCGGCAGACCGGCGGCCTCCAACAGTTGCATGGTGAGGTAGGCGGCGAAGGTCTGGGTCGGCGACGGCTTCCACACCACGGTGTTACCCATCAGCGCGGGCGCAGTCGGCAGATTGCCCGCAATCGCGGTGAAGTTGAACGGGGTGACGGCGTAGACGAACCCCTCGAGCGGCCGATAGTCGGCGCGGTTCCACACGCCGCGGGTGCTGATCGGCTGCTGTGCCAAAATCTGCCGGGCGAAACCGACGTTGAACCGCCAGAAGTCGATCAGCTCGCAGGCCGCGTCGATCTCGGCCTGATAGGCCGACTTCGACTGGCCGAGCATGGTTGCGGCGCAGAGCTTTTCCCGCCACGGGCCGGCCAGCAGATCGGCGGCGCGCAGGAACACCGCCGCGCGTTCGTCGAACGGGGTGTTGACCCATGCCTTCCTTGGCGGCCATCGCGGCGTCGATGGCGGCGGTCGCGTCGGAGTGCTCGGCGTTGGTGCAGGTGCCCAGTACCGCGGAGTGGCGGTGAGGCTGAACAACGTCCATGCGTTCGCCGCCGCCCATCCGGTGGCTGCCGCCGATGACGTGCGGCAGGTCGATCGGCTCGTCGGCCACCTCCTCGAGCGCGGCGACGAGTCGGGTCCGTTCGGGGCTGCCCGGTGCGTAGTCGTGGACCGGCTCGTTGGCCGGCGTCGGAACCTCGGTGATCGCGTCCATGCTGTAAGGATCCCCCTTGTCGCAGGTTCTAACCGATGGCCGATCCGACAATGCCATCGGAGTTCTATAGTCGAATCAGACAAAGGAGATGTCGATGACGGAACGGGTCGGCGGACTGTCGCTTGGGCAGTTGTTGCTGGCCCTGGACCGCACGATGGTGACGCTGGTCGAGGCCCCCCGCGGGCTGGACATGCCGGTGGGATCGGTCGCGCTGGTCGACATCGACGACATCCGGCTCGGCCTGGCCGTCGGTGCCGGATCCGCGGACCTGTTCTTCCTGCTCGGAGTGTCCGACGTCGAGGCGGTCGGCTGGATCGCGCAGCAGGTCCGTAGCGCGGGCAAGGCGCCCGCGGCGATCTTCGTCAAGGAACCGTCGGCCGCGGCTGTGCAACACGCCGCTGCACTCGGCACGGCGGTGGTCTCCGTCGAACCTCGCGCCCGCTGGGAGTTGCTCTACAAACTGGTCAACCACGCGTTCGAGCATCACGGCGACCGCGACGATCCGCTCTACGACTCCGGCACCGACCTGTTCGGTCTGGCTCAGTCCATCGCGGACCGCACCCACGGCATGATCAGCATCGAGGACGAGCAATCCCACGTGCTGGCGTATTCGGCATCCAACGACGAGGCCGACGATCTGCGCCGGCTGTCGATCCTCGGCCGCGCAGGCCCGCCCGAGCACCTGGAGTGGATCGGGCAGTGGGGCATCTTCGACGCGCTGCGGGCCAGCGGTGACGTCGTCCGCGTCGCCGAACGGCCGGAGTTGGGCCTGCGGCCGCGGCTCGCCGTCGGTATCCACCTTGCCGCGACCGATGCGCGACGCCCGCCCGCCTTCGCGGGAACGATTTGGTTGCAGCAGGGATCGGCGCCGCTGGCCGACGACGTCGAAGAAGTGCTGCGCGGCGGGGCGGTGCTCGCGGCACGAATCATGTCGCGGCTGGCGGCCGCCCCGTCGACGCACACGGTTCTGGTGCAGAACCTGCTCGGGCTCGGCGAGGACGCGGCCGACGTCGGCGCAATCGCCCGCGAGCTCGGCATCACCGCCGACGGTCGTGTGGCGCTGGTCGGCTTCCGGGGCGAAGGCACCGCGGTGCCGGTCAATGTGATTGCGTTGAGCGCGAGCGCTTTTCGTGCCGATGCGCAAGTAGCGTCGACGGGCGAACGTGTGTATGTGTTGCTGCCGAAGGTCGGGGCGACGTCGTCGTTGACATCGTGGACGCGCGGAATGGTCGCCGCGCTGAGCCGCGAGCTTGGCCTGTCACTGCGCGCCGTGATCGCCGCGTCCGCTGTCCGGTCTGGCCGGAGCGGCGGCGGCCCGCGCCGAAGTGGACCGCGTATTCGACAGCGCCGATCGCCACCCCGGTGCCATCGGTCAGGTCACGTCGCTGGACGAAGCGCACACCACGGTGCTGCTCGACGAAATCGTGGCGCATGTAGCCGGGCAGCAGCGACTCGTCGACCCGCGGGTGCGCGAGCTGCGCGAGCACGATCCGATGCTGGCCGACACGCTGGGCACCTATCTGGATGGGTTCGGCGATATCGCCGCAGTGGCGCAGCGGCTGCACGTGCACCCAAACACGGTGCGGTACCGCATCCGTCGCATCGAGAAGCTGTTGTCCACATCGTTGAGCGACCCTGAGGACCGGCTCGTTCTCGCCCTCGGGCTGCGGGCCACCGAGCGCTCACCTCATTAGCCGAGCAGACACAAAATCGCACTAACTCTGGCCCACAAATGCGAGTCTGCGACTGCTCGCGGGGATTAGGTGACCGCCAGCGCGCCGGCCGCCAGCTCGTCGAAACGTTCGATGGCCTCGTCGCCGTCGGCGTCGAGGCCGCGCAGCGGCCCGCGGTCGGCCAGATACCGCTGCGCGTAGAGCCGGGCCACGAGAGCTTTTCGGTCCGTACGGTTTTCGGCGTGCTCCCAGGCGGCCTGCTCGGTCAGCAACGCGCCGGCGTACACGTCACCCATGAACTGCGCGAGCGGGAACAGCCGCGCCTCGGCGACCGCTCCGTCGAACTTGCTCCACGCGGTGATGGCGGCGTCGAGATCCTCGATGCGACGGGACACCAGGGCGGTGGTGTCGTCGGCGTCGGACACCGACACCGCGTCGTGCAGCCGTTGCAGCAGCGGTTCGTGGGCCTGGGCCCGCTCGATGCCGCGCCGCACGTCCAGGCAGAGGATGTTGTCGGGGCCCTCCCAGATCGTGTTGACCTGCGCGTCGCGCAGCAGCCGCGCCACCGGCCACGTCTCGATATATCCGTTGCCGCCGTGGATTTCGATCGCATCGGATGCCATGGTGATGCCGAGCCTGCACACCTTCAGCTTGCTGACCGGCACCGCGATGCGCTGACGGACCTGCCTCGGCTGCCGGTGGTTGGCTGCTCCGGTGCCGTCGAACACCAGCGCCTGCGCGGCTTCGACGTCGACGATCATCTCGGCCAACTTTCGCCGCATCAACGGCTTGTCGATCAGGGCGTCGCCGAACGCCTGCCGCCGCTTGGCGTAGCACAGCGACTCGACCAGTGCCCGTCGCGCATTGCCGAGCGCGAAGAGCGCGATGCCCAGCCGCGCCGCATTGGTCAGCTCCATCATCCGGCCGAGGCCCTTGCCGTCGGACGGGCCTGCCTCGTCGCTGGGCTCGCCCGAAAGCAGGAACGCCTCGGCGCCGACGAACTCGATCTCGCCCGAGGCGACCGAGCGCGTGCCGAGCTTGTCCTTCAGCCGGCGCACCCGCACACCGTTGCGTGAGCCGTCGCGGCGGGTACGCAGCACAAGGAACGTCGCGACGCCCCGGCTCGAGTCGGGTGCGCCCTCGGGCTTGGCCAGCACGACGAACGCCTCGCCGTTGCAGTTCGACGCGAACCACTTGAATCCGTTGAGCCGCCACGCATCTCCGGTGCGCGTCGCGGTCGTCTCGAGCGCACCAAGATCCGACCCGCCCGTCCGCTCGGTCAGCAGCTGGGCCGTCTCGCCTTCCCACTCGCCCGATTCGAACTTCGCCAGCACGTGGTCGCGCACATCGGGTGGCGCGTACGCCGCGACCAATGCCTTCACCATGCCGCCGCCGGTGCCGAGCGCGCACCCCATCCCGATGTCGGCCTGGTTGAGCAGGTAATTGGATGCGAACACCGCCAGCGACGAGTTCGTGCCCGCGCGACGGGCATCGTCGCGCAGTACCTGTTGGGCGTCCAGCACCGCGCGTCTGGACTCGATGAACGACGGCGGCATGACGACGCGGCTGACGTCGTGTCCCCACCGGTCGTAGCGTTCGAGCCGGGGCGGGTTGCGGTCGGTCTCCTCGGCCCACCGCGCGACCGGGCCGCCCATCAGCTCGCCGATGCGCGTCAGGTGCGGCTCGGCGACCGCGAGCTCGTCGGGCTGAAGGTAGTAGGCCATCGTGGCCTGCAGGGTGGGATCGGTTGCATACCAGTTGAGACCCACCGCTCCCTGGTAGTCCTCGGTGCGGTAGCGCGCCGACTTCTCCGGGGTCGTGAAGGGCAGCCGGTCGACGGCCTCCACGTCGTAATCGCTCATTCCGCGACGGTATTGCAGGTTCGACCTCAGGTCGAGCACCGCAGGTGCGCCCGCTCGTGAATCTCCGCTTCGTCGAGGTAGGTCATCATCGGCACGTCGGGCGCACAGAGCATGAACACCACGAACTTGCTGGCGATGTCGGTCCGCAGGTTCGCCGCCTGATAATGGACCACTTCGAACCCCGGCTCCCAGAACGCCTCGCCCGCCTTGATCGGGTACGGCCGTTCACCTTCGAGCTCGAAGAGGATCTCCCCCTCCAGCACATAGCCGAACACCGGGCCCGAATGCCGGTGCGGTCCGGAGCCCGGGTCGCCCGGCGGGATCGTGACCGTGGCGATCATCGCTGCCGAATTCGATGCGATGACGCGGAGTTTCGTGCAGCAGCACGTCGAACACGTTCGTCGGGGACGGTCCGATGTGCGGCATGTCCTGAACGTTAGCGCCGCGCACCGGCTCTTCGGTGGTCCATTCCGGCACCGACTCGGTGGGCCAATGATCGCTCAGGAGGTGAGCCGCTCGACGGCGGCGGCGATCCGTTCGTCGGTGGCGGTCAACGCGATTCGCACGTGACGCGAGCCGCGTGGGCCGTAGAACTCGCCCGGCGCGACGAGGATTCCGCGCTGTGCCAGCCATGCCAGGGTGTCTCGGCACGGCTCGCCGCGGGTGGCCCATAGGTAAAGCCCGGCCTCGGAATGATCGACGGTCAGACCCGCCGCCCGCAGTGCAGGCAGCAGCGCGCTACGACGGCGTTCGTAGCGACCACGCTGTTCGCGTTCGTGCGCGTCGTCGTCAAGAGCGGCGACCATTGCGCCCTGGATGGGCGTCGGCATCATCATTCCTGCGTGTTTGCGCACCGCAAGCAGTTCGGCGATCAAGGCAGGGTCGCCGGCGACGAAGCCGGCCCGGTATCCGGCCAGCGACGAGGTCTTGGACAGCGAGTGAATTGCCAGCAGGCCGGTGTGGTCACCGTCGCAGACAGAGGGGTGCAGCAGCGAGACGGGTTCGGCGTCCCAGCCCAGACCGAGGTAGCACTCGTCGGACGCGACGACCGCGCCGCGTTCGCGGGCCCAGCCCACGACCTTGCGGAGATGGTCGGCGCCGAGCACGGCACCGGTCGGATTGCTCGGCGAGTTGAGGTAGATCAAAGCCGGTGATTGCGGCCCGATCTGAGTCAGCGAGTCGGCAAGCAGCACCCGCGCGCCCGCCAGACGCGCGCCGACTTCGTAAGTCGGGTAAGCCAATTCGGGCACCACAACGAGGTCCTCGGCTCCAAGGCCGAGCAGCGTCGGCAGCCACGCAATGAGTTCCTTGGTGCCGATCGCGGGAAGAACGGCGTCCTCGGCAAGCCCGCTGACGCCGTAGCGGCGGTCCAGCGCTGCCACAGCCGATGCACGCAGCGCGGGGGTGCCTGCCGTTGTCGGGTACCCGGGCGCTGCGCTCGCGGCGGCCAGGGCCTCGCGGATCAGCGGCGCAACGGGATCCACCGGCGTGCCGACGGAGAGGTCGACGATGCCGTCGGGATGTGACCGAGCCAGCGCCGTCTCATCGGCAAGGGTGTCCCATGGGAAAGTCGGCAGCCCCGTCGAGATGCCGCGGCGAACGACGCCAGGTCTGGCGCCGCCTATTCCGCTCGTCGCGTGCGCGGTATCAGTCCTCACCCTGAGGCGGTAAGTCCTTGACCGACTGGGGATCGTTTTCGGTCATGCCGACCTTGGAAGCCCCGCCAGGTGATCCCAGCTCTGCGAAGAAGTCGGCGTTGATCTGGGTGTAGCCGTTCCACTGGTCCGGCACATCGTCTTCGTAGTAGATGGCTTCCACCGGGCAGACCGGCTCACATGCGCCGCAGTCCACGCACTCGTCGGGGTGGATGTACAGCATGCGTGCGCCCTCGTAGATGCAGTCGACAGGGCATTCTTCGATACAGGCCTTGTCCTTGATGTCGACGCAGGGTTCGGCAATCGTGTACGTCACTGAGTACTCCTCAAGTCCTCTCGATCTACCTGATCAGTGGGGCTGCCCGTGTCTAGAGCCCGCCAGAAATTCGCTGCCAGTATCCGATGTGGATACCGCGACGTTTGTCTCAGCCTGCCCTAACTTTTGCGCCCACCATCGTGGTGAACGCGTAGTAACTGATACTAGCCGTTGCATATACACGTGCCTAGTCGGGCACACCCTATGCATCCCGGTGCAGTGCAACACGGCATAGGGGCTGTTGCGCTCCTATGCTGCCCACGTGGCACTACCCCACGCGATCCTGGTCTCGCTGTGCGAGCAGGACGGCTCGGGCTACGAGCTGACCCGCCGGTTCGACCGGTCGATCGGCTTCTTCTGGAGCGCCACCCACCAGCAGATCTACCGCACGCTGCGGGTGATGGAGGACGACGGCTGGGTGAATGTCACGCCCGTCGTGCAGCAGGGTCGGCCTAACAAGAAGGTCTACACCGTGGCCGACGCCGGGCGTGCCGAGTTGGCCCGCTGGATCGCCGAACCTCTGTCGGGCCGCGGCAGTTCGGTGACCGATAACCGCACGCGCGATCTCGCGGTCAAGATCCGCGCGGCCGCCTACGGGGACATCGCCGCGTTGTGTGACCAGGTCACAGCCTTGAGCGCCGAACGCGCCGAGCTGCTCGACGCCTACCGCGGATTCGAGAAGCGACAGTTCCCCGATCCCAGCTCACTCAGCGGCAGCGCGCTGCACCAATACCTCGTGCTGCGAGGCGGTATCCGGGCCGAGGAGAGCGCCGTCGAATGGCTCGACGAGGTGGCGACGAGCTTGAAGGAGAACCGTGATTGACCCTTATCCAAATCTGTTGTCCTCACTGGATCTTGGGTTCACCACTCTGCGCAACCGGGTGGTGATGGGGTCGATGCACACGGGACTGGAGGATCGCGCCCGTGACACGGACCGGCTCGCCGCGTACTTCGCCGAACGCGCCCGCGGCGGCGTCGGCCTGATCATCACCGGCGGATACGCACCGAATCGCACCGGGTGGCTATTGCCGTTCGCCTCGGAGATGGTGTCGTCGTCACACGCTCGCCGCCATCGCCGCATCACCGACGCTGTGCACGACGCGGGAGGCAAGATCCTGCTGCAGATCCTGCACGCGGGACGCGATGCGTACCATCCGTTTTCGGTGAGCGCCTCGGCGATAAAGCTCCGATCAACCCGTTCCGTCCGCGCGCGCATTGCGAAACGTCAATGGCACCATCGGCGACTTCGCGCGCTGCGCGGAGTTGGCCCGCGACGCCGGCCACGACGGTGTCGAGATCATGGGCAGCGAAGGCTATCTGGTCAACCAGTTCCTGGCGCCCCGCACCAACAAGCGCACCGACGATTGGGGCGGTTCGCCCGAGAAGCGTCGACGGTTTCCAGTCGAGATTGTGCGTCGCACGCGCGCGGCCGTCGGGTCGGACTTCATCATCTGCTACCGGATGTCGATGGCCGACTATGTGGATGACGGCCAGAGCTGGGACGAAATCGTCGCGCTGGCAACCGAAGTCGAGGCGGCCGGAGCGACGATGATCAACTCCGGTTTCGGCTGGCACGAGGCGCGAGTGCCGACCATCGTCACCTCCGTACCCAACAGCGCGTTCGTCGATATCAGCAGCGCGGTGGCCGAACACGTGGATATTCCCGTGGTGGCGTCGAACCGCATCAACATGCCGCGGGCCGCCGAGGAGATCCTTGCAGATACGCACGTGCAGATGATTTCGATGGCACGCCCGCTGCTGTCCGATCCCGACTGGGTGAACAAGGCGGAGGCCGACACGGGCCCGGCGGGGTTGGCCGCGGTGGTGACCGCCGCGGCGCGCGGCCACGACGTCACGCTGTTCGAGGCCGGCGACGTTATCGGAGGCCAATTCGACATGGCCAGGAGGATTCCCGGCAAGGAGGAGTTCAGCGAGACGATCCGGTACTACGCGAGGATGCTCGACAAACACGGCGTGAACGTGCGGCTGAACACCCGTGCCGGCGTTGAAGAGCTGACCGGATACGACGACGTCGTGCTGGCCACCGGCGTGGCCCCGCGGATTCCCGACATCCCCGGCATCGACCACCCGATGGTGTTGTCCTACGCGGAGGCGATCATGGGGAAGCCGGTCGGCAAGACCGTGGCCGTCGTCGGCGCGGGCGGCATCGGATTCGACGTCAGCGAGTTTCTAATTACGGACCAGTCGCCGACCTTGAATCTCAAGGAGTGGAAGGCGGAGTGGGGCGCGGCCGACCCGCAGGAGGCACGCGGTGCGCTGACGACGCCGATCCCCGCTCCCGCCGCTCGCGAGGTGTATCTGCTGCAGCGGACGAAGGGCGCGCAGGCAAGGGGCTCGGAAAGACGTCGGGTTGGGTGCACCGCGCCTCGCTGAAAGCCAAGGGCCTGCACCAGCTCTCGGGCGTGAACTACGAACGCATCGACGATGACGGCCTGCACATCAGCTTCGGGACGGATCGCACCGACCCGCGGGTTCTCGCGGTCGACAACGTGGTGATCTGCGCGGGCCAGGAGCCGGTGCGCGAGCTCGAGGACGGGCTCCGCCGCAACGGCATCGAACCGCACGTCATCGGCGGGGCGGCGGTGGCGGCGGCGGTCAAGCTCGATGCCAAGCGGGCGATCAAGCAGGGCACCGAACTCGCCGCGCGGCTCTAACCCAGTTTGCGCGAGCGTGCGTTCAGTGTTTGCAGGCGACACGCCGCGCAGAAACAGCAGTTTGCGCACGCTCGCGGGGCCTTGGCAGCTAGTCCGCAGTCGCTTCGACGATCGTCGTGTAGACGCCTGGATGGGCGATCGCGCCGAACCGTGTGCCGACTTCACCCACCATGGCCCGGAACTCGGGCTGTGCGGTCGCGGCGCGCACCGCATCCAAGCTGTCCCACACCGCTACGTTGACCAATTGATACGAGGCATCGGGTGACAACGCCCGGTGCAGCCGGAAGGACCGAAACCCCGGCTGCCGGCGCATGAACTCGCCGCGCTCTTTCCATCCTTGGATGAACTCGTCGACCTTGTCGGGATCGAGTTCGAAGACGTTGACGAACGTGACGGGACCGGCGTCAGTCGTTTCTGTTGACATGACACCGGTATACCCCGCCAACTTGAACGTCAGGCTTGCTTGAGCGCTTCGATCTCCAGCGAGATTGTCACCTTGTCGCCGACGACGACTCCGCCGGTTTCCAGTGGCATGTCGACATCGATGCCGAAGTCCTTGCGGTTCAACACCACCGACGCGGTGAATCCGGCGACCTCGCCGTGGCCCATGCCGGGATTGACGCCGTTGAACTCGAGTTCCAGGCTGACCGGCTTGGTGACACCCTTGAGGGTGAAGTCACCATCGAGCACGTAGCCCTCGCCGTCCTCCCGAACACCGGTCGAGGAGAAGGTCGCTGTCGGGTACTTCTCGACGTCGAAGAAATCACCGGACTTGATGTGGGCGTCGCGCTGCTCGTTGCGGGTATCGATGGAATCGACGGCAATCTCCGCGGTCACCGTCGGGCTGCCGTCGTCGGCGACCGCGATGGCGCCACTGAACGTGTTGAAGTGGCCTCGCACCTTGCTCACCATGAGGTGACGGACTGAGAACTCGATCGAAGAGTGAACGGGATCGATGGCCCATGTACCCGTGGCGAGCTGGCTGGTTGTTGTCGCAGTGGTCATATGAATGTCTCCTTCGGAACTTCGGTGCGAGCGGGCTGCTTGCCCCATCGACAGCACAAACGGACTACGGTCCGAATTTATTCGCCGAAGCGCTCGATTATTGCGCCGAGCCGAAGGACCGCCCGACAGCACGCAATGTGCGGCCCGCCCCGGCTACTGCCGCTCGCCCCAGACCGCTTGCGCTCCAGCGTCACCGATCAGCACGACCCCGACAGTCGACACGACGCCGACCACAATTGCCAGTACGGCGACGACCGCCGCGAGCGCTCGCTTAGGCTCCGCCGACCGCGACTCCAACCGGTGCTGAATGGCCTGGACGACGGCCACTATCAGCAACGCGATGGCAATGTAGATCGCCCATTCAGCACGGTGCCGGTGTGTTTGCAGAATGGCGCTGTGCTCCGACTCGCGGTTGTACAGCCACTCGCCGGCCGACGTCGTCAAAGGTGTCAGCACCATGACCGCCACAGCCAATGCAAGGTTCAGCCACACCAATCGGCGTCGGGCGGCCGGCCAGATGGCACAGAGGATCTCGAGCAGCGCCAGGAGCGGCACGAGCACCACGACGGTGTGGTTTAGCAGCGCATGGGCAGGCAATCCGAACAATGTGGTCAAGGTGCGCTCCTGGGCTAGGGATGGCGACATTCAATTTGGATACATGCCGCGGCTGACACTCCGTTCACCGTAGCGCGGGATTTCAGCCCGAAGGCAGGTGCGCCGCGCAGCATGCTGCGCACGCTCGTGCGTCGCTGAAGGCCGAGGGCGTCACGCAGTTGTCGGGCGTGAACTACGAACGCATCGACGACGCCGGGCCGTCCAGCCGTCCGGTCGCCGTCGCGGCATTTACCGTTTTTGTCCTCGAAAATCCCGATCGGATACCCGTCAGCCGGTAATTTCGACGGAGTCGTCGATTTCGAGGTGTGGGATTCCCAGCCCGGATCCCGCCCCGCGTGGTGGGGAGTACGCGAATGGCAATCGATCCCGAACAATCACTTTCGTCATCGACCGACGACGAGCCGTCACAGCGGGCAATGGTTGGCAAAGGCTGGGTCCAGGGCGTGGCCCTGGTGTTCATCCTCGGCTTCTTCGTGATGGGCTTCCTCGTTTACCGCACCTACACGGCCTCCATGCCGGTACCCGACAAGGTGGTCACCAGTTCGGGTCAGGTGTTGTTCACCGGAGCCGACATCACCCGCGGCCAAGAGCTGTTTCAGGCCCGCGGTCTGCACGAATTCGGGTCCGTGGTCGGGCATGGGGCCTACCTGGGCCCCGACTACACCGCCGACTACCTACGTCGGGCCACCGACGACGTCGCCGAACAGTTCAAGGCGCAGGGTGTCGGGGATCCGCATTCCGCCGTGGTTCGGGACTTCCGAGCCAACCGCTACGACCCCGCCACCAAGACACTGGTCTTCACCGAAGAGCAGGCCGCCGCGTTCGACCGCATCACCCGCCACTACGCCGGGTTCTTCGGCCCGGAGTCCCATGGAAATGGCCTGCTACCGAATCTGATCGCCGACCCCACGGATATCCACAACCTGACGGCGTTCTTCGCGTGGACAGCATGGGCGTCCGCCGCCGAGCGCCCCGGTCACGACTACAGCTACACCAACAACTGGCCGGCCGAACCACGCGTGGACAACGGCCCGACCGCACAGTTGGTGGTCTGGTCGGCGCTCTCCCTCATCGCGCTGCTCGGCGGCACCGGCATCATGTTCGCGGTATACGGCCGCTGGAGCCAGAAAGTCGGCTGGCACAGCGCCGAGGCGCCGACGCTGTCCTTCCGCCAGCCCGGCGAGGTGCCGCTCACCCGCGCCCAACGCGCCACCATCTGGTTCTTCGCGATCATTTCGGTGCTGTTCCTGGCCCAGGCGCTGCTAGGTGCCGCCGTGCAGCACTACCGCGCCGACCTGACCAACTTCTTCGGCCTCGATCTGGCCGCGATCCTGCCCTACAACCTGGCTCGCACCTGGCACCTGCAGCTGGCCTTGTTCTGGACTGCCGCGGCCTTCCTCGCCGGCGGCATCTTCCTGACGCCATTCGTGTCGCGTCGTGAGCCGCGTCGCCAGCACTGGCTGGCCTACGGGCTGCTCGGCGCTGTCGTCTTGGTGGTCGTGGGGTCGTTGCTCACCGAGGCGCTGTCCATCTACGGGGTCATCCCCTCGGGCTCGCTGTTCTCCCAACAGTGGGAGTATCTCGATCTGCCGCGGCTGTGGCAGATCCTGCTGATCGTCGGCATGTTCCTGTGGATCGTGATCATCTACCGCGGGATGCGCTCACGCCTTCGGGGCGAGTCCAAGTTGAACATGCCGTGGCTGTTTTTCTTCTCCGGCCTGGCGATTCCGATGTTCTACGCGGTCGGCCTGCTCGCTGGCAGCGACACCCCGCTATCGGTGGCCGACTTCTGGCGATTCTGGGTTGTGCACCTGTGGGTCGAGGACTTCCTCGAACTGTTCACCACGGTGATGGTCGCCTACATCTTCGTCATGCTCGGCGTGGTCAGTCAGCGCATCGCGCTCGGCGTCATCTTCCTCGACGTCATCCTGTACTCGGCGGGCGGCATCATCGGCACGATGCACCACCTGTATTTCTCTGGAACTCCGGTGGAGCACATGGCTCTCGGGGCGTTCTTCTCAGCCGCGGAGGTCATACCGCTGACCTTCCTGACGGTCGAGGCCTGGGCGTTCCTACAACTCGGCTCGCGACAGACATCGGGTGACTCCAAACCGTTCCCGCACCGCTGGGCCGTGATGTTCCTGGTCGCGGTCGGATTCTGGAACTTTCTGGGCGCCGGCATCTTCGGCTTCCTGATCAATCTGCCGATCGTGTCCTACTACGAGATCGGCACCGCGCTGACGGCCAACCACGGGCACGCAGCCATGATGGGCGTCTACGGCATGTTGGCCGTGGGCCTGGCGATGTTCGCGTTCCGGTATGTGATTCCGGCGGACAAGTGGCCGGAGAAGTGGGCACGAATGTCGTTCTGGTGTCTCAACATCGGCCTGGCCTGGATGGTGTTCGCCAGCCTGCTACCGCTGGGTGTGCTGCAGCTTTATCACTCCGTAAACGAGGGGTACTTCGAAGCGCGCTCGCTCGGCTACATCACCCAACCCGGTAACGCCGTGCTCGAATGGTTGCGGCTACCTGGAGACGTGGTGTTCATCGTGGGCGGCATCCTGCCGTTCATCTGGATCGCGTGGCAGGCGCTGCGGCACTTCACATCCGGCCAGACGACCGATGAGATGCCCGAACATCCCCTCTACACCGAGCTCGCCGCCAAACCGGCCGAACAGCTGCGATGAACCCACCCGCGACCTCGGTATGGCTGATGGCCGGATACGCCTTGGCGCTCGTTGCCGTCGGGTGGGGGTTCGACGTGATGGCGCGTCGCACGTCGCTGCGCGCTGCACGTTGGCGCACCGGACTATTCACCTACCACGCCGATCACGACGCGTGGCAGTGCCCGGAGGATCAGTGGCTGTGGCCGACGTCGTTCGACCCCCAGAGCCGGGTGATGCGTTACCGGGCAAAACCCAGCGTGTGCAACAGCTGCCCGGTCAAGTCGACGTGCACGACGTCGGATCACGGCCGAGAGGTAAGCCGGGAGATCGACCCCTGGCCGTATTCCGAAGCGGGCCAGTTTCACCGCGGAATCGCTTGTGTGATAGCGGCGCTGGCGCTAGTGATGGTGTTGGCGATGATGTTCGCGGAACACAGCGCATCCGACCTCGTGGTTTTGCTGGTGACCGCACTGGTGGTGGTGGGTGCGGGCATACCACTGGCGCGCCACCTGTGGGCAAGCCCGGCCAATGCGCCCGATCACGTGCCCCACCGGTCCGGTGCGCAGGAGATGACGGCCGTTGCCGCCGACCGGTTCTCGACCCGGTGGGGTGGCGGCTGGACAGAACGAAAGGATTCCGAATGACGGGGTTATGGTTGTTGCTGGGCGTGGTCGCGGTGCTCGCGATCATCGCGACGGCCGTCTTGTCGTGCAAGGTGCTTCGCGAGTACGAGCGGGGCGTGGTGTTCCGACTGGGCCGGGTGCGGCCGCTGTGCGGACCTGGCCTGAGGATCCTGATCCCGCTGATGGACAGGATGATTCGCGTCGATCAGCGGGTGGTGACCTTGACCATCCCACCCCAGGAGGTGATCACCCGCGACAACGTCCCGGCGCGGGTCAACGCTGTCGTCATGTTCCAGGTAACCGACCCGGTCAAGGCGATCATGTGCGTGGAGAACTATGCGGTGGCCACCTCGCAGATCGCGCAGACGACGCTGCGGTCACTGCTGGGGCGCGCGGACCTGGACACCCTGTTGGCACACCGCGAAGGGCTCAACGATGACCTGCGCAGCATCATCGAAAAGCAAACCGAACCATGGGGAGTACACGTGCGCGTGGTCGAGATCAAGGACGTCGAGATCCCGGAATCAATGCAACGCGCCATGGCCCGCGAAGCCGAAGCCGAACGAGAACGTCGCGCCAAGGTGATCAACGCACGCGGCGAACTTCAAGCCTCCGACGAACTGCGTCAGGCCGCAGAGACATTGTCGAAAACGCCTGCGTCACTTCAGTTGCGGTATTTGCAGACACTGCTGGAGCTGGGCGCCGACCAGAACTCCACCGTCGTGTTCCCGCTACCGGTCGACATCATCACCCCGTTCCTCGAGGGACGCGGTATCCGGGAGAGCATCCGCGAGATGCTCAACGGGGACGCCGTGAAGCACCGGGAACTGCATCACGACTGACCTCTGCGTCGCGCAGTTCAGCACGCAAGGAAAGCGTCGAGGCGTCGACCACCACTTGCGCGAGCAGACGTCTGCTCGCCGAAAGGAGAGCTACGCCGCCAGCGGCGCGTAGGTGGTGGTTCGCTGACGCGCGGGACGGCCGATGCCCTCGGCGATCGCCACCAGTTCTTCGACGGTCATGGCCGAGCCGAACTCCGAGCCGGCCATCCGGGAGATCGTCTCCTCCATCAACGTGCCGCCGAGGTCGTTGGCGCCGCCGTTGAGCATCACCTGCGTGCGCTCGACGCCGAGTTTGACCCAGCTGGTTTGAATATGAGAGATCCTGCCGTGCAACATGATCCGCGCCAAAGCGTGGACGGCGCGATTGTCGCGGTGGGTTGGCCCCGGGCGGGCCCCGCCGGCCAGATACAGCGGCGATGACTGGTGCACGAACGGCAGCGGCACGAACTCGGTGAACCCGCCGGTCTGGTCCTGAATGCCGCGCAGCACCCGTAGGTGCCCGACCCAGTGCCGCGGGGTGTCGACGTGGCCATACATCATCGTCGAACTCGACCGCAGTCCCACTTCGTGGGCAGTGGTGACGACCTCGATCCACATCGACGTGGGCAGCTTGCCCTTCGTCAAGACCCAGCGGACCTCGTCGTCAAGAATCTCCGCAGCGGTGCCAGGGATGGTGTCCAGCCCGGCCTCGCGCAAACCGATCAACCACTCCCGAATCGACAACCCGCTCTTGGTGACACCGTTGGCGATCTCCATCGGAGAGAACGCGTGCACGTGCATCGACGGCACACGCTTTTTCACCGCGCGCACCAGATCGGCGTATCCGGTGACCGGCAGCTCGGGGTCGATGCCGCCCTGCATGCAGACCTCGGTCGCACCGGCGACGTGCGCCTCCCAGGCCCGGTCGGCGACCTCGCCGGTCGACAGCGAGTAGGCGTCGGCGTCGCCCTTGCGCTGCGCGAACGCACAGAAGCGGCAGCCTGTGTAGCAGATGTTGGTGAAGTTGATGTTGCGGTTGACCACGAATGTGACGTCGTCGCCGACGGTATCGCGGCGCAGCGAATCCGCCAGCGCGGCAACGGCATCCAGGGCGGGCCCCTCGGCGGTGGCCAACGCCAGATACTCGTCGTCAGTGCAGCCGGCCGGGTCCCGCTCCGCAGAGCGCAAGGCAGCGACCACGTCGGTGTCGATCCGCTCCGGCGCCCGGGCGGCGAGCTCCCCCACCTTCTCCCGAATCGACTCCCAGTCCCCGAACGCGCTGGTCAAATCGCTGCGTGTGGTGGTCAGCCGCCCTTCGGCATCGATCGCGGAATGCAGGTCGATCCGGCCGAGCGACTCCACGGCCTCGTCGGGCTCCTGCCACGGCCGGCCTACCGGATTGACGTCCAACGCGAAGCCGGTGTCGGGATCGGCCAGCGCCGCGACATGCCCCTGCACGCGCGGGTCGATCCACGCCGCACCCGCCTGCACGTAAGCAGGCTGGGCCGTCAGCCGCTGGACCAAGTCGTAGCCCGCCTCGGCGGTGACCGCGGCCAGCTCATCCAGCGCAGGCCAGGGCCGTTCGGGATTGACGTGATCGGGCGTCAGTGGTGACACGCCGCCCCAGTCGTCGACGCCTGCGCCGACCAAGGCCAGGCACTCGTCGCGCGACACCAGGTTGGGCGGTGCCTGGATACGCATCTTCGGGCCCAGCACCAGGCGGGAGACGGCAACCGTCGCAACGAAGTCGTCGATGTCGGCGTCGGGGACCGAGGACATCGCGGTGTGATCCTTGGCCCGGAAGTTCTGCACGATCACTTCCTGCACGTGACCGAACTCCTTGTGCGAACGCCGGATTGCATGCAGCGTCTCGGCGCGTTCGGTGAGCGTCTCGCCGATGCCGACCAGCAGGCCGGTGGTGAATGGAATCGACAGTCGACCGGCGTCGGCCAGCGTCCGCAGCCGAACCTCGGGGTCCTTGTCCGGGCTGCCGTAATGCGCCAAACCCTTGGTCTCGAACAGCCGCCGCGACGTGGTCTCGAGCATCATCCCCATCGACGGGGCGACCGGCTTGAGCCGTGACAGCTCCGACCACGTCATCACGCCCGGATTCAGGTGCGGCAGCAGGCCGGTTTCCTCCAGTACCCGGATCGCCATCGCCCGCACGTAGTCGAGTGTCGAGTTGTAGCCACGCTCATCGAGCCACTGCCGGGCCTCGTCCCACCGCGTCTCGGGGCGGTCGCCGAGCGTGAAAAGTGCTTCCTTACACCCTAATTCGGCTCCGCGTCGGACGACGTCGAGGATCTCGTCTGGCTCCATGTACATGCCGAGTCCCTCGGCGCGCAGCTTTCCAGGGACGGTGACGAAGGTGCAGTAGTGGCAGGTGTCGCGGCACAGATGGGTAATGGGGATGAACACCTTGCGCGAGTAGCTGACCGGCAACCGCCCGTTGGGCCCGCGCCGGCCCGCCGACGTCAACCCGGCGTCGCGCACGCGGGCAGCGCTGGCACAGAGATCGGCCAGGTCGTCGCCGCGGGCCGTCATGGCGATGGCCGCCTCGTCGATGTTCAGCGCAACCCCGTCGCGGGCGCGCCGCAGCACGCGCCGCATGGCGGCGCCGCTGGGCGCGCCGGACTTCGGTGGGACCACCGGGCTGGGCAGAGCGGTACCGCGCTGGGTGTTCAGAGCCACTCCCGTGTAACCCCGCGTTCGTCGACGATCATCCGCGCGTCTCACTAGTCTGAAACCCCTGCGCCGACCATATCGGCAACAGTAGTCCGCTCGTCGACGACGGTGGCGGGCTGCCGCCCCGCAGGTGCAACCCACACGCCAATTGGCTTCGATTAGCTGACACAGCCAGCAACCCCGGCGTAGGTTTCATCCGGGTCGGGGATTGCAAAAGACGAGAGACCCGCTATGAAAATTTTCGCACGCTCTGTTCTCATGGCCGGCGTAACCACGGTCACGGCGAGCGCCGTCATGATCGCCCCGTCGGTGCAACCTCTCCCGCCCCCCAGGCCGACGATTCGACTCGCCGCGGCGGTCCAGCCGGTGGTGCCACCGGCTCCCACAACCCTGTCGGGATGGTTGGAGCGGATCGTGATACCGCCGAGCGCCGGTGCGCCGTTCCCGACGCCCCAGTTCCCGCCGGTTATCGCGGGCACCTCTATCGACGCCACCATCAAGAACATCTACAACGCCATCGAGCCATGGGTTCAGTGGGGCTTCGAAGTAGCCGCGTACGCGGTCGGCTGGATCCCGTGGGTCGGCTGGCTTGCACCACAAATCAACATCTTCTACACCTTCGGCGAGATGATCGTCCGAAGCATCACCTTCAATATCGCCGATTGGCTCGGCGGTAACGTGAGCTTCGGTCAGGGCTTGGTCAACGTCGGCATCCAAACGATCAACGCCTTCATCTACCTGGCGAATGCCCAACTGGCCTTCTGGCTCCCCCCGCTGCCCCCGATTCCGCCCGCTCCCCTGCCCCCGTTGTAGCACCCTGGCTGCGACGACGCTGATGGGCCCGACGGAGGCGCCGGGGGTGGGGGTCGAGAATGCCGGCGTATTGGGTGGCCTGCTCGACCGCGTTCTCTAACCCCCTCACCGCCGACGGAGGCGTCGACGGTGCTTTCATGGCAGCGGCGTTCGTTGGGCTCCCTAGTCAGGAACGGATTCGCAGGTATCGGTGACCTCTTCGATGTTCCGTTGTCACCGCCGGCTCAGGAGAAGACGTCCGAAATCAGCACCGTCCCGTCGATCGTGAAAACCCCGTTCACGCCGCTGAATTCGTTCCGGGGCAGCCTCACTTCCGGAACGAACATCGACCAGCCGACGGGCCGTCCTCTGACCGCGGTGACCAAGACGCTGGGAAACGTGCGCAACGAGATTCGCACCAACTTCAACGCCACCAACCAACCGGAAACCGGCACCAACAATGTCCAGGCTCAAGGTGAGGTGCGCGGCGGCGGCGCGAAGGCGGTCAACGACGTCGTCAACGCGTTGCGCGCAGGCAAGCCGAGCAAGGGCTCCGAAGAGGTCACAAAGGCTTCGACGACCGTGTCCAAGAGTTTCGGCGATACCGCGAAGAAGGTCGTCAAGCAGGTGCGGCAGGCCGCCAAGGACAGGGCTGGCGACGACGAGTAATCGCCTACTGCGGCCGGTTGCGCCGATACAGCAGCAGGGCGGGCGGCAGCGCGCCCAACACGATCAGCACCAGCAGCGAATACTGTGCGCTGTAGACGCGGTCACCGCCAGGGCCCGGAAACGCGAACGCAGCGACCGTGATCAGCCAAGCCCACAACGGAAGGGCAGCAAGGCGGGGCGATGACGTCCAGTGAAGCGCGGCCCACACCAGCGCGATGTTGACCAGGCCGCTGATCAGCGCGCTGATGGGAAACGGTATCGAGCCGAGGTGAAGCGGTAGGAACAAGGCGGCGAGCACCGCGGAAATGACGCCGTCGACGGCAAGCAGCGCGAGTACGGAGGCACGCAGAGCCCGGGTGTCGTCGGGCGACGGACTCAGGTCGGGATGCTGTCGAGCACCGACACGAGCGAACCGACCCCCCACTGGAAGCTGTCCAGGCGGTCCTGCCAGTGCTGCAGGTTGGGGTCCAGATCTTGGTCCATGACTGTCCTTTGTCTCTGCGGCCACTCGGTCGAAGCGTACCCCGTGACTCCCGGTTATCCGAGGTTCAACCCGGCGAGGAGATCCGTCTCCCACCCGCGGTGGTCACGGTTTCCCGGCTCGCCGGATACGAGTATGTAGTGCTCTTCGGCGAGGATGGGCAGCGCGATGTTGTTGGACAGTGCGCAGGAGAGGCCGTTCGGTGCGACCGTCAGCTGAGTGGCGTGGGCTCGCAAAGCCGCGAGCTTGGCGGACATGTGGTCGCGCGCGTCGACGACCGCGTCGATTTTGTCGTCGGGGTATCCGAACGGCACGTCGTCGATCGACACGCGCGCCCACCCGTCGGGAACTCCGTCCAGGTTTTCGAGGCCGGCCGCCACCGCACTGGTGGACATGACGGTCCAATAGAACTTGGGCACCTCCCACGGCGTGCCCGGGTAGTCGTTGCCTGCTGATGCGGCAACGGCTTCGGTGGTGACGCGATGGGCCTGGATGTGGTCCGGGTGCCCGTAGCCGCCATCGGGGTCATAGGTGACGACGACGTGGGGCCGCAGTCGGCGAATGATGGCCGACGAGTTCGCCGACGGCCTCGTGCATGGCGGCGTCCATGAAGCGCTGATGGTGTCGCGGTTGGGTGCCCGCCATGCCGGAGTCCCGCCAGTGGCCCGGGCCGCCGAGGAAGTTCGGCTCGTTAACTCCGAGGGCAGTCAGAGCGTTGGTCAGTTCGCTGATGCGGTAGCCGCCCAGTTGGTCCGCGGCGTCGACGGCCAGCTGGGCGTAGCGCTCGCCGATGACTTCGCCTTCTTCGCCAAGGGTGCAAGTGACGACGCGGACGTCGGCGCCGTTGGCGGCGTAGTGGGCGATCGTGCCCCCGGTCGTCAGGGTTTCGTCGTCTGGGTGGGCGTGGACGAAGAGCAGCCGGGGCGTTTCCTGAGACGGCATCGACCCTGAACATACCGGGGGTGGCTTTTCGGTGCGTTTTCAGAGGTTGGCTTGCCCAGTGATGGTCCGTCACCGTAGCTAGCACCAGCTAGTACACCGGGTTCAGCGACTCCGGGTTGGAAGCAAATGCTCAGTACAACGACGCTTTCGCCGTAACTTCAGCTACGGCCGATTCGTTCTTGACAAATTTGTCATTCGGTTGCCAGAGCCGCCATCGTGCTCGCCGAGGCCCCGTTACGGGAGGCGCAGGCTGCCAGACAACTTTGCAGATCCAGGACGAGGCACTAGCCCACAAACGAAGCTGTGCAAATGAATGGTGTTTCATATTCGACCTGAGTTATCAGCGAATTCCGAATGATCTTGAAGACGCAGCTATTTTATTGCGCTAATGGCTCCGAGCGCCATTGCTGTCACGCCGCTGAAGGCGAGTGTTGTTCTCAGGTCCGCCGCCCTTTGCCGAAGCAGAAAGGTACCCACATGCTATGCGGGTTTAGTTAATTAACCTGCTCAAAGCATATGTTTTCGATTGCAAATAATTTCGGGAAACCCAAGAGGAACCTGAGAATTGTGTAATAGATTTAAGTCTAGTGGTTTCAACCGCGATATCGACGGCGGAGACACACCGGAGGAATAAACAAATGACGCTGAAGGCGATCAACCCGAAGTGGGGATTCGGGTGACGGAGGGGGAGCCGTCGATGAGGTAACTCATCGCCTTCGCTCGGCCCCGTTGTTGGTGGTGCATTCACCTACCGGCAGCGGGGCCGAATCATGTCGGCGGTCGGCGAAAGTAGCTGTAGCTGGCGAGACTCACCCAACGTTGCTGAGGCGTTGCGTGGTCGTGTCGTGGACGTGACCCAATCTAAACATAACGAGCCGCAATTGACTGCCCTGTTAGTTAACACCTGGCGCAGGCCGACAAAACCGCGACTGACGTTGCTGTGATGTTGCGGAAGGTTCGCATGTTTCGAGAGCGTCGACAGATGAGGAGAACAGCCGTCGGGCCGATGAGGGGCAGACCATCGCACCGCCGCAGATCCTGGCAGATGACATATCAGCGGAAAATGGTGTGTAGGGCTATTTTTCGCATCAGAGACTATTTCACTCTGCCGACGAGCTGGTCCAGCTTTGTCGGCCAGTCAGCGCGTCGGCGCCATTAATCTACGCATTCTTTTGCCAGGTCTCCCCGATCTGCACAGATGTACCTGTTTGCTCAGGAACAGCCAACTTCTCAACCCGCCTTGGTCACCGGCGCAGTTCTAGGGCTTTTTGGGCCACTAATTAGTGGCCCGGGTGCCGCCGGGGCTGCACCCAAGACGTCCTCGACGCCATCGGCTCCGGAAATCCGGGGGCCATCATCAACTCGCTCATAGGTGCGCCGGCTACCCTCCCTGGCGGCGTGGTCAACGGAGGCTATGGGCCGGGCTTGGATCCGCTACTGGGCAATCATTCCCCGATCCCTATTTTGGCCCGGGGGACTTATAAATCCAGCGGCCCTATTCTCAAGTTTTTCCCCCATCTCCGATTCCGGTTCCCGTCGCAATCGCACTGCCCGGCACCGTCCCCGTGGTGCAAGGGTTGATTGGGACGCTTCCGGGTGCGCTTACACCCCCTCCCTGGGGAGCGTCAACCCTCTACAGGCCCCGACTGGCGGGCAGGATTTGAAGATCGCCGCTGACAATAAGGGCGAGGTCAACACCGACCTCGACGGAAAGCCCCCAGCCGATGGCCCGGAGGTCGCTTCGAAGAAGCACAGCCATCTGGTCAACCTCGACGTCCTCAGGGTCAGTCCGTTGGATAAGGACCGAAAGGACGGCGCGAATATGGCAAGGTCGGCGACGACGCTGATACAGGAACCGACGTCAAGAGCGTCAACACCCATCGGCTCGGCGACGGAAAGATCGGCGGGTCAGCGTTCACGACGTCATCAAGCGTGTCACCGGACATGACTATGACGACGACAATGATCCCGCACCGGCTAAGACGTCGGACTAGACCGGGCGCTGCTTGCTAGATCTACTCGACATGATGGCCCAGCATTCCATTGGAATCCTGGGCCATCACACATAGATTCACTGCGTGAATCGGCGCACCCTTGAGTTCTGCTGCGGCATCGTCCTCGTCGGACTCCTGGCCGGGGTCGCTGGTCTGTGCACGACGCTGCTGCTGCGCTTCGTCGAGCACCTGACCTACCACTACTCCTTCGGAACCCTGCTGGCAGGCGTCACGGGCAGCAGCCCAGTGCGACGCGCACTGGGCCCGATGATCGGCGGAGCGCTGGCCGGGCTCGGCTGGTGGATGCTGCGCCGACGTACCGAGGTGCCGTCGCTGGCCGAGACCATCGCCAATCACCGGCCCATCCCCCGGCTGACGTTGACGCTCGATGCGGGACTGCAGGTGTTCCTCGTCGGCTCGGGAGCATCCCTCGGGCGCGAGGGTGCACCCCGTCAATTCGCAGCAGCCCTAGGCGATCTCGGCACATCGCGATGGTCGCTGACCGAGCGGGACCGCGAGATCCTGCTCGCCTGTGCGGCCGGGGCGGGGCTGGCTGCGGTCTACAGCGTGCCGGTGGGCGGCGCATTGTTCGCGACCTCCATCATGCTGAAAACCTGGCATCCGCGTGCGGTCGGAACCGCCCTGATCACCTCGAGCCTCGCGGTGGCCGTCGCGTCACCCGTCACTCACGAGGCGGCGCCGCTGGACTGGCCGAATCCCCAATTGTCTTATCTGTTGGCGGCTTTCGCGCTTGTGTTGGCTCCGCTGGCGCTAGGCGTCGGATTGGCGTTCAACCACATCATGGCGCGGGCACGGCCGACGACCGTCATGAAGTCATGGGTGCTGATACCGGCGATTGCAGCCGCGGGTCTGCTCATCGGTCTCTGTTCCATCCGGTGGCCAGAGCTGCCGGGCAACGGCAAGAGCATCTTGACGGTGAGCCTCAACAGCGGGCTGACGCTGGGGGCGGCCGTGGTGATCCTGTTTCTCAAACCCCTTCTTACAGCCGTGTTCCTGCGCGCCGGGGCGGTCGGCGGCATGCTCACTCCCACGCTGGCCACCGGTGCGGCGATGGGATCCGTTGTGGCGTTGGCCATCAACACCTGGACCGAACACCAGGTCAGCGTTCCCGCGGTATCGCTGACCTGTGCGGCCGGAGTGCTTGCGATTACCCAGCGTGCGCCGATCTGGGCCGCAATCTTCGTCTGGGAGCTGGCGCACCCGCCATGGTGGCTACTCGCACCATTTCTCGTCTCTGCGGTTCTGTCCCACTGCGCTGCGGCTGCTCGTCGAGCGGCGTCAAGCCACAGCGGAACAGGACGGAACATCGCGTGACGGACAGCGGCAAACAGGCGGGCTATGAGTCGGCGAGATCTATTGCGGTTCCTTAGCCCACTTGCCGGCGTCGCCGACGATGCCCACGGGGACCGCACCCGTCAGGCTGACGTTCTGCACCCACGGCCCTGCCGCGACGATCGTGGTGTCCTGCAGGATCGGCAGCACCGTGGACATGTTCCACAGCCGAGGCTCGACCGCGTTGATCACCTCTCCGATGTTCTCGGTGCCACGCAGCGCCGCGTCGATCTTCGGTTGAATACTCCGGTCGCAGATACCGGTGAGGTTGCTTGGCGCCTGGAAGAGTGCATCCGGCGCCGGCGCCGGACTTCTCGTCGTCGGTGTCGCCGTCGTCGTGGCGGTCGAGGACGGCGGGTTCGACGTGCTCGACGACGGTGATGGCGCTGACGTCGTCGCACCGACAGTGGTGGTCGACACCGCCGTCGCCTCCAGCGCGCGGCACCCGTACCGCGACGCCAACGCGGTCGCGAGGTCGCCGCCGGCCTGATGCCAGCCGACGATCGCGTCCACCCGATTCTGCGTGACAGCGTCGCCGTACAGCGCTACCGGATCAAGCCCAAGCACAGACGCTTCGATGCCGACGTTGCGCAATTGGTCAGCGGCGGTATTCGCAACCGCCACGGCGGTCGGGTCGTTCGCCGCGACACCGAGAACCAGGGTCAGCGGGTCACCGTCCTTGGTAATCCGGCCGCGATTGTCGTCCGGCACAGGGTTTCCCGGCGTGATCGGTGCCGGCGTCTCGACGGGCGACAAGCTGATAACCGCTGTTGGCCAACAACTGCAACGCGCCCTGTTTGGTCATTGCGGGCGGCGCGGTCGGCACGTATCCGGGGTCGGACGGTGAGCGCACCTGCGCCTGGGCCAGCGTCACGGTGTTGTCGCTGCCCGCACCGACAGCGGCGAGCAGATCGACGTCGAGTAGACCCAGAATCGCTTTGCGCACTTGGGGATCGGAGAGCATGGGCTGCTCAGCCCGCAGCGTCAACTGCATCACCCGCGGCGTGACGATGCGAGCGGTGCGCACATCGGGAATGGCGGACAGTTGTGCGAATGCCGCCGCGCCACCGTGCACCTGGGCGACCTGCGTGTCGCCGTTGCGGATCGAATCGGCCAGCGCCGCAGTCGCACCCGCCCGTCTGAACAAGAGTTGGTCGGGCTTCGCGGGCTCGGCCCAGTAGCGGTCATTGCGCGCCAACAGAATTTCCTCGCGCTGCGGGTCGATGTTCTCCACCCGGAACTGTCCACCGGTCACCGGCAGGGCCCGAGCCAGCCCAGACGCGAAGCCGCCGGGCACATCCTTGACGATGTGCGCGGGCAGGATGTCGTTGAACAGTTCTCGCCACGCGGGATACGGCTGCGCGAACGTCACCACCGCCGTCTTGCCGCCCTCGATGGACTGCACGCCGGTGATGAGGTCGTAGCCCGAAGGGTCGACGACGCCGGGCTGACTGACCATCTGCCGCCAGAGATACCAGTAGTCATCGGCTGCGATCGGCGCATTGTCGGTCCACTGCGCTTCCGGCCGGATCTTGTAGGTGACGGTGAACGGATTGTCGTTGGTCACGTCCGCCGACACCAGCAGCGTCGGGTCGAGCACCCACCGCGAACCCGTCGGCGACGCGGGATCCGCGATAGGCCGGAACGAACTCGGCAGGACCAGTGAGCTGATCGCCGCGTTCACCGGCGACTGATCGGACAGCAGGTGGGAATTGAAGCCGGGGCCGATCGTGTCGATGGCCATGATGATCTGCGTCGCCTTTGGCGGTGGCGGAGCCGTGGTCTGGGCGGTGTCGGTGCTCTGCGGGGCAGGCGGCGGGCTGACCGTGCATGCCGAAATCACCAGCACCAACGCGCCGGCGACGGCGCTGACGCGTCGCAGTGTCGTCGGCACGGTGTTCAGGGTATCGGCACCGTCAGAGGGCAGACCGACGCCTGCGGCTGGCGGAAGAATCGACAAAATGCCGCGTAGCAAACAATATTTGCTGGCTGCAACTAGAGGCTCGGCGTAGATTGTTTGCGCAGCTAGATAGCGGTCACCGACACCCTTCCGAGTCGCCCCAACTCGCTGCAGCCTTCGGGAAGCCATCGGCAGGATCGGGCTACTACCTGGGGTTTCATGCGATTTTCGCAGAGTTATTTTCGACTTGTTAACTTTTAGCTAGGCTGTCTCACGATCTTCAACGGCGACGTTAATATTACATGGGCGCCCTGTCATGTCGTTCGATACGTGCGATTATCGAACCTGCTAAGCAAACTTGTTCTGAATCGATTCATGCCGTAAGCTTCTGTGTCGGGTCGGGTTGAATCCAAAACAATCTCAGGGGGAGTTAGTGACTACTCGTGTCCAGTGCGGCTTCACGGCCGGGATAGCAATCGTCGGAGCGAGCGTGCTGGCGGTCGCGCCGCTTGCTGCGCCGATGCCGTTCGCCCAGGGCAATCGGGTGACGCCAGGGGTCGAGCTCGCCGCAGCGTCTGATGCCCTGCAGATCCTCGCCGCGGGCGTCGGGGAAACCGGCCAAAACGCCGCGCACGCTGCCGCGCTGTCTCCTCTGAGCGCGGGACTCGACGCGATCGGTCTTGCCCTCGGCGACAACGCCCTGACGTATTCCGTCATCCGGCAAAGCATTGACGCACCGCTGTGGGCGGCCGATCCGACGATCAACGCGCTGGCCAAGGTGCTGCCGGCTCCGCTCGGTGGAGGCGTGGCGGACAACAAAGGGGATCAGCCTGAAGATGGCGCACTCGTTCAGTTCCGGGACGATGTTCTGTGGGCAACCACAAACGCCGTTCGCACGCCCATCGGCGAATTCCTCGATGTCGATCCGACCCTGAATGACAACCCGGCCACGACCGTCGGCTCGGGCCTTCTGCAATCCGGGGAACGCTTCGCCGAGGGCGCAGTTCTGGCTCCGCTAGGCCTGATCCCCATTGTGCAAGCGATCGCGAACGGCAGCCAGCAAGACCTCTACAACGCGATACGCCAGTACATCGACGCACCGCTCTGGGTGGCCGACCTCACGATCAACGCCCTCGCCGATGTCCTGCCAAAACCAATCGGCGGCGGCACGGCCGACAACATGGGGGATCAGAAGGGTGACGGCGCACTTGTTCAGTTCCGGGACGACGTCCTGTGGAACGCCACAAACACCACGAGGACGGCCGTCGCCAATGTCTTGGGAGCCGAGGCTAATCCCGGACTCACCAACACCTCCTTGGCGCGCGACGCCAGGACGGACGACAACAAGCTGGTGCTCGGCAATGGCAACCTCGGCAAGTTCATGCCGGGTTCGGGTGCCGGAAATGCGGCGGCCGCCAACACGACCAATCGTCCTCAGCCGGTCCGCACGGCGATCAAGACGGTCAACGATCAGGTCAAAGCCGGGGCCGAACAGCTCGGTCAGACGGCCAAGAAACTGGCCGGAGCCAATGACAAGAAAGCCGTAACCGCCGACAAAAACTGACCGGCAGAACTAACCGCGCGCTTTCGCCCGGGCCCGACTGCGGGCCCGGGTGTTTGCGTCCAGCTCCACCTTTCGCACCCGCACCATCTCCGGCGTCACCTCTACGCATTCGTCCTCGGCGCAGAACTCCATGGCCAGTTCGAGGTCTAGCTCCAGGGGACGGGCAAGCGTCTCCATGACGTCGGCCGTCGACGAGCGCATATTGGTCAGCTTCTTCTCGCGGGTCACGTTGACGTCGAGATCCTCAGCGCGCGGGTTGACGCCGACGACCTGACCCTCGTACGTATCCTGGCCCGGCTCTACGAAGAACTGGCCCCTATCCGAGAGTTGGATCATCGCGAACGGCGTGATGGAGCCGGACCGGTCCGACACCAGCGAGCCCGTGTGCCTGGCCCGGATCTCCCCCGCCCACGGACGGTAGCCGTCGAACACCGCGTTCGCGATACCGGTGCCGCGGGTCAGCGTTAGGAAGTCGGTGCGGAAGCCGATCAGCCCACGGCTGGGCACGATGAAATCCATTCGCACCCAACCCGCCGCGTGGTTGGTCATCTCTTCCATCCGGCCTTTGCGTGCCGCCATCAGCTGGGTGATCGCGCCGACGTACTCCTCCGGGCAGTCGATCGTCAGCGCCTCGAACGGCTCGTGCAGCTGACCGTCAATGGTGCGCGTGACAACCTGTGGTTTCCCAACAGTCAGCTCGAAACCCTCGCGGCGCATCTGCTCGACGAGGACGGCCAGCGCCAACTCGCCTCTGCCCTGCACCTCCCACGCGTCAGGCCGGTCGATGTCGACGACCTTGATCGAAACATTGCCGACCAGCTCGGTGTCCAGCCGCGACTTCACCATCCGGGCGGTCAGTTTGTGCCCGGACACCTTGCCCGCAAGCGGCGAGGTGTTGGTGCCGATCGTGACCGAGATTGCGGGCTCGTCGACGGTTATTCGCGGCAGTGCATGCGCGTGTTCGGTGTCGGCCAGCGTGTCGCCGATCATGATCTCGGGCAGACCCGCCACGGCAACGATGTCCCCGGCGATGGCCTCGTCCGTCGAGGTTCGGTCCACGCCCTCGGTGACCAGTAGTTCGGTGATCTTGGCGTTCGTGATGACCGGATGGCCGTCCACCTCGCGCATCCAGGCGACCTGTTGGCCCTTGCGAATCCGGCCCTTGTAGATGCGGATCAGCGCGAGCCTGCCAAGGAACGCCGAGGCATCGAGGTTTGTCACCAGTGCCTGCAGCGGGGCTTCCGGATCACCCTGCGGCTGCGGGATGTGCTCCAGAAGCACATCGAATAGTGGATCGAGGTTCTCGCCTTCGGGGTTCTCGCCATTGGCGGGTTCGGCGGTGCTGGCGATGCCGGCGCGGCCCGACGCGTACAGCGTCGGCAATCCGAGGGCCTTCTCGGCGGCCTTCTGAGCCTCCTCGTCGAGATCAGAGGCGACATCGAGCAGCAGATCGTGACTATCCGAGACGACCTCGGCGATCCGGGCGTCGGGCCGGTCGGTCTTGTTGACCACCAGGAGGACGGGCAGGTGCGCGGCCAAAGCCTTGCGCAACACGAAGCGGGTTTGCGGCAACGGCCCTTCGGAGGCGTCGACAAGCAGGAGCACGCCGTCGACCATCGACAGGCCGCGTTCGACCTCGCCACCGAAGTCGGCGTGGCCCGGGGTATCGATCACGTTGATGACCGTCATGCTGCCGTCGGGGTGCTGACGGTGCACGGCGGTGTTTTTCGCCAGGATCGTGATGCCCTTTTCCTTCTCCAGGTCACCGGAGTCCATCAGACGCTCGATCGCGTCGTCGCCGCGATGGGTCAGTGCCCCCGACTGCCGCAGCATCGCGTCGACGAGGGTCGTCTTCCCATGGTCGACGTGTGCCACGATGGCGACGTTGCGGAAATCCACGCGGTGATTGTCTCAGTGCGGTCGGCTGATTACGAAAACGAGAGATCCCGGTCACTTGAAGTCAAGCAAGCTGGCCGATCTAAAACCGAAGAAGAAAATGTTGCCGCAGCAAGCAGCGCTGCAAGACATGCCCGGTAGTGGTGGATTAGGTGCGCAAGGCCGAGCGCAACGGGCTGCGCGGCAAGAAGCCTGACGAGGGTATTCAAACGGGCCCGAAAGGTCTGATCGTCTTACCCGCCAGGCGTACCGTAGTGATATCCGACATCCGAGTGTGAAGGTGGCGAATATGTCGGTTTATGAGGTACTTACCATCGTTTTGATCGCCGTAGTGGGGACGGCAGCGACGGCGGCGATTTATCTCGGGCTGCTGAATTGGATCGGGGCCTTCTTCGTCGTCCGCTGCGCCGAATGTCACCACTTGACGTTCTCCGCGGCGAAGAATGCGCGGGAGTCCTGCCCGCACTGCCGTCACCCGGTCCTCACGCATCCGATCTACGCGCTGCACCACCCCGGCTCCGTCTCGCAGGTCCGCGTGGTGGGCGACCGCTTGCACTACTGAGCCGGCGCGAGCTACGGATACGACAGCAGTATCATCACCCGGCCGTCTGGTGAGGGGCGAGTGCCTCGGCCAGCTCACCCAGCCACGCCCGATCGGCGGGCACCCACGGCAGGCTCGCCAACTCGTCTGCCGTCACCCATCGCAACGCCCGGTGGTCATTCGGCCGCAAGACGCCACCGATCTGGGTGACCCGATAGGCACGCAGCGTCGTCGTCTCGTTCAGCGCGACGTCCTCACCCAGCCGAGAGCCGACCGTCACGTCGACACCGAGTTCCTCGTGCAGTTCACGTGCCAGCCCGTCGGCGTCGCTCTCCCCCGCAGCGACCTTGCCGCCCGGCAGTTCCCACAGCCCCGCCAATTCGGGCGGCCTTTCACGCTGCGCCACCAGCAGGGTCGAACCCGCGATCAGCGCGCCCGCGACGACGATCTGGTTTGGCATCGCGGCTGACGGTATACCGTCGAAACATGGCTGTGTTAACGGACGAACAAGTAGACGCCGCACTGCCCGACCTCAACGGCTGGGAGCGCAGCGACGGAGCTCTGCGCCGGTCGATCAAGTTCCCCGCCTTCCTCGACGGCATCGACGCCGTGCGCCGGGTAGGTGAACGGGCGGAACAGAAAGATCATCATCCCGACATCGATATCCGCTGGCGGACAGTGACTTTCGCATTGGTCACTCATTCCGAGGGCGGTATCACGGACAAGGATGTGGAGATGGCTCGCGAGATCGACGGGATCGTCGGGCAGTAGCACCGATCCATCCAAGCGTCGCCAACGTCGCGACGATGTAGATCAGCCCGGCCCACGCCAGATACCAGGGCCGGCTGATGACCCAAATCGTCGGCTGGGCGAAGCTCAGCAGCCACGGCACCCCGACGAGCGTCAGCGCCAGCCAGCCCCAGCCGAGGATCCGCGCGCCCAGTCGCTCGCGCAGCGGGCCGTGTAGCAGCCAGATCATCAACGGCAGCACCCAAACCCAGTGGTGTGTCCAGGAAATCGGGGACAGCAGCAGGCCGAACAGCTGCACGACCACGATTCCGCCCAGCCGATCGCTGGTGCCCACGGCACGCCAGGCCAGAAACGCGAGCACCGCGGTGACGACGATCGCGGCCACCACGATCGGTCCATAGCCCGCGTCGTGGCCGAGGATCCGCGAGATGCCGCCCCGCCATGACTGGTTGAACGAAGTTCCGATCGGTCCCACCCTGCTGGCGTCGCCGAGCAGTTCGGTGAAGTAGTACCGGGTCTGGTCGCCGACCACCAACGCGGACACGCCGATCGTCGCGAAGAACACCACTGCCGAGAACACCACGGTCCCCCAGCGGCGCACGCCGAGGAAGTACAGGCCGCCGACGGCGGGCGTCAGCTTCACCCCGGCGGCCAGGCCGACCAGCAGGCCCGACAACCACCATCGCGTGCTGTAGACGGCGTAGAGCACCGCCAGCACCAGCAGCACGTTGATCTGGCCGTAGTCGAAGGTGCTGCGCAGTGGTTCGAGCCAGATGCCGACGGCAGTCCACAGCATCGCGACGCGCCGACTACCGGCGAACTCGTCGTCGACCGGCAGCAGCCGTTGGCTGATGCGCACCACGCCGTACAGCGCGGCAATGATGCCCAGCTGCCACGCGAACGCGACGAGGCCGAACGGCAGCAGATGCAGCGGATAGAAGACGACGGCGGCGAACGGCGGATAGGTGAACGGCAGCGGGAAATCCGGCGTCTGGTCGGCATAGACGTAGTCGTAGAGCATTCCGTGTTCGCTCAGCGTGCCTGCGCCGCCGACGTAGACGTGCAGGTCGACGAAGTTCGCGCCGTTGGGCACCAGGTATGTCCACGCCAGTCGGGCGGCGATGCTCACCACCAGCAGCAGCGGCGCCGCGGCCGCCAATCGCGCAGGCAACCGCGGGACTGTCGGTGTCGTGGCGGGTGTGACTTCTATCCGATCGACTCTAGCGACGGTCACCGTATGCCTTCGCCTCCGTAACGGTTGCATAAACGCCACACGTGTCACTTGAGTCACACCAGTAACGGGCTAGCTTCGGCTTCAGGCCTTCGCCGTCAAACGATTGGGAGAACCATGTACCGCACCCGAAAACTGCTCGTTTCAACCATGATCGCCACCGCGGGCGCCGTCTCGACAGCGCTGATGCTGAGCGGGACAGCGGCAGCCGACCCGGCAACGCCGGCCCCGCCGGTGAACCCCGGCGCCGAGCTGCTCACCCAGCTGTCGAAGGTGCAAGCCGCAGCGCCGCAGTTGATGCAGAGCATCGCGTCGGCCATGTCTGGCGCGCAGGCCACACCCGCCACGCCGGCCACGCCCGCAGCGCCTGCGCCCGGTGCCACCGCGTCGATGACCCTGCCGCAGCTGCCGGAGCTCCCGACGGCCGCGACACCGGCCGCGGCCGCCGCTCCGGCGACCGCTGCAACGGCTCCGACCAACCTGGTTTCGCCGCTCCTCTCGCAGCTTCCGGCACCAATTGCCAACACCGCAGGCCTGGCCCAGTTGCTCCCGAGCGGGATTTCGTTGCCCGGCCTCACGCCGGCAGCCGCGGCACCAGCAGCCGCGGCACCGGCAGCGGCGGCACCCGCCGCGATTGCGCCCCTCGCCGCCGCCCCGGTCGCTGCGACTGCGCCCATCGCTGCAGCGCCCGCGGCGGCATCGGCCCTGCCGAGCGCCGTAGGCCTGGCACCCGCGTCGGTGCTCAGCGCGTTGCCGTGACGTTCGACGACGACCGCACACCATCGAGCCTTGGGAGAACCATGTCACCGACCAGGAAGCTGTTCGCCAACGCCGCCATCGCGGTCGGCTCGTCGGCGGCGCTGCTGTTGGGCATGACAGGTACGGCCAATGCCGAGCCGGTCTCGCCGCTGCCGATCGATGCCACGCAGGCACCGGGCATGTCGGCGGTGGAGAGCATCAGCCCGGCAATTCAGAAGGCGGCGTCCGATCCGTACAACGCGGCGTCGATGCTGATGGCGGCCGCGGCGGCGTTCACCGGTAACTCGGCGCCACCCTCGGACTCGAAGAACGTGGCGTCGGCGGTCAACGACTTCGTCGCCCAACCCGCGGCTGCGCATGTGCCCGCACCGGGTGCAGTGCCAGGTGTCGAGGCGCACCTGCCCGCGGGCGTCGACCCGGCCCATGCCGTCGGCCCGGTGCCGGAAGCCTTGCCGGCGCTCGCGCCCGAGGCTGCACCTGCACCGGCGCCCGACGCGGCGCCCACGCCGGCGCCTGCCCCCGAGGTAGCGCCGGCTGCGCTGGAGGCGGCGGGCAATCCGGAGTTCGGTCCGGACGCCCCGCCGACGCAGGACTTCATGTACCCGTCGATCAGTAACGGCTGCTTGAAGGACGGGGGCACTGTGCTGGCGACCGCCATCTCGGTGGCCGGACCTGCCAGGATACCGGCGCCCGGCCCCGGCGCGGGCCAGACTGCCTATGTGTTCACCGCGGTCGGCACGCCCGGCCCGGCGGCAGAGCAGAAGCTGCCGCTGAACGTCACCTGGGTCAACCTGACGACCGGCAAGTCGGGCAGCGCCACGCTCAAGCCGCGTTCGGACATCAATCCGGAGGGCCCGACGACGCTGTCGGCGATCGTCGACACCGGCTCGGGCAGCGTCATGTCGACGATCTTCGGCCAGGTCACCACGACCGAGAAGCAGTGCCAGTTCATGCCCACCATCGGCTCGACGGTGGTGCCCTGACCTACCTCAGTAGGCCATAAAGAGGATTGCGTCCCGGTCGTACTCGCGGCCGGGATGCGCCTCGGACAGATGCTTCTGGGCCTTTTCGACGAGGTCGTCCTCGTCCGTGCCGGTGATCGACTCGCCGCAGGGGCAGTTCAGGTGTGTCTTCATACCTTCACGATCCCACAGTCAAGATGTAGGGCATGGAGTTATACGACGTCATGCGTACGACGGGTGCCGCGCGCCGATTCACCGATGATCCGCTGCCCGACGAGGTGCTCGAGCGCATCCTCGACAACGCCCGGTTCGCGCCCAGCGGCGGCAACCGCCAAGGCATGCGGGTGGTGGTGGTGCGGGACCGGGAGACCCGCGAGGCGCTCGTCGAGTTGAGCGTTACGGGTGCGCGCCGGTATATCGCGCAAACCAAGAACGGTGAAGGGCCGTGGAATCCCTTGCAGCCCATGAAGGTTTCCGAAGAAGAGGTGGCCGCCACCGAGGTGCCTTCGTACCTGGGCGCGCCGCTGCTGGGCGCCGGAGCTGTGTTGGTGGTCTGCGTGGACCTCAACGTCGTCGCGGCCTTCGACCAGCATCTCGACCGCATCGGCGTGATCCCGGGAGCGTCCGTGTACCCCTTCGTGTGGAACATCCTTCTGGCGGCGCGCAACGAGGGCTACGGCGGTGTGCTGACCACGATGGCGGTGGCCGAGGAACCCCGCGTCAAGGAGTTGCTGCACATACCGGAGGGCTACGCGATCGCCGCCCTGCTGCCGATCGGCAAGCCGGTCAAGCAGGTCAAAAAGCTCACGCGCAGGCCGGTTTCCGAGTTCGCCACCAAGGAGCGCTTCGACGGAGAGCCGTTTAGCGGCTAGCTCTTTGCCGCCTTGGCCGCCGCCTTCATCTGCTTCTTGTACGACCGCACCTTCTGGAGCGAGCCGGGGTCGACGATGTCGGCCACCGAAAGATGCGTGCCTGCCTTGCCGTAGTCACCCGCCGCCTCGCGCCAACCCTTCGGCGTCACGCCGTATTGCTTGCCAAGCAGCGCCAAGAAGATTCGCGCCTTCTGCTCGCCGAAGCCCGGCAACGCCTTCAGCCGCCGCAACACCTCGGCCCCGTCGGGTTCACCCGCGGCCCACAACGCGGCGGCATCACCGTCGTAACGGTCGACGATGATCTGCGCCAGCGCCTGGATCCGCTTTGCCATCGAGCCCGGAAACCGGTGTACGGCGGGCCGTTCCGAACATAGAGCGGCGAACTTCTCCGGGTCGTGGTCAGCGATCTCCCGAGCGTCCACGCCGCCCATGCGGTCGGCGATCTTCTTCGGCCCGGCGAATGCCACCTCGAGCGGAATCTGCTGGTCGAGCAGCATGCCGACCAGCAACGCAAACGGATTCGACTCCAGCAGCGCGTCGGCGGCCGGATCCTGGACAAGCTGAAGTTTCGCCACGGCGACAGTCTAGATCGGTGGTTTGACGGCCCCGCTGACCGGAGTCGGCGCTGAGAAGCCGGTTCCGGGGCACTAGAGTCAGCAAAGAGGGCAATCGCCTTCCCCGCTGTCGACCACATACCTGAAACATTGCCGAGAAACCGCTACGCCTTCGCCCTGCTGGGATATGCCTTCGCGGCGATCATGGTCGGCACCACCCTCCCGACGCCGATGTATGCGCTGTACTCCGAGCGCATGCATTTCGATGTGCTGACGACGACCGTCATCTACGCCACCTACGCCGGCGGAGTGTTGTTCGCGCTATTGGCTTTTGGCCGTTGGTCCGACGCCGTGGGCCGACGGCCGATGCTCGTGGCGGGCGCGGTCTTCGCCCTAGGCAGCGCGGTCGCTTTCCTCGTCGCGGATTCGGTACCACTCCTACTGGTCGGCCGCGTGCTTTCGGGGTTGTCGGCCGGTATCTTCACCGGTACCGCAACGGCCGCCGTGATCGAGGCGGCTCCACCGAACTGGCGCTCCAGAGCAGCCGCGGTCGCAACAGTCGTCAACGTGGGCGGCCTGGGCGGCGGCCCGTTGCTTGCCGGCGTGCTGGTCCAGTACGCGCCATCGCCCCTCCACCTGGCCTTCATCGTGCATATTGTGATGGTGCTGCTGGCGGTGGCCGCGGTGCTTCTTGTGCCGGAAACCTCCGAGCGTGTCGGGCACCTTGGCGTACAACGGCTTTCGTTACCCGCCGAGGTTCGGCCGATCTTCATCATCGCGGCAATCGCCGCATTCGCCGGCTTCGCGGTCACCGGTCTGTACGCCTCGGTGGCGCCCGCGTTTCTGTCCGACATCGTCGGTATCGAGAACCACGCCCTCGCCGGAGCGATCGCCTCCTCGATATTCCTCTCTTCGGCCGTGGCTCAGGTTTTCGCCGGCCGCATTCCACCGCAACGGGCGGTAGTGGTGGGCTGCGTGATCCTGGTCGGCGGGATGGCGATTCTCGCTGTCGCTCTGTACTTTTCGTCGTTGACCGGACTGATCGCAGCCGCAGTCGTCGGCGGTATCGGACAAGGCATCAGCTTCAGCCGAGGCCTTGCCGCGGTGGCCGAGAAGACGCCGCCCGAACGACGGGCCGAAGTCAGCTCGACCTACTTCGTCGTTGCCTATGTGGCGATTTCGCTGCCGGTCGTGGGTGAGGGCCTGGTCGCTCAGCATTGGGGGCTGCGGACGGCCGGCATCACCTTCGCCATCGCCGTCGCGGTTCTGGCGATGGTGTGTCTGGTGGCGATTGTGCTGCGGGAGAACATGCAGCCGGCTGGCGCCGACCTTTGAGTGCGTCTACTCACATCCGTGAGTCCCGGTCAGGCCTAGATTTGCCGCATGACCGTTGCTGCCCTGTTTCCCAGCCCGGCCGAGGTCGAGGCAAACACGCCCGTCACGCGAGACCGCGCCATCGACGTCATCCGGATCGCGTCGCTGGTAGGGGTCGTCGTCGGACACACGATCATGGCGACGAGCACCATCCGCGACGACGTGTTCGTCTGGAGCAACCTGCTCACCGCATCTGTCGTCTTCCAGGCGCTGACCTGGGTGTTTCAGATCATGCCGCTGTTCTTCTTCGCCGGTGTCGCCGCCTGCGTCGACACTTGGCATCCCGAAACCAGCTGGGGCAACTGGCTGATGCGCCGCTGCACCCGGCTCTACCGACCGGTGTTCTACTACCTGGCGTTCTGGGTTTCCGCGCTGGCGATCCTGCGTTACTTCCTGCCCGAGCACGTCTACGAACCCGTCGCCGGGATCAGCATCCAGCTGCTGTGGTTCCTCGGCGCCTACGTGCTCGTGCTGGCCGCCGTTCCGCTGCTATCGCGCATCACCACCACCGGCCGCCTGCTCGGCGCCGTGGCCGCGACGTATGTGTTCATCGCGTTGATCGACGCGATCCGGATCAACGCCGACGGACCATCTGGTTTGGGTTACCTCAACCTGGTCGCCTGGTTGATCCCCGGCATGCTCGGCGTCGCGTACCGTCGAAAGCTTCTCGCCGACCGCCCCGCTCTGCTGATCGGCGGAGTGATGTTCGCCGTCAACCTGGTGCTGATGTGGCTGGGCCCCTACGAACTCAGCCTGGTCGGCATCGAGACGCAGCATTTGAAGAACATGACTCCGCCATCGCTACTGCTGGCCGGGCACGCAATCATGATGTGCGCGTTCGCGATTGCCGCCGCGCCCGCGATCGCACGGTGGGCGCAGCGGCCGCGGGTGTGGTGGTTGACCGCGATCGGCAACTCCGGGGCCATGACGCTGTACCTGTGGCACATCCCGCCGCTGCTGGCCATCTGTCTTCGACTACCTCGGTCACCCGCGCTACGACGCGGCCGCTCCCGGCTTCATCGTGCTCAGCATCGTCCGCTCGTGATCATGGCGGTCCTGGTTGCCGGTTTCGTCGTGCTGCGCCCGCTGGAGAACACCCGTGCCGCTCTGGGACGGCGGCTACGTGGCCGCGACGGGAGTGCGCAGTGCCACGGTCGGCGCGCTGCTATGCGTGGCCGGTGCGGCCACGCTGGCGTCGGTCGGCCGGGGCCTCAAGGACCTTGGGCTGAATTGGGTCGCGGTGATGCTGGCTGCCCTGGCCGGCGCCCGGTTCCTGGCCACCGACCCGCACCCCGCCGCCGCTCAGCGGGTCTGCGCCGCCAGCCTGCCCGCTAGCACCAGGTAGGTGGTGGCGAAGCTGCGTCGCAGCCACGCCACGATGCGCGGACGGGAGAACACCTGTCGGCGAACCGCGGCGGCGAACACGCCGTAGAAGCTGAACACCACCAGGGTCACCGCCATGAAGACCGCGCTCAGGAACACCATCAGCGGCACCGCCCCGGCCCGGTCGGCCGGCACGAACTGGGCAGGAACGCGAAGAAGAAGATCGTCAGCTTGGGATTGAGGGTGTTGACCAGAATCCCGGACACGATCACCCGCCACGGCGCGGTCATCACCGGTTCGGTCTCTATCGCGAACACCGACTTGGCGCGGAAGGTCTTCCACGCCAGATACAGCAGGTAGGCGACGCCGAGCCACTTGATGATCGAGAACGCGACAGCGCTGGCATGCATGATGGCCGCAAGACCGGTGACGGCCGCGATCATGTGCGGCAGGATGCCGAGGGTGCACGCGACGGCCGCCACGAGGCTGGCCTGCCAGCCGCGCGACACCCCCGCCGCCACAGTGAACAGGACGCCCGCGCCAGGTGTCGCGACGACGATGAGCGTCGTGAGCAGGAATTCCGGTGTCACGAACTCCTCCTGCTCCTCGCGTGCGCGGCGTGTCTCCTGCTCCTCGCGTGCGCGGCGTGTCTCCTGCTCCTCGCGTGCGCGGCTACCCGCTCTTGCGCCGGAATTCCCGTCGGCTCTCGAGCGGGCCGTGCGCCTTCGGTTGCTTGTTTCCGCCGTCTCGGTGATCGGCGCCGCCGGCTGACTTCGCCTTCTTGCGTTCCAGCGCTTCCTGGAACTTCCGCTTGGTGTCGTCTTCCGGTGATTTAGCCATAGCGGCAGCCTAGCGTGACCCAGCCACGTCCGTCGCGGGCTTTTCGAGGGGCTCAGCGCATTCCGGGCGGCATGCCGTACAGGTGTGAGATCGGCAACGTCAGCACCAACCGGCGGTCGTCGACCATTGCCCGGCGGTAGTCATCCCAGTCCGGATGCTCACCAGCGATGTTGCGGTACAAGGCAATCAGCGCCTCGACGGTGTCGTCGTGCTCGGAGGCCGCGGGCGGGGTGAGGATCGCATTTCCCTCCGCCACCGCGTAGGACCACCCGTCGTCGCAGCTCACGTGCAGCGAGGCCCTCGGGTCGCGGCGCAAGTTGCGCGTCTTGGCTCGCGGTTCGGTGATCGACGCCTGGACGGTGAGGTTCCGCGGGTCGAAGTGGTACGAGACGTTGGACAGCTGCGGCCTACCGTCCTGCTTGATGGTGGCCAGTACGCCCAGTGAGTTATTGCTGATCACCGCGAGCAGCTTGTCGTCGAACACCTGGCGCGTCATCCCCCGAGCCTACGTCGGTCACCACCGGGGCCGACCCGATTCGCCCGGCGTCCCTACTATGAGCGCATGGCCGCAATTACCCGGTATGCAGCCTTCTTGCGCGGAGTCAACGTGGGCGGGGTCAACCTCAAGATGGCCCAGGTGGCCGCCGCGCTGGAGAAGGCCGGCTTCACGAACGTCAAGACGATTCTGGCGAGCGGCAACGTGTTGCTGGAGAGTCGATCCGGTGTCGACGCCGTGCGCAAGAAGGTCGAGAAGGCGCTGCGTGACGAATTCGGCTACGACGCATGGGTGTTGGCCTACGATCTGGACACCGTGCGGGCGATCTCGGACGCTTACCCGTATGACCGCGAGGTCGAGGGCCACCACAGCTACGTCACGTTCGTCACCGACGAGAAGGTGCTCGACGAACTGGCCGCGCTCGCCAAAGAAGCCGGACCCGACGAGAAGATCAAGCGCGGTAAGGGCGTCATCTACTGGCAGGTCCCCAACAAGGGAACGCTGGACACCACAATCGGCAAGACGATGGGCAAGAAGCGCTACAAGTCATCGACGACCACCCGCAACCTGCGCACGCTCGACAAGGTGTTGCGGTGACCAACGCCGACGGCGCGGGTCTGACCGGCGTATCCGAGACGGCGCTGATGACGCTGGTGGTGCGCGCCACCGAGGCACGCAGACCGGACTCCGTCATCGACGATCCGATGGCGATCAGGTTGGTGGACTCCATCGACTTCGACTTCGCCAAGTTCGGCTTCACCCGCCGCCAGGACATGGCCTTGCGGGCGCTCACCTTCGACGAGTACACCCGGCGCTACCTCATCGACCATCCATCGGCCACCGTTGTCGCGCTTGCCGAGGGGTTGCAGACCAGTTTCTACCGCCTGGACGCAGCCGGTATCGGCGACCAATTCCGTTGGCTCACGGTCGATCTGTCGCCGATCATCGAATTGCGCGAACGGCTGCTGCCGCACTCTGACCGGGTGTCGATGTGCGCGCAGTCCGCGTTGGACTTCAGCTGGATGGACCGGGTGGACGCGTCCGACGGGATATTCATCACGACCGAGGGCCTGCTGATGTATCTGCAGCCCGAGGAAGCCCTCGGGCTGATCACCGAATGCGCCAAGCGGTTTCCCGGCGGCCAGATGATGTTCGATCTGCCGCCGGTTCTCTTCGCCGCGTGGATTCGCCGCGGCTCACGGATGTCGCTGCGCTATCGAGTGCCGCCGATGCCGTTCACCCTGTCACCATCGGAGATCGCGAAACTGGCCAACACCGTGCCCGGCATACGCGCCGTGCATGATCTGCCGATGGTGCAGGGCCGCGGCAACGTGCTGAATGCGCTGATGTGGACGGCGCAGCGGATTCCCTTGCTGGATCCGATCCGACCCGTGGTCACCCTGCTCGAGTTCGGCTAACTGTACTAATCGAACGCCGACTCGACATACTTCAGCGCCTCGTCCTTCTCGATGCCCAGCGACCGCGCCGCCGTCGCATAGATGTGCGCGGCGGTCGCCATTGCCGCGTCGGCGGGGTCGGTGCGCGCAACGAAAGTGCCGAACCGCCCACGGGTTTCAAGAACTCCGGCCGACTCCAGCTCGCGATATGCGCGGGCCACGGTGTTCACCGCCATACCCAGCTGCCCAGCGAGTTCCCGCACTGTCGGCAGCCGTGTCCCCGGCGGCAGCCGGCCATCGCGGATTCCGTCGATGATCTGGCTCCTGAGCTGGTCGAACAGCGGCTTACTCGCCTGTGGGTCAGCCTGAACCCACTCCCCCAAATCGGCCACGTGCCTAGTATCGCGCATCACGGGCTACTTTGGTGATGTGCAATTGACTGTGCTCAGCGGGGCAGGTATCTCCGCTGAGAGCGGGGTTCCGACGTTCCGCGACGTCGAGACCGGATTATGGGCGAAAGTCGACCCCTACGAGATCTCGAGCGCACACGGTTGGAACCAGCATCCGGAGAAGGTGTGGGCCTGGTACCTGTGGCGCCACTACCTCATGCAGGGGGTCGAGCCGAACAACGGCCATCGAGCCGTCGCGGCGTGGCAGGACCACGCCGCGGTCCACGTGGTCACCCAGAACGTCGACAATCTACACGAACGTGCCGGTAGCCAGCACGTGCATCATTTGCACGGCAGCCTGTTCGAATTCCGTTGCGACCGTTGCCAAGGCGAATACCTCGGCGAATTGCCAGAGATGCCGGAACCGGTCGAGGTCGCGCAGCCGCCCGAGTGCGCCTGCGGTGGCCTGATCAGGCCCAACGTGGTGTGGTTCGGTGAGCCGCTGCCCGAAACCGCCTGGCAGAGATCGGTCGACGCGATCAGCAACTCCGACCTCGTCATCGTCGTGGGAACCTCGTCGATCGTCTACCCTGCGGCTGGGCTGCCGGAACTTGCACTGGCCAACGGCATTCCGGTGATTGAGGTCAATCCCGAGCGCACACCGCTGTCGGATGCCGCGACGGCCACCGTGCGGGAAACCGCCGCGGGCGCTTTGCCGGGGCTGTTGCAGCGGCTGCCGTCGCTGCTCGGCTAGGCCGCGGGCTTCACCGCGCGGCCGATGGTGTACTCCGCCACCGGCGTTGGAAACCATGCGGGAAGTGCCGGCTCGCGGCGAGTCCTGTCCACCTCGAACCCCGCACCGACGATCGATGCTTCGGTGTCGCGATGAGTGTGGCAGTTGCCCATCAACCTGGGCCACACCGTTGCGTCGGCGATTTTCTGCAGCCGCCCGCGGAATCCGGTGTTGCCGACATGCTCGAGGTAACGCAGTTCGCCACCCGACCGCAGAAGCGAAAACAACTGCTGTAGCACACTTTCCTGGTCGTCGATCGAACAGAGCACCAGCGAGCACACTACCGCGTCGAACGGCTCTGGCCGAGAATCCCGCAGGAAGCTCTCGACGGTTCCAGTGGTCACGGCGACGGGGATGGGCGCCTTTCGTGCCGCTTCGCGGGCCTGCGGTGCCAGTCGTCGCTCCGGTTCGACGGCGACCACCTCGGCCACCGTCGTCGGGTAGAACCCGAAGTTGGTGCCGGTGCCTGCCCCGACTTCGAGCACCCGGCCGGACAGGCCGGCTAGGTTATCCCTCCGCAGAAGCCGGATCTCCTCCGTTTCGTGGGTGGACAGAAATGTCCACAGCCGGGCGAAGAACGGGTTGTCGACGGTGTCGCTCGTGTCGGTCACGACTTCCTTTTCTCTCGGCGGGCCAGCAGCCAGTCGACGGTCTGCTGAGGTGTCGCGTCGTCGTCGACGAGCCCGAGCGCGATGTGGCCCAGGCACGCCGCCGACAATGTCTGGTCGGCGAATTCCTCGACGTCTCCCCACGGCAGATACGGTTTCGCGATCAGAAGGGCCGCAACGCCGTGGGCGGCGGTCAACAGTTGCAGCGCCGCAATGGTTGGATCGCCGGGCGGGTAGACGCCCTCCGCCATCAGCGACTCTACCGAGTTACGCAGGTGCAGAAATGCGGAACTGTTCAGCGTCATGTCGACGTCGCTGCCCTGCCTGCCTTCGCCCATGGTCGCGATGCGATACAACTCGGGGGTCTGCGTAGCGAAGCGGACGTAGGCCAGGCCCTGCGCGCGCAGCACCTCGACCGTTGACGGCTGATCGGCCGCCACCCGCTCCATCTCCTGGTCGAGCTTTTCGAAGTACCGCGCGCACACCGCATCGAGCAGCGCGTCCTTGTCGGCGAAATGCAAGTAGATCGATGGCGGCGTGACGCCGACCCGCTGCGACACCAACCGGATCGACACGGCCTTGGCGTGCCCGGTCTCCAAGAGTAAATCAGTTGTGGCGTCGAGGATTTCGTCTCTCAGATGCTCCCCGGAGCCGCGTGGGGCACGCCGCCGCTTCACGCCCGGTTCAGCTGGCCGAATTGACACGTCAATCAGTCTCCGTCACCGAAACCGTGGCCCGTTCACATTTCTCCCCTGGCGGGATCAGGTCCTCGGTCGACTCGCTGATGCCAATGCGTTCGTGCAGCCGGGCCAAGGGTTTGGGTGCCCACCAGGTCCAGCGGCCCAGCACGTGCATGAACGCCGGCACGAGCAGCATGCGCACGAGCGTGGCGTCGACCAGGATCGCTAGGGTCAGGCCAACGCCGAACATCCGCATGAACGCCACCTGCGCAGCCGTCAGCGCGGCGAACGAGATGGACATGACCACTGCCGCCGCGGTGACGACGCGACCGGTGCGGGCCAGGCCGAGTGCCACGGCCTCGTCGTTGTCGGCACGTGTCTTTCCCGGCAGCGACAGCCAGTACTCACGGATCCGGCTGACGAGGAACACCTCGTAGTCCATGGACAGACCGAACGCGATGCAGAACAGCAGCACCGGCATATTGGCGACCAGGGTTCCGGTCGGCGTGGTGCCCAGCGCGCCGAGGTGGCCTTCCTGGAATATCCACACCAGCGCACCGAACGCAGCCGTCAACGACAATACGTTGAGCACCAAGGCTTTCAGCGGCAGAATCACGCTGCCGGTCAGCAGGAACAGCAGCACGAATGTGATGGCGGCAATCACCGCCAGCACAACGGGAAGTCGTTCGGTGATGCCCGTCGAACTGTCCTCGTTGATCTGCGCGATCCCCGTCAGCTGCACCGGCTTTCCGGCGGGGGTGCTCACTGCGCGCAGCTGGTCAAGCTGAGCGTCGGACGCGTTAGAGAACAGCGGAGCATTGCTGCCGACGGTCAGGAATGCGCTGCCATCCTTCAATCCCGTTGCGGCCGAAGGCGGCCCGGCGGGCACACCGTCGATAAAGGCACCGGTCGGCGACGAGACCGACGACACGTCGGCAACCCGGGAGAGCTCTGCGGCGTAGCGGCCGAGGTCCTCGGGCGTGATGCCCGCCGCGTCGGGAATGACCACGGTCGCGTTACGCGCCGAATCCACGGCGAATTCGTCGCGCATCTGGTCACCGACTTCGCGGGCGGACAACGATTGAGGCAGCACGCGGTCGTCGGGGAAGCCCCATCTCGCGCCCAGGAACGGCGCGCCGAGCAACAGCAGAAGTGCGACGATCGCGACCCCGATCGGAATCGCCCGGCGCATAACGAATTTGGTGGACCGGTACCAGAAGGTGTCCCGAACGGGCTTGGGAGCCGGCTCAGGACGCCCGGATACGCGCCGGAGCAGGCGGCGAACATCTAGCGAGTCCAGCCGATCGCCGAGCAGCACGATCGCCGCGGGTGCCACCACAACGGCGGCAACGGCCGCGAACGTCACAACGGCGATGCCCGCATAGGCGAACGACTTCAGGAAGTACATAGGGAAGATCACCATCGCGATCATGGACAGCGCAACCGTCAACGCCGAGAACAGCACGGTCCGTCCTGCGGTCGCCATGGTGCGTATCAGCGCCTCGTCCCGCTCCGATCCGGCGGCCAGTTCGTCCCGATAGCGGCTGACGATCAGCAATGTGTAATCGATAGCGAGCGCAAGCCCCAAGGCGACGCTCAGATTCAGCGCGAATATCGATACGTCGGTGACGAACGTGATCGCGTGCAGCACGGCCATCGAGCCCAAGATCGCGAAGGCGGCGACGGCCAACGGCAGCGCCGCTGCCAACAGGCCGCCGAACACCCACACCAGCACCAGGAAACTCAGCGGAATCGCGATGGATTCCATTAGCAGCAGGTCTTTTTCGCTCTGACTGTTGATCTGCACGTAGATCATCGCTTCGCCACCGGCGCGCACGATGACGCCGTCCCGGTCGTGTACGAGCCGTTCGGTGAGCTCCTTGGTGTACTTCTGCGCTTCGCTCTCGCCGCCGGTGATTCCCGCAACGATCAGACCGGTCTTGCCGTCCTTGCTGACCAAAGCCGGGGCGGCCGTCTCCGGCGCGGTCCATACCGAAGTCACGTCGGCCACATGGGGCGAGGCCTGCAACTGCGAGGCGATGTCGGTGCCGACTGCGCGTGCTTCGGGGCTCTGCGCGCCGCCCTCGGACGAGACGCTGATGATGAGCTCCATGTCGCCCTGACCGAATTTGTCGACGAGCATCTTGGTGGCCTTGGCGGACTCTGAGGTCGGGTCCTGGAATCCGCCTGCGGAGAGGCTTTTCGTGACGGGGATACCGAAGACGGCGGTGGCCACCATCACCAGCAGCGCGATGACGATGATCCGCTTTGGTGCCCTGATGGCCAGTCGAGCGATCCTCTGCAGCACGTCGTGTACCTTTCGACCGAAGCCAGGAAGCTATCAACGGTAAGTTATCAGCGGTAACTTACCTCCGTCAACGCGGTTCCTCACCTGTTACCCATGTCACAGACGACTCCAATCGTTCAGACTGCCCAGCTCAGAAAGCGATAAGTTTTGGAGCCGACCGCGGTCTGTAGTGCATGACCAACGCATTCACAGGACGTTCGCACGCCCCTAGGGTCGGCGAGATGACGTCCACCGAGACCACCGCAACCTCGACCCCGCTGGCCGACCTGGGCCTGCTGATCCTGCGCATCGGTGTCGGCGCCGCGATGATTCAGGCCGGGCTCATCAAGCTCTTCGACTTCAGCACCACCGTCGGCTTCATGGATGCCGGCGGCTGGCGCCTGCCGACGTTCGCCGCGCTCATGGTGTCGATCGCTGAGACGGCTGGCGGAATCGGCCTCATCTTGGGACTCCTGACTCCCTTGGCCGCATGCGCGGTTGTCGGCGCGATGATCTGCGCGTGGGCGGTCAACGTTTCCGAAGGCGCGTTCTGGTCGCAACCGTTCAACGTGCCGTTTCTGCTGTTCATCGGCGCGACGACGCTGCTGTTCACCGGCGCAGGCGCCTATTCGGTGGACGCCCGCGTGTTCAGCAGGCAGCGCTGGTCGCCGCGAATCGCGGTCGGACTGCTCGTCCTGGCGTTCGTCGTGGCGATCCTCACCTGGATTCTTCTGAATGGAACAAATCCGATCCACTTCAGCTCGCCGGAGTAATGCCTGGTCAGCTACTCGCGGGTAACTACGGACCCTACCCGGCGGTAAGAATTGCCACGATTTTCCGAATCGTGACTCAAAGATTCCTTAATGGTGATGGTTACTGTTCAGTACATGTGGATCGACGACACCAGTGCTGATGTCATCAAGGTTGACTTCGAGGCGCTCTACCACGGCGATGTCCTGGTAGAGGGTGACACCTCGGAGCAGCTGGACGACGGCCAGCAGCTGCCCACCGCGGTCTGAGCCAACGCGCTCGGATGAGCGTGTTGAACACATCAGACAGTTTGCCCCGTACAGGGCGTCCGTTGTTCCTTCATCGTTTCTGAAATTAATTTGATCGCTTACGCGACGTTCTCTTCCGCCGGTGGCTCGACCATGTCGGCGAGCCTGCCGGTGATCAGTTCCTCGGCCTCGTCGACGATGCGTGCGACCAGCTCGCCGACCGTCGGGATGTCGTTGATCAGTCCCATCGCCGTGCCCACTGACCAAATGCCCGCGTCCAGGTCGCCGATCTCGTAGACCTTGACGCCGCGCGAGCCCGCGACGAGATCCTTCACGTCCTCGAACTGCCCGCCCCTGTTGAGAATCTCCACCACCTCACGCGACACCGCATTACTGGCGACGCGCGCGGTATTACGCAGCGGACGGAAGATCAGTTCGGTGTCCAGCTCGCTCCCCGCGACGATGGCTTCCTTGACCTTCTGGTGAATCGCCGACTCGGCCGTGCACATGAACCGAGTTCCCATGTTGATGCCGTCGGCACCCATCGCCAGCGCGGCCACCAGGCCACGGGCGTCGGCGAAGCCGCCCGAGGCGATCATCGGGATGTCGATCTTGGCGGCGGCCGCGGGGATCAACACCAGGCCGGGAATGTCGTCCTCACCGGGGTGGCCGGCGCATTCGAAGCCGTCGATGCTGATGCCGTCGACGCCGAGGCCCTGCGCCTTGACCGCATGCCGCACCGAGGTGCACTTGTGCAGCACCTTGATCCCGTTCTCGTGGAACATCGGCAGGTGTGGCGCAGGGTTGGAGCCTGCCGTCTCGACGATCTTGATGCCGGCGTCGACGATCACCTTGCGGTACTCGTCGTAGGGCGGCGGGTTGATGGTCGGCAGGATCGTCAGGTTGACGCCGAACGGCCTGTCGGTCATGTCGCGACACTTCGCGATCTCGTTGGCAAGATCCGCAGGCGTCGGCTGGGTCAATGCGGTGATGAAACCCAGCGCACCCGAGTTCGCCACGGCTGCAACGAGTTCGGCGCGCCCGACCCACTGCATGCCGCCCTGCACAACCGGGTGCTCGACGCCGAACGTCTCGGTGAACTTCGTCGTTATCGTCATCGCGGGGCCATCCTTATCGCACCGTCGAGGCGGATGACCTCGCCGTTGAGCATCGGGTTCTCCACGATGTGCACGGCCAGCGCGCCGTACTCGTCGGGGTCACCGAGGCGTGCCGGGTGGGGCACCTGCTTGCCCAGCGAGGCCTGCGCCTCCTCGGGCAGCGAGCCCAGCAGCGGGGTCTTGAACAGGCCGGGCGCGATTGTCACCACGCGGATCAGATCGCGCGACAGATCGCGGGCGATCGGCAGCGTCATGCCGACCACGCCGCCCTTGGACGCCGAGTACGCGGCCTGACCGATCTGGCCTTCGAACGCGGCGACCGACGCCGTGTTGATGATGACGCCGCGCTCACCGTCGACCGGTTCGGTCTTGGCGATGCGCTCGGCGGCCAACCGCAGCACGTTGAAGGTGCCGATCAGGTTGACCTCGATGACCTTCTTGAAACCGTCGAGCGGAAACGGGCCGTCCTTGCTCAGTGTTTTGATCGCGTTGCCGATGCCTGCGCAGTTGACGTTGATGCGCAGCGGGCCGATCGCCTCGGCGGCGTCGAGCGCCTTGGTCACCGCATCCGGATCGGTGACATTGGTCTCGACGAACTGGGCGCGGTCGCCGAGTTCGGCCACCGCCTCCTCACCCTTGAGGTCGACGACGACCACCGACGCGCCTCTGTCCAGCAGTCGCTTCGTCGTGGCCAGGCCGAGACCGGAGGCTCCTCCGGTGACGACTGCTACGGCGTCTTTGATCTCCACTTAGTGCGTTCCTTCCTATTTCCAGTCGCGCAGAACGGTTTCGATGTCCGTCCCTGGCTCGCCCAACGGCTTGGGGGTGGACGGCGCGCTGCGGGAGAACCGCGGCGCGGGTGACGGCAACAAAACCTCGCCGTCGCGGTAGAACGTGTCGCGTTCGGTGATGTGCGGTTCCTTCTCGACCTCGGCGAACGACAACACCGGGGTCGCGCAGGCGTCGCTGTCGGCGAATACCTTCGCCCAGTGGTCGCGATCGGCCGACGCGAACACCTCGGCGAACCGAGCGCGCAGCTCGGGCCAGCGGCTGATGTCCTGCTGGGCGGGCAGGTCTTCTCCGTCGAGGCCGAGCCCCTTGAGCAGTTCCGCGTAGAACTGCGGCTCGATCGACCCGACCGCCATGTAACGGCCGTCGGCGCACTCATAGGTGTCGTAGTACGGCGCCCCGCTGTCGAGCATGTTGGTGCCACGCTCGTCGGACCACAGGCCGCCGGCGCGCATCCCCCACATCATCGCCATCAGGATGTTGGAGCCGTCGATCATCGCGGCGTCGACCACCTGGCCCTTGCCGGAGGACTGCCGCTCCCACAGCGCCGCAAGCATGCCGACGATCAAGAACATCGAGCCGCCGCCGAAGTCGCCGGTCAGGTTCAGCGGCGGCACCGGACGCTCGCCGGCGTGACCGATGGAGTGCAGCAGGCCGTTGAGGGAGATGTAGTTGATGTCGTGGCCGGCCTGCTGGCTGCGCGGACCGCTCTGGCCCCACCCGGTCATCCGCGCGTACACCAACCGCTCGTTGACCTTCACGCAATCCTCGGGTCCGAGGCCCAGCCGCTCAGTGACTCCCGGCCGATAACCCTCGATCAGCACGTCGGCCTTGGCGATCAGCGCCAGCACCTGGTCGCGGCCCTCGTCGCTCTTCAGGTTGGCCGCCACCGCACGCCGGTTGCGATTCATCGCCTCGTGACTGCCTTTCGGCACTCCCCCGGTCCCGCCCGGGCGTTCGACGCGAACCACGTCGGCGCCAAGATCGGCGAGGATCATCGCCGCGTGCGGTCCGGGGCCGATGCCGGCCAGTTCGACGATTCGCAATCCCTGCAGTGGTCCCGCCATGAACCCGCCTCCCGTAGTTGACCGCGACATAGCTTACTTGTATAACCATGTGAGACCAGTCGCGGGTACGCGTGGACTTCTGCTTCGCGTGCGCTGCGACCTTTGCGCTCCTTGCGTGCGCGTAGCCAAACCCGATCTAAGGTTCACCAATGACTTCCACCGATTCCAGCACCGGAGCGTATGTGAGCGTCGACGGTCTCGTGGAGAGTCTCGACGACGGGGTGCTGTCGTTGACGTTGAACCGGCCGGACAGCCTCAATTCGTTGACGGCGACGATGCTCAACGGGCTTGCGGATGCGCTGGACCAAGCGGCGACAGATCCGCACGTCAAGGTGGTGCGTCTTGCGGGCGCGGGTCGCGGTTTCAGCTCCGGTGCGGGGATCGGCGCGGATGATCAGGCCAAGAAGGCCGGTGGGCTGTCCGTGCTCGACGCCGCCAACCGCGCGGTGCGCGCCATTGTGGCGCTGCCCCGACCGGTGGTCGCCGTCGTGCAGGGGCCCGCCGCCGGCGTGGGCGCGTCGTTGGCGTTGGCGTGCGACGTGGTACTGGCTTCTGACAAGGGCTATTTCATGCTCGCCTTCACCAAGATCGGCCTGATGCCCGACGGCGGCGCGTCCGCTCTGGTGGCGGCCGCGGTTGGCCGGATCCGCGCGATGCGGATGGCGCTGCTGGCCGAGAAGATTCCCGCCGCAGAAGCGTTGCAGGCCGGACTGGTGACCGCCGTCTACCCGGCTGACGAGCTCGACGCAGAGGTGGACAAGGTGGTTGCGACGTTGGCTCGAGGTCCGGCCGTGGCACTGGCGAAGACGAAGGAAGCCATCAACGCGACCACGCTGACCGAACTCGAGGGCGCACTGGAGCGTGAGCATTCCGGCCAGGCGTCGCTGCTGCGGGGCACCGACTACCGCGAGGGCATCAAGGCCTTCCAGGAACGCCGGTCGGCCAACTTCACCGACTCCTGACAACAAAATCGTTGGACGCGGCCATATCCGGTCAGCGACCATCGACGGTGTGAGCACGCAATTCGACATTCAAAAGCCGGTGGTCGACGCCGGCCGTTGGCGTGTGCTCGCACCTTTCCGGTCCCGCGAATACAGCCTGCTGATCGCCGCGGTGTCGTTGTCGATCTTCGCCGAAGGCATGTGGGCAGTCGTGATGGCGCTGCAGGTCATCGAACTCGACAACGATCCCGCATCGCTGTCGTTGGTCGCCACCTGTCTGGGCGCAGGCCTGGTCGCGTTCCTACTCGTCGGCGGCCTCGCGGCAGACCGGATCAACCAACGCGCGATCATCATCGCCGTCGAGACCGTCAACGTGGTCGTCGTGACGGTGATCGCGGTGCTGGGACTCGTTGGGGCTCTCCATATCTGGCACATGGCGGTAGCCGCAGCGGCGCTGGGCATCGCCGCGGCGTTCTTCTTCCCGGCCTACAGCGCGATCCTGCCCAGGATCCTTCCTGCCGAGCAACTCTTGGCCGCCAACGGCGTCGAAGGTGTGATGCGTCCGGTCTTCCAGCGCGCCGTCGGCCCCGCCGTCGCCGGCATCCTGGTTGGTGCGACCTTCCCTGCACTGGGATCGGTCGCGGTGGCAGCGTTGTTCGGCGTCAGCCTGTTGCTGCTGGTGTCAACCAGAACCGCGACGAAAACGCATGTCCGCGAACCGGATCAGGAACGGCCACAGATGTTGCGTGACTTGCGCGACGGCTTCGTCTTCATGCTGCGCACCCCGTGGCTGCTGTGGACCCTGCTGTTTGCGAGCATGTTCGTGCTGGTGGTGCTGGGACCGATCGAGGTGCTGCTGCCGTTCATCGCCAAAGACCGGTTCGTCGACGGCGCCCGCACGTACGGCTTCATCCTGGCGTTCTTCGGGATGGGCGGCGCGCTGGGTGCGCTGGCGGTGTCGTCGGGACGGCTGCCCCGTCGCTACTTGTCGGTGATGATGGCGATGTGGAGCCTCGGCTCCATTCCGTTGATCGTGGTCGGCTTCACGTCGTCGTTCCCGTTGATGGCCGTTGCGACGTTCGTCATCGGCGTCACCGACGGCGCGGGCATGGTGATCTGGGGGACGCTGCTGCAACGGCGCGTCCCGACGGAGATGCTGGGGCGGGTGTCCAGCCTGGATTTCTTTGTCTCGCTGGCGTTCATGCCGGTGTCGTTCGCGATCGTCGGCCCGCTGTCGAAGGTCGTCTCGATGGAGACGATCTTCCTGGTGGCAGGCCTGGCGCCGATCGTTTTCGCGGCGGTCGCGATGCGGGCCGCGCGGATGCGCCGCGACGAGCTGGCGAATCCGCTGCGCTAGACGCTGAAATTCGGACAGCGTGGTGTCGTCAGACGCCAAAAACTGGCGGAAGTGCCAACACCATGATCAGTCCCCACACCATGTGGGTCAGGATCGGTGCGAGCACTCCGCCGGTGGCGCGGCGCTCGAATGCGCACACCGCGCCCAGGATGATCGCGGCGAAGGTCAGCATCGGGTTCAGCGTGGAGACGCCTATCACGATCACATAGATAACCGTCGAAATAATTGCCGGATGGTGCTTTTCAAGCGCCGAGTACAGTGCGCCGCGGAAGAAGAGCTCCTCCGCGAGACCGTTGATCATGGTGATGAACACGACCAGCGGCAGGCTGCCGTGGGAAGCGAATTCGAGCACCTGGACCGCATAGTCGCGCAGCGGCGGGATCTCTCGGGCCACCAACCCACCGACGACGAAAACGCCACCCAGTGCAAGGCCGATAACGGTGCCGCTGATGACCGGACGCTGGTTGCGGCCGAAGAACCGCACGTGTCCGAGATGCAGCGGACGTGACACCAGCGCGCCCAGCGCCCACACCCCCGCCAGTGCCAACGTCAGGCCGTAGAACGAGCTGTCGCCGGGATGGCGAGCCAGCGAATAACCAAGCAGCGCAGCGCCCAGCACCACCACGACGGCAACGGCGATACGGCGTCGCAGCACGACCGCGGGCGGTTCGTGGTACGGGATGGCCACCCTGGTGAGGTTGTCTTTGACCTCCCGGAGGAAGGGAGGATGCGTCGAGGCGGGTTGTGTCGTGGTGGGTTGCGTCATGCCGGGTTTTCTTTCGGTATGAGGTTGATGAGGGTGTCGAGCCCGGTCCGCAGCGCCGCGGCGACGGGTCCTGGTACGACGTCAAGCAGCCCGAGCGCTGGCCGGGCGATCGGCGGCGTAACCGCCTTGGCGACTTGCTGAATGCGATGCGTGTCGCCGCCGGCCCACACCGGATCGGTGTCGGCGAGGTGATGCGGGTCGGTGAGTTCGTTGACCGGCCGAGCACGTCCGTTGGACAAAGACCGTTTGATGGCATCGTCAATCGCCACCAAACCGCCCGGTGGATCGGCCACCAGTTCGCGCAGGCCGTCGGAGGCCCTCATCGGATGGTCAAGCGACTCAACGAGATCGGCAGCGAGCCCGCCCGGCACGGGCAACACGAGCGCGGTCACCATCGACACAACGCTGGTATCCACGCCACGAATCGGCACACTAGCCCGCCACTTGCCCTTCGCGCGGCCATATGCGGCCAACAGATCGCGGTAAGTCGTCGACTCGGGCCCGGAGATGTCGTACGCACCGGCAGGCACCTCGTCGCCATCTGCCGCAGCCACCAGGTAGTAGAGAACGTCGCTGATGGAAACCGGATCCATCGGGTTCTCCGACCACTTCGGCAGCGGAATCAGCACGAAACGATCGCCTACATAGCGCAGCATCTCGAACGACGTCGACCCCGCTCCGATGATCATGGCGGCACCCAGCCACACCACCTCCGGGCCGCCTTCGATGCTCAGCGCGGCCGCGACCTCCGCCCGGCTGGTCAGGTGCTCGGACAACTCGCCTTCCTCGGGCACGAATCCACCGAGGTAGACGATGCGCCGCACGCCGGCATCCTTGGCCGCCTCGGCGACATGTTGCGCGGCCATGTTGTCGGCGTCCCGGAAGTCTGGCTGACCGATGCCGTGCACCAGGTAGTAGATGACGTCGATCGGTCCCGCCTCGGCGAATGCCGTCCGCGCCGACACCGGGTCGTGCGCGTCAAGTGCGACGGCCGTGACCTCGCCGTGCCAGCCGAAATCGGCGAGTCGATCGACATTGCGCGACGTGGCGACGACTTCGTGGCCTTTGGACAGCAGCTCGGGGATGAGCCGGGAGCCGACGTAGCCCGTGGCCCCGGTGACCAGGATTCGCATTGGTTTCACCGTAGCCATGTACCCATCGCCTGTTAACCGAAATCGGGGCGTCTACTCGAGCGAGGCTCGGTGTAGGTCGATCAGGCGCTGGTACACCTGCGCGTTGTGGCGGTTGTTGGCGATCTCGGCGTCGCTGAGTTCGCGTCGAACGCTGCCCGGCACGCCCGTCACCAGTGACCGCGGCGGCACCACGACGCCCTGCGGCACCAGGGCGCCGGCGGCGATCAACGAGCCCTTTCCGATGCACGCGCCGTTGAGGATGAGGGCCCCCATGCCGATGAGTGCGTCGTCTTCGATCGTGCAGCCGTGCAGTACCGCGTTGTGGCCGACGCTGACGCCGGCGCCCACGCAGACGGGGAACTCCGAATCGACGTGGACGGTGACGCCGTCTTGGATGTTGGTACCGAACCCGATCTCGATGGGTTCGGCCTCAGCCCGCAGCGTCGCGCCGTACCAAACACTGGCCCTGGCGGCGAGGGTGACCTGACCGATCACGCTGGCGTTCGGCGCGACCCAGCTCTCGGCGTGCAACTCGGGTGCACGACCGCGGATGGCGATTATCAGCGGCTCAGGCATGGCCGACATCGTATGCATCGTTGACCGCCGAATTGGCACATTGGCCGAGCTCAAGCGCCCTGGTACACCTTGCGATAGCTCGACGGGGACATCCCCATCCCGCGACGCAGGTGATGCCGGAGGTTGCCGCCGGTGCCAAGCCCCGACAGCCGGGCGACCTCGTCAACGGGCAAGTCGCGCGACTCCAGGAGTTCGCGGGCCCGGTCGACGCGCCTGCTGCGGATCCACGCTCCTGGCGACTGCCCGGTCTCTTCGCGGAAGCGCCTGTTGAAGGTGCGCGCGCTCATCTTGGCGTGCCGCGCCAGCCGCTGCACCGTCAGCTCATCGTCGAGATGTCGCAGCGCCCACTCCCGGGTACCCGCGGTCGAGTAGTCGTCCAGTGTCGGCGTCTGCCGATCGATGAACTGCGCCTGTCCGCCTTCGCGCCACGGGGGCACCACGCAGTACCTCGCGACGGCGTTGGCCACCTGGGCACCGTGGTCACCCCGAATCATGTGTAGGCACAAGTCGATTCCGGCCGCGAGACCCGCAGAGGTCAACACGTCGCCGTCGTCGACGAACAGCACGTTCTCATCGACCAGCACGTCGGGGTGCAGTCGCCGCAAGGCGTCGGCGAACTTCCAATGCGTGGTCGCGGGCCGTCCGTTGAGCAGTCCGGTGGCCGCGAGCACGAACGCCCCGGTGCAGATCGACACCAGCCGCGCGCCCGGACGGATCAGCGCCAGCGCGGTCGACGCCTCCGGCGGTAGCACGCCGTCGACGCGGGCGGGTGGATACCGCGTGCCGGGGATCACCACTGTGTCGGCGGTGGCCAGCGCCTCGGGGCCGGCACTGGGCACGATGTCGAAACCGGTCGTCGCGGCGACGGGCCCGTGCGTCAGTGCACACGTGACCACCTCGTAGAGCGCATTCCCCTCTGCGTCGGTGGCGCTGGAGAACAGCGTCGGCGCGATCGCGGCATCGAAGCCGACAACCGGCGGCAGCAGGAAGACGGCGATGCGATGCATGCGAGTCATATTGGCATGTTTTTGATGACTGTTGTCATTCTTGCCACTATCCGCCGCCCGAAGCGAGCCGTCACAGTGTCCGGGTGACGCTCGCCGCCGCAGATAAACGCGCACCTCTCCGCCGAATTCACTGGGCTTGGGTGGTCGCCGCGGTCAGCTTCGTCGCGATTCTGGGCGCCGCGGGATTCCGCTCGGTCCCCGGCGTGATGATGGGCCCGCTGCACCACGAGTTCGGCTGGTCGCACGGGGTGGTCGGGCTGGCGATGTCGGTCAACATGACGTTGTTCGGCCTGACGGCGCCGTTCGCCGCGGCCCTGATGGACCGGTTCGGCGTGCGTCCGGTGCTGTCGGTGGCGCTCATGCTCATCGCGGCCGGGTCGGCCCTCAGCGTGACGATGACGGCCAGCTGGCAGCTTGTCCTGTTGTGGGGCGTGCTGGTGGGCGTCGGCACCGGCTCGATCTCGATGGGCTTCGTCGCAACGGTGGCGACGCGCTGGTTCGAAGCGCGCCGCGGGCTGGTAACCGGCGTGCTCACCGCCGCGAGCGCGACGGGCCAGCTCATCTTCCTGCCGATCGTCGCCGCGGTCACGACCATTCACGGCTGGCGCTGGGCGTCACTGATCGTCGCCGCGGCGGCGCTCAGCGTGGTGCCACTGGTCGCGGCGTTCATGCGAAACTACCCGCAGGACAAGGGCTTAACGGCCTACGGTGCAACCGAAGCGGCAGAACCAGCCGCGGTGCACGCCTCTAGCTTCCGGGCGGCATTCGACGGGCTGCTGCTGGGCGCGAGGGTGCCCGCGTTCTGGCTGCTGGCCGCGAGCTTCGCGATCTGCGGCATGACGACGAACGGCCTGATCGGCACGCACTTCATCCCCGCGGCCAACGACCACGGCATGCCGACCACCGTCGCGGCGGGACTGCTGGCCACTATCGGCATCCTCGACGTCGCAGGCACGGTGTTCTCCGGATGGCTCACCGATCGGGTGGATCCTCGGTTGCTGCTGGTCGTGTACTACACAGGACGCGGCGTCTCCCTGCTGTTGTTGCCGTCGCTGCTGTCGCCGACTGCCCAACCGAGCACCTGGGTGTTCGTCATCTTCTACGGGCTGGATTGGGTGGCCACCGTGCCGCCGACGATTGTGTTGTGCCGCAACTACTTCGGCACCCGCTCACCGGTGGTGTTCGGCTGGGTCTTCGCGTCGCACCAGCTCGGTGCCGCTGTCGCCGCCGCAGGGGCGGGTCGGCTGCGCGATCTGCAGGGCAATTACGACCTCGCGTTCTACGTCGCGGCGGGTCTCTGCTTCGTCGCCGCGGTGCTGTGTGCGAATGTTCGCAAAGCGCAGGTCAGCACCGCCGCGGCGTGACTTTTTCGGCCGTTCTCGACTTTGGCATCGGCTCGATCCAGTGCCCTTAACATGCCTAGCGACTGACGAGCTGAGGAGCCGAAAGTGAAGACTCGCACCAGCAAGGCAATGGGCGCAGCGGCGGCACTCGCCGCGATCGTGGCATCGGTACCGCTGGCGATCAACGCATACGCCGACCCGGAGCCGACGCCGAAGCCCGTCGCCGAGATCCCCGATCCGCAGGGAAACTGTGACCCGTTCAAGCAGGCGGTGCCGAACTGGAAGGCGTTGAACGACGTGCCGGTCAGCAAGGCGCTGGCCAGCATCCCAGACATCAGCACCTTCACCTCCGCGGTATCCGGCGGGCTGAATCCCGAGGTCAACATCACCTCGGTGCTGGACAACGGGCCGTACGTGGTGTTCGCGCCGACCAACGAGGCGTTCGCCGCACTCGAGGCCGGCCAGCTCGACGCCCTCAAGGCCGATCCGGCGGCACTGGCAAAGCTGGACTACTACCACGTGTTCCTGGGCCTGCTGGGCCCCGAAGACGTGCACGGGCAGCGCCCGACCCAGGAGGGCGCCGATATCAAGGTCGACGGCAAGAACGGCGACATCAAGGTCAACGACACCGCCAAGTTGGTCTGCGGTGGGATCCAGGCCGAAAACGCGCGGATCTACATCATCGACAAGGTGCTGGATCCGGCGTCTCCGCCCGAGCCACTCGCCCCGACCGTCAGCGGCTCGTCGTCGACGACCACAACGACCACGACGACGAAGCCGGCCAACCAGCCGAACGCCGAGGTGGTCCCTGGCGCTGAGGCGCCTGCCGGATAATCCGGTTCGACGCGCCTACTCGGCTTTCCAGACGGGCTGACGCTTCTCGGCGAACGCCAGCGGTCCCTCCTTGGCGTCCTCGGAACGGATCAGCGTCCCGATCTCGCGCATGGTCCTGGCCCAGCCGGGCTCGTCACCCGTGATCACGCCGTCGTCGACACCCATCGCGACCCGCTTGCTGGCCCACACCGCCAGCGGCGCGTTCACGGTGATCCGCTCGGCCAGCGCCAGTGCGGCATCGACCGCGGTGCCGTCGGGCACCACCTCGTTGATCAGGCCCCACTTGAGTGCGTCGGCCGAACTCATCGGCTCGCCGGTGAAGAGCAACTCCATCGCGATCTTGCGCGGCAAGTGGTCGACGATGCGGAACACGCCACCCGCGGCGGCGATCAGTCCCCGCTTGACCTCGGGCAGCCCGAACTTCGCGCGTTCCTCCGCCACCACGAGATCGCTCGCGAACGCCAGCTCGGTGCCGCCACCCAGCGCTGTCCCGTTGACGGCGGCGATGGTCGGCTTGTCGATGTAGTGGTGGACGTAGCCCGCGAAGCCCCACTCACCGTGGTCGGGGTGGAACAGATTCTCCCGGCGCGAGATGGCCTTGAGATCGGCTCCGGCGCAGAAGGATTCACCGGCACCGGTGATCACAACGGCGCGGACTTCCGGGTCGTCCTGCGCTTCCTGCAGGGCGTCGCCCACCGCGGTGCTGACCGCACTGTTCACCGCGTTGCGGGCCTCGGGCCGGTTCAGCGTGATGACCATGACATTGCCCCGCCGCTCGGTGAGCGCGGCGGGGGTCACGGTATCCGTCACAACAGCTCGATGATGGTGGCGTTGGCTTGGCCGCCGCCCTCGCACATCGTCTGCAGGCCGTACTGAATTCCCTTGTCCCGCATGTGGTACAGCATGGTGGTCATGATGCGGGCACCGGATCCGCCGAGCGGATGACCGAGCGCGATCGCACCGCCGTTGGGATTCAGCTTCTTCTCATCGGCGCCGATGTCCTTCAGCCAGGCCAGGGGCACCGGCGCGAACGCCTCGTTGACCTCGAAGACGCCGATGTCCTCGAGTTTGAGGCCCGACTTCTTGAGTGCCTTCTGCGTGGCGGGGATCGGCGCGGTCAGCATGATGACCGGGTCGGCGCCGGCCAGCGTCGCGGTGTGCACCTTGGCGAGTGGCTTGAGCCCCAACGACTTCGCCTTCTCTGCGGACATGAACAGCAGCGCGGCCGAGCCGTCGGAGATCTGCGACGAGTTCCCGGCGTGGATCACGCCGTCCTCCTTGAACGCCGGCTTGAGCTGGCCCATCTTCTCGATGGTGGTGCCGCGGCGGATGCCCTCGTCCTTGAGCACCGGGTTGCCGTCCTGGTCCTTGATGGCGACGATCTGGTCGTCGAACGCACCGGAATCCTGTGCTGCGGCGGCCTTCTCGTGCGAGCCGAGCGAGAACTCGTCGACCGCGGTGCGGTCGAAGCCCCACTGCTCGGCGATCATCTCGGCGCCGATGCCCTGGTTCGGGGTCTTCTTGTAGCGGTCCTTGAAGCCCTGCGGATACGGGTGTGCCGCCGCTGGTCGAGCGACGCGCCCATCGGCGTGCGCGACATCGACTCGACGCCGCCGGCGACCACGGCGTCGTAGTGCCCCGCGACCACGCCGGCAGCGGCGAAGTGGATGGACTGCTGGCTCGATCCGCATTGCCGGTCGACGGTCACACCGGGGACGCTCTCGGGCCAACCCGCGGCCAGCAGCGCGGTGCGGCCGATGTCGAGCGCCTGCTCGCCTGCCTGCATCACGCAGCCCCAGATGACGTCGTCGACGATGCCGGGGTCGATGCCGGTCCGCTCGGCGAGGCCGTTGAGCACCTGCGCGGACAGTTCGGCGGGATGCACGCCCGACAGGCCGCCGTTGCGCTTGCCGATCGGTGACCGCACGGCCTCGACGATTACGGCTTCAGCCATGACACTTCTCCTTCGAAGGTTTGGTGGGTTATCCCACAGACGTCCATTCTCGAACGTAACCAACAAGGTTTACTAGGTCAACCTACTGGTTGGTAGATCACACCATCTCCGTGGCCCATTTCATGTGCCCTTCAAAGCCGAGGTCTGTGGCCATCTGCGCGGTAGCGGTCACGGTAGTCGCGATAGGTGGCTTCGTCGCCTTCTGCCTGCGCAAGCAGCGCCCGAAGGCGCAGCAGCCAGATCTCGTACAGAACGACGCCGGGATCGGTCGGTCGTTCCGCTAGCTTCGTGATCGCAGCTCGCACTTCCCGCAGGTCCGCATCGGAACCGCGCTGCAGTAACAATTCGACCAGCACTGCTGTCGCGGTGCCCAGCCAGATGGCTTCCCCGGCCCGAATGGCAGACTGGCGTCGAAGAACGTTGCTGGCCAGTTCGACCGCGCTGTCGATGTCGCCCCGGCGACCCCTCTCCCGTGCCACGTGGATATCGATCAGCGGCAGATTGCCCGGGATCGTCAGGCGCTTCCGCTGGGCGGCCTCATGCAGCTCTTCGAGCAGGCTCCGCCCCGATGTCGCGTTCGGGACGCCCGCGATAGACCAGGGTGATGCCATGGGCCATCTGAGCCAGGTCGACAGTAACTTGCTCGCCGAATTGCTCAGCGGCCGAGGCTATTTCCGCTATCTCTGCGAGGGCTCGTTTCTCCGGATACCAACACCCCGTTGGGGATCGTCATGAGGTAAATGATGTAAAACGTGCCGGAGCGAAATTGCGGAGGGATCGCAGCGACCGCCCCCGGAAGCCCGATCGAAATCGTCCCGCCAACCTGGCAACCCCAGGCACCACCGGGCCGTACCGCGTATCCCCAGCGCGTTCGCCAACGGCGACACCGAGATCAGCTCGCCTTGACCCTTGGATTGCCCTCGACAAGGCCAACGACGCGGTCAGCTAGGTCGGAAAACGGCAGCAATCTTGCCTCCCGCGAGGATTGTCGTTGAAGTACGCCGTACATAGCGAAACGGTCAAAAACGAATCACCGACTGACTCGAGGAGCTTGTACGAGTTCCGTTGCCAGACCCAACGCTTCGCGCGAACGACCATCGAGCTGCGGTTGCCAGCGTCAGTCCCGCCAGGCCGATGGCTAGGGAGCGCGTGTCCCCCGCGGTGGTGCACAGCTTCTTGAGCTCAGTGAAATCGACGTCGGCTCGACCACTTTGAATCCGATATTCGTGCGCACAGAGAAGGGTACGGGGCGCTATACGCATCGACAGTCGGTCGGGATCGTCGTCGGGCAAACGGTCGGCGACCTGGCGGGCTCGGAGCCAGCTCGAGTGCGCGGACGCGAAATTGCGGAACGTGTACCAGGTCGCGGCACGCATGTGCCAACCGAAGGCCGTCCGCAGATCCCCCGCAGCCTCCACGTGCTGCGCGATAAGCGCTGCATTCTCGTCGGCGGCTCCTCGCGCCTCGATGGCGGATGCGAGTCGGCGATGCAGTTGAGCGCGATCCGATTTCAGTTGTGATTCATAGGCGACAGTGCGGAACAGCGGGTGTCTGAACGCATACTCGGCAGGCGTAGCGAAACTCACCTGGTCCACGATTTCCGCCGCGATCAGGGGGACGATGTTCGCTTCGGGAACAAGGTCGCTCAGAAGGTCCGCATCGAACCGCAAGCCGATGACCGACGCCGCGTTCAGCGCGTTCTTTGCTTGTGCGGGCAGGCGATCGATGCGAGCACCGATCGCTGACTGAAGGTTGGCCGGGACGTCGACGTCCTCGACGGCGGTACGCAATTTGTACGCACCCGGTTGCCCATCCATCACCCCACGTTCGGCAAGATCGCGCACCATCTCCTCGGCAAAGAAGGGGTTACCTGCAGCTCGGGCGACCACCCGGTCCACCAGAGTGCCTAGTGACGGATCCGCGCCCAAAAGTTCGGTCGTCAATGCAGTTGTGTGCTGATCGTTCAACGGACGGAGCGCGATGGTCTGCGCGCCCGGTACGCGGCTCAACACACCGCGATACTCCGGTCGATAGGTGATCAGCATCAGCGACCGGGTCTGCGGGATAACCGTCATGAAGTCGGCCAGCATCGATTCACTCGCCGCGTCGATCCAGTGCGCGTCCTCGATGATGACGACCGTCGGTTCCCGTCCAGCAAGAGCGGCACCATTGACAAGTGCCGTCAAGCGTCTGCGGCGGGCATCGGGTCCGATGTCGGGTGTGGGTACTGCGGGATCACCGATGCCAAGCAGGTCCTCGACGAGCAGCAGATCCTCAGGGTCGGCTTGCGGAGTCTGGCTCGAATGCGTGCTCGGGCTTGGTCGGGACTCAGAGACCTCGGTGCCGGTGGTGGCGCGCATCAACCGTGCCACCACATGGAACGGGATGTCGGTGGTGTGGGATCCGCAGTACGTGGTGAACACCGGGACGCCGCGGCTGGACGCGTTCGTCACGGTTTCGCGAACGAGTCGGCTCTTGCCGATTCCCGGCGGGCCGACGACGGTGACGACGCATCCAGCGCCGCCGACCGCCTCATCGAGTAACGCGGTGACGGCGTTGAGTTCCCATGTGCGACCCACGAGTGTCGAGTCGCTGCGCCGGCGGGCCTGATGCTCGCCGATCGCTTGCAGCCGTCTCGCCGGAACTGGAGCCGTGCCCTTGATCTGGACCAGTTCGGGATCTCCCAAAAGCACATCGTTCTCGACCAGTCGTGCCGTCGATTCACTGAGCATCACTCCGCCGGGAGGCGCGGCCGACTCCATGCGTTGGGCCATGCCGACCTGCTCACCAATCGCGGTGTAACTCGCATTGGCAGAGCCGATTTCGCCGGCGATCACCTGACCAGAGTTCAATCCGATCCGCAGCAGCAGCTCGATGCCATCACGGTTGCTGACCTCGGCGGCCAGCTTGGCGGTCTCTGTCTGAATCTCCAACGCCGCCATACACGCCCGAAGAGCGTGGTCCTCCAACGCAATCGGGGCTCCGAACACCGCCATGATGCCGTCACCGGTGAACTTGTCCACCGTTCCGTCGTAGCGCCTCACCACCGCCACCGAGCGGTCGAAAAGTTCCGCCATGATCTCGCGCAACCGCTCCGGACCCACCGCGGCCGCAATGTCCATCGAATGGACTACATCGGCGAACAACACCGTCACCTGCTTGTACTCAGCAGGCTTCGCCGTCGGGGAAATCGCCGCGCCGCACTCGCTGCAGAACTTGGCGGTCGGCGACAGCTCACTACCGCAAGCCGTGCACGCCACAGGCGTATGGTTTCATCCCTCGCGCCGCTACGCTGGCAGAACGGACCGGCGACCTGCGGCATCGCGCCCGGTTCATCACTCTCTCACCTGTGCGACATGGTTTACTGAGTTGTATACCTGGCCGCAGTGGCCGGGCTTGACCTCGAAGCAGGAGTAGTAGTGGCTCGCAGTACACCGTTGGCGCCGATGATCGGGCCCGACGCCGTCACGTCGGCCGGCGGTGCACCGATCCGGTCGCCGAAGACGGCCGAGCTGGTCGCAGGCACGCTGCGCCGCATGGTGGTCGACGGCCAGCTCAAGGAGGGCGACTTCCTGCCCAACGAGGCCGAGCTGATGGCCCACTTCGGCGTCAGCCGGCCGACGCTGCGCGAGGCGGTCCGGGTGCTGGAGTCCGAGCGGCTGGTCGAGGTGCGCCGCGGCTCACGCACCGGCGCGCGGGTGCGGGTGCCCGGCCCCGAAATCGTCGCCAGGCCCGCGGGGCTGCTGCTCGAGCTGTCCGGCGCGACGATCTCCGATGTGATGACCGCTCGCTCGGGCATCGAACCGATGGCGGTGCGGTTGCTCACCGAAGCAGGCACCACGGAAGCCTTCGACGAGCTCGACCGCATGTTGGACGAGGACATCCCCGCGGGATGGCAGTCCGGGCGCCTGGCCGAGACGACGGGCGAGTTCCACCGCCGCCTGGTCGAGCTGTCCGGCAACGCGACGCTCGGCATGATCGCGGGCATGCTGCACGAAATCACCGTGCGCCACACCGCATTCGTCTTCAAGGAACGCCGTCCCGTGTCGAAGGCCGACTACGAGAAGGTGATGCGGTCGTACCGACGCCTGATGGAGTTCATGCGATCAGGCGACGGTGCCGCGGCGGAGGCTCACTGGCGCAAGCACCTCGACACGACGCGGAACCTGCTGCTGAAGGGGCTCGAGACCGTCAAGGTCCGCGACGTCATGGGCTGATGCGCGTCGAGACTGCGGGCAGATCGCGCTACGGCGCCTGATCGAGATCTGTGCGCAGTTTCGATGCTTCCGACCATTCGACGTGCACGGGTATGTCGTCGGTCCACGGCTGCCCCGTCACCATGTCGGCCACCTTCACATAGCCTCGTTCGAACTCCCCTGTCGCAGCGTCGACCAAGCGGTATTCCTGCCGCTGCTTGTGGAACGGTTGCGCGTCGAGCAGGATGACGCGCACCTCGTCCGGCTCGAACTGACAACGCTCCTGCATCGCGGCGATCAGCTGCTCGTTGTGCATATGCCCGTCACCGAAGTTCCACCCAACCGCCGTGCTGCACAACCGCTCGCCCTCGGTGATCACGAAGTCATCCTCGTTGCGTCCCGCCAGCGCGCGATGCACAAGGGTCAGCAGCGCCTTGCCGTGAGAGTTGAACCCGCGGAACGCATAACCCTTGTACAGGAAGATCATCGCTTGTTCCTCGCTGCCGTAGAACTTCTCCAGCTGAGAAGCCGGCATGCTGGCGATTGCCACGAGTCCACGATCGATCTTCTCGTTGGCCGACGGCTTGATGCACCACCACGAGGTGTCCCAATTGCCTGCGTAGTAGCGCATTCCGGGCAGGAACGAGATCTTGCGCGGGAACAGGTTGCCGAGCACCACGATGGTGGCCAGAAGCGCGAAAAGCAACACGGGCAAAGGAGTGGTCATCTCGGTCAGCGCGACGTTTGCATGGCCGACGAACAGCGCCAGCACCGAGAAGATCATGAAGACGTTCCACTCCAGCGGCACTCCCATCGGGATCGCCGAGAGGATGCCGAAGTGGAAGCAGACCATGACGAATGCGGCGATCGCCGTCGGCCAGCCGCCATGGGAGAACAACAGCGCCAGCGGCACCAACATCTCGATCGCGGTGCTGAAATGGGCGAGCCAACGCGACACCCGGCCAGGCCGGAGATCGTCGGGAAACTTCTCGAAGAACTTCCGTTTCAGCCACTTCGTTCGGATCAACGGATTGTTCGACATCATCGTCGAGATCACGAACGGAAAGTGCTTGTTGAGCTTCGATGTCGCCGCGCCCATCCAGATCGCCACGCACACGAGCTTGGCGGCCAGGATCATGTCGACGCCGTAGCCGGCGAACAGGAAAGCCACCGTGAAGGACGCATACACCTCGCCGCGTGCGGCCAGGAAGATCACCTTGTCCCGCAGCCCCAGCACCGCCAGCAGTCCGAGAATGGTCCAGATCTGCCACAGCGGCAGCACCCCGACGGTGGTGTCGAGCGGCGGCGATCGGTCCAGTGCCGTCGGAGAACAACGCGATCAACAGCACCACCAGCAGCGCCGCGTACAGCGCGGCATCCATCGGCGTGCGGGCGGTGCCCTTCGTCAACGGCACCCGGTTCGGCCACGGTGGCAGCCGAATGGTGTTGGGGCGCAACCAGTACAGGATCGACCCCAACGGCGGAAAGAACCTGTTGTTGAGCGGGCCGAAGCCGCACCCGAGCCCGACGACCTCGAACAGCATGGTGTACAGCACGACCTTCTGGAAGACGATCGGCTCCGTCCACCACTGCCCCACATCCGTGAAGCCGTCGATGCCCTTGGTGGCCAGCGCGAACAGCCAGCCGCCCAGGATGTACAGCAAGATCTTGAAGACGTAGAACAGGTGCATGACGACGGGCGTGCCGAAGCCGACCTCCGCCCAGTGCCGGGCCATCGGACGGATCTTCTCGGAGCGGGTGCCCTTGCTCCATTCGGCGAAGTCGACGACGGGCATGTCGGGCTTGAGAAATCCCATGGCCAAGAGACTAGGACCCCAGTGCTGCGTCGAGCCGGGCGGCATATGCGTCGACATCGCCGATGGCCGACTCGGCCGCATGCACGCTGACGGCGACGGTGTTACCGATGCCGTGCACACCGTGGGTCAGCCCCATCATCGGCGACAGCGCGGGATAGCCGGCGGTGACCACCACGGGCGCCTCACCGAAGCGCAGGTCTGCCGGTCCCCTGTTGACGCTGGAGACCACGGTGTTGCCGGTCACGGTCGGCGAGCGCACGGTCGGGTCGAATTGCGCGACGCCCCAGCGCAGCAGCGGCGCGGGCACGGCGGCAAAGGCACGGCTGGCCGCCCGCATCGCCGGGTGCTTGGCGCGCCTGCGGCGACGGGCCAGGTCGTCTGCGATGCACTGCGCCCGCTCTTCCGCGTCCATCTCGGGATACAGCCCCACACCGACATTGCCGAAGTGGTTGTGCGCCTCTCGGACAGCGGCTTTCGCCATCGGCACCTCGGCCCCCAGCGTTGACGGATCGTCGCCGAGCTCGCGCAGATGAGCGGACAGCGCCGTGGACACCGCGCACAGCACACCGACCGTCACCGTCGGACCGGGCAGTTGGTCGCGCTGCCGGACCAGGGTGCGCACGCTGCGTACGCCTGCAGGGCGGGCGTTGGTCCGCAGTGCGGGCCGCGACTCCGCCTGCGCGGGCACGAGCCCCGCTTCGGTGTCACGGACCAATCGGCGATGAGCCCGCGCGGCCACGAAGCTGCGCCACGGCAACACGATTCCGCTGCCCCGCGGCGGCGTCACCGACGGGACATCGCCGGCACGGCCGAACAGCAACGCCGCCAGCGCCGACGTCCGGGCCCCGTCGGCGAGCACATGGGCGATCTGCAACACGGCCACCGTCCCCGCGCCCGACGTGGTGGGGACGCCGTCGACCGGGGTGAAGACATGCAACCGCCACGCCCTCACTCGGGGGTCGAGTTGGTCCTCGGCCAGCCTGCTGACCGCGGCCAGGCAGGCCGCCCAGCTGTTGTCGTCGAGCTCATGCACCGTGAACTGGTCGGCGTCCACGTCACCGCTCACCCATGCCGGATACGTCATTGGCGTTCCCTCGCGCACCCGCAGCTTCAGTTCCGCGCAAGTGTCGGCACGGCTGCGAATGACGTCGACTGCCCGATCGAGGTTTCCGGGCATGCCGGCGAATCCGTACAGCAGGAACTGGTCGTTGGGGATCTTGGCCGACATCCAGTACGTCTGCGCATCAACCGCTGCAAGTCGGCGCACCGTCATGCTCTCTCCGTCAGACGCGCCCGATGAAGTCGATGATGTGCTGCCCGACCACATCAGGTTGTTCGAGCTGCAGGAAGTGTCCCGCTCCCTCGACGACGAAGGCATCGCTGCCTTCCGGCAGAATCCGTTCCACCCACGAGATGTAATCCGGTGCCACGCAACCGTCGTCGTCACCATGCAGATACAGGACGGGCACTACCGGGTACTCGAAAATCAGCCGTTGCAAGTCGGCGTACTCGGCCGGCGGCCTGCTACCGCGGAAGTTGGCCCGGTACATGTCGATTGCGGCACGCCAGTTCTCCGGTGACCCGATCGCCGCCTCGACCAGGCTCGATGTCTTCTGCCTCGTCGTAGCCCGGCGACCACTGCCGCCAGAGTGCAGGCACTACCCGAAACCCGGACATCTCGGGAAGCCAAGGCAGCTGAAAGTACGCGACGTACCAGCTGCGCAGCAGTTGTCGCGGAAGCTGTGCGGCCAGCCGAATTTGGTCGGGAGCACGGCCCAACGGGCGGAACGCGGCAAAGATCGGCAACGACATGATCACCGCTTTGTCAAAAGGGCTCTCGGGCATCGCGGCAAGAGCTGTGGCCGATCCCGCACCGTAGTCGTGGCCGATCACCACATCACGTCCGGTCGGGCCCGCCGCCTCGAGCACTTGCAGCGCGTCGTCGATCAGCGCGCCGACGTGATAACTGCCGTCCGTTGGAATCGACGACGGCGCGTATCCCCGCATGAACGGTGCCACGACTCGCCAGCCCGCATCGACGAGCATCGGCACGACCTTCCGCCAGCCGTACGGGGTGTCGGGAAAGCCGTGCAGGCACAACGCAATCGGCGCGTCCGGCGGACCCCACGTCAGGGCGCGCAGTTGCACCGTGGGCGTTGCGACGTCAATCCAGTCCGGCTCGATCACGGACACGGCCTACACCGGGTCGAAACCGGAGATGAGCCAGCGGTCGCCGACCTTGTCCAATGTGACGCGCACACTGGATGCGGTGGCGGTGGGCACGCTGGTGCCGACGGTCACGGTCTGATTGACGAACAACAGGACGACCACATGGCCGGGATTGGCCGAGACCGACGCCACCGCGGCCTGTCGTCCACATCAGGCACGTTCGCCACTGCAGAGATCTGCTTCTGCTTGGCGCCCGGAATCACCACGTCGTTGGTCAATTCGGTGTACTGGTCACGGAACGTCGCCGGTGAGCCGGGCCCGGGCGTCGGTCAGCTGTTTCTCGACGGTGTCGGGTTTGTACGACAACATCGCCATCGTGGTGTCCTTGGCCGCCTGCACCGCTTCGTCACGGGCAGCGTCGCTTTCGCGTACCCCCGAGTCCACGAATTTCAGGAACGCGGCGCCCAACGCCAGCAGGAACGCGAGCGTGGGCAGCACCCCGAATGCAATAACCCGTGACCAGTTGGTCTGCCGTTTGGGCTCAGCCGGTTCCGAGACTTCGGCTTCCTCGACAGTTTCGGTGCTCATCGGCGGCGGCGTGCTTGCCGCTCGCTTCGGTCGCTGTGTCGGAGGCGGTGTCGGCTTCGATCCTCGCCGCGGTGTCCTCCACGGTCTCTTCGCTCTCGTGCTTGTGCTCGGTCACGACACGAACCTCACATTGGATACCTTGACGTCGTCGCCGACCTTCTGCACAGTGATCATCATCCGCCAGGCCCGCGGCTCCTGTTCGGCGGCACCGGCGTTGGACGTCTTCACGGTCACGGCGACGAGTACGTCCGCCCCGTCGTCGGATTCCGATTGGATGCCGGCCTCGGCGATGGTGCCGACCGATTTCGACTTCGCCTGCTTGACGACTTCGAGGAAGGGCTGCGCCCGCGACTGGAAGTCGTCATAGAAGGTGCCCGTCGAGGAGTCCAGGATGCGCTGCACGTCGGCGTCGGCGTGCTCGAAGTCGATCGTCGTGAGGTTCAGCGCCCCCTGCCGACCGACCTGAAGGAACAGGTTGCGCTCGTCCGCCGCCTTGCGCGACTCGTACGCGCGGAAGCCGAGCCAGCCGCACAGACCCGCGAGCGCCACGACGGCCACCAGGCCGAGGATGGTGGCGAGCCGAACATGCGACATTCGAGGCTTCGGAGACGCGGATTCGTCGGCGCCATCGGTGTCGACTGGTTCGGCGGATTCGACTTCGGCTTCGTCACCGTCGCCCTCCGACGCCGAATCGTGGGCCTCAATACCGTCGCCTCCGAAGCCGGCTTGTCGGCCTCAGTACTGTCGCCCTCCGCGGTCTCCTCGCTCAATTCCCCGTCGGGGGCAGCAGCATCGTCTGCCATGTTTGCTCCTCTTTGGCGCCATGGGCCGAATCGGCCTGCACATACACGTGCTCGTCCGGTCCAACGTACGTGCCGAGGGCCGGATAGTAATCGGCGGCCACGCACGTGCCGGCGAAATGAAAGAATGTCGGCGATTCTTCTAGAACAAAGTTTCAGAAGCGTTAGCTTGTTCTCATGACGACGCCCGCGCGGCGTTGGGCCAGGACCGACGCCACTCAGCAGCGCATTCTCGACGCGGCAACGGAAGTGTTCAGCACGCGGGGGTTCTCGGCGGCGACGATGGCCGACATCGTCGACCAGTCGGGTGCCAGTATCGGCAGCATCTACCACCACTTCGGCGGCAAGAAGGAGCTGTTCCTCGCCATCTACGACCGGCTCTCGGCCGAAGTCGAGCTACGCATAGCCGAGGCTGCTCGCGAAGCCGCCGATCTGGACAGCCAGCAGGCGTTCGGGGTCCACACCCGTGCCTACCTGGATGCGATATGGGCCAACAGGCGCGCGGCGACGATGATCGCCTCGGGTGACGTGCCTGCCGGCTTCGAGCGACTGCGCCGCAAGAACACGCTGACCTTCTTTCACCGCTGGATGGGCGTGCTCGACGTGGACTCGTCCAAACGCGGTCAGCTGCTGTCACGCATCCTGATCGCGATCATGTCGGAGGCGTCGCTGATGGCGACCATGTGCGATGGCCCCGCCGAGGTCGAGCAGGTCAGCGACGCCACCGTCGAGTGGATAGCGCGCCTGACGAGCTGAGCGGCGGCAGGTTACGCGTTCGCGGCGGCCTCCTCCAGCTCGGCGATGACGATCTTGCGCATGCCGTGCATCGCTTTGGTGGCGGCGGCCGCTCGAGCCGGATCCGGGTCGCTGGTCAGCTCGAACAATCGGTCCGGCACGATCTGCCAGCTCAGCCCGAAGCGGTCCTTGAGCCAGCCGCACTGCGACTCCTGACCGCCGTCGACCAGTCGATCCCAGTAATAGTCGACCTCGTCCTGGTCCTTGCATCCGACCATGAACGACACCGCCTCGGAGAACTGGAAGTGCGGGCCGCCGTTGATTCCGATGAACCGCGTGCCGTCCAGCACGAATACGCCTGACAGCACGTCGCCGGGCTCGCCGGGTCCTGCTTCGGTGGTATCGGTGGAGCTCCTCGATGGACGAGTTCGGAAAGATCGAGGTGTAGAACTCGGCGGCTTCCTCGAGATTGTTGTCGAACCAGAGCGAGGGCGTGATGGCCGGCATGTGGGGACTCCTGTCTTGGCGGTCGTTTCCAATGCAGACCCGCCTGGCGGCCGAAACTGATCAGGATGACCGTTCGGCGCCCAACGCCCGTAGCGCGAAGTCGATCACGCGGGCCCGCGCTTCCAGCAGTTCCTTTTCATCGCCGGGCGCGGAAATCGTCAACTCCCGACTGATCACCGCGCTGATGGCGACGGCGTCGCGCTGCGGATCGGTCAGCGGAAACGACCCGTCGTCGCGGCCGCGTTGAAGGATCCGCTCGAGCGAGCGCTCCCGATCGGCGTGCAGGCGTTCGCGGGTGTCGCGATATCCCTTTGCCGCGCGGACTTCGTCTGAATCGATGACCGTGAGATGCATGCGCAACCGGGGCTCGTGCGCCAGCGCGAACATCATCTCGACCCACGCCATCAGCTGCTTGCGCGGATCGCCGGGCAACTCGTCGGCAATGCGGTCCAGGCGGTCGGCCAGCGCGTCGGCCTCCTGCCGCAGCATCGCGAGGAACAGTTCGTCCTTCGACTCGAAGTGGCGATAGAACGCCCGGGTCGACAGACCGGCGCGTTCCAGGATCGCGGCCACCGGGATGGGGCCGCTGTGCGGCTCGGACAGACAGGTGTAGGCAGCGTCGATGATGCCCTGGCGGTCATCGGCGGGCGGCGAATCGGACTGCACCCTCGCAGATTGTAGGGAGGAGTGCGGCGCCGTTTGGTCACCATCCGCAAATGGGCGATTTTCCGCTGGGTAACGTGAGCTCGGGGGTAGGCCGAGAGGACGTCCGTGAGCACTGGGCACAGCGAACTGCAAACGGTGAAGTTTCGGGGTGTCGACGGCCTCACCCTCATCGCCGACGAGTGGAACCGCGGCGCCGAGTCTTCCGGAGCCGCTGCGGCGGCGACATCGGACCGAGCCCGACCGTCCATCCTTTTCCTGCACGGCGGCGGACAGAACCGGTACTCCTGGAAGAACACCTGCCAGATCCTGGCCGACGAGGGCCTGCACGTGATCGCGCTCGACTCCCGCGGCCACGGCGACAGCGACCGCGCCCCCGACGCGAACTACACGGTCGACGCGCTGTGCGGAGACACCACGGCCGTGCTGGATCAGATCGGACGGCCGACGATCTTGATCGGGGCGAGCATGGGCGGCATGACCGCTATCCCCGTCGCTCATCAGGCGGGACCGGAGAAGGTGACCAAGCTCGTCCTCGTGGATGTGGTGCCGCGGTACGAGAAGGACGGGAGCGCGCGGATCCGCGACTTCATGGCCAGCGGCTTGAACGGCTTCCGAGTCACTGGACGAGGCCGCCGACGCCGTGGCCGCCTATCTTCCGTATCGGAGCAAGCCGCGCAGCCCTGAAGGCCTGAAGAAGAACCTGCGGTTGCGCGACGGGCGCTGGTACTGGCACTGGGATCCGAAATTTCTGACCGCGCCGCTGGACGACCCGTTCGTCCGCACGGAGAAGCTCGAGAAGGCCGCCATCGCCCTGACCATCCCCATCCTCTTGATCCGGGGCAGGCTCTCCGACGTGGTCAGCGAGGAGGGTGTGAAGGACTTTCTGGAGAAGGTGCCGAGCGCCGAGTTCGTCGAGTTGTCCGACGCCGGGCACACCGCTGCCGGGGATGACAACGACGCATTCAGTGAAGTCGTGGTTCAGTTCGTCAACCGGTGAGCACGTCGCGCCGCACCGTCGGCTTCAACTTTCTCGAAGAACCCGAGCTGCCAGGACCTCAGGTCACCGAAGCGCAGGCCGAACAGATCGTCGCGGAGCATTACGGGCTGCCGATCCGGGCCACGCTGTTGGGCAGTAACCAAGACTGCAACTTCGTCTGTCGCGGCGCGAGCGGCGAGATTGTCGGTGTGCTGAAGATCGCCAATCCCGCGTTCAACGCAACCGAACTGGACGCGCAGGACGTCGCGGCCGATCTCATCGCCGAGGCGGAGCCGTCACTGCGCATCGCCGTGGCGTTGCCCAACGTGGCAGGCGAAAAGTGCACGGTGACAACGGGACTGTTGGAAAACACCGCCTACGTGCGATTGCTGCGGTTCCTGCCGGGCGGCACCCTGTACGAGTCCGGCTATCTGTCACCGACCGCTGTCGCGGGGCTGGGTGAGGTGGCCGGACGGGTCAGCCGCGCGCTGGCCGCATTCGACCACCCCGGCCTCGACCGCGCCCTGCAGTGGGACCTGCGGTACGGCGCCGACGTTGTGGCGGAACTGATTTCGCATGTCGGCGACCCGTCGCAGCGGGCGCAGGTCGACGAGTATGCGGCAGCCGCGTGGTCGCGGATAGAGCCGCTGGCCGACGCGCTTCCCCTTCAGGCGACACACCTCGACCTGACCGACGCCAATGTAGTCGTTTCACGGGGCGCCGGCGGGGCCGTCCTCCCGGACGGCGTCATCGACTTCGGCGACTTGTCGCACAGCTGGGCAGTGTCCGAGTTGGCGATCACCGTGTCGTCGGTGCTCGGACATCCAGGTACCGATCCCACGTCGATCCTTCCCGGCGTCCAGGCGTTCCACGCCATCCGCCCCTTGTCGACGACGGAGGCACAGGCGGTGTGGCCCATGCTGGTGCTGCGCACGGCTGTACTGATCGTCAGCGGTGCACAGCAGGCGGTGCTCGATCCGGAGAACGTCTACGTCACCGAACAGACCGAGGGTGAAATCCGGATGTTCGAGCAGGCCACCTCGGTGCCGATCGACGTCATGACCTCACTGATCAGGCCGAACTCGGTTTCGGCGGCGACCCCGACCCCGTCGCGGTCGATGTCACCCTCATCGATGGGCTCTATCCGGCGAAGGTGATGACCCTGGACCTGTCCGCGCAGTCCGACGCCTATGACTCGGCCTTTCTGCCCGGCGGCCGGCTGCGCGCCGACCTCGAAAGCGAACTCGCAAGGGAAGCAGGCGGCCTGGCGATCGCCGACGAGGTCCAGGTCGCGTACGGCCGGCTTGGCCATTGGTTCTGGGGCTTTGAGCAGCAGACCGTCGTCCCCGACATCGTGTCGGTCGCGAAGTCCACCGGCAACGGCTCGCCGCTCGGTGCGGTGATCACCAGCCGGGAGATCGCCGACAAGTTCTCCAGCCAGGGCTACTTCTTCTCGTCGACCGGCGGAAGCCCGCTGTCGTGCGCGATCGGCATCACCGTCCTCGACGTGCTGCGCGACGAGGTGCTGCAGCAGAATGCGGCACGGGTCGGCGCCCATCTGAAGGCGAGATTGCAAGCGCTGCAGGACAAGCATCCGATCGTCGGCACCGTGCACGGCATCGGGCTGTATCTGGGCGTCGAGATGATTCGCGACCGAGACAGCCTCGAACCGGCCGTCGAGGAGACCGCCGCGATCTGCGACCGCATGCTTGAACTCGGCGTGGTGATCCAGCCCACCGGCGACCACATGAACATCCTGAAGACCAAGCCGCCGTTGTGCATCGACACCGAGGCCGCCGACTTCTATGTCGACGCGCTGGACCGCGTGCTGACGGAAGGCTGGTAGCCCAGCGCTACTGGTTTTCGTCCTCGTTTTCCACCAGGTATCGCTCGGGGTGGTGGTAACCATTGGTACGGGTTTGGCCGGTATCGAGGTGTGGGGGTGGGAGCCACTCAATGCGGCCATCTTTGCGGATACGCGTTGTCCAGCCGCCCTTTTCGACGAGTCGGTTGTGTGGTCCGCAGGCGAGTACTTCTTCGTCGATGTTGGTTTCTCCACCCTTGGCCCAGCCGCGTTTGCCATGATGGGCTTGACAACCGTAGCCGGGTACGGTGCAGCCAGGGAAGGTACAGCCGCGGTCGCGGGCGTGTAGCACTATGCGTTGGCCGGGTGAGGCGATGCGCCTACTGCGGCCGAGGTAAAGCGGTAGGCGGGTGTGGTTGTCGAAGATCACCAGGTAGTGATGGGCGTGCGAGGCCATCCGGATGACGTCGGTCATCGGCAGCAGGCTGCCGCCGGCGGTGACGGCTTGCCCGGCACCAGACTCGAGTTCCTCCAACGTGGTGGACACGATGATGCTTGCAGGCAAGCCGTTGTGCTGACCCAACTGTCCCGACGCGAGTATCGAACGCCCCACAGCCTTGAGTGCATCATGGTTGCGCTGGGCTTGCGAGCGCAGATCACCTTGCACAGTCTGTTCACTCGGCTCACCGTCGACACGCGGTGATCGGTCATCGGGGTTGCACATCCCCGGTGCCGCCCACTTGGCCAGCACCGCGTCCAGGGTGGCGCGGGCTTCGGGGTCAAGTAGGCCGCGCAGCTCGCTCATGCCGTCGATGCCTTGCTTACCCAGTGTCAGGTAGCGGCGCCGGGCGCGATCAGCGTCGGTGGGCGCCTCTCCGTCCTGGTTGAGCAGATACGCCAACCGGTCGGCGGCCTGACGCAATTCAGCGGGGCCGAATCCCGTGGCCATCCCCGCCAACTGGGCTTCGGCGGCCTCGCGGGTCGCGCAGTCCACCGAGTCGGGCAACTCGGTGAAGAACTTCCGGATCACCTTCACGTGCTCGGCGCCCACCTCTCCGTCGGCCTGCGCAGCGGCGGTCCTCGGCAGCCGGGGTTCAAGCATTTCGCCGCTCATCGCGGTGCGTCGGCCCAGATCGGTGGCCTCCTCGATCCGCCGTCGCGCCTCGGGCTTGCTGATACGCAATCCCGTTGCCAGCACGTCGGCCAGTGACGTGCCACCCAACGCCTCGGGCGAGCGTTCGGCGGCAATCTGATTGATCAACAGGTGCTCGACCGAAGGCTGACGGCGACGGTGTACCTCGAGCCGCGACAACAGGCACTGCCTCAGGCGGTCCGTGAGGGCGCCGTAGGACATCGACGTCACTCTCTCGAACGCGGCGTCGAGGTCGTCGTAAGCCGCTATGACGGTCTCCGGATCCTCACTCGAACGCATGTTCGAATACTATCGTCGCCCACCGACAAAACCGATCCGAGTATTCGGCATGAAACCAAAGTGACGCAAGTGATTTCGATCAGCCGAGCAATTCGGATCAATCGGTCGCGACGGGGCCCTTCCGGATGATGGCAGCCAGCTCCTCGCGTGAGTTGGCGCCGACGCGCTGGCATGCGCGATACAGGTGTCCCTCCACGCTGCGCACCGACATGAACAGTCGTTTCGCGATGTCCTTGTTGGACATGCCCGCGACGGCCAACTCGACGATTTCGCGTTGTCGTTCGGTCAGCGGATGGCCTGTCGGACTCCGCAGCGCGGGCGTGCTGATACCACCGCATTCGTCGGAAAGCCCCTGCGCGATGGCCGCGGCGTACAGCCGGCGCCTGCGCTGCTGGCTCTGCGAAAAGGCCACCGCCGCCTGTGCCGCCGCATCCGCGGCCGTCACTCGATCGCCGAGCGCCTGATAGTCGGCCGACGCCTTGAGCAGTCCCTCCCCATCCTTGGCCGCCACCGATTCAACATGGCGGGCAATGGCATCGGCGAGCGGCAAGGACAACTCGTCGGCAAGTTCACGCGCCCGGCCCGCCATCGACGCGTCGCCCCACTGCGTCATCGCCTGCAGGCAGGCCAGTTCGTGTGTCGGCTGCCCGCGGTCACGCGCCTGCGTGGCGGCTTCGCGCACGGTCGCCACGGCATCGGTCAGGTAGCCGTTGGCCGCAAGGGCCCATCCGGTCGCGAGCGAAAGAGCGGTGTGCATGTACACGTATTCGGCAGGCACGCGGTCGCGGGCCTCGGCGAGGACTTCGTCCGCGTCGGCCGCCTGCCCGAGTTTGGCGTGTGCCTCAGCCAGCGAGAAGCGACTCGCGAAACGCAAACCCGTTGTGACAGCGTGATGTTCGACTCCCGCCAGCGCCTCGTGCAGAATCTTGACGGCGCCGGTCAGATCTCCCGACACCAGATGAGCTTGACCGATGAGGGACGCGAGGTTGGCATAGGCGAGGCCGGGCACATCTCTCGCCGAGTCTGCCAACCGCTTGGCGACCGCGACGCACTCGTCGATGCGGCCCGTCAGCCGGCAGGCGCGGGCGTACACGCCGCCGTACCAGAACCGCATGTGCGAGGTCTGGAACGACGTCGAGGCGCGTTTCAGGGTCTTCTCGGCGACCGCCGTTAGTTCGTCGGCTTGACCGAGCGCTCCCAGCGCCATGGTCAACGCGAACGACGCCATCATGGCGTGGAAGTCGTCCACGTCGGCAGAATCCATTGCGGCCCTGGCTTTTTCGGCGGCAGCCGCGCAGCGCCCAGACACCGCGTCGACGCACGCTTCCACCGCTTGTCGCGAAGCGATTTCGCCAGGCGACTCTGTTCCTGCGGCCAGGCTCTCGAGGATGGCAGATGCATCGTCAGGGCGACCGAGCGTCCATATCAGGTTGGCCGCCCGCACGGTCGACCATCGATGGGCGTCCTCACGGCCATCGGCACTGATCTCGTGCAGAAATTTCTCGGCCTCGTCGCCGCGACCCCGCAGCACGAGGTTCATGACCTGGACTTCGGGCGCATCACTGGAGCCCGCCCTCACCGCGGCGGAGGCAAATCGGTCGGCCAACTCCAGATCCAACAGGGTCATTGCAAAGCGCGCGGCGTCCACAAAGAGTTCCGTGTCGGCCGGGAGGTCCGACTCGAGGGTCAGCAGTGCTCTCCGCACAGTGGATTGCATGTCGTCGTCGGGCTTGTTCCCGAGCCCCTCCGCCAGCTTTCCGCGGATCCGGGACAGATACATTTCGCCTGCGCTGGCACGTCGAAGCTCACCGAAGAGCGGGTGAGCCAGTCGGGCCATGCGCTCGTTGCCGGAGCGCTCGACGGTGACAAGGTGCAGCCGTTCGGCGGCTTCCAAGTCGGAGCGCTCGGCCAGCTTGCACAAAACGTCGACAGGCAGCGGCTCGCACTGCGACAACGTGTCGAGCACCAGCGCCGTGCCTTCGGACAGCTCGCCCAGCTGGCGCCCGACCATGTCGGTGATGCTTTGGGACACCGCAACGCGCTCGTCCCACATCCAGACCCCGGCAACCTGGCGCATCCGTCCCGCGTCGACCTGGTCCTTCAACAGCTGGCGCAAGAACAGGGCGTTGCCGCCGGTCAACTTCCAGAACCGCTGTGCGCTGCGCGCGTCCACCGCCCCGCCAAGGGTCGACTCGATCAGGCTGCGGGTTCCCGCCTCGGACAGCGGTTCGAGATCCAGCCGAGCGAGCAGACCGTCCTTCCACAATGCCGTCACGGCGTCGGGTTCGGCTTCGCCGGTGCGCATCGTGACCACCAGTCGCGGGCCCCGCGTCTGCGCGAGCTGGTGCACCACATGTGCCGACAAGCCGTCCAGCAGGTGCGCGTCGTCCACGCCGATCAGGACTCTTCCCTGACGCTGTTGTGCGACAAAGGAATTGATGAGGCGACCGACGTTGGGCGCCGTGTCCGTCGGCGCTTCCGTGATGGATCCGGTGAACGCGCCGAGTGGTAGCGGTCGGGCGGACTCGGTTCCGGTGATCCAGTTCGTCCGCTCACCGGCCGCCTGGGCACGAGCAAGCACTTCTCGAGCGAGACGGGTCTTTCCGACACCGGCGGCGCCGCAGATCACGACGCCGGAGTAGTTGCCTGTACCGCTCAGCGCGCGACGAATGGCACCCAGTTCGCTGTCGCGCCCCGTCAGCAGGTCGCCGGTCATTTAATTGCCTCCGCCCAGGCCATGCGCCCCTCCGCCGGTCATGGACTGTTTTATGCGCCAAGCATAGGGCTCCACGGATGACTCGACAGCTAATTGAGGACGCAATTAGCCGTATTGCTCAATCCCGCTTGCCGGTACCGAGTTCGGCGGCGAATACGACCGGCCAAAGTGCCTGGCTTCGCCGCCCGAGGCCGTCGATCATGGTCAACAGCCGTCGCGCTACGACATCGGCGTCTGCCACGTCAAACTCCCCCGCGGCGACGCCATAGCGAACGATGTCGGCGATGCACTCCCGCCACTCGACCGTAACGCGTTGGTCTAGGCCAGCCAGTGGCTTGCCCGCCCTCGCGGGCTTGATTTACCTCGCCTCACTGAGTTTCATCGAGGGATGACACGCTCAGCCGACGAACTGGTCACCGAGTTCTGCAAGAAGTGGGCCACGGCCGACCCGGACGAACTGGCCGGCTACTTCACCGAAGACGGCGTTTACCACAACATTCCGATGGCGCCGGTGCAGGGTCGCGAAGCCATAAAGGAGTTCATCGCGGGTTTCACGGCGGGGTTCGACGGCATCGACTTCCAGGTGCACCGGCAGGTCAGCGACGGCGACCTGGTGATGAACGAACGCACAGACGTGATGCGGCGTAAAGAAGGTGAGCCGATATCGCTGCCGGTCACAGGGGTCTTCGAGATCGAGGACGGCAAGATCGCGGCGTGGCGGGACTACTTCGACATGGGGACGATCACCAGCCAGTTCAGTTAGGCCAGCAGCCGCACAGCCTCGTTGCGGGTGCCGGTGAGAATCTCGAACATCGCCCGACGGGTGGCGGTGAGCTCGGTCGCCGCCATTCCACTGCCCGACAATCGAATTCGGCACGTCGCGAGCGCTGAGTTGTAGCAGTACTTCGACTCCCCGTCGGTATCGGTGTAGGTCAGTCCGATGACGTCGCGCGGCTCGGCGCTGATCTCGCCATCCAGCGTCACACCGTCCACGCGGGCACCGAACGTCCAGCTGAACGGCCTGTACTCGGCCCGCGTGTGGCGGGTCGCGAAGACCGACCGCGCCGCCACCTCGCGCCCGTCGTGACGAAGCACGAACAGAGTCGCGGCAGGCAGCGAGACAGGACCGACCGCGGCCTGCGCGGTGACGATTTCCAGGCTCGATTGCGCCGCCCCGTCGAACCCGCACACCTGCCCGAAGGCATAGGCGGGGGTGTGGCGGCGGCCCCAGTTGTGGTTGACGCTTCCGGTCCAGCCGTCGACGTGGACACGGACCTCGTCGAGTTCGAGGCTGCCGTCGAACCGGGCCAGCGGATGGCGGACCATCGTCTTGGCCGTCGGGAACTTCGCCCTGTACCCGCGTTCGGTGAGTAGCTTGACCGCCCTCTCGTCACCGGGCGTGATGCGCAGGTCCCAGCGCGCTGACCGGCCCGCACCGGTGACCGAGCCGCACGCCGACCGGTCATCGATGGTCGTCGCGCCGATCCGGGCGGTCCAGTCGTCGTACTCGTAGCGGGACTGGTCGATCGGATACGGCTGCTTGAGCGCGCGGTTGCCCGCACCGTCGGGGTCGAAGATCATCACCCAGGTATCGGCGACCGGAACCCCCGCCGTCGGCAGCAGAAGGGTCAAGCGCATCCACAGCGCCTGCGCGCGATCGGTATTGTTCGCGCGGATGAATCTGCTCTCGTAATACGGCGCCTTGGCGGCCATCACGGTTTCAGCATCCAATACTTAGTGGACGGATTTCGGCGAACAAGCCAGTGAGGTGACAATGACCCCGACGGTTGTGGCCTACGTGCTCGCGGGTGTGGCCGCGATCGAGGCCGTCGTGATCGTGGTAGTGGCCGTCCTGCTCAACCGCGCCCGCCGCGAGGCCGACGAGCTCCGTGGCCGGGTCGACACCCGCAACATGCTGCTGTCCGGAGGCCGCGAGGCGGTCAAGACCATGTGGCAGACCGCCAACATCATCCGCAAGGAGGGGTTCGGCGCGGCAGTCCGCTCGTCGATCGAGGACCTCGCCGACTGGGCCGAGGTGGAACGTCCCGATCTGGCCCGGCTGGCGCCCGACGGGAATGTGGCGATCCTGTTCTCCGACATCGAGGACTCCACCGCGCTCAACGAACGCATCGGAGACCGCGCCTGGGTGCGGCTGATCGGCAAGCACGACAAAATGATCCGACGACACGTGCACAGCCATAAGGGCCACATCGTCAAGAGCCAGGGTGACGGGTTCATGGTCGCCTTCGCAGATGCCGATCAGGCGGTGCGGTGCAGCGCCGACGTGCAGCGGGCACTTCACAGGCGCCCGAACGGAATTCGGGTCCGGATCGGCATCCACACGGGCAAGTCGGTGCGACGCGGCGACGACTTGTTCGGCAGGAATGTCGCGCTGGCCGCTCGCGTCGCCGCAGAGGCCGACGGTGGCGAAACCCTGGTGAGCGAGGCCGTGCATGACGCTCTCACCGGAACCGAAGACATCACCTTCGACGACGGCCGCGAGGTCGAGCTGAAGGGCTTCGCCGGAAAGCACCGGCTGTACACGGTCAACGCCGACTAACTCTTGGCCGCCTCGGACTCGGCGAGCCTCTGGTGCAGGCGGGCCCGAATGTCATCGGGGGTGTAGGAACTACGGCGCCGCTGATCGCGCGCGACAAGCACGCCACCAGCGACGACACCGGCGACACCGGCCAGTCCAACCCACTTCCAGATGCTGTGCATGCACGTCAGTGTGCCTAAGCTGCGCTGGTGGATGCGAACACGGTCACCCTCGAGCTCGCCCTCAGCGAGACCCGCACCGGGGATATCTGGTTGTTCCGCGGCGGCTCGGGGCCGGATCGCGCCATCCAGGCCATGACAAACGCACCGGTCAACCACGTCGGCATGACCGTCGCGATAGACGACCTGTCGCCGTTGATGTGGCATGCCGAACTCGGCGACAAGCTGCAGGACATGTGGACGGGCACCAACCATCGGGGTGTCCAACTCAACGACGCGAAGGCCGCCGTCGAGCGCTGGGTGAACAGCTACGGGCAACGCTGTTGGCTGCGTCAGCTCAACCCGTACGCGACCCGCGAGCAGGAGGATCAGGTGCTGAGGGTCATTGCGCGGATGGACGGCACACCGTTCCCCAGCACCGCACGGCTGACGGGACGGTGGTTCCGCGGCCGGGTTCCGACGGCCAGTGACTGGACTAGAGGTATCCCCTTCGTGGACAAGAGGGTTCGCGAGTCCGCGCGCCGCAGGCGGGCCGATCAGCGCACGGTCGGGCTGGAGACCGCCTACTGCGCCGAGACCGTGGCCATCACCTATGAGGAGATCGGGCTGCTGACCACCGAGAAGCACTACAGCTGGTTCGACCCCGGCAAGTTCTGGAGCGGTGATTCGCTGCCGCTGACGGAGGGTTACCAACTCGGCGACGAGATCGCCGTGGTGCTCGGTTAGCGGTCCGCAGCAACGCCGATGCGATAGCTTCCGTTGATGCGGCTGACAAACGCTTTCTTCGCCAACCATGCAGAAGTCGTGGACGACATGCTCAACGTGACCGGCGGGTGCTGGACGTCCACTACGGTCGCGGACGGGTCGACGGCGTTCGCAACCCGCTGCGTCATTTTCCGGGAGGACAGCCGACAGGACCGGGGCAAGGAGTTCGGGCTTCATCTCGATGCAGCCGGCCCGACCGGACAGCAGTGGACGCCCGCGCGATCGTCGTACTTCACCGTGCCGAGCCGCATCGCGTTCATGGTCACGCCTCCCGTCGCGCTGCCGATCGAGCCGACGGGTGGGATGCATGTCTACACCGTCCGCCTCGAAGATCACGAGGAGCAGATCGTTCTACCGCTCCACATCCATGTGGTGGCGGGAAGCGCTTTCCCCAGCCGATGAGGTGTCGAATCGGGCCATCGGGCGTGTCCGGGGCGCTATGGTCCGCCCATGCCACTGCACTACGTCGATCCGCACAAGAAACGTAGTAATTGGAACAAGGCGAACGAGCGCGTCTTCGGAACGCGGCCGGGACAGTTCGTGGCGCGCCACGTCTTTTGGAATATCGACCCGTGGCTGTATCGGGCGACCGGCGGTCGTTATCCAACGATCATCGGCGGAACGGCCACGGCTCCGCTCGTCAGCACGGGTGCAAAGTCGGGGAAGCGGCGCCAGCGTCAACTGACGTATTTTCACGACGGATCCGATCCAATTCTGATTGCCTCAAACGCCGGGGGCGCCAAACATCCGCAGTGGTACCACAACCTGAAGGCGAACCCCGAATGCGAATTCGGTGACGAGCGGTTCGTCGCGACCGAAGTCACCGATCCCGACGAGTACGCGCGCTTATATGGCCTTGCCGAGCAGGTGTACACCGGCTACGGCGCCTATCGCGCGAAGACCGCGACGGTCGGCCGCCAGATTCCCGTCTTCCGCCTCCAGCCGCGCTAGCCGTCCCTACAGTCGCGCGAAGCAGGGGTTCGCGTCCTCTTTCGGGATCGACGCGTTCTGGCTGGAGAACTTTCCGACGACTCCGCTGTCGGTCACTTCGACACTGTCGGCGTGGATACCGAGCGGATAGTTGTCGTTGAGTTTCTTGGTGAGGTCGTTCAGCGCCGACTGCACGCCGTCCTTCGGCAGCGGGCCTTTGACGTCGAGAACCTTTAGATTGAGATCGCCGCCGGTCACCACCGGCTTGGCCGTGACACTGTTGTCGCCCGCGTCGACGATGATGGTGCCCGCCGCGGCGTCGGTGCGCACTCCGGTGATCAAGTTCCCGACGGCCGGAAGGTTCGCGGCGAGAGTGTCTTTGATGCCGGCGGACTTCCAAGAGAGTGTCGCGTCGAGCGACCCGATGGTGCCCTTGGAATCTCCGGAATCCCGCAACCGGACGTCCCTGACTGTCACGTCGGCCGTCATTCCCCTGGCGTCCTGAACTCGGCGGCCCGCGGTGGAGACCGAGATGTTGGTGTAGTGGCCGGTCATGTGCTGCCACAGGAACGGGGGATTCACGCCGTAGGAGATGGTGACGCCGTCCCGGACGACGCATTGGGCAACGTCGACCAGGACGTTGTCCGCGCGATGCCGCCCATACAGCTCGGCGCCTGCCAATCCGCCCGCCAGCAGCGCGACGATGATGACCGCGATCAGGATGATCGACTGCCGGTTGCGAAAACCCAAGCCGCGCTTCTTTTTCGCGGCAGGCTCAAGAGGCGGTGGCAGCGGCGGGCCGCCCGCGGGTGGCTGAGGTGGTCGCGGCGGCACTCCGGCGGGCGGAGGCGGCGGCCGGAACTTCTCGGTCGGCGCCGCATCGGCTGGCCGACGCCGCGCGCGGATCTGTTCGGTCGGCGGTTCCGGCCGAGGTTGCGGGCGCGGGATCCGTCGCGTCGCAGGGTCCGGCGGCGGGGGTGGCGGGCTCCCACCGCCCTGCCGACCAGGCTGGCCGGGGCGTTGCGGCGGCGTGGTCACCTGCGCGATTCTGCCTCATCGGCTGGCTGCGTTGGGCAAATGCCAGCTACTGAGACACGCCGCTGCTTCACGTCGAGATCAATCGGAACCTCTCTGCCGAGCTGATTAATCTTTCCGCTCGGCATCCGCGCGACGGCGGCGCTTCGCCTCCGCGCGATTGGCGAAGATGTAACGCCCGCTCAGCGACAGGTCGATAACACCAACCACAACCACTCCGGTAGCCGCTGCGAAGAGGCACATCAACGGCGTGACTCGCGGGCCGACGCTGGCCAAAGCGAGCACTGAAGCAACGGGTACGGCCATGGCCAGGCAGTACTTCGCGATCCACTTGCTCATATCTCGTCGTCTCCGTGGTTGTCGTCGTGAGCGCGTCAACAAATGATGACGGCCTACGAACGACTACACGCTGAAACGGAACTCGACGACCTTGTGCTCACACCGTCCCGCGGGCGGCCCACGCGGTGGCGGTCACGGTGAACGGCCCACTGCCGAGTCGTTCGCGAGCCACAGACTCGAGACGCGCGCGGCCATCGTCATCAAGTCGCTGGACGTAGTCACCAGCAGGACCGACACCGTATGTGTACGGCTCCCACCACTCCTCAAACGTCGGGTGCACAACGTCGACACCGATGGATTCTTCTTCCACTTCGCGCAGTCCGGCGGCTTCGAATAGTTCAGTCAGATGGCCCATCCGCGCCCCGGAGAGTAGCGCTTCATCCTCAGCTTCAGGGTCGATTACGTGAACCGCATCCCAAAAAGGCGCCAGTGCTCCGGTCGGCCCGTCCCACACGCATGCTGCGATGACACCTCCACGCCGAGTCACGCGCGCCATCTGTCTGACGCCGACCACTGGATCCGTCATGAAGTGCACCACCAATTGCGCGAGAGCCGCGTCGAAAGTCGCAGTGTCATAAGGCAATTCCTCCGCTGTACCTCGACGCACGTCAACTTGTGGGAAACGCACAAGGATCGCGTCGATGAACGGCGGCGAAGGATCGATCGCCGCAACCTCGGCTCCGATCGACAGCAGGTGCGCCGTCAGGGCGCCAGGTCCACAACCAACGTCAACTACCTTGTTGCCGACACCGACCCCGGCGAATGCCGCGAAGACCTCCGCAAGAGGCTCGGCATATCGGCCCATGAAACGGGCGTAGGCCTCGGGCGGGACCGCAAAACTCACTAGGGAATGCTACGTCGCCAGTCGTGTAGCGCCGATGACTACACGTTGAATCGGAACTCGACGACGTCGCCGTCGGCCGAGGCAACCGCGAGCCGCCCGGGGCTAAGACTCGCCCATCAACGCCGTATCAGTTGCGGCGAGCAGGCGGTGCGCCTCCGGCGAATTGGCCTCGCTCATCTCGACAGTCTTTTGGTCACTCGAAACGTGAACGAAGAACTCGAGCTGCAGATTGTCAGGATCGCGGAACACGACGGTAGGTCCGTATCCCGTGTCGATGATTCCGGTGTGATCGACGCCCTTTTCGTCGAAATGGGTTACCCATCTTCGCAGTTCGTCTTCGTCGGCCACTCGGAACGCTACGTGGTCCAACCCGACTCGCCGCTCGTCGAACCTGTCTGACGCCGCGGTGCCGTCATGACTCATGACGGTCACACCGATGCCCGACGGGTGAGCCATGGCCATGCACTCGAAAGTGTCCTGACGAACTTGATGCACCAGGACGAACCCCAGGACGTCCGTCCACCAATCGGCGGATCGCCGGCAGTCTGTGACAGTAAGATCGATGTGCGAAAAACCCGCAATTTCCGGCACGACGCCTCCACGTGCGATTCCCTACACAGGACCATCCAGTGAAGAAGACCTTAAACACTTGCTGCGAGGCTGTGGTCTGTTTCCATCGGCCCGACTCACTTCGCGGCGGCTTTGCCACCTGACGTTGTTCCGAACCGGAACTCGACGACATCGCCGTCGGCCATCACGTAGTCCTTGCCCTCCATCCGCACCTTGCCCGCAGCCTTGGCGGCGGCCATCGAGCCCGCAGCCGTCAGGTCGTCATACGAAACGATCTCGGCCTTGATGAAGCCCTTCTCGAAATCGGTGTGGATGACGCCGGCGGCCTTGGGCGCGGTGTCGCCTTGGTGAATCGTCCACGCCCGCGACTCCTTCGGCCCGGCCGTAAGAAACGTCTGCAGACGCAGCGTGTGGAAGCCGGCCCGGGCAAGTGCATCGAGCCCCCGTTCGGTCTGCCCGATCGACTCCAGCAGCTCGGCCGCCGACTCGTCGTCGAGCTCCTGCAGTTCGGCTTCGATTTTCGCGTCGAGGAACACCGCGTCGGCCGGGGCCACCATTTCCCGGAGCGCCGCGGTCCGCTCGGCGTCGGTGAGCACCGCCTCGTCGGCGTTGAAGACATAGAGGAACGGCTTCGTCGTCAACAGGTTCAGCTCACGCAGTATGACGGTGTCGACCGACTTGCCTGCGGCGAAAAGCGTCTTGCCACCGTCGAGGATCTGCTGGGCGGCCACCGCCGCCTCGTGGGCGGCCCGACGGTCCTTGTGGGTGCGGGCTTCCTTCTCGAGCCGCGGCAAGGCACGCTCCAAAGTTTGCAGGTCGGCCAGAATCAGCTCGGTTTCGATGACCTCGATGTCGGATTTCGGATCGATTCGCCCGTCCACATGGGCCACGTCGTCGTCGGTGAACACCCGCACCACCTGGCAGATCGCGTCGCTTTCGCGGATGTTGGCCAGGAACTTGTTGCCCAGCCCGGCGCCCTCGGAGGCGCCCTTGACAATCCCGGCGATGTCGACGAAGGTCACCGGCGCATGCACGATCTTTTCAGATTCAAACAACTCCGCGAGTACGTTCAGCCGCGGATCCGGCAGCGGCACCACACCCTCGTTGGGCTCGATCGTCGCGAAAGGGTAATTGGCCGCTAGCACGTTGTTGCGCGTCAGCGCATTGAAGAGCGTTGACTTACCGACATTCGGCAGGCCGACAATTCCCAGATTCAAGCTCACAGGGTCCAGAGTCTAGGAGACACCCGCAGCCACGCCAGCGCGCGCTGGCAGCCACTTCCAGCGAGAGCCGGTACGGTCAACGTGTGCCAGGACAGCGCGCGAGGTCTGAGGTGACGACTTCGCACCGCTCTATAGTCCCCACGATTCCGGGCGTGCCGTCGTGGGGTGCCGTGCTGATCGCGATCACCTTCACCGCGATCGGCTTCGCCTTCGACGCAGGATCCGGCGGCAAGGAACTGACGTCCGTCTTCGCCGGCGCATATGTCGTCGGCTGCATAGCCGCGGTTCTGGCGGTGCGGCAATCGGGCGTTTTCACCGCGGTGATTCAGCCACCGCTGATCCTGTTCGTCAGCGTTCCCGGCGCCTACTTCCTCTTTCATGGCGGCACGATGGACGGCCTCAAGGACTTGGCGATCAACTGTGGCTATCCCCTGATCGAGCGCTTCCCGTTGATGTTCTTCACCTCGGCGGTCGTGCTGTTGATCGGAATGGTCCGCTGGTACCAGGGCATGTCGAGCCGACGCGCCGCTCCCACCGAAGCCCCAGAGACCGAGGGTCCACTCTCGACGGTGGCGGCGAAGATCTCGGGTCTGCTGTCGCGGGACTCCGACGGGGAAGACGAGGCGCCCGCGCCGCGGCGCAGCAGGCAGCATTCGATCGACCGCGCCGCCAAGGCGCGCAAGACGGCTGCGGCCACAGAGCGAAACCGCAGCGGCAAAACGACCAAGCGCGCCCAGCCGTCGCGTTCGCGGCACAATCGCCCGCCGGAAACCGAGATCATCGAGGCCGTTACCGATCGTCCGCGTCGACCCCGTCCCGCCCGGCGGACGACCGAGCCCACGATCCCGCCGGCCGAGCCGCGGCGTCGCCCCCGTACATCGTCAGCGCGCGAACCTCGAAAGCAACCGCCGCCAAGTGATCGCCGGTCCCCGTACCAACGGCCCGATCGGCACAGCCGGTTCGACGGGTTCGAGCCGTTCGAACCGCACGGCACCAACGGATCCAACGGGAGCGGTGCGCTCAACGGGACCCACCACCCGGTCTCCCGGGTGCGCTACCGGGGCGCCGACGACGGCGATGAGCGTCCCCAGTACCGGGTCCAGCCCCGCGCCGCCAAGCATCAGGCCGACGCCTGGGAGTACGACGTCTAGACGGGCCTAGCGGCGGGCCGGGCGAATCTCGCGGGGTAGCGCGAAGACCAGCGTTTCGTTGGCGGTCGTGACCGGCTGCACCATGTCGTAGCCGTATTCGGCCAGCCGCTCCAGCACGCCGCGAACCAGGATCTCGGGGACGGACGCGCCGGAGGTGACGCCGACGGTGGTGACGCCGTCCAGCCAGGCCGGCTCGATGTCGTCGGCGTAGTCGACCAGGTAGGCGGCGTCGGAGCCGGCGCCCAGCGCCACCTCGACCAGCCGCACCGAGTTCGACGAATTGCGGGAACCGACGACGATCACCAGCTGGCATTCGGGCGCCATCGCCTTGACCGCGACCTGGCGGTTCTGCGTGGCGTAGCAGATGTCGTCGCTCGGCGGGTCCTGCAGCTTGGGGAACCGCTCGCGCAGCCGCTGCACGGTCTCCATCGTCTCGTCGACCGACAGCGTGGTCTGGGACAGCCAGATCACCTTGTTCTCATCGCGGACCGTGACGTCGTCGACGGCGTCCGGACCGTCGACGAGCTGTACGTGCTCGGGCGCCTCGCCCGCGGTGCCGACGACCTCTTCGTGGCCCTCGTGACCGATCAGCAGGATGTCGAAGTCGTCGCGCGCGAACCGCTTCGCCTCGTTGTGCACCTTGGTGACCAGCGGGCAGGTCGCGTCGATCACTTGCAGCTTTCGCTTGGCAGCCGACGTGTGCACCGTCGGCGCGACACCATGGGCGGAGAAAACCACGATCGCGCCCTCGGGCACCTCGTCGGTCTCGTCGACGAACACCGCGCCGGCCTCGGCCAAGGTGTCGACCACGTGCCGGTTGTGCACGATCTCGTGACGGACGTACACCGGCGCACCGTGCTTCTCCAGCGCCCGCTCGACGGTCTCCACCGCGCGGTCCACACCTGCGCAGTAGCCGCGCGGCTCGGCCAGCAGCACCCGCTTGCCGGCCACGCCGCTGGATGCCGAGCTGGAGGCACCCGGAATCCCCATGTTGATCGTTGGCGGCATGGATCCCAGGGTACTGATCCGCGCCGCCCGGAGGCCAGCCGTAGGCTTAGGCCCATGGCTACTGCACCGTATGGAGTCCGTCTGCTGGTAGGCGCGGCGGTAACCGCCATCGAGGAAACACGGAAGCTTCCGCAGACCATCCTCATGTACCCGATGACCATCGCCAGCCAGGTCGCGCACCTTGTGATGAAGATGCAGCAAGACGTGGCCGATCTCGTCAACAAGGGCGACGAGACGCTCGAGTCGCTGTTCCCGCCGAAGGACGAGCAACCCGAGTGGGCGACGTTCGACGAGGATGTGACCGACGAGGTGCCCGAGCCGGCCGCCCAGGACGGCGAACGGCTCACCGAGGGCCGGTTCGCGCTGTTCACCGGCGGCGAGCCCGAAACCAAGGCAGACGGCGAGCCCGAAACAAACACAGACGGCGAGGTCACGACGGTGGCGACCGACCTGCCTGAGGTGGTCACCCGCCTGGATTACGAGACGCTGACGCTGGCCCAGTTGCGGGCCCGGCTGTCGACGTTGCGCGTCGCCGACCTGGAGGAGCTGCTGTCGTACGAGGAGTCCACCAAGTCGCGCGCGCCGTTCCAGACTCTGTTGGCCAACAGGATCACCCGCGCGAACTCCAAGTGACCGCGTCCGCGCAAGGCCAGTCCCCGGAAAATCCGTGGCCGGTTCGCGCGGTCGCCACCAGGGTGGCGAAGTGGATCGACCGCCTCGGCGTGGTCTGGGTCGAGGGTCAGCTCACCGAGATCAAGGTTCGGCAGGATTCCAAAACGGTTTTCATGGTGCTGCGCGATCCTGCCGCGGACATGTCGCTGTCGATCACCTGTCATCGGGAACTGGTGCGCAACGCGCCGGTGCGGCTTTCCGAGGGCACCCAGGTGATCGTCTGCGGCAAGCCCTATTTCCATACCGGGCGCGGCTCATTTTGGTTGCGGGTCAGCGAGATTCGCGCCGTCGGGGTCGGCGAGCTGCTGGCGCGGATCGAGCGATTGCGTAAGCTGCTGGACGCCGAAGGCCTGTTCGATCCTAGGTTGAAACGGCCAATTCCCTTCCTGCCCAATACCATCGGGCTCATCACCGGCCGAGCCAGCGCCGCGGAGCGCGACGTCATGTCGGTCGCGACGGGACGGTGGCCTGCCGTCCGGTTCGCGGTGCGCAACACCGTCGTCCAGGGCACGAACGCCGTTCCGCAAATCGTCGAGGCGCTGCGCGAACTCGACGCCGACCCGGCTGTCGACGTCATCGTCGTCGCCCGCGGCGGCGGCAGCGTAGAGGACCTGCTGCCGTTCTCCGACGAGACCCTGTGCCGTGCGATCTCGGCATGCACCACGCCGGTGGTCAGCGCCGTCGGGCACGAGCCCGACAATCCGCTGTGCGACCTCGTCGCCGATCTGCGGGCGGCCACCCCGACCGACGCCGCCAAACGCATCGTTCCCGACACCGAAGCCGAACAAGCGCTGCTGCTGGATCTGCGACGGCGCAGCGCGCGGGCGCTGCGCAACTGGGTACACCGCGAGCAGCACCTCGTGAGCCAACTGCGCAGCAGGCCGGTACTGGCCCAGCCGCTGGCCGCGCTGACCACGCGGGCCGACGAGATTCACCGCGCCAGGACCGCCGCCCGGCGCGACATCACGCGGCTGGTGGCCGCCGAATCGGAGCGGGTCGGCCACATGTCGGCCCGGCTCAGCACGCTGGGACCCGCCGCCACCCTTGCCCGTGGCTACGCGGTGGTGCAGACGGTGCCGACCGCAGGCGACGCCGGGGTGCTGCACACCGTCGCCGACGCGCCCGCCGGGACACGGCTGCGGATACGGGTATCCGATGGGGCCGTCACCGCGCTCAGCGAGGGAAGCGAATGAAGCCTGTTAGTGAGTTGGGGTACGAAGAAGCGCGCGATGAGCTGGTCGAAGTCGTGCGCCAGCTCGAACAGGGCGGTCTTGATCTGGATGCGTCGCTGAAGCTGTGGGAAAGAGGCGAAGAACTGGCTAAACGCTGCGATGAGCATTTAGCTGGAGCCCGCAAGCGAATAGAGGATGCGCTGGCAGCAGGCGGCGACGAAGAAAGTTGACAATGGAAGCAGTTTCGTCCTAGGGACTCGAAACTGGAACACGTTTCATTTATGCTCATCGGCATGGGTGATGCAACGCTGACGACTGAACTTGGCCGTGTGCTGGTCACCGGCGGCTCCGGCTTCGTCGGGGCCAATTTGGTGGCCGAGCTGCTCGAGCGAGGCCATGACGTGCGCTCGTTCGACCGGGCACCGTCGCCGCTACCCGCCCATCCACGGCTGGAGGTCGTGCAGGGCGACATCTGCGACACGGCGACCGTCGCGGCAGCCGTAGAGGGCATCGACACGGTCTTCCACACCGCGGCGATCATCGATCTGATGGGCGGCGCGTCAGTCACCGACGAGTACCGTCAGCGCAGCTTCGCGGTCAACGTCGGCGGCACCGAGAACCTGATAGAAGCCGGCCGGGAGGCTGGCGTCAAGCGGTTCGTGTACACCGCGTCCAACAGCGTCGTGATGGGCGGTAAGCGCATCTCAGGCGGCGATGAAACCCTGCCCTACACCGAGCGATTCAACGATCTCTACACCGAGACCAAGGTCGTCGCCGAGCGGTTCGTGTTGTCGCAGAACGGCGTCCGCGGCATGCTGACCTGCTCGATCCGGCCCAGCGGCATCTGGGGTCGCGGGGACCAGACGATGTTCCGCAAGCTGTTCGAAAGCGTGCTGGCCGGACACGTCAGGGTCCTCGTCGGCAGCAAGAACGCCAAGCTGGACAACTCGTACGTGCACAATTTGATTCACGGGTTCATCCTGGCCGCCCAGCATCTGGTGCCGGGCGGGACGGCACCGGGACAGGCGTACTTCATCAACGACGGCGAGCCGATCAACATGTTCGACTTCTCCCGGCCCGTCGTCGAGGCCTGCGGACAGCGCTGGCCTCGGATCCGCATCTCAGGGGCCTTCGTGCGCTGGGTGATGACCATCTGGCAGTGGCTGCACTTCCGCTTCGGGCTGGCCAAGCCCCTGTTCGAGCCGCTCGCCGTCGAGCGGCTCTACCTCGACAACTACTTCTCGATCGCCAAGGCTGAGCGCGATCTCGGCTACCGACCGCTGTTCACCACCGACGAGGCCATGCGCGACTGCCTGCCCTACTACCTAGAGCTCTTCAAACAGATGAAGGCGGAGACGCACAACGAGCCTGCGGTGAAAGTGGTCTCAGCGAGTTCAACGGGCTGATCTCGCCACCCCGCGTCATGGGGTGGTCAGGTGGACAGGGTGTCGGGTGACCGCCTCGATCCGTGCACCCGCACGGTGCAGCAGGTCCGTTCCCAACGTGATCAGCGCACGCGCGGCGGCGATCTCTTCGCCGATCATCGGCTGGCTGATGTCTTTGGGATTGCGGAATGCATCCCCGATCGCCGTCATGGTGTCGTCGTCACCCAGCCGCGCTCGGACCGTCGCATGCGTGTGCGTTTCGTCCTCGTCGAACTCGATGTCGATGTGCCAGTCGTTGTCCAGAATCTTGTCGTACATCGCCGTCACCCTTCCCTCTCATAGAGTGCGCCGCCGCCGGCCCGCTCCGCAGGAATTCGCAGCTTTGGTTACGGGTCCGGTGCACCGGGCCGATCACCAGGCCCAGCACAGCGACCGCGTCGGGCAGTTCAGCCCTCAGATCACGTCGGCTGTAGACCAATCGCAGACGGTAACCAGGGTGCCGGGAACGCGACGAACCTACGACTCGATCAACCTTAGCCCACCGGACGTTACGGCAGCTCCGTAAATTCTTCCTGACAGGCCCGCCCGAAGCGGCCCAATAATGCTCAACGCCCCAATAAGGTCAAGTCGCCAGTTGATTCGGTCGGGCCTGAAGAAACGGGGCACCACAATGCCAGGCGGCAAACCCAACATATTGGTCATTTGGGGCGATGACGTCGGGATCAGCAACCTGAGTTGCTACAGCGACGGCCTGATGGGCTATCGCACACCGAACATCGACCGCATAGCCAACGAGGGGATGCGCTTCACCGACTCGTACGGAGAGCAAAGCTGCACGGCCGGACGCGCGGCGTTCATCAGCGGCCAAAGCGTGTACCGCACCGGGATGAGCAAGGTCGGGTGTTCCCGGCGCCGACATCGGTTGGGCCGCCGAGGATCCGACGATCGCCGAGCTTCTCAAGCCGCTCGGTTACGCCACCGGCCAGTTCGGGAAGAACCATTTCGGCGACAAGAACAAGCACCTGCCGACCGTGCACGGCTTCGATGAGTTCTTCGGCAACCTGTACCACCTCAACGCCGAGGAGGAACCCGAGCAGTACGACTATCCGCACAAGGACCAGTTCCCCAAGCTGCACGATTTCGCATTACCGCGCGGTGTGCTCAAGTGTCGCGGCCACCGACGAGGCGTCCACCGAGCCCGACGATCCGAAGTTCGGACCCGTTGGTAAGCAGGACATCGAGGACACCGGGCCGCTGGACACCAAGCGCATGGAGACCATCGACGACGAGACCACCGACGCCTGCATCGACTACATCAAGCGCCAGCACGAGGCGGGTACGCCGTTCTTCGTGTGGATGAACACCACCCACATGCACCTCTACACCCACACCAAGCCGGAGAGCCGCGGCCAGGCGGGACTGTGGCAGTCGGGCTACCACGATTCGATGATCGACCATGACCGCAACGTCGGTCAGCTACTCGACTGCCTCGACGAACTCGGCATCGCCGAGGACACCATAGTCGTGTACAGCACCGACAACGGGCCGCATCGCAACAGCTGGCCGGACGCGGGCACCACTCCGTTCCGCAGCGAGAAGGACACCAACTGGGAGGGCGCATTCCGGGTACCCGAGATGATCCGTTGGCCCGGGAAGATCGAGGCGGGCACGGTGTCCAACGACATCGTTCAACACCACGACTGGTTGCCGACGTTCCTCGCTGCGGCCGGCGAGCCTGACGTCATCGAGAAGCTGAAGAAGGGCCACAAGGCCGGTGCGGATGGCGAAACCGAGTACAAGGTCCACATCGACGGCTTCAACCTGCTGCCGTATCTGACAGGCGAAGTGGAACACAGTCCCCGGCGAGGCTTCTTCTACTTCTCCGACGACGGCGACCTCGTCGCCATGCGGTTCGAGAACTGGAAAGCCGTGTTCATGGAGCAGCGATGCCAGGGCACGATGCGCATCTGGGCCGAACCGTTCACCACCTTGCGGGTCCCGAAGCTGTTCAACCTCCGGACGGATCCGTATGAGTACGCCGACATCACGTCGAACACCTATTACGACTGGTTACTGCACCACGACTTCTTCATCTTCTACATGACCGCGATGGCGACAATGTTTCTGGAGACGTTCAAGGAGTTCCCGCCGCGACACGAACCGGCCAGCTTCAGCGTCGACCAGGCCGTCGAAAAACTCCACAAATTCCTAGCGAAGGACTAACTATGCCTGCATCCAAGCCGAATATCCTCGTCATCTGGGGTGACGACATCGGCATCTCGAATCTGAGTTGTTACAGCCGCGGGATGATGGGTTACTTCACGCCCAACATCGACCGGATCGCCGATGAGGGAATGCTTTTCACCGATTCCTACGGCGAACAAAGCTGCACCGCAGGCCGATCATCGTTCATCACCGGACAGAGCGTCTACCGCACCGGCATGAGCAAGGTCGGCATGCCCGGCGTCGACATCGGTCTCCAGAAGGAGGACCCGACCATCGCCGAGCTGCTCAAGCCGATGGGTTACGCCACTGGACAATTCGGCAAGAACCACCTCGGCGACTTGAACAAGTACCTGCCGACGGCGCACGGCTTCGACGAGTTCTTCGGCAACCTGTATCACCTCAACGCCGAGGAGGAACCGGAGAACGCCGACTATCCCACCGAGGAGGAGGCGCCGATCCTGCGCTCCAAGCTGTTACCGCGCGGGGTCATCCACTCCTGGTCGACCGACGAGGAGAGCGACGAAGTCGACGAGCGCTACGGACCCGTGGGCAAGCAGCGCATCGAGGACACCGGACCGCTGACCAAGAAGCGGATGGAGACCATCGACGACGAAACCACGGGGGCCTGCACCGACTTCATCAGACGCCAGCACGAGGCCGGCACGCCGTTCTTTGTCTGGATGAACATGACCCACATGCACTTTCGGACCCACACGAAGCCGGAGAGCCTCGGCCAGGCCGGACGTTGGCAGTCGCCGTACCACGACACGATGATCGATCACGACCGCAACGTCGGTCAGCTGTTGGATCTCCTCGACGAACTGGGCATCGCCGAGGACACCATCGTCATCTACTCGACCGACAACGGCCCGCATGCCAACAGCTGGCCGGACGGAGCCACCACCCCGTTCCGTAGCGAGAAGGCCACCAACTGGGAAGGCGCGTTCCGGATTCCGGAGATGATCCGCTGGCCGGGAAAGATCAAGCCGCGCAGCGTGTCCAACGAAATCGTGCAGCATCACGACTGGCTGCCGACCTTCCTTGCCGCGGCAGGTGACGCCGACATCATCGAGAAGTTGAAAGCCGGCCACACCATCGGTGACATGACCTACAAGGTGCACATCGACGGGTTCAACCTGGTGCCGTACCTCACCGGCGAAGTCGACAAGAGTCCTCGGCGCGGAATGATCTACTTCTCCGACGACTGCGACGTCCTCGGAATCCGGGCCGAGAACTGGAAGGTCGTCTTCATGGAGCAGCGCTGCAGGGGCACGCTGCAGATCTGGTTCGAACCGTTCACGCCACTGCGGGCGCCGAAACTGTTCAACCTTCGCACCGATCCGTACGAACGCGCCGACATCACGTCGAATACCTACTGGGACTGGTTGATCGACCGCATCTATCTCGTGCTCTACGGCTCCGCGATCGCGACGCAGTTCCTCGAGACGTTCAAGGATTTCCCCCCGCGTCAGGAGCCGGCGTCGTTCACCATCGACCACGCCGTCGCGGAGCTCAACAAGTTCCTGGCATCCCGCGGGGGCTGAGTGTGGCTGAACTCACGTCGTGGAACGACGGATCCGCGAAGTCGGCGATCGTCGGCTTCGTGGATCGCGTCTGCGCAGAGGGCGGCCCGGATTACGTTGCGCCCGAAGCCCGTGTCGCCGTCTTCGACAACGATGGCACGCTGTGGTGCGAGAAGCCGATGTACATACAGCTCGACTTCCTCATCCGCAGGCTCTCCGAGAAGGCGGCGGCAGACTCGACGCTGGTCGACCAGCAGCCGTACAAGGCGGCGTCAGGCGGTGACCTGGAATGGTTCGGCGGCGCGATCACCAAGCACTATCAGGGCGACGACACTGATCTGAAAGTGCTTGCGGGGGCGGTTTTGTCGCTGCATGAGTCGATGAACGTCGAAGACCATGCCGCCTTGATCAGCGAGTTCTACTCGGAGGCCAAGCATCCGACGCTGGGGCGCTCTTATCAGACCTGCACGTATGCACCGATGGTGGAGTTGCTGGGCTACCTCGAAGACAACGACTTCACGTGCTACATCGTGTCCGGCGGGGGCCGCGATTTCATGCGCCCGATCACCAGCACCATCTACGGAATCCCTCCCGAACGCGTGGTCGGCAGCGCGCAGGGCCTGAAATTCGAGGGCGCCGACGGTCACGGGGACCTGCTGATCCAGCCTGCGCTCGACATCTTCGACGACGGACCCGAGAAGCCGGTGCGAATCTGGAACCGCATCGGCCGCCGGCCGATCCTAGCGGCGGGTAACTCCAACGGCGACGACGAAATGCTGCAGTACTCGGGCAAGCAGGGCACCGCTTCGTTGCGGCTGCTGGTGCTGCATGACGACGTCGACCGCGAATTCGACTACACCGCAGGGGCGGAACGGGCACTCGACCACGCCAAACAGTTCGGCTGGACCGTCATCAGCATGAAGAACGACTGGACGACCGTCTTCAGTGACTAACGACCTCGTCCTATTCCAGCGCAGACGGCTGTCGTCGGATCCGGCAGGCACTACTCCGAGGAGGGGCCGGCACAGTCCGTCAGCGTCGGCGAGTTCCGGATCCAGGCCTACCAGGTCACCAACGCCGACTTCGCCGAATTCGTCGACGCCACAGGCTATGTCACCGTCGCCGAACGACCGCTCAACCCCGCCGACTACCCCGACGCACCCCCTGAGAACCTGCAGCCCGGGTCGATGGTGTTCACCCGCACGCAGGGCCCGGTCGACCTGCAGCACCTGAGCCAGTGGTGGACGTGGACACCGGGGGCGTCGTGGCGACATCCAGTCGGGCCGCACTCCTCGATCGCTAAACGCGCCGACCATCCCGTGGTGCACGTCGCCTACGAGGACGCCGAAGCCTACGCGCAGTGGGCGGGTCTCGCGCTGCCGACCGAGGCGGAATGGGAGGTCGCGGCCCGCGGTGGCCTCGACGCCGCGACGTACACATGGGGCGACGAGCCCGAGCAGCCCGGCCAGCGGCTGGCGAACTACTGGCACGGCGACTTCCCGTGGCGCCCCGACCCTGGATACGGCCGCACCGCACCGGTCGGCAGTTTCCCGGCCAACGGCTACGGCCTTTACGACATGGCGGGCAACGTCTGGGAGTGGACCACCGACTGGTACGGCGACACCCGTTCGAGCGACCCATGCTGTGCGGCAGACAGTTACGACCCGCAACAGCCGCAGTTCCGAGTGCCGCGCAAAGTCATCAAGGGTGGCTCTTTCCTATGCGCCGACAACTACTGCCTGCGCTACCGGCCCGCCGCGCGCCGTCCGCAGATGGTGGACACGGGCATGAGCCATATCGGCTTTCGCTGTGTAACACGCGCCTGACTGTCAGGATGTGAGCGTGAACGACAGTGGAGTCCATTACGCCCGCAACGGCTCGGTGCGGCTCGCCTATCGCGTCCTCGGCGACGGAGACACCACGCTGGTGTGGATTCCCGGCTGGGTCAGCAATGTCGATCTCTGGGACGACCCGTCGCTGCCGTTCGAGTCGTTCGTCGAAGGGCTCGCCCGTGCGACACGGCTGGTCATGTGGGACAAACGCGGCACCGGACTGTCCGATCCTGTGACTCACGTGCCGCCGCTCGACGAGCGGATGGACGACCTGCACGCGGTGATGGATGCGGTCGGGGTCGACGATGCGGCGTTCTTCGGTGTCTCTGAAGGCGGTCCGATGAGCATTCTGTTCGCGGCGACCTATCCGGAGCGCGTCAAGTCACTCGCCCTTTACGGAACGATGGCTCGCTTCACCCCGGAGTTGCCGGACCATCCGTGGGGTTGGGCCGACGATCAGGCACGATCGATCATCGAGGAAATTGAAGCGCACTGGGGCGAAGGCGCACTTGCCGATCTGTTCTTCGGGCCGATCGCGGACGTTCCGGGCTTCAGGGAGATGTACGGGCGCATCCAGCGTGCCGGGGCCAGCCCGACGATGTGCCTCCTGCTGTGGCGGGCGCTAATGGAGTGCGATGTGAGTGGCGTGCTGGGCGCCGTTCACACGCCGACCCTTGTCCTCGGCAGAGCCGGAGACGAGGTGGCCCCTATCGACGGTGCAAGGGCGATGGCGGCGGCCATGCCGAACGCACAGTTTCAGCAGCTGCCGCCGGGTCCACACGCGCTATTGGACGATGAGCTCGCGGCGGCTGTGGTGAACTTCGCGCGCGGCAAGCCCGTCGACGACACCGGTGAGCGCGTTCTCTCCACCGTGTTGTTCACCGATATCGTCAGCTCCACCGAACAGCTTGTCGCGCAGGGCGATGCGCAGTGGCGTCATCAGCTCGATGCGCACGACAAGCTCGTGGACTGGCTGCTGGAGAAGTACGGCGGCCGCCGCGTCAAGCACACCGGAGACGGCGTGTTCGCGCTTTTCGACGGGCCGACCAAGGCGGCGCGCTGCGGTCTCGACCTGGTTCCCGCACTCGCCGCCAGGGGTATCCGCATGCGGGTCGGAGTTCACACCGGTGAATGCGAGCGGCGAGGCGACGAGTGGAGCGGTCTGGCCGTCCATGTCGGCGCGCGAATAGGTGCCATGGCGGGTGCCGACGAAGTGCTTGTCAGCCGGACCGTCCGCGATCTGTCAGCGGGATCGGGGCTGCGGTTCGAGAGCCTCGGTGCGCAACACCTCAAGGGGCTCGCCGAGGAGGTCGAAGTCTTCCGGGCGACTACCGCCCCTCCGCGGCTTTCTTGATCGCGGCGAGCGTGGCGGGGATACCGCTCTTCGCCGCGGCGTGCCGCTTCTCGATCTCTGCGTCGGCGTCGTCGCCGTAGCCGCTCGTGAAAACCCGAGATACCTGCAGGCAGGAACTCCCACGACTCGGAGAGCCGGGTGCCGCCGTTCTCGGGCTCGAAGGTGTACTCCCAATGCACCCAGCCGTTGTTGACCTGCCACGCGAACTTGCGACCGGGGTCGGCGGCCACCACCTGACTTCGCGTCTCCCAGGTCCGCTCGGCCGTTTCGTTGCGGCCGGTGAACCACGCGCCGACCCGCGGCCCATCCCCCTCGTCCCACCAGCAGGCCCGGCAGACCGGGCTCCACTCACCCATCCTGGTCACGTCGGACACCAGCGCGTACAGCTCGTCCGGCGTCACCGCCACAGAAGTCGACTCGGACATCGTCAGCTCGGTCACGAGTCGAGTCTGCCACCGCGCTGCTATTGCGCTTTGGGCGCGCGGATGTGAGGTTAGAACGCGTTCCAACGCCGTCGAAAGGCCAACCGGATGAGCAACAGTAGCGAGCGGATCGCCGTCGTCATCGGCGGAGCATCCGGTATCGGTTGGGCGACCGCACGCGCCCTGGCAGCCGACGGCTGCCGGGTGACCGTCGCGGACCGTAACGGCGATGGCGCCCGCACCCGAGCCGCCGAACTCGGGGAGCCGCACACCGCTGCCGATGTCGACGTCACCGACGAGGCGTCGGTGCAACGCCTCTTCGACGAGATCGGTCCGCTCGACGTCGTGGTGAACTGCGCGGGGTTCGGCAGCCTCGGACTCATCACCGATCTGGCTGTCGATGAGTTCCGCTCCGTCGTCGACGTCTGTCTCAACGGCTCGTTCATCGTCGCCAAGTACGCCGGCCAGAAACTGCGCGAAGGTGGTTCGCTCGTGTCGATCAGCTCCCTCAACGGGCGGCAGGCGGCCGTCGGCATGAGCGCCTACTGCTCGGCCAAGGCCGGCCTGTCGATGCTGACCCAGGTCGCCGCGCTGGAAATGGGGCCGCGGGGAATCCGCGTCAACGCGGTCTCCCCCGGCTTCGTCGACACCCCACTCACCGAAGGGTCCCATCTCGTCCCTGGCCTCGTCGAGGACTATCTCGAGAACACCGCGCTGGGCCGCGCCGGAAAGCCGGAGGAGGTCGCCGACGCCGTGGTGTTCCTGTGCTCGCCGAAATCGTCCTGGCTGACCGGCGAAGTGCTCGACCTGAACGGCGGGGCTCACCTCAAGCGCTATCCCGACGTGTTGGGCCATGTGATGAAACTGGCGGAGGCGCAGTGACTTTCAGTGGTAAGCAGGCCATCGTCACCGGCGCCGGATCGGGCATCGGAGCGGCGTTGTGCCGGGCGCTGGTCGGCGCAGGTGCCGATGTGATGTGCACCGACGTCGACGGTGACGCCGCCGACCGCACCGCGTCGATGCTCGGCGATCGCGCACGTTCGGCCCGCCTCGACGTCACCGACGCCGCCGCGGTGCAGGCCATGGTCGAGGGCGTGGTTGCGCGCACCGGCCGGCTGGACCTGATGTTCAACAACGCGGGCATCGTGTGGGGTGGCGACACCGAGCTGCTGACCCTCGACCAGTGGAACGCGATCATCGACGTGAACATCCGCGGTGTCGTGCACGGCGTGGCCGCGGCGTACCCGCAGATGATTCGGCAGGGCCACGGCCACATCGTCAATACCGCATCGATGGCCGGGCTGACCGCGGCCGGACAGATCACCAGCTACGTGATGACCAAACACGCCATCGTCGGGCTGTCACTGGCGCTGCGCTCCGAGGCCGCGGCACACGGCGTCGGCGTGCTGGCCGTCTGCCCGTCGGCCGTCGAGACCCCGATTCTCGACAAGGGTGCGGTCGGCGGATTCGTCGGACGCGATTACTTTCTGCAGGGTCAGGGCGTGAAGACGGCATACGACGCCGACCGCTTGGCGCACGACACGTTGAAGGCCGTCCAACGCAACAAGGCGCTGCTGGTCAAACCCCGCCGCGCGCATGCCCAATGGCTGATGGCCCGGCTGGCACCGGGGCTTATGCAGCGCATGTCGATTCGCTTCATCGAGAGCCAGCGATCCCACCAGACCGAGGCGCGCACGGACATTCGCTGAGCAAACGGGGCTCCCGGCCTGCCAACCTGGCTACGGTATGCCAGTGGCCGCAATGAATACGGAATTTACGCTGACCCAGAAGCGTGCGCTGGCGGTCGCGACAGTCATCGCCATCCTGTTCGCCGCCTATTTCCTGCGGACATATTTCATTCTGATCGTCGTCGCCGCGGTGGCCACCTATTTGTTCAGCCCGCTGTACAACCGGCTCAGCAGACGATTGGGCACGGGGTTGTCCGCGACGATCACCCTGCTGGCCGTATTCGCGAGCGTTATCGTGCCGGTCGGCCTGATCGGGCTGCTGGCGGTCGTCCAGATCACGGAGATGGTCGGGAGCGTCGCCGACTGGGTCGAGCGGACCGACCTGTCCACGCTCGGGGCCAAGACGTTGACGTTCGTGAACGAACTCCTTTCCCGTCTGCCCTTCGCAGACATCACGGTCACTCCCGACATGATTCGGAAGGCGATGACGACCGTCGCCCAAAATGTCGGACAGTGGCTGCTGCACATGCTGCAAGGTGCTGCAGGCGGCGTCGTCGGTGGGATCACCGCGGCGATCCTCTTCGTCTACGTGTTCATCTCGCTGCTGACCAACAAAGACGCGGTGCAGCAATTGATTCGTCAGCTCAATCCGCTCGGCGAAGAAGTCACCGATCTCTACCTCGCCAAGATGGGCGCAATGGTGGGGGGCACGGTCAGAGGGCAGTTCGTCATCGCGGTGTGCCAGGGCGTCGCGGGAGCGATCTCGATCTACATCGGCGGCTTCCACGACGGGTTCTTCATCTTCGCCATAGTCTTGAGCGCTCTCTCCGTCATTCCGCTGGGCAGCGGAATCGTCACGATCCCGTTCGGCATCGGAATGATCCTGGTCGGCAACGTCTTCGGCGGTGCGTTCGTCATCTTGTTCCACCTCATCGTGGTAACGAACATCGATAACTTCCTGCGTCCGATACTGGTGCCGCGCGAGGCGCGCCTCGACTCGGCGCTCATGCTGCTCTCGGTGTTCGCCGGAATCGCAATGTTCGGCGCGTTCGGCATCGTCATCGGCCCGGTACTGATGATCGTCATCGTCACGACGATCAGCGTCTACCTCGCGGTGTACAAGGGTGTCCCGCTCGAACGACACGACGACGACGAGTCCAAGCAATCAAAGAAGAACCGGCGGCTGATGGGCCGGTTGACGCGCAGGGCCAGGCGAGCGGAGCCCGAAGCCCCCGAGCCGGACGCGGCTAAACCAAGTGCTCCGTCTAATCCGCGCTCAGACGCGCGGTGAGGAATTCGACGACGCGCTTGCGTGCCTCGTAAGCCGGGTGGGCTTCCTGCTCACGCATCTCAAGGGTGAGTACCGAGTGCGCCATCCTGCCGAACCCGTGCTCGTTACCGGCCTTCGAGCTGATCTCGATGACCTCGAACGCGTCACCGAGCCGCTCGTTGAGGGTCTTGAACCGTTGAGCCGGGACCATCGGATCTTCACTGAACCGCAGCCCCAACGCGCACAACCCGTCATTGGCGGCACGCTGTTCGACGATCTTCAACTCGGCTTCTGACAGCCCAGGATCTCGTTTCTGCTTCGCCGTCAGCCCTATCGGCAGCGACGGCTGACTGAGTACCGGTGCCAGCACGCTGTCGTCCACTGCGGCCGCCAGCGCGAAGCCGCCGCTCCAACACTGGCCGATCACACCGACACCCTTGCCCGGCGTCTTCTCGTTGAGGTCGCGAGCAAGTGCGCGCAGGTAATGGGCGACCGGCCGGTCGGCGTTGGTCGCAAACGCCGCGAATTCCTTTGCCACACAACCGCGCAGCATCACCGGCACCGCCCCCGGCCTTGAGCTGGGCGCACCCGGCGTGCCGTACAGCGATGGCGACGCGACGGTGAACCCGTTGTCCACCAGGTGATTACCCAGCGCCAGCACGCCGGGATGCAAACCAGGCATCTCCGGGATCAGCACCACGCCGGGGCCCTCGCCCTTGCGATAGACGTCGTGGGTCAAGCCTGCGGCGGTAAAGGGTTCGGCGGTCCATCCGCTCAGGTCGGCTTCGGGCGCGGTCATGGGGTCTCCACCTCCGTCGTCGCGAGGGATCGTGATGTCCTACTTCGCGGGCAGTGGCGGCTGGGTCTGGACCGCCGCCGCCAGCGTACGGTACTCATCGGTACCGGCGGCACCCTTGATCGCGACTTGGGCCGGGCCGGTCGGGCCGTTCAACCGCGTCGTCCACACCGGCTCCGCATCGCCGTTGCCTTCGTAGACCACCCACCGCACGCCGTCGACGTCCTCGGTCCCGGATGGCACCAGGTCGGAGTCGATGGAGCCGATCAGCTTTTCCTCGTCGGCGTTGCTCTGCGTAAGGGCCAGATACATCCCGCTGGGCGCCAAGTATCCGACGGTCGAGGACACCGCCCGCGCCGGCTGCCCGGACGGGTCTGTCCGGCCGCCGTCGATCCCCCCGCGAGCGCCGGAGTTGGAGTGCCACGCGTCGGGCAGCACAGGCAGTCGAATGGGGATGCGAAGCGCGTCGGCGTCGGCGTGCAGTGCTGCCGGGGCGTCGAAGTCCGGCGCCGGTCCCGGACCCGGCCCACCGGGCGAAAACGAGCACATGCCTACGACGCCCGCGAGGAGGATGCACGCCGCGACCAGCGGCGCGATCGACCAGAACATGTCGCGGCCATCCTGCAGAAACCGGGGCTTGGCCGCCTTGGGCGCGGGCTGCGGTTCGGTGGTCACAATCGCCAGTATCCCAGCTCCCGAAGGTCGATCCGCTAATGGGAGAATCTCACCCATGACCCCAGCACGCGGGGAAGCCCCCGACCGCAACCTGGCCCTTGAACTCGTTCGTGTCACCGAGGCCGGCGCGATGGCAGCGGGCCGTTGGGTCGGGCGAGGCGACAAAGAGGGCGGCGACGGCGCGGCCGTTGACGCCATGCGTGAGCTGGTCAATTCGGTGTCGATGCGTGGTGTGGTGGTGATCGGCGAGGGCGAGAAGGACAACGCGCCGATGCTCTACAACGGTGAGGAAGTCGGCAACGGCGACGGGCCCGAGTGCGACTTCGCCGTCGACCCGATCGACGGCACGACGTTGATGGCCAAGGGCCTGGCCAACGCGATCTCGGTGCTGGCAGTCTCGGAGCGCGGCACCATGTATGACCCCTCGGCGGTGTTCTACATGAACAAGATCGCGGTCGGGCCCGAGGCCGTCGACGTCATCGACATCACCGACCCGATCGGCGAGAACATCCGCCGCGTAGCCAAGGCCAAGAGTGTCTCGGTGTCCGACCTGACCGTGTGCATCCTGGACCGGCCACGCCACAAGACGCTCATCGCAGACGTCCGGGCGGCGGGTGCCCGATGCCGACTGATCTCCGACGGTGACGTCGCAGGTGCGATCTCGGCCTGCCGGCCCAACACCAGTACCGATCTGCTCGTCGGAATCGGCGGCACACCCGAGGGCATCATCGCCGCCGCCGCCATCCGCTGTATGGGCGGGGCCATTCAGGGTCAGCTGGCACCCAAGGACGACGAAGAACGCCAGAAGGCGATCGACCGTGGCTACGACTTGGATCAGGTCCTGCTCACAGAGGACTTGGTCTCAGGGGACAACGTCTTCTTCTGCGCTACCGGGGTCACCGACGGCGATCTACTCAAGGGCGTCCACTACTACGGCGGCGGCTGCACCACCCAGTCGATCGTCATGCGCTCGAAGTCGGGCACCGTGCGGATGATCGAGGCCTACCACCGGTTATCGAAGCTCAACGAATACTCTGCCATCGATTTCACCGGCGACAGCAACGCTTTCCAGCCGCTGCCGTAACTCACTGACCGAAGGATTATTTTGTGAGCGTCGACTCAGTCAAGTCCGAAGACGTCGAATATCGCATCGAGCACGACACCATGGGCGAGGTCCGGGTGCCGATCAACGCGCTGTGGCGCGCCCAGACCCAGCGTGCAGTGGAGAACTTCCCGATCTCGGGACGCGGCTTGGAGCGCACCCAGATCCGGGCGCTCGGTCTGCTGAAGGGCGCCTGTGCGCAGGTGAACAAGGACCTCGGCCTCCTCGCTGCGGAGAAGGCCGACGCGATCATCGCCGCCGCGGGGGAGATCGCCGACGGGCTGCATGACGACCAGTTCCCCATCGACGTATTCCAAACCGGCTCGGGCACAAGCTCGAACATGAACACCAACGAGGTGATCGCGAGTATTGCGGAAACGGCGACCCCGTCCATCAAAGTGCACCCGAACGACGACGTGAACATGTCGCAGTCGTCCAACGACACCTTTCCGACGGCGACGCATATCGCGGCCACCGAAGCCGCTGTGCGCCACCTGATTCCGGCACTCGAGGTGCTGCATGAGTCGCTGGCCGGCAAGGCCAGGCAGTGGCGCACGGTCGTCAAGTCCGGTCGTACGCATCTGATGGACGCGGTGCCGGTGACGCTGGGCCAGGAGTTCAGCGGCTACGCCCGCCAGGTCGAGGCCGGTATCGAGCGGGTGAAGGCCACGCTGCCGCGGCTCGGCGAGCTGGCCATCGGCGGAACGGCCGTGGGCACCGGGCTCAACGCGCCCGACGGGTTCGGCGAGAAGGTCGTCGAGGTGCTGGTCCAGCAGTCGGGACTGGCCGAATTGCGAACAGCGGTCAACTCTTTCGAGGCGCAGGCGGCCCGCGACGGGCTTGTCGAGGCGTCCGGCGCGCTGCGGACGATCGCGGTCTCGCTCACCAAGATCGTCAACGACATCCGGTGGATGGGCTCCGGCCCGCTGACCGGTCTGGGCGAGATTCAGCTGCCGGACCTGCAGCCGGGCAGCTCGATCATGCCGGGAAAGGTCAACCCGGTGATTCCCGAGGCTGTCACGCAGGTGGCCGCGCAGGTGATCGGCAACGACGCCGCGATCGCGTGGGGCGGCGGAAACGGCGCATTCGAGCTCAACGTGTACATCCCGATGATGGCGCGCAACCTGCTCGAGTCGTTCAAGATTCTGACCAACGTGTCACGGCTGCTGGCCGAGCGGTGCGTCGACGGTTTGGTGGCCAACGAGGAGCACCTGCGGGAGCTGGCCGAGTCGTCGCCGTCGATCGTGACGCCGCTGAACTCGGCGATCGGCTACGAGGAAGCGGCGAAGGTGGCCAAGGAAGCGCTCAAGGAGCGCAAGACAATTCGGCAGACGGTGATCGACCGTGGCCTGATCGGCGACAAGCTGTCCGAGGAGGAGCTGGACAAGCGGCTCGACGTTTTGGCGATGGCGAAAGTCAAAGACGGCGACAGCTAGGCGCCGTTATTGGGGCCGCCGGAATTGGCGCCGGGGATGTCGGTGATCGGGAAGTTCGGCATCGGCGGCGGCGACGGGGTGTTGGGCAGCGACGGGATCTCTGCGCCTGCGATGTCGTGAAGACCGTTGACGGGCGGCCCGTTGTCGCGTCCGCCGTAGCTGCTGCCGGGCTCGCGCGGTCCGAGCAATTGGCTGACCGTCACCAGGTGATAGCCGTTGGCCTTCAGCACCGGGATGAACTGATACACCAGATCGACTGTGCTGGAATAGGTGTCGTGGAACAGCACGACTGATCCAGGCTTGATCTGCGTCATCAGCATGTACCGTGTCGCCGCGATGTTGGCGTCGTTGATCCAGTCGAAAGGGATGACGTCCCAATTGATGTCGGCCAGTCCCTGCCGCTTGGCCTCTGCCAGCACCTGGTCGTTGATCAGTCCGCCTGCGGTGCGAAGCAGCTTCGGGCGCTGTCCTGTCGCCGCCTCGATGGCATTACTGGCCCTGCTGAACTGCGCGGGGATGTCCTGCGGCGGGATGGTCGTCATGTTGGGGTGTTCCCAGGTATGGTTGCCGATTTCCATGCCCGCCTCGGCAATTCGCTTGGCGCCTTGGGGATTCGCGGCGACCTTGTTGCCGATCAGAAAGAACGTCGCCTTCGCGTCGTTGTCCTTCAGTATCTGCAACAGCCGGTCGGTGTACGGACCGGGGCCGTCGTCGAACGTCAGCGCCACGCATTTGACTTGGGCGCAGTCCACGTCGTCGGGACTTTCGCGCTTGGCGTGCCCGGTGAGCAACGCGACGACTACGACTGCCACAGCGGCGAGCACTCCGAGCACCATCAGCCCGTACTGCCAGGCCCGGTTGTCGCGTCGCTTCGGCACGGCCGCAGCTTACCGGCCGGTGCTGAGACCGAGCCTGCGCGCTACAGCGGGTTGGTGTTGGGAACAAGCATGAAGGTGGCCGTCGTCCGGATCAGGACGCGCTCTTCAGCGTCAACAACCGAGCAGTCGGTGCTCAGCAGCCTGCGGCCACCGTGCACCAATCTTGCTTCCGCGACCAGCGGGCCGTCTTTCGGCTGTCGGTAGTAGCGGACGTGAATGTCCGTTGTGACGGGGAAATGAGAATTGAAGTCGTATGAACCTTCGAGGCAGGAGGCCGAAGCGGCATCGGCGAACGTGGCCAGCATCCCGCCATGGATGCTGCCTTCGAAATAGCCGCGGAGATCTTCGTTAAGCGGCATCGACAGCACCGCCAGGCCCGGTTCGACGCGGACGACGCTCATTTGCATTCGCTTGTGGACGGGAGACATGTGAAGTCGCTCGTTGTCCAACCAGACCATTGGCCCCCCGCACGTCGAAACTGCTGTGAAGGCGAAGATATGCCTGTAAACCGCGCCCTGTGCGCAGTCTCGACAATTAAGGCAGTGCGCCGGGGCTGATCTCCTCCAACATCTCGGTGACCAGCGCCGCGATCGGGGATCGTTCGCTGCGCAGCAGCGTGATGTGGGCGAACAGCGGATGGCCCTTGAGCTTCTCGATCACCGCCGCGACCCCGTCATGCCGACCGACGCGCAGGTTGTCGCGCTGGGCCACGTCGTGGGTGAGCACCACCCGCGAACCGGCGCCGAGCCGGGACAGCACCGTCAGCAAGACGTTGCGTTCCAGCGACTGTGCCTCGTCGACGATCACGAACGAGTCATGCAGGGAGCGCCCGCGGATGTGGGTGAGCGGCAGCACCTCGAGCATGCCGCGCGACAGCACCTCTTCAAGTACTGCGGGGCTGGCCAGTCCTTCGAGCGTGTCGAAAACGGCCTGCGCCCACGGCCCCATTTTCTCGCTCTCGCTACCGGGCAGATAACCGAGGTCCTGTCCGCCGACGGCGTACAGCGGCCGGAAGACGACGACCTTGCGGTGCGTGCGCCGTTCGAGCACCGCTTCGAGTCCGGCGCACAGGGCCAGCGCGGACTTGCCGGTGCCTGCCTTGCCGCCCAGCGACACGATGCCCACCGACTCGTCGAGCAAAAGGTCCAGCGCCACCCGTTGTTCGGCGGAGCGTCCCCGCAACCCGAATACCTCGCGGTCACCGCGAACCAGTTGCACTCGCTTGTCGGGATTGACGCGGCCCAGTGCATGCGAGTTGCCGCCGAGTAGCCGGATTCCCGTGTGGCACGGTAGTTCCCGCGCCGGCTCCAGGTCGATCTCGCCCTCGGCGAACAGCGCGTCGATCATCTCGGTGGCCACGTCGAGCTCGTCCATTCCGGTCCAGCCCGACGTGATGACGTCCTGGGCGTGGTACTCGTCGGCGGGCAGCCCGACGGCACCGGCCTTGACGCGCAGGGGAATGTCCTTGCTCACCAACGTGACGTGCTTGCCTTCGGCGGCGAGATTCGCGGCGCAGGTCAGGATGCGCGAATCGTTGCTCTCGGTCCGAAAGCCCGCGGGCAGCACCGACGGGTCGCTGTGGTTCAGTTCGACGTGCAGCGTACCGCCGTGTGCGCCAACGGGAATCGGCTGATCCAGCCGTCCGTGCTCAAGTCGGAGGTCATCGAACAACCGCAGTGCCTGACGGGCGAACCAGCCCAATTCGTGATGATGGCGTTTAGCCTCCAGCTCGCTGATGACGACCAGCGGGACGACCACTTCGTGCTCGGCGAACCGTGTACAGGCCCAGGGGTCGGACAACAGCACGGACGTGTCGAGCACGTAGGTCCGGGTGGAGGAATCGGTCACGTAGCGCTCCTCGAGCCCGCGCGGCCCCGCACGAACCTCTCGGCGGACACTGCGGCACCAGGGCCGGGGCCGGCCCTCTCGAATCGAGTCGATCGGTACCGCCCGGACAGCAGAGCATGTCGCTAGCCATCGCAAACGACGCTACTCCCGAGAAGGCGAGCGTGCCGCGCAGGCGCGCCGGGGTTTAACCACCCAGCAACGTCCGAAACCACCGGGGGTCTACCCGGCGTTTACGAACGCGCCTACTTGCGCGTCATCGGCCAAACCCCACGCCGCGATCCGGTCGGAGATCACCTGGCGCAGCGTGGCTTCGTCGAAGATGCCCGCGTCGGCGACGACCCGGAGCTTGTCCCGGTAGGCGTCGATGTCTCCGCCGACCACGCGGAGTTCTTCGGCACGTTGTGCGATGGCCTCGATGGTCTCGTCACGGCTGTACCCGAGGCAGTGCGCGACCAGGTTGGCGAAGAATTCTTCGTGGCGCTCCTCGTCCTTGGCGATGCGCTCCACCAAGCCACACAGCACCGGCTCTTCGATCTGGGCGGCCAGATTGCGGCAGAACACCGCATGCGCGCGTTCAAAGAACGCCATGAAAACCAGCGTCTCGATCTGGGTGAACTTCTCGGCTCGGTAACCCTTCATCACGTGCTCGACACGCACGTCCTCGTTGGCGGTCGGGTCGATCTCACGGGTGACGACCAGATACTGCCGCAGCGCGATGGCGTGCAGATGCTCTTCGGCCGTCCAGCGACCCAGCCAGCGACCGAACTTCTCCTGGAGGATGAAGTGCTCGACGAGCTCGCGGTGGTAGGCGGACATGTTGTCCTTGGTGATGAGCAGGATCTCCAGCGCATCGGTGACGTGCTTGGGCAGGGTGACCTGCGACGGGTCCCAGTCGCGGCCGCCGAGAAACGCGAAGTTCTCGCCCTGGTCGAACGGCACATAGTCGTGCGCTTCCCACAGGTCCTCGGTCTCCAGATGCCGGGCCATGTTCTTTGCCACGACCGGCTCGAGCTCCAGGATCAGTGCGTTAGGAACAGGTTTCTGTGCCATGAAAGTAAATGTAACCCACGTTCACACCTTTTTTGAAATCGGGTGGACGCGTCGCCTTCTGCCGCGAACTAGAGCGTCAGGCCCGGGTACAGCGGGTTGGCGGCCAACAGCTCGGCGGCCGCCGCGTGCACACGCTGCGCGGTGCCGTCGGTCAGCGTGTACTTCGCCTTGGACGGACCCGAAGACGCCTGCGCCGGCTGCGTGTTGGTCAGCACGTCGACCACCAGCTCGGCCACCCGGTCGAATTCGGCGGCGCCGAAGCCGCGGGTGGTCAGTGCAGGGGTGCCGAACCGGATGCCGCTGGAATACCAGGCACCGTTGGGGTCGGACGGGATCGAGTTGCGATTGGTGACGACGCCGGAGTCCAGCAGCGCCGACTCCGCCTGGCGTCCGGTCAGCCCGAACGACTGCACGTCGAGCAGCACGATGTGGTTGTCGGTGCCGCCGGTGACCAGCGTCGCGCCTCGCTTCAGGAAGCCCTCCGCAAGCGCTTTGGCGTTGTCGGCGACCTGCTGTGCGTAAGTGTGGAACGCGGGTTGGCGCGCCTCGGCCAGTGCGACGGCCTTGGCGGCCATCACATGCGACAGCGGACCGCCGAGCACCATCGGGCAGCCCTTGTCGACGGCGTCGGCGTACTCCGGGGTGGCCAGCACCAGCCCGCCTCGCGGTCCGCGCAGCGACTTGTGCGTGGTCGTCGTCGTCACGTGGGCGTGCGGCACCGGGTTCTCGTCGCCGGTGAACACCTTCCCCGCCACCAAGCCCGCGAAATGAGCCATGTCCACCATCAGCGTCGCGCCGACCTCGTCGGCGATCTCACGCAGCTTGGCGAAGTTCACCCGCCGCGGATACGCGGAGTACCCGCCGACAAGCACCAGCGGCTTGAACTCGCGCGCGGCCTTGGCCACCGCGTCGTAGTCGAGGAAGCCGGTCTCGGGATCGGTGCCATAGCTGCGCTGGTGGAACATCTTCCCACTGATGTTGGGCCGGAAACCGTGGGTGAGATGCCCGCCCGCATCCAGCGACATGCCCATCAGCCGCTGGTTGCCGAGCTTGGAGCGCAGCTGCTCCCAGTCGGCCTCGGACAGGTCGTTGACGTGCTTGGCGCCGGCCTCGGCCAGGCCGGGAGCTTCGACCCGGGTGGCCAGAATGGCCCAGTACGCAACGAGGTTGGCGTCGATGCCGGAATGCGGCTGGACATAGGCGTGTGGCGAATCGAACAGCTTCTCGGCGTGCTCGGCGGCCACCGCCTCGACGGTGTCGACGTTCTGGCATCCGGCGTAGAAGCGGTGCCCGATGGTGCCCTCGGCGTACTTGTCGGACAGCCAGGTGCCCATGGTGAGCAGCACCGCGGGCGAGGCGTAATTCTCACTCGCGATCAGCTTCAGCGAATCTCGTTGGTCGGCAAGCTCTTTGCGCGTCGCCGCGGCGATGCGGGGTTCAACCGATTCGATGATCTGCAGGATGTCTCGGTAGGCGGCGCTTGCGGTTTCGGCGTACTCGGCGCCGGGCGCTGGGGTGGTCACAGTCGAGTCTGCAGTCATGCGATCAGCCTAATCCGATCTGCGGGCAGCAGGACCGGAGCCTCCCGGGCGTGCCGAACCTCATCGGCCCCAAGATCCTCACTGTGCACATCTATCTCTGGATCGGACGACCTTGCAGGTGCCCGCCTCGTAGCGACAACCGACTCCCGAGGCGATGACCGAAGGACTTGTCGCTGCTGAGTCGCTACGAGCCGGGCCCGGCTGCGTCAGGCGGCGCGCAGGGCCGACGGGATCAGCGGCTCGTCGAGCAGCCTGCCGAAGCGCTCGGTGAGGCTGACCCTGGCTGGGCGGTTGTCCAGCCAGCCCCGCAGCAGCCGGTATCCCTCGACGTAAGTGCTGGTGTAGGCGCGCCACAGCGGCGAGGACAGAAACCGCAGCATCTGCCTGGCCCGTTCGTCGTTGACCAGCAGCCAGCGCCGCAGCGAACGCCACCACGTCGTCGACGTCACGGTGTTCGTCGTGGAGCATCAGCGCGGCGTCCTGCCGGACGTCGGCCAGCGCCGTCGCCGCCTCCGACACCGCTTCCGCGCGTTCCCCGTCGAAGCGAAGCCCCAGGTCGGCGTAGATCTCGCCGGCCCAGCCGCCCCATTTCGGACCGATAGCGACGTAGAGCGCGAGGTCGGCAAGGCCCTCGGCCATCAGGCACTGCGGGGTGTTGACGAGAAACAGCGTCTGCTCGGCATGGCCGAGCTTGGCCACCAGCCCCGCCTCCTTGCGGCAGTGCTCGGTGTGGTGGCCGGGATAGGACTCGTGGGCCACCAGCCGGGGCAGGTTCGACATCTGCTGGCGCAGGTCTGCGTTCACCGCGACGGTCGAGCGGTAGTCGCCGAGGTAGTAGTTGAACCCCGACCACGGCTTGTCGGTGACCACCTCATAGTCGATCGTCTCGCTGTCGGGCAGCGGGAACTCGGCGCGGACCCGGTCGCGCAGCGCACTGGAGAACGCGTGGATGCACTCCTCGAGCCGCTCAGGCGGGATCTCCTCGGCGCTGCGGTAGGCCTGCATCCGATCGGCCAGCGGTCCGCTGCCGCCCAGCGCTTCCTCGAGGCGGGCGTGCGCTTCTCGGTACCGGTCGGGATCACCTTTCGTGATCTGTACGTCGAAATAGGCGTCGACCTCGTCGACGAACCCGACGGACTGGCCGGCGAATTTCCTTCCGGCACAAGCCAGTGCGCGCAGATGGGCGCCGATGTAATCGGCTCGCACCTCATCGAAACCGGAGGACCCGTTGGTGCGCGGCACGTTGGGCAGTTCGGCGAGCAGCCGGTCTGCCTGCCTTGCCAGGTCGGCGGGATCGGGTGCCGGTTCGGATGCGACGGCCTCCCGCAAAGCGGGATCGCCGGTGAACGAGTCGACATAGCCCTCCTCGATCCGGTCGAACCGCAGGCCGAGCAGCAGGTACTCGCGGATGAGGGTGCCGGACTCCATGGCGACCACGCTAACTGCAAGACTGATCTCATGCCGCGGCTGAGCGAGGCGAGCCCCTATCTGGAGTTCGACCGGAGTCAGTGGCGCTCGCTGCGCATGTCCACTCCGTTGAAGCTGGCCGAGGAAGAGCTGGTCAGGCTGCGCGGTCTCGGCGAGAAGATCGACCTGCTCGAGGTCGAAGAGGTCTACCTGCCGCTGGCCCGGTTGATCCACCTGCAGGTCGCGGCCCGGCAACGGTTGTTCGCCGCCACCGCTGAATTCCTCGGCGAGCCCCACCAGAACCCCGACCGGCCGGTGCCGTTCATCATCGGCGTGGCGGGCAGCGTGGCGGTTGGCAAGTCCACCACTGCTCGCGTGCTGCAGGCGCTGTTGACCCGCTGGGAACACCACCCCAGGGTCGACCTCGTCACCACGGATGGGTTCTTGTATCCGAACGCCGAACTCAACCGTCGAAACCTGATGCACCGCAAGGGTTTTCCCGAGAGCTACGATCGCAGGGCGCTGATGCGCTTCGTCACCGCGGTGAAATCAGGCGCCGATCAGGCGTGTGCGCCGGTGTATTCGCACCTGCTCTACGACATCGTGCCCGGCGAAAAGCAAATCATCCGCCACCCGGACATCCTGATCCTCGAGGGACTCAACGTGCTGCAAACCGGTCCGGCGCTGATGGTTTCGGACCTGTTCGACTTCTCTGTCTACGTCGACGCGCGCATCGAGGACATCGAGGGCTGGTATGTGTCGCGATTCCTCGCGATGCGGGCCGGCGCGTTCGCCGATCCGGCCTCGCACTTCCACCACTACTCGACCCTGACCGACGACCAGGCCGTCTTCGCCGCGCGTGACATCTGGCATTCCATCAACCGACCCAACCTGATCGAGAACATCCTGCCGACCCGGCCGCGCGCGACGCTCGTGTTGCGCAAGGACGCCGACCACTCCATCAACCGGCTGCGGCTGCGCAAGCTGTAGGCCCGCCCGGCATTACCGAGCGGGCTTCAGCGGCAACGGCTTACGCCTTGGCGCGGCGCCAGCCCTGGTACTGCAGTTCGGCGAACACCGCGGTGTAGGCCCCGGTGCCCAGCGTCAGCACCACACCGGTCGTGGTCAACGGGAAGACATCCGCGAGCACGAGACCCACACTCGCGACCGTGAATAGCAGGTTGCCGGTGGCGAGCACTATGCCTGCGCGGCGTACGGACGGCCGGGCGGCGAGCCAGAGGACCCCCAACCCGTAAACGATGAAGAACGCGCCCATCGAGTACTCGAAGGCCTTGGTGGTGCCCGACGTGTCCGCAAGCCAACCCGCAAGCGGTACGGCGGCGATGCCCGCGAGTCCGGACAGGGTCGCGTCGGCGCGCATCGCGAAGCGCAGCAGTGAGTCGCTCGACTCCTTCAAGCGGGGAGTGCTGATGGCGGTCATGATGATCCTTTCTTCGCGGGTTTCGTTCGACCGGTGCCGGAGTCGACTCCGCAACCTCTACACGGAGGATCTCTGCTCCCCGCGTGCGCGGTGCCGACTCCGGACCAGCCATAAGGGGGTCACGCCAGACGGCGCACCCCGAGGTACTGGGCGCAGGCGAACGCCAACGTGACGACCGCGAACGCGATCGTCGATGCGACACCGATCGCGGTCAGCGGCAGCCAGTCCGCGACGAGCACGACGGCGACGAGAACGGCGAACGCGACGTTGCCGGCGAAGACCCCGATGCCGACGCGCCGGACGTCCGGCACACCAGCGGCGGCATAAAGGGCGACGCCGTATCCGACGAGCGCCGCGCCCGCGATCCATTCGGACGTGGCCGACAGGCCCGACAGCCGCGACAGCGGATCGGCGGCCATGGCGATAAGCAGGCCGAGCGCCCCGCACAAGGTGGCGTCGGCGCGGAGAGCGAAACGCAACAGTGAATCGGTACTTTCCCGAACGGGCCGGGTGGTGATGGCGGTCATGGCTTCGATGCTGCGCACAACGCACTGCCAGATCGACGCGAGACGCTGCCAGATACTGCCAAGCGCAGGTCAGATCGGGCGCTATCAGTCCTGCGCGGTGACCAGATTGGCGCGCAGATCGGCGGCGATCAGCCGGGCGGCGGCGTTCTGCCAGTTGTGCAACGACCGCTGCGGCACCTCGGTGACAAACCACTGCCACGCCTGGCGCGCGACGGGGTCGAGACCTGCCGCCGTCGCGTTCTGCGCATACGCCCGCACGCCGACGACGTAGGGGAAATACAGCGCGTTGTAGTGGCGCCACTGCTCGGTGGTGCCGAAGTCGCCGCCGTCGCGGGGCTTGAGCCGGCCGATCCGATCGGCCAGCAGGGCCTTGAGTTCGTTCGCCCGTTCCAAGGGTTGGTCGGGCGCGCCGCGGGCGGCGAGCCGTTCGTCGATGACGGGCATTGCGGTCAGTGGACTGGCGACCAGCTTCGACAGGTCGCCGTAGTGGCCGAGCGCGCGACGAGTGAGCCTGGCGAAGGTGTCGTCGTCGACGCTGTCGAGCGGGTTGGCCGACCGCAGCGGCAGCGCGGCCTCGGTTCGACGCAGCGCTGCGCGGTCGGCGCGAAGATCGGGCGAGCGGGAGAACGCGAGCCGGTCAAGCAGCCCTGCCAGTGGATCCGCCAGCACGTTGATCGAGATCGCGATCGCCACGGTGGTGAACAACAGCACGGTCAGCGCCGTCCGCTCCCCCGTCAACGCCATGCCGATCAACGCCTGGCCGCCGAACAGCACGACCACCACGCCCGTCGCGACGAACGAGCGCAGCATGTCGGCGCGCAGCGCCTGGCCTTCGTCGAACGCATCCCACATCGCGACCGCGACACCGAGCAGCACGACGTCAAACCCGGTGGACGCCAAGGCAAGCCAACTCGGCACGAGCCCGAGGGGGATGACGAGGATCGCGTTGCCGAGCGCGAAGAACAGCGTCGCGACCACGAGGTAGCCCACCACTGGCCGCGGTTGCCATGGTCCGAACACCGCTCTGAGCATCGCGCCCAACGACGACAGCGAGATGACGGCGAACATCACCCAGTGGCCCAGCCGCACCGGGCCGTCGACGTTGCCCGCCATCACCGCGCCGAACATCGCCAGCGCGGCTACGCAGGCGATGAGGACGATCTCGCCTGCCCTGCTGCGCCAGGTGTCGCCCGGCCGGGAAAGCTCGACGAGCACCGCGAACCAGGCGATGCCCGGCACCGCAACAAGATAGATCTCGATGCTGCTCAAGAAATCGGAACCGCTGACCCCACTTTCTATACGGACGGCGTCGAGCGCCACCACCGCCGCGAAGCTCGTCAGACCGACGGCGGCCAGCACGAGCACCGGCTTGCGTGGATCACGGGCCAGCAGGTACAGGCCCAGCCACCAGCTGAGCGAGAAGACCAACGCTGACAGCGCTGCCATGACTCAAGTGTGGCATGGCGCGATGAGCGCTTGCGCGAAGAGCAGACAACCCCGTCAGCGGCCGTAGCGTCGATGTCGCGCGGTGTAATCACGCAGCGCGCGCAGGAAATCCACCCGCCGGAACTCCGGCCAGTAGGCCTCCGTGAACCACATCTCCGAGTACGCGCTCTGCCACAGCAGGAAGCCGGACAGCCGCTGCTCCCCCGACGTGCGGATCACGAGATCGGGATCGGGCTGACCCGACGTGTACAGGTTCTCCGAGATCGCCTCGGCGGTGACGGCCTCGATCAGCTGCTCACCCGATGCGCCGTCGGCGAGTTCCTTGCCCAGGAGCCCCCGAACCGCGTCGACGATCTCCTGCCGTCCGCCGTAGCCGACGGCGACGTTGACGTGGAAATCGCCGTGGCCGTTGGTCGACTCCACGGCATCGCGCAGCCGCCGCGCAGGCTCCTCGCCGAGCAGCTCAAGGTCGCCGACCGTGCGCACGCTCCACCGGTTCGCCGGCGTACAGATCTCTTCCACCACGTCGGTGATGATCTCGATCAGCGAGGACAGCTCCTCGGTATCACGCTGCAGGTTCTCTGTGGAGAGCAGGTAGACGGTGGCCATCTCGATACCCGCGTCCTGACACCACCGCAGCATCTCGGCGATCTTCGCCGCCCCCGCCCGGTAGCCATAACTCACGTCATCGTGACCAGCATCACGGGCCCATCGCCGGTTGCCGTCACACAGCACCGCGATATGCCGCGGCAGTTCGGATTTCGAGGCGGTGAGACCCTGCCGCAGCCGCATCTCATATAGCCGGTACATCGGCTCTTTGAGACGAGCGGGAATGATCTCCACGAGGATCCAGACTACTGTGGCGCTCGTAAAACACCGAGCAGGCAATGGGGGTGACGTGAGCGCCTCGATCGACACCGAAGAACCGGACCGCAGACACCGCCCCGGTGACGGCGCCGAGGACTTTCCCGAGGCGGTCGTCGACCGCGTCGCGCATGCCATCGGCAAGCCGCGCGCCCGCGGCTGGATCCATGTCTACTCGGCCGTGGTCGCGTTCATCTGCGGGGCGACGCTGGTGTCGGTGTCCTGGGCGATGGTCGGGACACGGGCCGGGCTCGCGACGCTGCTCTACACGCTGACGATCGTGGGCATGTTCGCGGTCAGCGGCGTCTATCACCGGGTGAACTGGAAATCGGAGACGCTACGCAAGTGGATGAAGCGTGCCGACCACTCGATGATCTTCGTGTTCATCGCGGGCAGCTACACGCCGTTCGCCCTGCTGGCGTTGCCCTCGCAGAAGGGCATGGTGCTGTTCTGGATCGTCTGGGGCGGGGCGCTGGCGGGCGTGCTGCTCAAGATGTTCTGGCCGTCCGCGCCGCGGTGGGTGGGGGTGCCGCTTTACCTGCTGCTGGGCTGGGTCGCGGTGTGGTTCGTCGGGCCGATCCTTGACGGCGCGGGCGTTGCGGCCCTGGTGCTGCTGATCGTGGGCGGCGCGCTCTACAGCATCGGCGGCGTGCTGTACGGCCTGAAGTGGCCCGACCCGTGGCCCGCGACGTTCGGCCACCACGAGTTCTTCCACGCCTGCACGGCGGTCGCGGCGATATGCCACTACATCGCCATGTGGTTCGCGGTGTTCAGCGGCTAGAGCTGCGTGATGTTCTCCGGGGTCCAGTAGGCCTTCATCGACGCGATCTTGCCCTCGTCGTTGAACGTCATGGTGCTGATGATCTCGATGCGCATCCGGTTCCCGCCGACGTCGACCGTCAGCGCCCAGAACCACGCCGCCTCGTGGCCGAGGGCGCGCAGCGTGAACATTTCCGGTTCGGCGTTCACGTTCGCAAGGCCGCTGTAGAAACCGCGGATCGCCTCGCGGCCGATGTGCACCTCGCCGCCGACGGGGTCCTCGACGGTGGCGTCGTCGGCATAGAGATCGGCGATGTCGTCGGCACGACCTTCCGCGGCCAGCTCGAGGTAACGGTTGACGGTCTTCGCGTTGTCTTCGGCGCTCGGCATGCGCCGAAGGCTACACGGGCACGCGCAGGGCGGCGGCGAGTTCCTCGGCGGTGGTGACGGGCAGGTCGCACACCCGGCCTCGGCACACGTAGGCGGCGTCGGCGTCGTGGACCCGGTCTCGGTCGATCAACAGCTCCGAGGAGTTCACCGCGCCGCCGACCACAACGGCCCCTCCCGGCGCCAGCTCGCGAGCGGCGGTGAGCAACGGCGAGTCGGAAGCAGCTGTCGCGACGGCGATCTGGATGGGGCCGCGCACGGCGGCCTCCGCGACGGCCAGCCAGTTCCCGCCGGATCGCGGCAGCTTGGCCAGCACCGGTGTCGCCGCAGACAACGCCTCACCGGCCGCCATTGCGTACCGGCCGGTCCGTGGCGCGGGCACCAGGTGCGCCGCGGTGAGCAACGCATCGGCGATCGACGACGCGCCCGACGGTGTCGCACCGTCCAGCGGGTCGGCCGGCCGCACCAAAAGCTGCTCGGCGTCGTCGGCGGTGTCGAACCACCGGCCGGGATGCTCAGGATCGGCGAAATGTTCCAGCGCCGCGTCGAGTAGCCCGGTGGCGGCGTCCAGCCACCGCGCTTCGCCGGTGATCTGGTGCAGCGTCAGCAGCCCGGATGCCAGCGTCGCGTAGTCCTCCAGGATCGCGGCGCTGTCGCCGACGCGGCCGCCGAGGCTGGCGCGGCGCAGCCGGCCGTCGACGACGTGCAGGTCGAGCAGCGCCCGCGCGCATCGGCATGCGGCGTCGAGCAATTCGGGTTCATCGAGCGCGACGCTCGCCTCGGCCAGTGCGGTGATCGCCCATCCGTTCCACGCGGTGACGACCTTGTCGTCGCGACCCGGCTGCGGCCTGGTCAGCCGGGCGGCCAGCAGCGCCGTCCGGACGCGCTCGAAGCGTTCGGGGTCGTCGGGATCCGCGGGCAGTTGCAGGACAGAGCTTCCGTGCTCGAAGGTGCCTGCCTCCGTCACACCGAAAACCGCTGCAGCCCAGCGGCCGTCGTCATCTCCGAGCACTTCGGCCAATTGCGCAGGCGTCCACACGTAGGTCGAGCCTTCCCGCCCGGCCGCATCGGCGTCCAGGGACGAGATGAACATGTCGTCGGCACCCAGCTCGTCGATCAAGAACCGTGCGGTCTCGTGGGAAGCCTTGCGCGCCAAGCGGTTTCCTGTGCGCCGCGCCCAGTGGGCGTAGGCCCGCAGCAGCAGCGCGTTGTCGTAGAGCATCTTCTCGAAATGTGGAACCACCCACGACGCGTCGACGCTGTAGCGGGCGAATCCGCCGGCGAGCTGGTCGTAGATGCCGCCGCGCGCCATCGCGGTCCCGGTGCGTTCGACCGCGGCCAGCGCCGCCGCGTCGCCGGTGCGTTCGTGGCTGCGCAGAAGGGCCTCCAGCAGAGCCGACGGCGGGAACTTCGGCGCGCCACCGAACCCGCCTCTCGCTGTGTCCTCGTCGCGCAGCACCCCCGCGACCGCGTGGTCGCACAACGCGGGCTGCACCTCGGGTCCGCCGCCGGGCAGCCCGGAGGCCATCGACCGCAGCTCCCCGATGATCTGGTCGGAGGCCTGTTCGACCTCGTCGCGCCGATTCTGCCAGGTGTCGCTGACGGCGGCCAGCAGCTGCAGGAAATTGGGCTTCGGGTAGTAGGTGCCGCAGAAGAACGGCCGACCGTCGGGGGTGAGGAAACACGTCATCGGCCAGCCGCCTTGCCCGGTCAGCGCGACGGTGGCGTTCATGTACACCGCATCGATGTCCGGCCGCTCCTCGCGGTCCACCTTGATGCACACGAACCCGGCGTTCATCGCCGCGGCCACCTGGTCGTCCTCGAACGACTCGTGGGCCATCACATGGCACCAGTGGCAGGCGGCGTAGCCGATCGAGAGCAGGATCGGCACGTCCCGCTCCGCCGCCTCGGCCAACGCGTCCGGCGTCCATTGCCGCCAGTGCACCGGGTTGTCGGCGTGCTGGCGCAGATATGGACTGGTGGCCTCGACGAGTGTGTTGCGCTGTGTGTCTCGACTCACGTTCGCTCCGGTCCTCGCTCGTTCCTCGCTGCGATCCTCACTCGCGTTCGTCTTCGGCTGAGCTCATCAGGGCGCTTTGAGGTCCGTGCCCGGTTCGGGGGTTCCGTCGTCGACCGCCGGATCCGGCTCGGAATTCTTGCGGTCGAACGACTCCGGCAGCCGCTTGAGGTGCCGGTTCATCGACCGCACCAACAGGAACGTGCCGATCACCAGCAGCACGACGATCAGCAGTCCGAACGGGCTCGCCTTGCCGAAATCCGGGCCCGTGTTGTGGGGTGCATCGTCGGCTAGCAGGCCGGCGATCATCACGAACGTGTCAGTCATCGTCGGCCTCGATCCCGCCGAACAGATCGGTCTCCGGCAGGCTGATCGGCACCCGGGAGCGCGCCAGTTCGAATTCCTCTGTCGGCCACAGCCGTTGTTGCCATTCGATGGGGGCGGCGAAGAAGTCGCCCCGCGGGTCGATCTGGGTGGCGTGGGCGCGCAGCGCGTCGTCGCGTTGCGAGAAGTACTCCGAGCACTCGATGCGGGTCGTCACCCGGCCTGCGAACACGTCGATCTCCGGGTCCCAGTGCTTGAGCCATTTCTCGAACGGCCCCGTCTGGCCGTGCTTGGCGAACTCGTCCTGCAACAACTGCATGCGCTTCCGCAGGAAACCGTGGTTGTAGTACAGCTTGCTGACCCGCCACGGCCCGCCTGCGTCGGGATAGAGCCGGTAGTCGGCGGCGGCTTCGTAGGCGGCCACCGACACCTGGTGGCAGCGGATGTGGTCGGGGTGTGGATAGCCGCCGTTTTCGTCATACGTGGTCATCACATGGGGCTTGAAGTCGCGGATCACCTTCACCAGCGCCTCGGTCGACCGCGCCAGCGGTTCGAGCGCGAAGCAGCCCTCGGGCAGCGGTGGCGTCGGGTCACCCTCGGGCAACCCGGAGTCGACGAAACCCAGCCAGTGATGCTCGACGCCGAGGATCTCGGCGGCCTTGCGCATCTCGTCGCGACGGATCTCGGCCATCCGGCCGTGCACCTCGGGCAGGTCCATCGCCGGGTTGAGGATGTCGCCGCGTTCGCCGCCGGTCAGCGTCACGACCATCACCCGCGCACCCTCGGCGGCGTACTTGGCCGTGGTGGCGGCGCCCTTGCTGGACTCGTCGTCCGGGTGGGCGTGCACGGCCATCAACCGAAGTTGCTTCAACTGCTCCCTCATCACGTCGACACGTTTCAACCATTTTCGTAGTCCTATAGTTCCAGTCCTAGTAGATGTATCCGACCGACGGGGCACCCAAAACTGCACATGATCGAGCGTCCCGCAGCCCGCTATGGCCGTCAGCGTCTGTCGCGCCGGTCACGTCGCTGGTTGGCGGTCGGCCTGACGGCGGTGGTTCTGCTGGCCGGGGTGGTGGTGGCGATCGTGGCGTCACATCGGCTGGGCAGCGGCGAGGTGCAGGGTGAGCTGGGCGGATACCAGGTCGTCGACGACGAGACGTTGTCGGTGACGATCAAGGTCACCCGGGCCGACCCGACGCGGCCGGTGGTGTGCATCGTGCGGGCCCGGTCCATCGACGGCAGCGAAACCGGGCGCCGGGAGGTGCTGGTGCCGCCGTCGTCGCAGGCCACCGTCAATCTGACCATTCCCGTCAAGTCCACCCGGCCCCCAGTCGTCGGCGACGTGTACGGGTGCGGGACAGACGTGCCGCCGTATCTGAAGACGTCCTGATACCGGGCATAAGGTCGGCTGCGCAACCAACGGCGAACAGCGAATATGCGAAAAGCGGTTGACGTGGCGGTGGTAACATGACCGGATACACGGTCCTGCTGGGACCGTGTATTGCTGCTCCTGCGCGCTGATTAAGCGCCGGCCAATGTGGCAATACACAGAGACCAGCTCCCAGCAGAAGAGACACGGACTTCCACGCGGAAAGCGCGAAGACGAAGACAGGAGCGCGACGACATGACCGACACCCAGGTCAACTGGCTGACCCAGGAGGCATACGACCGGCTGAAGGCGGAGCTGGATCAGCTGATCGCCCACCGGCCGATCATCGCCGCTGAGATCAATGACCGCCGCGAGGAAGGCGATCTGCGGGAGAACGGCGGCTACCACGCCGCTCGCGAGGAGCAGGGCCAAGAGGAAGCTCGAATTCGTCAGCTGCAGGAGCTGCTGAACAACGCCAAGGTCGGCGAGGCACCCAAGCAATCCGGCGTCGCGCTGCCCGGCTCGGTCGTCACGGTGACCTACGAGGACGGCGAAAAGGAGACATTCCTGATCGCCACCCGGCAGGAGGGCGTGAGCGACGGCAAGCTCGAGGTGTATTCGCCCAACTCGCCGCTGGGCAGTGCGCTGATCGACGCCAAGGAAGGCGAGACACGCACCTTCACGGTGCCCAACGGCAACACCGTCAAGGTGAAGCTGGTCAAGGCCGAGCCTTATCACTCCTGACGTGACCCCGCCGGCGCCACCGCGTTAAAGTCCAGGCTCATGGCGCAGATCGCCGAGGATTTGTTACTACTGCTGTTGGACAACGCTGACTCGCAGCCCGGCCTGGACCGGTCGCGACGAGAGCGCGTGCTGTCAGCGGCGGTGCTGCTGGACCTGGCGCTGTTGTGCCGCGTTCGACCCGCGATCAACGGCGAAGCCGTTCGGCCGGGCCGGCTGTTGGCGCTGGCGGGGCCGATGCCCCTGGACCCGATCATGGATCCGGCGTTCACCCTGTTGGCACGCCGACCGCTGAGTCCGTCCGCCGCGGTGTCCAAGATGCGGCGACACATCCAGGAGAACATCGCCCAGCATCTCGAACGCACCGGTCAGATCCGGCGGGTTCGGTTGCAGAGCAAGCGATTAAACCATCCCTATGCCTGGCCCGTTACGAATCGCGAGAGGTTGTCACTGACCCGTGCGGCACTGCTGTCGGCGCTGTTCGACCGGCAGCCGCCGACGCCGTCAACGGCCGCGATCGTCTCGCTGCTGCACGCCGTGGACGGGCTAGGCGCGCTGCTGAGCCTGAACGAGCGCGGCTGGAGATGGGTCCACATGCGTGCGGGCGAAATCGCCAGCGGCAGTTGGGTTGACGAGTACGAAACGGCGCTGCCCGAGATGAACCTTGCGGTCACCACTTCGGCTTTGCGGCCCGCACTAGCGTAGCGCCTGCTCCAAGTCGGCCAGCAGGTCCGCGGCGTCCTCGATGCCTACCGACAGCCGGACCAGATCGTCGGGCACCTCGAGTTGCGAGCCGGCTGTTGATGCGTGCGTCATCGCGCCGGGGTGCTCGATCAACGACTCCACTCCGCCAAGCGACTCGGCGAGAATGAAAACCTCTGTCCGCGAACAGAACTCACGTGCTGCCTCGATCCCCCCTCGCAGCCGCACCGACACCATGCCGCCGAATGCGCTCATCTGTTTGGCTGCGACGTCATGGCCGGGATGGCTCGGCAGGCCGGGATACAGGACCGTTTCGATCGCGGGATGGTTATCCAGGAACTCCGCGACCACCGTGGCGTTGTCGCTGTGCCGCTGCATGCGCAGCACGAGCGTCTTGAGGCCACGCATCGTCAGATACGCGTCGAACGGGCCGGGCACCGCTCCCGCCCCGTTCTGCAGGAAGCCGAACGCCTCGTCGAGCTCGCCGTCGTTGGTCAACAGGGCGCCGCCGACGACATCGGAATGTCCGCCGATGTACTTCGTCGTCGAGTGCAGCACGATGTCGGCACCCAGCAACAGCGGCTGCTGCAGGGCGGGTGAGGCAAATGTGTTGTCCACCAACACCTTTATGTTCGACGGCGCAGCGATCTGAGCGATCGCGTGGATGTCAGCGATGGACAGCAGCGGATTGGTAGGCGTTTCGACGATGATCAGTTTGGTCTGCGGTGTGATGGCCGCGCGCATCGAGTCGAGGTCGGCCAGCGACACCGCCGTGTAGTCGATTCCCCACTTGGTGAACACCTTGTCGATGAGCCGGAAGGTGCCGCCATAGGCGTCGTCGGGCATCACGAGGTGATCGCCGGGACGCAACACAGCACGCAGCGCGCAGTCGGTGGCGGCCATCCCGGAGCTGAACGCCCGGCCGAACGCCGCCTCCTCCACTGCAGCCAGCGACGCTTCCAGCGCCGCGCGGGTCGGGTTGCCGGTGCGGGCGTACTCGAAGCCGCCGCGCAACTCACCGACACCGTCCTGGGCGAAGGTGGAGCTTGCGTAGATCGGGGCGTTTACGGCACCGGTTTGGGGGTCCGGCCGGAACCCGGCATGGATGGCCTTGGTGGCCATGCCCAGCCACCTGCTCTGCTCAGTCATCACCGACCAGCGTAACGAGCCTGCCGGTTAGGTCAGCGGCCCGCACCGCACATCGAACCGTTCGCGGACGGCGTCGAGGGTCTTACGTTGGCGCTCGCGATCGCGCCGATGCGTCATCATGAACCGTGCCGTGGCCGCCAGCCGACGATGCGGTGGGAACCAGCGATCGAAGTCGAGTCCGCAATCGAGTAGCACCTTGGTGGGGACGCTGTCGGCCATGAGGCTGAGGTTGTACTGAGCCATCGTCAAAAGCGCATACGGGAAAGCTCGAGCCGACTTCTTCCGCATGTCGTAGCCGTCGAATTCATACAGCGGGAGTTCCCTGAGCTTTCCCAGCATCGAAAGGTGGGTGATGAAGTAGCCCATGTACGACGACAAATGCATTGTGGCAGAACGCCAGTTGATAGAGACCACCGATCCGTTGTCGGAAACGTAGGGCTCGTAGGGGTGTTCGCCCTTGAGGGCATAGCCGGTGCAGTTCACGATCCAGCTGCCCGGTTCGATCGATTTGCTGGCCCCGCTCCGCAGGACCAGCTCGGTCGAGCCGTTCCGGTCGACGGCATCGACGAAGTGGTCCATGACCACGTCGTTGAGGCCTGCTGAAATCGTCTTCGCCTCCGATTCCGAGAGATTGCCCAGCAGGAAGTTCCCGGTTTCCGGGGTCAACCACGTGCAGTACGTGTCTCGGTACCAATTCCAGATGTCCGCCTCGTTGGTCCCGTCGAAACGGCGCGTCACTTCCGCCCCGAGACCACTCACGAGCTTGCCGCCCCACCACCGGCGCATCCCGTTCGGAAAAAACCGGTCGCGGCAGTTGAAAATGGTGCCCGAACCCGCAACGAGGTTCACCTGACGGCCGGGGTATTCGGTGATCAGCGCGTGCGCGGTGTCCATCGCCGTCTTACCACCGCCGATGATCCAGACCGGCGTGTCGCTCGCCCGCAGATCGTCTCCACGCATGTCGCAGAAGTTGGGGGACACCGACTGCAGACGCTTGCTGGAGACCGCGAGGGGATCGTTTGGCGTGATTCCGAAACCGAAGGCCTTGATCAGTCGCTCCGTCTCGATGACCCGGCGCTCGCCACCCGAGGACTTGCAGATGACCCGCACAATCCCATCGGTCTCAGTCTGCGATTCCAGAGTCCAGCCGAAGAACTCGTCGACCTGAACGCGCTCCCGTATGACATTGAGGCAGTGCGTGAAGTGGTCCAGCACCTCGCCCTTCGTCGCGAGGTACGAAGGATCCTGCCCGAGAGTCCATTTGATGTTCCCGGCGGTGAACATGGGATGCGGCTGGTGCAGTCGCACGTACGGATAGGTGTCGACCCACATGCCGCCGACGCGTTTCCTGCTGTCGACCAGGATGATCTTCTGGTCGCGCGACAGGTAGCGGCTGGCCGCGAAGAGTGCGTTGATTCCGGCGAGGCCGGCTCCCACGATGCAGACATCACAGGTCTCCACCGTGGAGTCGGCCGGGGTGACGGCGGATAGTCGATCGGCGGTCATCGGTAGGTCCTTTCGACGCAGCACGGCGACCCGCCGGCAACCGCGGGTTCTGGGCGGCTTGATTGTCGGCCGGTGCTGCCGGGAGCAATAGAGTAATCGGCTACGCCACTTCCGTTGCCCCCCCGTTCCGGGTGTAGACATGGATCATGAGCGCCACCTCCAACATCGATGACCTGCTCGATCTCGACTCGCTGCTGACCCCTGAGGACATCGAGCTGCGCCAGACCGTCCGTCGGTTCGGCGAGCAGCGGCTGCGGCCGAACATCGCCGAGTGGTTCGAAAGCGGCGAAGTACCCGTCCGCGAGCTGGCCGCGGACTTCGGCAAGCTCGGGCTGTTGGGCATGCACCTCGAGGGCTACGGCTGCGGCGGTTCGACGGCCACCGCATACGGCTTGGTCTGCCAGGAGCTCGAGGCCGTCGACAGCGGTCTGCGCAGCCTGGTGTCGGTGCAAGGCTCCTTGGCGATGTTCGCCATCCACCGGCACGGCAGCGAGGACCAGCGCAAGCAGTGGCTGCCCGCGATGGCCACCGGCGACGTCATCGGTTGCTTCGGGCTCACCGAGCCTGACTTCGGCTCCAATCCCGGCGGCATGCGCACCACCGCGCGTCGCGACGGATCCGACTGGATCCTCAACGGTTCGAAGATGTGGATCACCAACGGCTCGGTCGCCGACATCGCGGTCGTGTGGGCACGCGCCGAGGAGGGCGTCCTCGGCTTTCTGGTGCCCGGCGGAACATCGGGATTCACTGCACGCGAGATGACCCACAAACTGTCGCTGCGCGCGTCGGTCACCTCCGAGCTGCACCTTGACGACGTGCGGTTGCCCGCCGACGCGCAACTGCCCGACGCCCGCGGCTTGTCGGGTCCGCTCGCCTGTCTGTCGGAGGCCAGGTTCGGCATCGTGTTCGGCAGCGTCGGCGCCGCGCGGGACTGCCTGCAGACCGCGCTGGATTACGTCGGCACCCGTGAGGTGTTCGACAAGCCGCTGGCGGGATACCAACTGACACAGGCCAAGATCGCCGACATGGCCGTCGAGCTGGGCAAGGCACAACTGTTGGCGCTGCACCTTGGCCGACTGAAGGACGACGGACGCATCCGGCCGGAACAGGTCAGCCTCGGCAAGCTCAACAACTGCCGGGAAGCGATCAAGATCGCCCGGCAATGCCGAACCCTGCTCGGCGCCAACGGAATCACGTTGGAGTATCCGGTGATCCGGCATGCCAACAACCTCGAATCGGTGCTGACCTACGAAGGCACGTCGGAGGTGCATCAACTGGTCATCGGAGAGGCGCTGACGGGTGTCAGCGCCTTCCGGTGACGGCTAGTACTGCCGAGGACCTTGCTGCGGCCCTGGCGGTAGCGGCTGCGGATTCAGCGGCACACAGACGGTGGTCATGATCTTGTCGGCGAAGGTCTGCCGTTTGGCGTCCCACAACGGCCACAGGTAGCCGATGTAGCAGACAAGGGCGTCGACGATATGAGCGATCTGGCGCACGATCGACATGCCGAAACCGATTGGCTGCCCGGTCTTCTCGCTGATGACCTTGAACTTCAGCACGGACTTGCCGATGCTCGAGCCGGTGGTGCCCTGACGGTAGCCGTAATTCCAGATCACATACGCCAGCACGAGGATCGCCGCCAGGCCGGAGGCGATGAGGCCGATCGCAGAGGGGCTCGACGTGCAGGAGACGCCGTAGTCGTATTCCCCACTGTTGGTGACACATTGGTTGTCACCGGTACCGAGGGCGATGCCCTGGCCGATGCCGATGACGATCGCGGCCGGGATGAAATCGACGATGTAGGCCCCGACGCGGTGGATCCACGAGGTGTAGGCCTCTTTCGGCAGCGTCGGACCCGGCGGCGGAGGTGGCGGCGGATAGCCGGGCGCGTTCTGCGGCGGGGGCGGTGGATAACCGCCGTGTTGAGGTGGTGGCGGGTAGCCCCCCTGCTGCGGAGGCGGCGGATAGCCACCCTGCGGCGGAGGCGGGTAGTTACCCGGGGGCGGGGGCGGTGGTTGGTCTGTCATCACACTTCCATCGGTAGATTGAGTTTGCTGTGTTGGTTGTTAGAAGCGGCCGCCTGCGAACGCCTAGAGAGGCAGGCAGACCGTCGTCATGATCTTGTCGGCCAGCGTCTGCCGCTTCTGGTCCCACAAGGGGAACAGGTAACCGATGTAGCAGATGATGCCGTCGACGATGTGCGCGATCTGGCGCACGATGGACATGCCGAAACCGATTGGCTGCCCGGTCTTTTCGCTGACCACTTTGAACTTCATGATCGACTTGCCGATGCTGCAACCGGTGGTGCCCTGGCGGTAACCGTAGTTCCAGATCACGTACGCCAGCACGGCCAGCCAGGCGATCACCATGGACACCTGGCCCAATGTGGATGCTCCGGTGGCACAGAACTCGCCGAGGTCGTATTCCGACGTGTCGGTGATGCACGCCGTCTCGCGGGTGCCGATCAGGAGAAGCCATCCGATGCCATACACGATGAAGATCGGGACGGAGTCGATGAGCCATGCCCACACGCGCGTAAGCCATGGCGTATAAGCCTCTTTCGGCAATGCCGCGCCCGGTGCGGAAGACGGCGGCGGGTAGCCGGGCTCACCGTGCGGCGGAGGTGGCGGCGGGTATCCGCCACCTTGCGGACCGTATCCGCCACCCTGCGGGCCTGGGGGCGGTGGATACCCACCCGGCGGCGGCGGAGGCGGATAGTTACCAGGGGGCGGTGGCGGTTGATTCGTCATGGGCGCCTTCCAGATTCATTAGCTGGGATCAAGCGAGCTAAATGTACCTGAGAATTAGCTCTCAGCAACGCCTTCGGCAAGGTTCCACGACGGTATCTGCCACACGCAATGCGGCGTAATCGTGGTTATCCCGCCGGCTAGCGCCGGGTGCTGCCGTCGGAGAGGAATCCGAGGAGGTCATGGCGGGTCAGGACGCCGACCGGCTTGCCTTCCTCGACCACCATGACGGCGTCGCAGTCACGCAACGCTTTGGCGGCGTGGCTGACCAACTCGCCCGCACCGATCATCGGCAGCGGCGGCAACATGTGCTGTGCCACCGCGTCGGCGAGTTTGGCCCGGCCCTCGAACACAGCGGACAGCAGTTCACGCTCGGACACACTGCCCGCCACCTCGCCTGCCATCACCGGCGGCTCGGCACCGACGACAGGCATCTGGGACACGCCGTACTCGCGCAGGATGCCGATCGCGTCGCGCACGGTTTCCGACGGATGCGTGTGCACCAGATCGGGCAGCGCACCGGACTTGCCGCGCAAGACATCGCCGACCGTGGCCTGTTCGATCGACCCGTCGAGCCTGCTGCGCAGAAAGCCGTACGACGACATCCACGCATCGTTGAAAACCTTTGACATATAACCGCGTCCGCCGTCGGGCAGCAGCACGACAACGAGCGAATCCGGTCCGGATCGTTCGGCCACATGCAGCGCGGCGACCACGGCCATCCCGCATGATCCGCCGACCAGCAGGGCTTCTTCGCGGGCCAGTCTGCGCGTCATGTCGAATGAGTCGGCGTCGGACACCGCGATGATCTCGTCGGGCACGCTCGGGTCGTAGGCGGACGGCCAGAAGTCTTCGCCGACACCCTCGACGAGATAGGGCCGACCTGAACCGCCCGAATACACCGAGCCTTCCGGGTCCGCGCCGATGATGCGCACCCGGCCGTCGGACACCTCCTTCAGATACCGGCCCGCACCGGTGATCGTGCCGCCGGTGCCCACGCCTGCCACGAAATGGGTCACCTTGCCGTCGGTGTCATTCCAGATCTCGGGTCCCGTCGTCTCGTAGTGGCTGACCGGACCCATCGGGTTGGAGTACTGATCGGGTTTCCACGCGCCGTCGATCTCCTCGACGAGACGGTTGGACACGCTGTAATAGCTGTCCGGGTGGTCGGGCGGCACCGCCGTCGGGCACACCACGACCTCAGCGCCGTAGGCGCGCAACACATTCTGCTTGTCCTCGCTGACCTTGTCCGGGCACACGAAGATGCACTTGTAGCCGCGCGGCTGAGCGACCAGCGCCAGGCCGACACCGGTGTTACCCGACGTCGGTTCGACGATGGTGCCGCCGGGCTTGAGCTCGCCGCTGGCCTCCGCGGCGTCGATCATCTTCGCCGCGATGCGGTCCTTAGCGCTGCCACCCGGGTTGAGGTACTCGATCTTGGCGACGACCTTGCCCGCACCCTCGGGCACGACCGAGTTCAGCTGAACCAGAGGGGTATTGCCGATGAGCTCACTGACGTGCCGGGCGATCCGCATGCGTCCATCGTCTCAGGCCGCACAAACGGTTACCAGGTGGCCTCTCGGATGTAGTCGCCGACCTGTCGCAGCGACCTGTTGGCTTCCTTCACCGCGGGCGCGGCGATCTGGAACACGTGCATCTGACCGGGCCACACCCGAACCTCAACGGGCACGCCCGCGGCCGCCAGCATGTGCGCGGCCTTGCGGGCGTCGTTGAGCAGAACCTCGGATCCGGACACGTGGATCAGCGTGCGCGGGAGGCCGGGTTCGATGTGGTCGAGCGGCTCGAAAATCTGCTCGGGCTTGCCGTCGACCACATTGCGCTCTGCGGCCGCTTCCACCAGCTCCACCAGCGCGGTGAACGCCTTCGGCGGGAACATCGCGTCAGAGCGGATGTTCGGATGGTTGGCGCGCGACTCGTTGTCGATCTCGAACAGAGGCGACAACGTCACGATGGCAGCAGGCGTTTCACCCGCGAGACCCTCCTTCTGCAGCCGCTCGGCCAGCGCGAGCGCCAGGTACCCGCCCGCGGAGTCACCCGCCAGCACGATCTGTTCGGGGTCGTAGCCCTTCAGGCGGAGCCACTTGTAGGCGTCGTGGCAGTCGTCGAGCGCCATCCCGACGGAGTGCTTCGGGACCATTCGATAGTTGACGACCAGCACCGGGCTGTCGGCATACTTCGACAACGCCTCTACCAGCCGGCCGTGGGTGTTCACTCCGCAGGTGAGGAATGCGCCGCCGTGCATGTAGACGATGACGCGGCGCTTGCCGTCGGCGGGCAGCACGCCCGCCGCGCGGACCAGCTGCGCACTGCAGTTCGGCAGCGCGATCGTCGCCCGCACCGTGCCCGGTGTAGGCCGCAGCACACGACACGTGAGGTCGAGGAGCCCGAACGGCCACGGTAGCCGCGGAGCGTAGCTGCCGATAGCCAGAGTTGGCTTGATCGTTAGCATCGCGGCGAGCGCCATCAGCCGTCCGGCCAGGCTCGCGCCGTCTTCGACGACCTCTACCGGTGCGCCGTCGCTGACCGGATACTTGCGCGATTTGTGCACTCTAGCTGCACTGATGGCAGCACGAGGCATCTCGGAGACTTTGCTTGGTGCCGTCATCGCCACCACTTCCTACGCCGTCGTAGTGCCCGGTTTGGCTCTTTGCTCAGCCAACCCCGGTAACTTAGCTTGAATCGCTCCACTGCGTTCAACAATCAAAGAAACTGATTTGATACCGGACTTGATACCGCACCGTGACCGCTGAACGCCTCTCGCCACGCGGATAACCCCGAACTTGGCCAATAAACTGGTGTCGTGAGGATCCGTGCATCGCGTCGGTCGACGATCGCTCTGGCGGCCGCGGCCACGCTCGCATCGACAGGCTCCGCCTACGTCGGAGCCCGCACCTTCCTGAGCGGACAGGCTGACCAGGCCCGACGCGTCATCCCGAAGTCCTGGGACGTGCCGCCCGCGCGCCGACGGCGTCTACTCCCCCGGCGGCGGTCCGGTGGAGCGCTGGCACCGCGGCGTGCCGTTCGACCTGCACCTGATGGTGTTCGGCGACTCGACCGCGACCGGATACGGCGCGCTCGAGTGCCGAAGAAGTGCCCGGCGTGCTGATCGCGCGCGGACTGGCCGAGGCATCCGGAAAACGCATTCGGCTGAGCACCAAGGCGATCGTCGGCGCGACGTCGAAGGGTCTGGCCGGTCAGATCGACGCCATGTTCGTGGCGGGCCCGCCGCCGGATGCGGCGGTGATCATGATCGGCGCCAACGACATCACCAAGCCCAACGGCATCGGTGCTTCTGCGCGTCGACTGGGCAGGGCGGTCCGGCGACTGCAAGGCAGCGGCGCTGTCGTCGTCGTCGGCACGTGCCCGGACTTCGGTGTGATCAAGGCGATTCCACAACCGCTGCGCTGGGTGACGCGCAGTCGCGGCCTGCGCCTGGCGCGCGCGCAGGCGTCGGCTGTCCGCTCGTCGGGCGGCGTTCCGGTGCCATTCTCCGACCTGCTGGCCCCCGAGTTTCGGCAGGCGCCCGAACTGCTGTTCTCCGATGACATGTTCCACCCGTCGGGGGCGGGTTATGAGCTCGCCGCCAAGCAGCTGCTGCCCGCGCTCTGTAATGCGTTGGGCGAGTTGACCGGTACGACCGAGCAGGAGTCGCCGTTGGAGACCCGGGCGGCCGACATCAGCTCGCTGCTGTCGCGGCTCGGCGGCGTCAGCCGGCTGTGGCGTCGCTCGACTGGGGTCCCCGCGCCTGTGCTGGGTGGGGTCCCCGCACTTGCGCATGGGAGGGTGCCCGCGCCGATAGTGGTGCCCGCGAGTTAAGTTCTCCCAGTAAGCCACTACTGAGGAGTCGTCATGTCAGAAGCCGTCATTGTCGCGACCGCACGTTCGCCGATCGGCCGGGCAGGCAAGGGATCGCTGGTCGACATGCGGCCCGACGATCTGGCCGCACAGATGGTGCGCGCCGCGCTGGACAAGGTGCCTGCGCTGGACGCCAAGGACATCGACGACCTGATGATGGGCTGCGGGCAGCCCGGCGGCGAGGCGGGCTTCAACATCGGCCGCGCGGTGGCCGTCGAGCTCGGGTATGACTTCCTTCCCGGCACGACGGTGAACCGGTACTGCTCGTCGTCGCTGCAGACCACCCGGATGGCGTTCCACGCGATCAAGGCAGGCGAGGGCAGCGCGTTCATCTCCGCGGGCGTGGAGACCGTGTCGCGGTTCCCGAAGGGCACGTCCGACGGCTGGCCGGACAGCCACAACCCGCTGTTCGCCGACGCCGAGGAGCGCTCGGTCAACGCCGCATCGGGCGCCGACGAGTGGCACGACCCGCGTGAAGACGGCGTGCTGCCCGACGTCTACATCGCGATGGGCCAGACCGCCGAGAACGTCGCCCTGTTCACCGGCATCAGCCGCGAAGATCAGGATCACTGGGGTGTACGCAGCCAGAACCGTGCCGAGGAGGCCATCAACAGCGGCTTCTTTGCGCGTGAGATCTCGCCGGTGACGCTGCCGGACGGCTCGAAGGTCGACAAGGACGACGGGCCGCGGGCAGGCACGACCTACGAGAAGATCAGCCAGCTCAAGCCGGTGTTCCGGCCCGAACGGCACGGTGACCGCGGGCAACGCCTGCCCACTGAACGACGGCGCGGCCGCGGTGATCGTGATGAGCGATGCCAAGGCCAAGGAGCTGGGCCTGACGCCGCTGGCCCGCATCGTGGCGACCGGTGTGAGCGGACTGTCGCCGGAGATCATGGGCCTCGGTCCGATCGAGGCGACGCGCAAGGCGCTGGCCAATGCGGGCATGACGATCGACGACATCGACCTCTACGAGATCAACGAGGCGTTCGCCGTGCAGGTGCTGGGTTCGGCCCGCGAGTTGGGCATGGACCACGACAAGCTGAACATCTCCGGCGGCGCGATCGCGCTGGGTCACCCGTTCGGCATGACGGGCGCGCGGATCACGGCCACGCTGCTGAACAACCTGCAGACGCAGGACAAGACGTTCGGCCTGGAAACCATGTGCGTCGGCGGCGGCCAAGGCATGGCGATGATCATCGAGCGCCTCAGCTAGTTCTCTCGAATCGCCGAGACTGCTGACAGATCGTGATTTCACGAGATCGTGCGATCTGTGCGCAGTTTCGAGCGCCACGCACGGTCGAGTCGATGCAAGACATCGGCGGCACGGTTCTGCTTGACGACTCGAAGCCCCGTCCAGCCGAGTTCAGCAAGATCCTCTGAGCGCTGGATGTCGTATGCATATTGGGCAGCGTCGACGCGGTGTTGCTCGCCGTCGTACTCCAGGGCCAACATCAGATCCTCCCAGCCCATATCGAGGTAGTACCGCCGTGCGCCGTCGGCGCTCAACACGGGTATCTGCGTCCGCGGCTTGGGGTAGCCCGCGCGAATTACCAACAGCCGCAACCACGTTTCCTTCGGCGATGCGGCTCCGGCGATCATACAGATCCAACGCCGTTGCGAGTTGACGAAGCCCGCGGGAACCGCGATGCTCCTGGGCGACAGCCAGGACCTCTTCGGCTTTCAAACCCGTGGCGTTGCCTAGCGCATCGAGGTGAGCGACGGCGCCATCGAGCCGTCCCCGTCGGCCAATGTCGAATGCGGTCCGCGCCGGTGTAGTGACGCGCATACCGTCGAGCTCGCCGAATTCGTCACTGCGCAGCCGCATGTCGTAGGTACGCAGCCCGCTGGCCGGCCGGGCGTTCGGCCAAATCAACTCAACCGGTTCAGTGACGTCCATCCATTTCGCGCCGTGCAAGGCCGATGCGGTCAGTCCCGCGATAACCCCTTGCCGGTGTGACCACAGCCACGCCCGCCCTGGCGCATTCTCGAATCGTCAGCTCAGCGGTCTTCGGCACGTAGACGTCTGGAAACACCGCGCGGTAACGGGATCGAAGCTCGTGCTTGCGAACTGCTCCGTTCGCGATCGCCTCACTTCCGACAAAGGGCGAGTTGACGATTGCCATCGCTCGACCCTCGCGCGTTAACGCACCCGAGTCTGCTCCCAGATCGTCATCTGTGGATGAATCGCGATCTGTGAGCAGTCTCGCGCGCAAAGAGGAAGCCCCCGGCGTGCCGGGGGCTTCCTTCGTGATAGGCCGTCAGTCGCTTTGCAAGATACTGAGCAGCCGCAGGATCTCGATGTAGAGCCAGACCAGCGTCACGGTCAGGCCGAGGGCGATGCCCCATGCGGCCTTCTCCGGCGCGCCGGCGCGGATCATCTGGTCGGCGGCGTCGAAGTCGATCAGGAAGCTGAACGCCGCCAGGCCGATGCACACCAGCGAGAAGATGATCGCGATCGGGCCGTTGCCGCGCAGGCCGAGGCCCTCGCCACCGCCGACACCGAACATCGCCAACACGAAGTTGCCGAGCGCCAGAACGACGACGCCGAACATGCCGGCGATGATCATGCGGGTGAACTTCGGCGTCACCCGGATGGCGCCGGTCTTGTAGACGACGAGCATGCCGACGAACACGCCGATGGTCGCAAGCATCGCCTGCCCGATGAGGGCACCGGCGCTGGCGCCGGAGACCATGAAGTTGGCGAGCAGGAACGAGATCGCGCCGAGGAACAAGCCCTCGAGTGCGGCGTAGGTCAGCACGATCGCGGGGTTGTCCTGCTTGCGGCCGAACATCGCGACGAGCACCAGCACCAGGCCGCCGCCGAACCGACGAGCATGAACGGCACGGCCAGCGCGACGTTGCCCGCCACCAGGAAGTAGGAGACGACTGCGACGACCGACAACACGGCGAGCGTCACGCCGGTCTTGGTGACGACGTCGTCGATGGTCAGCGGCCGCGACACTCCGGTCTGCCGCTGGTCGGGATACTGCGTCACATAGGGCTCTGCCTGTGTCGCCTGCGCACCGTAGCCGGCGGCTCCGGTACCGAATTGCGCATATCCACCCTGCGTCTTGGGCAGGGAACGAAATACCGGGTTGCTGGTCTCGCGCACCGTCGGTTCCTCTCCTGTGCTGTCGTTCGTCTGCTGACGAACACATACTCAACGTTCCGTCACCTGGAAGTGGTTCCCGAGATAATCTCCCAGGTCTTTCACAGGAAACTCTACCCGGGGCCGGGCATATCAGGGCAACGATCTAGATTGCATAACCGTGGGCGAAAACGAGGATGTCCTAGTAACCGTCGACCGCGGAATCGGTCTGATCACCCTCAACCGGCCCAAGGCCATCAACTCGCTGACCCACCCGATGGTCAGCGCGATCTCGCCGGTGCTGACCGACTGGCGGGCATGACGACGACGTCCGCGCCGTCGTGCTGACCGGTGCCGGCGACCGTGGCCTGTGCGCGGGCGGCGACATCGTCGAGGTCTATCAACAGCGCGCGCGGCGATCACAGCGAGGCCAGCACGTTCTGGCAGGACGAGTACCTGCTCAACGCGCACATCGCGCGGCTACCCGAAGCCGTATGTCGCGTTGATGGACGGCATCGTGATGGGCGGCGGCGTCGGCGTCAGCGCGCACGGCAGCGTCCGCGTCGTCACCGACACCACGAAGATGGCGATGCCCGAGGTGGGTATCGGGTTCATCCCCGACGTCGGCGGCACTTTCATCCTGTCGCGTGCGCCAGGACTGCTCGGCCTCACGCCGCGCTGACGGGCGCGCCGTTCGCCGCCGCCGACGCCATCGCCATGGGCTTCGCCGATCGCTTCGTGCCTCACGACAAGCTCGCCGAGTTCACCGACGCCGATCATCGCCGACGGCATCGACGCGGCTCTGGCCGCGCACGCGGTCGAACCACCGCCGAGTCGACTGCTGGCTCAGCGGGTCTGGATCGACGAGTGCTACTCCGGCGAGACCGTCGACGACATCGTCGCCGCGCTGCGCGGCCACGACGCGGGGCCGGCCAACGACGCGGCCAACCTGATCATGCACCGCGCTCCCCCATCTCGCTATCGGTCGCACTGGAAGCGGTCCGCCGCGCCGCCAAGCTTGACACCCTGGAAGACGTACTGCGCCAGGAGTATCGGACGTCGTGCGGATCGCTGCGCGTCGCACGATCTGGTCGAAGGCATCCGCGCACAGGTCATCGACAAGGACCGCAACCCGAAGTGGTCGCCGCCGTCGCTGGCAGCGGTCACACACGCCGACATCGAGGCGTACTTCGCACCCGCCGATCCCGATTTGAGCTTCGCAGAGGAGAAGCCATGAACTACGAGACCATTCTCGTCGACCGCGACGATCGCGTCGGCACCATCACGCTGAACCGGCCGAAGGCGCTCAACGCGCTCAACAGCCAGGTGATGCACGAAGTCACCACCGCCGCAGCCGAATTCGACAGCGATCCGGGCATCGGCGCCATCCTCATCACCGGCAACGAGAAGGCATTCGCGGCTGGCGCCGACATCAAGGAGATGTCGAGCCTCTCGTTCGGGGACGTGTTCGGCCAGGACTTCTTCGCGCCGTGGGCGAAGCTCGCCGCGATCCGCACACCGACTGATCGCCGCGGTCGCCGGCTACGCGCTCGGCGGCGGCTGCGAGCTGGCGATGATGTGCGACGTGCTGATCGCCGCCGACAGCGCCAAGTTCGGCCAACCCGAGATCAAGCTCGGCGTGCTGCCCGGCATGGGCGGCTCACAGCGGCTGACCCGCGCCATCGGCAAGGCCAAGGCGATGGATCTCATCCTGACCGGACGCACCATCGACGCCGAGGAGGCCGACCGCAGCGGGCTGGTGTCGCGGGTGGTTCCCGCCGACGAGTTGATCCGCGAGGCCAAGGCCGTCGCCACCACCATTTCCCAGATGTCGCTGTCGGCGTCCCGGATGGCCAAGGAGGCCGTCAACCGCGCCTTCGAGTCGTCGCTGTCGGAGGGGTTGCTCTACGAACGCAGGCTGTTCCATTCCGCGTTCGCCACCGCCGACCAGACCGAGGGCATGAACGCCTTCACCGAGAAACGCCCGCCGAACTTCACGCACCGTTAATCTGCCTTCGTGACCGACACGGCGGCGGCGACGGAAGAAGCACCACCGCAACAGGAACCACCGGAGCGGAAGCCGGCCTGGTGGCTTCGTCGCTATACCTTCACCGGCACCACGCTCGGGCTGGTGTTCCTGTGGCTCTCCATGACGCCGTCGCTGTTGCCCCGCGGCCCGTTGTTCCAGGGACTGGTCAGCGGCGCGGCCGGTGCGATCGGCTACGCCATCGGTGTTTTCGCAGTGTGGCTGGTGCGCTACATGGGGTCCAAGGACACCAGCCCGCCCGCGCCGCGATGGGCCTGGCCGGTACTGGTCGTCGTCGCCGTGATCATCCATGTGCTGATGATCATCTGGTTCCATCATTGGCAAGACGACGTCCGCGACCTGATGGGCGTGCCGCGGCTGGGATTCCGGGACTACCCGTTGGCCGCCGTTCTGGCCATCGTGGTGTTGTTCATCTTCGTCGAGATCGGTCAGCTCGTCGGCAAGCTGGTGCGCTTTCTGGTTCGACAGCTCAATCGCGTTGCCCCGCCGCGGGTTTCGGCCGTTATCGTGGTGGTCCTGCTGTTGGCACTGTCCATCGCGCTGCTCAACGGCGTCGTCGTTCGGTTTGCGATGAGCAGCCTCAACAAGACCTTCGCCGCGGTCAACGATGAAACCGATCCGGAGTTTCCTGCACCGATGTCGCCGCTGCGGTCGGGCGGACCGCAGTCGTTGGCCAGCTGGGAGTCGCTGGGCCATCAGGGACGGGTGTTCGTGTCGGCGGGTCCGACGGTCGCAGAGCTTTCGAAGTTCAACGGCAAGCCCGCCGTCGAGCCGATCCGCGCCTACGCCGGACTCCATTCCGCCGACGGCATCAAGGCGACCGCCGCACTGGCCGCGAAGGAGTTGCAGCGCGAGGGGGGCCTGAACCGGGCCGTCGTAGCCGTCGCCACCACCACCGGCACCGGCTGGATCAACGAGGCCGAGGCGGCGGCGCTGGAGTACATGTACAACGGCAACACCGCGATCGTCAGCATGCAGTACTCGTTCCTGCCCAGCTGGCTGTCGTTCCTGGTGGACAAGGAGAACGCGCGCCAGGCCGGGCAGGCGCTGTTCGAGGCCATCGACGCCTTGGTCCGCGAGATGCCCCAGGCGCAGCGGCCCAAGCTGGTCGTGTTCGGCGAAAGCCTGGGCTCATTCGGCGGCGAGGCACCGTTCCTGTCGCTGAACAACCTTGTCGCGCGCACCGACGGTGCGCTGTTCTCGGGGCCGACGTTCAACAACACGATCTGGACGGACCTCACCCACGCAAGGGACAAGGGCTCGCCCGAGTGGCTGCCCATCTACGACAAGGGCGAAAACGTCCGCTTCGTCGCGCGCCCGGAAAACCTCGGTCGTCCGGCCGATCCGTGGGGGCAACCGCGCGCGGTCTACCTCCAGCACGCGTCCGACCCGATCGCCTGGTGGAACCCCGATCTGCTCTTCAAGAAGCCGGACTGGCTGCGCGAGCCCCGCGGTTCCGACGTGTCGCCGCGGATGGAGTGGATCCCGGTTGTCACGTTCCTGCAGGTGTCCGCGGACATGGCGGTGGCGGTCGACGTCCCCGACGGGCACGGCCACGTCTACGTCAAGGACGTGGCCAACGGCTGGGCGTCGGTGCTGCAGCCGCCAGGGTGGACGCCGGAGAAGACCGAGCGCTTGCGCCCGCTGCTGAGCAACGACGAGAACGCTTAGGCGAGAACCCCTTCGGCCTTCAGCGCATGATACCCGCCGACCACGTCGGTGGCGCGGTGCAGCCCGAGGTCGATCAGCGACGCCGCGGCGAGGCTCGAGGTGTAGCCCTCCGAGCACAGCACCACCCATTCCACGTCGTCGTCGACGGCTTGCGGCAGTTTGGCGTCGCTGGTGGGGTCGCAGCGCCACTCGAGCACGTTGCGTTCGACCACCAGCGCGGACGGGACGTGTCCCTCGCGATCGCGCTGCGCCTGCGGGCGGATGTCGACGAGCACGGCGCCGCGCTGCAACGCGCCGGGCACGTCCTCGGCGGGCAGTCGCCGTAGCCGGTCCCGGGCGGCGTCGAGCACCCTGTCGATGCGGCTGGTCATCAGATCACTACCCTTCGGGACCGTCGGTGAGTTCGGTTCGGTTGCGGCGCAGGGTGTTTCGGCTTGTCACCTCGTAGTACGACATCGCGGTCAGCGGCGGTGAGTAGGCGTGCACACTCAGCGTCGGCGTAACCGGTTCCGCGCTTGGCGCCCACACTACGTCGTGTACCCACCCGAGCGGGAAAGCGGCCTGGTCGCCGGCGTTGATCCTGCGGCGGCGCAACGCCTCACCGTCCCAGCGGAATTCGTCAAGCGCGCCCGACACCAGCGTCAGCGCGCCCAGCGAGCCGCCGTGGTCGTGCAGCTCGGTGGCGTGGTCCTTGACCCAGCTGATGAGCCAGATGTCCAGCTCGTCGTCGCCGTGGATGCGGGTGTACCACCGGTCGTCGGTGGGCGGCCCGCCCGCGGGCAGCAGGTGGTCGTAACCGCCGCTGAGCACTTCGTCGGCGGCGCGGTCGACGGCGCACAACAGATCGGGCACGCGCAGGCGGGTCGGGGCGGAGACGGTGGAAACCATCGAAGAGCTCCAGAAGTGACGGACGGATAGGGGACGGCGGCTACGCCTGACAACAACCCCGAATTCCGGTCAGCTCCATCACGGGCCAGAGTGTTGCATAGATTGGCAGCATGCGCTCCTACCTCTTCGGCATCGCAGCAGCGGCAGCAATCGTTGCCATCGCAGGATGTTCATCGGGCGGCGAGGGCGGCCCCACGTCGGCCAAGCCCACGACGACGACACCGACCAGCTCAGAAACCCACACCCCGGCCCCTGGTGCCGTCGAGGTCTCCCCAGGCGGCGTGACCACGGCCGTCGGCGCAGACGCCGAGTCGACCGAGGACGAATACTCCCAGGCCTGCCAGGCGGCGAAGGCGTGGATAGACCAGCAGGGCGGCGACCGGAAATCGCAGGTCGAGCCGTATTTGAAGATGCTGCAGGCGCCAGAAACGCCGCCAGGGCCCGGCACCTACAACACCCCGTGGGCGCAGCTCTCGCCGGCGCGGCAGGCGGCCGCCATCGTCGCGGCCCAGGCGGGCGCCGACTCCCTCTGCTGACAATTTGAATCACGGCTGCGAGAAAGTCGGTTATGTGCGGCCGGCGATCCATTCCCGGCCACGAGCGACGGCCGTGTCCAGCGCGCCGAAGACCTCGTCGGTGGCGGGCACGATGCCGTCGGCGCCGAGCACGTCGAGCAGCCCGCCACGCTCGAGGATTTTCTCCGCGGCCGGCGTGACGCCTGCGACGATCAGGCGTCCGCCATGGGCCTCCAGTTCACCCGCCCACCGTCGCAGCGCCTTGATCGCGACCGAGGACGGCACGTCGGGCAGCATGCGCAGACTCAGCACGACGACGGCGTTTGCGGTCCCCGCCGCCCTGGGCCATTCCTCGTCGATGCGAACCACCTCGGCGAACAACCCAACGCCGGCGTAGTGCAGGACGGTCACCTCGTCGCTGGCGCATTCGTCGGGTACCGGGATCACCCGGAAGCCCCCGCCGTCGGTCTCTTGCAGACCGACCAGTCGGGCGGACTGCGAGGCCTTGACGCAGTACAGGATGAGCGACGTGACCACCCCGACCAGAATCGCCGTGTGCAGAGGCAGCTGCGTGGTGGCGGCGAAGGTGACCAACATCGCGACCGCGGACAGCGGCGCGACCCGCAGCACCAGCTTGATGTCGGGCAACCGGCCCGCCACCAGCTCGAGACCGATGACGAAGATGAGTCCGCCGATGACCGGCATCGGGATGACCTCGGCGAGGGACCCGGCGACAAGCACCAGCACGGCCAGCCAGATGCCTGCGAAGATGCCAGCCCAACGGGTCTGCGCCCCAGCCGATGTCGCGACGCCGGTACGCGAAAGTGAGCCGCCTGCCGGCAGAGCACCGAAGAAGCCGCCGGCGAGGTTGCCCAAGCCCTGCGCGGTGAAATCGCCGGACATGTTGCTGCGGCTACCGTCCGGGTTCGGCACGGCCGCGGAGATCCCTGCGGCTTGCGCCAGCGCGACGAGTGCGACGGCGACTCCGCCCGCCAGCAGTTCGGGCATCACGGCGAAGTTCGGAATACTCAGCGGCGGAAGCGAATTCGAAATCGACGCGATGTCGCCGACCGTCTCAACGTCGATGTGCGCGATGGCCACCACCGCGGTGACGACGACAAGGGCGATCAGTATCGCGTAGGATTTCAGCGGCTTGATGAAGTGGAACACCGCCCATACCGCCACGGTGCCCGTCGCGACGGTGACCGCGGTCGGCTGCCAGAGGCCGATGTGGGCCAACGCGTCGATGAACTTGCCAATCGTGTTGCCGCTCTGAGGCTTATAGCCGGTCGAATCTCCGAGCACGCCCGCGATGATCTGAAGCGCGATGCCGGTGCTGAAGCCTGTCATGACGGCATTACTGACAAAGTTCATGATCGATCCGAAGCGCAGCAGCCCGAAGACCAACATCACCGCGCCGACGACGACGGCCAGCGCCGCGACGTTCGCCGGGTCGGTCGGATCAAGACCCTCTTCCTTCAGCACACTGCGCGACGACAGCGCGATGGCGCTGGTGAGCGTGGTGACCATCAGGACGGTGCGGGAAAAGACCGAGGCGATGATGCCGGGCACCACGCCCGAGTACAGGCCGACGACGGGATTGAACCCGCCGATGCTGGCGTAGGCCATCCCCTCGGGTATCGAGAACAATCCGGTGACGAGACCGGCGATCACGTCGCGCGGCGTTGGCCGCCCGAGTCGGCGCACCGCCGAGCCGACCCTCGACGTTTGTGCCGATGCGCTTGTCACGGAATGACCTTGCCACTGTTGGGCGTCCGGAACCGAGTTCTTGGGAATCAAATGGGCGCAGAATGGACGCATGGCTGGCAATCGGGTCGCGCTGGCTCTCGGCAGCGGGGGTGCCCGGGGATACGCCCACATCGGGGTGATCGCCGAGCTGCGCGAGCGGGGTTACGACATCGTCGGAATCGCCGGCTCGTCGATGGGCGCGCTCGTCGGCGGTCTGGAGGCGGCGGGAAAGCTCGACGACTTCGCCGAGTGGGCAAAGTCGTTGACACAACGCGCCGTGCTTCGACTGCTTGACCCGAAAATCACTGCCGCCGGAGTGCTACGGGCGGCAAAGATCCTCGACGCCGTCCGCGACATTCTCGGTGAGGTCACCATCGAGGAACTACCGATCCCGTACACCGCGGTGTCGACTGATCTGATCGCAGGCAAGTCGGTGTGGCTGCAACGCGGTCCGGTGGATGCCGCGATCCGGGCGTCCATCGCGATTCCCGGCGTCATCATCCCGCACGTGCTCGATGGTCGCCTGCTCGCCGACGGCGGCATCCTCGACCCGCTGCCGATGGCGCCGATTGCAGCCGTCAACGCCGATCTCACCATCGCGGTCAGCCTCAGCGGTAGCGAGGCAGGCGGCCGCTTCGAGCCGACGGAGTCCGAGCCGAGGGCGACGACGGAGTGGCTGAACAGAATGTGGCGCAGCACGTCTTCGCTTTTCGAGTCCGGCACGATGCTGAGCAGATTCGCAGCCGTGCAGGAAGACGACGACGATGCCGAATCGAGCGCCGAGCCCGACAGCGACGACGAGTTCGTCGACAGCTCGAAAGAGGCGTCGGTGCCCAGAATGGGAAGCTTCGAGGTGATGAACCGCACCATCGACATCGCCCAGGCCGCACTGGCCCGTCATACGCTGGCCGCCTACCCTCCCGATCTGTTGATCGAGGTACCCCGAACCGCTTGCCGCAGTTTGGAATTCCATCGCGCTGCGGAGGTCATCGACATCGGTCACGACTTGGCGGCGCAGGCCATCAAGGTTCTGGAAGCCTGATTCACGCACTCAGCCCAGGCCGAGTGGCCTGGGCTGACGGGTTGCCAGCGGGCTGTAAAGTTGAAAATGCCTGCAGTCTGCATCCGGCGGCAACATCTTCCCGTTTTCGGTTTTGGGCTCTTCCTTCTTGGGCTCCTTCTTCGGCTCCTTCTTCGGCTCGTCCTTCTTGGCTCTCCTTCTTGGGCTCTTCCTTCTTCGGCTCGTCCTTCGGGGTGTCGTCGGTCTTGGCCGGTTCGGTCTTGGAGGTGTCCGCAGGAGCCGGGGCCGCCGCAGGAGCCGGCGCAGGAGCGGGGGCTGCTGCGGGGGCCGGGGCGATCGCGGGACTGCCGGGGCTGTACACGCGGACCGGGGCCGGGTTGTTGACGATCACCGGAACCGAAGACGGCCCATCCTGCGACGGGGTCAGCGACGGGATCTCGATCGTCGACGGAAGGTTGACGACCGTGGACGGTGTGCTGGCGGCCGTCGGCTCCGGCTGGGAGTTCGAGTTCATCAGCATGACACCGCCGAACGCGACGGCGCCGACCACTGCCAGGCCCGCGACCATCAGCAGGCCCTTGGTCGCTGCCGCGGACTGCGCGACAGGCGCCTGCACCGGCATGGGCTGGGGCATCGGGGCGTAGTTGTTGTAGCCGTTGTAGTAGGGGTCGTAGCTGTTGTTCTGGGGATAGGTGGTGTACATGATCTCTCCTGTTGGTCTGAAGCAGCCGTTGTGCCGCTTTCACAGGTAGGAGCGATCGGCGTAGCTCAGTCGCACACTTTTTCCAGAACTTTTCGAAAAACTTTTTTGCAGACACATCGACACTGGTCAGCGGGGTTTTCACCCCCGTACGTACCCCCGCGATGCCGATCAGCCGGCGAGGAATTCGGCGATTTCGCCTGCGATGAGACGGCCCTGCGCACGCCCGGCGCGCGCGGACGGCTCCCGGCATGCCGGGTCCAGCGGATTGGGACCGTACGCCTTTAACGAGTCGTCATCGGCGAACACCCCGAGCGAGCGACCAGGAAAGCGGTCCACCTCGACGGCCGGGTCGCGGCCGAACGGTGATGGCGTTGACTTGCCCGACGGCACGAGCACGACGACGACATCGCAGTCGCCGGCCAGCCTCAGGTTCATGGTGCTGCCGACGCCGCCGTCCATGTAGCGGCGTTCGCCGATCGTCACCGGCGGCCACGCGCCGGGCACAGCGCAGCTGGCGGCTACCGCGTCGACGAGCTCAACACCCGATGCGCGGTCGAAGCCGACGAGCTCGCCGGTGCCGATGTCGATCGCGGTGATCCGCAGCTCGCGGTCCGGCCAGTGGTGCGACGGCAACCGCTGGGCGATCACCTCGCGTCGAACGGCCTCGGACACAGTGGCCGTGGAGCGTGCGACCGCCCCGATGCGCTGCAGCCTCTGCGCCGTCGTGGCGCCGGGGTCGGAGAGCGCCTCCAGAAACAGCGCGGTGATGTCGTCGATGTCGACACCGGGGTTGATCTCCTTCGATGCGCCCGCGATCTGACGCTCATACAGTTCGTCCAGGCTCAGGCCACTGCCGAGCTGGGCGGCGACAGCCGAACCGGCCGACGTGCCTAGCAGCACGTCGGAATCCAGCAGCGTGCGCGTCGTTTCCACCGATTCGTCTTCGATACCCCGAAGAATGCCGATTTCCCAGGCGATTCCCGCCAGGCCCCCGCCGGCCAGCACCAGCGCCCGCTTGGATGTCACAGACAGAGTCTGCCAGGCTGGCGATAATCGGCCTGGACGCGGATGAGCGCTCGCGCGAAGACCATATCGAGAACCCTCGAGGAGCAACGTCGATGAAGACGAAGGCCGCCGTGCTGTGGGGACTGCATCAGAAGTGGGAGGTCGAGGAGATCGACCTCGACGGCCCCAGGCAGGCCGAGGTGATGGTCAAGATGGCCGCGAGCGGGATGTGCCATTCGGACGAGCATCTGGTGACCGGCGATCTGCAGATGTCGATGCCGGTGGTCGGCGGTCATGAGGGTGCGGGCATTGTGGTGGAGGTCGGGGACGGTGTCACCGACGTAGCCGAGGGCGACCCGGTGGTGCTGAGCTTCATCCCCGCGTGCGGTCGCTGCGGGCCGTGTGTGCGCGGCATGAGCAACCTGTGTGAACTCGGGATGCACCTGCTCAAGGGCCCTCAGCTCGACGGCACCCATCGATTCCACGCCCGCGGCCACGATGTTGGCCAAATGTGTTTGCTCGGAACGTTTTCGGAGTACACCGTGGTGCCCACCGCCTCGGTGGTCAAGGTCGACAAGAGTGTCCCGCTGGACAAGGCGGCGCTGGTCGGGTGCGGCGTGACCACCGGATACGGAAGCATGATCAACACCGGCGAGGCCACGGCGGGCAGCACGGTCGTGGTGATGGGCGTCGGCGGCGTCGGCATCAACGCGATTCAGGCGGCCAGGATCGTTGGGGCACAGCACATCGTCGCGCTCGACCCGGTCGAGTACAAGCGCACGCGGGCGATGGAATTCGGAGCTACCCATACGGCGGCGACGCTCGAAGAGGCCGCGGCGCTGGTGATCGGGCTGACTCGCGGGCAGAAGGCCGACGTGTGCGTCGTCACCACCGATGTCGCCGAAGGCGCCTACGTCGGGCAGGCGCTCAGCCTGGTCGGTAAGCGCGGCCGGGTGGTGATGACCGCGATGGCGCACCCGAACCAAAAGCAGGTGAACCTGTCACTGGTCGATCTGACGCTGTTCGAAAAACAGGTCCGCGGTTCCCTTTTCGGCTCGGCGAACCCGCGCAGCGACATCTTCCGAATGCTCGAGCTGTATGACACCGGCCAGCTCATGCTGGACGAGCTCATCACCCGCGAGTACACCCTGTCCGACATCAACTCCGGCTACGACGATCTGCGCAGCGGCCTGAACCTGCGCGGCCTGATCCGGTTCTGATCATGATCGCGCTTGGCAGCCGTCGCGAGGTTGTTCTGCGCACCAACGGCCGTCGCCGAGCCGCCTGCGCCACCGTCGACTACAGCGGCTACATCCGGTTGATCGTGGAACCGGCTGATGCGCACTATGTTTCGGCTGCCGAACCCGTTCTATCGCATTCCGTGACGGTCAGTGCACCAGCTGCCTGGACAGTTCTTCGAGCGACTGGCGGGCGTATCCCTTCCACAGCTTGCCGAATACCGGCAGCAGCGGCGCGGTGAGCCCGCTGCGCGGGTGAATGGTCCACCGCCACGTCACCTTCGTACCAGAACCGATCGGCTCGAAGATCCATTCGCCGTCCACATGACCCACCAGCGGGGCCAGTGGACCCTTGATGTCGGAGAGCGTGTAGCCGAACGATTGCGGTGCGTCGAACTGGGTGAGTTGTTCGAGCATGCTGCCGCCGCCGACCAGCACCACGGTGCGTGACTGCCCGACGGCATCCCAGTCGCCGGTTTGGTTGCGCACTTCCTTGATTGGCGGGATGGGCCCGTACCACTTGCGGAACAGCGACGGCAGCGGCATCGGCACCATGTCGCGGAAGACATCCTGCTGACCCATCGCGATGTTTCGGGACTGCTCCACCACCAGCGGCTTGGTCATTACCCGAGACTAGCCGAGTCGAGGGGCCGCCTTGCCGCTGATCAGCGGGAGATCGATGTAGGTCAAGATCCCGGGCTCGGCCGCACAGGTGGCGGGCACCGAGTTCACACAGTGTGCCGCCGTGCCGACGATGCCGTACTCGGGGCCCTCGCCGCCGACCTCGGAGTGGAAACCCTTGACCACGATCGTGATGTCCGGGTTGCCCCGCACCTCCATCTCGTACCGCTGACCGGCAGCCCCGAATTTCCATGTGGGATCAAGGTTTTCCTCACCCATCAGCCAGTTCACCGTGACGCGCACGACGGGCTCGCCGTCGACAAGGGCTTCCCAGTGGAACTTGCGGCCCGCGACCTGGCCGGGCTCGATGACACCCAGCGGGGAGTCGATCGGCGCGGTCGCGACTGCGATCTCCTGGGTCGCCCGCACCTTCGGGTCGGCGTTGAATCCCATCTTGTCGACGCACATCTTGACGGCTTGGATGAAGCCGCTGTCGAGCATCTTCTGCATCGGCCCGGTCAGCGCCTTCTCCGGGACCTCGCCGAAGCCCATGACGTGGCGCAGCACATCGGGTGCTTCGTACGTCCGCAGATCGGAGAACTCCTCGGCGCGAATAAATGTCACGCCCGTCGAGAATGCGGAGAACAGCAGCGGGAACTTCTCACTGATGCCGCCGGGCGCCATGCCGGTGCCGTGCAGCGTCGCATTGCCTTCCAGCGCGGCCTCCCGCATCGGCGCGGCGCTTCGCTCGCTGGGGTAGAGCCAGCCGACCGGCGTCACGACGTTCTTACCGGACCGCAGCAGCGCGGCCACCTCATCGGGATTGGCCATCAGCGGTGCGTACACGACGGCGTCGGCGTCCAGGGCGATGATCTCGTCGATGCTGTCGGTGGTAATGACGCCGAGTGGCTCGGTGCCGATGATCTCGCCGACGTCCTTGCCTGCCTTGTCCTTCGAATGCACCCAGCAGCCGACGAGCTCGAGTTCGGGGTGTTCGAGCACGCCCTTGATCGCGGCGACGCCGACTCCTCCCGTGGCCCACTGCACGACCCGAAGGCCCATGTCTTTCCTCCCACGAGCGCGAAACTAGAACACGTTCTACTCAGGTCTACACCACTTTTCCCCGCGAGCAGACGCAAAAGCACCCGATTCATACGGAAAAGCGGGGCTTTTGCGACTGCTCGCGGGAAAATTCTCCAGCGATGAGTGTGGAGTTCGGAGTGCTGGGGCCGCTGCAGATCTGCGTCGACCGCGCATCGGTGCCGCTGGGCACACCGAAGCAGCGCGCCGTCCTCGCCATGCTGCTGATAAACCGCAATCGGCCGGTCGCGACCAACGCTTGATCGAAGCGGCCTGGGAGCAGTTTCCGCCGCCGGATCCGCGCGCCAGCCTGCATTCCTACGTTCCAACCTCCGTAAGCTGCTCGGCAGCGTCGGTCTTGACTCCCGCAAAGCATTGGGCAGCGCACCGCCCGGATACCGGTTGAGTGTGCCCGAAAACAATTGCGACATCGGTCGTTTCGACTTTGGCAAAACTGCGGGGGTGCAGGCCGCGGCGACCGGTAAGTTCGAGCAGGCCTGCGAAAGACTGTCCGTCGCGCTGTCCGAATGGCGCGGACCCGTCCTCGAAGACCTGCGCGACTTTCAATTCGTCGACCCACCGCGCTGGTTCAGGACAAGGTGCTCGCGCACACCGCGCTCGCGGAAGCCGAGATCGCGTGCGGCCGCGCCTATGCCATCATCGGCGAGCTGGAGTCACTGACGGCCGAACATCGTACCGCGAGCCGCTGTGGGCACAGTTGATGAGCGCCTACTACCTCGCCGAACGCCAATCCGACGCGCTCGACGCATACCGACGGCTGAAAAGCACACTTGCCGAGGATCTGGGCATTGATCCCGGCCGCACGGTGCAGGCCCTCTACGAGCGGATCCTGCGCCAGGAACCGTTAAACGTGAAGAGGGTCGCAAGGACCACTGCCCTACACAGCCAGTAGCACCACGACGACCCGCAAGATCACACGTCCCGGACCCCGAAGCCGACGGCGACTCCGGTGGACCCGGAGTCATCCGAAGGCAAGCTGCTCGCGTACTACCCGACGACTACGACAGCAGCGTCTGCGAACCGGCGCACCCGCCGGTCACCGGCGCGCTGGCGACACTGAACTGGGGAAAGGCCAACACGCCGCGGTGGCGCGGTATTCGATTTTCGCGGACCAGCCCACTCTGGACCAGCATTTCAAGGACGCCATCGCACAGAACTCCGGGTTGGTGAAGAGCCTGGGCAGTGATCTTGACTCGCCTTCCTCCTGGCACTACAACGCGGACCCCGACCAGCTCGCCGGCCAGGTGGCATGCGGCACCTACGACGGCAACCCCGACGTGACATAGACGAAAGACGCCGATCTGCTGCGGGCCGACGCTCAGGGCCCAAACCTCGAACAACTGCACCAATGGTGGAACGAAGTCGGTGTCCTGAGCAGCCTTGGCCATCGCCCCCGTAACCCGCCTCCGACATTCTCTTTTGCCCGACGCGATATGTTCTGTCTGACCGCGCGGTGCAGCGAAGGGACAGAGAAATGCCGAACAAGGTTTTCGTCGTCGGGGTCGGAATGACCAAATTCGAGAAGCCAGGCCGCCGCGAGGGGTGGGATTACCCGGACATGGCGCGCGAGTCCGGCACCAATGCGCTCGAGGACGCGGGCATCGACTACTCAGAGGTGGAGCAGGGCTTCGTCGGCTACGTAGCCGGTGACTCCACTTCCGGCAACAGGGCACTCTACGAGCTCGGGATGACCGGCATTCCGATCGCGAACGTCAACAACAACTGTTCGACGGGTTCGACGGCACTGTTTCTGGCAGCGCAGACGATCCGGGGCGGACTGGCCGACTGCGTGATCGCACTCGGCTTCGAGAAAATGCAGCCCGGCCCGCTTCAAGGCGGTGCCGAGGACCGCGAGTCCCCGATGGGCAAGCACGTCAAGGCGATGGCCGAAATCGACGAGTTCGGATTTCCGGTGGCGCCGTGGATGTTCGGAGCCGCCGGCCGAGAGCACATGCGCCAGTACGGCACCACTGCAGAGCATTTCGCCAAGATCGGGCTGAAGAACCACAAGCACTCGGTGAACAACCCGTACGCACAGTTCCAGGACGAGTACTCCCTCGACGACATATTGGCGGCGAAGATGATCTCCGATCCGCTGACCAAGCTGCAGTGCTCCCCCACGTCCGACGGGTCAGGCGCGGCGATCGTGGCCAGTGAGGCGTTCGTCGACAAGCATGGCTTGGCGGGGCAGGCCGTGGAGATCGTCGGGCAGGCGATGACCACCGACTTCGACAGCAGCTTCGACGGCAGTGCGAAGAACCTGATCGGTTACGACATGAATGTCCGGGCCGCGCAGAAGGTTTACGACCAGTCGGGGCTCGGCCCGTCCGACTTCCAGGTGATCGAGTTGCACGACTGCTTCTCCGCCAACGAACTCCTGCTGTACGAGGCGCTGGGCCTGTGCAGCGAGGGCGAAGCCCCGAAGCTGATCGACAACAACGACACCACATACGGCGGACGGTGGGTGGTCAACCCGTCCGGCGGCCTCATCTCCAAGGGCCATCCGCTGGGAGCGACGGGACTTGCGCAATGCGCCGAGCTGTCCTGGCAGTTGCGCGGCACCGCCGACAAGCGACAGGTCGACAACGTCACCGCGGCACTGCAGCACAACATCGGCCTCGGTGGCGCGGCCGTGGTGACGGCCTACCAGCGAGCCGAGCGCTGACACCCTTTCGCGGGGAACGCTAGTCGCGCTGCTCGATGACCTCGTAGGCGTTCTCGGCGTACCGCGCCCTGATTGTCTTCTTGTCGAACTTGCCGACGCTGGTGAGCGGCACCTGGTCGATGAACGCCCACCGCTCGGGCAGCCACCAGCGAACGACTTTGTCGCACAGGAACTCCCGCAGCTCGCTGGCGCACACCTCGGCACCCTCGTTGACGACGACGACCGCCAGCGGCCGTTCCTGCCAGCGCTCGTCGGGTACCGCGACGACCGCGGCCTCGCTGACCGCGGGATGGCCCATCAGGTGGTTCTCGAGCTCCACTGACGAAATCCACTCACCGCCGGACTTGATGACGTCCTTGGCCCGGTCGGTCAGCGTGACGTAGCCGAGGGGGTCGATGCGGCCGACGTCACCGGTGTGCAGCCAGCCGTCGGTGAACTTCGACTCGTCACGGTTGAGGTAGTACGAGCCGGCGATCCACGGGCCGCGCACCTGTACCTCGCCGACCGCCTTGCCGTCGTGCGGAAGCGGATTGCCGTCGTCGTCGACGATCCGCGCCTCCACGCCGCACACCGGCCGGCCCTGGCTGGAGCGAAGTTCCCACTGCTGATCATCGGGAACGCCCGCAAGCGGGCGAGCCACCGTGCCCAGCGGCGAGGTTTCGGTCATGCCCCACAGTTGCAGGATCCGCACGCCGTACCGCTCTTCGAATGTCTTCATCATCGATGTCGGCACGGCCGACCCACCGCAGCCGACCACCCGCAACGACGAAAAGTCGTGATCCGGGTCCTTCTCCAGGTAGTGCACCACGTCATTCCAGATCGTCGGGACGGCGCCGGCCACCGTGGGCCGTTGCGTCTCGATCAGATCGATTAGCGATTTCGGGTCGAGGAAGCGGTCCGTCATCACCAGATCGGCACCCGCCATCAACGCGGCATAAGGCAACCCCCATGCGTTGGCGTGGAACATCGGCGGGATCGGAAGCACCTTGTCGGAGCAGCCCACCCCCAGGCCGCTATTGGTGCACATTGCCATCGAATGCAGATAACTCGAACGGTGGCTGTAGACAACGCCTTTCGGATTGCCTGTCGTGCCGCTGGTGTAGCACATCGCCGCCGCGGACTTCTCGTCTATATCGGGCCAGTCGAAGCTGGGCGCCTCCGCCGCCAGGACCTCCTCGTATCGGAGCACGGTCATGCCCGATGCCGCTAGGGGCTCGATATCGCCCTCGCCGACCGCGATCACGGTGTGCACGGTTGCCAGCAGAGGCAGGACGGGGGCAAGCTGACCGGCCACCGACATATTGGCGAGGATCACCTGGTCTTCGGCCTCGTTGGCGATGAAGGCGATCTGCTCGGGCGAGAGCCGCACGTTGAGCGTGTGCAGAACAGCTCCCATCGATGGGACGGCCAGGTACGCGGTCAGGTGCTCGGCGTTGTTCCACATGAACGTCGCCACTCGCTGGTCAGCCGTGATACCGATGCGGCGCAACGTATTCGCCAATCTGGCCGCCTGTTCCCCGACTTCTCGATAGGTCGCGTGCCGGTACCCGTCACCCGTTGCCGTCGTCACCTTGCGGTCGCCGTGCACATTGCACGCGTATCGCATGATGCCGGTGATCGTCAGCGGGAAGTCCTGCATCGTGCTGTCCATCGAGTTATCCCCTCCGACTCCGGACGCCATGCCCGACGCAGTCAGATGGTGCCGATGCTAATCCGCTGGCAAAGCGATGTCGGCGATTCCGCCCATTGACGCTGAAGGAGGTCTACGGCGCCACGAGAACCAGCGCCGATGACGCGTGCCGCGCCGACGGCTTGGTCTGGTACGCGTTGCGCTGCGTAACCGGTCCAATTCGACAGGCTCTGGCTCCTCGATGCCCACGGCCTCGAGGGGCCCATCCTCCAGCGAAAGCAGAGGCGAATCCACGGTCAGCAAGGCGTCTCGCCAGCCCCATGCCCCGTGCTCGCGCGCGGCGTCGCGCAGCACGTCGCCCAACTCGGCATCGAGCAACTGTCGCATCATGTCTGCACCGTGCCGCGGATTGGCCAGCATCCATGAGTGGTAGGCATCGGGCACCCGGTAGAGCGTGGCGTCGGCGCGATCAGCCATGTCGTGGGCGCTTTCGAACGGAACCACCAGGTCGTTCTCGCCATGCACGACGATGGTCGGCACGCCGTGCTCGCGCATCGCCTCCAGCATCGGGGTGTAGTCGCCCGAGGCGATGATGGCCCGGAGGGCGGCAGGGAGGCCGAGCGGTGTCCGGGCATTGCGCGCAAGGGCCGCGGCCATCTGGCGCATATACCGCTTGCGCTCGGGCGCGGGCAGTCGGCGCGGATCGCCGGGAGCGTCGTAGGCCGCGTTCAACAACGCCTGCGCCGCACGCCGGGGCGATCGCACAGGCGTCCGGATGGAGTCGTCGAACGGCGAGCCGGCCGCGGCATCCAGCAGCACCGCCGCCAGCACCCGCTCGTGCGCGACGGCCGCCAACTGGATGATCGTGCGGCCACCCATCGAGTGGCCCATGAAGACGGCCTTGCGCACACCCAGCGCGTCGAGGGCTCGAAGCGTCAGGTCGACGCGATGGGTCAACTCGGCCCCGTTGCGGGGCAGGTTCGGGGTGAAGCCATGTCCGGCCGCGTCCAGGGCGACGACCAGAAAACCCATTCCCGCCAACCGGCTCAGCAATCGGACGTACGCCCGCCCGCTGAGGGCCAGGCCATGCAGGAACACCAGCGGGACTCCCTGGCCACCCATGGTCACGCCCACCCTGTGCCCGTCGTCGAGCGTCATTACGTGGTGGGACAGCCGCACCCGGGTAGCCGTGGCCGGTTGGTGGGCTACCGATGTCTGACTCACGTGACCATGCTTAACCAAGCGCGAGAGCGAAGGCCAACCACACCGCTGTGAGGTTGGTTACGGTGGCGCTCACTTGCGATGAACGTCACGACATACGCTTTCGTCGCGTCCGCGGAAGTCTCCGTCGAACCCGGGAACGAAATAAGTGTCGCCGACGATCTATTTCGGGGATCATTGACCGAACAAGCAACGAGAGGTGCGGTTATGCGCAAAAACTGGACGCTCGCAGCTGCGGTCGCGGGTGGATGCGCTGCGCTCGCCGTGCCCGCAGGACTCGCGTCGGCCGACGAACCCGGCGGAGAAAGCGCACAGGCGACCATCAGCCGGCTGCAGGACGAGGGCTATACCGTCAACATCGACCGAATCGGTACTGCGCCTATGAGCGAGTGCGTCGTGACCAATGTCAGGAACCCCACGCAGGTCACCCAATGGGTGCCCTACATCGGTCCGGGCGGCAACAACCATGACCGCGCACTGGTACTCGACGTTGTCAGCCAATCCATTTCGGTCACGCTGGACTGCACACGACACTGACGCAGCCAACAGACTCGACGACGAAGAAGGCCTGCCTGGCCGGGTGCGCTACCGGTCGGGCCTTCGTATCGCGCCCTATGCCGTCGAAGGGATGCGCTGTTGTGCCGGTCCTTCGGCGTGGGGGGCGTGGTCGTCGACCATCGTCAGCTCGTCGAATGGGTCGTCTCCACGCAGCACGGCGTCGACCTTGTCGCGATCGATGGTCTTGGTCCAAGAGCCCACCAATACCGTGGCAACGGCGTTGCCGGAGAAGTTTGTGACCGCTCGCGCCTCTGACATGAACCGGTCGATGCCGACGATGAGGCCGACGCCGTCCAACAGGTCGGGCCGATGACTCTGCAAACCACCCGCCAGCGTGGCAAGTCCGGCCCCGGTCACACCAGCCGCACCCTTGGAGGCGACGATCATGAACACCAGCAGGCCGATCTGCTCGGCGACTGACATCGGGCTACCCAGCGCGTCGGCGATGAACAGCGACGCCATCGTCAGATAGATGGCGGTTCCGTCCAGGTTGAACGAGTAGCCGGTCGGGACGACGACGCCGACGGTGCTGCGATCCACACCGAGGTGTTCCATCTTGGCGATCAGCCGCGGCAGCGCGGACTCCGACGACGAGGTCGAGAAGATCAGCAGGTACTCGCGGGCGAGGTAGCGCACCAGCTTGAAGATCGATACACCCGACACCGCGCGCAGCATCGTGCCGAGCACGCCGAACACAAACAGCACGCACGTGATGTAAAAGCCGAGCATCAACGTCAGCAGTTGGGTGACCGCGGTCCAGCCGGTCTGTCCGACGACGTTGGCGATCGCGCCGAACGCGCCGACCGGGGCCAGCCACAGGATCATCACCAGGATCTTGAAGACCAGCTTCTGCAGGTGCTCGACGCCGCGCAGGATCGGCTCCCCGGAGTTGCCCATCGCCTGCAGTGCGAATCCGACCAGCAGCGCGACGAAAAGCGCTTGCAGCACATTGCCTCCGGTCAACGACGACAGCAGCGTGTCCGGGACGATGTGCTGGACAAAGTCCATCAGCCCACCCGATTCATGTGCCTTCTCGGCCAGCTCGGCGCCCTTGCCCGCCGCACTCTCCGACAGGTGCATCCCGCTGCCCGGGTGGATAAGGTTGCCGACCACCAGGCCGATTGCGAGCGCGAACGTCGACATCACCACGAAGTAGACGAATGCCAGACCGCCGACCTTGCCGACCGTGGCGGCTTTGCGGACCTTTCCGATCCCCAGCACGATCGTGCAGAAGATCACCGGCGCGATCATCATCTTGATCAGCGCGACGAACATCGTGCCGAGCACACCGACGCTCTTGCCGACGTTCGGCGCGAGAATGCCGACCGCGACGCCAATCAGCACTGCGGCGATCACGGCGATGTACAGCCAGTGCGTGCGGTCCTTGCGGCGGGGCGGATCCGGCGGCTCGGATACCGGGGGTTGGCGGTCAATGACGGTCATGTGCGGACTACCTCCAGGTCGACATCGAATGTGATGTGCAAGTAGGTTCTGCCAGTACGTGAGCCAGGTCACGCTTTAGTTCATTACGTTCAGCGGAGGTGTCGCATGGTGGACCGCGACGACGCCTCAATCGGAGAGGTGGCCACGCCGGACGGCCGCGGGCGCACCGTGCGCCGGTGGTGGCGCAGTTCGCTGGCGACCCAGGCGATCGCATTGCAGATCGTCGTGATCGCGGTCGTGGTGCTGGCCGGCAGTGGCCTGGCGCTGCTGGACGCCCGACGAGACGGCGACGCGGCCGCTCGCCAGCAGGTCGTCGCCATCGCGACCGCCTTGGCCGACTCGCCGTCGACGGCGGCGGCGATCGAATCCGGAAGGGCTACACAGGTTTTGCAGCCGGTAACCGAGGCGGTCCGTGCCAATACGGACATCGCGTTCATCACCGTCATGTCGCCCGACGGAACGCGCTTCACCCACACCGATCCGCACCAAATCGGTGGCCACTACCTCGGCACCACCGAACCCGCCCTCCGCGGCGAAACATTCACCGAGGTGTACACGGGCACACTCGGCCCGTCGATCCGGACCATCGTGCCGGTTCGAAACGGCTCCGGGAGGATCGTCGGCCTGGTGTCGGCCGGGATCACTCAGCAGACCCTGGCCGAACGCTGGCGATCACAATGGCCGACCATCGCGGCGGTCAGCGTTGCGGCGCTCGCGATTTCGATGGTCGGAGTGTGGGCGATCCGACGCAGGCTGCTGCGGCAGACGCACGGGTTGCGACCCGACGAGCTTCGGGTGATGTACGAACACCACGACGCGATCCTGCATTCGGTTTCCGAAGGGCTGATCGTGCTCGACCGCACCGGGGTGGCACTGGTCAACGACGAGGCGCGGCGATTGCTCGGTCTGTCCCCTGGACCCGTCGCCCGATCGGATCTGCCCGAGTTCCTGCGCAGCTACAACCCGGGCGCTCGCGACGAGGTGCACGTCACCGACGACCGGGTGCTCGTCGTTAACCGGTCGCAGGTCGACAACCGGTCGCAGGACTCTGAAGTCGTCACCATCCGCGACCGCACCGAACTGCAGGGCGCGCTGGGTGAGCTCAGCTCGTTGCAGGTGCTCGCGGACTCACTGCGCGCACAGGCACACGAGGCAGCCAACAAGTTGCACACGGTGATCACCATGGTCGAGATGGGTCGCGCCGACGAGGCGGTCAGGTTCGCGACCGATGAGCTGGAGCTGTCCCAGCGGCTGGTGGACCGGCTGTCCGCCGATGTCGGCGAACCTGCGCTGGTCGCGCTGCTACTCGGCAAGACCGCGCAGGCTGACGAACGCGGAATCGAATTGTCCGTCACCGAGGACACCCGTCTGCCGTCCAACTCCGACGACGTGCCGCTGTCGGGCCAGGAGCTGGTGACCGTGCTCGGCAACCTGATCGACAACGCGATGGACGCCTGTGATCGTGACGATCCCTGGGTCGAGGTCACCGTCAGCCAGACCGACCACACTCTGCTGATCCGAGTGGCCGACAGCGGCTCCGGCATGGACGCCGCCACCTTCGAAAAGGCCATGCAGCGCGGCTACTCGACGAAGTCCGGCCCCGACAGCGAACAGCACGGCCTCGGGCTGGCCCTCGTCGCACAGGTCATCAAGCGGCACAACGGTTCGTTGACCGCCGACGTGACATACGGGTCGGTGGTGACGGTAACTGTGAGCGACTCATGATCAGCGTGCTGATCGTCGAGGACGAGCCGTTGATCGCCGAGGCACACGAGGCATACTTGCTACGGCTGGACGGGTTTTCGGTGGCGGCGGTCGCGCACACCGCCCGCGACGCGATGCGCGCTGCCGCCGGAGCCGCGGCGAGCGATAGACCAATCGACTTGGTGCTCCTTGACATTGGGCTGCCCGACGCCAACGGGATCGCGCTCGCGTCGGGCCTGTCCGGTCTGCGACCGGCACCGGACATCATTGCGATCACGTCGGAGCGCGATCTGGAGATGGTGCGCGCCGCAGTCGGCCACGGCGCGCTGGCCTACCTGCTCAAGCCGTTCACGTTCGCGGCATTCCGCGATCGCCTCGAGCGCTACCAGCGCTACCGTGAGGCCCTGCCTGCTGGTACCGACGCGGCGAGTCAGGCCGAGGTCGATCGGGCGCTCGCCGAGTTGCGGGCCAGCACCGACAGGTCCGCTGCCCCGAAGGGCGCGGCGGTAGGTACGAACGACGAGATCGCGCGCGCCGTGCGGGATTCCGGCGACGGAATCACCGCAGACGCGGTGGCCAAGCAGGTCGGAGTTTCGCGAGTGACGGCGTGGCGATATCTCGAGCGCCTCGCCGAAGAGGGCACCGTCACCCGGCACACCGACTACGGCAAGGCGGGCCGGCCGAAGACCCGCTACCAGTGGCGCTGACGGCTAGAGATTCTGCCGTTGACGGCAGCCGAGCGAAGTTAGACGGCCGCGGCCTGCAGCCCGCGGAGCTCCGGCACGGTGGGGACGTTCACGGTCGTCAACTCCGTCTCGAGCGCAGCCGCGCCGCCGGCGACGGACATGACCGTGACGAAGCCGGCGTGATCGGCGATGTACAGCTTGCTGCTGTCCGGGCTGACAGCGACGCATGACGGCTCGGCCGTCACGGTCAGAATGTCGACAATCGAAGTAGTCTCCGTTGACAGCACGGCGACGTGCTCATAGTCGGCGATGTAGACGCGGGCGCCATCGGGGCTGACTGCCATCTGCATCGGTGCACCCCCGATACCGACCTTGGCGGTGATCTCATTGATCGCCGTGTCGATGACGTCGATCGAACCGCCCCAGTGCGTATCGAACATCGCGACGTACGCCAGAGCGCCGTCGTGGCTCAACGCGAGGTCGCGAATCGGCGACGCGACGGGGATGTCACGGATCACCCGGCCCTCGACGACGTCGACCACCAGCAGCTTGCCGCTGTCGGCGTCGGAGGTGGCGGCGTAGACGAGGCGCCCATTGGCGCTGGGTTGCACTGCGTCGACGGTGCGACCCGCACCGTCGCCGAGGTCGATCGTGTTGATGCGACCGAAGGTGTTGATCACCGCCAGTCCAACGCGGTCCTGCCCGGCCTGGCCGACGAAGATACAGGTGCCGTCCGGGCTGATCGCGACGTCGGTCGCGGTGCCGGCGACTGGGTGGGCTGCGATGACCCGCTTGGTTTCGGTGTCGATGACCGCGACCACGTCATGCCCCTGCGCCGAGGTCGTTACGTAAGCACGCCGTTCGGCGGCGGTAACGAAATGCGGTCCACCACGAACACCGACGGCATCAACGGCCATGGTGTCGGCGTCGAAGACCGAGACACTGTCGTCGCCGTAATGAGTTGCGACGACCGTGGCGCCGTCGGTGCTGACGGTGAGATCGGCGATCGCTCCGCCCGGGACGGCAACGGTGCCGAGCACCACGAAGTCCGGCTCTACGGCATCGGTTACGTCCGCGGCGACAGTGTTCTTGTGCATGACAGTATTTGCCCTGTTCATCGGTTGCTTGTGCCGGTTGTGGATACGCCCGGCGGGTAGTTAAGTCTGACTGCGCTCGTTCGGCGCAGATCCCGGTCGAGTGTAGCGACGAAAATTCGGCCGCCGAGAGGCATTCTCCGGCGATAGTCGCCAGCCTCCGGCGAATTCTCAGGCACCGCTTAGAAAATTATTTGTTATGAATTCTTGACGCTGCCCTGGCAAGTATGAAAGGCGTTTTGACATGCGGATATTCACTAGCGGCAACCGCTGGATATCCGTGTGACCAATGGGGTCTAATAACGTTTTCTTAGCTTTCGCCCCAAAAATGAGTGACAAATCACATCGTGCCACGCCAGCAAACTCGTGTCGGGGCGCCGCGGTGTCAGCCATCACAGAGGGGCGTGGTTTCCGACTGGTCACAGGGTCCGCGGCGTCGAGAAACGAACGTTCGCTGGATCTCGACGGGCGCGAGGTCATCGACCTGACCGGTCGAGACATCACGCAGACCGACAAAGACGGCGCGGACGTAAATGCGTCCACCCGCTGTTGCCAGTGGCAGTAGTCGGACGGCCAGCTCGCGAGTTTCCTATCCCGCACGACGAGCGGCGATTTCAAGACCGCGGAGGCAGACAACCCGTCGATCGCTGGGATTGGCGACGACGCCTACTGTCGCGACGGCCATCTCTATGTGCTCATCGGCACCACCCAACTCGACGTATATTCGCGTGGCGGCGACGACAAACAGAGCCAAGACGAGGCCAGTCGGGTTGCGTCTGCACTGATCCCGAAGGTGCGCAGCTTCTCCTGACCGGCTGACTCAGAACGGCAGCCGAAGCCCTCCAAGCACATTGGCGATATTCGGCAGCGCGGGCATCGGCGGCGGGGGCGGCAGCGCGGGCATCTGCGGTAACACAGGCATCTGCGGCGGCGGCGCCATGGGCAGCGCAGGCAACTGCGGCGGCGCCATGGGCAGCTCCGGCAAGGACCGCGCCTGCACCGGCGGGACAGGCGCTGCTGCCGGAATCTCCGGCGGGACGAACGCCGGTGCCGGAATGTCGACCGGCGTCGGCAATTCGGCGGGAATCGGCGCCTGCGCGGGCGGATCGAATTTCGGCGGCACGACCTTCGGGAGGATGTTCTCCCGTGGAAGCTCACCGGTCGGCATGTCGACGGGTGCTGGTTTAGGAACCTCGACCGGCGGAGGAACCGGTTTCGGCAGCTCGGCAGGCGGAGGAACAGGTTTCGGCAGCTCGGCAGGCGCAGGCTTGGGTATCTCGGCTGGCGCCGGTGCCGGCTGGGGTAGGTCGGCCGGCTTCCCCCACCACGGCGACGTCAAGCCGCTGGCCGGTTTCGCCGAAGCCGCCTTCTCCACTGCCGGTGCAGGCGCCGTGATCGACGGTGTGGTGGCCGCAGGAGCTGTCGGTGCAGTCGCGGCGGCCACTTTCTGTAACGGTGCCGGGCGGGCCGCGGGCGGCGAGGCCGACGGTAGCGCCGGGCCTTGTTGGGCAGCCACGCGGTTGCGTGTTCGCCACGGAGTTCGCCGGCGACGCCGACGTGATCGGCGCACCGGTCGAGTCGAACGAACCGGCGTTGACGGGTGGCCCGCCGACGCCGTAGGGGCTGCGCTGGTCGATCGGCGGTGTTCCGAACGGACGTATGTTGGCGGCCTCCTGAGCACCGTCGTCAACCCCCGTCGGGATCGCGATGATGAAGTTCATGCCGGTCTGCACCGGGTTCGGGAAGTACAGGATGCTCGCCTGGGTCGGCTGGCCCGGGCTGATCGTCCGGTTGTAGCCGGACTCCACGAGCACACGGATGGGCGCGTCGAGCATGGTCACCATCGGGCTCGGCACTCCGGCGTCGGCAAGGGGCATCAATAGCGGCAGCCGCTGGCTCGGGATCATGTAGTAGTCGGTGTCTCCGTAGGAGCCTTGATACAGCGCGTTGCCGAGACCGGCGCTCTGGTAGTCGCCGTGCAGATATTGAATTCCTGCAACTGCGTTCGCCGTGGCGAACGGGTTGAGCGGGTTGGTCGGGAAATCGGACCAGCCGTCGTACTGGCGGGTGATGTCGACGGTCTTGAAGTCGGTGTTGGTGGGCGTCGCCCCGTCGAAAGTGACTCCGAGGATAGGGATCTGGAGGCCTTCGAAGCGTTCCAGAATGCCGCCGTTGGATCTGTTCGGGTTGCCGATCATCACAAAAGACAGCGGCAACGTCGAGCCCGCCGCGGCGAGGTTGCCCTTTTCGATCGACGCGATTCGGGCGCTTTGCGAGTACCCGAAGACGACCATCGACTCGCCCACCGGTTGCGCATTGACGGCCTGATCCAGGTTGGTCACTCCCTGTCCGACCGATTGGTCGAAAGGCATGGTTCCCGACACCGGCATGAACTGCTCGGGCGTGCTGACCGCGGTGGGTGTGCACGACCCTGCGCCACAGAATCCGGTTAGCAAGATGTAGTCGTTGTTCGCATCGCTCGTGTAGCTGTCGACGAATTCGGGACTGTCCTGCGGGGTGCTGAGCGGATGCCCGGTGCCGCCCATGATCAAAGCGGTCGCCGTGAGTGCGACGAGAGGCGTCATCGTCTGGGTGCCTGCCAGCACGACCGTGGAGGCAATCGACAGCATGCAGACACCGAAGGAACGAATTAGTCGACGCACGCGAGCCCCCAGAGGCAGTAATTTCAGTTGAACGTCCCCGCGCGCCGAGCCGGTGCATATGTGGCTCATGTGAATTCTGCGACTCATTTGGCCCGTTTGACAACAAAACGGCCAAATCCACGCCTCGAGACATTGGACCGTAGATGCTTCGAACCTCGGCGTCTTTCGCTAGTTTCGGCGTCGTGCCCGACCTGATGAACCGCCAAATCCTCCTACGTCGTCGCCCCGCGGGGCTGGTCAAGCCCGACGACACCGAGCTGGTCGGCTCGCCTGCACCCGAGCCCGCCGAGGGTGAGGCGTTGCTCCGCACCACCTATGTGGGGATCGACGCGGCGGCACGGACCTGGCTCGACGACCAGCCCAGCTACCTTCCGCCGGTGCAACTCGGAGAGGTCATTCGCGCGGCAGGCATCGGAGAGGTCGTGGCATCCCGTTGCGACGCCTACGCCGTCGGCGACGTCGTCACCACACTGACCGGCTTCCAGGACTACGTGATCATCCGCGACGACTTATTCAGCACGCCCGTGGTCGGGCTGACCGACCAGCTGGCGGTCATGTCGATCTACGGCCCGACCGGTGCCACAGCGTATTTCGGGATGACCGGTATCGGCCGGCCGCAGCCCGGGGAGACGGTCGTCGTTTCGGCCGCGGCGGGGGCAACCGGGTCGGTGGCCGGACAGATCGCCAAAATCGCCGGGGCTCGGGTGGTGGGTATTGCGGGCGGCCCGGAGAAGTGCCGGGCGGTGGTCGACGACTTCGGTTTCGACGCGTGCATCGATTACAAGGCGGATGAGCTGGCGGCCGCACTGAAGGAGCATTGCCGGCGGGGAGTCAACGTGTACTTCGACAATGTCGGCGGCCCGATCCTCGACGCGGTGCTGGGCCGTCTGGCACCGAAAGCGCGGGTTGTTCTGTGCGGTGTCATCTCGAGCTATCTCACCGGCGAACACCCGGGACCGGCCAACTACGTGAACCTGCTGGCCAAGACCGCGCTCATGCAGGGGTTCAACGCGCTCGACGAGTGGGGCCGTTTCGACGAAGCGTTCGACGCGCTGCGGGGGTGGGAACAGCAGGGCCTGCTGGCCCACCGCGAGACCGTCTTCGATGGCCTCGAGTCCTGCGTCGACGCCCTCAACGGACTATTCACCGGCGCGAACATCGGCAAGATGCTGGTGAAGGTCGGCGAACCGACGCCCGCCTAGAGATGTCTCGGCGATGAGGCGCGTACGCGTTACGGCTTCGACACTCGCGCTGACGGCTCTGCTGGCCGGCTGCGGCGGTCTCGGCAAGATCGCGCAGCGATTCGACCGGGAACCGTCCGCGACGATGGAGGCGCCGGATCCGGCGACTGTTGCCGAAGAGGTCGTCGCGAAGGCACAGCCCAGTGTGGTGAGGGTTCGCGGGGAGGCCGAGAGCTGCCAGAAATTGACGTCGGGCAGCGGCTTCGTTGTCGCGCCCAACAAGGTGATGACCAACGCCCACGTCGTTGCCGGTGCCGAGACCTTCTTCGTGGACGTCGGTGACAAAACCTATGCCGCACAGGTGATTTCGTATGATTCTCAAGTCGACATCTCGATCCTCAACGTACCGGGTCTCTCGGCGGGGCCGCTGCCGTTGGCCGAGTACACGGCCGGAACCGGTACCGACGCGTTGGTGCTCGGATATCCCGGCGCCGCTTCGTTTACGGCCGCCCCGGTCCAGATCCGCGAGGTCACCGAACTCAACGGGCCGGACATCTACCACGCAGCACCGGTGACGCGTCAGGTCTACATACTCACCGGGTCGTTTCCGCGGTCCGGCTCGAGCGGTAGCGCCGTTGTCGATCTCAACGGTCAGGTTCTCGGCGTGTATTTCGGTGCGGAGACCGACGATTCGACGACCGGCTTCGCTTTGACCGCCGCACAGGTGGCCCCGCAGATGGCGAAAGCCGACCGGACACAGGTTGCCGACACCGGAGCCTGCGTCAGCTGACAGTGGTTCCCTCGACGTCTAGATGACGCGGCGCGGCGTGCCACGCAAGCGTCCGTGTCAGCGATACCGTCGATGAGCAACTGCGAGCACGAGACTTCGGGGGCAACGTGACGACGGCATCCGAGGAATCATCTGAATCACCGCACACCGGGCGAAACACCTACCGGTACCTCCGAGGCGGCATGGTCGTCGTCATTGTCATGCTGGCGGCGGGGGTTCTTTTCGACAGCGTGCCCACGGACTGCTGGCAGGGATCGATCAGTGCCTACTACTACACGGCCGCGCGCAATGTCTTCGTCGCGGCGCTCTGTTGCCTGGGGATCATGATGATCGTCTACAAGGGGAGCAACGACAGCGAGGACGTGCTGCTCAACCTGGCAGGCACGCTCGCATTCTTTGTCGCATTCGTCCCGATCAAACTTCCCGATCATCCCGGTTGCCAGCAGGTCCTGCCCACGGCCGAAGACAAGTGGAACGCGATAGAAAATAACTTCGGCGCTGTGATCGTCGCTCTAGTGGTTGCCCTGGGCATCATCGCGTTCGTCTATCTCGTCGACAAGGACTCGCGCGCGGAGACCAGCTTGTGGGGTAACAGACTGCGCATGCTGTCCGCGATCATTCTTGTCTGCTTCGTCGGAGCATTTTTCTTCTTTCCCAAACCATTTGAGGCGCTTGCACATTGGGTAGCCGCGGTCCTGATATTCGTCAGCATCGGTGCTGTGGTCTTCATCAATGCCTACCTGGTAAGCAACCAAGACAAGCAGGACACTGCGACCCGTGAGCGTTTCCACCGGTGCTACCGCCTCATCGCATGGATGATGATGGGCTCGCTGATCGGTGCATTAATCGTCGCCGCCATGCGTAGGTTTTCCCACCTTCAGGACGACGCATGGAACATTCCAGTGTTCGCGCTCGAGACGGCCCTGCTCCTCGAGTTTGCGGTTTTCTGGGCACTCCAAACCGTCGAACTGTGGGGTTACGCCGACCGCAACACGCTTATCCCCGAAGAGAAGCAGGCAACGATGGCTCCTCTGTGATCCGAGGTCGCCGCTTTACGCGTGTTGTACGCCGAGGACCCGCAGTATGTCCGGCTTCATCGCCTGCAACTGCGACCCCCAGTAACCCCAGCTGTGGGTTCCGTCGTCCGGAAAGTTGAACTTCGCGTTGCGGCCGCCCGCCGCGGCGTACTTCTGCTGAAATTCCTTATTGGTGGACAGCGTGATGGTCTCCAGATACTGGGCGCTGAACTGTGTACCGAAGTTTCCATCGTTGGCGTCGAGATCCGAGAGCGCCCCGTTGCCGCAGTAGACCCACACGGCCGTGTTATTGGCCGCCAACCTGGCGACATTGACCATCGGATCGTTGCGGCGCCACGCGGGGTCGCTCGTCGGTCCCCACATGTTGGATGCGTTGAAGCCGCCCGCATCCTTCATCGAGAGGCCGATCAGAGTGGGCCACAGGCCCTGTGAGGGATTCAGGAATCCCGACAGCGATGCGGCGAAGATGAACTGCATGGGGTGCCAGATGGCAAGCGTGAGGGCCGCGCCGCCCGACATGGACAGCCCCGCGACGGCATTGCCGGCCGGATCCTGGCCCTTGTTGGCGGCGAGCCACGCAGGGAGCTCCTGGGTGAGGAACGTCTCCCACTTGTAGGTGAAGGTTCCGTCGCTACCTGTCGCCGGCTGGTACCAGTCGGAGTAGAAGCTGGACTGCCCGCCGACGGGCATCACGACTGATATCCCGGACTGGTAGAACCAATCGAATGCCTCGGTGTTGATGTCCCACCCGCTGGCGTCGTCCTGGGCGCGCAGCCCGTCGAGCAGATATACCGAGTGCGGCCCACCGCCCTCGAACTCAACCTTGATGTCGCGCCCCATGGACGGCGACGGGACCTGGAGGTATTCGACCGGTAGGCCGTCGCGCGAATACGCCGCTGCCGGGGGGGCCTGAATAACGATGGCACGCCAAGGGCAATAATGCCGCCGATAGCACGGCTATCGCACAGGTCCACACACGGAAGGTTCTGCTGACCACTCGTTCCGCCACTGCCGCCACACCTCATCCCGTCTCGGGGCACGCCTTCGGCAAGCTAACAGCGCCATTCGTCGCGACCCGACGACGCAGCGCGGCCCGTGATCAGCTTGTTATCAACAATTTCCGAGACTGTGAGGTTGGTCAGCGTGAGCAGTCGAGTGACACCGTGATCGTCCGTTTGACGACAACGGGGACGAAGTCACGATCGCCCCGGCCACCGACTCGCACGAGCTCCGTCCGGTCGCGCGGATTTCGGACGTCGACGACCTCGCATTGGTCCAGCGGCGCGCTGCCGACGCGATCGATCTTGACATCGAATCCCTGCGCCTGCAGTTGACCGATGGTGATGGCCGCCGATTCGGCGTGCACCGTCGCTGCCAGCGTCAGCGCCGCCGCCGCGAGGCCTGTAACAACAAGCGCGGAATCGATGATCTTCTTCATGAGAAACCCTTGTTCGGGCGAGCCGATGCCCGCTCTTGGTTGACGACTTCATGCTGCGTCGAGCAGGCAGGACACCGCTTGGAGGTCATATGGAGATTCGGTGGAGATTGCAGGTAGATGCCGACGGGCGGCCGGTCTGCTGGCAGCCTCTCGGCCACGAAGGAGCTGAGTCGATCGGGGGGACGTCGTGAAGAGGGCAGTCGGATTCTCGGTCGGTGTGCTCGCTTTGGGCCTGGCAGCGAGTGGAATCGCGTCAGCCGATGAGCCGCTCGAGCCGCCCGTCGTCGCGACGACCTTCGGTCTCGGCGCCGGTCCGATGCACGACGTCGCATCGGACCCATCCACCCACAAGGCGTATGTCACCAGTGAGGGCGACGACTCGCTCTACGTCGCTGATGCCAAATCGCGTGTCACCACCATCAGAGTGGGAACTGCGCCCCGGTTCGCGGCCGTGGACCCGACCACGCAGACCGCGTACGTCACGAGCGGGAACTCCGTGTCCGTCGTCAACATCGGGTCGGGATCGATAACCGGAACCATCGGGGTCGGCGCCAGCCCGGAAGGCATTGAAGTCGATTCGTCCACCCGCAAGGTCTACGTGGCGAACTCGGGAGACGACACGGTCTCGGTGATCGACGCCGAGTCCCGAAGGGTCACTGCGACAATCAAAGTCGGCAGCCGACCGGGCAAAATGGGCGTGGACCCGACGACCCATCTCCTCTACGTTTCAAACCGCGGCAGCGCCACGGTCTCAATCGTCGATCCCGCGAAGTCGGCGGTCATCCACACGATCGAAGTGGGTCGGAATCCGAACGATGTGGCGATCGATCCGCCCACGCGTACGGCCTTTGTCCCCAACACGGACGAGGGGTCGGTCTCGGTGCTCGACCTCGACAATCGCACCGTCACGCAGACCATCGCTGTCGGGCTTCAGCCCAGCGCGGCGACAGTCGATTCAGACGCCCATACCGTCTTCGTCACCAACTCCGGCGCGGCATCCGTTTCGGTGATCGATTCCCAGAAACGGTCCGTCACCGACACCCTCGATGTTGGTGACGGCCCGCAGACCGTCGCTACTGATCCGTCCACGCACACCGCATGGGTGGTCAACTTGAGGGGGAACTCGATCTCGGTCATCGAGCGGTAGCGCACTCCTACGCCGCGGACGCAGAGTCGAATACCTTTCAGCTGAACTGCGTCTGCGGACGGGGCAACGCGACACCGTCGACGACGATGTCGAGCTTCTCGTTGTAGAACGCCACCATGCCGGCGATCGGGGCGACCGCAGGCAATGGGTAGTGATACGTCCAGGCCAGATCCGGGTGCACCGCGTCGCCGAGCCGTACAGACCAGTAGCCGGATGTCGTCCCTTTGTATGGGCACAGTGTCCGCGTCGAGCTTGGCTCGAGATGTTCGAACGCTACATCGGCCACATCGATGTAATACCTTGTCGGCAAGCCGGTTTCGAATAACACGACGGGAGCGGCGGTGTCTGCGAGCACGACGTCGTTGAGCTGCACGCGGACGTGGCGGTGGGACCGCAGTGCGTCGACCCGTGAATACGGATTGCGGGGATGGCCGTAGATCGGTTCATCCTCCTCGAGCCAGCGCAGCGGATCCCACTCGAAGCGCACCATTCCCGCGACGGGCCCGTCGCCGTCGAATACCCTGGCCGCCGACTCATGCGTCTGGCCGGCACCCACCAGCGAGTGCAGCCGGGAGGACCCGAACTGCACCTTCTGTGGGTGGTTCTCGTCGCGCAGGAACTCGGTACGCACATCGGTGAGCGGGATGTAGTACCGCGGGTAGTAGGGCACTTCCCAGACATAGCGTGCCGCGGTGGTGTCGAAGACCAGCTCGTGGCCGAGAAAGCCGCGGACCCGCCGCGGCGCCGGTTCGATCCGCCCGCGGGCGGCGGCCATCTGCGGGTAGTCAGGGTCGTTAGTCATGCAGCCATCATGTCTCGGGAATGCCGCAAGCACATGTCGGCTTAGTAGCTATGAAACTTGAGTAAGCGCGCGCCGGAAGGACAAGGACATGCGAGTTGGAGTGGTGTTCCCGCAGACGGAGCTTGGCGGCGATCCGGGCGCCCTACGCGCCTATGCCGAGCGCGTGGAGGAATTGGGCTTCACCCACATCCTGGCTTACGACCACGTCGTCGGCGCGGACCCGGCAGTCCACACCGGCTGGAACGGGCCGTACGACGTGAACACGACGTTTCACGAGCCCTTCGTCATGTACGGGTATCTCGCCGCCGTCACCCGAGAGGTGGAGCTCGTCACGGGAGTGATCATTCTGCCGCAGCGCCAGACCGCTTTGGTGGCGAAGCAGGCCGCCGAAGTCGACCTGCTCAGCGAGGGTCGGCTACGTCTGGGAGTCGGGATCGGCTGGAACGCCGTCGAGTACGAGGCACTCGGTGAGGACTTCTCCAGGCGCGGCAAGAGATCGGCCGAGCAGATCACGCTGCTACGCCGCCTCTGGACCGAGCAGACGGTGACCTTCGACGGTGACTTCGACCGGGTCACCGGTGCAGGTCTGGCGCCGTTACCGGTCCAACGCCCGATTCCGGTGTGGATCGGTGCGGCGTCGGCTCCGGGCTATGAGCGGGCAGGGCGCCTCGCCGACGGGTGGTTTCCGATGATGGCACCCGGCGCGGAACTCGACGAGGCGCGCGCCGTCGTCGAACGCGCGGCTGTCGAAGCGGGCAGAGATCCCGGTGCGATCGGCATGGAGGGAAGGGTCACGTGGCGCGGTGACGGCGAAGCGGTGACCGATGAGCTCAAGGCGTGGGCGGAGGCGGGCGCCTCTCATGTCTCGATCAACACCATGAGCGCCGGGTTGAAGACCGTCGATGATCATCTGACCGCACTGGCTCAGGTGGCTACAACGCTCCCAGTGGGCTGAGCAAGCCGCACACCCATCTAGTTCTCGGTTTCCCGAAAGCCGATTCAAACGATCGAGTAGGAATTGGCGAAACTCTAAGTCCGACGACTTTGGTTTGCATATATCCGGCATAGACGCCAGTCGAATCAGCCAGCTAATAGTGGAACCATGCCTTTGATGGCAAAGTATGCAGTTCCGCAAAGGTCATATGTCCGGCGAGATTTGATAAACCGGTCCCGTCGAATCGACGGAAACGCGAGAAGAAGACGAAGAAATAAGACTGCACCGATCCGCCGTGCGAATTGCGTCGCAAGAGTAGCGTCGAATCAACACCTCCGAATACGAAACTGCATTGCGGACCTTCTGGAGGGGCCATGGACATTGTGCTTGGCGTGTCGGTAACGGCCACGACCGTCCGAATGGTGCTCATTGAGGGTGAGAGAGCCGACGGCGTAATCATCGAATGCGCAACCTTCGATACCGCCTACGGCGTCCCGAAAGCCAGCCCGTCCGAACAGATCAGCTCCGCAATCCTGGCAACCCGGCAGAACGCGTTCTCAAAGGGCCACCACCTGGTCGTGAGCGGCGTGACGTGGGATGACGAGCCTGCGTTGGCGACCTTGAGCGACGGTATTGCCGCGCGCGATCTTCAGAACGTGGTGCTGATGGCAGAGCAGCACGCCGTAGGCGCGCTGGCCCAGACCGTCGGACGCGCGCTCGGAAACGACACCACAGCAGTGATCGTGATGGGACCGGAGACCGCCACATTGTCGGTCGTCGACAGTGACGACGGGTCGATTGTCGAAGCGCAGATGTGCACCCTTGACGGTGGGGACGCTGCCGACATGCTGCCGGCTATGGCCGCCACCCTGGAAACCACAGATCCCAAGCCCGGCAGCGTATTTGTGGTCGGCTCGAGGTCGTCAGTCTGTGCGGTCAAGTCGGGCCTTGAACGCCTGATACTGCAGCCGGTCATCGTCCCGGAAGAACCGGAATTCGCTCTCGCCCGCGGCGCGGCATTGGCCGCGGCCGATGTGCCGGGCTCGGAGGCGTTGACCAGAGGTCTGGCCTATTCGCAGGATCCTGACGAACTAGCCGCACTCGCCTCAGCCCCAGTCAAACTGGCCGACGCGGAGACACAGGCGGCCCTGTTCGACTCAATCGCGAGTGATGACGTCGTGACCTCACCGCAGCACAGAACGGATCCCCGGGTGCGAATCCCCATCAGGGAACATCGCGGCCGCGATCGTCGTGATCGGGGCGGTGACGCTGGCGATGTCGGTTGCCGGCAACGTCCGGCCACCCGTCGACAGGAACGCCAATCCAGCCGAAGTTGCTGAGGCGAACACCCTGGTGGGCGAACTGCCCGCCGCCCAGCCGGCCGTCGCAGCTCCAGCTCCTGCAGAACCGGCGGCACAACCGTCCGCGCCTCAAAGCGTCCCGGTGGCGACGCCGATGGCGCAGCCCCCACCCGCCCCACCATCGCCTGTAATACCGACTCGGCAACCCGTCGTCCAGGTTCGGCAACCTACTTCGCAACGCGTGATCGCCGAACCAGCTCCGGTTGCGGTCGAAAAGCCACTCCCGGCGCCGCCCGTTGCCGTCGAGCCTGAGGTCGCCGAACCAGTTCCTGTGCCGGACGCGGCCCCAGCGCCGCCCCCGCTCGTGTTCACGCCACCATCACCGCCAGTCTCGTTGCCGTCGCCGATCATTCAGGCGCCGACTCTCAGCCCCGCCGCACCAAGCCCGTCTTCCTTGTTGTCGCCGTGGAGCCCACCGTGGCTGTGGATTGGGTCACCACCGTCTCAACAGCAAGCCACTCAACCTCCCCTGGGTCGGCAGTGGGTGCCGACCCCCGTAGCGCCTCAGCAAGATGTGGGGACATGGCCATATCAACATTCGCCCGGTCTGCATGCTTTGTGGCCAGAACAGCAGACACCGCAGCCGTCGCAGTGGACGCCCCAAGTCCCTCAATCGACACCCGCGCAGTCGATTCCGGAGTGGTCGCCATCGCAAGTCCCTCAGTCGTCGCCATCGCATGTCCCGCAATGGACTCCGACGCCAGTAATCCCGCAGTGGACTCCAGCGCCGACGATTCCGCAGTGGACACCGGCCACCCCCTTGCAGCCTCCGCAAGTTCCGGCGATGTCGCGTTCGCCATACCCGATACTGCGCTGAGCGCCGACGGTGTCACGGGCCACCGAAGCTGTAGTGGCGCAATCAAATGCGCATCGCATTCTCCCTCAGAAGAACGTGCTGGTGTTGGTGCTGGTGCCGTTATCGCAAGTGACGCTGACAGGCCGATCCCTGAACTCCGGAATGGCAGGAACGATCCGCAAATCGTATGTCGACTTGGCCGGCAGGGAGAAACTGCGCGTGTAGGAGTCGGATTGGTACTTGCATTGCGAGGCGATTCCGCTGTTGTCGCTGATATGGGCTACGAGGCCACCGATTACGGGATCAAACGAAACGCCCGGTCCCTTTGACAGGTCCACTTCGAAGTACGGCAGAAGCATCGAAGCTGGCGGGACGTCACAATTCTGCTTGGCCGGGTCGCACGCAGGTGGAACATCGGGGATATCGAGCGGGATGTTGGGGACCCGTGCGCGAGCGGCGACGCGGCGAGCAGACCGATCGGGCTCAACGCCGCGATGCAGGCGCCCACAACACTTTTCTTCATCGTCGACTTCATGGCGACCTCCTGCCTTCACAGCGACCTGACAGGTGAAGGCAGCATAACTTCGGCCATCACGGCAGCTAACAACTTCGGCTACGAAATCCCGATGATGGTTGCGTAGGAAATGAAGTATCACCGGCAAAAAATGCCGCGATCGACAAATAGAGCACTTCACGCTGACATGTGACACAGGTGTAATGCCTTGAGCAAGCCAGATTGCCGCCCCCGTAACATGCGTCCATTGGCAGGCGTCGTCTGCTTCAGCAAGGCATTCACCGTGCCGCTCGCGACGCGCTCAGCGGGCGAGAAAGGGCGCAGTTCCCTTCGAATCCGGTTACGGGTTACCCGGTGCGGGTGGCGTGGTTGTCATGGTGGTCGTCGGCGTCACCGTGGTCGTGCTCGTGATATTGGCCGATGACGATGGAGTTGTCGTGGTCGCACTGCCGGCCGGTGGAACCGGAGCACCGGTCGTCTGGGTAACCGTCGAGGTGCTCGTGGATATCGAGGTGGAGGTGCTGGCGGTGCTCGCGGGCGCGAGGACGGCACATGCCACCCGTCCACCGGCGTCGCCCGTCGCCAATGTCTCTGCATCTGCGCCCGGGACACCGTTTTGCGTATACCGCTCCGGGATATGGGCGAAATTGTCGGGGTCCTGGTGAATGATCAGTGCGCTTCCCTCGGGACCCTTCAAATCGTTCTCGGTGAACGCATCGGTGGTTGCGACGAGCTTCCCCGAGCCATCCGAACGGACCTCCAAGGAGGTCAGATCGCCGCTTGCCGGGTGCTCCGTCCGCCCGCCAACCTGGAGATGACCTCCGGCGGAGTTGAAGTCGCCGGGCGATCCTCCGGTCGGAGCAACAGAGTTAGCCTCACACTTGCCGATCGAGTGGATGTGCATTCCGTGGAAGCCCGGGGACAGGATGCCGGGTGCGGTGGTCTCCACGGTCACCGTCGCAAAGCCGCCCGCGAAATCGATGGTCGCTTTGGCGACAGGTTTGCCATCCGCGGATTTCAACTCTGCGGCCATGGCCTTCGCGCGTGGTGCGGCTGAGGTAGTGGTCGAGGTCGAGGTGCTCGGCTGTTCGCTGGCCTTCTCGTTCGAGCAGCCTGACAGCATGGCGACGGGTGCCGCGAGCAGGGCAGCGGTCGTGGTTACGTGCTTAAACATGACGGACACATACCCGAAACGGCAAAAGGTGAATCAATGTCAGCCGGGGAACGCGCGCTTTCCCGGTGCCCCCGGTCGGACAAGAACCGACACTGGGCGCAATTCGCGACGACTGACGACCGTCGCTCCCGTCTCCGGAATGTCGCGGCAAACGGGTCGAAACGGGCGAAAACCCACGTCAAGCCACACGCGCAATCTGCTCCATCGGTCAGGACAAGTGAGTAGCGTGACCCAGATCACAGTCTAATCGGGGCTGAACCTTTTCAGCGGACGAGAGGTACTGATCATGACGACGACCGAGCACGCCGATCAGCCCGCCGCGACAGCAAAAAGAGGTTTGGTCTACCCGGGGATGGGGTTGCTGTTCGTAGTCCTCATCTGTTGTTTCACCGCTTGGGGCGTCGCCGCCGACCTCACCACGCCGATGGTTGCGGGTTTCAAGCAGATCTTCGACATGAACACCTTCCAGGCTTCGCTTGTTCAGTTGGCGTACTTCGGCGCGTACTTCCTGTTGGCGATCCCGGCCGCGCTCATCAACGAGCGCTTCGGATACAAGGCCGGCCTTCTTTCCGGTGTGCTTCTCGCAGCGGCGGGCGCGATCGCGTTCTATCCGGCCAGCAAGATCATGACCTACGAGGCGTTCCTGGTTGCTCTATTCGCGATCGCCGCCGGGTGCTCGATTCTCGAGACATCCGCCAATCCGTACGTGCTTTCGCTTGGGCCGGAAGAAACCGCGACCCGACGGCTCAACTTCGCGCAGGCCTTCAATCCCGTCGGCACGAACATCGGTGTGCTCCTGGCCGCCACCCTCATCTTGCCGAAGTTGGACGAACCGGTGAACATGGCCAATCTGACGCCGGCCCAAGAACATACAATTCGCGCCGGACAGCTTGGTGCGGTGATGGGCCCATACCTCGGCCTTGGATTCGTCCTCATCGCCATTGGGCTGGTGATCGCTATCAAGAAGTCACCGCCCATCGTCGAGGAGTTCGAGTCGGGGGATCTGGAAGGCCAGCGACCGCTGAAGATCCTCCTGTCGAACAAGCGCTACGTCTACGGCGTGGTCGCACAGTTCTTCAACGTCGCGGCTCAGGTCTGTACGTGGACATACTTGATCCAGTACACGCAACAGGCGCTCAACGGTTCATTGGAGCTGGGTGGGTACCTCCTGCAGGTTAGTTTGATCGTTTTCCTCATTTCCCGATTCATCATGACGTGGGTAATCGGGCGAATCCGGGCCACAAAAGTCCTGCTGGTACTCAGCACACTCGCGGTCGTGCTCTGTGTATTCGCGATGTTCTCACCGAACGTCGCGGGCGTAGCCGCCGTCGTCGCGTTGTCCTTCTGCCTGTCCTTGATGTTCCCGACGATTTACGGCGTTGCTCTCCAAGGTCTCGGTCCCGCAACCAAATTCGGCGCGGCCGGACTAGTGATGGCGATCGTCGGCGGGGCGATCATGCCGCTCATCCAAGGACGCCTCCTCGACGCGACCAGTCCGGCGATCTCGTTTATCGTGCCCGCTGTCTGCTTCTTAGTCGTCACCAGTTTCGCCGTCTTCGACCTGAAGGCGATGCCCCACAAGGTTGGAGAACCGACAGCATGAGGCGTTATTGGATCATCGCGCTGGTCTTCGTCCTCGCGGCATGTGGTGGCAGCGGCCAGAAGGCCAACTTCTCCGAGCCGACCAAGCGACTCGAAGTGATCTCTTGGTGGGTGTCGCCTTCGGAACACCCGGCCTTCGAGGTGCTACTCAATGCGTTCAAGGCTCAGAACCATGACGTGGAGGTCGTGGACGGCGCCATCGCAGGCGGTGGCGGTAGCAACGTCCAGGTTGCGCTCGCCGCACGCCTGCAGGCGGGTGATCCGCCTGATGTATGGCAGACGTTCCTGGGCAGCTCGCTGCGTGCATGGGTCGACGCCGACCGCATCACCGACGTATCCCGCGTATACGAAAGCTCGGGTCTGGATCGCACGATGCCGCAGGAATTGCTCGACGCGGCGACGTATCGGGTCAAGGCCTGGGGCGTGCCGACCGGGTCCCACCGCGGCAACGTGTTGTGGTTCAACCAGCGGATGCTGCGGGACGCTGGGGTCGCTGCGCCCGGCCCTGGCTACACGACGGAGGCGTTCGAGGCAGATCTTGCGAAAGTTTCTGCAAGTGGCAAGACCGCGTTGTGTCTTGGCGGCAAGGACCGGTTCACCCCGACGGAACTGTTCGAGAACACCTTGCTCGGGGTGATCGGCCCCGATGGATGGGCCAAGATTCGCGACGATTCATTCGACTGGAGGGGATCTCAACTCAGACAAGCGCTTTCGCAGTTCGCACAAATCGTCTCTTACGCCGATCCGAATGCAGGCGGTCTGACGTGGGATCAGGCGGCGAAGAAGTTGGCTACCGGACAGTGCGCCTTTCTGTCGATGAACGATTCCGTCTACGGCGAACTCGTCGCGAACAGGTCGGTCGAAGGCAAGGACTTCGGGTATGTGCCGTATCCCGGCACCACGGGCGCGTACTTGGCGATCGTCGACACGTTCGTGGTTTCGTCCAATGCCACGGACGGCGTGAACGCCATGAAGTTCATGGCGACCATTGCGGATCCGAAGACAGCGCTGGAGTTCAACAAGTTGAAGGGATCCGTGCCGATTCGGAATGACGTCAACGTGTCATCACTGCCCGCCTATCAGCGACAGGCTTCGGAGTCCCTGTGGAAGGACAGGATTTTGATGTCGATCACTCACGGTGAGCTGATGTCGACGGACTTCCAGCACGCCGTGTACGACGCGGTCGCCGCGTTCGTAGGAAGCAAGAACACGGATGCATTCATCGACACGCTGCAGAACTCGATTGAGGTGCCAGTTGCCGGACGATGACCGCGACGAGCATGACGGACCGCTGTTTCTGGTCGTCACCATAAAGCCGCGACTCGATCGCGTCCAGGAGGCCGAGGCCCAACTACAGTCGATGCGCCAGAACACCCTGAGCGAGCCCGGCTGCATATTCATGCATTTCCTTCAGCCCCATGATGATTCGAACACGTGGGTAATGCTCGAAAAGTTCCGTTCACGTGCCGCGTGGGACGAGCACATGCGTCAGTCCTACAACACCGAGGGCAACAAGATCCTCGAAGACCTCTTGCGCGAACCCTCCGACCTTCGGCTGCTCAGCGAGAAGTAACCACGGCTTGTTTGGAGAGTGCAACATGACCGAACTCAAAGACAGCACGCTTTCCACGGTCCCTTCGAACGTCGCGACGCCGACCTATGACCGAAGCCACCTCAAACGCGGTATCGCCCATTTCGGCGTGGGAAACTTCCATCGGGCACACCAGGCCTTCTACATCGACCGCTGTCTTGCGCTACCCGAACAGGAGGCGTGGGGCATCGTGGGCATCGGCCTGTCAGGCGGCGAACGGGGCCGAAAAAAGGCTGATCAGTTCCTTTCCCAGAACTGCCTGTATTCGCTCACGGTCGCGCCTGCCAAGGGCGACACGAGTGTGCGCATCATCGGCGCCCAGCTCGACTACCTGCTCGCGCCCGAGCAGGCGGAAGAGGTGCTGGAGTTGTTGACCGACCCCGCGCTCCGCATCGTGACGCTGACCATCACCGAGGGCGGTTATCACGTCGATCCGGGCTCGGGTGCGTTCGTCACCGAACACGCCGACGTGGCATACGATCTGGCCGGAGAAGCGACTCCGCGCACAGTGTTCGGATTCGTCACCGCGGCGTTGGCGCGCCGCCGTTCAGTGGGGACCAAACCGTTCACCGTGTTGTCGTGTGACAACCTGCGCCACAACGGCGAAGTGGCACGGGCGGCCTTCGTCGGCTTCGCCAGCGCGGTGGACCAGGAACTCGGCGCATGGATCGATTCCAACGTGACCTTTCCCAACTCTCTTGTCGACCGCATCACGCCCTCGGTCTCGGCCGAGGACGCAGCCCGCCTCAACGCCGCCAGCGGTCTGGCCGACCAAATCCCGGTCGTTGCTGAGGAATTCAGCCAGTGGGTCATCGAAGACCGCTTCGCCGACGGCCGTCCGGCACTTCAAGAAGTGGGCGTGCAGTTCAGCGACGAAGTGAAATTGTGGGAGCAGGTGAAGGTGCGTGTGCTCAACGCCGGCCACCTAACTCTGACGTACCCCGCGCTGCTGCTCGGCTACCACGAGGTAGCCGAGGCCATGCGCGACCCACAGATACCTGTGCTGCTGGAACGCTTTCTGGACAAGGTCGTCGTGCCGTTGCTCGAGGCGCCGCGAGATGTGGACCTGGTGGACTACAAAGACACGGTGCTCGACCGCTTCTCCAACGAAGCCATGCACGATCAGCTCACCCGTATTGCTTCCGACAGTGCGTCGAAGGTTCCTGTGTTCCTGACCACCACCATCCAGCAGGTACTCGCAGGCGGTACGGACCACCGCATTCCGGCGTTCATCCTCGCTGCCTGGAGCCGTGTGCTGCAGGGCAAGGATGACGACGGCAAAAGCTTCGATGTGACCGAGCCGCGCCTCGACGAAACCGACCGTCGGCTACTGATATCGGGCGATCCACGCGAAGCGCTGAGGATCGAGTCGCTGCTGGCTAGCGGTGCCGCCGAGCACCCCGGCTTCGTCACCACTTTCGAGCACTACCGCAATGCCCTTGAAAAGCAGGGTGCCAAGGCGGCGCTGAAGTCTGTATTGGACGCCACAGCAAGCTGATGTCCCACACGAACACCGCGACGGGGCCGCCTTCCCAACTCGGCCCTAGGTGTTTGCCGTGGCGCACAGCGGGTACTGACTTTGGGGGAGGATATGCGCGAACGGGCGCAGTTCGCGCAGCCGGAGGCCTTGCCGGTCCTACCCGGGCCGGCAGGGCCGCCCCCCGGAAGTCCTCCGAAAGCGGTTCTCATAGGCGCCGGACCTCCGGGGCAAAGTTTGGGAGTTAGCCGTGGCTCCTGCGGTGTCTTAGATTTCTCCAGCGCCCACCTGCTCTCGGTTACTCCCGCAGCGCAGAAGGCGTTTGCACGGAGAAGGCCTGGGCGGGTTCAGTTTTGGTGATCCCCGCAGGGCTCGTCTACTAGGTCACGCAGGGCTATTCTGGTGCACACGCCTGAAGTATGGGAGGCGAGAATGAGCTGGTCAGGAATACTCGGAAAGGCGGCGGCGGGACTTGGCGCCGTGGCAGTACCGGTGGTGTTCGCGGTCGCTGGAGCGGGACAGGCGTCAGCAGATCCGGGTTGGTGCGTCAGCGGCCCATTCGGATACGCATCCGCTTGCCTGAACGTCCCCGGTTGGGTTGGCTGGGACGGCGGATGGCACAACGGATGGCACGGCGACGGCGACTGGGAAGGCGACGACGATTAATTCGCCCGAAACGGCCAAAAGTGGCCAGACTCACCGTTGAAATAGCTTTTATCTGCTCAGGCCGCCGTATCGGAGGCGAGGGCCACCGGACCGAAACGTTCAGTAGAAGACCGAGGTAGGCGTGCTGGTTCCGTTATCGCACGTCACCGTGCCGGTGCGGTTCTTGAGCAACCGGACGGCCGGCACGAAGAGGTCGAACGAGCCGTTAGCCGGCAATCCGAAGCTGCTGTCGAAACCCTCCGACGAGTAGGTAGGTGCACTGCGACGCGACTCCACTGCGGTCCGTGACATGGAAGGTGACACCGGCGAGGCCGTCCTTGGGTGTCACGGTCGGGCCTTCCCGACTGCTGACGGAGAGGAAACGAGATGGCCACCGCCAAGCGAAATCAGCCCGCGCCAAGTTCGCCGCCAAGGCGCGGTCCGACACGGGCTGGCTACCCACACACGAAGGCGCAAGGGCAAGTAGCCGCCTCTGGTTTATACAACAGCGTGTGGGCCGTCGGCTCGGGTTGTCGGACATATCTATCTGCTACGGTCCGAACACCAGCAGCGGTTTGCCCCCGTGTGCGGCAGCTTCGGCCAAATAGACGGCTTCGCTGAACTTTTCGACGGGGATCGGCTGGCCCTCCGGCACGCGCAACACCCCGCTGTCGGCGAGCTGAACTGTCCGGTCGATCGCCGCAGCCATCCGATCCTTCGGGCTCTCGGTGAACCAGCGGAACAGCCAGAACCCCCGAACGGTCTTTGTTTCGTAGATCAGTGAGCGCGAGAAGATGGGGATGGTGAGCTTGTCGGGATCGGTTTGGCGGTGCGTGGACAGCGCACCGTAGACGACCAGCTCACCGTGCGGTGCCAGCGCACGCGACACGTCCGCACCCACCTGACCGCTGACACAGTCGATCGCCTTGGACACGCCGTCGTGGCCTGCGATGTCGGCCACCCGTTCGCGCAAGTCCTCATCCTCCGTGCAGATCACCGCTGTGCCCCCCAGCGCGAGGATGTCCTCGACAGCGGATCGACGACGGACCACGTTGAGGGTCTTGAAGCCGACGTGCGCCCCGAGTTGGATGACCGACTGGCCCACGGTTGAACCGGCCGCGGTCTGCAGGAGCCATTCACCCTGTCGAACATCGAGCTCATCACCGGTCAAGATCACGGCGGTGAGAGGATTGGCGAGAATCTGGGCGGCCGTGGAATCGCTCATGCCGGCGGGAACAGGCAAGACCCGCCCGGCATCGGCGACGACGCAATCCTGCCACGTGCCCGTGACTCCGATCGTGATGACGCGTTGCCCGACGGCCAGACCATCTGTGCCACTACCGAGTTCGTCGATCACACCAACGGATTCGATTCCGGGTACCGCCGGGAACTCCGGGGTGAATCCGTATCTCCCGCGGATGGTATGCAGATCGCTGGCATGGACGGGTACAGCTGCCACCCGGATCCGGACCTGGCCGGGACCGGGCTCCGGAATCGGGCGGGTCTGCAGGTGCAGGACCTCGGACGGTTCACCTACCGTGTCGGCGACGACAGACCGCATCGTTCTCATCATCCTGACGCTCCTCCAAGCACGACTTCATCCCATGTGGGTCGTGCGCAGCCAGTACATTCCCGCCAAGTATCTGCTTGTGGTGGCGACGTATGGAGCGAACAGTCCCAACAACGCTGTCAGCGTTCGCCAACACACCGACGCGGCGTATCAGGGCTTGCGGACGATCCCTGGTTCTGTGCCTGGATATCCCCTGAGGATAGGGTGATCCAGATCCAATCCTGACCTTCTACAAACCTGCACCGTGCCCCCCGCTGGCCGTCGTGCTAAGGGCCGTTTGCTGGGCCTACCGCTGATCCGTTCCACCTGGCTCTTCAGCGATCCCCGCATGAGATTGGACCACCGGCCGGCGCTGTTGCGCGATGCACTGCATCGGTTCGGCGGGGACGATCGGACTGATCGCCCTTCTGGACGGCGGTGATGCGGCAGCAGTGACACGACAGACCACAATGGCCCCAGCCCTCTGATAGTGCCGTCGATCGAGCGTGATGCTGGTTCAGGTTCGTTACGTAGAAAATGGGGAGTCGAGTCCGATTGTAAGTTGAGTGATCAACGCCTGGCTAATCTGAATCGACGCTCCCGGCGCCAGCCATGTCGATCCCGAGCCGATCCATGACTGAGAAGAGTTCCTCGTAGATGTTGCCGGGGATGGAGTAGGAGTCCGTCTGCGAAACCTCAGCGAAGTGTTCGGCGATGTCGTCGGCAGTAGCGGTGACGTCCTTCTCAGCCAGCCAGCCGTCCCCGAGACCGATAAATACGCGTCCGTACCTGCCAGCCAGGGCGGAGTAATTCTGATGGGTGCTCTCGCAGGCGCGACTAGCCAGATACGTGACCATCGGCACAACCTTTTCCGGCGCTATCAAATCCTTTAGCCCCGTCTCGTCCAGCGTCTTCGCGTCTACGGTCTCAGTGACCATGCGCGAAAATCCGAAGGGCAACACAGTATTGGAGAGAATGCCGTGCTCAGCCCCCTCCAGTGCGATGACGTTGCTCAACCCGACCAGACCCGCCTTCGCAGCACCGTAATGCGCCTCAAGATGCTGACCAAACATCCCGCCTGACGACGAGATGAACACGAATCTGCCGTAGCCCTGAGACTTCATGATTTTGAACGCGGGCTGGCTCAGATGAAACGCGCCGTCGAGATGCACCTTGAGCATCTGACGCCACTGCGACGGCGTCATCTCCTCGAAGGCGATGCTATTGAAAATCCCGGCGTTACTGACCACAGCGTCGAGTCGACCGAATGCTTCGAGTGCAGTGTTAACGATCGCTTCGCCGCCTTCTGCGCTGTCTACTGAGTCGTGCGAGGCGACCGCCTCGCCGCCGTTGCGCTCAATCTCTTCGACGACTTGATCGGCTACGCTCGTATCGGCGCCCTCGCCGTGCATACTTCCGCCGAGGTCGTTGACAACAACAGACGCGGCCCGGCGCGCAAGGTCCAGCGCATAGAGCCGCCCTAAACCGCGTCCCGCCCCGGTGACGATCACTGCCTGGTCGGTGAAATCGATCATTTGGCGCCCTTTCTTCAGTGGGTCGTTTCCGGAATATCCTGTAACCTTACAGACTGGACCAGATATTTGGTCATGTTCGGGCATGCCTAGCAAATGCGGCGACGCTGGTTCTGCCACCTCGAGACCTCATCGGCAAGCGCTACCCCCCACTCGCGATCAGTTGTCGGCATTTGCCCGTTCACCGGCGTTGCCTGACTAACGATGTGGGACTACGACACACGTTGCCGACTCGTCGCTGTGTATCGCGTCGATTAGGGCTGTTATTACTGAAGCCTGTAACGCCCGGCGCGTTCTCACTCGCGGGGGCGCCCAGGTCTATGACGACCAAATACTTGTTCTGCTGTACGGTGGAAAGCAGATCTCCGCGCCGTTGGGCTGCCATGCGTGACTTAGCTCGCCTGGCCGGTGGCACAATCGCAAACACAGCCTAGGACCCGCCTGATGAACGATGCGGCTGACGCAGCCCGAGACCACCAATCACGCTGGGATCCCGGGGTGACCCGCCAGATGATCAATGCCGCCCGGCCCATCGGAAAGCGTTGGTTTCGCTGGGAGGTGCACGGAATCGAGTCGTTCCCGCGTGACGGCGGCGCACTGGCGGTCTCCAACCACTCGGGCGGCATCCTCACGCTCGACACCTTGCTCTTCTCGACCGCCTTCTACGACCGCTTCGGCTACGACCGGCCCGTGCTGACACTGGGGCACAATGCGTTGTTCACCGGGCCGCTCGGCGACTGGATGACGCGCATCGGGCTTATCCATGCTGACCGCGCGGTCGCCGTAGGCGCTCTGCAGTCGGGTGCGGTTGTGCTGGTGTTCCCCGGAGGCATCTACGACGCCTATCGGCCAACGCGGCGTGAAAACGTCATCGACTTCAAGGGACGCACGGGTTATGTCGCCACCGCGCTGGCGGCCAAGGCGCCGATCGTCCCGCTTGTGTCGATCGGTGGTCAGCAAAGTCAGCTGTTCCTCACCCGCGGCACGTGGCTGGCAAAGCGGCTCGGGCTCAACCGGTTTCGGTCCGATATTCTGCCGATCACCGTAGGCTTCCCGTTCGGACTCAGCGCCGTCGTACCGATCAACATCCCGCTGCCGACCAAGATCATCACGCAGGTGCTGCCGCCGATCGACATCCTCGCTCGCTTTGGCCAGGATCCTGATCTCGCGGTCGTCGACGCCCACGTCCGGTCGGTCATGCAGACCGCGCTGGACGAGCTCGCCCGTCGGCGCCGCCTGCCTGTGTTGGGATGAGGCCAGCAGTGCATGCGAGGTCACAAACCGCACGCGCCGCGCAGCTCAACGAAGGCGTCGACCATTGCGTCGGTGGCTTCATGGGGATCGTTGAGGGTCCGATCATCGGCGAGGACCGAGATGTTGAGCTGATCGACGTAGCTCCAAACAGTGATATTCATGCCACACCCTGGAGCTAACGGACCCACCGAATAGATTTCGTCCGCGCGCTCCATCGAAGTGGCCATACTCTCGCGGGCCCGGCACATTCGAGATCGGAAGATTCATCAGGCGGCGGTCGGTGTCGTGCTCGGCGACCCACTGCAGAATCGGTGTGGCGATCGTCCGCGGTAGGTAATCCATCAGTCGCCCGTAAAGCTTCTGGTCGAAAACCTGTTGGTTCTCCTTCGCAATGGTGGTGGTCTTCGAGATAAGTCGCACCCGCTCCAACGGGTCATCGATGTGCACTGGTAGCGACACGGCCAGCCCACCAATCTCGTTGCCCGTGATGCGCTCCGTCGACCGGTCAGTGCTTAGCGGGACCGAGGCGACGATCGGCTGGTCCGCGGTGCCGTCGTAGCGCACTGACAACTTCCGCAGAGCTCCCGCCGCCACGGCGAGTACGACATCGTTGATGGTGACCTCCAGGCGTTTGGCGATTTGTTTGGCGTCTTCGAGCGCCAGCGTCTCGCTCGCGAATGTGCGCACCGGCGACACGACATGATTGAGAAACGTCGCCGGTGCGCGCAGCGGTCGCGCGAGGTCGGGATGGTCGCCTCGTTCGCGTGAACGCCGGCACAGCCCCCGATAGCCCGCCACCGCGTCGCGTACCGGGCTGGGCATCTCGGTGAGTTGCTGCAGGTGGTCGCGGCCGGCAGCGCGTAACAATTCTGACGAGGATGGCGGTGTGCAGGACTCGGTAATCTTTGGCCCGCCTGCGCTTGGCGCATCCGGATCCATCATTCGAGCCAATAGATTGGCTGAGGCGACCCCGTCAGCTAGCGCGTGATGCACCTTGGCGATCAATGCGTAAGTACAGCATCCACATCGATCAGTTCGACGATTGAATTCACGTCAATGCGGTCGCGTATCAACGGAGTCAGATCAATCTCATCGAGTGCCGAAGACACCATCTGCAGCACGAACGTTCGGAACTCACCGCGCGCCAGACGAACCTGACCCGCCAGTACGTGTTCACCAACCGCAACCATGCCTTGGCGTAGTACTTCTCCGACCACCGGCAGACGGCTCACCATCCGATAACTCAACTGCATTCCGAGGGGAGCCAGTTCTGCCGCACCATCCAGAGTGGACACAAGCCGCTGTTCGTTCAACAGGAATGCCACGGTGTCATCATACGCATCCGACCAAATCTTTGTGCTGAAAATACGCCGGTTGTAGTCAAAGACCAGGCACCACAAGCTATCTCTTAGCAGAGCTCGTTAATTTAAACCAAAGATATGTTCCTCAAGCCTTGGAATCCTCAGTATCGGGAGGTACGATCGAACGGTCGGGACGGCTGTGGCAGAGCTGAGCCAGTTCTTGTTTCTGGTCGACATTCGCGACGACCGCCCCCATAGGCGGGCCCTGTAGACATATCGACACGGTAGGAGTCGGCACACTCCATGCGAACTCAAGAAGGCCAAGGTATCTCGCCGCCACACGATGCCAAAACATCTCCGGAAGGCGGGAACACCGAATACTCGCGTGAAGATCGTTATGCGCATACATTTCGTCAGCGCAAGCGCGGCATATATATACTCGCGGGGGTTTGCGTGGCCTTCTTCCTGGTGGTCATCGCCGCTTGCTATATCGCGGCGGCCGTGTATGGCTACGGCACCGGATTCGGTGACGGCAGGGAACTCCCCGAGCGGCTACCGGCGCTGGGAGGCACCGGCTTCTGGGGCGACCTGGGATTGCTCGCCGGCGCCGTTGTCATCGACCTGGTCATTCTGTCCGTCTGGTACTTGGCGGCGAGCCGGATGGAAAACCCGAGCATCGACGATCCCGTCGCGCCCGACGACGGCGATGTCGATCTGACCGACGGCGCGTCTTGGTACGTCGTGCAGGTGCCCGCCTTGACCAAGTTTTTGATAGTCGTTGCCATTTCGTGTGTGGTGGGGATCGTTGTCGGTGCCTCAGCGGTCCTCCCGGTGGTCGCGATGCGTTACGGATGGGTCCTATGAGCAGCATCGAAAAGGCCAGTGCAGCAGGGCAAGTGACTGCGCAGACTACCTACCGGGTGGTTCCCGACACCGATGGCCCAGTGGTCACCGCCGCCGATCGGTGGCTGATCACCGGGGCAGTACTGGCCGGCAGTCTCATTCTGAGCCCGATCGGGCTGGTCGTCATCGCCATCGGATTTGTCAAGATGGCACGGGCGAAGAGCTCCGGCGAGTTCGTCCGGCCGGCCGCGGTCACGCTGTTCGGGATGTTCGCCATGGTCGACGCCGCGGCCAACTTCGTCGGGTGGTCGTTGGACCTGTGGGCCCACGACACCCGCCTCGTGGAATGGGGGCTAACCGGGTGGGGCCGGCTGTTCGACGGCGCCTATTACCTCGACTACAACAGCCTATGGGCGGGCGGGGCGGCCGCTGCTGGCGAGAAGAGCTGGGAGTTCTTCTGCATCCTCGGCCTTTTCCCGGCCCGGTTGGTGGCGGCGTACGGCTTCATCAAGCTCAAGCGGTGGGGATACCGGTGGATGATCATCACCAGCTGGGGCTACATGATGTGCTGGCTGGGCTACCTCGTGAACATGGTGGTGAACTTCCCGGACCGCTTCGGGTCGACGGCCTTCGGCGTCACCGGCTGGTGGGTCTTTGACATCTGGTACATGACACCGTTCCTGACATTGCCCTGGCTTTACGCAATCGACAAGCGACGCTGGAGCCGTACTTAACATCGGACGCGAGTTATACAGAGCTGTACCAAAGCGCTCACTAGTGAGTATCGACAAGGAGTTCGTCTTCGCCGCCGTCGCCGAGGAGCGTCGTAACATCGCGACGCTGATCGGCGGCTTGGACGACGCGCGATTGGCTACGCCAAGTCTGTGTGCGGGATGGGATGTCAAGACTGTGGCCGCGCATCTAGTTAGTGTCTTCGCCGACAGTTTTGGATGTTCATGGGGACGGCCGTGCTTCGTGGTGGCATGGCATGCGCGATTGATACGCTCGCGCGTCGTCGCGCCCAGCGCCGGTAGCCGACATTGCGGCACACCCGCGTCGGTGCGCCGATCACCCGTTGAGTCCTCCGCTGTTCGGGCCGCTGGACCCCCTCGCCGATATCCTGGTGCATGGCGGCGACATCAGGCTTCCGCTGAACCTTCCATATGAGCCGGAACCGCAGCTCGCGGCATTGGCGCTGGATTTTTTGACCGGTCTATGGCCGTTTGGCTTCGTGCCTCTGGGCCGCCTCCGGGGTATCTCGTTGCGGGCCACGGACATTGACCGTCGCTGGAGAAAAGGAGTTGAGGTCCGCGGCCCGGCGGGGCGTTGATGCTGACCGTCAGCGGTCGTTCCGCTTTGCTGCATACCCTCGAGGGGCCCGGTGTACCGCTACTGCGCCAGCGGCTCTTGACCACCAAGCAGTAGCAGGGGCGCACATCAGTCTCGCGCGTCGCCGTCTAGGGAGTGTCAGTGATCAGCGCATCGGCATCGGAAAGCGATCGCCCGGACCCGCATGTCTTCGTCTTGTTTGGAGCGACAGGGAATCTTTCAAAGCGCAAACTCTTTCCAGGGCTTTATCGGTTGGCCGTTCAGGGCCGGCTCCCCGCCGATTATCGAATTATCGGATCAGGCAGGCATTCGCCGGGTTCCGACGACGACTTCCGTGCCGATGTCCGGATGGCTGTGGAGAAATCGGTCGGTGCACTCCGGCCTGCTCTTGGTCAAGATTTTCTCCGCCGGATCTCATTTCACTCATCCAGCGCCGAGGACAGCGCGGGCTTAGCCGCCGCCGTCCGACGAGCGCAGGCAGAACTCGGCGGTGACGCCAGAACGCTCATTTATTTGTCGGTGCCGCCGATGGCAACGCAGGCGATGATCGCGACGCTGGGGCGTGAACGACTCGCGCAGCGGGCGTCTGTCGTTATCGAAAAGCCATTCGGCGTCGATCTTCAATCCTCGCGCGAATTGGACGCCGGCCTGAAAGCGGTCCTGGCGGAGGAGCAGATCTTTCGCATCGACCACTATCTCGGTAAGGAGGCCGTTCAGAACATCCTCGCGATGCGATTCGCGAACGTTCTCATCGAACCGGCGTGGAACCGCACCAGCGTGGAGTCGGTCCAGATAGATGTCCCCGAGAGGGGCACGGTGGAGGGCCGTGGCAAGTTCTATGAGTCGGCGGGATGTTTTCGTGACATGATCGCCACCCATCTTTGTCAGGTACTCGGGTTCATCGCGATGGAGCCACCTATACATCTCGATGCAGCGTCCTTGCGGAACGAGAAGGCGAAGGTGTTTTCGGCATTGCAGCCGTTTGACCCGCGACGCGTCGTCTTCGGGCAGTACGACGGCTACCGCAGCGAGCGCGGTGTCGCACAACGCTCCGAAGTTGAAACGTTCGTCGCGCTCGAGGCATTCGTTGACACCGAGCGCTGGCAAGGGGTGCCGTTCTATTTGCGAACCGGCAAGGCGATGGCCTATACCCGCCGTACCGTCACGGTGGCCTTCCGAACCCCACCAATGGGCCGCTTCGTTGGAAGCACCTACGGCCCCAACCGACTCACGCTGGAGCTCAGCGATTCCCCTGCGTTCGGGGTCAGCCTCATGATCAAACGCCCCGGACCCACGCTAACGCTCGAGGAATTACGGTTCAGCCTCGATCTTGCTGACGAACAGCCCGAGCACCCACCGCAAGAAGCCTACGAGCGGCTTCTGCTGGATGTGATGCGCGGTGACCAAACACTATTCACCCGCGCTGACGAAGTCGACCGACTCTGGCAAGTGTGCCAACCCGTACTCGACGCAGCACCACCTGCGCTCATCTATCCACGAGGCTCGTGGGGACCGGAGCCGGCACTACAGCCGCACGGACCGCGCGGCTGGCAGCTGCCGAACGAATAAGACCGGTGGCGCATCAATCGAAGTGGCTGGATCTACTGCCCCCGGCTCGAGACGTTATGGTTCGTCTGCGTTGCGGGCAGCGCCGACTCTTGGTCGCCCCAGCAGGCCGTACCGCTGCTTATGGGCGAGCGTGGGCTCTTGGCCCGTGATACGCAGGTGTTGGATATACGCCTGTTGATCCTGAATGCGTTGCCAGTAGGGCCCTCTGGCGGCCAGAGAACCGGTGGGGGTCAAGTCCATTTGCATGTCAAGTCCACGCCACGACTGCCAACGTTGCCGCCAGGGGCAAGGTCAAGACGAGCACGGCGACGCGCAATCGAAACCGCCATAGGCTGCCGGCGGCGACCCCGCGTCAGTCGTCTGTGGGACCATCAGGTGTGTGGGCTCATTGCGGCCGCGCAGGGTCGTTGATCCGTGCGCGGCCCGTCGGACTCGTTCATCGGGGTCGGCATCGTCAGTTGCCGCGCTTGAAGCCAGGATGCGGGCATCCGAGGATTTGGCAAGATCAGCGATTCGCGCGGCTTCGTTGACGGCGTCTCCGATCACCGTGTACTCGTAGCGGTTTTCAGCTCCGATGTTGCCGGCGAATACCTGTCCAGCCGAGACGCCTACTCCGAAATCCACCGATGACAGATCGTGCAGCCGTGTCTCCAATTGTCGCGCGGTACGCAGCGCAGCGGACGCTGCCGCGTCCATGGCGAGGGGCGCTCCGAACACTGCCAACGCGGCGTCGCCCTGGAACTTGTTGATCAGTCCGCCGCCTTGGTCCACCGCGTCGACAACGGTGTGGAAGAAAGCGTTGAGCACCTCGGCGACTTCCTCTGGAGGACGGTTCGCGGCCAGCTGTGTCGACCCGACGAGGTCGATGAAGAGCACGGCAGCGAAGCGGACCTCGCCCGACAGCTCAGCGCCTCCGTCAAGTGCCTGGCGGGCGACATCGATTCCCACGTGTCGTCCGAACAGGTCGCGGGCGCGGTCACGCTCGACGAGACCGCCCACCATGGCGTTGAATCCTTCTTGGAGGGCAACGATTTCGGATCGCTCATAGACGTCGACAGTGGTGCTCATGTCGCCCTCTTTGATATCGCGCATGCCTGAGACCACTTCGCGCAGCGGGTCTGAAATGGATCGAGCGACAAGTATCATCGCGAGGACCCCGAGAAGCAGCGTGGCGGTCGAAAGAACGAGGACGACAATCTCGACCGACGTCGTGGCGGGGATACCCGTAAAGGACTGCTGCGCAAAGATCAGCGCGGCGATCGCTGTGTTGGGAAATGCACTGCACACTAGCCACATCGCGATCAGCCGTGTCAGGACGCTAGGCGTGGTGAACTGGTCGCGGTGGTGCCCGATGGCGGCCGCCAAGATGGGGCGGTAGGCCCGTTGGGTGAGTATGACGCCGGTGCCCACGGACGACGTGGCGGCGAAGACCGCGGCCAGCCCGACTGGGACGGCGAGCCCAAGGCCGCTGTTGAGATTAAGGCACAGGAACGCCGCGCCGACAGCGACCCACGCGGCGGCGAGGATGCCCGATTGCCGGTGCAGTATGCGCGTGGCGGCTCGTCGCTGGCGCCTGTCGGGCTGCCTTCCATGACCGAACCACTGCAGGGTCGGCGCGAAGTTGATCACTGCGGCGAAGCCGACGGCGAACGCGCCGAGCAAAACTAGCACCGCAGCGGTCACTGCCTCGGACTCGGTGAAGCGGGTTCGGCCAAGAGCGCTGATCTGTCCCTGCAATGCAACGACGATGGCAAGTATTTCAGCGACGGCAACCAGGTAGGCGAACATCACCTTGGCGCAATACGCCCTGAGCAACCGACTTGGTCGTTGTGTCACAGTCGTCCTAGTCTCGGGATCATCACCCTGGGATGTGGGGTGTTCGAAAACCTACCGGCGCCCGCAGTCACAGATACCAGTAAGAAACGCCCGCAGTCACAGATACCAGTAAGAAAGAAGTGCACCATGCCGTCCCTAGCGGCCGCACCGCGTCAGACCGCGAGCGACGCACTCGCCGAAAGGTAGCGATAGATCGCACGGCGATCGCGGTAGTCACGTGTTCAATCTTCCCAGGGTTCGGACAACCGTCGTCGGACTCGAAAGGGCGGATCGGTCCCATCCCGATGACTTTGTGTCAGCATTGAGACGTGCGCGCACACCAGATCATGAGTTTGCTGGCTTCCGCCATGGCGGCAACTTCGGCCGCGCTGGGCGCGCCCATCGGCCTTCCCTCTGCATCCGCTGCTTCCTGCCCCGATGTCGAGGTACTGTTCGCCCGCGCCACCACGGAGCCGCCAGGTATCGGCGAGGTCGGACTGGCATTTGTCGATTCACTGCGCTCGCAAGTCGGGAGACGGTCCGTCGGCGTGTACCCCGTCAACTACCCTGCTACCGAGGATTTCTCGAACTCCGCCTCAGTCGGTGCCAATGATGCTAGGGCACATGTTCAGACCGTGGCCGCGACCTGTCCCAATACCCGGATGGTGCTCGGTGGATATTCTCAGGGTGCTCTCGTGATCGATTTGATCACTGCGTTTCCAGTAGCGTTGGCGGGCTTCACCCCCGCGCCAATGCCGCCGGAGGCGGCAGATCACGTTGCTGCTGTCGCCGTCCTCGGAAACCCACTAGACAGATATCTGGGGGCACCGCTGACCTCGGTAAGCCCCCAGTACGGCCCCAAGGCCATAGACCTGTGCGTCCCCGGTGATCCGATTTGCTCGCCCGGCGGCGGCACGTCAGTGCCGTCGCGTGACGAGATGTTCTCCGATGCGCACCTTTCCTATGTGAAGTCTGGAATGGCTATTCAGGCAGCGACTTTCGCTGTGAGCCGCCTTTAATCCGGGCCGACAGTCTCAACTGGACACGTATTGCTTTCCGCCGAAATGGCGACCTATGCGTACGACCAAATCGACAAGGCCCGAGCGGCACTGAACGCGGTCTCGAAATAGCGCATGCGAGACGCTCGGAACTCTGGCTCGGATGGTCGACATCCTGGGGATGTCGCCGGGTGCCGACCCTGGCATGCAGGAGTAGCAGCACTAGCGTGTTCTGGGCGATTCGAAGGATCGCGCGCTCACTTCTGACGGTCGTCCGCACCCGATCGAAGGGGACAGGTACACCTACCGATTGCGGCGAGAGTGTCGACGGCACAGGTATCTAGGCAAAAACTTCCGGGCGCGAGGCGACGTACTGCTCAACAGTCTGCGGTGGTTGACCGGTGACCTGTTCGACGTCGTCAGTGGAGCGATCGTAGCGGTTCTCTCGATGCAGACGCACCACGGTCGCGAGATGCTGCTGAACGAGGTCGGACTGCCCCGAGTTCCGCAAGTAGCGCCGCAGCCAGTCATCGTAGGGAATGTCTTCCGCGTAGATCGTCCGTCCCAGCGCGCGCGAGTACTGCTCGGCCAGACCCTTGACGTCGAGCACCTGCGGTCCGGTCAACCCGTAGACCTGCCCCGCCTTCGGCGGGGTGAGCAGCAGGGTCGCGACCACCTGCGCCACGTCCTCGGCGGCGATCGGTGAGGTGCGCCCAGTGCCGAAGGGCAAAGCCAGCACATCGCGCTCGCGCACGGAGCGCCTGGCCAACACTGTGAACAGCGGATTGTCCAATAACACCGTGGGACGCACGTGGACCACTGGTAGCCCCGACCAGTTCATGACCTGCTCGGCGAGCCAGAACAGTCGCTGCTGGTGGGACTCTTCACTGCTGGTAAGGGTCATTCGCGAGACCGTCATCTGCGACATGTTGACTATCACTTCCAAGCCGCCCAGCTCACGGGCGGCCGCGCAGACGATCGCGACCTCCTGCAGGGAGTCGGACGAGATGTGAGTGTTGAAAAACATCCGCGTGACGTCCTGCATCGCCCCGACCACATCAATCCCACTGGTGAGATCGGCAATCACGACCTCGGCCCCTAGTTCGCGAAACCGATTCGCGCGGCCATCGTTGTCGGCCACTACTACTCGGACCGGTTCCCCCCTGCCCCGCAGCAGCTCAACAACCGAGTCGCTGACCCTGCCCGAAGCCCAAGCCGCGCCTGTGATCAGATACATGGCGGATAATTCAGCCGCCGACGGCTGCCGAACGGTCCCGCCGTGCGATGGGCGTTAAGCAAGGCCCTGTCGACCGCGCGTCCGGCGTCCTGGCGGTGGGCCTCCTCACAGGTTCCGGCGAAGCCGATGAGTTTCCTGATCCTCAATACTGACATCCCCTATAAGTAGGTGTGCGGACACCAACCTGAACTGGCAGCGCTGCGAAGAGCCTTCGTCGGCTCACCTCCGGTTTACACCTCCTGAGGCAGCGCCGTGCCCAATATGACATCGCCGAAGCGATCATTGTGTCAGGAATTGGGCGGTCCCAACGCGACGGCGAACGTGCTAGTAGGCGACGAGCCGCATGACCGCGGGAGCAAGACGAGGTAGTGACGGGGCCGGATTCAAGCGATGTACGAGGTCGGAGAGTGGCCGGTGTGAGATTCTGCGGGGGTGTCCGCCGATCGGGCGGCTGCTCCTTCGGGGGTGGTGACGTTTCTGTTCACCGATGTGGAGGGTTCGACCCGTCGGTGGGAGGTCGACGCCGATGGCATGCGGGCGGCGTTGGCCGCCAATGACGGGGTGCTTCGCACCGCGATCGAAACGCACGATGGCTGGTTGTTCAAGCACACCGGTGACGGTGTGGCTGCGGCGTTTGCGTCGCCGAGGTCGGCAGTTGATGCGGCGGTGGTCGCGCAGCAAGAGCTGGAGTTGCCGGTGCGGATGGGGCTGGCGACCGGTGAAGCCGAACTGCGGGACGGCGACTATTTCGGGACGGTGCTCAACCGCGCTGCGCGGGTGAGGGAGCCGGACATGGCGGTCAGATCCTGGTGGCCGACTCAACGGCGGTCCTGCTCACCGGTGTTGATCTTGTCGATCTGGGACCGCGACGGTTGCGTGATGTGTCAGCGCCGGTGGGGGTGTTCCAGTTCCGAGCACCCGGACTGCGTACAGAATTTCCCTCATTGCGGGCACTGGATACCAGTCCTGGGAATCTGCGGCCTGCCGCCACCAGCTTCATCGGGCGCGACGCCGATGTCACGAAGGTAGAAGCGGCGCTGCGGGCGCATCGGTTGGTCACGTTGGCTGGCGTGGGTGGAGTGGGTAAGACTCGGCTGGCGTTGGAAGTCGCGACGCAGTTAGCCGACGAATTTGTCGACGGCGTCTGGCTTTTCGAGTTGGCGGCGGTCGCTGATCCTGCTGCGGTACCGGATGCGGTGGCGGCGGTGCTGGGCATCACTCGACAGCCGGGCAAGACGGTAAGCGATTCGGTGGCCGCTGCGTTAGAGGGCAGGGTGCGGTTGTTGGTGTTCGACAACTGTGAGCACGTCGTTGACAGCGTCGTGGGTCTGGTCGAGGCGATTCTCGCGGCCTCGGCGAGGGTGAAAGTCTTGGCCACGAGTCGTGAGGGAATCGGCGTCGCCGACGAGCAGTTGGGGCGGGTGCCTTCACTGGAGGTTGGTGCGGCTGTGGAGTTGTTTGTCGAACGCGCCCAGAGCATGGTTGCGGACACGTTGGCCGATGAGGCGACCGCCGTGCAGGATGTTTGTCGTCGCCTCGATGGGATCCCGTTGGCCATCGAGTTGGCTACGCTGCGGAACGGCCTTTGGTGGGGCGAGAACTTAGGCAGCTGGATCGAAGTGAACGGCACCATCGAAGGTGTTCATCGCCGACTCGACGGGGACGGCTGGAGAAATATTGGTACAGGCCGCACATAGACCAGCACTCGGGTATCCGCACGCCGGACAGATTGTCATGCGGATACCGTCCAGACCGACAATGGCGGCCACCGGGGTCTCCTTTCGTCTTTGCTGGGATACCCGCTTTGGAGGGCATTCACGCGGACGATTCTGACGTTTACGAGCGAGTTAACACCGGTCACATTGGAAACTCCAGGCACAAAAAAGACGTCGCTGCGCATCGGCTGTAGTTGCCCCCCGGCGTGGCAGGGAGGGTGGCTCTAGGCCTGTAAGCATGCCCGGTGAGCTGGCGCAAACCACGGCCGGGAAGGGGTCTTCCCGCTTGCCCAACGGTCATCCCCTCGGACCCAACCAAGTCCTCGTCGGCCACGTCGCCTGCCTGGGGTTACGGCGGCGGCCACACCTCCTAGCACTGCCGAAGCTGTGAAGCGATCGTGTACGGGCCTCCCCTCGCGGGGCACTGCACCGCTCTTGTGGGGCCGGCTGCGGTGCGCAACGCGTTCGGACCGAAGGCGTTGCAGGCACCATGACAGGAGACGTCTTTGACTGGCTACCCCACGAATTGGCCTCACCGACAGTCATGTACTTCCGCCTGGCCTGTTGGCCACCACGATTTTCGTTGACGGCACCGCAGATGTGCTGCCCACATCGGAACCGTACGACCCGTCCCGGATGAAGAACACGCTCCAGGGCGCCTACGCACAGGATGGCCCTGACGTCTTCTTTGACGATGACACAGTGCTCCAGCCGGGCGACCAGAATGTCTTCATCGTCTATCCGAGGAGCCTGGGCGTCCTGACGGGGCCGACTGACCCGACCTACGACGACTCCGAAGCAGAAGCGACCAGAAAGATCCTTGCGGCGATCGAGCAGGCGCGGGCCAACGAGGAGACGGAGATCTATGTCGTCGGCTATTCCCAAGGCGCCGGTGCCGCCGCCCAGCCGCTCGGCCAGCTTGGGACACCAAGCGACATAGAGCAGTTCGTGTTGATCGGGGCGTGCGGCTATCCGTACTCTGGTCCTTCGCTATGCGGCTGGTGCCGCTCCGTGCATGTGATGACCTACGACGAAATGGTTCGAGCCGCCGCCCGAGCAGGATGACGGGCCACCGCGGCTAACCTTGCTCAGCGTTGCTGGCAGTTCCGTCGCCCAGCGCGAGCCCGAGCATCGCGGCCAGGCAGCCGCGATCCGCGCAGTCATGTTGCGCGACCGCTGCGGCGGCCACTCGACGGGTCGAGGTGGTGGTGTTCGCAGTCATCTCAATTCTCCTGTTTGTGTTTGTCATTTCGGACGTTCACCGGTTTGTTCCGGCGACGTACCTACTGTGCTGCAGCAACAGGGACGCGTCTGTCCGCCAACCGGTCCGCAAAAGGGATGAACTCGATGTCCTCCAATTGAGGGACATCCAGCGGGCAGCCGGTGTCCTCGAATAGCGGTCCGCTGACCGCAATAGGCCCAGTCGCTTGCGAGTCCGTCGCCGGTGTGCCCGTCCACATGCCTGGGGCACGGCGGCGGACCCATATATTCCTCGACGGGCACGGGTCTCGCTAACAGCCCGATCGGCGGCTGGCGGTGTAAAGAACCGCAGCTACGGTGATGCCGACGGCGACGATCACAATAAACCCCACCCAGCCACGAGCCCCGATTGCTGGGTAGGTGATCTCGGCGCGAAGCCAATAAACCGCGCCGACTAAAACCGCCTTGGTGATTATGAGGATGCTAGCGATACGCAGTGCGGTCGATAACCTCATCCCTACGGCCGAGGCAGGCTGCCGCTGCCGCTGCCGACATCGGCGCGAAATCTTTCCACGAGGGGATGTTGCAGTGCGCGCGTGCCCCGGTTCCATCGCAACTTCCAGTTCGCATTCCCTGTCGAGTGGCGTTTCAAGCTGCTACCGCGCTTGGCGACAGGCCAACCGGGTAATCGGCCAGGGAGCCAGAGCGGCAGACCAGCATTCGCTCGCTATTCGACCACGGACCACGCGCCCTCGGGGGAAAATGGAGCCGTGCGGCTCATACCTTTGGTCCGCACGACCACTAGTTCAGCCGAGTGCTAGGAGGATCGATGAAGTACGCGATGACCTGGTCCAACCGACTGGGTAGCTCCGGTAAGGACAATGAAGAGGGCGCGCGCCGCGCTTTGGAACTGTTCTCAAAGTGGCAGCCTCCCGCGGGCACGACCTTCCACCAATTCGTCGGCCGAATCGATGGGGAAGGCGGCTTTGCCATCGTCGAGACCGACAACCCATCAGAGTTGCTTACCGAAACGGCTAAGTTCACTCCTTTCAACGTGTTCCATATTCATCCAGTTGTCGATATGGACGAATGGGCACAGGCGGCGCAGGGAGGCATCGACTTCAGAGGGTCGGTCGGCTAAGCCGCGATTCAGTGAAGGGGTCGCTCCTGGTGGGCGGCCCCTTTTTAGCGTCCTGACGACGTGGGCACGAATACTCTCCAATCGTTAGGACAATTCCCGCGGTTGAATCCGCTGCCGCGAAGTGCGACTGAAGTCGCGGCTCCGTACCACCACCGAGTCGCAGGTTCGACAGTGCCAGGAGGTGTGTCCGCCGCCGCCGTGACCGAGGCAGGCGACGTGACCGACGAAGGGATTAGGTGAAACCCCCGCCGATCATTCGGCGGGGGTTTCACTTCGATAGGAATCGGCCCCTCGAGGCGGTGGCTCTGGCACGACCGCACCGCTGCGTGGCATCGGGACAAGGTTTTGGAAGCCCCCTGGCGACTGCACGTGTCCCCTGCGCGGCTATTCGCGCCCCATGGCAGCTCAGCGCGAGCCCAACGCACTGCCTTTGCGCCACTGCTCCCACGGGACGGTCCAGTCGCCGTTCTGCTCCAGGGTGAGTGGCGGCCCGCCGGTGTTGCGCACCTCGACGACATCGCCCGGTACCGAGAAGTCGTAGAACCATTTGGCGTTGTCGCCGTTGAGATTCAGGCAGCCGTGGCTGGTGTTGGTACTGCCTTGAGCCCAGACCGTGGCATCGAGCTGGTGCATGTAGATGCCGTCGATGCTGATGCGGGTGGCGTAGTTGATGGTTTCGCGATAACCGAGGCGGGAGTTTTTGGGCAGACCGAAGGTGGAAGAGTCCATGACGACCGGGTTGCCCTTGTCGAGCACGGTGTATATGCCGGGCGGGGTCCAGAACGATAGGGTGCGCCCGCCGATCTGCTTGGTGCCGCCCATGCCCATTGACGTCGGCATGGTGCGCACCAGCGTGCCGTTGCGGTAGACACTCACTTGTTTGGTGCGATCGTCGGCGACAGAGACGTGCGACTCGCCGATCTTGAACGAAACGCGTTCGTCCTGCTGCCCGAAGAGGCCCTGCGCCAACGAAATTCCGTAGATCTTGGCCTCGGCGGTGACGGTCATGCCAGGGCTGTAGTAGTGCTCGGGGCGCCAGCGCGCGTTCTGGTCGTCGACCCAGTACCACGAGCCCGCAACCGGCGGGGAGGTTGTGACGATCAAGCGCCGCTCGGCCTCGGCCCTGTTGGCGATCGACTCGTCGAAGTGCGCCACGATCACGACCCCGACGCCGTAGGTGCCGCCGTCGGCCAGCGCGGCCTCCGAAGTCGTGCGGAAAGATACCTTTGTCTGGTTGGGCGGCGTGAGCGTAGTGAAGGAAACTGATTGCGTCCCAGGCTTTCCGCCCGGACCGCGGCTGTTGATCGTGATCGTGTAGGTGTGTGCGTAGCCCAACGGCACGACGGGATGCCATGCCACGTTGTCGGGGGTGAGGACCCCGTCGACGCGCTTGCCAGCGTCGTTGATCATCTGGACATCGGTCAGGGTTCCGTTCTGCGCGGTCACCGAGACCGGTGCGACCGGGTCGATGTCGCGGGCACCAGGTGCTGGTTCCACTTTGATTGACGCCGGCGCCGCCCGGTCTGTAGCCACGCTGGGTGCTGGGCCGCGCGCCGCGTGGCAGGCCGTTGCAAACAGAAGGAGCAACACCAGCCCTGAGCCAGTGGCAAGCCGGAACGCACTGTGCCGGTGTAGCTTCCGCAGCGCCGCCGTCGCGCGCATATCCTCGATCCTCCCGGCCGTCTTTTGCGTACATACCCGTCGGCGCCGCTTCTCTAACCGGTTGAAACGCGGCGGCCCCCCAGCGGCCGCTGAGCAGCGTGATGACGGGCTCCAGGGCGGCCCCCACGTCGTCGCCGAACAGGCGGTCGCTTCCGCTGTGGTGATGACGTCGGCCGACACCCCGGGCGGCGTTCGCCGTTTTGGCTGCGGTCAGGTCGGCGCCGTGCCAGGTCCTAGCTGGCGAGGCGCACGACTATGGCAACGTCAGCCCCGCCAGCGCCGCACTATGCATCAGATGAATCGACTCGATGTGGCCTGGGTCCTGCGATCGGCGTCGTACATAAGCCACGTGTCGCCGAGGAGGTTGCCCAGTGCCTCGGCAGACCGCCCGGGCAGCGTGCGCCCGCACTGCGGCTCCTACCGCAAGAGCGACTGCACCAGGAGGCGGCCCGGATCGTTGTCGACTCCACCGACGGTCCCACGGTCGTCACCGTCTGCCCCCCGGGAAACGAGGGCGACGCCGGCCGGGACGACGACTCCGCCCCACCACGTTGATGGAGCGGGTGAGCCGCCACGTCGAAGCGCACCCGCGCGAGTTCACCAGGGACGCGCTGACCAAAGAGGTCACCGGCAAGAACACCTACCTCCGAATGGCCGTCGACGTACTGACGGAAGAGGGTTCCTGAGAACCGAACCGGGCAAGCGGTCGGGGTCGCGGGTCTACACCTCGGTGCGGCCGTACCGCGAAGCCGACGACCCGCTCTCCGACAGCTACTCGGATTGCGCAGACCGACCGCCCCGGAACATGACGAGCGAGCGGTGCTGCAATTCCCGTACCTCCGAACAAGCCGGCGCCGACCAGCAGGACCGCAAGCAGACGCCGGAGACCCCCCGCACGAGAGCGGATCGTGAGATCTTCGAGCTTTGCTAGTTGAGAGACACGTTGAAGGTCGTAGAAATTCGGGCGCCACGCCGACGTGGACGAGCGCTGGCCAAAGCGGTGGTACGTAAGAGCACACTCGTCGAGGTGATCGGTGACGGCAAGCTGGCGGCAGCGCCCGCGAAGATCCACGCGGCAGGCGGCTCCGTCAGCGAGCTGTCACAGCAGTCGCGGAATTACCTTTGCGCGAGCAGGATCGCTATCGTGGCGTCATTGCTGACCGCCCCATCGGCTCGAAAGCCTGCGGCGCTGCTGGAACTGCGACGACATGGCCCATAGATGTGCCGTTCCGGGGTTCGAGCGACGCAACCCACGCGGGCTGCATCATGAATTGAGAGCGCCGCCGGGAGAAGGAAACGTATCCCAGTTGGAATCCTGTCACCTCGAAATCGTCTAGCGTGAACGGCCGCTCGGGTCGCCGCCACCAAAGGTCACCGAGCACGCGTCTTGCCCCCTCCTCCGGGTCGATGACGGCAGTCTGAATCGCCGTTTCACGGAGCACCTTTCGCCAATCCACTCCCCAACGCACCAACGTGGAAGCCGGTCCGATACCCACGTGAACAGACGCTCGCCCTAGCACAGGCAGGTCGCCGATGTATCGGCGAAACGCTCCCAGCACCTCAAACAACGCGACAGGCGTCGTTTCAACGGAGGGCTTCTGCTTGCTCGCAATGAGCACGCCACGGCCCTTCCACTCCCAGCTGCTCTCGAAGCGCAGGGACTCGCCATCACTGACGTAATGCTCGGCAATCGAATGAGCTAATTGCTCGGCGCGGGCTATCAGGGGTTTGCGATCGACCTTCCGCTCGTCGTGTTCGATCGGGTTCAGCCCAGGGCGTGAGCGTTTAAGCCCGGCGATCGCACCTGATGGGTGAAAAACCGTCACATGGCCTTCGTCCGGCAGCTGAATTGTGCTCGTTACCAGGTCGTCGTTTGCGATCTGCCACGGAAGGCACTCGTGGAGCTGCGGCCAGAGCACGCCAATCAGTCGTTGCACCATTGCCAACGATTCATGGCTAGAGGTTTGCTCGACGCGATAAAGCGTCACCGAATCTCGATAGTTTTGAGCCTGCTCGACAAGGGCCTTCAAGAGACCGCTGTCGGTTGCCGGATGATAGGACTTGGCGTGGTTGACATCAGCCACGCAGACCACCGTCCCACCAGTGCGCCGCCATCCAGTACTGCTCCTCCGGTCTGATGTCGCTGAAGGTGTAACCGTTGCCCCAGACGTGGTCGCAGCCGATCACAGTATCTGGCCAGAGGACATGGCCCCCGTTGTAAGTCTCGTATCTCTCCACAGAGACCACGATGGGATGATTGGCGACGTACCAATCGGAAACCCCGTCTCCCCATGAATCCGACACCAACATCCCAGAGTTCAAATTGTCCGCCGTGTCGGCTCCGACTTCGTCGACAGTCCAGGCGTCATGCATTGATCCGTAGGCTCCGCACATCAAGTGAAGCCTCTGAAAGACGCTCTGATGCCGGTCGAACTCATTCTTGTCGACGGTGTGGCAACCGTAAATCATCAGCCATTCCATGTTGCAGTTGTCACCGAATCGCCAATCCGTCGAATTGCTTTTCCACCTTTCCGCAGGTGAGTCGAATAAGAGCTCTGCCCGTTTCAAGTTGTAGCTGCCGTGGGTAATGATGAGATAAAGATCCACGCTGTCGGCGTTGTTGATGTCATCGCCGGCCATAGATGCGTCACGGAGATGGAGTTCCTTGACGTCGTGTTCGCTCCGCAAGAAGCTCAGCGTATGCCCGGCCTGCGCCATCCGCGGGCCGAACCAATTCGCGATGTAATAAGGACATTCCAGGTCCGCCGCAACGGTTTCGCCCGCAGCACGAGCATTGGCGAAGTGCTGGATGTACTCGACTCCGACCACGGCTCCCATGTCGGCTCCTTAGTCGATTCATTGACGTATTCAGAGATCCGCTGGCACGAAACGCGCAAAAAAACAATAACGCGGGGTGGTTCGCCTGTCCCGGAATCAGGAGGCGTACAAGCACGGAAAAGGGCTTTACGTGCCCGTGAGTCGTCGTCTAACCCAGGCGGCCGAGCTGTGACGTCATTCACCGATACCACCCGAGCCGGTCGCGCTCCTGAGTGGCCACCTTCTGAAGGCGGCGTGGATGTATCGCGCGCCGCGTGTAGACCCACCGCCTAGTGGAGTAGGCCCGCCCCAGCGGCATCGCCGACCCGAAGGCGTGCGCGCGGCTCCCTGGCGAGCAGGTATGTACCGGGCGAAGTGTCCGCCGATTGAACTCACCCCCAGCGACGACCTAAGCGTGCGGGCACGGGAGACACGATGGAAGCGGGGCGACCCGCCGCGCGGCTGCTGGTCGGCGAGGCGATCACCGCAACCCAAGCCATCGGCGGCGCGGTGGTGTTGGTGGGCCTGGCACTGGCCGGTCGCAGCAGCGAACATCGAACGGCCCAGTCGACGTGGCCCGATATAGCCCCGGTCGACAACCTTGCCCCGCCGGCCACCTCACGAAAAGTCAACCCGTCAGCGGCTGAGAGCCCACCTGTGAGATCCGGCAGCCAACGCTGAGGTCACTGGTGCGGCGTAGTCAGGCGGTGCTTGTGACCCGTTGCCGGCGTTCGAGCCCGTCGGCGATCGCGGCGGGTGGCCGCGGCGACGCGGACGGCGGGAGACGAGCTGACTGCTACGTTGCGTGGCTGCAAGTGAGCACACCAGCGACCATAGTGGCGGGGTCGAGCCGACTCTGTCTTCGCTGCTCGCGTGCGCCACGGCCTGGCTCGGATCGAAGATTTGATGGAGAGCGAGCTCACCCAGGGCGACGAAATAATCCGCGATGCCGTGCTGCATTTGTTCGGCGCAGGCGGCAAACGGTTCCGACCGCTGTTCACGGTGCTGTTGGCCGCACCGGCCTGTTTTGCCAGCTTCGTCAGGCCGTTGATGTAGTTGCGCTTGTGGTTGTGAATGATGTCTTGAACTTCGGGCATGGCTTCGGCGGCCTCGACGGCCGCATTGTGGAAGAGCAGCCGCGCATGGGGCCGCCGGCGGGGGGACTGTCGAACAGTGCGAGGATTCGCGCGCGCGGCTCATGTCTGTCGGCGTCCGGCCCGGGTTGGATGGGGTCACCGACGCCTTGCTGGATAGCGCGTAGATACTCCTCCACCACGGCGGTCTTGCTCGGAAAGTGTTGGTAAAGAGTCCGTTTAGACACCGATGCCTCGCTGGCAAGTCGCTCGACACCGGTGGCGTTGATGCCCTCGTGATAGAACAGCTCGGTCGCGGTGTCCAGGATGCGCCGGCCTGCTCCACGGCCACCTCGCCCTGTGGTGGCCTGCGCTTCGCGTACTGATACTAAGAATACCGATAGGTTTACATTGCAGGCCATCGCCTTGATAACCGTTCGGTGTAGTCGAGCCGGACTGTGGCATTAGCATCGGCGGCGCTGATCTCGGGGTTGGCTAGATGGTGCTGTGAGATGAGCTCGTTGAGATGATAGGCAATCTGCTCGAGCGGCTTGGTCGATTGCGCGGCGCGGGAAAGTATTACCGCCCCTTCGAGCGCGGCGACGACCGTCGTCGACAACGACTGGGCTGCGGAGCGATTAATGCTGTCTTCATTGAGCCTGTCCTTCATTGAGCCTGTCGGCGAGCAGTTGACCCCACTCCGCGCACACAGCGGCTGCAGTGCTGGCTGCCTCGGGGGCTTCATCGCGACTGAACGCCGCCGCGACCGGACAGCCACCTTCGGAGTTGGTACTGCCCAGGATTTCGCTCCACAAGGGGGTGAACGCCCCGATCGGATCCCGTTGCTCCTTGTCCAAGATACTGGGAAGCGTGGACACCAAAGCCGACGTGGTCGTCGTCGGGGCCGGACCGGCCGGTTCCGCCGCCGCCGCCTGGGCCACCCGCGCCGGCCGGGAAGTGCTGGTTGTCGACGCCGCCGACTTCCCCCGTGACAAGGCCTGCGGCGACGGGTTGACGCCCCGCGCGGTGGCAGAGTTGCAGTTGCTCGGGCTCGGCGATTGGCTCGACGGGCACATCAAGCACCGCGGGCTGCGCCTGACCGGCTTCGGCGGCGATGTCGAGGTCGACTGGCCTGGCCCGTCGTTCCCCGCCTGCGGCAGCGCGGTGCCGCGGACCGAGCTCGACGAGCGCATCCGCAAGCTCGCCGCCGACGACGGCGCGTCGATGATGCTGAACTCCAAAGTCGTTGACATCCAGCACGATTCGCGTGGGAGGGTAGCGTCGCTGGTCATTTCCTGCAACGGCGGCTACCTCGAGATGGGCTGCGAGGACCTGATCGTCGCCGACGGCGCGCGCTCGCCGTTGGGCCGGACGCTGGGCCGGCAGTGGCACCAGCAGACCGTGTATGGCGTGGCGGTCCGCGGCTACCTGACAACACCACGAAGCGATGAGCCGTGGCTGACGACGAACCTCGAGCTGCGCACCCGTCACGGCCAATTGCTTCCCGGGTATGGCTGGATCTTCCCGCTCGGCAACGGCGAGGTGAACATCGGCGTCGGGGTGCTGGCGACCAAGAAGCGTCCGGCCGACGTGGCGCTGCGGCGGCTGATCGGCCACTACACCGACATGAAGCGCGACGAATGGGACTTCGGCGAGCCGCCGCGCGCCGTCGCCTCGGCGCTGCTGCCGATGGGTGGCGCGGTGTCGGGCGTGGCCGGACCGAACTGGATGTTGATCGGCGACGCCGCGGCCTGCGTGAACCCGCTCAACGGCGAGGGCATCGACTACGGCCTGGAGACCGGCCGGCTTGCGGCCGAGCTGCTCGGCAGCGGCGACGTCTCGGTAGCGTGGCCGTCGCTGCTCCAGCATCACTATTCGAAGGCGTTCTCGATTGCGCGGCGGCTGTCGTGGCTGCTGACGGTGCCGTGGTTCCTGCCGACCGGCGGCCCGATCGCGATGCGGTCGGTCCGGCTGATGGAGATCGCTATTCGGGTGATGGGCAACTTCTTTACCGACGAGGACACCGATCTGATGGCACGGATCTGGCGACGCGCGGGCTGGGCGTCATGCCGGATGGATAGCCGGCCGCCGTTCAGCTGACCGCGTCAGTCGACCTGCCGCGTAGCGGCGTGCAGCGCGACGATGCCTCCGGTGAGGTTGCGCCACCGGACGCCGGCCCAGCCCGCCTCGTTAATGCGACGGGCCAACGTTGTCTGGTCCGGCCAGGCCCGGATCGATTCGGCGAGGTAGACGTAGGCCTTCGGGTTGCTGGCCACCGCCTGCGCGATCCGCGGCAGCGCCCGCATCGAATACTCCTTGTACACCGTGCGGAAAAGCGGGTTCGTCGGCGTGGAGAACTCGCACACCACCAGCCGCCCGCCCGGCTTCGTCACCCGCGCGATTTCGCGCAGCGCGACCTCGTGGTCGACGACGTTGCGCAGCCCGAAGCTGATCGTCACCGCGTCGAAGACGGCGTCGGCGAACGGCAGCCGCGTCGCGTCGCCTGCGACCTTCGGCACGGTGCGCGCTTGGCCTGCCTTGAGCATGCCCACCGCGAAGTCCGTCGCCAACGCACCAGGCCCCCCGAGCGGGTGAGCTCCTCGGTCTACACCGCCGTGCCGGGGGCCTGGTCGAGCACCGTGTCGCTCCGCTTGATGTCCAACGCCTTGCGCGTGGCCCGTCGCCAGACGCGGTCCTGGCCCAGCGACAGCACGGTGTTGGTCAGGTCGTAACGGCAGGCACCGCATCGACCATCGACGCGACCTCGTGCGGGTCTTTCTCCAGCGTCGCCCAGCCCACGAGGCCGAAACTACCGATGGTCGGCTCCGGCTGCGCCTTCGCCTCCGAATCAGGCCGTCAACGTGCCCGGCCTGCCGAGATTCCTCGCACGGCGTCGTAGTGGCCGAGCAGCTCGTCGCAGACCGCCGGCCATGTACGTTGCAGCACGCTGCGCCGTGCGGCCTGCGAGTAGCGCGGCCGTGCCTGCAGCAGATGCGTCACCGCCCCGCGTCACTCCCTCAAGCTGCGGCTTCCACTGCTCAGAATCGACATCCGGTCCCACGTTGGGGGTGTCGGTGAAAGCGCTTGGATACCAGAGAATTTCGTAGGGGGACGGGTTCGTTTCAAGGCCATCCCCGCCCGCAGCCGCGCCGCTGGTTACGGCGCAGCAACCAGCTGCAGAAAGCGCTGCGACCTGCCGAAACACTTAGGGCTGGCTACCGTAAGCCTTGACGGGTGGCCTTCTCGCTAACCCGTCGCGCCGGACCGGGCGCTCCGATCTCTTGGACGAGTTATATCCGTAAAGTCACGTCGAAAGCTCCCAGCGGCGGGCAAGGTGTTCAGGCATGGCGAACGGCGCCCGCTCGCCACCCCGCTCGAGTTCGAACATCCCGTTCAGCAGTTCGCGCGTGAATGGGCGGGCAATGCGCGACACGAGTTCAAAGCGCTCGGAGTCTCCCCTGCCCCTGCCAAAAACGCGAACATAGAACCAGTTGGTGATGCGCGCGAGCCGCCTGAAGTCGCCGACCCGATCCGACTGCGGCACGAGCAGCAGGTCCGCGGTCTTGTCGCCGATCAGGTGGCGGATCAACGGAGGGATCGTCTCGTCGAACTGACGAAGGGGCGTCAGCTGGTCGAGCAGTACGAGGAGCGCAGTGGTCATCGCCTGCCCTTCGGGCGACGCCTTGAACTGCCTGCGCCGGATGGCGTCGACTAGCGCGTTGGCCCTGGTGAGGTTGTTCACCAGCAGCTCATCGCACACGCCGAGCTGGTGCCCGATGACGTTCCATAAATGCAGGTAAGCGTTGGCGTCCTCGGGAGGTACGTGCACGCCGAGGCGACGCATCGGATCGGCGACGACATACCAGAAAGCCAGGAGCGTACCGGCCAGGTCCTCCTGGTTGATCGGTGTGCCCCAGTCGGAATCCCACAGGTCGGGCTGCTGCTTGGTGCGCTCCTTGATCAGCCGGCGCACAGCCGCGTGCATCAGCCGAACCTTCTGGATGGTGCGCCGGCCCTTGCCGTTCTCGCCGAGGCTGCCGACGCTGAGCACGTCGAACAGGAACTGGCCGGTCTCCATCACCCGTCGGCGTGTGTTGGTATCGAGCTGCGCGGTCAGGTGCAGCACCTTTACGCCATTGGCTGCCGCGTACGACGACGGGAGCGACGCGCAGAACAGGCACAGCGCGATCTCGAGACCGAAAGTCTCGAATAGTTGCTGTCCGCGCTCGATCTTGCGCATGTCGGCCCACTCAGGCAGCTGCAGCGTCTCTTTCAGGTAGTCCTGGACCTCCTCGGGAAGCTCCGCGGGAACAGGCTGGTCGACGCGCACCAGCTTCTGCATCATCGCATTGACAGCGTTGACACCGCCCCGGTCAAACACGGCCTTGACCGCAAGGTCGGCCACCGGATCGCCTTTCCGCCGCATTTCATTGAGCTTTGCGTTCGTCAACCTGGGGCTTCCCTTTGCGCGCGCCATGCGCACAGCATGGCAGACTTTGCGCTCTTCGCCGGGGCTTAGCTCTGGATCGAGACAAATGCGCGCGGACCAATAACCAGCCAAGACAGCGGCGGGGCTTCGTTTCTGCTTCGAGGCAAACCATTAAACGACCTTTGGGATGGCCGGCTAGAGGTAGAAGTATTCGAAAGCGATCCGCCGCCCACCTTGTATAGGACATCGAAATAGTCGCAGTGAACGTTGCCCGGCGAGGGCGGCCAGAGGCGCTGCGAGTACCGATTACATATGTCACGTAGTCTTGGAGATTCTTTGTTGCCACCATATTTGTCTCCGAGTTGTGAGGACCGGCACGATGGTCGACACGAATGACGAATTCATGCACGACCCAGGACCGCAACATGACTGGCAGGAAAGCTTCTTCTTCAGTTGGTTCGACGCCGGGTCGGACGCAATGGGCTTGGCCCGTATCGGATATCGCCCCAGCAATCACACCGCTGACGCGCTGCTGTACACCATGCGGAACGGCGGTGTTGAGGGCGGCTACGCCAAACTCAACACCTCCTACACCGGTACCCCCGATCCCGGCCGCCTGACGGTGGGGGCTCTGGAGTTTCAGATGAGCGAACCGATGTCGAAGTGGCGGTTACTGCTGCGAGGCCGCGACGAAGTGGACCTGACGTGGACTGCGCTGCACGCACCGTTTGATTTTCACGCCGAAGCTCCTCCTGGGCGATACCTGCCGTCCGGCTTCGCCGATGTGCACATGGAGCAGTCCGGACGGGTCACAGGCAGCGTAAAGATGAACGGAGCGACCTACGCGATTGACGGCCTCGGTCAGCGAGACAAGTCCTGGGGGGTCCGCAGGTGGAGCCGCATCGAGGGCTGGGATTGGATTACGGTGCTGTTCAGCCCTGACTTCACCATGAACTGCACCCAGTTGTCCAGCGGTGGCCTGGCCTTCCCCTGCGGCTACATCTTCCACGATGGCGCGAGTCATGCGGTGGTGGAGTTGACCGTGGACTACCGATGGGCCGGTCATCAGGTTCCGTGCGCGTCGCGGATCGTGGTCACCGACGTCAGCGGCTTGCGGCTTGAGATTCACGGGAGCGCCACCACCCAATCATGCTTGTACAAAAGGGGTTTAGTGATCCAGGAGTCGGCGTTCCGCTTTGAAGCGATCGTCGAAGGTCGACTCCGCACCGGGGTTGGTCTGACCGAGCACGCCTGGCACGGCGGGCCACTAGGCACGCTGCGGGTGCTGCCGCGCCTGCTCCCAGCGATACGGATGATCATGTGATGATCACCGAGCCGGAATCCGCTACCCGGAGCCGGATCACTGAGGTAGGAGGCAAGGCCGTCGGTTTGGTGCGGCTGCAACGCGCGGGTCTGCTCGTGCCGCGGGCTTGGTTTGTGCCGGCGGCGGTGTCGCTCGACTCCGCCGCTGTCATGGCATTGCTTCAGCCATAGCTATGTGCCCGTCAAACTCAAGCGATCTCGCCATGTCGCGGTAGCGATCCCTCAGGTGGGCATAAGCCGCGGTATCGCCGTGAGCCCGCACCAGTAGAGCTTGTAGTCGCAGCAGCAAGATGTCGCGTACAGCTAAACGCTCGTTGGTCGGCGCCGCCGCTAACCGCTCGATCGCGGCCTCGGCTTCGACGACGTCGCCGTCGGCCCCGCGGTCCAGCAGTGTCTCCACCAGAGCACCCGTTGCTGGAACGGCCCACGCCAGCAGCTGTCCCTCGCGGAACAGATCGTCGACGGCGGCGCGCATGAGCGGTATGGCGCTATCGCGATCTCCACCCCGAGCCCTCTCACGTGCCAAGTACACGTTGACGATTGGTAATTCGGACAGGTTATGTCCCCGGCGCACGAACACTTCGCTGACTTCCGCCAGGAGCTTCTGTCCGCGGTCACGGTCCGGAGCTGTGGGGCGGTGCACCAGCGCGACACCCAGCGCCATCTGGGTGAAGGCTAACGCGAGATCGTCACCGGATTGTTCGACAATCCGTAGGGCATCCTCGATTTCGCGCACCGCCCGATCGTCGGCCGTGAGGACTCCAAGCGGTATCCCTGGGTTGTAGATGTAGCCGACGACCAAGGCGTATGACATGGGGTCGGCGCTCCGGGCCATGGCGAGGCCCTGCTCCAGGTCGTCTGGCCATCCGGGATGACCCTGGTAATAACGGGCAATAGCCCGCGTCGTAAAGGCAAGCGCTAACGGAGACCCGATAATGAAATTGCCTTTTGACGGGTCACCGTCGGCCAGGTCGATGACTGTCTGTGACCACCGCAGCACGTCACGCCATTTGTTGTTCTCCATCTTGGCGTAGATCACCGGCATCGACAGCCCCACCGTCAAGGTCGGATCGCCGAGCGACTCGATGAGGGCCATGGCTTCAGATGCCAGCTGCGACGCCTCGCGCACCCGAGCCTGGTACACGTGATCCATCACCAGCCCCGCCATTGCGATGGCCAGTGACGCCTTGTCTCCGGCGGCGGCGCACAACTCACGCAATTCATCGAAGCGTGCGCCAGCCGCATGTGCATGGACTCGCCAGGCGATCCCACACAACATAGTGCGCGGGGCAATGCGCATGGCTGCCCGGTCGGGGTCATCGGCGGGCAATGCGTCGGCAATCTTTCGGGCACGCTCCCAACTCAGTCGCGCCGCGGCGATGTCGCGATTGGTCGCCCACGTAGCGGCGCGCATGTGCCAGCCGAACGCGGCATGCAGATCACCGGCGCCCTCCAGATGCTCGGCGATCAGCGCCGCGTTCTGGTCGGCCGAGTCCCCCCGCGGGCTTCGATCGCGGCGGCCAGCCGCCGGTGCAGCCGGCCGCGCTCGGATTTCAGTTGTGATTCGTAGGCCACGGTGCGGATCAGCGGATGCCGAAACGCATACTCGGCGCGCGCGGTGAACCGCACCTGGTCGATGAGCTCGGCGGTGATCAGCTCGTCGACGGATGGATCGATGCCCAGGCTCGCGAGCAGATCGGAGCTGAAGCGAGACCCGATGACCGCCGCGGCGGCAAGCGTGTGTTTGGCCGCCGGGCCCAGCCGGTCGAGGCGGGCGGCGATGGTCGCCTGCAGCGTGGCCGGCACCCGGACCTCGCCAACTTCCGTGCGACAGGCGTAGCTGCCTCGCTGTCCTACTAGCACGCCGCGTTCAGCGAGCTCACGGGTGATCTCCTCGGCGAAAAATGGGTTACCAGCGGAGTGCCCGGCGATGATCTCGCCGATCCGACCAACCGAGGGATCGGGGCCTAACAGTTCACCAACCAAAGCGATGGTCTCCGAATCGCTCAGGGGGGCCAGGGCAAGGGTCTGCGCGCCGGCGACATGCCGCAGAGCCCCGTGGTACTCGGGGCGATAGGTGAGCAGCAGCATCGAGGGGGTCTGCGGGATCACCGCCAGAAAGTCCGCGAGCATGGATTCGCTGACCTCGTCGATCCAGTGCACATCCTCCACGACAAGGACTGCCGGTTCGGTGCGGGCCAGCTGGGCCGCGTTGATCAGCGCGGTCAACCGCCGCCGCCGGGCATCCGGGTCGATCTTCGGCAGTTGCACATCCGAATCGCCGATGCGCAGCAGGTCATCAAGCAGCAGCATGTCCTGCGGATCGGCGTCGGGAATTCGCGCCCGCACGCGTGCCCGCGCGGCCTCATCATCCAGACCGCTGACCTGCGCAACCGCGCGCAGCAGACGGGCCACCACACGAAACGGCACGTCGGTGGCATGCGATTCACAAAAGGTGGAAAACACCTCGACACCACGACCTGCCGAAAGCGCCACGGCTTCACGGGTCAGTCGGGTCTTCCCGATGCCAGCAGGACCGGCCACTGCAACCACAGATCCACGTCCACCAATCGACCGATCCAGCATTGCCGCCAAGGCGGCCAATTCCCACTCGCGGCCAACCAATGTCGACTCCCAGAGACCGGTCCGCTGGGGCTGCGCGGCGACGCTCAGCAGCTGCCGCACCGTCACCGCATCGTCGGTGCCTTTGATGTGCACCATCTCCGGCTCACTCAGCTCCGCCGCCCCCTCGACCAGCCGCGCGGTGGATTTGCTGAGTACCACCCCACACGACGGAGCCACGGATTCCATGCGCTGAGCCATCCCCACCTGCTCACCAACCGCGGTGTAGCCCAACGCACCCGAACCGATCTCACCGGCAATCACCTGGCCGGAATTCAGCCCAATCCGCAGTCGCAGATCAACACCGTCGCGGCGCTCGACCTCAACCGCCAGTCGCTTGGCCTCATCCTGAATACCAAGCGCGGCCAAACACGCCCGCAGCGCGTGGTCCTCCAAAGCAGCTGGCGCGCCAAACAGGGCCATGATGCCGTCACCGGTGAACTTGTCCACTGTGCCGCCGCAGCGCCGGACAACGGCTGCCGCACGGTTGACCAGCTCGGTCATGATCTCGCGCCACCGCTCCGCACCCACGGCTGCCGCGATATCCATCGAATGCACCACGTCGGCGAACAGCACCGTCACCTGCTTGTACTCCGCCAGTGTGCCCGACACCGCGATCGACGCACCGCACCCGTCGCAGAACTTCGCGCTCGACCGCAGTTCTGCGCCGCAGGTCATGCACGCCAACGCAGCGGTCATGCCAGCACCACCGATCCCGGGCTACCACTACCCCGACCGGCCTAAGAATAGGGCGTTTACCAGCGGGAAACGGCGTTATTGACGTGCTTTTACGTGCTTATTGCCGTTCCCGGTCACTGCCGACGCCCGACGCCCGTGGTGGCCAGTATCATGCGCGCAAGGGCGAACGCGTTCTCGTAGGACCCAGCCAGACGTGCAGGCGTGAATGGGCGCAGCCGGATCCATGGTTGCACGGTCGAGTTCGACGTAACACTCGCGAAGCACGGTGGCGGCATGGCCGGACTGAGCGCCGCCCGGCGGCTCAGCAAACCCGGTTGACAGGCTCGGTTCGAGTCGATCACGCCTGTACCAGAGGGATGGCGACTGGGCGGCAAGGGGGCTTCCAGCCGCGGCCAGCTCGGCCGGATCGAAGAGCACGGCCGGGGTGAGGCGGCCGCGAAGTAGGTTTGCCATCCTCCAGCAGCGCTCGGGCACGCGCCAGCTCGAGCCACGTCTGTTCAGATGGAAACGGCCGATCGCATGCCTCATTGCGGCCGCGCCGGTTCGACGTGCCATCGCTGCGCCGCCCCAGGATGGGCCGGGGCCGCTACCGGTGACCCACCGGACGGAGCGACTTGGCGGAGGCACAGGGACTGAGAGGCGACCAGTACGTCATGGTGATAGATCTGCACCAGGTTGTCGGCGACGACCGCCTCGACCGGCTCGCCCGCCAACACAATCGGCACTCGATAACCAAAGCCCGCCAAGCGGATCCTGCCGCGCTGATCCACCCAGCGCTGCACGCCGGCGTGGCGCAGATCGGGCCGGTGAATTGGGGTTTGCGTGTGCGTGGCGATGGCCACGATGGGATTCACCACCTGCGGGTCGGGGCCAGCGAGAGCCAGCGCGGACCGTTCGGCGGGCGGGCGCATGCCCAGCGACTGGTGCGGGCGCTCGGTGTTGTACCCGACCACCCAGCCATCCAGCGCTGTCTGCAACTCGGCGATGGTGGCGTACCCCCGGTCGGCGTCGGTGAAAAACTCCGCGCGCATCGTCTTGTGAAGCCGGTCAACCTTTCCCGTCGTGGTCGGCGAACGCGGCGCAGTCAACAGGTGCCGGATGCCGTTCTCGGCGCAGACCCGATCAAAGAGCACCTCCGAGAACGATCCCGCAGGCCCGAATCCCCCCGTGAACACCTTGCCGTTGTCAGTGAGGATCTGCTCGGGCACGCCGTGGCGGGCCAGCGCCTCCACCAGCGCCTCGCACACCGGGCGTGCGGTGGCCCGCGCGACCAACCTTGGCCGACACGACGAACCGCGAGTTGTCATCGATGCCGGTGATCACCTTGACCTCGGCCCCATCGCACAGGTGAACCCCGCCGACCACATCCATCTGCCACAACTCCATCGGCCGGCCCCGCTCCCAGCGCTTGTAGTCACTGCGCCGCCGCCGGCGCCGCGCCGGGTCGATGCGCCCGTTGCGCACCAGCGCCCGATACACACTGGAGCGACCCGGCACCGCCACCACACCCTCGCGGCCCAGCTCGTAGACGATCCGCGTCGGACCCCAACGTGGGTTGGCATCACGCAACACCAACACCCGCGCCTCCAGCTCGGGCGCCATCTGATGCGGACAGCCATGCGGACGCGAGGACCGGTCCTCCAAATTCAGCACCGCACCCTCGCGCGCATACCGGCGCAGCCAGGCATGCACGGTCTGCCGACCGACGGATGCGACCCCAGCAGCTCACCCAGCAGCGCCGCGGTGTCCGAATCAGCCAGCGGGGCAAGGGCTATCGCGTGGGCGCCGGGCACCCGCATCAGCGCCCCCTGGTACTCGGGGCGGGCGGTGATCAGCACCATCGACGGGGTGCGCGGAATCACGGACAGGAAGTCGGCCAGCATCGACTCGCTGCCCGCATCAATCCAGTGCGCATCCTCGATGACGAACAGCGCCGGTGTGGTGCGCGCCAGCGTTGTCGCGTTCACCAGCGCGGTCAACCGGCGCCGCCGCGCATCCGGGTCGATCTGGGGCAGCGCCACGTCGGGGTCGGCGATGCCCAGCAGATCATCCAGCAGCAGCAGATCCTGCGGGTCGGCATCGGATACTTGTTCCCGGAGCCGGGCGCGGGCGGCTGGGCCGTCGAGGTCGGCCACGCCGCTGCCCGCCCGCAGCAGCCGCGTCACGGCATGAAACGGGACCTCGCGGGTGTGTGATTCGCAGAAGGCCCAAAACACCTCGACCCCACGCCCGGCCGCGGCCGCCGCGGCCTCCGGGGCCACCCTGGACTTGCCGATGCCCGGCGACCCCACCACAGTCACCACACCACCGCGGCCGCCGAGCGCCTGGTCCGCCATGGCGTCGAGGGCGGCCATCTCCCAGCGCCGACCGACCAGGCTCGCCTCGGCGCGCCCGACCAGCCCATCCCGCGGGCCGATCGCGACCAGCCGGCGCGCGCGCACCGGGTCGTCGGCGCCCTTGATGCGCACCTGCTCGGGTTCGGCCAGCGTCACGGTGTGCTCGACCAGCCGCGCGGTGGACTCCGACAGCATCACCGCACCCGGGGGGCCACCGATTCCATCCGTTGCGCCATCCCGACCTGCTCACCGATCGCGGCGTATCCCAGCGACCCCGAACCGATCTCACCGGCGATCACCTGACCGGAGTTCAGCCCCACGCGCACCTGCAGGTCCACACCGTCGCGGTCTCGGACTTCCACGGCGAGCTGCTTGGCCTCGTCCTGAACGCCCACGGCCGCCAAGCACGCACGAACGGCGTGATCCTCCAACGCCGCCGGGCCGGAGACAGCCATCACCCCGTCGCCGGTGAACTCCACGCTCCCGCCGTAGCGGCGCACCACCGCCGCCGAGCGCTCCACCAACTCGGTCACGATCTCGCGCAACCGCTCCATGTCCACCGCGGCCGCGATGCCCATCGACCGCACCACATCGGCGAACAGCACCGTCACCTGCTTGTACTCCGCGGCTTTGGCGGCCGCGACCACCGGCGCCGCGCACTCGTGGCAGAACTTGTCGCCGGCTTGCAGTTCAGCTCCGCACGACCCGCACACCATGCCGGTTGCGGTCATGTCATCGCCTCATCGCCGTGAATATTGCGCCACTGCCGTCATGAGCATCGCTCACGTCAATATCGTGTCACCGCTTGCCAGCCGGCATGTGCCTTATCGCCGCTGCGATCCGGCCCGCGGGTAGCGCGCTACGCAGTGACTCGGGGCCGGGTGTCTGGGGCCGGATTCCGCCGATGTGCCAGGTAGGCGCGTGTCGGTTGTGAGATTCTGCGTGGGTGTCCGCTGCTGCGGCGGCTGCACCTTCGGGGGTGGTGACGTTCTTGTTCACCGATGTCGAGGGTTCGACCCGTCGGTGGGAGGCCGACGCCGATGGGATGCGGGCGGCGCTTTTGGCGCACGACGAGGTGCTGCGCTCCGCGATCGAGGCGCACGACGGTCTTTTGTTCAGCCACACCAATGACCGTCTCTCCCTTGTCCACCTTTGCCGGGGAAGCCGCCGTCAGCCACGACCGCGTACCGAGAGGACGACGATTCCGCAGATCGTCAGGTCATGCCGATGAGCTTCCAAGTCGTCGGTGATCTGTTGCCGGGCGCTAGATAGGTGACGGAACAATCAGCGATGCCCGCCGGGAACTGCATTGAACCCTGGCTCAGCCACCTCCGGTTCGGTGAGCTGGAAGGGCGGCGGCGCGATGACCTCGGGGGCGGCTTCAGGCGGGGGTGCTTCTGCAGCGCCTTCAGCAGGTGGCCCGCCGATGATCTCGGTGGACTCTCCTGGGGCATTGGGGGCGCCGCTGCCAGAGGTATTAGTACCGCCCTCGAGACGACCGGGCACCCAACCAAGCAGATCCTGGCCGCCGTCGTTGTAGACGACGCTGTTGGGGATGTCGCCGACGACGTCGAAGTAGAGCTTGCCGGGCAGTCCGCCACCGATGACCCCGTAGTTGGCTCCGCTCTCAGCGCGGGCGTTGAACATCGGGGCTATGGGAATGCCCCCTTCGAAGGTCACGTTCGCTTCATAGAGCTGGCCGCTATGGAACACGGCGTCCGAACTCGGATTTAGCCCGTGAACCGTATAAGTGATCATCGGGGCACCGGTGGAATCGTTCAGTGACTCCGGCTGACCGAACGGCTTGATGTTGTTGATCGCTGATGCCGGGGCCACCGTGGCCGCCGCCATGCCGATCGCGAGCGCGGCGACACCGACCGGCGCCACAAGTTTCTGGATCTTCACCCTTACTCCCTTTCTGCGTCCACGCTGTGTCCAGCCGGACGTTACCTCGCCGCATCAATTGAAAAGGCAACTTGCCGCGATCGCACGCTCTGTAACACGAGACACCGTTGACCCGATTACAACGCAGTAAACATGAACCTCATTAGTCCCAACCGTTGCGGAGGACACGTGCGACGCCGATGGAAGGCTGCGCTGCCGCTCAAGGCGGCACGTAAGCCGACAGACCGAAGAGCGGTTGCGCTTTGGTGAGGGGTACGGGCCGGGCGAATACGCGGCCAGCGACGAGCAGGGCATGCCCTATCACCCGAACCTGCTGACGTTCCGGTGGGGCAAGCTGCTCGACGAGCTAAAGATCACACGGGTGAGGCTGCACGACGCCCGCCACTCCTGCGCCACGCTGATGCACTTGCGGGGCGTTCCCATTGCGGTAATCGCGGCATGGCTGGGTCACGCCAGTGCGGCGTTCACGATGTCGGTCTACGCGCACTCCCAGGATGACGCGCTGAGGGCTGCCGCAGGCAGTTTCGGTCGAGTTGTGACAACTCGTGACACCGAGACCGGCTCGGAACGCTGACGCAGGCCAGCTAAACTGCTCCTACCTGCACAAACGAAGTGCCCCCACTGGGACTCGAACCCAGACTGTGCGGATTTTAAGTCCGCTGCCTCTGCCAATTGGGCTATGGGGGCCTCGTCTGATCGTAGAGATCCGCTCAGCGCCGCGAACCTCAGCTTGTGATCGAAATCTGCGCCAAAACTCGCACACAAGCTCAGGTTCGGCGGAGAAATTCGTTAAGGAACGCCCCGGCACCGTCAAGAAATCGTTAAGGCCGGTATTGCTGGCCTGAGCTGCGCCGATCCTATTACAGGTCGTCGAAATCCGGCCGACCCGTAAACGTGACGGAGTGACATGTCGGTCCTCATCTACATCGTCCTGACGCTGGCGATCTTCGCCCTGCTCGGCCGGATCCAGAAGTTGGTCGAGGGACTGTGAACGCGAACCTGATCGGCCTCGTGCTGGCAATCCTGCTAGCCCTGTTTCTCTTCGCTGCCCTGCTCTTCCCAGAGAGGTTCTAGTGAGTTCGACGACGGCGGGGATCCTATTCCTCGCAACCTTGATCATCGCCTTGGCGGCCGTTCACGTGCTGCTCGGCGACTACATGTACCGGGTCTACGCCTCCACCAAGGACTCTCGCGGTGAGCGGCTCATCTACCGACTGATCGGAGCCGACCCGAAATCCGAACAGACATGGGGCGCATACGCGCGCAGCGTGCTCGCCTTCTCGGCGGTCAGCGTCCTGTTCCTGTTCATCCTCCAGCTGGTCCAGGGCAGGCTGCCGCTGCACCTCGACGGTCCCGCCACGCCGATGACGCCTGCACTCGCCTGGAACACCGCCGTCAGCTTCGTGACCAACACCAACTGGCAGGCCTACTCCGGTGAGTCGACCCAGGGCCATCTCGTGCAGATGGCCGGCCTCGCCGTGCAGAACTTCGTCTCCGCTGCCGTCGGCATGGCCGTGGCCATGGCGTTCGTTCGTGGGCTTGCGCGTCGCAAAACCGGCGAGCTCGGCAATTTCTGGGTGGACCTGGTTCGCGGCAGCATCCGAATCCTGTTGCCGCTCTCGGTGATCGGAGCAATCATCCTGATCGGGGGCGGTGCGATACAGAACTTCCATCTTCACGACCACGTGGTCAACACCCTGGTCGGCGGTCGGCAGACCATCACCGGTGGTCCAGTGGCCAGCCAGGAAGTCATCAAGGAACTCGGCACCAACGGAGGCGGCTTCTTCAACGCCAACTCGGCTCACCCCTTCGAGAACCCCAATTCCTGGACCAACTGGGTCGAGATCTTCCTGCTGCTTGTCATCAGCTTCTCGCTGCCGCGCACCTTCGGCCGGATGGTGGAGAGCAAGAAGCAGGGTTACGCGATTGTCGCCGTGATGGGCGTGATCGCGACCATCAGTGTCAGCTTGATGATGCTGTTCCAGCTGCAGCACCACGGCACCGTACCCACCGCGGTCGGATCCGCGATGGAAGGCGTCGAGCAGCGGTTCGGCGTCGCCAACTCCGCGGTGTTCGCCGATGCGACGACGTTGACGTCCACCGGAGCCGTCGACTCTTTCCACGACTCCTACACCAGCCTCGGCGGCATGATCACGATGTTCAACATGCAGCTCGGCGAGGTCGCGCCCGGTGGCACCGGCTCGGGCCTGTACGGCATGCTCGTTCTGGCCATCATCACCGTGTTCGTGGCGGGCCTGATGGTCGGCCGCACACCGGAATACCTCGGCAAGAAGATCACCCCGCGCGAGATCAAGCTCGCTGCAACCTATTTCCTGATCACGCCGTTGATCGTGCTGAGCGGCACCGCCGTGGCGATGGCCATGCCAGGCCAACGAGCGAGCATGCTCAACGCCGGACCGCACGGTCTCGCGGAGGTGTTGTACGCGTTCACATCCGCGGCCAACAACAACGGCTCGGCCTTCGCGGGCATCTCCGTCAACACCGATTGGTACAACACCGCACTCGGCCTGGCGATGGTGTTCGGCCGCTTCCTGCCGATCGTCTTCGTACTGGCACTGGCCGGCGCGCTGGCCAAGCAGGGCAAGGCACCTGACTCCGTCGGCACGCTGCCCACCCACCGGCCGCAGTTTGTCGGCATGGTCGCCGGGGTCACGTTGATCCTGGTCGCCCTGACCTTCCTGCCCATGCTTGCGCTGGGTCCCGTCGCTGAAGGAATTCACTGATGCCAACCCGCACAATCGATTCCACTTCGGCCGCGCACGCCAGCCCCGGCGCCTCCAAGCGCGTTCAGGGTGGGCTGCTCGACCCGAAGATGTTGTGGAAGTCGTTGCCGGACGCGCTGCGGAAGCTCAACCCGCGCACACTGTGGCACAACCCCGTCATGTTCATCGTGGAGATCGGCGCCGCCTGGAGCACCGTTCTTGCCATCGTTGACCCGTCGTGGTTCGCCTGGCTGATCGTGACCTGGCTGTGGCTGACCGTAGTCTTCGCCAACCTCGCCGAAGCCGTGGCCGAGGGTCGCGGCAAGGCGCAGGCCGAGTCGCTTCGCCGCGCCAAGACGGCCACCTTGGCGCGTCGCCTCGTCGGCTGGACACCGGGCGCTCCCGGCCGTGAGGAAGAAGTCGCGGCACCGCTGCTCCAGCAGGGCGACATCGTCGTGGTCGAAGCCGGCCAGACGATACCGGGCGACGGTGATGTCATGGAAGGCATTGCGTCCGTGGATGAGTCGGCGATCACCGGTGAGTCCGCGCCCGTCATCCGCGAGTCCGGCGGTGACCGATCCGCAGTCACCGGCGGCACCACCGTGCTGTCCGACCGCATCGTCGTCAAGATCACTCAGAAGCCGGGCGAGAGCTTCATCGACCGCATGATCGCGCTCGTCGAGGGCGCGAACCGGCAGAAGACGCCCAACGAGATCGCGCTGAACATCCTGCTCGCCTCGCTGACGATCATCTTCGTGTTCGCCGTCGCCACACTGCAGCCGGTGGCCATCTTCTCCAAGGCCAACAACCCGGGCGTCCCGAACACCGACGCGCTCAACGACAGTGGCGTGACCGGCATCGTCATGGTCGCCCTGTTGGTGTGCCTCATCCCGACCACCATCGGGGCGCTGCTGTCGGCCATCGGTATCGCAGGCATGGACCGCCTCGTGCAGCGCAACGTGCTGGCGATGTCGGGACGCGCGGTGGAGGCCGCGGGCGACGTGAACACGCTGCTGCTGGACAAGACCGGAACAATCACGTTGGGCAACCGGCAGGCCGCGGCGTTCGTGCCGCTGACCGGTGTGTCGGCCGAAGTGCTCGCCGACGCGGCCCAGCTGTCCAGCCTCGCCGACGAGACGCCGGAGGGCCGTTCGATCGTGGTGTTCGCGAAGCAGGAGTACGGGTTGCGGGCCCGCACACCCGGGGAACTCGACAAGGCGCACTGGGTCGAGTTCAGCGCGATGACGCGGATGTCCGGCGTCGATCTCAATGACGGTCACATGTTGCGCAAGGGCGCGGCAAGCTCGGTCGCCGAATGGGTGCGCTCCCAAGGCGGCCAGGTGCCAACCGAACTGGGCGACATCGTCGACGGCATCTCCGCGGCGGGCGGCACTCCACTCGTCGTCGGCGAAGTGCTCGATCACACGCGCGTCGGTGCTCGGCGTCATCCACCTCAAGGACGTCGTCAAGCAAGGCATGCGCGAGCGATTCGACGAGATGCGCCGGATGGGCATCCGCACGGTGATGATCACCGGCGATAACCCGTTGACCGCCAAGGCAATCGCCGACGAGGCCGGTGTCGACGACTTCCTGGCCGAGGCCACCCCCGAGGACAAGATGGCCTTGATCAAGAGGAGCAGGCCGGCGGCAAGCTGGTCGCGATGACCGGCGACGGCACCAACGACGCGCCGGCGCTGGCCCAGGCCGATGTCGGCGTGGCGATGAACACCGGCACGTCGGCGGCCAAAGAGGCGGGCAACATGGTCGATCTCGACTCCGACCCGACCAAGCTCATCGAGATCGTCGAGATCGGCAAGCAATTGCTCATCACCCGCGGCGCGTTGACCACGTTCTCGATCGCCAACGACATCGCGAAGTACTTCGCGATCATCCCCGCGATGTTCGTGGCACTGTTCCCGGGCCTTGACCTGCTGAACGTCATGCGGCTGCACAGCCCGCAGTCGGCGATCCTGTCGGCGGTGATCTTCAACGCGATCGTCATCATCGCGCTCATCCCGCTGTCGTTGCGGGGCGTGCGCTACACGCCGAGCAGTGCCTCAAAGCTGTTGAGCCGCAACCTCTACGTCTACGGCCTCGGCGGCATCATCGCACCGTTCATCGGCATCAAGCTCATCGACCTGGTCATCCAACTGGTCCCGGGAATGTGACATGAAACTATCCAGCCTCGTTCGTCAGCACTGGGCGGCGCTGCGCGCGCTGCTGGTGCTCACCGTCATCCTCGGTCTGGCCTACCCGGTCTTCATCTGGCTGGTCGCCCAGCTGCCCGGTCTGCGGGACAAAGCCGACGGCTCGATCATCGAAGCTGGCGGAAAGCCGGTCGGCAGCAGCCTGATTGGCCAGTCCTTCACCGACAGCGACGGCAACCCTCTGCCGCAGTACTTCCAGAGCCGGCCTTCAGCGGCCGGGGACGGCTACGACCCGCTGGCCACGAGCGCTGGCAATCTGGGGCCGGAAAGCATCGTCGACACGCCCGGTGATCCTTCGCTCCCCGAGGACGACAACGGATTCAAGCCCAGCCTGCTCACCCTGGTGTGCTCGCGCAGCGCCGCGGTAGGGGAGTTCGACGGCGTCGACGGATCACGCCCGTTCTGCACGGGCGACGGTGTCGGCGCCGTGCTCTCGGTGATCGGTCCTCGCAACGCCCGCGGTGACGTCGTCCACCCGACTCGAGTGGTCAGCGTCAACCAGCCCTGCCGGACCACGCCCACACCGTTCCTGAACACCTACGAAGGTGTCCGGGTGGAGTGCGCCCGCTATGGCGAGGACTACAGCATCGGCCAGATCGTGCCGATCCGCGGCAGCGCGCCGGCCGATCCGGCAGTGGCCGCCGATGCCGTCACTGCAAGCGGCAGCGGCCTCGACCCGCACATCTCCGTCGGCTACGCCGACCTGCAGGTCAACCGGGTCGCGAAGGCCCGCGGCGTCGCCCTCGACGCGATCCGGCGGGCCGTCGCGGACAACACCGATAGGGCGGTCGCTTGGTTTCTTCGGCGAAGCGAGCGTCAACGTGCTGCAGCTCAACCTGGAACTGGACCATAAGTATCCGGCAAAGAGCTGACCCAACCGGTGGATGATGAGGACGTGAGCACCGTCGATCCGTCGCCTGGCGAACGGCCCGACAACACGAAGAAGCGCGGGGAGCTGCGTATCTACCTCGGCGCGGCCCCCGGCGTCGGGAAGACGTACGCGATGCTCGGCGAAGCTCACCGTCGGCTTGAGCGCGGCACAGATGTGGTAGCCGCAGTTGTCGAGACCCACGGCCGCAAGAAGACCGCAGAGTTGATCGAGGGCATCGAGGTCATTCCGCCGCACTACATCGACTATCGCGGCACGCGCTTCCCGGAGCTGGATGTCGACGCCGTGCTTGCGCGTCACCCGCAGGTCGTCCTGGTCGACGAACTGGCACACACCAATACCCCGGGCAGCAAGAACCCGAAGCGCTGGCAAGACATCGGGGAAATCCTCGACGCAGGCATCACCGTGATTTCGACCGTTAATGTACAGCACTTGGAAAGCCTCAACGACGTCGTCACCCAGATCACCGGAATCGAGCAACAAGAGAAGGTGCCCGACGAAGTCGTCCGCGCCGCGGATCAGATCGAGCTCGTCGACATCACTCCGGAAGCATTGCGACGCAGACTTTCCCACGGCAACGTCTATGCACCCGAACGCATCGACGCCGCGATGTCCAATTACTTCCGCCAGGGCAACCTGACCGCGTTGCGCGAACTCGCGCTGCTCTGGCTCGCGGATCAGGTCGATGCTGCGCTCACCAAATACCGCGCCGACAAGAACATCACCGACACCTGGGAAGCGCGCGAGCGCGTCGTCGTTGCCGTCACCGGCGGTCCGGAGTCTGAAACGCTTGTGCGGCGGGCCTTTCGGATCGCGTCGAAGTCGAGCGCTGAGCTGATGGTGCTGCACGTGGTGCGGGGCGACGGCCTCTCCGGTGTGTCCGCACCCCAGATGGGCAAGGTGCGACAGCTGGCGATCAGCCTCGGCGCGACGGTCCACACGGTGGTCGGCGACGATGTGCCTTCGGCCCTGCTGGACTTCGCCCGCGAGATGAACGCCACGCAGCTTGTGGTCGGCACGTCACGACGATCGCGATGGGCGCGCATCTTCGAGGAGGGCATCGGCGCTGCGGTCGTTCAGCAGTCGGGCAAGATCGACGTCCACATGGTGACGCACCCGGAGGCCAAGCGGGGCCCCTCCTGGTCGACGATCACGCCGCGTCAGCGACACACGGTGTCCTGGCTGGCCGCTGTCGTGGTACCGTCCGCCATCTGTGCTCTCATCGTCGGATTGCTCGACCCATTCCTGGGCGTCGGCGGCGAGAGCGCCCTGTTCTTCATCGGGGTGCTGGTGGTCGCGCTGCTCGGCGGCGTGGCACCGGCCGCACTCTCGGCGCTGCTGTCGGGTCTGCTGCTCAACTACTTTCTTGTCGAGCCGCGGCACACCTTCACCATTGCCGAGCCCGACAGCGCAATCACCATCGTGGTCCTTCTGTTCGTCGCGGTCGCGGTGGCCGCGCTCGTCGACGGCGCCGCGACCCGGGCCAGAGAGGCTACCCACGCATCGCAGGAGGCCGAAATGCTCGCCCTGTTCGCCGGTTCGGTGTTGCGAGGCGCCGACCTGGACACGCTGCTCGAGCGCGTCAGGGAGACGTACTCGCAGCGATCCGTGAGCATGCTGCGGGTCAGCAACGGCGAGGATCGCATCATCGCGGGCGTGGGCCAGGATCCGTGCATGACGGTGGAGTCGGCCGACACGGCGATCGAGGTCGGCGACGACGAGTTCTGGTTGCTGATGGCCGGAAAGCAGCTCGCTGCGCGTGACCGCCGGGTGCTGACCGCGGTCGCCAAGCAGGCCGCCGGGTTGGTCAGGCAGCGCGAGCTGTCCGAAGAGGCCGGCAAGGCCGCGGCGATCGCGCAGGCCGACGAGCTGCGCCGCTCATTGCTGTCGGCCGTCAGCCACGATCTGCGCACTCCGCTGGCCGGCGCCAAGGCCGCGGTATCCAGTCTGCGAAGCGACGACGTCGACTTCTCCGCCGAGGACACCGCAGAACTGCTCGCCACCATCGAGGAATCGATCGACCAGCTCACGGCGCTGGTCGGCAACCTGCTCGACTCGTCACGGCTGGCGGCCGGGGTGGTCAGCCCCGCATTGCGCCGCGTCTACCTGGAAGAGACGGTGCAGCGGTCGCTGGTGGGAATCAGCAAGCACTCCACCGGTTTTCGTAGTGTCGCACTGGATCGGGTGAAGGTGGAAGTGGGCGACGCGGTCGCCATGGCCGACAGCGGACTGCTCGAGCGGGTGCTCGCCAACCTGATCGACAACGCGCTGCGCTACGCGCCGGACAGCCCGGTGCGGGTAACGGCGAGCACGGTCGGCGGCCGGGTGCTGATTGCCGTGATCGATGAGGGACCCGGCATTCCGCGCGGCACCGAAGAGCAGTTGTTCGCACCGTTTCAGCGGCTCGGCGACCAGGACAACAGCATCGGCGTCGGCCTTGGCCTGTCGGTCGCGAAGGGTTTCGTCGAGGCGATGGGCGGCACGATTCAGGCCACCGACACACCCGGTGGTGGATTGACCGTGCTCGTGGACCTTGCTGCTCCGCAAGAGGTTTCGAGCGACATGACCAAGGTGCTGGTTGTTGACGACGAGCCGCAGATCTTGCGGGCGTTGCGGATCAACCTGTCGGTGCGTGGCTACGAAGTGGTCACGGCAGCGAGCGGAAACGGTGCGTCTGCGCGCGGCCGCAGACGAGCATCCCGACGTCGTCATTCTCGACCTCGGCCTTCCCGACATCTCGGGCATCGAGGTGATCGGCGGGCTGCGGGGCTGGCTGACGGTGCCGATGATCGTGCTTTCGGCCCGCACGGACTCGGCCGACAAGGTCGAGGCGCTCGATGCCGGCGCCGACGACTACGTCACCAAGCCCTTCGGCATGGACGAGTTCCTCGCCCGGTTGCGCGCCGCGATCCGTCGCGGTGCCGCCGCGAGCGGACACCGACGAGCCGGTCGTCGAAACCGCATCGTTCACAGTCGATCTGTCGTCGAAGAAGGTGACCAAGAACGGCTCCGAGGTTCACCTGACCCCGACCGAGTGGGGCATGCTGGAGATGCTGGTTCGCAACCGCGGCAAACTGGTCGGCCGCGAGGAGCTCCTCAAGGAGGTGTGGGGACCGGCGTATGCCAAGGAAACCCACTATCTGCGCGTGTACCTGGCGCAGCTACGGCGCAAGCTCGAGAACGACCCGTCCCATCCGGTGCACCTGCTCGACCGAGGCGGGCATGGGCTACCGGTTTCAGGAGTGAGCGGTCTCCTCGGCGAGCGCAATCAGCTTCTTGCGCACAAGATCTGGCCGCTCGTCGACGACGAAATGGGAGGCATCAACGGTCTCCAGTGTGTAGTCGTCGGCGAGGGCGGTTTCGGGGGCGACGAACGAGCGAGCAACCGCGAAGTCGCTCGTCCCGTATAGGGCACGGATCGGAATCGTTGTCCGTCGAGTCTCGGGATTCCTTGCCCCCTGGGGTATCTCGCGGGTCAAGAACGTGCGATAGGTGTCCCGGCCCGCTCTGGCGCACACCGGGTCACGGAACCGCTCGGCGAAGACGCGCGCCGTCTCCCGATCCATCCTGGACCCGATAGGAAAGATCACCCGCTCGACGTACGGAGTGCGTCGCTGCACCGAAATCCCAAACGTGGCAAGTGGCAGCTGATAACAGAACCGCCACAGATGCGGCAGCACCGTGCCCGCCGCAACCACGGGTGGGCCATGTTGCACACGAGGTAGCCGTCGAATCGCTGCGGCTCCTCCAGAACCATGAGGTAACCGACGAAACCGCCCCAGTCGTGGCCCACGAGCAGCACACGGTCGAGCCCGAGTGCGTCGAGGAGCGCCAGCACGTCTTTGGCGACGTCTTCCTTCGCCCACCTATGCGGAGCAGGCCCGGACCAGCCGTAGCCGGGCAGGTCGGGCGCGATGATCCGCAGCCCCGGCGGAGGGTCGGCCAGCAGATCCCGATACTCCCAGTGGTGCTGCGGCCATCCGTGCAGCGCCAGGACGGGGCGCCCATCCGGCGGACCGGCCTCGGTCACGTGAAAGCGCACTCCACGGGCATCGACGAACGAACGGCGAACCCCGGCGATCGGTGGTGGGTCGGCAGTCATGAATCGGACTATAGAGAACGGCTATCGCGCTACCGTGCGGGTATGGGCGGATATCGGGAACTGTTCAACGCCAGCCTCTCAGACCCCACCGCCTTCTGGGCCGACGCCGCGAAGGCGGTGACGTGGACCCGTGAGCCGCAGCAGATCCTCGACGACTCGAACCCGCCGTTCTACCGCTGGTTCCCCGACGGCGAGCTGAACACCTGCGCCAATGCGCTAGACCGCCATGTCGAGGGCGGCCGCGGCGACCAGCCGGCGCTGATCTACGACTCACCGGTGACCGGCTCGCAGCGCACCTACACCTACCGCGAACTGCTCGACGAGACGGCGCGGTTCGCCGGCGCGCTGCGCGGGCTTGGGCGTCGGCAAGGGCGACCGCGTCGTGATCTACATGCCGATGATTCCCGAGGCCGTCATCGCGATGCTGGCGTGTGCGCGGCTGGGCGCCGTGCACTCGGTGGTGTTCGGCGGCTTCGCCGCGCACGAACTCGCCGCGCGCATCGACGACGCCCGTCCCGCCGCCATCGTCACCGCGTCGTGCGGCGTCGAGCCGACCCGCACCGTCGACTACAAGCCGATGATCGACGCCGCCCTCGACATCGCCGAGCACGCCCCGCCGGCCTGCGTCATCGTGCAGCGCGACGAGCGACCGTGCGAGCCGTTCGTCGGGCCGCGACCTGGACTGGCACGAGCTGATGGCCGGCGCGCAGCCGGTCGAGCGGTGCCCGTCGCGGCCACCGACCCGCTCTACGTGCTCTACACCTCCGGCACGACCGGTCGACCGAAGGGAATCGTCCGCGACAACGGCGGGCACGCCGTCGCGCTGCTGTGGAGCATGCGCCACATCTACGACACCCATCCCGGCGACGTGTACTGGGCCGCCTCCGACGTCGGCTGGGTGGTCGGCCACTCCTACATCGTGTACGGGCCGCTGATGCTCGGCGCGACGACCGTGCTCTACGAGGGCAAGCCGGTGGGCACGCCGGACGCGGGCGCGTTCTGGCGGGTGGCGGCCGAGCACGGAGTGAAGGCATTGTTCACCGCGCCGACGGCGATCCGCGCGATCAAGAAGGAGGACCCGGACGGCGTGCACATGGGCAAGCACGACCTGTCCGGCCTGCAGCTACCTGTTCCAGGCCGGCGAGCGGCTCGACCCCGGCACCTACCACTGGGCGTCGGAACGCCTCGGCATTCCAGTCGTCGACCACTGGTGGCAGACCGAGACCGGATGGTCCATCGCCGCCAACCCGATGGGCGTCGAGCACCTCGACATCAAGCCCGGCTCGCCGACCGTGCCGATGCCGGGTTACGACGTGCGGATCCTGCGCCCCGACGGGTCGGAGGCCGCGCCGAACGAAGAGGGCGCGATCTGCGTCAAGCTGCCGCTGCCGCCGGGCACGTTGCCGACGCTGTGGGGTGACGACGACCGCTACGTCGCGTCCTACCTGTCTGCGTTCCCCGGCTACTACCTGACCGGCGACGGCGGCTACGTCGACGACGACGGCTACCTCTTCGTGATGGGCCGCACCGACGACGTCATCAACGTTGCGGGACACCGCATGTCGACCGGCTCGATCGAGGCCGTGCTGGCCGCCCACCCGGCCGTCGCGGAGTGCGCGGTGATCGGCGTCGCCGACGAGATCAAGGGACAGGTGCCGCGTGGCCTTGTCGTGCTCAAGGCCGGCGCGTCGGCCGAGGGCCTGGCCGAAGAACTCATCGATGCTGTGCGCGAGAACATCGGCGCTGTCGCCTATTTCAAGGCCGTTGACGTCGTGCCCGCGCTGCCGAAGACCCGGTCGGGCAAGATCCTGCGCAAGACCATGCGCGGGATCGCCGACGGCCGCGACGAGCCGGTGCCGTCGACGATCGAGGACCCAGCCGTGCTCGAGACGCTGAAGCCGATTCTCTTGCGTTGACTCTGCGCTGAGGAGTAAAGGGCGAGTAGCGTGCGCCCAGTGCGCAGAGTGAAATTCTCGTGCACCGCAAATCGATGGATATCGGCCCGATTTCGGCACCGCAAGCTGACCGACGGATCAGCGGAGCCGGCCCCGGCGCAGGCCTGAGCTTGCGCCGACTTTCCTTTCTTTCCAGCGTGACAAGAACTATTGTGATGTCGGCATATGTTGATACGAACTCTGCTCCCACCTGTCACAGGCGGTCAGAGCGACAGAGGAGTTGAACAGCGATGCGAATCTCAGAAACCAAAGCGGGCGGCTGCCACTGTCATTGCAATGCATGCGACAGCGGCCATCACTGCGGCAATCCGCCCAACTGCAACGTAAGGCGCTGATCCGAGCCGATTAATCGGCTCGTCGCCGGGGTACTTCTCTAACCTGCCGGCCCGTCAATAACCGGGGCCGAAGGGAGAGAGGCGATGGCGACGACACCCAAACTCATGGCTGTTCAGGGTGCTGCCGTGCTGGTCGGCGCAGTATTCCTGGTCATGGGGGTGCTGGGATTCATCCCTGGCGTGACGTCGCACTACGACACTGCTGCAATGGGCCGGCCACCACTCCGGCGCCAAGCTGTTCGGGGTGTTCGCCGTCTCCGGCCTGCATAACGTCGTCCACCTCGCATTCGGCGTTGCCGGCTTCTTGCTGGCGCGCAGCTATGCCAAGGCGCGCGCGTACTTCCTCATCGGCGGCTTGGCCTACCTCGGACTGTGGGTGTACGGGCTGCTCATCAACCACGGCAGCCCCGCCAACTTCGTTCCGCTCAACAGTGCCGACGACTGGCTGCACTTCGGGCTGGGCGTGGGCATGTTGTTGCTGGGCGTGACGCTCGCGGGCCAGCACGACCCGACGAAACGCCGCAGCAGGGTTCACACCTAGGCGATCGAGAGCGCGATGCCGTCGAGGATGTCGTGCTCGCTGACCACCAACTCGTCGATGCCGGCGCGAGTGCCCAGCGCGTCCGCCAGTTCCTCCACGATGATTGCGCCCGCGCCGATCACGTCGACGCGGCCCTCGTGCATCGGCCCGAGCGCTGCGCGCTGGTCATGCGTCATGGCGATGATTTCGTCGCACACCGGCAGCAACTCGCCGAACCCGACGCGGGACAGGTGGATCGCAGCAGGATCGTAGGTCGTCATCCGTTGAGCAAGCGCCGCAAGGGTGGTCATGGTTCCTGCGACGCCGACCCAGGTCCGGGCCCCTTCGACGGGTACCACTCGCAGCGCCTCCCCCAACTTTTCGCGCACCACCTCGCGCGCGGCCGCCACCTCCACCGCCGTGGGCGGATCGGTGTGCAGGCAGCGTTCGGTCAGGCGGACACAGCCGATGTCCGCCGAGTAGCCCGCCTGCATATCCCGCTCCCCCAGCACGACCTCGGTGGATCCGCCGCCGAGATCGACGACGACGAAAGGCCCTGCGGCGACATCCAATTCACCGACCGCGCCGCGAAACGACAGCTCGGCCTCCTCGTCGCCGGTGATCACCTCGGCAACCGCGCCGGGCACGACGGCGCCCAACACGTCGGACGTCATGGCGAAGAACACGTCACGGTTGGCGGCGTCGCGGGTCGCCGACGTCGCCACCATTCGCACCTTCGCAACATCGTGGCGGCGCAAGAGTTCCGCGTAGTCCGTCAGTGCGACCTTCGTCCGCTCGAGCGCTTCCGGTGCGAACTGCCCTGTGGCGTCTACACCTTGGCCCAGCCGCACGATGCGCATCTCGCGATGGACATCGCGCAGTGTGCCGTCGTCGGCCGGATCGGCGATCAACAACCTGATCGAGTTTGTGCCGCAGTCGATCGCGGCGAGCCTCATGCCTCGGCTCCCGATCGCTCCGGTCCTCGCTTCGCTGCGATCCTCACTCGCGCTCGCCTTCGGGCACTCATGTCCACACCTCCCGATCGATAATGCCCGCCATGTCCGGTTCGGTGGCCAGCAGCGCAACCGCCTCGTCGCCGAGCGGATTCACGCCGCGACCTTTCGCCAGTGAGTGCGCGATCAGCACGTGCAGGCATTTCACCCGGTCCGGCATGCCGCCGCCGGAGAACGTGGTGCCCAGCGATTCGATCGCGTCGCGTTCGGCCAGATACGCCTCGTGCGCGCTGCGATAGGCGTCCGCCAGCTGTGGGTCCTCGCGCAGCCGGTCGGTCATCTCACGCATCAGCCCCGACGACTCGAGTCGGCTCGCCGCCGCCGTCAGCGCCGGATGCGTCAGGTAGTACAGCGTCGGAAACGGTGTTCCGTCAGGCAATCTCGGAGCTGTCTTGACGACACCCGGCTCCCCGTTCGGGCATCGGTACGCGATCTCAAGAACGCCGCGGGGCTCGCGGCCAAGCTGGCGCGCGACGGCATCGAGATCCGACCGCTCAACCACCGGGAGAAGGGACACTGCCCGGAACGATCGGTGGGACGGGCGCGGCCGGAATGGGCGGAACCGTCGTCGGGACATTATGCGGAGCATCGGCGATGGTGTGCCAGAGCGACGTGTACCACGGCTCGCCCGCCCGCGCCGCCTCGACTTCTGCACCGGGTGCGGCAGCCAGTGCCGCGGACGGAGGCAACTGCACCTGGTAGGGGACGTCGCCGGGCTTGACGAAGCCGAGCCGCTCGCGGGCTTGCGCCGCAATGTAAACGGGGTCAGCCAGTTTCACCTTCTGCTGCTCCAGGTCTGCGATCTCCGCGCGCAGCCTGGCCTCCGTCGCCGCCAACTGATGCATCTCGGTCCGTTGCGCGAAGTACGTGCGCACGGGGCCGGCGATCGTCAGCGTGAGCACGCATATCACCGCGGCGAGGATCGCCGCCCGTCGCGCCGCCGAACCCAACCGTTGTTCGGACTGCTGTTCGGCCGCTTCGGCGATCGATTTCCTGATCGAGTCGGGAGCCTCTTTGTCGTCGGGCTCCGGCTTGGGCCGCGATTCGGCCTTGCGGGGTTCGCGGCGCGCGGGAGAGCCGGCCCGTGGACGGCCGCGACCGACGTCGCCGGACTTTCCCGGCTTGCCTGGCCGGGATGCCGGTGACCGCCGCTTCGGATCGGGCCGTTTCGCTTCGGGCACGGGCTATTTGGCCTCCGGGGCAAACCTGGGGAAGGCGAGGTCGCCTGCGTATCGCGCGGCGTCGCCGAGCGTCTCCTCGATCCGCAGCAGCTGGTTGTATTTGGCGACCCGCTCGCTGCGGGCCGGCGCGCCGGTCTTGATTTGGCCGCTGCCGACCGCGACCGCGAGGTCGGCGATGGTGGTGTCCTCGGTTTCGCCGCTGCGGTGGCTCATCATCGTGCGGTACCCGCTGTTGTGCGCGAGCGCCACCGCGTCGAGTGTTTCGGTCAGCGTGCCGATCTGGTTCACCTTGACCAGCAGCGCGTTGGCCGCGCCGCGCTCGATGCCCTCCTCGAGCCGTTCGGGGTTGGTGACGAAGAGATCGTCGCCGACGAGCTGGACGCGGTCACCGATCGCGGTGGTAAGCGCCACCCACCCGTCCCAGTCGTCCTCGGAAAGCGGATCCTCGATCGAGACGAGCGGGTAGGACTCGAGCAGACCGGCGTAGAACTCCGCCATCTGATCGGCGCTGCGGGTTTCCTTCTCGAAGCTGTAACCCGTTCCGTCGGTGAAGAATTCGGTGGCCGCGACGTCGAGCGCCAGCGCAACGTCGGTGCCGGCTTTATAACCCGCCGCTTCGATGGCCGACAGGATCAGGTCGAGCGCGGCCTTGGTACCTGCCACATCGGGCGCGAAGCCGCCCTCATCGCCCAATCCGGTGGACAACCCCTGCTTCTTCAGCACCGACTTCAGTGAGTGGTACACCTCGGCGCCCCAGCGCAGCGCCTCCTTGAAGCTCGGCGCGCCGATCGGCGCGACCATGAACTCCTGCACATCGACCCCGGTGTCGGCGTGCGCGCCGCCGTTGACGATGTTCATCATCGGCACGGGCAGGATGTGGGCGTTCGGGCCGCCGATGTAGCGAAACAGCGGCAGTCCGGCCGATTCTGCGGCGGCTTTCGACACCGCGAGCGACACACCGAGAATCGCGTTGGCGCCCAAGCGGGACTTGTCCGGCGTCCCGTCGAGGTCGACGAGGGCCTGGTCGACCAGCCGCTGGTCGTCGGCGCCCAACCCGATGACCGCGGGGGCGATCTCGTCGAGCACGGACTCGACGGCCTTTCCCACACCCTTGCCGCCGTAGCGTGAGCCGCCGTCGCGCAGTTCCACCGCCTCGTGCTCTCCCGTCGAGGCGCCCGAGGGCACCGCGGCCCTGGCGAACGTGCCGTCGGTCAGGGCCAACTCGACCTCGACCGTCGGGTTGCCGCGGGAGTCGAGGATCTCGCGAGCTCCGACCTGCTCGATGATGGGCACTGGCGTTCTCCTTGGTCGGTCGGTTCGTCGTCCGGCTGGACAGGGGTTAGAGCATGAGCCTAAAGCGTGCCCTTGGCGACGGCGTGGCTAGAGCGGATGCCCGTTGGCGTAGGCCGTTGCCCAGTCGCGCACCGTGCGGGCGTACTGCTCGGAGAGGTTGTAGGCCCGCAACGCGTTCATCCAGCCTCGCGGTGTGGCGAGATCCTTGCCGCGCCAGCACAGATAGCCGGCCGCCGACAGCGCCGCGTCGTCGAAGTTGTCGGGGCTGGCCTTGCCGTCGTTGTTGGCATCGACGCCGTAGAGCCGCCACGTCTCGGGAATGAACTGCATCGGGCCCATCGCCCGGTCGAGGCCCGGGTCGCCATCGAGGAGGCCGGAGTCGCTGTCGATGATCTCCAGGTTGCCCATCGTGCCGTCCAGCCGCACCCCCCGGATGAGCGGGGTGACGTCGCCGTTGGGCGCTATGGTCGCGCCGCGATAGGTGCCGTGGTGGCTTTCCACCTGCCGATGCCGGCAAGGGTGGGCCAGGCCAGATGGCAATCGGGGTTCTCCACCTCGGCGACCCTGGCCGCGTATGCATACGCCTCCAGCGCGTTGACCGGCATGCCCAGCGCCGGAGCCCGTTGGGCCGCCCACGCATGCAACTGGTCGGCGGGTCTGCCCTTGGCGTTGGTGTCGATTTGCGGCACCGGGTCACCGGCAGGCGGCGGCACCCCTTCGGGAATGGGGACGCCCAGCTGCCATGAGCAGCTGGAAGCCATCAGCAGCGCTGTCGCGCCTATCACCGCGACAGCCCGCTGCCAAAGCACTGGCGACACCGGACTCCTCAAAACCCACTCTGGTTGCAAACCATCGTCCCATGGGTGGAGGAGTGCTCCGGCTACCCAGGCGTCGAAAATGCTTCGAATCTGCGGTTAGGTGTGCCTACCCTTTCTAGGGTAAAACGATGTACCGTTCTCGCGTCTACTACCAGGAGGCTGAATGAAACTGCATCTCAGATGGCCTGTGTCACTCGTGGCGGCGGTCTTGGTCCTAGCCGGTTGCTCCAGCAGCGATTCGGACAGCACCGAAGAGAGCAGTACGTCGAGTTCGGCCGAGACCACGTCGGCGGCCGTCGCCAGTCCGGAGCTTCAGAAGGCCGCCGACGACTACAAGGGGTACGCCGTCGGCCAGGCCAACGAGCTCGTCCGGGTCGTCAAGGTGCTGACCGACGCGGTGCGGACGGGCGATCTGAAGGCCGCGCAGGACGCGTACGCGCCGTCGCGGAGACCGTGGGAGCGCATCGAGCCGATCGCCGGACTCGTCGAGGACGCCGATGGCAAGACCGATTCCCGCGTCGATGACTTCGCCAACGTCGACGATCCGAGGTTCACCGGTTGGCACCGGCTGGAGTACCTGCTGTTCGAGAAGAACACCACCGAGGGGGGCGCCCCGTTCGCCGACGAGCTCGACAAGGACATCGCCGCGCTGAGGGATCGGTTGCCGTCGCTCGAGGTGAAACCGATCGACGTCGCCAATGGCGCAGCCGAACTGATCGAAGAGGTGTCGGAGGGCAAGCTCACCGGCGAGGAGGATCGGTACGCCAAGACCGACTTGTGGGACTTCGACGCCAACCTGCAGGGCTCGCAGGTCGCCATCGACAAGCTGAGCGGACCGCTGGAGAAGGCCGATGCCGCCCTGCTCGGCAAGATCTCCGGCGGCTTCTCCCAGATCTTCGACACCATGCGGCCGCTGCGCCAGGGCGACGGATGGGTGCTGTTCTGCCCGGAGAACAGTGAGTTCCCGTCGCCACGGTGCCCGTCGGTGACCGTGCAGCCACCGGTTGTCGACGCGCTGAAAGCGCAGCTGGCCGGTCTGTCAGAGAACCTGTCACAGGTTGCGGGAGTCCTGAAACTGCAGTGACCGAGCAGCCACCACGACGGGGAATCTCACGCCGCGGGTTCGTCACCGGGGCGTTGGGCACCGGTGTCGCCATGGGCGCGGGCGCGGCGCTGGCCGGGTGTTCGTCGCCCGAGCCGACGCGGCATGCAGTTCCACAGGCTGAATTCATCCCTTTCGAAGGGTCCCACCAAGCCGGGATCACCACGTTGCCCATCCCCGAACAGGGCTTGGTGGCGTCGTTCAACGTGCACGCCAGAGACCGGGGCGGTCTGACCGCGATGCTGCGGGAACTCACCGAGGAGATTCGCGCGCTGATGACGGGCAAGCCGCCCGAGACGCGGGATCCGGCCTACCCGCCCGTCGACTCGGGCATCCTCGGGGAGAAGCCGCCGGCAGACAACCTTTCGGTGCTCGTTGGTGTGGGCGCATCGCTATTCGACGAACGGTTCGGCTTGGCCGAGCGCAAGCCGAAGGAATTGGTCACGATGCCGTTCCTTGCCAACGACCGGCTGGACCCGAAGCTGTCGCACGGGGACATATCGATCATCTTGGAGGCCGGGCACAACGACACCGTGCAGTTCGCGTTGCGGCAGCTGATGCGTCGCACCCGCAAGCACCTGACGCTGCGCTGGATGGTCGACGGCTACGCACGAGGCATCGGGGCGGGCAAGACCTCGGAAGCCACAACCCCGCGAAACCTGTTGGGCTTCAAGGACGGAACGGCCAACCCCGACGTCGACGACGGCGCTCTCATGGACCGCCATGTCTGGGTGCAACCCGGAGCGGGGGAACCCGACTGGGCGGTCGGCGGCTCCTATCAAGCCATTCGCATCATCAGGATGTTCGTCGAGTTCTGGGACCGGACGCGCCTCGCCGAGCAGGAGGCACTCATCGGTCGCAAGAAGGTCAGCGGCGCGCCGCTTGGCATGACCGACGAGTTCGCCGATCCCGATTATGCCGAGGATCCCGATGGCAAGCGGATTCCAATCGACGCCCACATCCGGCTGGCGAATCCTCGCACCACCGAAACCGAGCAGAACCTGATCCTGCGCCGCGGATTCAACTACTCGCGGGGCTTCGACGGCGCCGGTCGGCTCGACCAGGGGCTGACATTCATCGCCTACCAACGCAGCCTGCAGAAGGGATTCCTCGCCGTGCAGAGCAGGCTGAAAGGCGAACCGTTCGAGGAGTACATCATGCCGGTGGGTGGCGGCTTCTTCTTCGTCCTGCCGGGTGTTACCGGTTCGGACCGGTTCCTCGGTGATCAGCTCGTCGGCTGACCGGCCGCCGAGCCGCCCAACGCGACCAGCCGCCTAACCCGATGTGCACTGCCGCTTGACATCCCGAGCGATTTTTCGCAGTGTGCGCACGCTCGCGCATCTACGAGCTGGATTGCGGCTCAACAGGTTCCTGCTCCGTGGGCTCGACGCCGTTGTTGCTGACGTCCTCGGGCGTCGGCTCGGGAACTTCGACGGGTTCTGATTCGGGCACCTCGACGGGCCCTGGCTCCGGCACAGCTGCGGGCGACGGCTCCGGAACACGATCCGGCGCCGGTTCGGTGTCCTCGTCGACGGCTTCGTCCTTCACCTCGTCGACGGCTTCGTCGACCGACGCTTCTTCGACGGGGACAGCGGTATCGGCGGACGGCCAGAACGCCCGCCACTCCTCTTCGGTGATCACCCCGAGTGAGGCGATGTCGAGTTCCTCGGGAACGTTCTCACCCCGGCGGTCGGCTGCGATCACCCTCTCCACCGTGCGCACAGTGTCCATGAATTCCAAAACCCCCGTCCGTAAACCGTTTTCGGCGTCGCTATCAACTGAGAGTCGAGACGGTCGTGATCGACACAGGTATCAAGTCGGCGGGCAGACCGGACTGGCTGACGCGGTCAATCACCTTCTGCGCCAGCGCCAAAGCGGGTTGGCCAGTCGGTACGTCGTCCATAATTGAAAGGAGCGATTTCGCTCTCTTTTCTATGGCCTTACGCTCTTCCCATTGCGCCAATTGCTCGTCCAGCGAGATCGGCTCACCCGCGAGCACGGCGGGGACCCGGTTGGCGAGCTTGCGCAGAAGGGAATTGGCGACGTCGTCGATGGTGAACGGATGCTGGGGCGCGTCCTCGGCGATGCGGGCATGGAACAGGACCTGCAGAAGGACGTCACCGAGTTCCTCGCGAAGTTCGTCGGCGTTGCCGCTGTGCACCGCGTCGAACAACTCGTAGGTTTCCTCCAACAGGAACCGGCGCAGCGAGTCGTGGGTCTGCTCGCTCTCCCACGGTCCGGCGGTGCGCAGCTTGTCCATCATCGCGACGGCATCGACCAGTCGCTCACCCGGCTGCGGATCCGGGGCCGCGATCAGCTTGTCACCGGCCGCCAGTCGCGCCTGCACCGCAGGATGGTCAGGATCCGACGACAACAGCACCGGCGCGTCCTCACCCTCATACGCCGGACGGGCCGACGGCAACGACCACGGCACTTTGACCGGCATCTCCTCGGTGTACTGGACGTCGCCGGCGAGCAGTTCCATCGCCTCGATCGGAATCAACGAAGGACGGCGCGGATCAACCAGAACGACAGTCATCTCGCTTGTCGCTTGTCGTCCATCGCACCCATACCTCCGACGTTCGTTATATCAACATCGTCCTGCGGTTTTCCATTGAGGGCCAATACCAAACCGGCCACCACTTGGACGAGTTCAAGATCGCGTATCCGCGGTGCGCCGACTCCGCTGCCCGAGCGGGGAATCGGCACCTGCACCGTCGATGTCGTCGCCCGATAATTCGCACTCGGGTACATCCGCTTCAATCGCACTTGCTGTGAATCCAACAACGTCATCGGTGACACCCGCAGCGTGGACTCCGACGGCGCACTGATCTCGAGGATCCCGTACTGGCGCGCCAGCAGCCGCAATCGCGCGACCGCGACCAGTCGATGCGCCGGTTCCGGTAGCGGGCCGTAGCGGTCGACGAGTTCCTCCACCACCGCGTCGACCGCGGCTTGGTCGGCAGCCGACGCCAGTCGGCGATAGCCCTCCAACCGCAGCCGGTCGCTGGCGATGTAGTCCGGCGGCAGGTGCGCGTCGACGGGCAGGTCGATCCGCACATCCTTCGGTTCCTCAACGCCGGCAACGGTTTTCCCGTCGGCAGCGGCGCGGTACGCCTCGACGGCCTCGCCGACCAGCCGCACGTACAGATCGAATCCCACACCGGCGACGTGGCCGGACTGTTCGGCGCCGAGAACATTGCCCGCGCCGCGGATTTCAAGATCCTTCATCGCGACCGCCATCCCCGCGCCGAGCTCATTGTTCTGCGCAATGGTGGCCAGCCTGTCATACGCCGTCTCGGTCAACGGAACCTCCGGCGGATACATGAAATACGCGTAGCCGCGCTCACGGCTTCGTCCGACCCTGCCCCGCAACTGATGCAGCTGCGACAGCCCGAATGTGTCGGCGCGTTCGACGATCAGCGTGTTGGCGTTGGAGATGTCGAGCCCGGTCTCGACGATCGTCGTGCAGACCAGGATGTCGTACTCGCGGTTCCAGAACCCCTCGACTGTGCGTTCCAGCTGCTCCTCGGGCATCTGGCCGTGCGCAACGACGACTCGCGCTTCCGGCACCAGTGCCTGCACCCTGGCGGCGGCCTGGTCGATCGAGCGCACCCTGTTGTGGATATAGAAGGCCTGCCCGTCGCGCAGCAGCTCGCGGCGCAGCGCCGCGGCGATCTGTTTGTCGTCGTGCGGCCCGACGTAGGTGAGCACCGGGTAGCGGTCCTCGGGCGGGGTCAGGATCGTCGACATCTCGCGGATCCCGGCCAGGCTCATCTCCAGCGTGCGCGGAATCGGGGTCGCGCTCATCGTCAGCACGTCGACGTGGGTCCGCATCGACTTGATGTGCTCCTTGTGTTCGACGCCGAACCGCTGTTCCTCGTCCACGACGACCAGGCCCAGGTTCTTCCAAGTCACCCCGGTCTGCAGCAGCCGGTGCGTGCCGATCACGACGTCGACAGATCCGTCTTTCATGCCGTCGAGCACCGCCCGCGACTCGGATGTATCGGTGAACCGAGAGAGACCCTTCACGGTGACGGGGAACCCGGCCATCCGCTCGGTGAACGTCTGCAGGTGCTGGTCGGCCAGCAGCGTCGTCGGCACCAGCACCGCGACCTGCCTGCCATCCTGCACGGCCTTGAACGCCGCTCGCACCGCGATCTCGGTCTTGCCGTAGCCGACGTCACCGCAGATCACCCGGTCCATCGGGATCGGCTTCTCCATGTCGGCCTTCACCTCGGTGATCGCGGTGAGCTGGTCGACGGTCTCGGTGAACCCGAACGCGTCCTCCATCTCGGCCTGCCACGGCGTGTCGGGACCGAACGCGTAGCCCGGCGACGCCTGCCGCTTGGCGTAGAGCGACACCAGCTCGCTGGCGATCTCGCGCACCGCCCGCCGCGCCTTGGTCTTGGTGTTGGTCCAGTCGCTGCCACCCAGCCGGCTCAGCGTCGGCGCCTGCCCACCGACGTAGCGCGACAGCTGATCGAGGGAGTCCATCGGCACGTAGAGCTTGTCCGACCCGCCACCCCGCTTGCTCGATGCGTACTCCAGCACCAAATACTCGCGGCGCGCCCCGCCCACGGTCCGCTCGACCATCTCGACGAAACGGCCGATGCCGTGCTGGTCGTGCACCACCAGGTCGCCCGCGGTCAGCGCGAGCGGGTCGACGACGTTGCGGCGCTTGGCGGCCAACCGCTTTCCATCGGGTGCGGTGACCCGGTTGCCGGTCAGATCGGTCTCGGTGATGACGACGAGGTTGGCGCCCGGCAGCACCACGCCGTCGTGCAGCGGCCCCTTGAGCACGCCGACGACGCCGGGCTTCGGCGTTGCGCCCGGCTCCAACATCGCCGCAGGCGTATCGGCTTCAGCCAGCTGCTCGACCACGCGGTGCGCGGTGCCGGTGCCCGGAGTGACGACGGCGGCCGACCCACCGGTCGCCACATGCGCACGCAACATCGCGAAGATTTCGTCAACGCCGGACTGCTGACCACGCGCCGACGGCGACGGCCGGATGTCCAGCTCCACCGCCGACTCGTCGCTGAGTTGGCTCAGTGTCCACCAGGGATGTCCGCTCGAGCGGGCCCCGGCGCGCACGTCGTCGAGGTCCAGGTATCCCGACACGCCCAGCGCATCGAGGTCGATCGGCGCGTCACCGCCCACCGCCGCGGTCGACCACGACGCCTCGAGGAACTCGCGGCCGGTCTTGATCAGGTCGGCCGCCCGGGTGCGCACCTTCTCCGGATCGCAGACGAGCAGTGGCGTCAGGGCAGGAAGGTGGTCGCTGAGCCGGGAGAGCTCGGTCGGCCGTAGCAAGGGCAGTAGCGCCTCCATGCCGTCGACGGGAATGCCCTCGCCGAGTTTGGCGAGCATGTCGGGCACGCTGCCCGGCACCTCGCTGCCGGTTCTGGGGTGCTCGGCTGCCAGCTCGAAAGCGCGGACTCGGACGTCGTCGGTCAGCAGTAGTTCCCGGCACGGCACGGCGATCACCGTGTCGACGTCGATGTCGGGAATCGAGCGCTGATCGGCGACGGCGAACATCCGCATCTCGGAGACCTCGTCGCCCCAGAATTCGGCCCGGATCGGGTGTTCTGCAGTGGGCGGGAACACGTCGAGGATGCCGCCGCGAACCGCGAACTCCCCGCGCTTGCCGACCATGTCGACGCGGGTGTAGGCCAGCTCCACCAGCCGCGCGATGATCTCGTTGAACTCGGCTTCCTCCCCGAGAGTGAGGGTGACCGGTTCGATGTCGGCAAGGTCAGGCGCCATCGGTTGCAGCAGGGAACGCACCGTCGTGACCACAACTCGCAGCGGCGGACCGAGCCGTTCGTCGTCCGGGTTGGCCAGCCGACGCAGCACCATCAGCCGCTCTCCGACGGTGTCGACGCCGGGCGACAACCGTTCGTGCGGCAGCGTCTCCCACGACGGGAACAGCGCCGCCGAATCGCCGAATACCCCCCGCAGTTCGGCGGTCAGGTCGTCGGCCTCGCGCCCGGTGGCGCTGACGACCAGCAGGGGGCCGGCCTGGGCCAGAGCGCAGGCGGCGAACACCCTGGCGCTGGCCGGGCCGACGAGGGCGAGATCGACGGGTCTGTCGGCGGCACGGCGGGTGACGTCTTGTAGGGAGGAATCGTGCAGCGCCAAGTCGACGAGGCCCGCGATCGGGGTTTGGACACGAATGGTCCCCGATGCGGTCATGATGCATCCATCCTAGGCAAGCGCCGATTTGGGCGTGATTTCCTTCGCTGAGCGACAGTTATCACGCCCAAATCGCTTATGTCGGTGTGCTACTCGTCGAGCAGCGGCGGGTCGTCCTCGAGGTGCATCAGGCCGTTCCAGCACAGGTTGACCAGATGCGCGGCCACCACTTCCTTTTTCGGCTCGCGCACGTCGAGCCACCATTGCGCCGTCATGGACACCGACCCGACCAGTGCCTGGGCGTACAGCGGTGCCATCTCGGGATCGAGGCCGCGGCGGGAGAAGTCGCCCGCCAGGATCGACGACACCTGGTTGACGGCGTCGTTCAACAGCGTGGAGTACGTGCCCGAGGTGATGGCGGCCGGTGAGTCACGGATCAGGATCCGGAAGCCGTCGGTGCGTTCGTCGACGTAGGTCAGCAGCGCGAGCGTGACCCGTTCGATCCGCAGCCGGGACCGGTTGTTGGTCGTCCTGGTCAGCGACGACGTGATGCCGTCCAGCAGAGCCGACATCTCCCGGTCGACAACGACCGCGTAGAGGCCTTCCTTGCCGCCGAAATGCTCGTAGACGACGGGCTTGGAGACGTTGGCGCGCTGCGCGATCTCCTCGATCGAGGTGCCGTCGTAGCCGCGCTCAGCAAACAGCGATCGCGCGATGTCTATGAGCTGGTGACGCCGCTCGGCACCCGTCATCCGGGCGCGGGGTGCACGCAGTTCCTTGTCCGGTACTGCCACACCGGTCAGCCTAGTTGCTTCGACTAGCATCACGAATTGATCAGTCCGTCGTGGTGTAATCGGCAGCACCTCTGATTTTGGTTCAGATAGTTCAGGTTCGAGTCCTGGCGACGGAGCAGCGAGCGAAACTTGCGGAGCGAGCAGACAGCACCGAGCGAGGCTCGCCGAGCGAGCAGACAACTCGACTTGAGGACAGGCGAATGACCGTGAATGGCCAATCCGCGGTCCTGGTGCTTGCGGCCGGGGCCGGTACCCGTATGCGTTCGGACATTCCCAAGGTGCTGCACACACTGGCGGGGCGGAGCATGCTGTCGCACGCCCTGCATTCGGTTGCCAAGGTCGCCCCGCAACACCTCGTCGTCGTGCTCGGGCACGAGCGTGACCGCATCACCCCTGCCGTGAGCGAGCTGGCCGAAACGCTTGGCCGCAGGATCGATGTCGCCGTACAGGAACAGCAGCTGGGCACCGGGCATGCCGTCGACTGCGGGCTGGCCGCACTTCCCGCCGACTTCGCCGGCACCGTCGTCGTGACCTCGGGCGACGTCCCGCTGCTCGACGCCGACACACTCGCCGAGTTCATCGCCACCCACAGCGCGGAGACCGCGGCGGCGACCGTGCTGACCACGACGCTGCCCGATCCGACGGGCTACGGCCGCATCCTGCGCACCCAGGATCGCGAGGTCATCGGCATCGTCGAAGAAGTCGACGCCACCCGGTCCCAACAGGCCATCGGCGAGGTCAACGCCGGTGTCTACGCCTTCGACATCGAGGTGCTGCGCTCGGCGCTGCACCGGCTGCGCCCCCACAATGCCCAGCAGGAGCTCTACCTCACCGACGTCATCTCGATCATCCGGCAGGACGGCAAGATCGTTCGGGCCATGCATGTCGACGACGCCGCACTGGTGGCCGGCGTCAACGACCGGGTCCAGCTGGCGGATCTGGCCGCCGAATTGAACCGGCGCATCGTGGCCTCCCACCAGCGCGCGGGTGTGACGATCGTCGACCCCGCCACCACCTGGATCGACGTCGACGTGACCATCGGCCGCGACACCCTCATCCAGCCCGGTACTCAGCTGCTGGGCACCACCCGCATCGGCGGCCGCTGCCAGATCGGCCCGGACACCACACTGACCGACGTCACGGTCGGCGACGGGGCGTCGGTGATCCGCACCCATGCCACCGCCTCGGTCATCGGCGACGACGCCAGCGTCGGCCCGTTCACCTACCTGCGGCCCGGAACCGTGCTGGGCGACGTCGGCAAGCTCGGCGCGTTCGTGGAGACCAAGAACGCCACCCTGGGCACCGGCACCAAGGTGCCGCACCTGACCTATGTCGGCGACGCGGACATCGGCGAGCACAGCAATATCGGTGCGTCCAGCGTGTTCGTCAACTACGACGGCGAGGCCAAGAGTCGCACCACCGTCGGGTCGCACGTGCGCACCGGCTCGGACACCATGTTCGTCGCGCCGGTCACCATCGGCGACGGCGCCTACACCGGGGCGGGCACGGTGGTGCGCGACGACGTGCCGCCCGGAGCGCTGGCCGTCTCGGCGGGCCCGCAGCGCAATATCGAGGGCTGGGTGGAGCGCAAGCGACCGGGGTCGGCGGCCGCCGAGGCCGCGCGGCGGGCCAAGGCCGAAGCCGGCGAAGACGCGGACCAGAAGGACAACGAAACGACGTGAGCCGGACGTCTTCCGTTGACGTTCTGGCAACCCGGCCACGCACGTGCAGCCGCGCTACGTACGATTAAGCCGACAGTGAACCCCGACCGGCGAGGGCACAGTGGGCACCGAGTGGACCGATAACCGCAAGAATTTAATGCTCTTCTCCGGTCGCGCGCACCCGGAGCTGGCCGAGCAGGTGGCCAAGGAACTCGATGTCCCTGTCACCGCCCAGACTGCGCGTGACTTCGCCAACGGCGAGATTTTCGTCCGCTTCGACGAATCTGTCCGCGGCTGCGACGCGTTCGTCCTGCAGAGCCATCCATGGCCGCTGAATCAGTGGCTGATGGAACAGCTGATCATGATCGATGCGCTCAAGCGCGGAAGCGCCAAGCGGATCACCGCGATCCTGCCGTTCTATCCCTATGCCCGCCAGGACAAGAAGCACCGCGGCCGCGAGCCGATCTCGGCGCGGCTGGTCGCCGACCTGCTCGAGACGGCGGGCGCGAACCGGATCCTCACCGTCGACCTGCACACCGACCAGATCCAGGGCTTCTTCGACGGCCCGGTGGATCACATGCGGGCGCAGAACCTGCTCACCGGCTACATCGCCGAGAACTACTCCGACCATGACATGGTCGTGGTCTCCCCCGACTCCGGCCGCGTGCGCGTGGCCGAGAAATGGGCCGACTCGCTCGGTGGCGTGCCGCTGGCGTTCATCCACAAGACCCGCGACCCGCTGGTGCCCAACCAGGTGGTGTCCAACCGCGTCGTCGGCGACGTGCGGGGCAAGACCTGCATCCTGACCGACGACATGATCGACACCGGCGGAACCATCGCCGGAGCGGTGAAGCTGCTGCACCAGGACGGTGCCAAGGACGTCATCATCGCCGCAACGCACGGCGTGCTGTCGGATCCCGCGCCGCAGCGGCTGGCCGAATGCGGCGCCCGCGAGGTGATCGTCACCAACACCCTGCCGATCGGCGAGGACAAGCAGTTTCCGCAACTGACTGTGTTGTCCATCGCGCCCCTACTGGCCAGCACCATTCGCGCCGTGTTCGAGAATGGTTCGGTGACAGGGCTTTTCGACGGGTCGGCATAGAATGGCAGAGCGCCACCTCAAATCAGATGAAGCAACCATCTACCACAACCCCCGCTGCACGACCTCGCGTAAGACGCTGGAGCTGTTGCGGGACAACGGCATCGAGCCGAAGGTGATTCAATATCTCAAGACACCGCCGTCACGCGCAGAGCTCGTCAAGCTGATCAACGACGCCGGGATAGACGTCAGGTCCGCGGTGCGCAAACGTGAACCGCTGTACGCCGAGCTGAACCTGGCCGACGCCGACGACGACGAACTTCTCGACGCGATGGCCGAGCACCCGATTCTGATCGAGCGGCCATTCGTCGTCACCCCCAGGGGCACCCGGCTGGCCAGGCCGATGGACTCGGTTCGCGAGATTCTGTGACCCGTCACCGCTTTGCGGCGACCCTCGCGTTGCTGGTCATCGCCGTGGCGGGCTGCGGCCCGAAGTCCGCCGACTACACGACGCTGTTGACCACCACGACGAAGGCCAAAGAAGCCACCACCACGACCACCGCCAAGCCGGTGCCGATCTCGCAGTACCTGGAAAGCGCCGGTGTCACAGGACAACCCGTCGCCCCCGACAAGCTGACCGACCTGACTGTGACGATGCCGAGGCCCAAAGGCTGGGAACAGTACAGCAATCCGAATCTCGCTCCTGGCACTCGCGTCATCGCCAAGGGCGACACCTATCCGACCGCCATGTTGTTGGTGTTCCAACTGAGCGGCGGCGACTTCGATCCGGCCAAGGCCATCGAGCACGGCAATGCCGACGCCGAACTGTCAGAGAACTTCAAGCAACTCAACGCCTCCACCGACAATTTCCGGGGGTTCCCGTCGTCGATGATCGAGGGCAGCTACGACCTCAACGGCAGACGCATGCACAGCTACAACCGGATCGTCATCGCCACCGGCTCGCCGCCGGCAAACCAGCGTTACCTCATCCAGTTCACCGTGACCGGCTACGCAGACAAGGCCGCCGCGGACGCGCCGGACATCGAGGCGGTCATCGGCGGGTTCAATGTCGCCAAGAAGTAGTTAGGGTGTCAGCCATGAGCGAAGCTTGCGAGCGAATCATCGGCACGGAATGCGGCGAACGAGCCTGCGAGGACGCCGCATGAGTGGATGGACCGCCGCCGACCTGCCCTCGTTCGCAGGACGCTCGGTGATCGTGACCGGCGCCAACAGCGGCCTCGGCGAGGTCACCGCACGCGAGCTCGCACGGGTCGGCGCCAAAGTGATCCTGGCCTGCCGCAACACCGACAAGGGCGAGGCGGCCGCATCGGGCATGACCGGTGATGTCGAGGTGCGCAGGCTCGACCTTCAGGACCTGGCGTCGGTGCGGGCGTTCGCCGACGGTGTCGACTCCGTCGACGTGCTGGTGAACAACGCCGGCATCATGGCGGTGCCCTACGCGCAGACCGTCGACGGGTTCGAAAGCCAGATCGGCACCAACCACCTCGGCCACTTCGCGCTGACCAACCTGCTGCTGCCGAAGATCAAGGACCGCGTCGTCACGGTGTCGTCGATGATGCACCTCTTCGGCTACATCAGCCTGAAGGATCTCAACTGGAAGTCGCGGCCGTACTTCGCGTGGCCTGCCTACGGCCAGTCGAAACTGGCCAACCTGCTGTTCACCAGCGAGTTGCAGCGTCGGCTCGACGCCGCCGGATCGCCGGTTAAGGCCCACGCCGCCCACCCCGGCTACTCCGAAACCAACCTGCAGGGCAAGTCCGGTAACCCGATCGGTACGAGGGTGATCAAGGGAGTCACTCAAGCGGTGGGCACCGATCCCGACTTCGGCGCCCGACAGACGCTCTACGCCGTGTCGCAGGACCTGCCGGGCGACACGTTCGTCGGTCCCCGGTTCGCGATGCGCGGCCCTACGGGGGCCACCCTCCGCAGCCCGCTGGCACGCGACGGCAAGAAGGCCGCAGCGCTGTGGGAGCTATCCGAGCAGCTCACGGGCACCAAATTCGCACTCTGACGGTTTGATCGGATACCCTTGCCCGGCTGGATGTCGCCGCCGAGCGGCTCCGGCTGTCACGGCGAGGGTGGCTTCTGATCCACCGTTATCGACGGGAATACGCTCTGCGTAGTTGCGACCCTGGCCGTGGACGAGAAATGACCGGCGTAGAGGAGCAACACCAATGGCCAAGACTGCGGCCCGTAATGCCAACAACCTGACCGCTGCCGTGCGCACCGAAACCGGAAAGGGCGCATCCCGCCGCGCTCGGCGCGAGGGCCAGATCCCCGCGGTGCTCTACGGCCACGGCGCCGACCCGAAGCACCTTCTGCTGTCCGGGCATGACTTCGCTGCCGTGCTGCGACACTCCGGCACCAACGCCGTGCTCACCCTCGACATCGAGGGCGAGGAGCAGCTCGCGCTGACCAAGGCGCTCGACATCCACCCGATCCGCCGCAACATCCAGCACGCCGACCTGCTGGTGGTGCGCCGCGGCGAGAAGGTCACCGTCGAGGTCAACGTCATCGTCGAGGGTGAGGCCGCGTACGGAACGCTGGTCACCCAGGACACCAGCACCATCGAAATCGAGTCCGACGTCCAGGCGATCCCCGAGCAGCTGACCCTCTCGGTGGAGGGGGCCGACATCGGCACCCAGTTCACCGCGGGCTCGATCACGCTGCCGGATGGCGTCGTGCTGGTTTCGGATCCCGAGATGCTCGTGGTCAACGTCGTCGCCGCCCCGACCGCCGAGGAACTCGAGGCCGAGGGTGCAGGCGAGGTCAGCGAGGAAGCGGCGGAAGAGGCCGCCGAAGGCGAAGAGGGCGCCGAGGAGTCCGGCGAGGGCGGCGAGGGCGAAGCGCCCGCCGCCGAAGAAATCTTCCGAGTAATCGGGGTTTCCTTCCGACATGGCCGAGCCGCTTCTGGTGGTGGGCCTGGGCAATCCCGGGCCCAACTACGCCAAGACCCGGCACAACGTCGGCTTCGTCGTCGCCGATCTGCTGGCCGACCGTATGGGGTCGAAGTTCAAGGTGCACAAGAAGTCCGGTGCGGAGGTCGTGACGGGCAGGCTGGGCGGCCGGTCGGTCGTGCTGGCCAAACCACGGACCTACATGAACGAGTCGGGCCGCCAGGTCGGGCCGCTGGCGAAGTTCTACTCAGTGCCGCCCGCCGACATCGTGGTCCTGCACGACGAACTCGACATCGAGTTCGGCCGCATCCGGCTGAAGGTCGGTGGCGGCGTGGCCGGGCACAACGGACTGCGGTCAGTGTCAGCCGCCCTGGGCACCAAGGACTTTCAGCGCGTGCGCATCGGCATCGGTCGTCCACCCGGCCGCAAGGATCCGGCGTCGTTCGTGCTGGAGAACTTCGGCGCGACCGAGCGGCCCGAGGTTCCGGTTCTGTGCGAACAGGCCGCCGACGCAACGGAATTGCTGATCGCGCAGGGCCTCGAGCCCGCCCAGAACACGGTGCACGGCTGGGCCTAGCCCGCGAATTCTGGGCCTAACCCGGTTTCCCGCGAGCTGGGGGCACCTCCCCGCGAGCGTGCGTGTCTGCGCCACGACACGCCCCGTAATTTGACGCTATTTTGCGCACGCTCGCGCGACATCGAGAGCCGTATAGGTTGCTGTGATCGGCGTAAAGAAGGCGTCCGGGGAGCGGTTCTCGCCGGTCGGAACGGGTAGACCCGAGACATGCACGACACACATTCGGGCTCCGCACTGCACCGGGGGTGGCACCGCGTGCTCGACGGCGAACACCCGTGGGGGTCGATCGACGTGCATCCCGACCGCTTCGGGATGACCCGGTACCGGCTGGTGGTGTTTCCGCCCGGCATCAGCGAGCCCGAGCGGCGGCGCCTCCGGGTGGCGCGTGCTTGGCCGATATGGGGCGTGCTCGTGTGGGTCGCCTGCGAGGTGTGGCTCACCCAGGTGACCGCGCCGTGGGCTGCGCTCGCCATCTCGAGTGCCGCCTACATCGCTGTGGGGTTCGTCGCGACGACCATGGCCGGTAGTCAGCGTGCTCAGGTCAAGACCATGGCCGCCACGGTGAGCGCGGGTTATCCCGATGCACACGCGGCGGCCAGACGCGACCAGCTGGGGAGGCTGGCGCTGACGTTGATGAACGCCGACGAACGGCTCGGCCGCGGGCAGATCAGCGCAGCCGACCATGAGTTGACGTGGTGGCGGGTGTACGACGAGATCGGGTCGAAGCCGACTGCCGCCGCCTAGTCCGCTTTGCGGCGAGCCATCAGTCGTTGTACCTGCCCGTAGGCGTCGATGGGACTGTGCAACGCCAGTCCACCGTCGGCGAATACGATTTGCCCAGTGACCCAAGACATTTCGAGAACGGCAACGATAGCCTCCGCGATGTCGTCGGCTTCGCCGAGACGGCCGAGCGCGGTGCGTTCGGTCAACCCTTCGACCCATCCCGGCAGTTGTTCGGGCTGTGCGAGCATCGGGGTGCGGGTGACGCCCGGACCGACGGCGTTGACGCGGATGCCGTGCACCCCCCATTCGGTTGCCGCGACGCGCACAAGCATGTCGATGCCGGCTTTCGACACGCAGTAAGCACCCATATCGCGATCGGCCAGGGTCCCGCTGATGCTGGACACCGCGACGATTGATCCGCCGGAGCCCGCATCGACCATCGCCCGCGCGACGGCGCGCATCGTCAGCCACGTTCCGGTCAGGTTGGTGTCGATCACCCTTTGCCAATCGGCGGGAGCCTGCTCAATCAGCATGCCCGACGCCCCGACACCGGCGCACGCGACGAGTCTGTCGGGCGGCCCGTGTTCGGCGACCGTTCGGTCGACGGCCGCCGACACCGAGTCGGGATCGCTGATGTCGCAATCGATATCACCACCCTTGATGTCCCACACCACGAAGTCTGCTCCGGTCGCTCGCAGCCTCTCAACGACCGCCAAACCGATTCCGGATCCGCCGCCGGTGACGACTGTGCTCATGCCTCGGCTCCCACTCGCTGCGGTCCTCGCTCGTCCCTCACTGCGATCCTCAGTCGCGGGCGCCATCGGGTCGTCATTCGGGCGGCCCGATCAGCTCGACGCGGACGCCGTCGGGCGCAGTGATCACCGCCATGGCAACCTTCTTCCCTCCCGGTGCGGGCACCTCGATGCGGCGCACCCCCTCGTCGAAGCCGAGACCGGCGAGCGTGGCGAGGGTGGCGTCCACGTCGCGGTGCAGTGACAGCAGGAAGAAGCCGAACACCGGAACGTCGGGCGTAGCCGGCGCTGCACCAGTCCCCTCGAGGATTACCAGTTCAACGAGGCCGGTGTCCGGAGTGTCGGGATCGCCGAGAAATATCGACCGCAGTCGATCGGTCTCCGCGTTGAACAGCGTGTGCCAGTCGCCGGTGAACGTGTAGTCGAACAGCTCGGCGAACCCAAGGCCGTCCCGCCAGAACCGCATCGACGTCTCGACGTCGGCGGTGACTATCGCGGTGTGGTGGATTCCTGGCACGCGGCCACTTCCTCTCCGTCACGATCTGCCTGGGATGTGTCGAATTCGTCCAGTTTCACCCTGGCCAGCATTTCGGCGAAAGTGGTTCCGCTATAGGGAAACTGGGTGACGACCTTTCCGTTCGGGTGTCGGTAATAGTTGTTGCAGTTGGCGAGCCAGACGGTGCCCTCCATCGCCCGCTGGATCTCCGCGTTGTAGGCGTCGTGGATGTCGCGCCTGATCTCCACGGCCTGCACCCCCGCGTTGCCCATGTCGTCGAGGACCCGACGGACGAACTCGGCTTGGGCTTCGAGGATGTAGATGATCGAGGTGACGCCGTTGGTGTTCGGGCCGTACAGCGTGAACAGGTTCGGGTAGCCGGGGACGACGGTGCCCAGATACGCCTCGGCGCCGTCGTGCCAGTCATCGCGCAATCGGCGTCCGCCGGTGCCGTACACGTCGAGGCTGCACAGATAGTCGGCGGCGTGAAACCCCGTTCCGTAGATGACAGTGTCGACCTCGTGCTCGACGCCGTCGGCGGTCCGCAGACCATGCTCGGTGAACTCCACGATCGGCGAGGTCTCCAGCGTCACGTTCGGCCGCGCAAACGTCGGGAACCAGGCACGCGACTGCAGTGGCCGCTTACAGCCGACGGGATACGTGGGCGTCAGCTTCGCCCGCAGGTCCGGATCGGCCACCTTTCGATTCAGATACTCACGGGCCATGTCCGTCAGCCCCTTGGTCATTTCCGAGTCGGCGCCGAAATTGGCCGACTCGTAGGCTTGAAACGCCGCGTCGCGCACCTTGAGCGCCTCGTCGGGATCGCGCTCGAAGAGTTCCTGCTGTTCGGGCGTGAAGGGTTCGTCGTAGCGCGGGCTCACCCAGATGGGAGTCCGCTGAAACACCGTCAGGTGCGCAGCGTCGGCCGCGATCTCGGGTACGTACTGGATGGCGCTGGCGCCGGTCCCGATCGACGCGACACGTTCGCCCGCAATCGATTTGGAGTGATCCCAGTTCGAGGAGTGAAACGTCCGGCCGCGGAATCGGTCGGTGCCGGGAATCTCGGGGATGTAAGGGACATCGAGCATGCCGACCGCGGTGACGACGGCGTCGAACTCGTGCGTTGTGCCATCGGCCGTCTCGACCACCCACCGCTTCGCATCGTCTGCCCACCGCAGTGCGGTGACCCGGGTAGCGCTGACGAGATTTCTCTCGAGTTGATGCTCGGCGGCGACCTTCTCCAGATAGGCGAGGATCTCCGGCTGCTGGGCGAACGTCTTGCTCCACCGCGGGTTGAGCGCGAACGAGTACGAGTAGAAGTGCGACGGGACATCGCATGCGGCGCCGGGGTAAGTGTTCTTGCGCCACGTTCCGCCGAAGCCGTCGCCGCGATCAAAAATCGTGAAATCGTAACCGGCGGCTGCGAGTTGGATTCCCATCGCGATGCCACCCGGACCGGCTCCGATGATCGCGACAGTCACAGGAACGAACTCTCGGCCGTCAGACCGCGCTCGGGGAATGCGCCGAGCGCGAACGTTTCGGCGTTGCCCAGTCCGGCACCACCGCCGACGGGATCCTCCACCCGCACAAGAAGATCCCGCAGCTGGTGAAGTTCACGGGCGATCTCGGGCTTGTCGGTGCCGGCGACGTGGTTGCCTTCCACCCGCTCTTCGCCGACCCACTGGCCGTACACCCAGTCGTTCCAGCCGTAATAGCCCGCAGTGCCCAGGTGAAATCCCGTCGGCCCCGCGGCGGTGATCGTCAACGGTCGTTCCGTCCCGTCGGTGTCGATCAAGTTGACTGTCCCGTGCGTGAAGCGGCGGTTGTCGTCCTGGAAGTGCATGTTCTGCTCCACCGAAGCGAAGCGATGGGGGGTACCGTCGGCGTCCTGTTGCTCGGCCTGACAGCGGATCTCGAGGTACCCGTCTCCACGCTCCTCCTGGTACATGACGAACAGCGAATACCTGGAGCCGTCGGGACGCGTCATCGTCATCGGCAGCCAGGTCATGAACATCTGCTTGATCTTCCGACCGCCGCGCGGCAGGCCGGGAATCGGCTTGCCGACACCGGGGCGCAGACCCCAGGAGTGATCGCGGATCGAAATCCATTTGTCGGCTTCGATTTCAGTGCGGGTGCCCTCGACATCCACCCACCCCGTAGCGATACCGATCTGGTGATACCGCAGCACGTTGTGGGTAACGCGGTAGCCATCGGGACTGCGGTCAGGCCACGGATCTTCCAGCGCCGCGTCGAAGTCGCCGCGCAGTTCTACGTCGAACGCGATCGGAGCGTGCTCTGTGGCATCCAGGCTCACGTTGATGGCGCGCAAGGGTTCGACGACGCGATAGTGAATCGGCCCAACGTGGGTACCAGCGGAGTCCGACGATAGCCGTCGACCCGCTCGTACCGTCCACTGTTCGGTGCCGCGACACACGCCGGCCGCTCCGTCGAAAACCCCTCGGTTGGTGTACTTGCCGATGCCGAGCACTACCTGCAGGGAGTTGTCGCGGGCGTGCGCGATCGTCCAGATCTTCTCGGTCCACGACGGATCCGACTGGGCAACCGTGGCGAACGTGTCAACGATCTGATGGGCGAGCAGTTCATCCTCGGGCACCAGTGCGCCGTAATTCCTTGACAGCAAGGCGATTATCTTTCTACAGCGGGTGAGGGCGGTGAACCGAAGAACGTGGTCATGTCGGTACCGCGGGCATATTCGCTCATCCAGGTGGCGGCCCATTCAGGCAACGGCTGGTCGGCGGGATCATGGTACGGCATCTGCGACAAGGTAAGTCGCCACACCATGTTGACCAACTGGATCGTCGGCACCGATTGAAAGATGCTCGCTGGGCCCCCGTCACGTCGACGTCGACCACCGGGCATCCGATACTTGAATTCCCGGGTCATTAGTCCGCTCGACATCAGCTCGCAGGCGGACGCGCCCCGGTCTTCGAATTGAGTGGCCTTGTCGAAGGTCTCGGCGACAGTCTGCGCCAGCGCACCGACATGACGGGACGTCGCACCGAACTGCTTGACGCGGTACCACGGGTTGAGGTTGAGGTGCTTGCACAGCATCAGTCCCGAGCTTCGATGCTCGATCTCCTCGACGAAGTGCCACATCATCAGCGATGCGACACGCCGGTCTCCCGCGCCGAAGAGCGAATCGCGGTTATCGAGAATGACTTTGAAGAGCGGTGTGAACGTGGCTTCGAGGTTGGCGATATAGGCCGCGTGGAACTCGATCGGTTGTTCGTCGACCAGCTTGTCGTAGGCCGCGCATGCATCCTCGTAGCACTGCTCGAGCTCAGGATAGCGCTGGACGAGCGCAATCATGTGCTTGCCATGTGCGGCGGCGTGCTGCGCCTCCTGCCGCAGAAACGCATCGGCCTCAGAGGCCACCTCGGGGTCTTCGTTCAGCCTGTCCTGCGCCTTGCGCACCGCACTGACGACGTAGCGCTCGAACGGCACTGCGATAAACGTGAAGGCATTGCAGAACAACCCGAAGTCGGGGTTGGCCGGCTGCCATTTGAACGGAACCGGTGCGTCGAAGTCCCATGGGATCTTGCGAACCACAAGATCCGTCATCGGACGCCACCTCCACGTCGGGGTCGTAACATCGGTACCCGGCGCCGTCTCATGGAGACGGGCCGGAGCGTTAGCGATAGTGTGACATTTGACCCTATATATGTAAAGGTTGGATGGTGCCTCTTCAGCGCAACACCGATGCCGAACAGTCGACGCGACGGCGAATTCTCGCAGCGACGTTCGTCGTGCTGTCCCGTGACGGACGTCGGAAGTTGCAGTTGTCGGACGTCGCCGCCGAGGCGGGGGTGTCTCGCCCGACGTTGTACAGGTACTTCGGCTCCAAGGAAGGACTGCTCGAGGCGTTCGGCCTGTACGAGCAGGACAACTTCGACTCGGGTATCGCCACCGCGATGGCAGGACTCAGCGGCCCCGATCGGCTTGACGCCGCGCTGCGATTCATCGTCGAATTTCAGAGCACGTATTCGCTGGGCTCGTTGGCCGACATCGAGCCAGAACACGTGCTGCACCAGATGAAGCGCGTGCTGCCGATCATGCACGAGCGGATCGCCCGCATCATCCCGGGTGACGACAGCGACATCGCTGCCGCAGCCGTCGTCCGTATCGCCCTGTGCCACTACATGATCGCGAGTGGCAGCGCCGGCCAGTTCCTGGCCGAACTGCGTCACGCCGCGGGCCTTGACCCGTCGCGGCGACGTCTGCAGCGGGCCAAGGCGGCAGCCGGTTAGCCGTCCAGCCAGTCGCTGATCTTTGCGGCAATCAGCTCGGGTTTCTCCAGATGAAGGAAATGGCCTACGCCGTCGACGATTTCGAACGCCGATCCCGCAGCGGGTAGGTGTTCAGACGGCTGGCCCAAAATGTCGATGCCAAGCGCCCGTCGTCGGCGCCATGGAGATACAGCGTAGGTACCGGCGGATCCTGCAATGTCGCCAGCGCTTCGGCTGTTGCGGCCGGGTCGGCGAAATCCGGGTTGAAGGATGCTCGATAAGGGGCGATGACATTCGCGATATTGTCCGGGGACACATATCGCCGCAGCTCCAAGACATCTTCGCAGGGGTCGTATCCCGGCGACCAGTCCGCCCACAGCGACTCCCAGAATCCGGACTCCAGCAGCACCGTCTCAGGGAGCCCGACCTGCTGGATGAGCCAGATGTAGAACGACCTCTTGAGCTGGCGGTAGCTGAACATCGCCGCCAGCGCACCAGTCGGCGGAGCGGCCAGGGTGACAAGGCGACAGAATGCCGTGGGTTCGGTGGCAACAGCTCCGTACGAGGCGACCGCTCCCCAGTCGTGGCCGACCAGGACGGCGCGATCGTCCGCGCGGTATGTAGCGCGGGCATCGAGGACGGAGCGGACGTATGTGCCGACACTGACCGGCTCGTTCGTCGGCGCGTCATACCCCGGTAGCCACGGCGCGACCACGCGGTATCCGCGCTCGGCGAGTTCGGGACCGAGGTGCCGCCAAGTGTGTGGCGTGTCGGGAAAACCGTGAACGAGAACAGCCAGCGGGAGAGACGTGTCCTCGATAGCTCCGAAGGTGCGCGGTTCCGGTTTGGTCACCTCGCGAGCGTATTACATCTGGTGAAGCGGACGTAAAGCATGACGGCTTTACATCTATTGCATCGTATGTAAATGTTGTCGGCATGGCAGGCATCGCGCTCACGCGACGCGACCTGGCCGCCACCCGGACTCAACTTCAGGCGTGGTTCGGGCACAGGTTCACCGGCGAAGCACAGGTATCCGAACTGCGCGCGGCGAACAAGGCTGCGGGCTGGTCGAGCGAAAGCCTCATCTTCACCGCCACTGTCTGCGGGAACACCGACGAGTACGTGATCCGGATTCCTCCCGCCGGCGGAGGCATCTTCCCGCAGTACGACCTCGGCACCCAGACCCTCACGCAGGAGTTCCTACATGAGCACGGCATACCCACCCGTCGCCCATACTCTACGAGTCCGACCGTGAGTGGATCGGCTCGAAATTCCTTGTGATGCCACGGATTGTGGGCCACACGCCATCGGACACCACGTATGCGATGCGCGGCTGGTTGCACGACGCCGGTCCTGAAGTTCAGCGCCGCGTGCACGACTCGTTTCTCGAGACGCTCGCACAACTGCGCCGGGTTCCCGTCAGCGAGGCATCATGGCTCGAACGGCCCGCGGGTGTCGGCGTCGACGCCGAGCTGAAGTGGTGGCGCGAGTACGCGAAGTGGGGAACCGACAACAAGGTTCCCGACATCATGACCCGGGCGTTCGACTGGTCGGCTCGCCAGATGCCCGACGAGACGGGCGAGTTGAGCGTCTGCTGGAACGATGCCCGGTTGTCCAACGCGATCTTCGACGACGCGGGCCAGATCGTCGGCGCACTGGACTGGGAGCAGGCCTGCCTATGCCCGGCGGAGACCGACTTCGCCTGGTGGCTCGCGACGCGCAGGCAAATGCTGGAGGTCAGCGGACTTGACCTCGACCCGGAACTACCGGGGTTCGACAGCCGCGAGCAGGTGATCCGCCGCTACGAGGAGATGATCGGGCGCCCGCTCGTCGACGTGCACTGGTACGAGGTGTTCGCGATGGTGCGGATGGGCTGCTGCATCCTCCGCACGCAGGAACTGCTGCGCAGCATCGGTCAGGGCGACCATTTCCTCACTCGGGCACCGATTCTGCCGACGTGGACGACGGCGGCTGTCGGGGCCTGAGCGGTCACTCACCTACGCGCGAGCGTGCGCAAACTACCGAGAAATTACGGCGTGTCGCCCGCAGACATTGCACGCTCGCGGAACTGGGTGATCGGGGAAACCAGGTGAGGTGACCCCAGGGATACTAGGTGACCAGCGAGACGGAGTTCGCGCGGCGCAGCTTGCCCGACGGCGTCTTCGGAATGGTGCCAGGCCCCAGCACCACGACGTTGCGCGGACGCACATCGACCTCGGACACCACTTCGTGCGCGACCTGGTGCTCGATGCGGCGCACATCGGTCGGGTCTTGCCAGGCGTTGGACTCCACCGCGACGGCGAAGGACTCGCGGGAATGCCCGGCGTCCAGTCGCACCGCGACCGCGCAGCCCGGGCGCACCCCTTCGACCCGGCCGGCGGCCCGTTCGATGTCGGTGGGATAGATGTTGCGGCCTGCCATGATGATGACGTCCTTGACGCGACCGCAGACCACGATGTGGCCGTTCTCCATCTGGTAGCCCAGATCACCGGTGTCGTACCAGCCGTGCTCGTCCTGGGCCGGGATGAATCCGCCCATGGTGATGTAGCCGGGCGTCAGCGGCTCACCGCGCAGTTCGATGATCCCGACGCCGCGAGCCGGCATCACGTTGCCCTGCTCGTCGATGATGCGGGCTTCGAGACCCTCCAGCAGCGGACCCAGCGAGGCGAGCCTGCGGGTGTTGCCCTTCGTCGCCGGGACGGCACGGCGCAGCGCGGCCAGCAGATCGGCGTCCACCTCGTCGACGACCAGACCCGCACCGCACTCGGAGAACGACACCGCAAGCGTCGTCTCGGCCATGCCGTAGGCCGGCAGAATCGCCTCGGGCGTCAACCCGAACGGCCTGCCCGCGTCGATCAGGTCATCGACGTCGGCCGGTTCCACGGGTTCCGCGCCCGACAGCGCGAAGCGCAGCGTCGACAGGTCGAATTCGCCCGGCTTGGCCTGTCTGCGCAACCGCTTGGCCAGCAGCGCGTAGGCGAAGTTCGGCGCCGCGGTCATCGTGCCCTTGTACTTGTCGATCAGCCGCGCCCACAGCAGGGTGTCGCGCAGGAAGTCCATCGGCGTGACCTTGACCAGCTCGGCGCCGAAATACATCGGAATCGTCAAGAAGCCGACCATGCCCATGTCGTGGAAGCAGGGCAGCCAGCTGACCATGACGTCCTTGTCGACGTCGTACTGGGCGCCGATGAACATCGCCTCGGCGTTGGAGTGGATATTGCGGTGGGTGATCTGGACAGCCTTGGGCGAGCCCGTCGAGCCCGACGTCAGCTGCATGAGCGCCAGGTCGTCCTCGCCGACCTCGATCGGGTCGATCGGATCGGCGGCCAGCAGGTCGGTGACGGTCAGGACATTGATGCCCTGTTCCTCGAGCACGGGGATGGCCACCATGAACGGTTCCGACACGATTACGGACTTGACCTCGATCATTCGGACGACGGTCATCGTGTCCTCGGCCCAAACCATGAGGTCGGTCCGCGGGGTGGGCTGGTGCAGCATCGTCAGGCTCGCGCCGCGCATCCAGAGACCCTGGGCGGTCGGCGCGATCTCGACCGGTAGGCCGGCCAGCACGCCGACCGCGTCTCCGAGGCCGATGCCCGCGGCGGCGAGACCGCCCGCGATCCGTCGGGCCCTCTCGTGCACCTCGCCCCAGGTCTGGCGGACGGGTTCGTGCGGTTCACCGGTGACCATCCCCGTGGCGGCGGTACGGGCATTGCGGTACATCTTCTCGGTGAATCTGCTCACGACAGCCTCCTCGGGTCCCCCGCAAATGCCAAGGTGTAATGCTCCGCCAGGTAGGCGGCGCTTTCACGTCGACGCGCGCACAAATGGGGCGCGGTTATGTCTCGAATCGGTGATGCGCTAGGACGCGACGCCAGCCCACCGGAGTGTCCGGCGGGCGAAGTATTTGCGTCCGATGCTTGACCGCTAGTTTTCACCAGCGATCATCTTAGGCAACTCTTAAGTAACCGCCAAACTACAACGCCGATTGTGGCCTGGGTCACACTTGCGGCGTCGGCGCCGGGACGACCCGCGCACCCTGCACGGGGCCGCTCGCGACCCGCACCGTGCGGCATACGCCCGCCCCGGCCAGCTCGGCGCCGACATCGACGGCCGACGTGGCAGAGGCGCACAGGAACGCGCACGTGGGACCCGAGCCGGACACGACCCCTGCCAGCGCTCCTGCTTCGGTGCCGGCCCGCAGCGTGCGGCGCAGGCCCGGATCGAGGCTCAGCGTCGCCGGCTGCAGGTCGTTGCCGAGGAGCGGCGCAAGGGCGGCCGGGTCACCGGAGGCCAGCGCGGCGAGCACGGGTTCGGGATCCTCAAGCCGCGGCGGCAGGCTGCGGTCGGCACCCGCTGCCTCGCGCAGGCGATCGATCTCGGCGAACACTGCTGGCGTGGACAGGCCGTCGTCGGCGAACGCCAGTACCCAATGAAACGTGTTCCTGGCCAGCACGGTTGCCAGTTCCTCGCCCCGGCCCGTGCCGAGCGCCGTGCCCCCGTGCAGCGCGAACGGAACATCGCTACCGAGGCGGGCGGCCAGCGTGTGCAGGTCGCGCCGTGGCACTCCGAGTTCCCACAATGAGTTGATGGCGACCAATACCGCGGCCGCGTCGGCGCTGCCTCCCGCCATGCCCCCGGCGACGGGGATCGACTTCTCGATGGTGATCGAGACGTCGGGTGCCCGCCCGACGTGCTCGGCCATCAGTTCGGCGGCCTGCCAGGCCAGATTGCGCTCGTCGGCCGGAAGGGAGTCGACGCCCTCCCCCGCCATTTCCAGGGACAGCATGTCGGCGTTGCGAACGGTGACCTCGTCTAACAGCGACACCGCGTGGAACACGGTCGTCAGCTCGTGGTAGCCGTCGTCGCGGCGATCGCCCACAGCCAGGTAGAGGTTGACTTTTCCGGGCACCCGCACGGTGATCGACCCGGTGGGAACCCACTCGGATGCGGTACTGCCGTTGGACACGGCACGACATTAGCGCCGACACGCCAAACGCACGTACGCAAGTGGTGAGAAAGGAGAATCGGCTGGCCGACCTAGTCTGGAAATGTGATTCCGGTCGGCGAAGACTTCGAGGGCTACGTCGTCGACGCGACACTTGGACAGGGTGGGTATGCGACCGTGTACCGGGCACACCGAGCCGCCGACTCGGATCACGCTGTGGCACTGAAGGTTCTCGATGACCACCATCGGCGTGGCGATCAAACCGCCCGGTTGCGAAGAGAATTCGAGTTCGCGCAACAACTCGACCACCCACACGTCGTCACGGTGTACGACTACGGCGTCGGCTGGCTGACGATGGAACTGGTCGACGGCGGGACGGCGAGCACACTGACGAAGACGACGGACCGTCTTACCACGCTGGCGCAGATCGCTGATGCGCTGGACTACACCCATCGGTGCGGGATCGTGCATTGCGATGTCAAGCCATCCAACATCCTTGTCTCGCAGGATTTCTCCCGGGCGGTGTTGGTCGACTTCGGCGTTGCGTCCGCGGTCGCCGAGACCGTCGGACGGCATCCCACTCAACTCGAAGCGTCACTGCCGTATACGGCACCCGAACTGCTGCGCGGCAGGCCGCCTTCTGCCCGTACCGACGCATACGCATTGGCGTGCACGGCTGTCGAGCTGCTGCTCGGTGCACCACCGTACTCAGCCGAAACGTGGATGGGACTCGTTGACGCTCATCTCAACCGGCCAGTGCCGAGCTTCTCCCGCAAATTCGTATGGGTGCCACGCCTTTTCGACTCAGTACTCGGCAGGGCGTTGGCGAAGATCCCGGAGAGCCGATACGACTCGTGCACGGAGTTCGTCGCGCACCTCACCCGTGCGTTGGGGGCAACCCAGGCCTAGGGCGACTCGGCTGGCTGTATCAGCCTTTTGGTCTGGGGGTCCCACACGCCCGAGCGCTCCAGCAGCCTCACGAAGTCGGCGATGCTGAGCGTCTCGCCGCGGCGCGACGGGTCGATGCTGGCGGCCAGCAGCCGCCGTGCCGACTCGTTGCCGCTACCCGCCCACTCCCCGAGAGCATTGCGAGACGTCTTGCGGCGCTGGGCGAACGCGATGTCGATCAGGTTGAACACCTGTTCCCGGAAGCCGGTGTCGGTCGGCCACGGCGAGGTCGCGTACCGGTCGATGCGGACCAGTCCGGAGTAGACCCGCGGGATGGGCCAGAAGACCGTCGGCGACACCATGCCGTGCCTGCGCACCTTGCCGTAGAACCTGACCTTGGCGCTGGGCACGCCGTAGTCCTTGCCGCCGGGCTCGGCGGCGAGACGCTCGGCGACTTCGGCCTGAACCATCACCACGACGGTGCGGATCGTCGGGAAATCGGCGAGCAGGTGCAATAGGGCCGGGACAGCGACGTTGTAGGGCAGGTTCGCGACCAGCGCAGTCGGCTCATCCTGCAGGTCAGCCGGCTGCAAGGTCGAGCACATCGCAGTTCAGCACACTGAGCCGGTTGATCTCGCTGTGCGAATGCTCTGCGACGGTGTGCGGCAGCTGCCCTGCCAGTAACGGGTCGATCTCCACGGCGGTGACGCGCGAGCCGCGATCCAGCAGTGCCAGCGTCAGTGAGCCGAGTCCCGGACCGACTTCGAGGACGTGGTCGTGGCGGTTGATTCCGGACGCAGAAACCACACGGCGCACGGTATTTGCGTCGTGAACAAAGTTCTGGCCGAATGACTTACGCGGCCGAAAGTCGAGCTCCTTGGCGAGGTGCCGTATTTCGGTCCGGCCCAGCAGTCTGATTGTCAGGACGTACCCCACTCTCCCGCTACACACGGGCCACGCTCCCCAACCTTGACGGGCCCGAGTAACTTCAGCAATCGCGATCTGCTCTTCTCGTGTTGCCAGATCTGCCCTCGCAGCATACCTCAGACCACCGTTTCGCTCCCAGGTACTTTGATCAAATTGCACACCGCCGTAAAAGCCGTTGCCGCTATTGATCGCCCAGTTGCCACCCGCTTCACATCGGGCGAGCGCATCCCAGGTGGAACTGTTACTAACAGGAGGCACTTCCGTACCAGGCTTGCTGCCTACCCGCATCACCCCGTCGATGGCCGGCGTGATGATGACATTGGCTACTGGCAGCCTCCCTGTTTCCACCCCGTTGACCTTTGCGATGGCAAATGTTACGTCCTGAACGCCTGGCGTTCCGGGGTTGTCCACGACCTGATGGCTGATGTTCATCGTCGGATCGTCCACACGCTGGTTGTTCGGCGGCAGCGGCACCCGCTCGGTGGCCTTTTCGATCCGGATGCGAGTGACCTGGATCTGCATTCCCTCGATGACAGGAGCGGTGGCCGGGGGCACCACCGTGTCGCTCTGCTCCAGGGGAGCGCCGGCCGCGGCCAGCAGGCCGGCAACGTTCGGCGCGGCCAGATGCACGGTTCTGACGGCGTCGCCCTCGCTGATCTGCACGGTCTTCGGGCTCACCACGGGCAGCGACATGCCGCCCAGCGGCACGCGGCTGCCGCGAGACGCCGCCGCGGGTGCCTTGTCGGTCATCGACAGCTGCGAGAGCGCCTCGTCGACCGTGGACGCCGTCGTCCACACCTCCTGGCTGTCCTGGCCGTCCAGCGAGACCTGCAGCGGCCTGCTGCGCCGGAGCACGATGGCGTCGGACTGGTGCACCGGCTGATCGGCTGCGGGATAGAGATCGTCGCGGTCGCCGACGTCATAGCCGTTCTCCGAAACGACGTCGATGACCCTCGATTTCATCGTCGAAACGGTCATCTGGGCGCCGTCCACGGTGAGCGTGACGGTCTTGTGGGCTGCGACGGCGATGCCACCGGCGAACGTCAGTGCCAGCAACATCGCGCAGACGAGCGCCCGCAGATAGGGCGATCGCGATTCGTGGAGCTTGTTCAATGCATTCAAAGTGTGGTTTTCCCCAGACTCGGACCCCGACTTCTTCAGTGCCCCCGCGTTCGATCACAAGACGGTAACGAAATGGCCTAGCAACGGCAACTCTGCTCGTGTTCATGGCGCGTTCACCGATAAGCCGTACACCCGGCTCGCTGTAGCCGTGGTCTCGCGGGCCAGGTCGACGGCGGGCCGCTCGACCATATCGGCCAGCGCCCGCACGGTATACGGCAGGCAGTACGGCTCGTTCGGCGCGCCGCGGTACGGGTGCGGGGTCAGAAACGGCGCGTCCGTCTCTACCAGCAGCTGCCCCGCCGGGATCAGCGCCGCCGCCTCGTGGAGCGCGCGGGCGTTGCGAAAGCTGACCGAGCCCGAGAGGCTCAGCACCCATCCGGCGTCGACACACGTCCGCGCCATCTGAGCGTCCGACGAGAAGCAGTGGAAGATCACCGTCGGCGGCGCGCCCTCGGCGCGCAGCACGTCGAGCACGTCGGCGTCGGCATCGCGGTTGTGGATCATCAGCGGCTTGCCGGTCCGCTTGGCCAGGTCGATATGCCAGGCGAAGGCCTCTCGTTGCTCGGTCGATGTGGCGCAGCCGTCTAGCCGGCCGGGCCAGTAGTTGTCCATCCCGGTTTCGCCGACGGCCACCACGCGTGGATGGTCCGCAAGCCGCTCGATCACGGTCTTGGCTTCGTCGGTGAGCGCGTTGGCCCGCGTCGGGTGCAGCGCCACGGCCGCATACACGCGCAGGTCCCAGTCGGCGGCCTCGGTGACCCAGCGCGCCGAGTCCAGGTCGTCGGCGATGGTGACGACGGCCGCCACGCCGACGGCCGCGGCACGGTCCACGATCGCGCGCACGTCGTCGGCGTCCTCGCGCACCGCACGCATCGAGGTGGGTGTGCGCGTCGACCAATGGGCTCAACGGCTCAGGGGGCGGCGGCGCCGGACGGGTACTGCTCACCGCCACACCATAGGGTGAGGTGGAAATGAGCGAGCCGTACTACATAACGACAGCGATCGCCTATCCCAACGGCGACCCACATATCGGCCATGCCTACGAATACATCGCCACCGACGCGGTCGCGCGGTTCAAGCGGCTGGACGGGTTCGACGTTCGCTTCCTGACCGGCACCGACGTCCACGGTCAGAAGATGGCCGAAACCGCCGCCGCGGAGGGCGTTCCGACCGCAGAACTGGCGCGCCGCAACTCCGACGTGTTCCAGCGACTGCAGGAGAAGCTGAACATCTCATTCGACCGCTTCATCCGAACCTCCGATGCCGACCACTACGAGGCCTCGAAAGAGATCTGGCGCCGGATGAACGATTCCGGCGACATCTACCTGGACTCGTACAAGGGTTGGTACTCCATCCGCGACGAACGCTTCTTCACCGAGGGCGAGACCAGCGTTGGCGCCGACGGCGTCCGCATCGCGACCGAAACCGGTGCGCCGGTGACGTGGACCGAGGAGCAGACCTACTTCTTCCGGCTGTCGGCCTACGCCGACAAGCTGCTGGCCCACTACGAGGCCAATCCGGAGTTCATCGGTCCGGACGTCCGGCGAAACGAGGTGGTCAGCTTCGTGTCCGGCGGACTACGCGACCTGTCGATCTCCCGCACGACGTTCGACTGGGGCGTGCCGGTTCCCGACCATCCCGATCATGTGATGTACGTGTGGGTCGACGCGCTGACCAACTACTTGACCGGTGTCGGCTTTCCCGACACCGACTCCGACGCCTTTCGTCGGTACTGGCCCGCCGATCTGCACATGATCGGCAAGGACATCATCCGGTTCCACACCGTGTACTGGCCGGCGTTTCTGATGTCGGCCGGAATCGAGTTGCCGCGCAGGGTATTCGCGCACGGGTTCGTCCTCAACCGCGGCGAGAAGATGAGCAAGTCGGTCGGTAACGTCGTCGACCCCGTGAATCTCGTCGACACGTTCGGCGTGGATCAGGTGCGGTACTTCTTCCTGCGGGAGGTGCCGTTCGGGCAGGACGGCAGCTACAGCGAAGAGGCGATCATCACTCGCATCAACGCCGACCTCGCCAACGAGTTGGGCAACCTGGCGCAGCGGTCGCTGTCGATGGTGGCCAAGAACCTCGACGGAATCGTCCCCGAGCCAGGGGAATTCACCGACGACGACCGCGCACTGCTGGCACGCGCCGGCGACGGGCTGCTGTCGGCGGTGCGGGCCCATTTCGAGGTACCGGCGATGAACAACGCTCTGGAAACCATCTGGCTGATGCTCGGCGAGGCCAACCGCTACTTCTCGGCCCAGGAGCCGTGGGTGCTGCGCAAGTCCGACGCCGACGCCGATCAGGAGCGGTTTCGCACGGTGCTGTACACCACGCTCGAGGTGGTGCGCGTCGCCGCGCTGCTGGTGCAGCCGGTGATGCCTGCGTCGGCGGCGAAACTGCTTGACCTGGTCGGCCAGCCCGACGACCAGCGGACCTTCGTCGCGGTCGGCACTGCGCTGGCACCGGGGACCGCACTGCCGGCCCCGGTCGGGGTGTTCCCGCGTTACCAGGTGGAGTGACGCGCGTCACGTCTTGTCACGTCTCGAGGATCGGCGGTGTCTTGAGGGCATACCCGAGAGAACAGGAGACACCATGACCGGGAATCGCACCCACGTCGTCGTCATCGGCGGCGGATACGCAGGCACGCTGGCGGCCAACCATCTGCGGCTGCGCGCCGACGTCGACATCACACTCGTCAACCCCGCCCCAGGTTCGTCGAGCGGATCCGCCTGCATCAGCTCGTCGCGAGCAACCGTGACGCCACGGCCGACTACGGCTCGATTCTGGGCGAGGGTATCCAGCTGATCGTCGACGCCGCGACCCGGATCGACACCGCCACGCGTACCGTGCAGTTCGCGTCGGGTCGACGCCCGATTCGCTACGACTACGTCATCTACGCGGTCGGCAGCACAGGAGCTGCGCCGGCGTCCGTGCCCGGTGCGACCGAATTCGCCTATCCCATAGCGGAATTCGAGTATGGCCGAGCGGCTGCGCGACACCCTCGACGACCTGCACCCCGACGCCCCCGTGACCGTCGTCGGCGCCGGCCTGACCGGGATCGAGACGGCCTCCGAGCTGGCCGAGCAGGGCCGTAACGTCACGCTGGTCTGCGGCGGGCAACTGGCCCCATCGCTGTCGGAGGCAGGCCGTCGGTCGATCGCCAAGTGGTTCGCGAAGCGGGGCGTCGCCGTGCTCGAGGACGACGTCGTCACCGAGGTTCGCGCGGATGCGGTTGTCTTCGCCGACGGTGCGGTGCGTCCGAGCGCGGTGACCATCTGGACGGCCGGCTTCGGCGTGCCCCCGACTGGCCGCCGACAGTGGGCTGCAGCACCGACGCTTTGGGCCGGCTGCTCACCGACGAGACGCTGACCAGCGTCGACGATGCAGCGCATCGTGGCCGCGGGCGACTGCGCCGCACCGTCGGGCCAGCCGCTGCGGATGAGCTGCCAAGCGGCGGGACCGCTCGGCACGCAGGCCGCGGACACTGTGCTGAGCCGCATCGCCGGTGAACGAACCGGACGTCATCGAGCCGAAGTTCGTCGCGCAGTGTGTCAGCCTGGGCCGGCACGGCGCGACACTCTGCAGTTCACCCACGAGGACGACGCGCCGGCGAGGTTCTACCTCGGCGGTCGGGTCGCGGCCTCGGTGAAGGAGGCGATCTGCAAGGGCACGCTGTGGGGTCTGCGCCGCGAGGCGCGCAAGCCCGGTTCGGCGTTCGTCTTCAAGGGCTCCAAGCGTGTCGAGGAGCCCGCAGTCGGGTCGCCAGTGGTCACGAACCCGTGACCACCAGCCAGGGTTCGACGCCGGCTCGGCCGGCGGCGAACACGCCGAGCGGTTCACCCATCTGCGGCCGCTGTTGTTCACGATCGTCTACGAAATCCTCGGGTCGGCAACCGAATCCGACGACGTGCTGCAGGACAGCTATCTGCGGTGGGCCGAGGTCGACCTCGCGACGGTGCGGGACACCAAGTCGTATCTGGCGCAACTGGTGACCCGGCAGGCGCTCAATGCTTTACGTGCGGATGCCCGCCGTCGCGAGGACTACATCGGTCCGTGGCTGCCCGAGCCACTTCTGCTCGACGAGCGCGACGCCTCCGCGGATGTCGTTCTGGCCGAGTCGGTTTCGATGGCCATGCTGGTGTTGCTCGAGACGCTCACTCCCGACGAGCGGGCGGTCTTCGTGCTACGCGAGGTCTTCGGGTTCGACTACGACGAAATCGCTGGCGCTGTACGGAAAGTCTGTGGCGAACGTGCGTCAGGTCGCGCACCGCGCCCGCGAGCACGTGCATGCGCGGCGCAAGCGGTTCGAACCCGCCGACTCCGCAAGGACGGCCGAGCTGACCGAACAGTTCATGGCCGCCGCATCGACGGGCGATGTGGACGGCTTGATGGCGATGCTGGCGCCAGACGCCACCTGGACGGCCGACAGCGGGGGCAAAGCCTCCGCGGCGCGCAGGCCCGTCATCGGCGCGCGGAAGGTGGCATCCATCCTCAGCGCTCTCTTCCGAGTGGCGGCGGAGCGCATGCCCGATGTCCGGTTCGAGACCGCCGTCTACAACAGCTCACCCGCGATGGTGGTCTACAACGGCGACCAACTGGAGGGCGTCTTCCTGATCGAGATCAGCGACGGCAAGATCACCCACTTCTACGCGATGCGCAACCCGGACAAGCTGGCAGGGATCTTGATCCCGAGGACAATCAGCCGCTAGCACTCTGTCACGCTTGGTCGGTGCGGATCGACCGGCTCGGCGACCTGGGCAGCGCCCCGGCGGTACTGCGCGTGTGCTTCTGCCGCCGCCGGCCGCGGCCTCTTCCCGCCCGCCGCTTTGATCGGTGAATGGTTCGGTTCCGGCGCCGTCATCGCACCGTCGTTGTCACGGCTTCCGCGGTGGCTGACCGCTGACGTGTTCGACGTGCCGCCCGGTGCCGCGGACGCCGGCGTGGTCGGCGGCGGGTGGTTCGGCTACCTGTCCTATCCCGACGCCGGCGCCGACGGACGACCTCCTCGCATTCCCGAAGCGGCGGGCGGATGGAGCGACTGCGTGCTGCGGCAGGACAGCGACGGGTTGTGGTGGCACGAAAGCCTTTCCGGTCAGCCGCTCGCTGCCTGGGTGTCCGATGCGCTGCGAAATCCCCTGCAGCCGAAGCCCTTCGACATCTGCTGGGGCGACGCAGACCGTGAGGCCCACCGTCGCGGCGTACTCCAGTGCCTGGACGCGATCGCCGCGGGTGAGGTGTACCAGGCCTGCGTATGCACGCAATTCGCGGGGAGACTCGACGGCGCGCCGGTCGAATTCTTCGCCGAGGCCGTGGAACGCACTTCCCCCGCCCGGGCGGCGTACGTCGCAGGCGAATGGGGCGCGGTGGCCTCGCTGTCCCCGGAGTTGTTTCTGCGACGGGCCGGCGACGCGGTGACGTCAAGCCCGATCAAGGGCACATCGCCGCAGACGGCCGATCCTGCGGAGCTGCGTGCGTCGGTAAAGGACGTCGCCGAGAACATCATGATCGTCGACCTGGTCCGCAATGACCTCAGCCGCGTCGCCGTGACCGGCAGCGTGACCGTGCCGGAACTGCTCGTGGTGCGGCCCGCTCCTGGTGTCTGGCATCTGGTTTCGACGGTGTCCGCGCGAGTGCCGGTCGATGTGCCGATGGCCGCGCTGCTCGACGCGGCGTTTCCGCCCGCGTCTGTCACCGGAACCCCGAAAGGCCGGGCCCGCCAACTGCTCCGCGGATGGGAACCGTATCGTCGCGGGGTGTATTGCGGCACAGTCGGTTTGGCGTCACCGGTGGCCGGGTGCGAGCTCAATGTGGCGATCCGGACGGTGGAGTTCGGCGTCGACGGGTCCGCCATCCTCGGTGTCGGCGGCGGCATCACCGCGGACTCCGATCCCGACCGCGAATGGGACGAGTGCCTGCACAAGGCGGCACCGATCGTCGGCGCTACGCGTACCGTCGGCAGCGCTCCAGGAGGACCTCAGCCAGCAGTTCAGGCTCGCTGACCATCAAATTGTGGCAGGTGTCGATCGGTAGCACGGTCTGCACGCCGCCCAGTGCGGCGATGGATCTGCGCTGCGATGCCACCGAGAGGGCGCGGTCGCGCAGCGTCAGGATCCAGGTCCGTGGCACATCGTCGGGCATTGCGGAGCGGTCGACCTTCTCGAAGATGATGGACGGCGATTCGGCGTAGAACCGGTCGCGGTTGAACCTCCGCTGCGAGCGTGTCATCCCGTTGCAGAACACGAACTCCGCCAGAGAGTTCGGCAACGTGCCCGACATGCGTGTGTCTGCCTTCCGACGTGCGTACCGCCCCACCAGGCCTGGCAGTGTGTCGACAACCGCGGCGCCCTGCGGCGGGACGAATGCCGCGGCCAGCACCATCTCGCGTACCCGTGACGGCCCGAGCTTCGTCACGACGCCGGGAACGGTGAGCCCCGCCATCGAATGGCCCACGATGACGAAGTCGTCCAAGCCCGCATTCTCGATGTCGGCGAGCAACGAGTCCACCCAGTCGTCGATGGATGCAGTGAGGAGGTCGCCGGGCTTGCCGCGCCGCCCGGGCAGGTCGAGCGCGAGCACGGCGAGACCCGGTGCCCGGCGGCGGATTTCGTCGACAGTTGGATCCCAGCAGTCCGCGCCGTGCTGGCCGCCGTGGATCAGGACTAGGGCGGGCAGCGTCGTCACGCGTACACCCGGCAGCGTTCGACGAGTATCTCAGCCAGTCGCTCCGGCTCGCTGATCATTACCCCGTGACAGGTATCGATTGGGATCAATGTCTGCACCCCGCCGATCGCCTCGATGCTTGCACGCTGTTGTCCGATCGACAGGGTGCGGTCGCGGAGGGTAAGGATCCATGTCCGTGGCACCTCTTCGGGCATACCGGTGCGGTCGACGTTTTCCAGCGCCACCGACGGTGACTCTGGGTAGAAGCGCGCCCGGATGAACCTTCGCTGCTCGCGGGTCATCCCATTGCAGAACACGATCATTGCCCACGCCACTGGCAATGTCGCCGGTCGTCGTTTCTGAACATTGCGCCGCGACTCGTGGCGTGCATACCAACCAAGGGCACCTGGCAGCGTTTCAACAAAGGCGGTCCCTTCGGGTGGCACGTAGGCCGCAGCCATGATCATCTCCCGCACGCGTGCCGGCCCGAGCTTGGTCACCACGCCAGGGACGGTCAGACCGGCCATCGAGTGACCAACCACCACAACATCGTCCAGCCCGGCGTTTTCGATGTCCACGACAACGGATTCCACCCAGTCCGCGATGCACGCGGTGGGGAGGTCGCCTGGTCGTTCCCGTCGGCCGGGCAGGTCGACGGCAAGCACGCTCAACTCCGGTGCCAGCCGACGGATTTCGTCGACGGTGAGATCCCAGCAGTCGGCGGCGTGTTGGGCGCCGTGCACGAGCACCAACGCGGGCAGTGCCATGGCGCCTCCATGTCAGTCGCGCGAACGCAGAACCGCATCGTAAAGCTCGCGCCGCGACGGCGCCCCGGGATTCGCGGCGACGACCTGCGCGCAGGCGTCCTTGACCCGCGCGCCGTCGTCGACGAGCGCGTTCACCTCGGCCACCAACGTTTCCAAGTCCGCCCGCGGCTCCGCGCCGGCCAGCACGACGGTGATCTCGCCGAGCACACCGTCGGCCGCCCAGTCGGCCAGCTCGGCCAACGTGCCGCGGACGATCTCCTCGTGCGTCTTGGTCAGCTCGCGGCACACAACCGCACGGCGTTCAGAGCCGAGCACCTCGACGGCGTCCTGCAGGCACGCCGCCAGCCGCCGCGGCGACTCGAAGAACACGGCGGTCCGCTGTTCGGCCGCCAGACCCGCGAGCCACGTCTTGCGGGCCGAATGCTTGCGCGGCGGGAAGCCCTCGAAACAGAACCGGTCGGCCGGCAGCCCCGAGACCGCCAGTGCCGTCGTCACCGCCGATGGGCCGGGCAGGCAGCTGACCGGCAACCCGGCCTTCACGCAGGCCGCCACCAGGCGGTAGCCCGGGTCATTGATGACCGGCATGCCCGCGTCGCTGACGACCAGCACCGTCGCACCGCCCCTGATGTCGTCGAGCAGCGCCGGAACCCGCGTCGCCTCGTTCTGGTCGAACAGGCTGACCACCTTGCCGGCGATGCGGACCTCGAGGCCCCGCGCCAGCGTCCGCACCCGCCGGGTGTCCTCGGCGGCCACGACATCGGCGCTGCCCAGGGCGGTGATCAGCCGGGCGGAGGCGTCGGCGGGCAGCCCCAGCGGGGTGGCCGCCAGCAACAATCGACCGGCGTTCATTCCGCACAGCCTACGATCGGTCGCGTGACCGCCCCCGCTACCGAATCGCCGTCGGCCACGCGCTCGGTCCCTGTCATCAGTCCGGGCCCGCTGATGCCCGTTGCCGACTTCGGGCCCGTCGACCGGCTGAACGGCTGGACGATGACCGCGGTCGTCACTGCGTTGGCGGCGATGACCCGGTTCCTCAACCTCGGTTCGCCGACCGACGCAGGCACCCCGATCTTCGACGAGAAGCACTACGCGCCGCAGGCCTGGCAGATGCTGCACAACCACGGCGTCGAGGACAACCCCGGCTACGGGCTTGTGGTGCACCCGCCGGTCGGCAAGCAATTGATCGCGATCGGCGAGGCGATGTTCGGCTACAACGGGCTGGGCTGGCGGTTCACCGGCGCGGTGCTGGGCGTCGTCATGGTCGCGCTGGTGGCGCGCATCGTCCGGCGGATGACCCGCTCGACGATGGTCGGCGCGATCGCGGGGCTGTTGCTCATCGCCGACGGAGTCAGCTTCGTCGCGTCACGCACCGCGCTGCTCGACGGGTTTCTGGCGTTCTTCGTGGTGGCGGCGTTCGGCGCGTTGATCGTCGATCGCGATCAGGTGCGCGAGCGCATGCACGTCGCATTGCTGGAGGGCCGTGTCGGCGAAACCCCGTGGGGCCCGCGGCTGGGTGTGCGGTGGTGGCGCTTCGGCGCGGGCGTTCTGCTCGGATTGGCTTGTGCGACAAAGTGGTCCGGGCTGTACTTCGTGGTGTTCTTCGTGTTGATGACGGTCGCGTTCGACGTCGCCGCGCGTAGGCAGTACCGGGTGCCGCGGCCGTGGGCGGGCGCGCTGCGGCGCGACCTGGGTCCTGCCGTGTACACGCTGGTTCTGATTCCGTTCGGCGTGTATCTGGCGTCGTATGGGCCGTGGTTCGCCTCGGAGACGGCCACCAACCGCTACGAGGTGGGCCAGTCGATCGGGCCTGGCGGCATTCTGCCGGACGCCATCCGCTCGCTGTGGCATTACACGTATGGCGTGTACCACTTTCACGCCGGGCTGACCAACGCCGACGGCAACCATCACCCGTGGGAATCCAAGCCGTGGGCGTGGCCAATGTCGCTGCGCCCTGTGCTCTATGCGATCGACCAGGACAACGTCCCGGGCTGCGGGGCGCAGTCGTGTGTGAAGGCCGTGATGCTCGTCGGCACCCCGGCGATGTGGTTCGTCGCCGTGCCGGTTCTCGGCTGGGCGCTGTGGCGGGCGTTCGTGAAGAAGGACTGGCGTTATGGCGCCGTCCTTGTCGGCTACGGCGCGGGCTTTCTGCCGTGGTTCGCCGACATCGACCGGCAGATGTACTTCTTCTACGCGGCCGCCATGGCGCCGTTCCTCGTCATGGCCATCGCGATGATCCTCGGCGACATTCTGCATGCGCCGAATCAGAATGCCGAGCGAAGAACGCTCGGACTGATCGCCGTCAGTTGCTATGTGGCGATAGTGATCACGAACTTCGCCTGGATGTACCCGATCCTGACCGGCTTACCGATTTCGCAGTCGACGTGGAACCTGCAGATCTGGCTGCCCAGCTGGCGCTAGCCTCGCCTTCCCGCGAAATAGCATTCCTGGTCGTTATTTCGACGATTTCACGACCATGCCTTCTCGTTCGCGACGGGCCCAGGCGTCGCGTACTCGGGCGATCACGTCGATCTCCCGATCTTCCTTGACGATGCGAACATTGATCCAGCCCAGCCGCTCGACAATCTCGGCGCGTCGAAGGTCCTTGACGTACGTGGCCCGATCGGTTCGATGCTGGTCGCCGTCGTACTCGACGGCAACTCGGATTGCCGACCAACCCATGTCGAGGTGAGCGACAGGGTGGCCGTACTCGTACAGCGGGATCTGGGTCTGTGGCCGCGGAAACCCCGCGGCGATAATTAGCAGCCGCAGCCATGTCTCCTTCGGTGACTGAGCGCCGGCGTCCATCATGGTGACCGCCGTCCGGCAGCAACGAACTCCGCGGGCGCCGGCATAGCGATAGCTGAGTGCAAGCACCTCAGACGAAGAAACGGCAGTGGCTCTCGCGAGAGCGTCGAGGTGGGCAACCGACTCGTCGAACTGCAGATAGCGCCCGATGTCTAGAGCGGTGCGGGCTGGGCTGGCGACGAGCATGCCGTCCGGAAACTCGCACATCTCGTCGGTATCGATGCGTTCCCGTCGCGTGATGACGCTGGCCGGTGTGTGGTTGTTGGCCCAGACGATCTCCACGGGCGCTGCGTCGTCGATCCATTTCGCGCCGTGTAGGGCGGCTGCGGCCCGACCAGTGATCACGGCTCTGCGCCGTGACCATAGCCACGCGCCATGCGCTCTATCGCAAATCGACAGGACTACATCACATGGCACGTAAACGTCGGGATAAATCGTTCGGTAGTTCCACCGAAGTTGACCCCGCGTGACAACGCCCGCTGCGACCCCCTCCGAGCCGAGAATGGCTCTCCCCATCCCGAAATCATGCTCGATACGGCGAAGGTGTCGGCGAACGAGAAGCTATGGCTGTGGATAACGCGAAATAACGACCAGGAATGCTATTTCGCGGCTAGATCGAATCGCGGGCGGCGGGGCAGGACATACAGCGGGGGCCGCCGCGACCGGTCCCCAACTCGCTGGCTTGGATCGGCAGCACTTCGATGCCCGAATCCCGCAGCCGGGCATTGGTTTCGATGTTGCGCTCGTAGGCCACGACGACGCCCGGCGCCACCGCCAGCGTGTTGTTGCCGTCATCCCACTGTTCACGCTCTGCGGTGACGGGGTCGAGGCCCGTCGCGATCACACGCAGCTTCTCGATCCCCATCGCGGCCGCGGCGGCCTCGAGAAAGGGTGCGGCATCGTCGATCTTCACGCCGCCGTCGCCGTTGCGGTGAATAGTGAACGCCGATAGCGAGTCAACGATGTTCGGGTACATGACGACAGCGTCGGTGTCGACCATCGTGCACACGGTGTCGAGATGCATCTGCGCGCGCTCCTGGGCGATCGGCACCGCCAACACCGTGTGGGCGAGCCCGTCGTCGAACAGACTGCGCGCCAATGCCTCTGCGCCGGCGGGCGTGGTCCGCTCTCCTACGCCGACGGCGACCACGCCGGGCGCCAGTAGCAGCACGTCGCCGCCTTCGACCGGCGCGGAACGCGACTCGTAGGCGCGCCGCACACCGAGGAACCGCGGATGGTGGGCATAGATCAGATCGGTCAGCGACGTCTCCCGGATCCGGGCAGGCAGCGCCAGCGACGTGATCGCCACCCGCGAGCCGATCCAGAACGACGAGTCGCGGGTGAACAACAGGTTCGGCAGCGGTTCGATCACGAAGTCGCCGCCGTGGTGCATGCGACGGACCAGTGACACCTCACCGCCGGCGATCGGCAGTTCGGTGAACGTCATGCCTGCCATAAGGACGCGGGCCAGTCCGGCCGGTTCCAGCGTCCGCAGGTACGACGAAAGCTGCTGCGCCAGCGGCAGTCCCAGACGCCGCGCATCCACTGCCGCCGAGATGCCGTGCATGCGGGCGGCGCCGCTGGACAGCGCCTCGGTCAGCAGGTCCGACAGCAGAAGCACCTCGACCCCGCGGGACCGCAACACCCCGGCAAACGCGTCGTGCTCCTCCTGCGCCTTGGCGACCCAGGGCAGCCCGTCGAACAACAGCGCGTCGTTGTTGCGCGGCGTCAGCCGCTGCAGCTCAACGCCGGGGCGGTGCAATATGACGACCCGCAGGGTGCCGACCTCGGAGGTCACCCCCAGCGTGGTCTCAGACACACCTAGCACCGTAGCGCGAACGGCCACCTCAACTTATGTTGAGGTGTATGGACCTCCACGAGCTGACGCCAGGCGAGATGGCCGACCGCAGCGGTGTGGCCATCTCGGCACTCCATTTCTACGAACGCGAGGGCCTGATCGCCAGCCGTCGGACTTCCGGCAACCAACGCCGCTATGCGCGCGAGACGCTGCGTCGGGTGGCGTTCATCCGGGTGTCGCAACGGCTCGGGATTCCGCTGGCCCGCATCCGTGATGCGCTGACGACGCTGCCCACCGATCGCATTCCGACCAGCAAGGACTGGGGACGGCTCTCCGCGGGCTGGCGCCAGGACATCGACGACCGCATCCTGCACCTGCAGCGCCTGCGCGACAACCTCACCGGCTGCATCGGCTGCGGCTGCCTCAGCCTGAAGACCTGCGCGCTGTCCAACCCCGGCGACATCCTCGCCCAACAGGGTCCCGGTGCGGTGCGATTGTGAGCATTCGAACTTGTGTGCGATAGACTAAGCGACATGGGGCTGGCTCTACAAGGCTCTCTTTTCGACCCCGCCGAACGGCAGCACCTCGGCGGCGGCGCGTGGATCGAGGTGCGGTCCGGCTGGCTGACGGATGCGGATTCGCTGTTCGACGAGTTGACGGAGGTCATCCCGTGGCGCGCCGAGCGCAGGCAGATGTATGACCGCGTGCTCGACGTGCCGCGGTTGGTCAGCTTCCACAACCTCGTCGAGGAACCGGTGCCGCATCCCGCGCTCAAACAGATGCGAAGACGGCTCAGCGACACCTACGGCGCCGAGCTCGGCGAACCCTTCACGACCGCGGGTCTGTGCCTGTACCGCAACGGCGATGACAGCGTCGCCTGGCACGGCGACACTATAGGCCGCAGTAGCACAGAAGACACCATGGTGGCGATCGTATGCCTCGGTGCGACAAGGGTTTTCGCGCTACGGCCACGCGGGGGCGGTAAGTCGCTGCGCCTCCAGCACCACCACGGCGACCTGCTCGTGATGGGTGGCTCGTGCCAACGGACGTGGGAGCACTCCATACCGAAGACCGTGAAGCCGGTCGGCCCCCGGATCAGCATCCAGTTCCGGCCGCATGACGTTCGTTGAATCTCAGCCTTCGACCGCGGACACACTCGCAGTGAGCAGATCCACGGCGCGCTTTGTGTCGACGGGGACGACCGGTTTGTCGGGGTAAACGACTGGATTGCCTGTGACGATCACCAGGAACGGGCCGAATCTCGCGACGTAGTTGTACAACTCGCCGGTGCGGGTGTTGCCGTTGACGGTCGTCTGCAACACACGATGGACACCCAGGGTGTGCACACCGTCAATCTTGGGTGCGTCGACGACCTCGATGAGTCCGTGCAGCAAGGGACCTGTATACGTGACCTTTGTGCAGTTGGACGCGGGCTCATTGACCGGCAGGGTCTCTGACGTCTCCACGGCGATCGCGATGAACCGGTTACGGTCGCTCTCCGCGACGAAGGCCGACATGTTGCCTTTCACGCCGTCGGGCAGCACCTGTTTCCTGGCGAACTGCTCACACTCCGCCGGCTCGAATGTGACCCCGGCCAGCGGCTGGGTTTCGAGAAGGTGGGGGTCGATGGCCGCAGGCGCGATATCGGAGACCCTGAACTGTGCAGGAGGGAACATCGACCGGACGTTCTTGACGTTTGCGATGTCGGCATGCGAGAGATCGGGCTCGGACGACTCAGCGGAGCCGCAGGCGGCGAGCGCGCCGATCGATGCGATGGCGAGCACCACCCTCGGGTTCAACATCGCCGCCAATGTACCCGCAGGTGCGGCGTCAACCGCGTAGCGCCGACACCGTTTTCACCAACAGTTCAGCGGCGAATTCTTGGCCGAGTGGAGGATTCGGCGACCCGGGATCGGTCACCACGGTGACGACCGTCAGATAGCCGCCGAGATAGGCGCTGAACGTGTTCGCCGTCGACGTCGTCTCAGTGCCGCCCTCCACGACGGTCTTCACGACGGTGGCCATGCCGACGGTGGCTGCCCCGTCGACGGGCGGGGCATCGATCAGGTTGACGGTGCCGGTGGTGTTCCCCGAAGTCACCGTCCACTGCCCACATTCGGCCGGCACGGCCGGATCGAAGGTGATGGGCGCAGTCGGCGATCCGGTGACCACGGCGTGCACGATGCCGCCAGGGCCGGAAGCCGACCACCCTTTCGTCGTCGAGTCGTCGCCGGTCGGGCCGGCCAACACTCCGCAGGCCCCGGGTTCGGCGGTCCAGCCAGGGCCGAAGCCCCAGAACGCGACCGGCGACGCGGGACCGCTGACGTCCGCTACCTCGTAGCCAGCGGGGAGTGCCCCGCGTGCCCGCGTGATGTTGGCGGGATTGAGCTGAACCTCTGCGGCGGGTCTCGTCGAGGTCGCGGGCGACGTGCCGGGCTGGCCGCATGCGCCGACGACGCAGGCCAGCACCAGCGCTTGACTGAACCACGACCGGCGCACGCCCGTTAATACCACAGAGAACGCTTGGTAAAAGCCGGCAACACTTTGCGTGTTTTGAACGATGAAACAAGGGGTCGGACCCAACAAAAGTACGGAGAAACTGTCATGCACGCAGCAGCGTGGCGAATGGCAGGGGGAATCGTGACGGCGGTTCTGGTGCTCGCCCTCGGGGGTACGGCAACGGCGGAACCTGTTGCACCGGGTAACGCCTACGCGACGATCGGGCAGCTGGAGTCGGCCGGCTACGACGTCCACATCGACCGAGTGGGGAGCGCCCCAATCGAGCAGTGCATCGTCACCAGCGTGCGGAATCCGCAGGACATCACCCGGACGATCCCGGTGGACAACGGCAGGGGCAAGGACAGGGACCGCGAGTTCGTGACCATCGTGGTACGCAGGACGATCACCGTCTCACTCAACTGCGCCGTCTGACGGTCTTCTCGACACCTGCTGACCCGACACAGACAAGAAGAGGGACGCCCATTGCGGGCGTCCCTCTTTCTCTTGTCGCTCAGGCAGCCTTGTCGTCTGCCCCGTCGGCGCCGGATGCGGCGGACTTCGGCGGCTGCCCGGTGAGGGCACCGACGATCTTCTTCAACGGTCCGTCACCGCTGGGGCGGGTTCCCGACGGCGGCTTCGGCGGATCGAACTTGAGCGAGTCGCGAAGCACCTGCAGTGGACGCGGCTTGGTGACCTCCGAGACCGTACCCGCTGGAGGCGAGTCCACATCGGCGGTCTCGTTGTTCAGTTTCGACGGCTTCGCGGCATCGATCTGCTTATCACCTGCCGGCGATGCCAGAGTGGTTGGTCCGGATTGCAGCGGCGCGGTATTCAGCACATTCTGCGGCGCGGTATTAAGCACATTCTGCGGCGCGGATGGATCATCAACCGGTGTTTTTCCGTCCACCTTGTCATAGGCCTGGCCGCCCACACCGAAGGGGCGATAGACGTCCGCCGTTCCGAGCGGCCGGGGATTACCGAGAGCCTGGCCGATTCCGGCCTCCTGCAACCCGTCGTCAATGCCCACCGGGATCGACGCGGCGAGATTCGCGATGAGGTTGACCGGGTTGCCGATCGGCACAATTTGGAACGGTACGGGCTGACCAGGGCTTGTCCCTCGGATGTATGCATCCTCGATCAACACCCGCAGCGGCGCGTCCACGACGGCCAGCATCGGGTCTGGAACACCGATCGTCTGCAGCGGCAAAAGAATCGGTAGGCGATCAGACGTGATCAGGTAGTACTGGGTGTCTCCGTAGGTCCCCTGATCGATCATGCCGTCTTCGCCGATTTGATGATTCGGAACATCGCCGTGCAGCTGAACATATGCGGCGAGCGAGTTGGCCATCGCCAGAACGTTGAGTGGGCGAGCAGGTGCGTCGCCGCCGAGGAAGTCGTACTGCTGCGCGACGTCGACGGTCTGGTACTGATAGACGTCGTCGCTCGGATCGTCTGGAGTGTTTGCACCCTGAATTAAAGGACTGTTCGTCGGAGCGGGGCCGTAGAAAGTGATGCCGATCAACGGGATCGTCATGCCCTGAAACCCGCGAGCCAAGATGCCGCCGTTGGGCCGCATCGGGTTCGCGATCAGGAAGAAGTTGGCACTGTCAGGTGCATCCCCGACATCCGTGCTGGGATTCTCCATCAGGTCCCGCTTGACGAGCGAAGCGATCACGGCGCTCTGCGAGTATCCGAAAACGATGAAGTTGTCTATCAGTCTCGTCGGGAGCACCGAAGGCAGGGTTATAGACGCAAGGCCCACTCCTGACGCAACTATTGAGGTTTCCGAAACCCTCGGCAACCGAATCGTCGAACGTGGTCGTGCCGGACACCGGAAAGAACTGCTCGGGGGTGATCACGGCAACCCGATTGTCCACCGGTCCCGCCCCGGCCGGAACGATGAAGTTGTTGACCGCTTGGCTCATGTACATACTGACGAAAGTGTTGTCGTCCGGCGGGCCGAGCGGATGTCCCGTCCCGCCCATGATCAAAGCAGTCGTGGCCAGTAGCTGAACCGCTGTGGCGATCGTGTACGACACCGCCAGAGCGGGTACGGCGATCAGCGCGACGAAAACAACGACCAGCGAACGCGCGATCGCCTTCATACTCGGACCTTCTCCTCAGAAGAACAGAAACTAGCGCCGCAATCCCTAGCGACGGCGCCGCGAGACCCTTTGCGGCCCCCCCTTCGCAGTACAACAGCATTTTGCATTACGGACGGAAAAAATACAGCGAAATCATCAGGGTTTTCTCAGACGGGGTAATCACGCTCATATCGGCGTCGGTTGGCACCGAGCTAGGCAAACCGCTGATCGGCGCGTTTCGAGCCAAACCAGACACGCTCGGGCTTCCCGGCGATTTTCCTTCCATCAGGCGTTTGCCGACCGTAGGCTCATGGCGCAGATTTTCCACTGATGGGAGACCCAATGACAACAGTTAGGGCCGGGGGCATCGCGATCATGGCCGTCCTACTCGGCCTCGCCCTGGCGGGCTGCGGATCCAACGAGAAGAAATCCGAGGACACCTCGAAGGCAACCACCAGCTCGTCGACCGCACCCGCCTCCCCGTCTGCGGCGGCCAAGCCCAACGAGACCATTGCCGACTACATCAAGCAAAACGCCATCACCGAAACGCCGGTGAAGAAGGGCAATCCGGGGTCTCCGGAGATCAACCTCCCGTTCCCGCCCGGATGGGAGGACATGGGTCCCCAAACGCCCCCGTACGCGTGGGGCGGAATCAAGTTCACCGGCGACCCGGCGTTGGCCGCCGACCCACCCACGATCACTGTGCTTCTGTCGAAGCTGACCGGCAACGTCGACCCGGCGAAGATCCTCGAATTCGCACCAGGAGAAATGAAAAACCTGCCTGGGTATGAGGGGGACGGCAAAGGCTCCGCAAGCCAGCTCAGTGGATTCGACGCCTGGCAGATCGGCGGCACCTACATGAGGCGCGGTGCCAAACGAGCCGTGGCACAGAAAACCGTGACGATCCCAGGAGCGGACGGCCTCTTTGTCCTGCAGCTCAACGCCGACGGCGCCGAGGATCAGATGCAAATCCTGATGGATGCCACCAAAGCGATCGACGACCAGACCACGATCAAACCGGCGCCGTGAGCGCACCACAGTCCCGCGCTCCCAACGAGCCGCCACTGCCTCAGCGCGGGCTGACCCGACAGGAGCGCGGACGCGACGTCAGCGCGGCCCAGGCGGCCGCCGAGGCCGAAACCTCAACGGTCAAGAAGTATCTCAAGACGATGAGCGCTCGTTACGTCTTGTCGATGGCGGACGGCTACCGGGTGGTGCTCAAGCAGTTCATCCAGTTCTGCTTGATCATCATCTATCCGGCCTGGGTGTTCGCAGTCATCGTCGGTGCCGTCGTGCATGCGCTGTTCTATGTGACGGTCTACCCCGTGCTATGGCTCCTCTTCTGGCCGATGCGCGCCTACCAGAAGAACAACCATCCCGAGAAGTACGCCGAGTCGCAACGGAAGAAGTAGCGGGCGTCGGTGGGACTCTTCAATCGCCCGGCAGGCGTCCGGGTGACCGTCACGCCCGATGTCGTCCGGCCGCGCCAGGTCGTGACCGCCACCGTCACAAGCGATAAGCCGCTCGACGAGGTCACGGCGGCGCGGCTTGAGTGGGGTTACGACAACTTCTACCGCTACCACTGGGCGGGGCGGGCCGACTCCGCGGCCGCGGCGGTCGACGATTCGCTCTCGATGGCGGCCGAGGTCGGCACCAACTACGACGGCGAACGCGACACCGACGACTGGGTGTGCGTCGCCCGGGTCGACATACCGATCGCCGCAAGCGAATTCGCCGACGTGACGGCGCCGTTTACCTTGCCGTCGTGGGCGCCGGGCTCCTCACCGGAGGTCGCGCGGTGGTCATGCCGCCTCGTCGTCGGCCGCGGCGGACGCGATGTCGATGAGCGCGGTGAGTTCCAGGTCGTCATCGGCACCGCCGACGTCGAGGCCATCGAGGAACCGATGGAACGCTACATGGGTAACGGTGTGACCCAACTCGACATCGTGATGTCCTCGCCCGTGTGGCGGGCAGGCGAGTCGATCACCGGCCACGTCGTGCTTCGGCCGCAGCAGGACCTGCCGACGGCCGAGGTGGCGGTGTACTGGCAGCGTCAACGCGATCATCATCCATTGCAGCGCTACCCTGCCGCCGGCGGGACACTCGACGGCAGAGGAGTGTTCCTGGGCAAGAAAATTCCGATGCAGGCGGGCGCTGAGTTCGGCTTACCGTTCGCGGTACCGCTGCCCGCTGACGCGGCCCCGTCCGCCACGGCAGTGCACTCGTCGCTGTCATGGTTCGTCGGCGCGCTCATCTTTTATTCAGGCTTCACCAGCCACCAGGTCGAACGCCTCCGCCGCCCGATCGTCGTCGTCAACGCGCCGTAGCGATCACGCCCGCGACACCGCAGAGGCGTCGGCCACCTGCTCGGCCGTCGGCCGCACGCCGGTGTAACGCTCGAACTGCTCGGCGGCCTGCAGCGCGATCACCTCACCACCGGTGATAACCTTCACCCCCGCCGCCCGAGCTGCGGCGATCAGCGGGGTTTCCGACGGCAGCGCCACCACGTCGAAAACGGTGTCCGCCTTGGCAATTGTCGACGTGGCGAACGGGCTCACGGACTCCTCGGCGCCGCCGGCCATCCCGATCGGCGTCACGTTGACGATCACATCCGCGGTCCGCGATCCGACCTCCGGCGCGTATTCCCAGTCGAGTTCCCCGGCCATCGCCGCACCGGTCTCGGAGTTGCGCGCAACGACCACACCCTTGTGAAAGCCGTTGTCCCGGAACGCCGCACCCACCGCTCGCGCCATACCGCCGCTGCCATGGATCAGCACCGATTGGGACCGATCCAACCGATGTTCGTCGATGAGCCATTGCACGGCGATGTAGTCGGTGTTGGATGCGGTGAGACGGCCGTCGTCGTTGACGATCGTATTGACGACGTTGATGGCTTGCGCGGAGTCCTCGACCCGGTCGACAAGCGGGATGACATCCTGCTTGAACGGCATCGACACCGAGCACCCGCGGATGCCGAGCCCACGCACCCCGCCGATCGCGGCGACGATGTCCGCGGTGGTGAAGGCCTTGTAGATGAAGTCGAGACCAAGCAGGTCGTAGAGATAGTTGTGAAACCTCGTGCCGATGTTGCTCGGCCGGCCCGCCAGCGAAATGCACAGCCGGGTGTCCTTGCTCAGCGGCGGACGCATCAGCCGACGACACCCATGACTTGTCTTGCCATAGCGTGGATTTGACGATAAAGGTCCCGGGTGATGGACAGGTCGCGCAGTGCGGGCACATCGATGACCGTCGTCACCACGCCGACGTCCTCACGGTGCCACTGCGCGCCGAACCGGTCCAGGATCTTTCGCATCGCGAGGTTGTCCGACAGCACTCGCGCCGAGAACCGCCTGACGCCGTCGCCGCGCGCCGCGACGGCCAACGCGGCCATCAGGAAGGAGCCGACGCCGCGTCCCTGGTAGTCGTCGCCGACGATGAAGGCCACCTCCGCCAACACTGGATCGGTTTCGTCGCGCACGAATCGGGCGTCGGCAACCACCGGACCATCCTCGCCGTCCGTCATCACCCAGACGAAGTGGTGCTTGTAGTCGACCTCGAACAGATAGGCCATCAATGCCTTGGTCGGCGTGCGGGGCGTCTGGAACCGGCGGTACAACGTCTCACTCGAGAACTCGATCGAGCCCTCCGAGGTGCGCTCGCTGTCGCCCGGCAGCACTGGCCGAAGGTACAACTCGGTCCCGTCGCGCAATTGAACCCGGATCGGAGTGATGAATGCGGCCAGCCGCTGGCGGGCCGTCCGCACCAACTTGTCCATCATGCCCGGCACGTCGAGCATGGCGGCGAAGGCGCTGTGCCCGCCGGCCCAGCCGGTCAGCGGCTCGGTAGCGACCACGGTCGCCGTGCGTGGTGCGTCCCGCAGCAGCGCGATCTCGCCGACGATCAGCGGAGGCGACAACTCCAGGACAGTGGGAACTCCGTCGTTCCCGGTATGCGTGACCTCCGCGCGCCCGGAACCGATCAGCAAGAACGACTCCGCCCGTTCTCCTTGGCGCATCAAGACCTGGCCCGCCGCCGCGTTCAGCGGGCGCAGTTGCGCCGCCAGCGGAACCAGAGCTTCCGGACGGCAGCCCTCGAAAACCTCCAGGGCAGCGAGTTCGTCGGCGCTGACGGTCGTCAGTCCGGCCACGTCACGAGGCTACGGCGCGTCCGCCGCGAGGAGCAAGGATGCGCCGAGACGATGGGTCATGCGCTCCCGTCGGGCGCGGAGATCTCCGTGGCCTCGGATCGTCCGCGCAGCACCTCGCTGCCCCTGGAGGTCCAATGCGTTCGTTCGTCCGCATCGGCGCGCTCGATCGCCGCCGACGAGCACAGGATCCGTCGCTCCGAGGCCTTCGCGAGATCGGCCAGCCGTGCAGCCTCGTTGACCGCGTCGCCGATCACCGTGTATTCGTAGCGATTTTCGGCGCCGATGTTTCCCGCGAAGACCGCGCCCGCCGAGACGCCGATGCCGAAATCGACCAGCGGCAGCTCACGGAGCTGTTCGCCGAGGGCGCGCGCAGTTGCCAACGCCGCCGACGCCGCTCCGCTGGTCCGCAACGGAGCCCCGAAGACCGCTAGCGCGGCGTCACCCTGGAACTTGTTGATCAGGCCGTCCCGTTCGTCAACGGCGTCGACGACGATCCGGAAAAAGTCGTTGAGCACGTCGGCCACTTGCTGCGGTGGATGGCTTGCCGCCAGCTCCGTCGAACCCGTCAGGTCGATGAAGAGGATCGCCGCCTCCTGGACGTCTCCGGACATCGACGCGCCCTCTTCGATGGCGAGCCGCGCGACGTTGGTGCCGACGTGACGGCCGAACAGGTCGCGTACCCGTTCGCGTTCGGCCAGTCCGGCGACCATCCGATTGAATCCGCTCTGGAGCCTGCCGATTTCGGAGCGCTCGAAGACGTCCACCGCAGTGTTGAAATGTCCTCGCTCGACCTCGGCCATTGCATCGACCACTTCGCTGATCGGATCGGAGATCGATCTCGACGTCAGGATCATCGTCGGCAATCCCAGAAGCACCGCGGCGAGCGCCACCACCAGCACCGCGATCTCCACCGACGCTGTTCTCGGAATGAGCCAGCCGTTCGACCGCACCACGACCAGCGCCACGATGACAGCGCAGGGCAGCGCGCTGCACAGCAGCCACAGCAGGATCAGCCGCGCCAGCACCCCAGGTGCGGCGATGAGGCGCTCAGAAGCCTGGGTAGCGGCGGCAAGAATCGGCCGAATGTCGTTCATGGTCAGCAGAAGTCCGATGCCCGAAGCTGCAGACCCGCCCAGTACGACACCCAGAGCGGTCGCCACGACGACACCGATCCCGCCGTCGATGTTGAGCAGGATGGAAAGCGCACCGCTGATGACCCATACCCCGGCAAGAAGCGTGGACTGGCGAGCGAGCAGTCTCGTCAACGCTCGACGCTGACGATCGTCCGGTTCGAGGCCGGGGATGAACCAGCGCAGCGTCGGCGTGATGTTCAAGATGCCGCCGACCGCGACCACGATCGTTCCGACGAGGACCAACACCGCAGACACGACGATGTTGCGCTGGGTGAAGTAGTTCTGTGCGCCGATGAGCGCCTCGCCGCCGAGCGGTATCAGGATGGCGACGGCAGCGGTGATCGACAGCAGATAGGCGCAGGCAAGGCGGCTCGCGTACCGAATCGCCAACCTGTTCATGTGAACAACGTAGCGATGCTCACCTATTCAGGGAGCGGCTTGAACTCAAGGTGCAGTTCGGCCAGCCCGCGCATGATGAAAGTCGGTTCGTAGGAGTAACGACGCGCGTCCGCCGCACCGTGGTGTTCCTCAGAAATCCTGAAGTCTGTCATCCGGTCGAGGATCCTGTTCAAGGCGATCCGGCCCTCGGTCCGCGCCAACGGTGCTCCGGGACACGAGTGGACGCCGCGGATGAACGCGATGTGCTCACGCACGTTGCGGCGGTCGGCACGGAATGTGTCGGGGTCGTCGAACTTCCGCGCATCCCGATTGCACGCTCCGGGGAGCAGCATGACCGTTGTGCCTGCAGGCACCTTCACGTCGCCGATGGTGGTCGAAGTGCGTGCCAACCGGAAGTGAGCCTTGACCGGACTCTCCATCCGCAGTGTCTCCTCGAGAAAGGCGGGGATGCGGCTCCGGTCCTCCCGCAGATATGTTTCGTACTCCGGGTTTTCGGCGATGACTCGCATTGCGGCGCTGACGAGCTTTGTGGTCGTTTCGGTTCCGGCCGCAAAAAGAAAGGTCGACAGGTTCATGACGTCGTCGATCTCGGGCGTCGAGCCGTCCTCGTACTTGGCCTCCGCCAGCTCGGTCAGTACGTCCCCACGCGGCTCACGCCTGCGATCCTCGATGTAGGCGTAGAACTTGTCATTCAGCCACTGCAGCGGATTGTGCGCGGTCGGCGACTCTTCGCCCAGCGCGCCGACCTGCTCGCTGGCGAAGACCGCGCGAAATTCATCGTGGTCCTCTGCCGGCACACCGAGCAGATCGGCAATAACGAGAAGGGAGAACGGTTTTGCGTAGTCCTCGAGAAACTCACACTGGCCGCGATCGATGAACGTGTCGAGCTGCCGGTCGGCCAGCCGCCACATGAAGTCTTCGTTTTCCTTCAGCCGCTTGGGAGTGATCAGCTTGTTCAACAGTCCGCGGGTGCGGGTGTGAAGCGGAGGATCCTGCGTGGTGATGTGTTCACTCATCGGAACCTGGGCGCGATGCTGCTCGATCAGCTCCGTGACGTCGTCGCCGCCGGGACCGAACGGCAGCCCCGAGAACGGGCCCGCAACCGACACGCACGAGGAGAACGCCGGGTCCTTGTAGACCGCCAATGCCTCCTCGTGTCCGGTGACGGCCAGGACATTGAACGGGGTTGCCTGCGTGACAGGGCATTTCGACCGCAGGTGATCGAAGTACGGGTACGGGTCCGGCACAAGAGCTTCGTCGGTGAAGAAGTCCACGGTGTCGTAGTCGGTCACTAAACACTCCTGATCGATTTATCTGAGCGAGCAGACGCAAAGGTCCCGTTTCTTGCGGCGTGTCGGGTGCTTTTGCGTCTGCTCGCCGGGAAGACGGACATCACGCTGTCGGCGTGTCGAAAAGAACCGGCACCGCCGTCGGCGACCGGAAGGCCTGGCCGCGGATGTAAGGGTCGTCGGCCGCGGGATCCAACCGCAGATTGGGCAGGCGATCGAACAAGAGGTTCAGCGCTACCCGCATCTCCAGCCGCGCGAGATGCATGCCGAGGCAGACGTGAACGCCATGGCCCCATCCGATGTTCGGCTTCACCTCTCGGAAAATGTCGAACCGGTTCGGGTCGGCGAAGCGTTCGTCCTGCCGGTTGGCCGCACCCAGCACCGGCATGACCGACGAGCCGGCGGGAATCTTCACTCCGCCGAGTTCGGTGTCCCGGCTGGCCACACGCGTGATCATGATCAGTGGCGGCTCCCACCGCACCGCCTCTTCGATCGCCTGTGGCAACAGCGATCGGTCGGCACGCACGGCATCGAGTTGGTCTGGATTGGACAACAACGCGAACAACAGATTGCCCAGCGAGCGGTAGGTGGTCTCGACGCCCGCCGGAAGCAGCAGCCGCAGGAACGAGAAGATCTCTTCGTCCGACAGCTTCTCACCGTCGATCTCAGCAGCGGCCAGTCCACTGATCAAGTCATCGCGGGGTTCTTCGCGCCGGGCAGCGAGGATCGGCGCGAAGTACTCCGCCAGCGCCTGGGACGCTTCGCGGCCGCGCTCGGGGTTGACGGTGAAGGACAGCAACGAGATCGACCAGCTTCTGAAACTGCGAATAGTCCTCTTGCGGCAGTCCCAACAACCCGGCGATGATCAGTGTCGGATAGGGAAAATTGAACTCCTTCACCAGATCTGCGCTGCCCCGGTCGATGAATCGGTCGATCAGCGCGTTGCCGACCTTTCCGACCAGCTCGTCCTCCCATCGTGCCAACGCCTTCTGCGAGAACGCCTTTGACACCAGGGCCCGGTGCCTGCCGTGTTCCGGCTCATCCATGCCGAGCATCACATGCTTGCCGAACACATCGCCGAATGCCTGAATGATGATCGAGGACGAGAAGGTCTCGTTGTCCCGCAACATCTGCTGGGCGTCTTCATAGCGATACACCATGAAGATGGGCTTGCCTTCTTCGCCCGGAATTCCCGGAATCTCGATGCGCTGCACCGGTTCCTCGCGTCGCAGCCGGGCGAGTTCGGTGTACGGATCCCGCACATCGCCCGACACGAAATCGTCGAACTCCCCGAAATCCTCGAGATCGTCGAAAAGCTGCACAGCAATACTCCTTAACCAGCGGGATAGGCGACGGACTTGACCTCGGTGTACTGGTCAAATCCGGCGATACCGTTCTGTCGGCCGACGCCGCTGTCCTTATATCCGCCGAACGGTGTGTCTGCGCCGTAGCCCGCGGTGCCGTTCAGGCCGATGAACCCGGCGCGCAGTCGCCTGGCTACGGCAAGGGCGTGATCGAGGCTGCCCGACATGACGTTGCCTGCGAGTCCGTACGGGCTGTCGTTCGCGATCCGCACCGCATCGTCCTCGTCATCGAAGGGGATGACCGAGAGAACCGGCCCGAAAATCTCCTCCTGGGCGATCGTCATCGAGTTGTCGACGTTCACGAAAAGCGTCGGCTTGACGAAGAACCCCTTGTCTAGTCCTTCGGGCTGCTCCGTCCCGCCGACGAGCAGGGTGGCGCCCTCGTCGATTCCCTTCTGGATGTAACCGCGAATTCGGCTGCGCTGCTTGTCGGAGATGACCGGGCCGCAGAGAGTTCCGGGATCCTGCGGGTCGCCCGCCGCGACGCCCTCGTAGATTCCCTTGAGGATCTCGACGCCCTCGTCGTACCGCGACCGCGGCAGCAGCATCCGGGTGGGGTTGGCACAGCCCTGGCCTGCGTGCATGCACGGCGCGATGCCCATCATGCAGCCCAGCGCGAAGTCGGCGTCCTCAAGCACGATGGTCGCCGACTTGCCGCCGAGTTCGAGAAAGAGGCGCTTCATCGTCGCCGCGCCCTTCTCCATGATCCGCTTGCCGACGACCGTCGACCCGGTGAAGGAGATCAGGTCGACCTTGGGCGAGAGCGTCAGTTCCTCCCCGACGAAATGGTCTGATGCGGTGACGACATTCACCACACCCGCCGGGATGTCGGTCTTTTCGGCGATCAGCCTGCCCAGGCGGGTCGCGTTGAACGGAGTGTTCGGCGCCGGCTTCAACACGACGGTGTTGCCGGTTCCCAGCGCCTGGCCGATCTTCTGGATCGTGACCTCGAACGGGAAGTTCCACGGCACGATCGCACCGACCACGCCGACGGGTTCGCGCCAAACTTTCCGGGTGGTGTTGACACCGGTGACGGAGACCATCGCGTCGCCGAGAGACGTCTCCCACGGGTACTCGTCGATCAGCTTCGCCGGATATCTCAACCCATCGGCCAGCGGAGCGTCGAGCTGTGGTCCGTGGGTGATCGCCCGCGGACACCCGACTTCGAGAATGAGCTCCTCGCGAAGCTCCTCCTGCTCGGACTCCAAAGCTTCCTGCAGCTGCAGTAGGCAGCGTTGGCGGAACGAGTGATTCGATCCCCAGTCCGTCTCGTCGAACGCGCGCCGTGCCGCATCGATAGCTCGGTGCATATCGGATTTCGACGCGTCGGCGACCTCGCCAATGACTTCTTCGGTCGCCGGATTGAGGTTGGTGAAGGTGCCGGCCTCGCCGTCGACGAGCTTGCCGTCGATCATCATCTTTGATTCGAAACGAACCTTGGGGGTGTCAGGCATGCTTCTCGCTCTCATGGGGTTGGGCGTCTGGTGCTCCCATGGTTGCGGCCGACGTCCCCGTCAGGGCGCCGAATCGCGGGATTCCCATCATCGAGCGGATCACGGTGTGCAGGCCAGCGCCGGGCAGCAACCGATTCATGATCAGCAACATTCGCGCATCCGGTCCCACCGGCCGCCGCACGAACGGCGCCTTTGCATCGAGCGCCTTGGCAAGCCCTGACGCGAAGCGGTCCGGTGACTTGGCCCCGTACTTCATCGCGAGGCGGCCGCGCTTGTCCATGGTGCTGTGATGGGCAGCGTACGGTCCGCTGAAATCGCGGTTGTCCGTTGTTCCCGTGTCGGTGATGATTTCGGTGTCGTACGTACCGGTCACCAGGATGGTGACGCCGATGCCGAACGGAGCCACCTCACCGGCCATGGCTTCACCCCACCGCTCGAGCGCACCCTTCACAGCGGAATACGGTGCGGTTGCGGGCATTCCACGCACTCCCCCGGCACTGGAGATGAGCACGATGCGGCCCGTGCCCGCCGCCCTCATCGATGGCAGGAGCGCTTTGGTCAGCGCTACCGGGCCGAAGATGTTGGTTGCGAACATTCGCTCCCACAAGCTCATCGGGGCTTCTTCGACCATTCCCGCCGCTGAGATACCCGCGTTGTGCACTAGGCCGTACGGAGCGCCGACGGCTTCCTCGATCGACTTCGCCGCAGCGGTGACCGAGGCAGAGTCGGTGAGGTCCAGTGGTACACCGAGCAATCGGGGATCGTCAACGGCCGCCCCGGTCGCCACCCGCAGCTTCTCCATGCCCGAGTCGACCGACCGCATGGCCGCGACAACCCGCCACCCCTGCTTGTACAAGTGGGAAGCCGAGGCGAACCCGAGGCCCCGTGAGGCTCCGGTGATGACGACGCTGCGTGTCTCAGCCATTCTGATTCTCAGGTGCGCACCGGTCGCTCTTGGCGCCCAGCTGCACATCTGGCCGCCCGTCGGGCTGGGCGCTCATCCAGGTCGACCAGATGCCAACGGAATAGGGCCCTGGCTGCCCGTTCTCTTCGTAGAAGCCCTGCGGGTCATAGATTTTGGCCTCCGGATACGGCCACGGGCAGGCAACTGATGTCGCGGTCCTGGTCCATTTGATGATCGCGAAACCGGTGCCGTACGCGAAGTAGGCGAGGTTGATGATCACGAACATCACCACGAACATTCCCAGAGCAGGCCTGCTGGCGAAGATGCGCGCTCGCTGGGCCAGCTTCTCGGCCACCGTCCGACCTGTGTCGTCGCGGTAGAGCAGCACACCGGCCGGGATCATTACGAACGTCACCATCAACGATTCCCAGATGAGCGGGAACTGATATGGCTCCCCAACGAAGATCGAGCCGAGCGGGATGACCTGCGAGTAGATGTAGAACCCGGTGCGGACGAGGGTGACCTCGAGCATCATGTCTATCACGAAGCCGATGGGCAGGATGATCAGTGCCAGGCTGATCAGCGGGTGGCGCCATACGAAAGAGTCAACGGGCCTGCGCGCCTGCAGCTTTCGCAGAATCCAGACGGCCGGGAAGTACGGGCCGAGGTAGAACATGATGTACCCGATGACCAGGAACGGTTCTACCGTCGGCGACAGTGATACAAGCGGCCAGTCCTCGGGCCAGTGCCACAGTTGTGGGTTGTAGACCGCGTAGGGCGACCAGTTCATGATCGGGTCCTGCCAGACGATCAACGTACAGACGATGCCCATCAACAGCACCGGGTGGGGACCGTACCGCCGCCACGCCCACACGTAGACCGCGATGATCATGCCCATCGAGATGATCGTGAAGATCTGGAACAGACCCAGCCAATGCTCGTAGCCGAAAAGCGGCTGGACCGGCCGGGGCGCACCCTCGACTTCGGGGTTGCGGATGCGCGGGGACACGGCGCCCATTCGCGCGTTCACTGCGATCAGTACGAGAAGTATCACAGCGACGGCGATCCACACCGCGGCCTTCAACGACCCCTTCTTCGCTTCGCCCGCAGGACTTTTGGTAGACGGCGTCGTCTGCTCGGCAGTCATGACTATTACCCCTCACCAAACCGGTCGACGAGATGAGAATTGACGCCGTCGGCGTCAAGCTTGCGGGCCACCAGGTAGCCGGCGCCCATCCAGGCACGACGGGTCCAGTTCCCGAACGACACCCGGGTGCCGGGCGCGCCGGCCGCGGCGGGCATCATCTTCACGCGCTCCAGCGCCTCCTTGACACCCCGCGGGCTCAGCGGGTGCGCATCGGTGAACGCACGCAGTAGCGACGTGGCGACGTCGCAGTTCACCACCGGCACGCAGTACTCCGGGCGGCGGCCGTATTTCGCTTCGTACTTGTCCAAGAAGGCCTGCCCGACGGCGTTTCCTTCGTCGTACTGGTCGACGCCGGTCCACCCCATGAAGGCGTTCCACATGATCGGATTGATCCACGCGTTCTGGAAGGCCGTACTCGTGAACCGCGGCGGATCCCATTCGACTGACTCCAGCGCCGAGTTGAGGAAGACGATCCCAAACCCGAAACCGCAGTGCACCAGTGCGCTGGGCTTTGCTTCATGCATCGTCCGCACCGCCTCGGTGACGTCCTGTGCGGTCTGCGCCAGAGATGCCTCTGCGACGATGCGAATGCCCTTGCGTCGACAGGCATTCCGGAAGTGCTTGACATAGGTGTCGCCGACAAGCGACTGCTCGATGAGCACACCGACCTCGGTGTGACCGCCCTTGGCCAGCAGGTCCGCCCAGAAGATCGGCTCGTCGGTCAGGGACCCCTGCGGGAAGGAAAACGTCCACTCCCCCAGCCACGCGTCGCTGCCGGTCACGCTGAGAGCAGGCACCTTGAAGCGCTCTTCGATGGCTTCGCGTGTCGGAACGCAGTTATCGGTGATATGCGGGCCGAACACGACAAGGCAGCCCTCGTCGACCAATTCGCCGTATGCGTCGATGACCGCCTTGACCGATCCCTTGGGCAGCCCCTCGACCTCCTTGTAGATGATCTCGATAGGCCGGTCGATTACTCCCTGCTCCAACGCCTCGCCGAACACCAGGTCGAAGGGGTTGGACAGATCTTCCTTCATCTCCTGCGGGTAAAGGTCCGGCAGTTTGAAGTCCATCAGGTAGCCGATCTTGATCGGCTCTGCGGTGCTCTCGTACGACATGCAACCTCCGTGGTGTGCGGCGCGTCAGTCGGTCGGTGGCTGGTCGGCCAGGTAGACGTCGATCATTTCGATCAGGCCGCGGGTCACCGTCGAGTCGTCGGTGAGTGGTCCGGCGATGGCGGCGCGGGCCGCGTCGCGTGGGCTGAGCCCCTCTGCGATGAGCTGCCCTGCCGCGATGAGCACCCGCGTCGAGGCCACCTCCCGTAACCCACCGGTTTCCAGGCGGCGGATGGCCTGGCCGAGCCGAACGAGTTCGGCCGCTCGGTCATGGCCGATGCCGGCCTCGTTGACGACGATCTTCTCCTCCACGTCGGGAGTTGGGAAGCCGAAATCAATCGCGACCATCCGCTGGCGCGTCGAGTCCTTGAGGTCTTTCAGCACGCTTTGATAGCCCGGGTTGTACGACACGACGAGGCAGAAACCGGGTGCCGCCTCGAGCGTCTCCCCGAGTCGTTCGATCGGCAGCTGTCGCCGGTGATCGGCCAGCGGATGCAGGACCACCGTGGTGTCCTGGCGGGCCTCCACGACCTCGTCGAGATAGCAGATCGCGCCGTCGCGCACCGCACGGGTCAGCGGGCCGTCGACCCATTCGGTGTCGCCGCCGCGCAGCAGGTAGCGACCGACGAGATCGGCGGTGGTCAGGTCGTCATGACACGAAACGGTGACCAGCGGACGGTCCAGATCGTGTGCCATGGCCTCGACGAAGCGCGTCTTGCCGCATCCCGTCGGGCCTTTCAGCACGACGGACAATCCCTGCCGGTAGGCGGCCTGAAACACCTGCTCCTCGTTGGCCAGGGGCACATAGTACGGGCGCGGCGGTTTCACCGGCATCGTTTCCTTTCTCAGCATTCGCTCCAAGCACCCTATCGCGGAACAGATGTTTGGTTCAAGCCTCGGTCCCGCTACGCCACCCGGCGACGGAGGTCTGCGCTGCGAAGTGCGGCGCGGAACAGCGGGCCGATGACGTCGGCCAGCTGCCTGGGTTTAGGTATCGACGCGTGCGCGGCGCTGCCGAACACCCTGCGAAGTTCGGTGCTGTCGGTGCCCGCACCGATCGTCAGGCACAAGCATCCGATGCCCTGACGACGGGCCTCTGAAAGCGCACGGCGCGCGTCGGCTGCCCCGTAGAAGCGTTCGTATCCATGGTCATAAGCCAGCCCGTCAGACAGCACAACCAGAAGCTGTCGCGATGTACCGGCCTTCTCAGCCATCACCGAGGTGCCATGACGAATCGCAGCGCCCAGCCGCGAGTAAGCACCCGGGGTGAGGCTGCCGAGGCGCTGCATCACCAAGGCATCCAGGCTGTCATCGAAGCGTTTCACCGGAAGGAGATGCACCGCGGAACGCCCCTGTGATTGGAATGCGTACAACGCCACGCGATCACCGAGCTCGTGCAGTGCGACAGTCAGCGCCGCGGCCACCGCACGTTGTTGTTCGTGCACGGTTTGACCGAAAGTGCCTGCCTCCGCGACCGATCCGGAGACATCAAGCAGCACCAACACCGCCAGATCCCGGCGCCGCCGCAAGTTGTCCAGATACACGGCTTCGTCGGGTGCCGACCCGGCAAGCGTCTCGACCCGTGCCTCAACCGCGGCGTCGACGTCGATGTCGTCGCCCTGCGTCTGACGATGCGCGCGGTCCAGCCCGATTCCGAGCCGCGTCAGCGGCCGCCGCAGCGCATGGACGTCGGGCCTCGCCAACGGATGCCCATCCTTGAGAGGGGGATCGATCTCGTGCACGGTGCACCAATCGTGTCGGTAGCGCCTTCGGTGGACGTCCCACTCGGGATACTTCCTGCCCTCTCCGTCACCCGCGCCCTCCCCGGTGTCGTCAGTGTTCGAGACGGCCGTCGATGTGACCATTCCTGCACCGCGAATTCCTTTGTGCGACCGATGTGTTGGGGTGTCGGCACCCGGAGATCCGCCGCCGCTGAGTTGGCGCACCCTGCTCATCAAGCGCTGCAACAGCTTTCCTGCCGCGCCGCCACCCCCGACCGGGCTGGAAAACGGATCCATCACGTCGGAGCCGTCGGCATCCTCTGCATCATCCTCGAGCTCAGGAAGTTCCTTCTGAGACTTACGACGAGGGTCGTGGGTGCCGGCCACATCCGATTGCTGGGAGCTCGCGTACGCCGAAAGCAGGCTACGGGCCTTGATCATACCGAAACTGGCGGGCGGATCGGCGACCTTGTCGCGGCCGGCCACGGTCAACGACGTTGCGGGAGAATCGGTACGGATCGCCAGGTCCAGATCGATCAGCGACCGCACCCGATACGGCAGCAGGTCCTCGTTCGCCGCCAGCGCGCGGTGGCCCTCGACGGCGAGATATTTCTTGGCGAGAGACGGACGGCGAACCAGTTTGCGTACCATGTCCGACTCGAGACCACCCCCTGCGAGCAGCGACGCCTGCACCGTCACCGCCTCGATCTGGTGACCCGCGCTCTCGGCAGCGTCGACGAAGACAGTGATGCCGTCCGTCCAAGCCGGCTCGCCCGGATCAGTGGCCGCCACCGCGACGGTGCGGCCGGCCAGCGCGGACGCCAGCAGACCGAGCCGCTGCGGACCGTCGTCATCGACGGTCGTCGAACCTGTCTCCAACACACCTCACTTGTTGACCAAATATCTGTTCCACCGTAGTGTCCGCGCCCGACGCCAGTCAACAAAACCGGGAGGGAACGGATGATCGACTTCGAACGTCAGGTCGCGGTCGTCACCGGCGCCGACGCGAGCGTTGCCGCTAACAGGTCGTCGCGGAGGTCACGGCCGCCGGGGGGCAGGCCGTGGCCTCGCACGACTCGGTCGACAGCGCCAAGGGCGGCCAAGCGATCGTCAACACGGCCGTCAAGCCGGTTCGGACGGCTGGACGCGGTGGTCAGCAATGCGGGAATCTTCAACAGCATCCCGTTCGACGAGCTGACGCAAGAGGAGTGGCGGCGCATGCTGCGTGTGCACCTCGACGGCGGGTTCCATTTGGCGCAACCGGCGTTCCGGGTGATGAAGACACAGAATTATGGCCGCTTCGTCTTCATCTCGTCGTCGGCAGGCATGTTCGGCCAGCACCTCGAGGCGCACTACGCGGCGGCCAAGGCCGGCCTCGTCGGCTTGACCAACGTCATCGCCGTCGAGGGCGCGGCACACGGAATCCTCGCCAACACCGTGCTGCCTTTCGGCTTCTCCCGAATGGTCACCGAAACACTCGGCGACCCGAAAGCCCTTGAGGAAACCGGGTTTTTGCAGGCGATCAGACCTGAACTGGTGACACCGATGGTGGTTTATCTGCCAGCCGGTCATGCGAATTCAGCCACCGCAACTACTCCGCCTTCGGCGGCCGCTTCGCCCGCGTATTCATCGGCCTCGGCGAAGGCTGGCTCGCCGAGCCCGGCAGTACCCCGACGGCCGACGACGTCGCTGCGCATCTCGCCGACGTCTCGGCGACACAGCCGTTCATGGTTCCGGAATCGATCTACGAAGAGATCTTCGCGGTCTCCGAACGGCTGGGAATCAATCCCACACAACCTTGAGATGCTGCGGGGACCGGAAGTACGTGCCCGAGATGTACGGGTCCGGCGCGTCGGGATCAACGCGAAGTCCCGGCAACCGGTCGAACAGCGTGTTGAAGATCATGGTGCTCTCCAGCCGCGCAAGGTGCATGCCGAGGCACACATGCGCGCCGTGGCCGAAACCGATGTGCGGCTTGCGTTCTCGGAAGATATCGAAGTGTTCGGGGGCCTCCCACCTGGCTTCGTCATGGTTAGCACTGCCGAGATTGACCGAAACCGTCGAGCCCTCAGGGATATCGACCCCGTAGAACTCGACATCGCGCGTCGTCTCACGCATGAAATTGAGCAGCGGCGTTTCCCAGCGGATCCCTTCCTCGATCGCCTGCGGCAGCAGGCCCCGATCGGCCACGACCGCCGCAAGCTGGTCGGGGTGCGTCAGAAGCCCGAACGCCAGACTGGCCGTCGACCGCGACGTGGTTTCCGCGCCGGCCGGCAACAGATTCCGCATGAATCCGTAGACCTGCTCGTCGGACATCTTGACGCCGTCGATATCCGCCTCGGCCAGCACGGACACCATGTCGTCGCGGGGGGTGGCCCGCCGGTCGGCGAGGATGCCGACGAAGTACTCCTTCAACTGTGCCGATGCCCGCAGCGCATTCTCCATATCGGAGTGGAACCCCAGCAGGTCGATCGCCAAGCGGTGGAACTCCGGAATGTCTGCCTCCGGCAGGCCGATCAGCGCGGCGATGACCCGCACCGGAATCGGCATGAAGACTTCCTCGACCAGGTCCGCCCGCTTGGCGTCCCGCAGTCTGCCGACCGTCCGCTCCACCAGTGGATGGACCAGCTCGACTTCCCAGCGCCGCATCGACGAACGGGCAAAAGCGAACTCGTGCAGCCTGCGGTAGATCTGGTGTTCCGGTTCCTGCATCTCGAGGATGGTGGGCCCCTGCAGCGGACGAACGATCGCCTCATAGCAGCGGGTGCTAAAAGTCTTGTTGTCGGTGAACACCGCCTTCACCGCGTCGAAGGTGTACGCCGAGAAGATCTGTTGGCCCTCAGGGGGATTCTCGAGGATCCCCATCTCTTTCCAACCCGGGTGGACCGGTGCCTTCGCCCTCAGTTCGGCCAGCATCGGGTACGGCGTCGCGTCGCCGTCGGCGCCCATCCCCGCGTCGAACTTGGCCTGTGCGTCCTTGACGCCCTGAGTCAATTCATTTGTCTCATTCGCCATCGCCTACTCCTCGCCGAACCGATCGACCAGATGCGAGTTGACGCCGTCGGCTTCGAGCTGTCTGGCCACGAGATAGCCGGCACCCATCCACGCCCGGCGGGTCCAGTTGCCGAACGACACCCTGGTGCCGGGTGCTCCTGACGCGGCGGGCAGCATCTTCACCCTTTCCAGCGCCTCCTTGACACCGCGGGGGCTGAGCGGATGGGCGTCGGTGAGCGCCTGCAGCAGCGTGCGGGCGACGTCGCAGTTGACGACCGGGACGCACCACTCCGGACGACGCCCGTACCTCTCCGAGTACTGGTCCAGGAACTGCTGACCGACCTTGTTGGTCTCGTCGTACTGGTCGATGCCGGTCCATCCGATGAATGCGTTCCACATGACGGGGTTGATCCACGCGTTCTGCCACGCGGTACCGGCGAAGCGTGGTGGGTCCCAGTCGAGTTCAGCCAATGCGGCGTTGACCATCACCGCGCCGAAGCCGAAGCCGCAGTGGACGATTGCGGAGGCCTTCGCGTCATACAGGGTCCGTACGACCTCGCTGACATCGTGTGCCGTCTGCGCGATTTCGGTCTCGGCGACGATACGGATGCCCTTGTTCTTGCACGCCTTACGGAAGTTCTTCACATATGCCTCGCCGACAAGGGACTGCTCGACGAGCACTCCCACCTCGGTATGGCCGCCCTTCGCTAGTTGGTCCGACCAGAAGATCGGCTCGTCGAAGTGCGAGCCCATCGGGAACGCGAAGAACCATTCACTCAGGGCTTCATCCGAACCGGTCACGCTTAGGGCGGGCACGCGGAACCGATCGCAGATCTCGTCTCGGATGGCTACCGAGTTGTCGCCGATGTGCGGCCCGAAAATTGCCAGGCAACCTTCGTCGACCAGCTCGCCGTACGCGTCGATCACCGCCTTCACCGATCCCTTGGGGAGCCCTTCGACCTCCCGGTACACGATTTCAACGGGGCGGTCGATGATGCCCTGCTCGAAGGCATCGCCGAAGACGATGTCGAACGGGTTTGTCAGGTCATCCCGAAGGTCCTGCGGATAGTTCTCGGGAAGGAGGAAGTCCATCAGGTAGCCGATCTTGATCGGCTCGGCGCTGCTTTCGTAGGACATGTCACCTCTCATCGGAGCGATCCGCAACAGTGAGCAAACCTAACTTTTGTTCTGACACTAGTGATCGCGTCGCCGCCACGTCAACGGCGACAGAGGTGCGCGCGAGCCCGTCGCCTCATTGGACTTCTGGTACCGTTAACCAAACATTGGGTCAGTTAGCAAACCCGCGACGGGAGTCTGGAGCCGTGCTGGTGTTGTGGGGCGTCCTCGGGTGACGCCATCGAATGCCGGACACGCCTATGACGACGGCACGAGGCGGACCGAAATACTGCAAACCGCGGCATCTTTGATCGCCAGCTCTGGTCTACGCACCTCGCTGCAGGAGATCGCCGATGCGGCGGGAATCCTCCCGGGCAGCCTGTATCACCATTTCGAATCCAAGGAAGCGATCCTCGTCGAGCTGCTCCGGCGTTATCACGTCGATTTGGACCGGATCGCCGAGCAGGCGCTGACCAGGTTGGACGACGCGAGTTCGCGGTCCGCCTTCGACCGGATCGTGGATCTGAGTTCCGCGATCGCAGAATGTGCGGTGACACATCGCGCCGCGCTCCAAATGACGTTCTACGAGGGCCCGAGCTCGAACAAGGAACTCACCGCCCTGGCCCAGCGGCGGCCGACGCCGATTCTGCAGTCGATGCTGCAGACCTTGCGCGCGGCAAGGTGGAGCGGCTATCTCCGGTCCGACGTCGACCTCCCCGTCCTCGCGGACCGGATCGTCCAAACCATGCTGCAGGTCGGGCTCGACGTCATCCGGTACAACGCCGGCGCCGACAAGCTGGCCGAGCTGCTGTGCCGCATTCTGTTGGAAGGGTTGGCGAGTAAGCCACCCACGGACGCCGAACTCGACCGGTCGACTGCATTCATCGCAGCCGACGCCGTCGTTCAGTCATGGAGCGACGACAAGCACGCGCAGGCCGACGACAAGGCCGCACATGTCCGCGCCGTCGCGCGAGCCGAGTTCGGCCGCAAGGGATATGAAGTGACGACCATCAGGGATATCGCGTCGGCGGCGAATCTCGGCACCGGCACCGTGTACCGGTTGATCGGCTCGAAAGATCAACTTCTGGCGTCGATCATGCAGTCATTCGGCGAGAAGGTCGCGGAGGGCTGGACCAGCGTGCTCCGTTCGGACTCCTCGGTAGTCGAGAAGTTGGACGCGCTGAGTTGGGTCAACACGAACGCATTGGACCGCTTCGGCGACGAGTTCCGGATTCAGCTGGCGTGGATGCGGCAATCGCCACCCGACACACCGAATCCGGGCTGGCTTTTTGCCAAGCGCGTGCGTCAGATGAAAACGCTTCTGGCCGACGGCATCCGAGCCGGCGAGATCAGAATCGACAGCCCGACCAACGAGATGCTGGCCCGCTCCGTCATCGGTGTCGGGTGGATTCCCGAGAACATCCTCCATGACCTCGGTACGCGGGCGTCACTGATTCACGTCCGAGATACCACCCTGCGCGGGGTCACCGCTGACCGCGCCTGATCACGGGGCACAACTCCGCAAATTGTGTCGGCCGCACGTTTAGCACGTCGCTGACCAGCGGGAAAGCACATTCTCGCGAATGGGGCTGTGCTTCTCAAATTGCGAGAGTACGTTACCGGAGTATGCAAACGGTGCGTAGCTTCTGCCGGGTCTGCACGTCTGTCTGCGGCATCCTCGTCGACGTCGAAGGGGACGAGGTGATCCGCGTCCGCGGCGATCAGGACCACCCGTTCTCACGCGGCTACACCTGCGCGAAGGGCCGTGCGCTGCCGCAGGTGCACCATCATCCCGACCGCCTTGAACGCCCGCAGATGCGGGTAGACGGCGAACTGCGAGACACCACTTGGGAGGCCTGTCTCCACGACCTGAGCACGCGGTTGAAGGGCATCATCGACCGCCACGGACCCGAGTCGGTCGGCTTCTATTTCAGCACCATGGAGAGCGCCGGGTTCCGGATGGCCGAAGCCCTGCATGCGGCGATCGGCACCCCCGCGAAGTTCAGCCCACTGACCATCGACGGGACCGCCAAACCGTTGATCTCGGATCTGGTGGGTGGATTCATGGGCCTGTCCGGCCGAACGGATTTCGACAAGACCGACTTTCTGATGCTCGTCGGCGTCAATCCGGTTGTCTCACATGGTCATGCGATCTCGATGCCCAACCCGACGGGCACGGTGCGCGACATCGCCAACCGTGGGCAGGTGTGGGTGATCGACCCGCGGCGCACGGAGACCGCCCGCCTGGCCACCGGCCATATTGCGCCGCGTCCCAGCACTGACCACGCGGTGCTGGCCTATCTGGTTCGCGAAATTCTGCGCGACGGCATGAAAACGGATGTGCCGGTTCAGGGTGTCGAGGCGCTGACCGCTGCGGTGGATTCGTTCACGCTGGAGCACACCGCGACGCTCGCGGATGTGCCGGAGGCCGAGCTGACGCAGCTGTGCGCGGCGGTGCGCGCCGCCAAGTGTGTCGCGATCGAAACCGGAACCGGCGTGACCATGACGGCCGACCGAGCCAACGTCACGCAGTGGCTGGCGTGGGTGCTGATGATCCTCACCGGCGCGATGAATCGCCCTGGCGGCACGTGGTTTCACCCCGGGTTCGCCTATCAGCTCGAAACTTTCGGCGAGTTACTGCCGATCACACCACCGGAGGGATCGTTCGGCCCAGGCCCGCGCAGCCGCCCGGAGGCCCAGGCGTTCATCAACGAATGGCCGTGTGCCGTGCTGCCCGACGAGATCGCTGCCGGCAACATCCGCGCCTTGATCAATGTCGGCGGCAGCCTCGTGACCTCGCTACCCGAAACGGGCAAGTTGATCCCGGCTCTGCAGAGCCTCGAAGTGTTCGCCACCACCGAGATCATCAACAACGAGACCACGCAGTTGGCCACACACGTGCTGCCGACCAAGGATCCGTTGGAGCGGCCCGACATCACACTTCACGACATCCTGAGTTCGCGGGTGTCCGTCCAGCACACCGCCGCGGTCGTGCAGCCGGTCGGCGAGCGGCGATCCATGTGGTGGGTGTTCGCGGAACTCGGTAGGCGGCTCGGCTACGAGATGGGCAGTCTCGGGGATCCGACCAGCAGCACCGACGAGGACGTGCTGGCCGTTCTGCTGGCCGGCGCACGGACCAAGTACGACGAGGTGGTCGGCGACCGGTTGGGCAGAGGTCCCTCGGGAGCTTCCCGCGGCGTGGGTCGATGACCACATCGAGCGGATGGGCGGCTGGCGGCTGGCGCCACAGCTCCTTGTCGATCAGCTTTGCGCCCTCGAGCCACCCGCGCCGCTGGTGATGGTGCCCCGCCGCCAGCGGAAGAAGCTCAATGGACAGCTGGACTTCCTCGGCGAATCCGCTGAGATCCTCATTCACCCGGACGACGGCGCCGCCGCACGCATCGTGAGTGGCCGGCCGGTGATCGTCCGCAGCGCCAACGGAGAACTGACCGGCATCGCCAAGATCGACGATCAGATACGGCGTGGCGCGGTGTCGATTCCGCACGGCCACCACGTCGCCAACGTCAACCGCTTGACGAACAAGGACGACATCGACGTGGTAACGGGAATGGTGCGCTATTCCGGCATACCGGTCAGCCTGCACCCGGCCTGACTAGCCGAGCGAACACGGGCAGCTTCGCCCACCCGCGCACACTCGCGGTGTGCGCCTTGGTGGCATTGTCGTAGTCGACGTCCCAGTCCGGCCAACGCTTCAGCACTTCTTCGAGCACCACCCGTGCCTGCATGCGTGCCAGCGCCGAGCCCAGGCAGAAGTGCAGTCCCTGGCCGAAGCTGAGATGCGCACCGCCGCGGTGGATATCGAAGCGGTCGGCGTCCGGGAAGTGCCGTTCATCGCGGTTGGCGGACCCGTTGAGGAGCAGCATTATCGAACCCTCGGGAATCGTCCGGCCGCGGCACTCGGTGTCGTGGGCGACGCATCGGGCCTGCACCGGCGACGGCGCCTCGTACCGCAGCACCTCCTCGATCGCGTGCGGGATCAGCGAGAAATCGTCCGCCAGCTGCCGACGCTGGTCTGGGTGCTCCGCGAGCAGTTGTACCGGCGAAGCCGATCAGACGCGTCGTCGTCTCATTGCCTGCACCGGCGACCATGCTGGTGTACATGAGCACCTCGGTGCGGGTCAGCCGCCGAAGCCTGCCGTCCTCCTCCACCTCCGCGTTCAGCAGCTGGGTCATCAGATCGTCAGAGGGATGATCGGCCCGCCAGTCGACGTACTCGGCGAACATCTGGTAGCTGTTCTCGAACAAATCCTCGCGAACCCCGCCGAACTCACCGTCTTTCAGCGTGATGGACTCATTCGAGTTGTCGCGAATCGTCGCCTGGTTCTGTTCGGGGATCCCCAGCAGATAGCCGATCGTGCGCATCGGAATCATCGCGCCGATGTCTCCGATGAAGTCGAACCGATCTGTGCCGACCAGTGGATCGAGCGCACGTACGCAGAACTGACGCGTCAGCGGCTCGATCGCCTCCATCCGCCGTGGTGTGAAAACCCTTGAGAGCAACCGGCGATGGAGGTCGTGTATCGGTGGATCCTCGAACAGGATGACTCCGGGCGGAACCTTGATGCCGCTCAGGATGACATCGATCGTTGTGCCGCGCCCCGACCGATAGGTGTCCCAGTTCGGCAGTTCGCGGGCGACGTCTTCGTACCGGCTCAACGCGTAGAAGTTGTATTTTTCGTTGTGATAAACCGGCGCCTCGTCGCGTAGTCGCTTCCACGTCGGGTAGGGATCGTCGTCGATCGCGAAATCGTAAGGGTCGTAGTACACCTCGACCGCGCTGGCGCCCGTCACTGTGTCACCTCGGACATGACGTCCTCTCCGACGAGCTTGAGATACGGCCAGGCAAGCTCCGGCGGCAGCCCGCCGCAGAGCGGCGAAAGGTTGATGATTTCGCCGGCCCGCACCCGCTCGATGGCTTCGGCAACGCTGTAGATCCGGTGTGACTGTCCCAGCTCCCGCAGCTCCTCCACGCTGTGCACATGTGAGAATCCCGCGGACGTCTCGTTGTCCGGATTCCATGCCGCGTAGGTCTGCACGTCATGCAGAAGGTACTTGCCGATGTCGTCCCACGCCTTGTCAACGTCGTCGGCGACAAAACAGACGGACGGGGTTTCGCGGTCGGGCAGAAACACCGGCCCCGGCTCGTGGCCGTGCTCGTGACAGGCCGCTTCGTAAGCCTCCTGCATACCGGCAACATTCGCGTTGCCCAGCATGCCGAGCCCGTACCGTCCCGCGCGACGAGCCGCTGCGACGGTTCCTCCGCCCCACATCAGCATCGGTCCGCCCGCGGTAAGCGGTGGCGGCGTGGTGTTGATCCGGCGATCCCCGAACACGGCTTCACCCGACAGCAGCTCACGCAACAGGGCCAGCTTTTCGTCGGCGAGGCGTCCGCGAGTACGCATATCGACGCCGAAGTGTTCGAACTCTTCGGGCCGGTAGCCGAGGGCAAGGATGTAGGAGGCCCTGCCTTTGCTGATGATGTCGAGGACCGCCATATCCTCCGCAAGTCGGACGGGGTCGTAGAAGGGAAGCAGAAGGATCAAACTCAACGCCAGCCGTTCGGTCCGCGCGGCGATGGCGGAAGCCAGGATCAGGGGCGACGGGAGGTAGCCGTCTTCCGAGCCGTGGTGCTCGCACAACAACGCGGCAAGGCAACCGTGGTCCTCGGCCCACGCGCACATGGCGGTCGCGGCGGAGTAGAGCTCCACCGTCGGCGCGCCCATCGCCGGTGCGCGCATGTCGAAGCGGAGCATGTACACGATGCCTCCCGCACCTAAGATTTGTGCCGTTACGCTACGGCCGGTCGCGGAACACTGTCAACCGATCCCTGAGCAATGGCAGGCCCGGCCCATCGAGTAGGTGTAGCAGCACGTCTCGGCCGCACGCCGCCATCATCAATGCCCGCACTGGACCCCGGACTTCGGCGCCCCTACCCCAGCCTCGGTCGATATCGCTGCCCTGCAAGCAGATCCCGCGTAATCGTCCAAGCGGGACGAAACCCAAAGCCCGAGATCCGGTGAGAAAGTCAAGCGCCAGGGACGCGAGTTGCGGGTCCGGCTCGAAGGGCAGGCCGAGTGGAATCCGGATGTCTCCCCCGTGGACCAGAACGTCGGTCAGCCCAGAAAGCGGGCCGGTGATCGGTGGGCTCAACTCACGATCGGCACCTTGACGCAGGGCGGCAGCGATTGCCGCCGCCGGCAACTCGGCGCGACGCCGCGCCAACTCGTCGATGGCCCGATGTATGCCGCCGCGGCGAAGTGCCGTCCACTGAAATACCCAGAAACTGTCGGCAAACACGCTGACCAGATGAGCGGCCACAGTCTTGATGTCCCAGCCCGCGCACAAGCTCTCCGTCGCCAACTGGACATCATCCAACCGTTCGATCAACGCCGCGATCTGACGCCGCTCGCCGGCGACGGCTGAAAAGACAGAATCCCTGGCTACCCGCATGTGTCCGCCGGATCAGTCGAATGCGTGACGCGGCAAGGTGTTCGGCATGTCCAGCGAGCTCAATAGGCCAGCGGGTGCGTCGATCACGAACGGAATCGCGTTGACCACGCGCATGGCCGTGGCCGCCATCGCCGCACGGCCAGCGCCGTGCCCTTCCGCATCGCCGAGGTTCATCGCGCAGTGGATGTCGGGCTCGCCCTCGATATCGACGCGATACGTGGCGTCGAACTCAGAGGTCAACCAGTCGGGCGCGACGTCGCGGGCCATCCGGATGATGTGCTCGATCACGATGGCCTCCCGTCCGTTCACCACGCCCGCGGCCCTGGTGCTGACCGCCCCGCACGTTCCCGCCTCGATGGTTCCGAATGCGACCTCGATGTCGCGGTCGGTCAGCCGCCGGTCCAGCGAGCCGCGGATCTCCTCGACCTGGACGCCAAGGCCCTCAGCCATAAGGTAAATAGGTGCCTTCCAAGCCATCTCGATGAAGCCAGGAGTCTTCAGCATCGGTTCGAAGTCGAGCGGATGTCCGAAGCCCATGCCGTTCATCATGATGTCGGCGACGGGGTAGTGGTCGTTCAGCGCGATCTCCGTGGCCGTGATACGCCGAATTTTCTTGGACTGCGTCGCCAGCAGGAGGGCCAGTTGATCCGAACCGAACCCGGGAAAGATGCCGGACGCGTAGAACGACGCATTGCCAGACATGGCGGCCGCCTCGAGCTGGTCGCGCCAATCGGGCGAGTAGAACGCGGGCGGGTACACCAGACTGGTCGATGTCGTTGACACCACGTTGATTCCGGCTTCGAGCAGCCGCAGGTAATCCGGAATGGCGCCTGCGTCGCGTTCCGGTCCGCTCGCGGCGTAGACCACACAGTCCGGCCGCAACCCGATCAGCGCATCGGCGTCGTTGGTCGCAGTGACACCGATAGGTTGACCGCCGGCAAGCTCGCCGGCGTCGCGGCCCACCTTGTCCTTCGAGTGCACCCACACGCCGACGAGTTCGAGATCCGGCCGACGGTGCACGGCGTCGACGGCGACGGAGCCGACACCACCCGTCGACCACACCACGACGCGACTCGAATGTGCCTCCATGATTCCCCTTCATCCTGCACGGGCCGCCGCAAGGGCGGCTCGCTCGAGATATGGCCACGCCTGCTTCGGCGGCAACCCGCCACAGATCGGCGCCAACGGCAGCGGTTGTCCGCCGCGCATGTAGTCGACCGCCTCATCGGTCGTGAAGACGCGGTACGGCCCTTCCGTCGCGCGTAGCTCGTTCACGTTGGTAGCGCGGGAGATGCTGGCCACCCCTTCGTCGCCGTGCCGGTAGGATGCGGCGGTCACCGCGTCGTGCAGCAGATGCGGTCCCAGCTCGTGCCATGCCTTGTCCACATCGTCGGCGACGAACACCGCCGTCGGAGCATTGTCGGCCGGAAGCTGGATGAAGCCGGGTTCGCGCCCGTGCACGCGACATTCGCTCTCGTACAACTCCTTCAGTCCCGACTGGTTGGTCTGCAGGACAAGGCCGAGCCCGTGCTTCGCCGCCCGCTTTACCGCGGCTTGGCTGCCGCCGGCCAGCATGATGAACGGCCCACCGGTGGACGTGCACGCCGGTGTGATGTGAATGCGTCGGCCGGCGGAGACCAGGGGCTCGCCTTCCAGCAGCTGCCGCAGCAGCGTCAGCTTTTCGTCGGCCAGCTGACCTCGTCGACGCATGTCGACGCCGAAGTGTTCGTACTCTTCGGGACGGTGACCGATGCCGAAGGCATACGACACGCGGCCCTTGCTGATGATGTCGAGAACGCTCATGTCCTCGGCCAGCCGGACGGGGTCCCAGAAAGGGAGAACGACCGCGGCCAGCATGATCGGCAGCCGGTCGGTTCGGGCCGCGATGGCCGACGCCAGCACGAGTGGTGAGGGCAGATGCCCGTCCTCGGCGCTGTGGTGCTCCGACAGCACCGCCACGACCGCCCCGCGGGTTTCAGCCCACGCGCACATGTCGATCGCCGCGGCATACAGGTCGCTGGACGGCGCACCGAATGAGGGAGCCCGCATGTCGAACCGCATCGTGAACATACCGCTGCGGACTATAACCTAATTTTTGTTCAGCCTGCACAGCACTGTTGAGCTCCGAGGCACGATATTGACCGGTGTCGCCCACGCTGTTAGCTTTCGGAGCAAAAGTTAGGTCGATCCGAGGGATGCGACGTGGCCAAACTCAGCGCCGCCGATGACCGGCCGGTCGCCGAGCTGCGCAGCAGCCTATTGCTGACAGCCCGACTGGGCTGGGCTTTGTTCGGTGCGGCGCTACTCGTCTTCGCCGTGGTTGCACTGACGCAAATGCAAACCGGCCTGCACCGCGATCCCCGCACCACCAACCCGAACCCTGGGCCGACGCCGTATCCCCCGTTCCTCGGCGTGACAAACTGGCCGTTGGTCACCAGTATCACCTCGGCGGTACTGACGCTTGGCTTCTTCGGTTACCTGGGGTGGCAGTCCATCCGACGGCGGAGCCCGCACTGGTTGTTTATCGTCGGCATCGCCGCTTTTTTCGCCGGAGCCCTCGACCCGCTGGCCAACTGGGCGACGTTCACCGTCTTCGATTCCCGGGTCGCGCACTTTCCGCTGTCGTGGCCCTACTTCAACGCCTCGCCGCTACTGGAACCGACGCTGTCGTTTCTCGGGGGATACGCGAGCTACTACGTGCTGACCGGGCTCGGCCTGCTGACCCTCCATCAGCGCCTCATCGAACCGCGGATCCGCCGCAGCGGATGGCTCGACCGACACCGACTGGCGGCCGTCTTCATCACCGGGTTCATTGCGGGACTTCCGCTTAACGCGGTCATACAGTTCATGTGGTTGAAGGTGGGACTGTTCGTCTATACCGAAGCGGCGGGCCCGGTGTTGCATCTCTTCGGCCGCCAGCTACCGCTGTACATGGTGATCTACGACAGCGTGCTGTTCGCGATCGTGGCGCTGCTGTGTCTCCGCGATGAAAAAGGCCGCCCCGCAATTCTCACTAAGATCGCGCAATCGCTGCCCGGGCTGCGCGGTAGGGCGAACATCACCCACACACGACTGACAGTCGTCGCGACCGTCGTGTTGATGAGCGCCGTGCTCCTGCCCATCGCCGTATTCAGCCTGCTGCGAATCGGCGGCGACTCCGCGCCCGCCTACGACAAGTGGCCCTATCCCACCGTCAAGGTCTATGACCCCTACGGTCACTTGGAGCGGGCAGGCAAGCCGGGACCGTTCTACCAGTGAGATTTTCACCAACCCAGGAGGAGACGATGACAGAAGGTCAGCACCGTGTTGTGGTGTGGTCGACGGGCGGTATCGGATCGATCGCGATTCGCGCGATTCACCAGCGGCCCAATCTGGACCTTGTCGGAGTGTGGGTGCATTCGGAGGAGAAAGTCGGCAAGGATGCGGGCGAACTCGCCAACGGCGAACCCATCGGCCTGGCCACGACCAACGATGCCGACGCGCTGATCGCCCTCGAGCCTGACTGCGTCATTTACGCGGCCAGCGGTCCCGAACGCGACGCGCTGGCGGTCCCCGACTACGTGAAGCTGCTCAGTGCAGGGATCAACGTGGTGACGACGAGCACCACACGGCTGGTCAACCCGCATGCCTACGAGCCCGTCGAATGGCGGGATCAGCTGACGGCGGCCGCGAAAGAAGGGCATGTGTCGCTCTACGCGTCAGGCATCGAACCTGGCTTCGCCGCCGACTACCTGCCGCTGGTTCTGACCACGCAGTCGTCGCAGATCGAGAAGATCCACGCATACGAGATCGGTCTCTACGACGACTACGGCGTTCCCGACATCATGAGCGACGCAATGGGATTCGGCCGTCCGCTCGACTACCAGCCCTGGATCGGCTTCCCCGGTGCCATCGCCGGCGAGTGGCAGGGACAGATCCGAATGGTCGCCGACGCTCTCGGTGTCGAGGTCCAAGAGGTCCGCGAGACGTTTGATCGCGAGGTGACCGATCGGACATTGGAGGTCGCGATGGGCACGGTCGAGGCGGGCACGTGCGGCGCACTGCGGATGCAGGCGATCGGCGTGGTGGATGGCCGCGAGGCGATCGTCATCGAACACGTCACGCGGCTGGCACCCGATGTCGCACCCGATTGGCCGACACTTCCCGGCGCCCTCGGCTACCGCGTGGTGATCACGGGGCAACCCGACATCGACTGCACGGTGGCCGCGACCCTTCGTGACCGGCGCAAGGCCGGGATCGAAGGCATGACGTCCGGAGCGGGTGCGATGGTCGCCACGGCGATGCGTGTGGTCAATGCGGTGCCGTATGTCGTTGCGGCAGAACCGGGTTTACTTAGCTCGGTCGACCTCCCACTCACCATTCCCCGCGGGGCATTCAACCCGGCTTCACCTTGAATCGAGGAAGTGGCGTATCGCCGCCAATCGGGCTGCGGTGAAAGACCGTGAAAGCTTGCTATAGGCAGCGATTTCGAATCCGTGAGAGGCGCCGCGAACGACCTCAAGCTGGGTGGGCACTCTGCGGCCTGGAGGCGAACCGCGTAATCGACGTCTTCATCCTGGAAGAGATCCGCGGTGCCAACGCCGATCCATGTCGGAGGCAAGCCGCTCAGGTCGTCTCTGCGTCCGGGGGCCGCGTATGGGCGCGCGGTTATTATCTAAAAATAAAAATAATTGGTCAATGGGCTGGCGAGGCTGGGCACGCGGTCGTAGAAAGCACGCTAGGAGATGCGCTTGATGCGGGTGTCGGATTCGACGATTAATTCGCTGTTCATCAGCTGTACCGGCACGTTGGCGTCGACGGTTTGGCTGTCGGCGGGTCCCCCGCCACCCCTTCGGCGGCGCGACGTGGCCAGGGCCAGGTCTCTCCACCGGCCCCACATCAGGTTGTCGGAGCTGAATCCGATTGGCTCCCAGCTCACTTCATAGGCTGACCGGTGGTGCCGGGCCATCGGCAAGTATCGGGCTCGTTGGCGACGAACAACCACGCAACAGGAACGGGGCGGTCCAGCTCGCGGGTTCCAATGTCGGTGGCGCCGACCGCAGCATTTGCGATGATTGCAGCCTTCGTATTTCACCGGTGCGACATCTGCAGCGCAAATGATTCGCTCCGCGAGGCGTCGGAGAACGACGCCGGCGACGGCATGCGCGCCATCCGTCCGCCGACGATGTTTTCCCGTAATTTGCTCGATTCGGCGAGGCCTCTTGCTTGTCGCGTCAACATTGGATGACGGCTCCGCGGAGAGCTACCTGTTTCTCAACTTTGAAAACCGCATCAGGCGACTGGACTTAGGCGTCAATCACTTTGAGTGGTGCTGCCACCCTTGATCTCGACACCGAGTTCATCCAAGAGCCTGCGCACACGGTGCTCAATCTCGTCGCGGATAGGTCGAACTGCTTCTACGGGTTGGCCGGCGGGGTCGGGCAGCGTCCAGTCCTCGTATCGGCGGCCGGGAAGGACCGGGCAGGTATCGCCGCATCCCATCGTGACCACGACGTCGGCTGCGTGCAGCATGTCGTGGTTCCAGCGTGTGGGCTGCTGGCTGCCGATATCGATGCCCTTCTCGGCCATCGCAGCGACGGCGGAAGGATTGACATGCTCTGCGGGCTCGGATCCGCCGGAATAAACCGACGCCCGGTCGCGGGCGAGGTGGGCGAAGAAGCCCATCGCCATTTGGGAGCGGCCGGCATTGTGGGTGCAGAGAAACAGCACGGTTGGTTTGGTCACGCTTCGCTCCGGGGTCGGGTACGTGTGGTGTCGTGTGGCACGACGGCTTCGTCGGCCGTCTCGGCGACGTCGGGGTAGAGGGCCACCGCCAGGACCAATCCGATCATTCCTCCGACGATCTGAGCGCCGATGAACGGGAGTACCGAGGCCGGCGCGATACCGGCGAAGGTATCGGAGAACATTCGGCCAACTGTCACAGCGGGATTGGCGAACGACGTCGAACTCGTGAACCAGTAGGCAGCGCCGATGTAGGCGCCGACCGCAGCAGCCGACAGCGCCGCCCGCCCGGTCCGTGCCAATGCGAACACCAGCGCGATGAGTCCCGCCGTTGCCACCACCTCGCCGAGGAGATGCCCGACGGTGACGCGGTCCTTCGTCGCCAGTTCGATCACGCGCCGGTCAAACATGGCATTGGCGAGCATCGCGCCCACGATTCCGCCTGCCACTTGGACGACGGAATACATCAGCAGAACCGCGGCGGTGAGCGCGCCACCAGACCGACGGCCCAACAGCCAGTCGGCGAGCGAGACCACAGGATTGAAGTGCGCTCCGGAAACGGGACCGCACAACAAGATCAGCACTGCCAGACCAAGGACTGTTGCAGTCGAATTCTCCAGCAGCTGCAACCCGATGTCATCGGGCGACAACTGCGCGGCGGCGATGCCTGAACCGACGACGACGGCCACCAGCAGTGCGGAACCGAGAAACTCGGCAAGCATCCGTCGTGGCATCCGTCTATCCGACCCGGTCGGACTGTCCACGGTCGATCAACAGCACGACGTGGGGGCGCCGAAAGTCTCGGAATCGGCGAGCACGGTGTAGATCTCCCACTTCTCGCCGCCGGGCCCGGTCACCCACACCTTGTCTTGTGTGGCGAAGCAGCAGGTCGTTCCTATCTCCTCGTCGGTGACCATGCCTTCATCGGACAGCCTGGCGATTTCGGCGTGCACGGTGTCGCTGGACGGTACTTCGACGCCGAGGTGATTGATTGTGCCGCCCGCACCGGGGTTCTCCAGCAAGACCAACTTCAGCGCGGGATCGGCAATCGCGAAGTTCGCGTAGCCATCTTTGAGTTTGGCCGGCGCAGTATTGAACAGCTTGGCGTAGAACGCCACCGCTGCGTCGAGGTTGTCGACGTTGAGGGCGAGTTGAACACGGGACACGACGGCCTCCTTACCCATGCGACTTATGTCGAACTGGTTGTGATTGCGATGATGCCAACCCCTTCGACATATGTCAACATCCTGTGGCACACTGATGACATGCCGAAGGCGTTGCCCGTGGTCGATATCTCTGCTCCGGTCTGCTGCTCCCCCGTTGCGGCAGGCACACTCGAGGATGATGACGCGTTGGAGATTGCGTTGCGCCTCAAGGCTTTAGCCGATCCGGTACGGGTCAAGCTTGTCTCGCTGTTGTTCAGCAGCGAGGTCGGCGAGGTGTGCAGCTGCGATCTGGCGGCAGCGGTCGGTTTGAGCGAGTCGACGGTCAGCCACCACCTGTCGCAACTGCGTCGGGCGGGGCTGGTTGAGTCGGAGCGGCGGGGTATGAACGTCTACCACCGCCCGTGCCGGGAGTCGCTGGTCGCGCTGTGCACAGTGCTCGACCCGAACTGCTGCCGCTAGCTTAGCTAGTTTTCGTCGTCCCCAATCACCGCGAACAGACGCCATTTGCCCGGAACGCCTTTCAGCGCGCACTCGCCGCGGTCGCCGAAACGAAGACCCGATCCGACGACGAGGTCCTTCACGGTGCTCGATACCAGGACCTGACCCGGGTCTGCGTCGGCCTGGATGCGAGCGGCGATGTGCACGCCGATCCCGCCGAGGTCATCGCCGATCAGCTCGCATTCCCCCGTGTGCACTCCCACTCGCAGCTCACTGCCCAAGATCTCCGGAGCGGCGCTTCGCAACGCCATTGCGGCGCGGACTGCGCGTGCGGGTCCGTCGAAGGTGGCCAGCGCACCGTCGCCGGTCGACTTCACCACGCGGCCTCGATACCGACCCACTTCTCGCTTGACCAGTCGGTCGTGGCGCTCGAGAACGTCCCGCCACTGCCGGTCGCCCAACGCTGCGGCACGCCCGGTCGAGCCCACGATATCGGTGAACAAGACGGTTGCGAGCACCCGATCGACAGGCCGGTGCGCGAGGTCGCCCGTTAGGAAGTGTTCGATCTCATCGAGCAGCGTGTCCTGGTCGCCGGTGCAGAAGAGATGGTCGCTGCCCGCAAGCTGGACCTCGCGGGCAGCCGGGATTCCTCGTGCGACCCCGCGCGAGAGGGCAGGCGGGACGATCCGATCACCTTCGCGGTAAAGGATCAGGGACGGCGTCTTGACACTCGCCAGCAACGGACGGACGTCGAGATGCAGATACATGTCGAAGAGCGCCCGAGCGCCGCGTGGGCTGAGACCTGAGCGAAGGAGCCGACCCCACCAGTCGCGGAGCTCGGGGTCGCCCGCGCGACTCGGAGCCCAGTCGTCGATGGTGGACGGATCGATCCAGTCATCTGAGAGACGACTCCAGAATGCCTTGAGCCGATCGACGGGGATGCCGTCGGCGTGATCATCGGATTGGGCGAGGCGGGCATAAGTGCCGTACTGGACCATCGCGCTCACGCGGTCGGGGTGTGCGGCAGCCAGCATCGTCGCCGCCGATCCGCCTTCGGAAATGCCGAAGATCGCAGCCTGGGGGACGTCCAGGGCATCGAGGACAGCCAAGGCATCGTCCACCACGTTCTCCAGCGTGTACGCGCCAGCGTCGCGGTCCGAGAGCCCCATCCCGCGCTTGTCGAACAAGATCACGCGGGCGAACGAACCCAATCGATCCCAAAATCGCTGGGCCGCTGCCAGAGACGGGACGACCTCGAGGTGGCTGACGAACCCGCCGATCACGAGCAGATCGATCCCACGTCCGCTCTCCATATATGCGATCGCGACGTCGCCGTTGTGTGCGTAGCGGATAGGGGACCGAGCGGTCACTGAAGCCTTCGGCGGTCCACTGTCGTACACGGCGACCTCCTCGCTCGAGTACCGGGCGATCCTACGTTGATCCCTTGGGCGGCGGTAGGGTCCGCCAGCTGTCTCGCTAGTCGGAGCGGTCACGATTCGCCTCAAAGCGGTGCGCGACGCATTCGCGTTATAGCTGCCGGTATGTCCCCCGATCGGGGGAAACGAGTTCATCCGTACGGCGGCTGTTCACCCGACATACACCGCCGCCCAACCCGGACAGAGTTGCTGTGCGGCCGTACGAGTCGGCCGCAGGTGCAGCCACAACCCGCACCTCACCAGGAATACCCGTAGCGGGCAGACAAGGGATCAACAACATGAAAAAGTCCACTATTAGCGCCTCCATCTTCGGCGCCATGGCAGCAGCGGCTCTGGGATTGGCCGGTGCGGCCGCAGCAGCGCCGACCGGAGGCTCCTCGGTCGCCGACACCGTCAGCAGCCTGCAGGCCAGGGGCTACAACGTGCAACTGAACGGATCGGCAACTGGCCCGCTGTCACAGTGCACGGTCAGCGGAGTCCACGGCGATTCGGCGGCCCGGCTTGACTCGACACAATTCGCCACCGCCTATGTCGACATTTCCTGCCCGTCGACAAACAACTGATGCGACCTGCCGATGCCCGGGCACGCCAGGGCACCGGAGACGCTCGACGTTTGTGCCGATTTGTTCGGAACCGACGCACGGGCCTCAGGACGTGCGTGAATGCTCGCAACCCGCAGACTCGGGGTCTCCGACCTCCCACGCGACCGGCAAAGTAACCCCGCCCCAGCAGGCCTCCTGCGCAAGATCCATCTGGTCGTCGTATGTCCCGGTATCGGGACTCGGATCAGCAGCGGCGACACCCGCAAAGCCACCGAAACCAGCCAGGCAAATTGCGAGTCCGCTGACTGCGACAATTCTCTTCATAGTCAAAACACGCTTGATCACTGGAATCTCCCCTGGTCGAACCCAGAGGAAAATTATTGCATGCGTCAGCCCGGCTAAGCCACTGGTCAGAGCAAGTTTACGGGGCTGCAATAACCCACGACAGCAAGCCAACTCATTCGAACCGCGAATGCTAGCGCAAACCAAAAAGGCCCCGGCCGATGGCCGGGGGCGTTCTGTAACCCATGACTCGAGTCATCACACGGTGGAGCTAAGGGGATTCGAACTGAGTACCGGCTGCGTACCCAGGGAGCCGACCGTGACGGACGGCAAACTGCTCAGCCAAAGTCAGGCAACCCGTCGCCTCGGCATCGGACATCTTGAGCTGCGCAGGCTGATCCGCAATGAAGAGTGCCCCCTCAACGAGGGCCGTGACGAGACGGACCGGATCACCTCCGACAGCCTGTGATTCACGCCCAGCGTCACTACGACGTTGCCGGGATAGCGGCCGGTAGGACCGCCCCCATGAATAAGCAGCTCAGGAACGTGTTGTGGCGATAACGCGGTGTAGGTCAAAGCCGCAGGCAGGTAGCACTAAGTACGAAATTTCCAGAAGCCCGCCGATAGCGCGCCACGGCCAGCAGGGCGTCAGCGACTTACTGCGGGTGGGTCGCCAAGTAGTCCGCGACGGGGATCGGTGAGGTTGCGGAGTAACCAGTGGGCAGGACCACGTCGCCGGAAGTCGTGTTGTAGTAGACGTCCCACCGGTGGTAGCCGGCGAGAGCAGCGGGATCGGCTGCGAGCACCGCTGCGTAGTCGTTGACCGCCTGCACGTATTGGTTCGAGTTGTTGTACCGGTACAGGGCGGAGTCGCTGTTGTCGGCGAAGCCGTTAGCGGCGAGGTAGCGGCCGGCGGCCATGATGCTGTCATGGGGCGAGAGGATGTCACCACCCTTGCCGTAGGCGGCGAAGGTCGAGGGCAGGAACTGCATCGGGCCTTGCGCGCCGGCGCTGCTCACGCCGGCGATGCGGCCAAAGCCGGTCTCGATCAGGTTGATCGCCGCCAGATAGGTCCAGCCGACACCGGACGCCGATTCGGCCTCGCGGTAGTAACCCAGCAGCTCGTCCGCCGGCGGGGGCGGGTCGATGCGCCACGCAGGCAGCGTGGCTTGCGCGTAGCCCTTGCTCATCGCGGTGAGTTGGCGACGTGCGTCGACATTGCGGTCGTAGGTTTCGAGCAGCGAGGGGGGGATTCGCGGGCGGGCGATGGGGTCCCATTCGGGGTGCCGTCCGAGGGCGCGGTAAGCCGCATGCTGGCGGCGCGCCGCCGCCAGCAACACCGCCTGCGACGACGACGGGTCGCGCAGCGCCTGCTGGTCGGCGACAAGGTCGTCGGCCAGATGCGTGGGATCGGATGCGAGCCGCCACGGCACGGGGTCGGATGCCGGCCGCGGCTTGGCGGGGTGGGATGCCAGCCTCCGCCCGAGCGGGAGCGTGGTGGTTGTGGCGGTTGCCGTCGGTGTGGTTGATGGCCTGGTCGACTCTGAGCAGCCGACGAGTGCGAACAGGATCATCGTGACGATGAGAAGCGGCGTGACGCGCCGAATCGTACGAATGCTCGCGACAGCCGACCGCAGCACGGTGGCGTCGACACGGTTGCGGCTCAATGCGTTCACTTCCCAGCGATTGCGTGAAATTTTCTGCGGCCCGGCTCTAGTGGGCCTGCAGCGAGTGTCTCGTATCGGGCCGTGCGACATCAATGCCGAGGAAGTGGTAACCGCGCTTTGATTGTCCGTAGGCGTTGAGCAACCCCGATGTCTTGTCGGCCTTGAGGTTGCGGTTGCCGAGTCCTGTCGCGGCTGCCACTCACCACCTTTCCGGTGGCGGCTTTTCGCGACAAGCTGCGAGCGATCCAGCAAGGCGACAAGCCAACCGACAACGCGACCGCCACGGGCCGACCCGCGCTATACGTGCGGGTCGGCATCCAAGACACCGACATCGATCTCATCACCGCCCATTTCAAGTCCGAGCTGCTGAGCTTTCCCATTGGCCGATTCAGCCCGCTCGACGAGGGCGAGCGCGCCCGCTTCGGCGCCTAAGCCCTGTACCGCCGGGCCGCGGGGGTCGCCGACTTCTTGTACCGCCGACACATGGGGCTCCATGCGCGTTATGGCGCTCGCCAGTGCGTCGAGCTTGGCCTGGTATTCCTCCTCGGTCTTCGGCGCGAACGGGTTAGGCGGCTTGAACAAGTTCTCCAGGTTCCACGTGCCGATCCGAAATGACCATGACCCACAACCCTTCTGCTCAGGCTCTGATAGCCCTAGCCCTACACCCTCGTCGCAGTGACCGGATTGCGGTACGCCACAGAAATCATGCGCCATTCACCAACCAGCTGCCATCGGGTTCGAGAACGCCTTCGAGATGCCCACAGGCGGGCTGCCGTTGGCCAAGCCCGAGAGTCAGTCGGCGCCCACTCCATTGGCCCCTCGACCCGCACCTATGCGGGCGGATTTGTTTACGGCGGTGTCAGATTGGGCATGACGCTGTCAGAGAAGGTGTAACAGAAGGTGGAGACAGGCTAGGCCGCTGACTTCGCTGCCATCGATGATGGTGTGCGTACCTAGTACGAAGGTGGATCAGGGTGACGATCAGGAAGCTCACCGGCTACGCCGGGGCCTGTCAGGAGGCCATGAATGCGGTACTGGATGCCATCGCCGCCGTTGGGGAGGAACGCCGGGGACACCTTCAGGACGCCAAACTCGCGGTCGACAGGGCCCTACATGCCGCCCATAGCGCTGAGGAATGGTATCTAGCCGACCAAGTGCGCCGGGGGATTAAGGAAGTGGAGGCCCGCGACAGGCCTGCTGCCTAGAGCCGCGCCGAAGGGGTGACGACGGATGAAAAGACGGATGAAGGGCGCTAGCGGGAACGCTAGCGATACCGGCGACAGCTCCGTGGCGGTGAATGCGCGGGTGCGTGTCTATCCGGGGACCGACGGCGAGGTCGGCGGCACTGTGGTGGAGGATTTCGGCGATCTGGCGGGGCACCCAGTAGATATCGGTGAGACCCGCATAGTTGGCCCCGCGCGCAGATGGGCGGTCACGCTCGACGCGGGTGGTCTGGTTTTCGTCGACAGCGACCAGTTGGCCGCCGAGTAGCTCTCGCTGTCGCGGTTTAGCCACCGTCGTCACGCCGCCCAGCGCCGACGACGGCACGGCGGCGTTCTGCCGCCGACATCGGCGACCAGCTGGAGTCGGTGGAAGAGAGCTTCGATCTCAATGGTCTCGATCATCTGCGGCAAGTCGCCAACAAGATGGGCGAGTCACTGCAGACATCGCAATCGACCGCCACCCGCCTTGTCGCACTCGTCAGCGGCGCGATTGTGGAAGCTGCGGACCGATGAGGCGCAAGCGCAGGGCCGGGGTCGAGGATCTGTGGACCCAGTCAGTCCGTCTTGCCGACGACACCACCGGACCGCTCCAACCGCCAGGGCGGGCCGTGGAATGCGCTGGCGTGCCCGCTATGTCGATGCCGAGGGCCGTGAGCACGCCAAGGCGTTCAGGCGCAAGATTGACGCGGCGCAGTGGCTCGACGGCATCACCGCGCAGTTCGCCACCGAGACCTACGTCAAACCGGAGGCCGGCCAGGTGACCGTGGCGGCTGTGTATGCGTCCTGGTCGGCGTCGCAAGGCCACATCTCACCCAAGACAGCGGCGACACGTCGCAGCGCATGGACGAGTCGCGTCGAACCGTGGGGTGGCGTGGCAGTCATCGATGTGAAGACCGCGGCGTCCGGGCATGGGTGTCCAGCATGGTCGCCGATGAGGTTGGCGCACCGAATCGAGAACGCATTCAGGCTGCTGCGACAGGTACTCGGCGCGGCGGTCGAGGACTCACGCCTGGCCCGCAATCCATGCGACGGGGGGAAGCTGCCCAAGCGTAGGCATGCTGACCGCGGCTATTGAGCCATGCACAGGTGGCCGCGCTGGCGTCGAGGGTGGACCGACAAGCCGAAGTGGTTCGGTTCCCGCAGGCACCACCAAGACCGCCGCCCCTGGGGAAAGATGTCCCTTGAAATGCTGAACTCTGTGGAGGCAATAGGAAGAAACTCGAACCTTGGTCACCTCTGTAAAAAGTGGGCTGAACTGCGCAAACACATCAATGAATCACCGGCCCGGCCACCCCTGTCCCACCAAGACGGGCCAAAACCCCGCTCTAAACGCTTCCTAACCGCCCTAGACATCACCGACATCGTGAAGCGATACGAAGTCGGCCAAACCACCCAACAGATCGGCAATCATTACGGCATCTCCAAGACCCGCGTCGCCACCATCCTCCGCGAGCAAGACATCGCCATCCGCCGTCAAGGTCTGACTCATGAGCAGACCGGTGAAGCCGCCGAGCTCTACGTCGCCGGCGGCTCACTTGCGTGGCTTGGTGCTCGCTACGGTGTTTCCCATACAACCGTTGCTGCTGCGCTTCGGCGGCTGGACGTCCGGTTGCGCCCGCGTCCAGGATGGAACTAGGGCTGGCCACTTGATGGCATCAACAATCCGAAGCCGTCACCACCGTTGTGATCGGACGGCGTCGCGGCGCTTGCTAAGACGAAAGCCCGAATCGCGATGCGGCTTAACTGGTCAGTCAGACGGTGGTTGCAAGATGGGAAGTAGCACGAGGTTGACGAGAGCACCCATCGACTGCGGGTGATCCAGGGATATGGTCCCGTCGCGGGTCAGCACCAGCGACATGGCAAGGCGCGCAATCACCTCCGCGGCGCAGTCAGGGTCGGCGGAGGCAGCGCGACCCGCCTGGATCTCGGCGCGCAGCAGCTCGGCGATCAAAGATCGGTAGAGCGCGAGCACCGGACCGCCCTCGACAGTGAGCAAGGGCAGCAGCACCTCTGGCTCACTGCGCAAGAGCCGGTCGAACAGCGGGTGGCCACTGACGAATCTGACTGTGAATGAGAGCCCGTGCTGCAGGCGCTGTTCGAGTGACTCTCCGCCGTGCCACGCGCGGGTGAGTTCAGTCATTCCCCGTCGGACCTCCCGCGCCACCACTACTTCGACGAGACGCTGTTTGGTCTCGAAGCGGCGGAACACGGTCACGCGGGAGACGCCGGCGCGGCGGGCGACATCGTCGATCGTGGACCGGCGGATCCCGAACTCGGCGAACTGGGCCAGTGCGGCCGCCGCCACACGGTCAAGCATCTCGTCGGCGCCGGCCTCAGGAGCAGCCTCGATGACTTCGGTTATTGACAACACAGCGACGATGATACTAGATAAGTAAATCAGTATCTCACCGAAAGGACGGCGAAGATGAGACGAACTCGGCTGGACTTACCGTCACTGCGCAGTCCGGCAGCGGTGAACGCCGCGCAATACTGGCTCGCGCCCGACCGCTTCGCCCGGCGCTGCGAGCGGCTCGGCGACCGGTTCCAGGTCGCCATGCCCTCCACCGGGCGCTGGCTTTGCCTGACGCACCCCGACGACATCAAGAAGGTCTTCCTCGCAGACCCCGAAGTGCTACGCCTGGGTGAGGCACTCGCGAAATTGGCGCCACACCCACTCTTGCTCGGTCCAACCGGCCTGACGAACGTCGATGGCGCAGACCACGCACGCAGGCGCCGCGTCCAGAACCACCCTTTCAACGGTGCGGCGCTCACCCACTATCAGGACACGATGCAACGCAAGACCGAAGAAGCGTTGGCGCACTGGCCATATGGGCGGTGGGTCCCGGCTCAGCCGCACATGCAGGCGATCGCGTTAGAGGTGATCATCGCGGTCATACTTGGCGTCACCGACAGCGAGCGTGCAACCCGCCTGCGCGATGCCATCTTGGCGTTGATCCGTGAGGCGCATTCGCGACACTTTCTGCTGCAGACAGTGGTCGCTACCTCCCGCGCCGACGGCTGGAACCGGCCGTTTTCGAGGATGCGCGGGGTAATGAGTGCGGTTGACGCGATCGTGCTCGAAGAAGTCGCCCACCGACGCAACACGGGTGATCTTGAGCGCGACGATGTGCTTGGCATCCTTCTTCGAACCACCGGCGACGACGGCGCAGCCATGGGCGATGACGAACTCTGCGATGCCATGCGGACCTTGCTGCTCGGCGGCCACGAAACCACCGCGTCGACACTTAGTTGGTTGCTCGAGCAGATCACCCGCCACCCAGACGTCCTCGCTCGCGCTCGGGACGCCGCGCGCGACGGCGACGACGACTATCTCGACGCCGTCATCAAGGAGGCAATGCGACTGCGACCCGTAGCACCGATGACATGCCGCCTGGCAGCGCAGGACTTCGAATTACCCGGGCTGACCGTCCCGGCGGGCACCATCGTGTCCCCCTACATCACCCTGGTGCACCGTCGAGCAGACATCTGGGAGGACCCGCTCGAGTTCCGTCCGGAACGGTTCCTCGATACACCGGTCAATGCCTTTGCGTGGATCCCGTTCGGCGGCGGGCGCAGACGCTGCCTGGGCGCCGCGTTCTCCCTCGTCGAGAGCCGAGTGGTGCTCCGCACGATCCTGCGCAACACCAATCTCGCGCCCAACCCGCGCCGGCCCGAACGCATCGGCAGGAGCAACGTATTCCTCGTACCCGCTCGGGGCGGGTCGGTCCGACTCGACTGCCGCACAAGCGCTTTCGATTTCGCCGTATCCAGCTGAGCGCGATCAGATGCTGACATCGGCTTCCTTCCAGTATCGGTCACGAATAGGAGACAATGCGAAACGACCTGCGGACAGTCGACAGACAACGTCCCTCCAACCGGATCCGACGCGCCAATCGTCAACAGAACGGCGGCGAAAGATCTACCGTCGAGGCGTGACGGGTCTTCGTCGCGACGCCGAATTCGACGTTGACGGCTGCATCACCGAGATTGCAGCTCGGATGAGAGACCGACTGCGCGAGTTAGCTTCGGACGTTCGGCTTTTCATCGAAGATGCGATTCCGCAGTTGGCCGCGGAGGAACTCACCCTTCACTTCAATACGGTGAGATATCGCGTCGGGCGGGCCGTTGCCAGGCGCGGTCGGCCGATCGACGACGGGCGGTACGACGTCGAAGGGGCATTGCTGCTGTGTAAGTGGTACAGCGCCGCCTCCAGCCTCCGCGATGATTGCTGCGAGCGTGAACATGGGTGCACTCGAATCCCTAGCGGGACCTGCACTACCCCCAGCGATGTCGCCAGCCGACCAGCTCCGGATGAAGCCTTGTATCCCGATACAAGACGCTGATGAGTGCGCGGTGCGACAGTTCTCGCACCGTCAAATCGGAAGGACATAACAATGGGTTCCTACGACTACATCGTTGTCGGCGCAGGCTCAGCTGGAGCCGTCGTCGCCAGCCGGCTGTCCGAGGACGCCTCTGTGCGTGTCCTGCTCATCGAGGCCGGAGGATCGCACCGCCACCTAAATGTGCAGATGCCGGCGGCATTCGCGAAGCAGTTCAAGACCGCACTGGACTGGGAGTTCTACACCGAGCCGGAGCCGTTCCTCGACGGTCGGTCGATTTACCACCCCCGGGCCAAGATGTTGGGTGGCTGCAGCTCGATGAATGCCATGATTTACATCCGCGGCAATCGGGACGACTATGACTCCTGGGCCAAGGAAGGCGCGACTGGTTGGTCCTACGACGAAGTGTTGCCGCTGTTTCGCCGGTCGGAAGCCAACTCGCGCGGTGACAGCGCCTACCACGGTGGGTCCGGCCCCCTGCACATCGAGGACCCGCGATCTCCTAACGACTTGAGCCGCTCGATCGTTGAAGCGATGGTCGCCACCGGCATCGAGCGCAACAACGACTTCAACGGCGCCGAGCAACTCGGTGCCGGCTTCTACCAGGTGAGTCAGCGGCGAGGCCGCCGTTGGACAACTGCGGACGGCTACCTCGTCCCGGCCCGCCGGCGGGCTAATTTGACGGTGCTCACCAACACACACGTCCTCGGCGTGCGCATTTCGCAGGGGCGCGCGGTCGGCGTCGACGTCGAACGTCACGGCACCCCAGAGTTGCTACGCGCTGAGCGGGAGGTCGTCCTGTCGGCTGGCGCGATCAACACGCCGCAGTTGTTGATGCTGTCGGGCATCGGTCCGGCCGACCATTTGGCCGAACACCGGATCGCCACGGTCGTGGACAACCCCAACGTCGGGGCGCACCTGATGGATCACCCGATGTACGCCCTCAACTTCGAGACCTCTGCGAAGGGCACGCTCCATGCGGCGCAGTCGCCACGGCAGATGGTCGACTACTTCGTCCGGGGTCGGGGGCTGCTCACCTCCAACGTCGCCGAGTTCGGCGGGTTCTTCCATACCCGGGCAGGCGACGCCGCACCGGCGATCCAGGTGATCGGCGCTCCGGGATATTTCTACAACCACGGGATCAGTACCCACGACCGTCCAGCTTTCGCCATGGGATGCTCGCTGGTCGGCTCTCTCAGCCAGGGCGTCGTGCGACTCCGCAGTGCCGATCCCAAGGCGAAGGTGGCGACGACGTACAACTACTTCGCCGAACGCGCCGACATGGACGCGATGGTCGACGCCATGGAGCGCGTTCGAGAGATCGTGGCCGCGGCGCCGCTGCGAGGCCTTACCGGCCGGGAAATCCATCCGGGTGAGTCCGCGGGCACCCGCGCCGAACTCGAGCAGAAGGTACGGCGTGAGGTGGAGCACACCTATCATCCGTCGTGCACGGCCCGCATCGGTACCGAGGCCGAAGGAGTGATCGACGCTGAGCTACGCGTGCACGGTGTTGCTGGTCTCCGAGTGGCCGACACCTCGGTTTTCCCGACCATCCCCCACGGAAATACCCACGCACCTGCCGTCCTGGTGGGCGAGAAGGCGGCCGACCTCATCCGCGAAAACCACTGAGCACGAGTCCATCTGACGGCGACCGGAGACGGTCGCGCCCGCGCCCCTCATTACAAGGAGTTCAACCATGACCCCACGCTCGACGCCCCCGGGATCCGTTAGTCCCAATCTTGCCGACGACCCCCAAGAGGAGCTGAGTGTGCGGTGCCCAGCCACCGGCGACGCCGTCGGCTCGGTGCCGGTCTATTCGCCACATGATGTCGTCACTACAGCGGCGAGACTGCTTGCGGCGCAATCTACTTGAGCTACGATCGGCTCGCGGGGTCACACCGAATGGCTCGGAAAGTGGCGGGACTGGATCGTTGACCACTATTTTTTTGGGCGCACGGCGCCCCTGTTCGTTGTCTGCTCGGGCCCGGGGGTTGCGGTTCAGCTGGGAACGGTGACGCCGAGGGAGAAGTTCAGGTTCCCGACGCCGTTGTTGGCCAGGCCTACCGATAGCAGGCCCGCGCCTTCGAGAAAGTGCGCCATGTTCAGGTCGCCGACTTCTAGTGGGCGCAGTCCGAGGCTTGCGATGAACGCCGACACGCTTGCCTTGGCCTTTGCGTCGTCGCCGGCGATGAAGACGTCCAGCGGGCCGCCCACGGCCAGGACGTCGCGGAAGAGGGTGTTGAACGCCTTGACGACGTGGGTGCTCGCGGGGGCGGCTTCGGCGACCATTTGTGCGATGGAGGTGTCGGCTGGGATGGCCAGCCCGTCGGCCGTGGCGTTGAAGGGGTTGGTGATGTCGACGATGATCTTGCCCGCGAGGGCGTCCCCGTACTCGCTGACGATCGACACGGCGCTATCGAACAGCACGGCCAGGATGACGACGTCGCCGGCCGGGACGGTGCCGAACTCTCCTGTCGTGGTGCTGTCGCCGAGCGTTTTGGCCAGCTCGGCGGCCTTGGATTGATCGCGGCCGATGACCTCGACGGTGTTGCCGCCCGCTATCGCCAGCGTGGCGATGGTGCGGGCCATGTTCCCGGTGCCGATGATGCTGATGGTGCTCATGAAGTGTCCTGTCCTTGCTGATGGGTGATAAGGGTTGGCTCCTGCGCCTTGGGGAGGCGTGGAGGTTGAGCGGAAGCGACCGAATCGGCCGAACCCTCGTGAAGCAGGGCGTGGCGTTCGGCGTTACTTGTCGTGCGTGAGAAGTTCCCAGGGCTGCGTGCCGAGGAGACCCGCAAGGTGGCGCTGCATCTGGACGCCGGCCGGCAGCGGGCGCCACCATATGGTGACCTCGGCGATCTTGCCGTCCGCGTCGAGCAGGATGTAGTCCATTCCGTTGACCACGGTGTCTTCGATCTGCAACCGGAAGTACGCGGCGTGGTGCGTTTCTCCGGTGAGGACTTCCTTGTAGGTGAGGTCGGCCGCCGCGCCGACCCCTTGCATGGCTTGCAGGACTGCCTCGCGGCCGGTGAGTGGCTCGTCGCCGAGCGGGCCGTACATCACCACGTCCTCGGCGAGGATGCTGGAAAGGGCGTCTTTGTCTGCGCCGCCGTGCATGGCGTCGACGAAGGATTGCACGGTGTCGCGGTGCGGGGCGAAGGTGGTCATGGTCACTCCTCATGTGCTTTGTTGCTCGGTGTGTGTGACCTGGTCGGTGCGCCCACCGGTAAGGGTTGAGTCGGTGTGTGCCGAGGTCATCGAGGTGAGACGTCGTTGTCGGCCTACATGCCGGTGTCGCTTACTCAGATGACTGTGGTGCCGCCGTCGACAACCAGCTCCATGCCATTGACATAGCTGGAGTCGTCGGAGGCGAGGAACAACGCGGCCGACGCGATCTCTTCCGGGCGGCCCATCTCTCGCCGCGGGATCACGGACTCGAACTGCGCCTTCATCTCCTCGTCCATTACCTCTTCCAACATCGGCGAGGCGACCTGGCCGGGGGTCAGCACGTTCACCCGGATCTTCCTGTCCCTCAACTCCGACACCCACACCCGTGCGAGGGCGGGCAGCACGGCCTTGCTTCCCGCGTACACACTCCAATTGGGGTAGCCCCGCAGCGATGCGTTTGACCCGGTCATGAAGATCGAGCCGCCGTCGTTGAACAGCGGCAGCGCCTTCTGGACCGTGAACAGCGTGCCGCGCGCGTTCAGCCCGAAGGCGGCGTCGAAGTCCTCCTCGGTGATCTCGCCGAGCTTGTTCTGCGCGCCCGTCCCGGCGCTTGCCCACAACACGTCGATCGCGCCCTTTTCCCGCTTGACCGTGTCGAACAAACGGTCCAGGTCGTCGAGGTCGGCCGAGTCGCCCTGCACGCCGGTCACGTTGCGCCCGATCTGCTGGACGGCCTGGTCCAGCTCGTCCTTGCGTCGGCCCGAGATGAAGACGTGAGCGCCTTCCTCGACGAACAACTTGGCGCCGGCCAGCGCCATCCCACTCGTCGCGCCGGTGATCACTGCGACCTTGCCATCGAGCTTTCCCATGATGACTCCATTCGTTCGATAGTGTCGATGTTATGTACACCGATCTGTGTCCTTAACGTAGCGAACGGCTGCGCGGAACGCAAGCTATGTACACCGATCTGTACCCAACTGGGCTACCCTGGGTGTATGACGGAGTTGGAGAAGGGGCCGCGAGGCCTGCGCCGCGGCAGGGGCGCACGAGAGCGCATCCTCGGCGCTTCCCAACAACTGTTCCGCGATCAAGGCATCAACAGCACCGGCCTGGACCAGCTCTGCGCGGTGGCCCAGGTGTCCAAGCGCACGTTTTACCAGCACTTCACCGGCAAGGATGAGCTGATCGCCGAACACCTACGCCGATTCGATCCCGACATCCTGCCCGAGGTGTTCGACCGCACCGACCTCACACCCCGCGAACGGCTCCTCGCCGCCTTCGACATTCACGCGCCTCTGTGCCCGTTCATCGCGGCGGCCGTCGAAATCCACGACCCGGGCCACCCCGCACGCGTACACGCCAGCGACTACAAGAAAGCCTTCGCCGCGCGGCTCACCGAAACCGCCCGCGAGGCAGGCGCCACCAACCCCGAACAGCTCGGCGAACAACTGGCGCTGCTCTTGGATGGCGCTTCGGCCCGCAACCGAGTCCTCAACTCCGACACCTTCGCCACCGCCGCCGCCATCGCAGCCGTCCTCATCGACAACGCCATCCCCGACGCAGCGGTACCGCCCGGTGCAGGGGGATGAGGGGGACCCGATTAGTGGTCCAGTCGCTATGCGACTTGGGGTTGGTGGGTCTTGTCCACTGTAGAGCGAACTCGGCTGGGGTGAGTCGCCGTGGGCGGAGTGGGGTCTGTTGGCGTCGTAGTCGCAGCGCCAGTCTTTGAGATGACGCGGGGCTTCCAGCAGTGAGTCGAAGCGCCATGAGTTGAGCAGTTCGTCGCGTAGTCTGCCGTTGAACGGTTCGATCCAAGCGTGAGCCGGGATCGATGAAAAGTGAACCGGCGCTGTTGAATCGGCACCAGTCGTGCACGGCGTGTGCCACGAACTCGGGACCGTTGTCGAAGCGCACGTAGTGCGGCGCCCCGTGTTGCAGGACGAGGCGATCCAAGACATCGACGACGCCGTCGGCATCGATGCCACGATCGACGTCGATCGCGAGTGCTTCGCGGGTAAGTAGACAACGTCCTCACTCCACCGGACGATGATCGGATCTTTGTCGACGGGGACGGCGAGGTGCGGAAGACGCTTGCATCTCGTATTGGCGAGGTACGCCGCGAGCTCCGCTGCATCGTGGACGGGGCTACTCAAATCGAGAAGAAGCCGCTTGGCGCTCGGAAGCAGAAGAAACTAGAAGGCGCTAGAGAAGTCGAGTGAGCACAAACTGCCGGAAAGCTGACTTATCAACAGCGGTACGCCGTGTTCGGAAAGCTGTTGCCCCCTCACGTGTTTAACAACCACCGCCAGCAGCTGCTGGATCGGTTCTGTCCTCTGCTCAACCGTGGTGCGTAGTCAGACTGCCGTGGTGCCGCCGTCGACGCTCGCGGACCTCTTCCAAGGCCGTCGGCTTCTTCGACTTGAATCGGTACTCGATAGAGCATTCAGTAGCGATGCGCTTGGCCGCTATCAATTCGCCCCAGATCTCCTCAGTGCCTTGGAAGCCGCCCTGACCGATGTCGACGACGCCGACGATGATTTGGCATCGCTCCTCACGCGTGTTGACGAAATAGCCCTCGGTGAGGAGCGTGTGGCGATTGCTCGCCGTCGCGAGGGCCTGGACCGGATCCTGCAACTTGTCCACGGAGTTGTGAACAGTTTTGCGCAGGAGCGTCATCTCAAGCTCAGTTATAGCGGCGGGGCAGCTCAGTTGACTCAGGACGGTGGGTCGGTAGAACGGAGGATCGCCGTCTCCATGGACGGTCAGAGGGGACGTTTGTGACGTACCGCGTCGAGGCTCGAGATCCCGACGAGTTCGTCCTTCTCGCCGACGGAACTGAGGTGTGGCGTGGCACGAAGGACCCGAGAGGTTCGTCATTACGTGATGCGGTAATCCTTGTCGCTGCCGGGCGCTTCGTCGCCGATAGCACCGACATGTAGGCATGTGCGCCTTCGTCCACGCCACCGGCTCCACCGCTTACGGATCTCGCAGTGCTGTGGCTGACATCGTCCGCGCCGTCGCTGACATCATCGACGCTGTCACCGGCCGCCACCGATGACTCACTTGCCCATCGGACGGCACAACGGGCTGTCTAGCTGTCTAGCTGTCTAGCGAAACGAAGTCGATCAGACCCTGTCTTGTTCCTGGCCGCGCGAGAGCTAGGGAGTAATTTCCAGCGCGGGCTCATCCGCGGCTCCGGGCGAATTCCTGACTTTTATCAGGCTAGTGCGCACGTAGGTCGTGGATCTTGGCGAGGGCTTCGGCGAGGTCGGGTGGTGGGGGTTCGGCGGCGATCAGGGTTTGGTTGCCGGCTTGGATGGTGACGGTGCGGTAGCGGCGGGCGGTGCGCACGAATTTCTTGATGCTCCAGTTGATTTGGTGCTCGCGGGTTGATCAACCACCTACGCTGGGTGGAATACGGTTGGTTCCGTCAGCTCTTGCACGACCACGGCGGTCGCCGGCACGGCCGTTCTTGAGAGTTCGAGTTTCTCCCGGAGGAGTCATTCACCAGGCTGGTGAACGAATACAGGCGGCAGTGTGAGGAGTCTCGAGATATTGCTGCGCAGTATCAGCTGGACCACGGCAGTGCCACATCACCGGCTCGGGACGCTGTCACTGCGCTGGATATACGTGCACTTGACCGAGGAAACCGCCCTCCACACCGGACAACTGGACATTCTGCGCGAACGGCTGGACAGCGCAACCGGATTCGACGGGTGAGCGCCCGCTCTACTCCACCTCCATCTCGCGCAGCTCACCCTTGAGGATCTTGCCGGTCGGGTTGCGCGGCAGCTCGTCGAGGAAGACAACTTCACGCGGCACCTTGTACTTGGCCAGCTGATCCTTCACGTGCTTCTTGAGGGTGTCCCCGTCGACATCGGAGCCCTCCTTCTTGACTACGAAGGCGCGCAACCGGTGACCCCACTCCTTGTCCTCGACGCCGATCGCGGTGGCCTCTACTACGTCCGGATGCCCGTTGAGGCAATCCTCGACTTCGGCCGGGAAGACGTTCTCGCCGCCGGACACGATCATCTCGTCGTCGCGGCCGCTGATGAACAGCAGGCCGTGCTCGTCGAAGTAGCCGAGGTCCCCCGAGGCCAGCATGCCGTTGATGATCTGCTTGCCGCCGCCACCGGTGTAGCCCTCGAAGGGGAAGCTGCTGCCGACGAAGATCTTCCCGACCTCGCCCTGGGGCAGCTCCTTGCCGTTGTCGTTGAAGATCTTGACCTTCACCCCTTTGACAACCGGTCCGGCCGTCGACGAATTGAATTCCAAGTGCTTGGGCTCGGCGATGGTAGCGAACGCGATCTCGGTCGAGCCGTACATGTTGTAGACGACAGGGCCGAACTCCTTGAGCGCCCGCTCGGCTACGTCGGCTGGCAGCGCCGAGCCGGACAGGAAGATGATCCGCAAGCTCGACAGATCGGGCCTGTCGTCCATCTTCTCCAGCCCCTCCAGCAGCCGCGACAGCATCACTGGGACGACGACGACCGCGGTCACCTTGTGCTTCTCGATGTCTTCTAACACCATCGGCGGCTTGAACTTGCGGTGTAGCACCAGCGTCGAGCCCAGGAATGCTCCGATGGTGGCGTGCAGGAAGCCCAGGGCGTGGAACATCGGCGCGGGAAGCGACGTCACCTCCCCGGCCTTGAACGGAACGTGCGACAAGATGCCGCCGATCGGCCCCAGGCTCGGCGGGGTACTCCGGTTCGCGCCCTTCGGAGTTCCGGTGGTGCCGCTGGTCAGAATGGTGATCGACGAGTGCTTGCTCGCCTTGGGCGCGGGCTTTCCGTTGCTGCGTTCGATCAGGTCGGCGAGCGTCTCGTCCTCGCTGCCGGACTCCTTGTCTGCGTCGGGGTTGGTGCCCAGCGCCCGCAGCTTGCCCAGCGGCGGCTCAGCTTTGCTGACGTCCTCGGTGTATTCGTCATCGTAGATGATTAGTTTGGCGTCTTCGCGTTCGGACACTTCCTTGATTTGTGGCCCGGAGAACGAGCTGTTGAGCAAGATGATGCGGGCACCGACCCGCGCGCATCCGAACTCGGCGATGGCAAACCAGCGACTGTTGCGCGCCAGGATCGCGACACCGTCGCCACCCTTGACACCCTTATCCAGCAGACCTTGGGCGACCGCGTTGGCGGCGTCGTCGAGTTCCTTCCAGGTCAAGTCACCGTCGTCGTCGATGATGGCCACCTTGTCCGGGTTGCGCCGGGCGTGCACGGCGGGAAGCATCCCGATCTCGCCCCATTTTCGGATGTCGTTGGCCATCGCGGCCACATTCTGAGGTGGCTCCAGCGGGAACCCGCCAGCTTCGAAGATTTTGCGGGCATAGTGCAGTTCGGCCAGGCCGCGGTCGGCGTACTGCTGCATTTTCGGGACCGCGTGCCAGGGCAGCAGGTCGGTGATCTTAGGCATAACCCACAATATGTGACGCACGTCGCACCAGGGCCAAGAAAATTACCCTGAACCACATGGCCGGTCCGCTCGGACTGGAGGTGGACGGCGCAAGACCCGTTCGTGCCATTCAGCGGCCAGTCGCTAAGCGCAGTTCCCGCCTGCGGCTCAGGCGGCCCCAGCCGCCCGGCGTGTCGCGCGGTTGAGAGTTATGGAATCTCGTACACCACGATCTTGTCGGCGATGCCGCGCAGCGCGGCCTCCTTCTGAATCGGCCGGATCGCCTCCTCCTCCAGCATGGTGGCGACGCCGGGCGCGTCGATCACGGGACCGGTGATGTGGATCTCCTGCGCGGTCGACAGGCTCTGCACTCGCGCCGCGATATTGACGGTCTGACCGAAATAGTCCTGCCGCTCGTTCAGCATCACCGCGAGACACGGCCCCTCATGGATGCCGATCTTTACGATCAGGTCGGACTTGCCGCGCTCGGTATTGAGCTTTTCCATCGCCCCCCGCATCCGCAAGCCCGCGACGAGCGCATGGTCCGGCTGGACAAAGGTCGCCATCACAGCGTCCCCGATGGTCTTGACCACAGCGCCCTTTTCGGCGGCGATGATTTCCAGAAGCGCATGAAAATGCGCGCGCACCAAGTCGAACGCGACGAGGTCGCCGACCCGCTCGTAAAGCGCGGTCGACCCCTTCAGGTCGGTGAACAGAAAGGTCAACGAGGTGATTTTGAGACGCTGATCGATGTTGAGATTGTCGGCCTTGAACACATCGCGGAACGTCTGGTTCGACAGCATCCGCTTGGCAGTGAGGAATGGCTTGCGCTTGCCCAGAAGATGGTGGAGCACGTCGGCCGCGACCAAGACGGTGGGCAGCGTCCGCAGGTTTGACTGATTGTCGACCGCAAGCCGCAACGGACCCGGACGCAAGGTGATCGACCCGGTCGGCGGACGCGCTTTGTTGAAGATCAGCCCGAGCTGCTGACGTTCCTTGGTCGGCTCGCCCTGGACGTCGATGAAATGCGCGGAATGCGTCACCGGCTCGAAAACGATGATGAATTGCGACGGAAGCTGCATCGACAGCACCGCCTTTTCACCGGCGGGCAGCTCCAGCGCATCCAGCGTCACTTCCTCGGTCAACGAGGCAAAGGAATCCTTGTCGAGATCGATTCCCGAACTCCAGAACACCTGCTTGTAATAATCCCATAGCGGCAGCGTGCTGGGATCGTGGGCGGCAATCCGCCTGACCTTGGGACTGACCGTAAAGGCCACCTCGACCTGCTCATCGACGGAAGGCTCGAAGCCGAAACCGCATAATCCGCAATGGTAGTCGTCATTACGCAGCGATTTCAGCGTGTCATGCGCGTCCAGCACGCCGCTGCAACCGGGACAAAGCACGTTCCAGGTGAGATCGAACAGGCCAAGCCGCGAGGCGTGCAGGAAGCCGGAAATCACCTTCTCTTCGTCGAAGCCGGTGCGCTCGGAAAAGTCCAGGGCGTTGATCCGATTGAGCTCATGATCTTCACCGTCTTCGATCAGCCGTACGATGGCATCCGCGACGGCCCGATCGGTGGTTCGCATCAGAACCGAAAACTGGGACTGGATGTCGCTCATGACTCCAACCTAAATGGCGTCACCAATCGATGTTCATGGAGCGCCGCTTTCACCTCGTCGACCTCGGACTCCCGCCCGATAAAGCTGGTGACCGCAGAACGCAGATTCCCGGCATCACATCGACTGACCGCAATGGCGGGAAGTCCGTTCGCAGGCCCGAAGCTCGGACCTGGAACACCCCGACCGCCGCCTGGCGCTCATCAGCGCCTGCCACGCCCCGCGAACACGTCGTCGTCGACGTGCTCGCCGCGGCCATGAGCTGGTGGAGGCGCTCTGGCGAGGCGGCCGAGCGTTTGAGCTAACTTGACTCGAATGAATGAACGCCAACGTTTCGAGTAAGGACACTTATGGTGTCCGAAAAGTGGAGCTAAGGGGATTCGAACCCCTGACCTACTCGATGCGAACGAGTCGCGCTACCAACTGCGCCATAGCCCCTGGTCGGTACGTCAGGCTACCAGTGAACGGGCTACCGCAGAAACCGGCCGACTCGGTGGACGTTTACTGCCCGGCCGCCCTCGGCAGGTCGTAGTCGCGGGCCGACGGCGCGTTGTCCAGGTGCTCGAAGATCGGGTCCTCGTCGTCGATCTCCAGCACAACGGACCCTGGCCGGCGCAGTCGCGACGGGACCACGTCGAACTCGCGGTCGTCGGTGTTCTCGACGCCGAGGCGCGAGCGCGCCATCCGCTGCAGGCGGCGCCGCCGCACCCGCTCTTCGATACGCGTCTGACGGCGCAGATAGCCCAGATACATCAGCGTCACCGCCCCGGTGCCGCCGCAAACCCACCACGCCCACGGCGCCATCAGGTACGCGGCCGTCGCCGACGCCAGGAGGACAAGCGTCATGAACGCCAGCATCCGCTTGCGGAACTTGTACTTTCGGGCGCTCACGGCCGCGGCCTTCGTCGGGTCGTACCGGCGTCGCCGCGCGGCCATCAACGAGTCCGCGACCCGTAGCTCGCCCTCCTCCGGGGCCTCGAGGCCCGAGGAGTCTTCGACGTGCTCGTACTCGTCTGCTGTGGCTTCCGGCTCTTCTTCGTATTCGTCGGTCGCGACTTCGTACACCGCGGTGTCGACGCTCTCTTCGGGATCCTCCAGATCCAGTGTCAGCTCGCCTGTTTCCTCGTCGGCGTCTTCGTCGGCGTCTGATTCGCCGACCGGGAGTGCAGTCGAAGCCTCGTCGATGACGTCGACGTCGACGTCGAGATATTCGGGTTCGGGGTCCTCGATGACAGCCGCCGCCACGACGACCGACTTCTGCGGCAGTTCCTCGTCGTCGTCGGTGGTCCTCGTAGTCGGATTCGTCATCGAGATCGCCTTCGGACGGCCGCCAGTCCGGGTCGCTGCGATGTCCGGAAGCCGGTCCCGCGCGTCGTTTGAGCAGCCGGGAGCTGGTCGCGGTGTTGAGGACCCGCGTCGCCAGTGCCACGTCGCTGGTGCGTCGCACGGCATCGCGCTTGCTGATCAGCATCGGCACTAGCACGAAGAGCCAGAGCACGACAAGAGAGATCCAAAGGAGGGATTGGGGGATGCTTGGCATGGCGCCTGCTCCTTTCCCCATCAGGCTAGGTCCGTGACCAGCGCATCCACGGATGACGCGCCGAGACAATTACACACCTGTAATTCGGACCTGACAAGCACCAACAGTCACTTATGTCACAATTGCCACACGCTTCTTATACGCGAGGAGCATCTAGACCCAGCTGGCATGGCCTTCGCGGACCAGCGCCGAGCTGACCGAACCGTCGATCTCCTCGACCGTGATCCCCACCAACAGGTGGTCGCGCCATGACCCATCGACGTCGAGGTAGCGCCGCAGCAGGCCCTCCTCGCGGAACCCGACCTTCGCCAGCACGGCGCGGCTGGCGGCATTCTCCGGACGCACCGTCGCCTCCAACCGATGCAACCGGACCGGACCGAAGGCGTGGTCCATGCCAAGCGCCAGCGCGGCGGTCGCCACGCCCCCGCCGGTGGCCGAGCTCGCCACCCAATAGCCGATCCACGCCGACCGCAACGCTCCATGCGTGACGTTCCCGATAGTCAGTTGTCCGCTGAACTCCCCGTTGAGCTCGATCACGTACGGCAGTATGCGCCCCTTGCGCGCCTCGGACTTCAGGCCCGAACAAACCGACGGCCACTGCGAAATCGCGTGCCGCGCTTCCCAACCCATATCGGTGCTCGGCTCCCACGGCTCCAGATGCTCACGGTCGGCCAACCTGATCCTGCTCCACTGCGCGGCGTCCCGCAGCCGCACCGGGCGCAGCTCGACGACTCCGCCCGGCACCCGAAGCGGCCCGGCAGGCAGCGGCCAGCCGGGATGGGTTGAAGTCGAACGCCACAGGTTCACGACGGACTCCCGGATTCGTCGCTCAACCGCGCTGTGCCAGGAAGGCGACGTCGACGATCTCGCCGGTGCGGATCTGTTCGGCCTCGCTAGGAACCATCACCAGACAGTTCGCTTCGGCCAGCGTCGCCAGCAGATGCGAGGACGCGCCCGGCGCACCTCCGAGCGCCTGCACGAGGTACTCGCCGGTGTCCTGGTCGCGCATCAGCTGCCCGCGCAGATAACCCTTGCGCCCCGCCACCGACGTGATCGGGGACAGCGCGCGGGCCTGCACCACCCGCCGCATCGGTGCCCGCTTACCCAGCGACAGGCGGATCAGCGGCCGAACCATCACCTCGAACACCACCAGCGCGCTGACCGGGTTGGCGGGTAGCAGGAACACCGGCACGCCCTCGGCCCCGAGCTGGCCGAAGCCCTGGACCGAACCCGGGTGCATCGCGATGCGGGTCACCTCCATCTCGCCCAGTTCGGCCAGCACCGAGCGAACACTTTCTGCGGCTGCCCCGCCGACCGCTCCGGCGATCACGACCACCTCGGCGCGATTGACCTGACCCTCGACCACGTCCCGCAGTACCTTCGGATCGGTGTCGACGATGCCGACCCGGTTCACCTCGGCGCCTGCGTCCCGGCCCGCCGCCGCGAGCGCGTACGAGTTGACGTCATAGACCTGGCCGTTGCCGGGGGTTCGCGAAATGTCGACGAGCTCACCGCCGACACACATCACCGACAGCCGCGGTCGCGGGTGAACAAGGACGCGTTCGCGCCCGACGGCGGCCAACAGGCCGACCTGCGCCGGGCCGATGATCGTGCCCGCCCGCACAGCGACGTCACCCGGCTGCACGTCGTCACCGGTGCGACGGACGTAGGCACCAGAGCGCACCGGCCGCAACACCCGCACCCTGGACTCCCCGCCGTCGGTCCACCGCAGCGGCAACACCGCGTCGGCCAGGGTCGGCATCGGCGCACCGGTCTGCACGCGCGCGGCCTGACGTGGCTGAAGTCGGCTCGGGGTTCGCGTGCCCGCCTCGATCGTGCCCATCACGGGCAGGCTGACCTGCTGCTCGCCGGCGTCCTCCGCAGAGTCCTCGCCAGCATCTTCGCTGTCGTCGGCTCCATTGATCGGGCTGACACCCAACACGTCGACGCTGCGCACGGCATACCCGTCGATCGCCGCCTGGTCAAAACCGGGCAGCGGACGCTCGGTGACCACTTCCTCGGCGCACATCAAGCCCTGCGCCTCCGCGATAGCGACCCGCACCGGCCGTGCGGCCACCGCAGCGGCCGTTACGCGCGCCTGTTGCTCCTCCACCGAACGCACAACACGCCTTTCTCCGTTGCGGGGCCGTCGTGACGTGTCAGCAGTCGATCAGCCCCAACCGTTCCACCAACCACCGCCGCAGTTCGGGCCCGTAGTCGTCGCGCTTCAACGCAAAGTCAACCGCAGCCTTGAGGTAGCCGCCAGGATTTCCCAGGTCGTGTCGATCGCCCCGATGGACAACGACGTGCACCGGATGGCCCTCGTTGATCAGCAGCGCGATCGCGTCGGTCAACTGAATCTCGCCACCGGCTCCCCGCGGCACCCGGCGCAGCGCGTCGAAAACAGCCCGGTCGAGCACGTACCGGCCTGCGGCGGCAAACAGCGACGGCGCGTCCTCGGCCTTGGGCTTCTCGAACATGCCCTTGACTCGTAACACGTTGGGGTTGTTGGTATCTGGGACGGTTTCGACGTCGAATACGCCATAGGCGCTGATTTCCTCGCGCGGCACCTCGATCGCGCAGAGCACCGACCCGCCGCGCTTGGCACGGACCTTCGACATCGTCTCCAGCACGCCGGTGGGCAGCACCAGGTCGTCGGGCAGCAACACTGCGATGGCGTCCTCGTCGTCGGCCAGCCTCTCCTCGACGCAGCTGACCGCGTGGCCGAGGCCCAGCGGTTCGGCCTGCACCACCGACTCCACCTTGATCAGCGCGGGGGCGCGGCGCACCTTCTCCAGCATCGAATGCTTGCCACGGGCTACGAGCGTGCCCTCGAGGACCAGATCTTCGACAAAGTGCGCGACGACGCCGTCCTTGCCCTCGGACGTGACGATGATCAGCCGCTCGGCGCCTGCCTCCGCCGCTTCAGCGGCCACCAGTTCGATACCCGGCGTGTCCACCACGGGTAGCAGCTCCTTGGGAACAGTCTTGGTGGCGGGCAGAAAGCGGGTCCCTAAACCGGCGGCCGGCACGACCGCGGTGAGCGGAACCGGGACCAGAGCGCGTGTCATCGTTCACACATTATCGCCATCGCGGATCGTCGTCGGGTTATGACATCGCCTCTGACGGCGCCATGTCATCGTGGACGGGTGGTGTCCGGAACAAAGGCCGAGATGCGGACGGCGATCCTGGCGGCCCGTCGCAAGGTGACGTCTCAAGCCCGCGAAGCGGAGGCCGAAACGCTCTGCGGCCATCTACCCGGGATCATCGGCGGCGGCCAGACCGTCTGCGCCTACGTACCGATCCGATTCGAGCCCGGGTCAATAGCCCTGTTGGACATGTTGTTACGGCTCGGCGCCCGGGTGCTGCTCCCTGTCGCGCGCAGCGACGCCGACGGCGTCCCGCAGCCGATGCGGTGGGGCCGATATCAACCCGGGCGGCTCGTCCCGGCACGGTTCGGGCTGCGCGAGCCGCAGGAGCCGTGGCTGCCCGCCGAGGCGGTGGCCGACGCGGTCGTGGTGTTCGTGCCCGCTCTGGCGGTCGATCGGACGGGCGTTCGCCTCGGGCGCGGCGCTGGGTACTACGACCGCTCGTTGCCGTCGGCCAACCCGACGGCGCGACTGGTTGCGGTGATTCGCGACGACGAACTGGTCGATGAGATTCCCGCCGAACCGCATGACGTCCGGATGACCCACGCACTCACGCCGCGGCACGGACTGGTCGAACTGGGCTAGGTCGCTCCACGCCTCTCCGAACCGGTAGCGGGCGAAGTCGGTGTAGCGGTATCAGCCCTTGACCGGCAACCGGTCAAGCGTCGCGCGTGCGCTGTCATATGTCGGGCTTTTCGGGGCCGCCGGTTGCGACGCCTCGCGCGGTGTCGACATGGGGGCGCTACGCAAATGCGGCCGGGCGGCAACGCCCGAGACTTCAAGCTTCTCGAGCCGGTTCGATGGGCTCTGGGTCGGGTTCCTCGCGCCGCGCTGGCCTCTTGAGTTTGTCCGGGAGTCGCTTCACCGTCTCCCACGGGACGAAGGCGAGATACAGCACGAAAATGGCAAGGCTGTGGAACCCTACAGCGAGGCTGACCATGATCGCCACGTGCAGCATGACGCCAGCGGCCAGCACCCAGGGCCGCCACCGCCGGTTCCAGACGAGGATCGCAATCGCCAACTCGATCAGGATCGTGCCCCAGCTGGCCGCATTGGCCAGTAACGCGTTGGAGGTAAGCCACTCGGGGGCTGGAAAAAGTGGCCATGCTCGCCACGCATAGGAGGCGGCAGATCCGTCTACCCATGCCTTTCCGGACAACTTCGCTTGCACGTTGACCACGTAAATCAACGACAGCTGAACCTGTAGCAGCCGGAGAGGCCATGGCGCGCGGCATTGCGCCGACCAGAAGGATCCGGTCCGACGGCGCTGATCGAGCGAGAGGGCCGCGCCGCAGGAGGAGAGCGCCAAGAACATCGCCTCGACGCTCATCAAGGCGTCACCGCCGTTCATCACCCAGCGCTCGCGCTGCATGAACGACTGAATCAGGACGAAAACCACGACTGCGGCGAGCCTGCTGTGCCATCCGACGCTTAACGCGATTGCCGCTAGCAGCAGCATCACCCACCCGACCAGCAGGGCTGTATCGCTGGTCGAGATGTTGAAGACCCCCCACTGATAGTCCCAGTGAGGCTGCTGCGGCTCTATGCCCTGTTCGCTGAAGAACTCGTACAGGTCGGGCAGCAACGCCAGACTCCACGCCAGCGAAAGAGCACCGAACGCCATCCTGACGAGACCCAGCGTGTAGGCCGGTTGAGGGGCGAACCAGAACTTACGCCAACCGTCGACGCCAGCAGCGAGTCGTGATCGTTGGCCGTCCGGTTCCGTCATTGCTGTCCCGTCAGTTCTTCCTGGTAAAGGACCTTGGTTGCGGTGGCTCCTCGGGTTCGACCGTCCTCGCCAGGCGGCGGCAGATTCTGCACGCGCAGCACCATCGCGACGCGGAGGGGGTATTCGGACGGCTCCGCGACTCGGTGCGCAACCCAGCGCGCGATGCCCGGTCGTATCTCCGGTTGTCTGACCGCGACGTACGTCAGCCTTTTCCAACGAGCCCAAGCAATGGCCCCGGTCAGGCGGTCGCCGGGCTGGGGTGTCCAAGTGCGGACAGAACCATCGGCCATGACGACCTGCACCTCGATCGTTTCAGTTCTTGTGAGCACACTTGGCGCAAAGAGCGCCCACTCCTGGTTGATGTAGGTCGCCGCCGCGGCAGGACCAACGATCGGTAACAGGCTGCGCTTGATCGGCGAATCAGGCAGATTGCGTGCCGCCCCGAGGATGACGACGACCACGACCAGGACGCTTATCACGACTTGGCCGACGCGGGACTCCTCGAACCTCTGCTGGAGTGTGGAGAGCTGCCCAAGGCGCCCACGGAGACTCCGCTCCTCCCCGTCATGATCCGACATGCCGCCCTTCTCGCTGCTGTCCCATCGCCACCGAAAACACAATGCACGATAGCCCACTGCGCAGTGGACTCCCGAGCGGGAATGCTGCGCCCCCAATAGCGGTTCTAGCACTTGGGCCGGTAGAGTGCTAAGTACTTAGACCATCGCGGAGGGTTTCGTGCCTACCTATTCGTATGCGTGCACCGAGTGCGACAACAAGTTCGACGTGGTGCAGGCGTTCAGCGACGATGCGCTGACCCAGTGCCCTGAGTGCGACGGGCGCCTGCGCAAGCTGTTCGGCAAGGTCGGCGTGGTGTTCAAGGGCAGCGGCTTCTACCGCAACGACAGCCGTGAGTCCGCCAAGAGCACGACCAATGGTTCCGCGAAAAGCTCCGAGTCCTCGTCGAGCACATCCGAGAAATCCGAGAAGAAGTCGGATGCCGCCAAGTCAGACAGTTCCAGCTCGAGTTCGACCTCCGGCAGCCCGACCTCGGCGCCGGCCGCCGCGGCATCCAGCTGATCCGCGAAGTTATCCACAGCCTGGCGTGACGTCACGCCTGCATGGGCGGTTCGCTGCCTAGCGTGACGGCATGGGGGAATCACTCAATGCACCGCTGTTGAGCCGGCTGCTGCACGGCTTCCGGCCGGACTGGACCCGCACCGTGGCCGCACGCCGGGTGGCGGCAGGCGCTCTGGTCGTTCTCGCCGCAGTTGCCGCGCTGCGTTCCGATCCGCATGGCGACCAGACGGACATCGTGGTGGCCGCGCGGGACCTGTCTCCGGGGATCGAACTGACCGCCGCTGACGTGCGCGTCGAAAAACACACGGCCGCAACGGTTCCCGACGGATCTCAGTCCAGCGTCGACGCGGTGGTGGGATCGACACTGGCCGGTCCCGCACGCCGTGGCGAGGTGCTGACCGACGTGCGACTGCTCGGTCCGAGGCTGGCCCAGTCGGCGGCGGGCCCGAACGCCCGCATCGTGCCGCTGCACCTGGCCGACTCGGCTTTGTTGGATCTCACCCGACCGGGCGACGTGGTCGACGTGCTGGCGGCGTCGGATGACGACACCGATCCGCGGGTGGTGGCCACCGATGCAGTCGTGGTGCTGGTGTCGGAGAAACCGAAGGGCCCCGGAGCGGGCGGTGACCGCGTGGTGCTGGTGGCGCTGCCCGCCCACGCCGCCAACGACGTCGCGGGTGCGACGCTGATGCAGACGGTCACCCTGACCTTTCACTGACCGCTCGTCTCTTCGGTGCGACTAACGTTGCTTTCCTCTGGTCAGATCGCACACGGACTGCAGGAAGGAATCTCGCGCATGTTGAAGGGCTTCAAGGAGTTTCTCTCGCGCGGCAATGTCATCGACCTGGCGGTCGCGGTGGTAATCGGCGCGGCATTCACCGGCCTGGTCACCGCATTCACGCAGAAGGTGGTCCAACCGCTGATTGATCGGATCGGCGCCGGCGGCGACAGGCAGTACGGAATTCTGAAGATCTCACTCGGCGGTAATCCGGAACAGTTCATCGACTTCAACGCTGTGTTATCGGCGGTGATCAACTTCGTGATCGTTGCGGCCGTCGTCTACTTCGTCATTGTGTTGCCTTACAAGAAGCTTCGCGAACGCGGCGAGGTCGAGCAGGCCCAGGACACCGAATTGAGTCTGCTGACCGAGATCCGAGACATACTCGCGGAAGACGCGGGCAGGCCGAAGCAGACCACGGGACCAGGCACGGGCCCCAGCCCCGACACCGCCGAAACAACCAGCGCCGACAAGAACTGACCGCACACACCAAACAGCCCCCGGCTTCCGGCCGGGGGCTGTTTGTATGACTGCAGGGAGTTACTTCATGTCCCAGGGCTCGCCGTAGGTGGTGACGCTGTCACCGGACTTGGAGATAAGACGGGCGAACGGACGCAGCAGCACGCCACCGGCCGCACCGGTCACCGTGCCGTGCGCGTTGGACACCGCCACACCGCCTTGCAGGTCCGGCCACGTCGACCGAGAAGGTGGCGACCTCCTGGATGCCGGGGCCGTTACCGAGGTCGGCGCTGATCGAGACGCCGGGGAACAGGTTCGGCGTAATGACCGAGCCCAGCGGCGCAAACCCGGCACCGATTGTCGCCTGCGCAGCCCCAGCGCCGGGAGTGAGGTTTGGGAATATCGATGCGTCGTCGAGCAGGATGTTCGGCGTGGTGTAGCTGAAGTTGATGCCAACGCCGAGCGACCACGGGAAGCCGATCTGATAGCCCAGCTCCAACGTGCCCTGGAACGCATCGGCACCGGGACCGGCGACGTTGTACTTGGCCCGACCGGAGTGGAACCACTCACGGGTCAGCCGGTTGCGGTCCAGCGGAAACACGCCGTTGAGGAAGGTGTCCCACTGCTGGATCGTCAACGTCCGATCCTGACCGTCGACCAAGCTCATCTCGTTGTCCAGCGCCGCATGAGAGGTACCGGTGCTGACGAAAAGAGCCGCGATGGCGCTGACCATCGCGATCAGCACACGACTGATTGCCTTCATGTTCTCCCTAGCTCTGTCGGCGGTGACCGTGCAAGCTCACCGAGTGTTTTCCGCGCTGGCGAGTACGCCTACACCACACACGACGCAAGAGTCACATGTGTGACAAATGAGAGATCCCACATGTTGTTCTTACGTTTTGCTCATCGTTGACACGAGGAACATAACGGGGCGGCATCGGAGCGGCAACGCGTGGGGTCCATGTGTGGATTAGGTGTCGGACACCCGCAGGAGTTTGCTGAAGCGGCCTCGGCGCGTTCTTCAGCGGTTCGCTTGTGTACCGCAACGCCTGCTAACTCCCTCAGGCGGATGTCGAGGTCGCACACCAGTGGCAGGCCCTGACGCCGACCGCCGACCAGCCATTTTACGCGGCTGAGCGCGAAGTTACAGCTCATTCATGGTGAGGCGGAACGTTGTCCCGCAACCAGTCGTCATGCTCGGAGTCGACGTCAGGCGAATCGCTTACGCGCTCGTCAAATGATGCCTTCGGTAGCTCTTCGCCGAATATCTTGTTAACTGCATTTCGCAGGGGCTTCGAAGAGTTCGTCACAATGCGTCTCCGGTGTGACAAAGATCACACTCACGATCTCGTTGCTGTTCACTACGGCTTAACAGTTCGAGCCATTGCCTGGAACACGCCGCGCCCGAACGGGCGCGGACTCGAAAACCAGAGGGACCGAAATTGATTAGATCTCCAAGCTGGATAGCTGGCCGATGATCTGAGTGGCCAAGGGGTTGAGCGTCGCCATCCCGTCGCGCACCGCCGAGCGGGAGCCCGCGATATTGACCACCAGCGTGCTGCCGGAGATTCCGGCCAGGCCGCGCGACAGGCCGGCATCGACGACGCCTGCGGCCAGTCCGGATGCGCGCAGCGCCTCGGCGATGCCGAGCAGTTCGCGATCCAGGATGTCGCGGGTCGCCTCGGGCGTCACATCGCGCGGGGTCACCCCGGTGCCGCCGACCGACACCACCAGGTCGACTCCGCCGATGACGGCCGTGTTGAGCGCGTTGCGGATCTCCACCTCGTCGGCGGACACCACGACGACACCGTCGACGACGAAACCCGCCTCGTTGAGCAGTTCGGTGACCAGTGGACCGTTGTGGTCCTCCTCGCCGTGAGCCGTCCGGTCGTCAACGACGACGACGAGCGCTCGACCAACCAACTCCCCAGGTTGTTCCATGAGTGCCACCGTATATCTGGCGGCAGACACCGGCGCGGCCACTCTCAAAGTCGGCGTTCCCGGTGCGGTGGTCACTGCTGTGCCTTGCCCAGGGTCACCTGAACGGTCTGCGGTTTGCCCGACGGGTCGAGGTAGGTCAACGTGACCTTGTCGCCCGGTGCCTTCGAGCGCACGGCCGCGACGAGCGCATCGGCGCTGCCGATGACCCGGTCGTCGACCTTGGTCACCACGACACCGCTCGGCAGCCCGGCCGCGGCGGCGGCGCCACCGCCGGTGACCTCGACGATCTTGGCGCCGTGGGTCGCCGCGTCGTTGCCGACCTGGACGCCAAGCGACGCGTGCGAGGCATTGCCGTTCTGGATCAGTTCATCTGCTATCCGCTTGGCCTGATCGATCGGGATCGCGAAGCCCAGCCCGATGGAGCCGCTTTGCGCGGCGGCCGAATCACCGCCGAGCGTGGCGATCGCCGAATTCACACCGACCAGTTCGCCGTTCATGTTGACCAGCGCGCCGCCCGAGTTACCCGGGTTGATCGCGGCATCGGTCTGGATCGCGTCGAGCACGGTGTTCTGGTTCTTGATGTCTCCGCCTGCGGCCACGGGCCGGTTCAGCGCGCTGATGATGCCGGTGGTGACGGTGCCTTCCAAACCGAGGGGCGAACCGATCGCCACCACATCCTGGCCCACCTTCAGGTTGGCCGACGAGCCGATCGTGATCGGGGTGAGGCCGGAAACGTTGTCGGCCTTCACGACCGCGATGTCGCTGCTCGGATCGGTGCCGACGACGGTGAACTTGGTTGTGCGCCCGTCGGCGAAGGTGATCGTCGTATCCCCTGCGCCCTTGCCGGCCTCGACCACGTGGTTGTTGGTCAGGATGAGACCGTCGGAGGACAGGATGATCCCGGAACCCTCTTCAGACGCGCGTCCCATGTCGGTCTCCAGCTTCACGACGCTGGGTACCACCTTGGCGGCGACTTGTTCGACGGAGCCGGCCGGGAGGCTGGCAGCGGGAATGCTGGGCGCCGCGGTGATCGAGGTGCCGCCGCTGGTGAGGCGGTCTGGCTTCGCGACCAACGCGACCCCGCCGCCGATGCCCGCAGACACCACGGCGATGGCGAGTGCCCCCACGGTCAAGGCGCCCGCACGCGAACGCTTCCGCGGCGGCTGCGGCGGAAGCACGGGCTGGTGGGGCTGGTGGTGCTGTTGCGGCGCGCCGCGGTAGGGGTCGTATTGCTGCCGGTAGGCCTGCTGTTGCTGTTGCTGTTCGTTGCGTATCGCCAGTCGTACGGCTGCTGCTGGTAGCCGCTGTGCCCATGCGGCCCGGGATATACCGCCGTGCGATCATCACCCGGCCGACGGCCCGGATGGGGCGGTGGCGGTGAGTACCTCGGATGGTTCGTCATGTCGCTACGGGCTCTTTCTACGAGTGCTTCCGGCGGTGTCCGACACCTCTACAACGAAGTTCCGCTTCCCCACAGTGCCCGGATGGTCTGAGAATCCACTTAGAGAACGTTCGGCGCATCCCCAGACTTCCCGGCGGTCGTTTCCGACCGTTTACCTATTGTCCGCGCTGATCACCTGCGGCGCGACCTCCGCCGACCGTGTCGCGGAAACAAGTCGTCCCGGCAGCAACACGTAGAACGATGTACCCGGCGGATGGCCGCCGGGCACCGTGTCCTTCACGCGAAGCGCACCGCCGTGTTTCAGCACGACTTGTTTGACGATCGCCAGGCCCAGGCCCGAGCCCGGCATGGCCCGCGCGGAAGTGGAGCGGAAGAACCGCTCGAACACCAGCGGGCGTTCGTGCGGCGGAATGCCGGGGCCGTGATCGGACACGACCAACTCGGCGTGCACCGGATCGGTCTGTGCCAACCGCACGCCGACCCGCCCGTTGGGCGGACTCCACTTGGCCGCGTTGTCGAGTAGGTTGAGCACGGCCCGCGTCAGGCCGCCCCCGTCGCCGTATACCTGCCACGGAATCACATTGACGTCGAACTCAATGTCGTTGCGGCGGCGCCGAACCCGCTCGAGACAGCGGTCCACGATCTCGGACATGTCAACAGGCTCGTGGATCGCGCCGCCGGCATCATCGCGCGTAAGATCCACCAAATCACCTACCAGAGTTGACAATTCCTCGATTTGAGCAATGACGTCGGCGCGCAGATCGGCCATCTCCTCCTCGGGCAGCCGCGGCGCGCCGGGTGCCATCGACGCCATCAGCAATTCGACGTTGGTGCGCAACGACGTCAACGGGGTGCGCAACTCGTGGCCCGCATCGGTGACGAGGCGGGCCTGGCGCTCGCGTGATTCGGCCAGCCCCTGCAGCATCATGTTGAAAGCCTCAGTGAGACGGGCGAGTTCGTCGCTGCCGAGCACCGGTATCGGGCGCAGGTCGTCGGTGCGGGCCACCCGCTCGGCCGCTTCGGTGAGCCGGGCCACCGGTCTCAAACCTGCACGGGCCACCATCCCGCCGGCGAACGCGGCGATCGCCACACCGAGACCGCCCACGATGAGCAGTACGGTGCCCAGCCGTTTGAGCACCTTGCCGGTTGGGGCCAGGCTCTTGGATATCAACAACGAGCTGCCGTTGTTGAGATGCACTGCCAGCACGCGTTGATGGTTGGCCGTGCGCAGCGACAACAGCAGCTGGCCGGACATCACGTCCTTCTCCTGCTCGCCGATGGGCAGGGTCTGGCCCGTCTGGTTGGCGGTGTAGATGGAGCGGCCCGGGTTCACCAGCATCGCGTTGACGTCGGAGTAGGCCGTTCCTTCGATGGCCTTGCCGGGATCGGCGGCCAGCGAACCACTTTCGATCAGCAGCCTGGCCCGGCTGTGCAGCTGGTTGTCGATGTCGGCATAGAGCGCCCTCGAGACGACGATGTAGACGGCGACGGCCATGAGCACGACCACCATTGCGACCATCGACATCGCGAGCAGCATCACCCGCCAGCGCAATGACAGCGAGCTGGGTTCAGGGACCGAGGTGCCCCGGAACGGGAGGGGCCGGAGCGAGGCCATCAGGGCGGTGTCTCACGCAGCACATAACCCACCCCGCGCACGGTGTGGATCAGCCGCGGCTCACCTTCCGCCTCTGTCTTGCGGCGCAGATAGCCGACATACACCTCGAGGGCGTTCCCCGAGGTGGGGAAATCGAATCCCCACACTTCCTCGAGGATGCGGCTTCGGGTGAGCACGCGCCGGGGGTTGGCGATCAGCATTTCCAGCAGTGCGAACTCGGTGCGGGTCAGGCTGATCTGACGTTGACCGCGGGTCACTTCGCGCGTCACAGGGTCCAGGCTCAGGTCGCCGAACGTCATCGCAGGCGATTCCGCCGCGTCGTCGGGGGTGGTGCGGCGCAGCAGCGCGCGGACGCGGGCCAGTAGTTCTTCCAGGGCGAATGGCTTGGGCAGATAGTCGTCGGCGCCTGCGTCGAGCCCGGCGACCCGCTCGGACACCGAATCGCGGGCGGTCAGCACCAGGATGGGGAGGTCGTCGCCGGTGCTGCGGAGCTGGCGGCAAACCTCGAGACCGTCGAGCCTCGGCATCATCACGTCGAGCACCAAAGCGTCTGGCCGGTCGCTTGCGATCAGATCCAATGCCTCGAGCCCGTCCTGCGCCAACGCGACCGAATAGCCGTTGAAGGAGAGCGAGCGCCGGAGCGACTCGCGAACAGCACGGTCGTCATCGACGACAAGAATTCGCACGGCAACCAGTGTTAACCCACCGCCTGAGAGTGACCTGAGAGGCTCGCCGGAGCCGCTTTGGCGGCGGCATCAAATACCGCAAACGCGCGGCAGCTAGCGGCGGTCGAGATCAATCAGGCCGAGGCGAGCGGCCTTGAGCAGACGGCGCGGCACCTTGTGCTGCTGGCCTGCGACCGTGACACCGACGAGTCCGGTGCGCTTGGCCTTCCACTGCGCGCGACGGCTACGGGTGTTCGCGCGCGACATCCTGCGCTTGGGCACAGCCATGATGAAGGTCTCCTCTTGCGGGTGCTGCCGCGCAGAAGTTCGGCGTCGGCAATTGCCCTTCAGGATAGCCGGTGACCTGCGTGGCCTCCAAAACAGCGGTTTCGCACCTACCGGCGTCGGCGGATACCGACGAGCCTCCGCGCCTGCGGTACTAATCCGGGCTCGCGCCGCGGGTTCTCCCGGTCGAAATCCCGGACCAGGCCGTCGATCCTGCGGTTCTCGGTACGAAATCTGCGCACGATCCAGACCACCGTCGCCGTCGCCACCGCGGCCAACACAATCCATGCAAGCCAGTCCATGCGCACCCCTAGCTCAAGCGTAGCCTCCAAATCGAGCGTTTTCGGCGTGATTACCCACGCTGAGCGCCGGTTATCACGCCGAATCGCAAATTGGGGTGCCTTGACGGCGGACCGGAGGTACCGGCTAACCTACCGGTTGGTTGGCGCGCTGATCGATGAGGAGGACGCGTGACGTCGTCGGCGGGTAGGACCGAAGCGACTGGGGGTTCAACACCGGTGCGCATCGGCAACTGCTCGGGGTTCTACGGCGACCGGCTCGCGGCGATGCGGGAGATGCTGACCGGCGGCGACCTGGACTACCTCACCGGCGACTATCTCGCCGAGCTGACCATGCTGATCCTGGCCCGCGACCGGGCCAAGTCGCCCGACCGCGGCTACGCCAAGACCTTCCTGACGCAGCTCGAGGAGTGCCTGGGCACCGCGGTCGACCGGGGCGTGCGGATCGTCGCCAATGCCGGCGGCCTCAACCCGGCGGGCCTGGCCACCGCTGTGCGATCGCTGGCCGAGCGGCTCGGCATCGCCGTGCGGGTGGCCCACGTCGAGGGCGACGACCTGGTGTCTCGGGCGACCGACCTCGGCTTCGGCACTCCGTTGGCGGCCAACGCCTATCTCGGCGCGTGGGGCATCGTCGACTGCCTTAATAGTGGCGCCGACGTCGTCGTCACCGGCCGGGTGACCGACGCGTCGGTCATCGTGGGCCCGGCCGCCGCCCATTTCGGTTGGGGTCGCGACGATTACGACCAGCTGGCGGGTGCGGTGGCCGCGGGCCACGTCATCGAGTGCGGCGTGCAGGCCACCGGCGGCAACTACGCGTTCTTTATCGAAGTGCCGGACCTGACCTTATAACCCGGGCTTTCCGCTGGCCGAGATCAACGAGGACGGCTCCTCGGTGATCACCAAGCACGCAGGAACCGGCGGGCTTGTCAGCGTCGACACGGTCACCGCCCAGCTGCTCTACGAGATCACCGGCGCGCGGTACGCGAATCCCGATGTGACGCTGCGGATGGACAGCGTCGAGCTGTCGGACGACGGCACCGACCGGGTGCGCATCGACGGTGTGCGCGGTGAGCCGCCGCCGCCGACCCTCAAGGTGTCGCTGAACAGCATCGGCGGCTTCCGCAACGCGATGACGTTCGTGCTCACCGGGCTCGACATCGACGCCAAGGCCGAGCTCGTGAAGCGGCAGCTGGAATCCGGTATGACCGTCAAGCCGACCGAAATGCAGTGGTCGCTGGCCCGCACCGACCACGACGACGCCGACACGGAAGAGACCGCAAGCGCGCTGCTGCACTGCGTGGTGCGGGATTCCGACCCCGCCAATGTCGGCCGCCAGTTCTCCTCCGCCGCAGTCGAATTGGCGCTCGCCAGCTATCCGGGCTTCACCACCACCGCCCCTCCCGCCGAGGGCCAGGTCTACGGCGTGTTCACACCGGGCTACGTCGACGCGGCCGAGGTACCGCATGTCGCCGTCCACGCCGACGGCACCCGGACCGACATTCCCGCCGCCGCCGAAACGAAGACCCTCGAGCCCGTCGCGCCGTTCGCGCTGCCCGAACCCATGCCGTTCGAAGACACGCAGCGGGTGCCGCTGGGACGCATCGCGGGCGCCCGCAGCGGCGACAAGGGCGGCAACGCCAACGTCGGCGTGTGGGTCCGCACGGGTGAGCAATGGCGGTGGCTGGCCCACGCACTCACCGTCGAGAAATTGCGCGAATTGCTGCCCGAGACAGCCGATCTGACGGTCACCCGTCACCTGTTACCCCATCTGCGTGCGGTGAACTTCGTCATCGAAGGCATCCTCGGCGAGGGTGTGGCCTATCAGGCCCGCTTCGACCCGCAGGCCAAGGGCCTCGGCGAGTGGCTTCGCAGCCGACACATCGACATACCGGAAAGCCTGCTGACATGAGTATCTGGCATACGCCCGAGCGTGAGCAGCTGCGAAAGACGGTGCGCGCGTTCGTCGAACGCGAGGTACTTCCGCACGCCGACGAGTGGGAGCGGTCCGGCATGCTGCCGCGCGAGCTTCATGTCAAGGCCGGCGAGGCGGGCCTGCTGGGCGCCGGGCTGCCCGAAGCCGTGGGCGGTAGCGGCGGCGACGGCGCCGACGCGGTGATCATCTGCGAGGAGATGCACTACGCGGGAGCACCCGGCGGGGTGTTCGCGTCATTGTTCACCTGCGGCATCGCGGTGCCGCACATGATCGCCTCGGGTGATCAGCGGTTGATCGACACATACGTGCGGCCCACGCTGCGTGGCGACAAGATCGGATCGCTGGCGATCACCGAACCCGGCGGCGGGTCCGACGTCGGCCACCTCACCACGAAGGCCGTACCGTGACGGCGACGACTACATCATCAACGGCGCTAAGACCTACATCACCTCCGGCGTCCGCGCCGACTACGTCGTGACCGCCGCACGCACCGGCGGCCCTGGCGCAGCGGGTGTTTCGCTGATCGTCGTCGACAAGGGCACGCCCGGCTTCGAGGTGACCCGCAAGCTCGACAAGATGGGCTGGCGGTCCTCCGACACCGCCGAACTGTCCTACACCGACGTCCGGGTGCCCGCCGCCAACCTGATCGGCGGCGAGAACACCGGCTTCGTCCAGATCGCCGCGGCCTTCGTCTCCGAAAGGGTCGGGCTGGCCGCCCAGGCCTATGCCGGCGCCCAGCGCTGCCTCGACCTCACCGTCGAATGGTGCCGCAACCGGGAAACGTTTGGTAAGCCGCTGATCTCGCGGCAATCCGTGCAGAACACCCTGTCGGAGATGGCGCGCCGGGTCGACGTCGCGAGGGTCTACACGCACAAGCATCGTCGAGCGGCAGCTCGCTTCCGGAGCCGCTCCGGCGGCGACATTGGGCACAGAGACCAACTCCTTAATAACTCAGGTGTGCTTCGCCAAGAACACCGCCGTCGAGGCCGGCGAGTGGGTCGCCAACCAAGCGGTGCAGCTCTTCGGCGGCATGGGCTACATGACCGAATCCGAAGTCGAACGCCAATACCGCGACATGCGGATCCTCGGCATCGGCGGCGGCACCACCGAAATACTCACCTCGCTCGCCGCGAAAACGCTTGGATACCAGTCATGACGACGCTGGCATCGACGCTGGATCCCCGTTCGCCCGCCTACGCCGAGGCGGCCGAGGCGATGGCGGCCAAGCTCGCCGAGCTCGAGGCAGAGCACGCCAAGGCGCTGGCCGGCGGCGGGGAGAAGTACGTCAAGCGCCACCACGACCGCGGCAAGATGACCCCGCGTGAGCGCATCGAGATGCTGATCGACCCCGACTCGCCGTTCCTTGAGCTCAGTCCACTGGCCGCATACGGCACGAACTATCAGGTGGGCGCCAGCGTAGTGACCGGCATCGGCGTGGTCGAGGGCGTCGAGTGCGTTGTCAACGCTTCCGACCCGACCGTCAAGGGCGGCACCAGCAATCAGTGGACGATCCGGAAGGGCTTTCGCGCCAGTCAGATCGCGATGGAGAACAGACTTCCGCTGATATCGCTGGTGGAGTCCGGCGGTGCCGACCTCACGGTCCAGAAAGAGATCTTCATCCCCGGCGGCCAGATGTTCCGTGACCTGACCCAGTTGTCGGCGGCGGGCATTCCCACCATCGCGCTGGTGTTCGGCAACTCCACCGCCGGCGGCGCGTACATCCCTGGCATGTCCGACCACGTCGTGATGATCAAAGAGCGCTCGAAGGTGTTCCTCGCCGGGCCGCCGCTGGTGAAGATGGCCACCGGCGAGGAGTCCGACGACGAGTCACTCGGCGGTGCCGAAATGCACGCCCGCACTTCGGGGCTGGCGGACTACTTCGCCGTCGACGAACTCGACGCCATCCGGATCGGGCGCCGCATCGTCGCCCGGTTGAACTGGCGTAAGCAGGGCCCTGAGCCGGGCCCGGTGACCGAGCCGCTCTTCGACGCCGGGGAACTGATCGGCATCGTGCCGTCGGATCTGCGCATCCCGTTCGACCCGCGCGACGTCATCGCCCGCATCGTCGACGGCTCGGAGTTCGACGAGTTCAAGCCGCTCTACGGCTCATCGCTGGTGACCGGCTGGGCCAACCTGTACGGCTATCCGATCGGTATCCTCGCCAACCACCGCGGCGTGCTGTTCTCCGAGGAGTCGCAGAAGGCCACCCAGTTCATCCAACTGGCCAATCGAGCTGACACGCCACTCTTGTTCCTGCACAACACAACCGGCTACATGGTCGGCAAACAGTACGAAGAGCGCGGGATGATCAAGCACGGCTCGATGATGATCAACGCCGTGTCCAACTCGACGGTGCCTCACCTCTCACTGCTGATCGGCGCCTCCTACGGAGCCGGGCACTACGGCATGTGCGGGCGCGCCTACAATCCGCGGTTCCTGTTCGCCTGGCCGAGCGCGAAGTCCGCCGTGATGGGCGGCGCGCAGCTCGCGGGGGTGTTGTCGATCGTCAACCGGGCGGCCACCGAAGCCCGCGGCCAGCAGGTGGACGAAGAGGCCGACGCCGCGATGCGGGCCGCGGTCGAGGGCCAGATCGAGGCCGAGTCGCTGCCCATGGTGCTGTCCGGGATGCTCTACGACGACGGCGTCATCGACCCGCGCGACACCCGCACCGTGTTGGGAATGTGCCTGTCCGCCATCGCCAATCGCCCGATCAAGGGGACGTCGAACTTCGGCGTCTTCAGGATGTGAAGCGCATGGTCACGCGAGTGCTGATCGCCAACCGCGGCGAGATCGCCCGCCGGGTATTCGCCACGTGCCGCCGCATCGGTATCGCCACGGTCGCCGTCTACACCGATCCGGACGCCGGCTCGCCGCACGTCGCCGAGGCCGACGCGCGGGTACGGCTGGAAGGCCGCAACGGGTACCTGGACTCGCAGCAGTTGATCGCGGCAGCCCGCGCCGCCGGCGCCGACGCCGTCCACCCCGGATACGGATTCCTCTCGGAGAACCCCGATTTCGCCGCGGCCGTCTTGGACGCCGGTTTGACGTGGATCGGCCCTCCTGTCGCCGCGGTGGCGGCAATGGGCTCCAAAATCGAGGCGAAGAAAATGATGGCCGCTGCGGGCGTGCCCGTGCTCGACGAACTCGACCCCGAAACCGTGACGGCCGACCAACTGCCTGTGCTGATCAAGGCGTCGGCGGGCGGCGGCGGCCGCGGCATGCGGGTGGTGCGCGAATTGTCCGAGCTACCTTCGCAAGTGAAGACGGCCCGCCGCGAGTCGCAGTCGGCGTTCGGCGATCCGACGGTCTTCTGCGAGCGCTATCTGGCCAACGGCCACCATGTGGAAGTCCAAGTGCTCGCCGACGCGCACGGCACCGTGTGGGCGATCGGCGAACGCGAATGCTCCATTCAGCGGCGCCACCAGAAGATCATCGAAGAGGCACCGTCGCCACTCGTCGAACGCACTCCGGGCATGCGGGACAAGCTGTTCGACGCGGCACGGCTGGCGGCGACCGCGATCGGATACACCGGCGCGGGCACCGTCGAGTTCATGGCCGACGAGGAAGGCGACTTCTTCTTCCTCGAGATGAACACCCGGCTACAGGTCGAGCACCCGGTCACCGAGCTCACCACGGGTCTTGACCTCGTCGAGCGGCAACTGCACGTCGCCGACGGCGGCCATCTCGACCCCGAGCCGCCGCCGTCGCGTGGCTACTCGATCGAGGCCAGGTTGTACGCAGAGGACCCAGCCAAGGAATGGCAGCCACAGGCGGGCACCGTGCACCGCTTCGCCGTACCCGGCGCGACCGAATTCGCTCCTCACGTGCGCGCGACCGAATTCGCTCCTCACGTGCGCGGCGTCCGGGTCGACTCCGGCATCGCCGACGGGTCGGAGGTGTCGGTGTTCTACGACCCGATGCTGGCCAAGGTCGTCTCGTACGCACTGACACGGCCGCAGGCCGCCGGCGTGCTGGCCGATGCGCTGGCCCGCACCCGCATTCACGGCGTCCGCACCAACCGGGACCTCCTGGTCAACGTGTTGCGCCATCCGGCGTTCCTCGACGGCGCCACCGACACCGCGTTCTTCGACACACACGGCCTGGCTGCGCTGGCCGCCCCGCTGGCCGGTCAACGCGCTGTCACGTTGTCGGCGGTGGCCACCGCCTTAGCGGACGCGGCCCAGAACCGCCAGGCCGCAAGGGTATTCGCGGCGGCGCCCAGCGGTTGGCGCAACGTTGCGTCGGGCTTCCAGACGAAGCGGTTCAGCGACAGCACGGGCGAGACGCATGAGGTCCGTTACCGCTTCACCCGAAGCGGCGTGGATCTACCCGACCAAGAGGCCGTCAACCTGGTGTCGGCGACGCCCGACCAGGTGGTGCTGGCGGTCGACGGCGTGGAGCGCCCGTTCAACGTCGCCCACTATGGCGACGACGTTTTCGTCGACTCTCCGCTGGGCCCAGTGCAACTCGTCGCGCTGCCACGCTTTCCCGATCCGGACGCCGCGGCCGCGCCCGGTTCCCTGCTTGCCCCGATGCCGGGCTCGGTGCTGCGCGTCGGTGCCGCGGTCGGTGACAACGTCACCGCCGGCCAGCCGCTGATCTGGCTGGAGGCCATGAAGATGGAACACACCGTGACTGCGCCCAGCGACGGGGTGCTCGTCGAACTCCACGTCGAACCCGGCCAGCAGGTCGACGTCGGCGCCGTACTCGCCCGCGTGGACGATCCTCAAGGAGAGCAATGACCGATAACGGCTTCATCGAAAGCGAAGAACGCCAGGCGCTGCGCAAGTCCGTCGCCGCGATGGCCGCCAACTACGGCCAGGACTACTACCTGGACAAGGCCCGCGCAGGCCAGCACACCGACGAATTGTGGCAAGAGGCAGGCAAACTCGGCTTCATCGGGGTCAACCTCCCGGAGGAATACGGCGGCGGCGGCGCCGGCATGTACGAGCTGTCGATCGTGATGGAGGAGATGTCGGCCGGCGGCTGCCCGCTGCTGCTGATGGTCGTCTCCCCCGCCATCAACGGCACGATCATCGCCAAGTTCGGCACCGAAGACCAGAAGAAGCGATGGCTGCCCGGTTTGGCCGACGGTTCCATCACGATGGCCTTCGCAATCACCGAGCCCGACGCGGGCTCCAACTCACACCGCATCACCACCACCGCCCGCCGCGACGGCAGCGACTGGATCCTCAAGGGCCAGAAGGTGTACATCTCCGGCGTCGACCAGGCGCAGGCGGTCCTCGTCGTGGGCCGCACCGAAGAGGCCAAGACCGGCAACCTGCGGCCTGCGCTGTTCATCGTGCCCACCGACACGCCGGGGTTCACCTGGACGAAGATCGAGATGGAACTGGTCAGCCCCGAGAATCAGTTTCAGGTCTTCCTCGACGACGTCCGGCTGCCGTCGGATGCTCTCGTCGGGTCCGAGGACGCCGCCATCGCGCAGCTGTTCGCGGGGCTGAATCCCGAGCGGATCATGGGCGCGGCCAGTGCGGTGGGCATGGGCCGGTTCGCGATCAACAAGGCCGTCGACTACGTGAAGACCCGCCAAGTGTGGAAGACGCCGATCGGCGCACACCAGGGGCTGTCGCATCCGCTGGCGCAGAACCACATCGAGGTCGAGCTGGCCAAGCTGATGATGCAGAAGGCCGCAGCGCTCTATGACAGCGGCGACGACGTCGGCGCGGCCGAGGCGGCGAACATGGCCAAGTACGCCGCGGCCGAGGCGTCGGTGCGCGCGGTCGACCAGGCGGTGCAGTCGCTGGGCGGCAACGGCCTGACCAAGGAGTACGGCATCGCCGCGGCGGTGACTGCGTCGAAGCTGGCCCGCATCGCGCCGGTCAGCCGCGAGATGGTGCTCAACTTCGTGGCGCAGACCTCGTTGGGTCTGCCACGCTCTTACTGATGAGCACTCTGGTCCACTACTCCGTCGGAGGCCCGGTCGCGCGGCTCACCCTCGACTCCCCTGACAACCGCAACGCGCTGTCCAAGGCGCTGGTCAACCAGCTGCGCCAGGGTTTGTGTGATGCGTCCGACGACTCCGCAGTGCGGGCGGTGGTGCTGGGCCACACCGGTGGAACGTTCTGCGCTGGCGCCGACCTGTCGGAGGCCAGCGGCGGCGATGCGGCCGAGACCGTCGCCAACAATGCGCGTCAACTGACTTCTGTGCTGCGCGCGATCCTCGAGATGCCCCAGCCGGTGATCGGCGCGATCGACGGCCATGTGCGGGCAGGCGGGCTCGGGCTCGTCGGCGCGTGCGACATCGTTGTCGCGGGCCGCAACAGCACTTTCGCGCTGACCGAGGCGCGAATCGGGGTCGCGCCATCGATCATTTCGCTGACGCTGTTGCCGAAGATGTCCGCGCGCGCCGCGGGCCGGTACTTCGTGACCGGCGAGAAGTTCGGCGCGGAGGAGGCAGCTGCGATGGGTCTGGTGACCATCGCGGCCGACGACGTCGGCGCCACGGTGTCTGAGCTGACCGATCAGATCGCGAAGGGGTCTCCACAGGGGCTCGCCGCCTCGAAGAGGTTGACGACGTCAGCGCTTTTGGAGGCCTTCGACCGCCACGCCGAAAACCTGACCAGGCAGTCCGCAGAGCTTTTCGTGTCCGACGAGGCCCGCGAGGGAATGCTGGCCTTCCTACAGAAACGCACCCCGAACTGGGTGCCGCGCCGATGACCCGTCAAGTTCTGATCACCGGCGCGACCGGCACTCTCGGGCACCGGGTGGTCGGTGAAGCAACAGAAGCCGGCCACAGAGTCCGCGCGCTGAGCCGAAAGTCTCGCGTCGGCTACACCGGCGTCCATTGGGCGCAAGGCGATCTCCTCAGCGGCGACGGTATCGACGCGGCGCTGGAAGGCATCGAGGTGGTCGTCCATTGCGCCACCCAGGGCACCCGCGGCAAGGATGTGGTGTCCGCGAACAACCTCATCTCGGCCGCCCGCCGCGCCGGCGTCGCCAACATCATCTACGTCTCGATCGTCGGGATCGACCGCATCCCGATGGCGTATTACAAGGCCAAGCTGCGGGTGGAGGAAGCGTTGGCCGCGTCCGGCCTCGGCCACACGATCATCCGGGTCACGCAGTTCCACGACCTGATCGAGACGATGTTCTCGATCCAGCGCTTCTCACCGGTGCTGGTTCGCGCTCAAGGGCGTGCGCTTCCAGCCGATCGACACCCGCGACGTCGCGACCCACCTGGTCTCCCTCATCGACGAGGGCCCAGCGGGTCGCGTCAGTGACATCGGCGGACCCGCCGTGTACGACCACGACGAGCTCGGGCGCATGTATCTCACCTCACGCAACAGTCGCCGACGTGTGCTGGCCCTCCCCCTGCCGGGCGGCATCGTCGCAGGTCTGAAGTCCGGTGCCAATCTGGTGCCGGCAAACCCCATCGGGACGGTCGGCTTCGGCCAGTACCTGGCGCCAAGTCCATGACGTTTCCTGTGTTTATTTGCAGCTTCGTCGTAGGCTCGACACTGATGAGCACTCCAGTGTCGCCTAACCGATCGGAGCCCGCTGCGGACACAGACCGCATGCAGGCGGCACAGCTGCTCTCCGACGCCGCAGCCCAGGGCGCTCTCTCGATGAATGAATACGAGAAACGGCTGAGCAAGGCATACGGCGCCAAGACTTATGACGAGCTCGCGCGGCTGAGCGCCGACCTTCCCGGCGCCACCAGCATGAGCACCCGTCGGGGTGGACCGTGCCATCCTGCGCCGTCGACGCTGCTGCTGGCGATCCTCAGCGGATTCGAACGCCGCGGCCGGTGGAACGTGCCGGAGAGAATGACGACCTTCGCGCTGTGGGGCGGCGGGGTCGTAGACCTGCGCTACGCCGACTTCACCTCACCCGAGGTCGAGATCCACACCTACTCGATCATGGGTGGTCAGACCATCCTGGTGCCACCCGAGGTCAACGTGGACCTGCATGGTGTCGGCGTGATGGGCACGTTCGACCACCTCGAAACGGAGCAAGGCCTGCCCGGTGCACCGCGGATAAAGGTCCGCGGCTTCTCGCTGTGGGGCAAGGTCGCCGTCAAGCGCAGGAAGCGCAAGACCGACTAGGGGCATCTCGTCTCCGCCTGGTGGCGTGGCTCATACCGCTTGGAACCCCGCGTCTCAACAGATACGGCTTTTTATCCCCAGTCGCGAGTTTGTCCACAGGTGGTACCGGAGCGACAGCTACCCGAACATGTGTTCGATAGTGTAGGGCCATGGGTTCGACCAGTTCTCCGGAGGCGGCACGCGACGAGATTCGCGCCGCATTGGATGCGGTTGAGGCGGCTCATGCCCGTCTGCGAGTGACGTGCTCTGATGCGGTGGGCAATGCCTTCCGGGTGGAGGTCTGCGAGAGGTTGGAAGCTCAGCGCCGGGTCAACCGTGGGCTGATGTACCGGTTCGTCGGCGAACTCGTCGAGCCACGGATGGACCCGCCGACCCCGATCTGCCTGCGGGCACCGTGATGGGCAAGCTGCTGTGGCAGCGACTGCGGATCACACCTGGTGAAGTGCGGCGCCGGCTGGGCATCGCTGCGCGAATTCGCCCGCGCCGTTCGTTGACCGGAGCCGTGTTGGCGCCCGAACTGCCCCACTCGCTTCCGCCGTGGACAACGGTGACGTCGGCGACGAGCACATCGGCGCGGTCTGCTCACGCGCTCGATGTGCTGCCCTCGGCGGTGTCCTGCGACCAGCGGGAGAAGGCCGAACGAATCTTGGTGCGCCACGCGGTTTGTCAGGACGCCACGTTCGTCACCGTGATCGGGCGCAGAATCGCCGATCACCTCAACCCCGACGGGCTGTTCGACGAGCACGACCGCGCCCGCCGCCGCGGGCTGCACCCGGCCCCCCAAGGCCCCGACGGCATGAGCCGACTGTCGGGCTGGCTCGATCCGGAAACCCGCGCCTATCTGGAGGCGGTCAACGCCGCCGTGCGCCCCGGCCGCCACCAGCCCGACGGCGATGTGCCCGACGAGGCCGACCCCGATCCCCGCAGCGGGCCCCAACGGCTGCACGACGCCGTCAAGCTCGGCCTCAAAGCCGGCATCGCCTCCGGCGAGTTCGGCCGGCCTCGCGGGCTGCCGGTCACCGTCCTCGTCACCACGAACTAACGCGGCTGGCTCGCGCTAACGCCGCCATTGGATGTCCACGGTGGCCGGGTCGATGCGCTCGCGGCCCTCGGCGTCCCGCTTTAACCGGCCCTTCGGCTGGCGGTGGAGCCGGACGGTGACTAGGGCCGGTGCCCCCCGTGCCGCTGACGGACATCGAGGCGCAGCGGGCGCTGCGTCACGTGTCGAATCAGAGCGCCGTCGCCTACGCCCGAGGTGAGGTGACGGTGGTCGGCTGCCACGACTGCCACGGCTGCGGCGCGTGGGTGCCGACCTTCATCGAGGCGGCTGAGCGGCATGCAGTGCCCAAGATGGGAAGCCCGAGCTAATAGAGCTATAAGCGACGATTAATCACAGCAACAGGCCGCTCTATCTCGCCCGCACCACGCGTCGCAACTGCCGACCAACGCATCATTTGCTACGCGCGCGACCGGGGCTGTACCCGGCCCAACTGCCTGGAGGCCGGCTACCACTGCGAAGTCCATCACGAACCCGATTGGCGCACCGGCGGCCGCACCGACGCCCACTGCCTCTACTTCGGCTGCGGACCCGATCACACGCTGGTCAGCAAGGGCACCCTCAAGACCAAAGTCACCGACACCGGCAGACTCGCCTGGACCGACGGCACCGGCCCACCCGAAATCAACCAAGCCCACCACCCCGATGAACTGCTCGCCGAACTCTTCGACGACGACGAGGATTAACGACGACGCCGCGACCGCAGATAGTCGCCAACCACCGCGGCACCAAGCCCGTCCAGATCGGGCACCACCACGCGTCCCTCGACTCGCCTCGCGACCTGGTCGATGAACCTGGCCAAGCCGGGATCGTTGCCGAGCCGGAAGATGGTGACCTGCGCACCCAGCCGGGCCATGTCGTCGAAACCCTTGACAGTGTGCGCGATCGTCCGCGGGTGCGGAGGGTAGTCGAAGAACACCGACGTGCCGTCGCCGTCGCCGAAGTTCTCGAGGTGCGCGGTCGGCTCCCCGTCGGTCACGACCAACACCACCGGCTGCGCATTGGGATGACGGCGCAGGTGCCGTCCCGCCAGTGCGAGCGCATGGTGCAGGTTGGTGCCCTGCTCGTAGACGCCCTCCAACCCGGTCAGTTCAGCCGGGCTTACCGTCCGTGCGTATCGACCAAATGCGATGATCTGCAATGCATCCGAACGAAACCGGGTGCTGACCAGATGATTGAGCGCCAGCGCCGTGCGCTTCATCGGCAGCCAGCGGTTCTCCATAACCATTGAGAACGAGGTGTCCACCAGCAGTGCCACCGCGGCCTGTGCGCGGGTCTCGGTCTCCGACACCTCTACGTCGTCGACGGTGATCCGAATCGGTCGCTCCACCACACCCGTACCCGATTGGCGCAGTACGGCATTGGTCAAGGTCCGGGTGACGTTCCACGGCTCCGTGTCACCGAACTGCCACGACCGCGTCGCACCCGTCAGCTCACCGGCGGCCCCGGCGCGCCGAGTGTCGCGTTCACCGTGCCGACTCGAAAGCTGCTGTGCCACATCCCTTAGCGCGGTTTGTCCGAGCTGGCGCATCGCCTTCGGGGACAGCCGCCACTGCCCATCGGAGCCACGGTCGAGGAAGCCCTGGTTGACCAGCGCCCGTTCCAGTTCGGTGAGCGTTTGGGCGTCGACCACCGCGTCCTCGCCGAGCTGACGAGCCAACGCCTCGAGGTCGACGTCATCCATCGTCGCGCCGGCATAGCTCTGCGACAGCTCCTCCGCGAGCTGTTCGAGTTCTGCGATGTCGGACAGCGCCTGGGTGCCCTCGCCCATGCCCATAGGGTTATCACCGGAGAAGCGCGACGAGCCCGTCCAGTCCTCTCCGGGCCGCGCGGCCTGCAGGTGCCCGTCGAGCCGGTTCAGCGCGTTCATCAGCGATGGCGAGCCGAATGCCTGCTGGGCCAACGCATCCAACTCGGCGCGTTGGTCGGGGGACAGGCTGTTGCGGAACCGCTGCGCGGCCGCGGCACGGCTGGCCAGCGAGTCCAGCAGTTCATCGACATTGCGCGGATTCTCGGGAAAGAACTCGCCGTGCTTGTTCATGAAGTCGTCGAAGTCCTGCTGGGTGTCCTCCCCGCGGGAATGCTTGTCCAGCAAGTCATTCAGATCATCGAGCATCTCATTGACGCGTTGACGATCCTCGTCGGTGGCGTTCTCTAGCGCCTGTTTCATTCCCGCGAAACGTTGGTCGAGCATCTCGCGGCCGAGCAGATCCTTGATCTGTTCATACTTTTCGCGCGCTTCCTGGCTACGCCAGTCATAGTCGGCCAGTTCCTGCACGGCCTTGGCAGGCGACGGAGGCAGCGACTCGATCCGCATCTCCTGGAACCGGGCGTCGTCGTCGAGCGCCCTGGCCAGCTCCTTGCGCTCGGCCAGCACCGCTTCGTCGAGCAGCTTCTTGATCTCCTGCAGAGTTCCGTCGAGGTTGTTGCGCTGCAACAGTTCCCGGCGACGACGGTTCGCCTCGGCTGCCAGCTTGTCGGCGCCGCGCATGTTCTGTGTGCCGCGGCGCAGCAGCTCCTGCAGCGCCCGACGCGGCGACGAGCCCTCCATCACGTCCTGCCCGATCTGCTCGAGCGCTTCGCGCAGATCGACCGGCGGCGCCAGCGGGTCCGGGCCGCCGGTGTAGCCGGAGTAACGGGACGAGCGCCCGTGGCTTCTTCTAGCCATAAACGGTTTCGCCTTCGCCGGACACCTTGTCGATCCGCTTAGCGAGATACAGTGCCTCCAGCGCCAATTCGACGGCCGCGGCGCGCTGGCCGTCGGAATGCGCGCCGAGTCGCTCCTGAACCTTGGCGATTGCGGGCACTTCGGGCACCGCCGCCAGCACGTCGCGCGCCGACACCCGCTCACCTGTGGTGACCGCCGTGCCGCCCTCGATCGCGACGACCACCGGCCCGACGTCGATGCCGCCGAGCAACCGCTGTGCGGTGTCCGCAGTGGCGCGCCGCAGCAGGTGCTCGAGCACCGCCTGCTCGCGGCCCTCCTCACCGGATTCGAATTCCAGCTTGCCGCGCAGCACGTCGATCACCGTGCCGAGGTCCACGACCCGGGCCACCGGATCCTGCTCGCCGAGCACCGCGGAGCGGTGACGGGCCGCTGCGGCGACCGTCTCGGCTGCCGCGATCGCGAACCGCGCCGAAACACCAGAGCGCTGGTCGATCGAGGTCGACTCGCGAAGGTTGCGCGCGAACCGCGCGAGGATCTGCAGCAGGTACTCGGGCACCTCAGCCGCCAGATGCGCCTCCTGAGTGATGACGCCGAGCTCGGCGTCCAGCTCGAGCGGGTAGTGCGTGCGGATCTCAGCGCCGAAGCGGTCCTTTAGCGGAGTGATTATGCGCCCGCGGTTGGTGTAGTCCTCCGGGTTGGCACTGGCGACGACGACCACGTCCAGCGGCAGCCGCAACGTGTAGCCGCGGACCTGGATGTCGCGCTCCTCCATCACATTGAGCATCGACACCTGAATGCGTTCGGCGAGGTCGGGCAGCTCGTTGACTGCGACGATGCCGCGGTGGGCCCGCGGGATCAGGCCGTAGGCGATGGTTTCCGGGTCGCCGAGGCTGCGGCCCTCGGCCACCTTGATCGGGTCGATGTCGCCGACCAGGTCGGCGACGCTGGTGTCGGGGGTGGCGAGCTTCTCGAAGTAGCGCTCGCTGCGGTGCCGCCATTCGATAGGCAGGTCGTCGCCGGAATCGGCGGCCCGCCGGATCGACTCCGGGGTGATCGGCGTGTAGGGGTGCTCGCCGAGCTCGGCGCCCTCGATCACCGGGGTCCACTCGTCGAGCAGGCCGGCCAACGCCCGCAGCAGCCGCGTCTTGCCCTGACCGCGCTCACCGAGCAGCACGACGTCGTGGCCGGCGATAAGGGCGCGTTCCAGCTGCGGAAGCACGGTGTCCTCGAAACCCAGGATTCCGGGCCACACGTCGCGGCCCTCGGCCAGCGCGGCCAGCAGATTCTCCCGGATTTCCTGCTTGACGCCCCGTTCGCGATGGCCGGAGGCGCGTAGCTCGCCCACGGTCCGGGGCAAGTCCTTAGGTGATGTCACTACTCCACGCTACGTCTGCTGCCGAGCGACGGCACTCGCTACGCCTTACGCGAACGTGACGTCGTCTCTTGATTAGCCCTACGAGTCCGACGGCGGCAGCATCTGAAAGCCGGTCAGGATCGTCTCGGCATCGCGCTTATATGTCGGGTTGTCGGGATCGGCGGACTGGACCGTCAGCGTCAACGAGAACGTCCTGTCATCGGTTTGCATCACCGCGCACACCACGCCTGCCGGATGCGGTGCTATCGGCCCGATGGGCGGCGTGACGTAGTCGATGGTTTCGGCAGGCAGCCCGCAGAGGGTTTCGGGCGTGATGCGCACGTCTGTGGCGCCGACCCCGGATTGCAGCGCCTCGTGCTGGGCGTCGAACACCTCTTGGGGATCGGTGACACCCGGATGACTTTCGAGTGTGACGACAGCAGTCGGTGCGAAATTGTCCTTGGCCAGAGAGGTGTTACGCATCGTGAACCTGATCAGTTCCGAGTCCATCACCGTCACCCTCGCCCAGCCGGCGGGCTGCGGGATCTTCATGACCGGCTCGTCGTCGACGTGGCCGGGGACCTTCGTCATCGGCGCGTGAACCGACGTGCACGCCGAGGCACCCACAGGCGCTTTGCCGAGATCGGGTGCGGCGACGACGCGGGCGTCGACCGTCCGAGTACAAGCGGTGGCCAGCACGATCGCCGTGGCCCCCAGCACCACAGCCGCCGCTCGCGCTGCTATCACCATGGCGGCAACCTATCAGTGGGCGAAGTGGCGCGCCCCGGTGACGTAAAGCGTCACTGAGGCTGCTTTGGCGGCTTCGGTCACTATGTCATCGCGCATCGACCCGCCGGGATGCACGATCGCTTTCACACCCGCATTGGCCAGCGTCTGCAGGCCGTCGGGGAAAGGGAAGAACGCATCGGAGGCGGCCACCGCTCCGCGTACCCGGTCGCCACCGCGCTCGACCGCCAGCCGCGCCGCGTCGACCCGGTTCACCTGACCCATGCCGACACCGACGGTGGCGCCGTTGGCGGCGATGACGATCGCGTTGGACTTCACCGCGCGGCAGGCCCGCCACGCGAAGACGAGGTCGGCGAGCGTTGCAGGGTCCGCGGGCTCGCCCGGTGGCCAACGTCCAGCTAACCGAATCATCCCCGGGCGCGTCGAGCGCGTCGCGCTGCTGCAGCAACACGCCGCCGCTGATGGGACGCATGTCGATGCCCCCGGTCAACGGCTCCGACGCGACCAGCACGCGGATATTCTTCTTGCGCGCAAGCACTTCCACCGCACCGTCTTCGTAGGCCGGTGCGATGATGACTTCGGTGAAAATGTCGGCGACGGTCTCGGCCATCTCGACGCTGATCGCGGTGTTGGCCGCGATGACGCCTCCGAACGCGCTCAGCGGGTCGCATTCGTGGGCCTTGTGGTGGGCATCGGCGACCGACACCGACGAGATGGCGATGCCGCATGGGTTGGCGTGTTTGATGATGGCCACGCATGTCTGATCGTGATCGAAGGCGGCCCGCCATGCGGCGTCGGCGTCGGCGAAGTTGTTGTAGGACATCTCTTTTCCGTGCAGCTGCTCGGCCTGCGCCAGACCGGGCCACGCCGAGTCGTCGCTGTAGAGCGCCGCCTGCTGATGCGGGTTCTCCCCGTAGCGAAGCACGCCGGTGCGGCGCCAGGTGCCGCCGAACCAGGCGGGCAACTTCTGCGCGGGCTCTTCGGGAGCGAGGATCTCGCCCATCCAGCTTGCAACCGCTACGTCGTATTCAGCGGTGTGGCGAAACGCCAACGAAGCCAGTATCTTCCGCTCCGCAAGCGTGAATCCACCCGCACGGATCGCCGCCAGAACTCCGTCGTAGCCGAGCGGGTCGACGACGACCGCCACGCTGGGATGGTTCTTGGCGGCTGCACGCACCATGGACGGCCCGCCGATATCGATCTGCTCGACGCATTCGTCGACGTCGGCGCCGGAGGCGACGGTCTCGCTGAACGGATACAGGTTCACCACCACGAGATCGAATGCCTCGATACCGAGTTCTTCCAGTGCAGCGGCGTGCTCGGGTTTGCGTAAATCGGCCAGCAGTCCAGCGTGCACCCGTGGATGCAGCGTCTTCACGCGGCCGTCGAGAACCTCGGGGAAACCGGTGAGCTCCTCCACCGGCGTCACCGGAATACCGGTGCCCGCAATGGTTTTGGCCGTCGACCCGGTCGAGACGATGGCAACCCCTGCCGCGTGCAACCCAGAGGCCAGCCCCTCTAGGCCGGTCTTGTCGTACACGCTGATCAACGCCCGTCGGACCGGCTTGCGCCCGTTGTCGCTCATCCTATGGTCGCCTTTCGTCCAATCCAGGTCAGTCCGCCCGTTGCGAGCGCGGCCAGGACATCCACCAACAGTTTCCGCTCGACGACCTTGATCCGCTCGTGCAGCGTCGCTTCGTCGTCGTCGTCGAGCACTGGCACCGGCTGCTGCGCCAGAATCGGACCGGAGTCGGTGCCCGCGTCTACCAGATGCACGCTGCACCCGGTGACCTTGACGCCGTAGGCCAGCGCCTCCGGCACGGCGTGTGCGCCTGGAAAAGACGGCAGCAGCGCCGGATGGGTATTGATCACACGGCCGGGGAACCGCGAAAGAAACTGCGGGCCAAGAATTTTCATGAAGCCGGCCGACACCACCCAATCGGGCGCGTGCGCAGCGGTGGCATCGGTGATCGCCGCGTCCCAGGCCCCGCGATCGGAATAATCCCCCAACCGCACCCGGTAGCTCGGCACCGAGGCCGCCGTCGCGACCTCCACCGCCCGGCAGTCCCGGTCGACACCGACCGCGACGATGCGGGCCGGGAAGTCGCCCACCGCGGACGAGAGCAGGGACTCGAGCAGCGAACCGGTGCCGGAGGCCAGCACCACCACCCGCGCCGGTGCGCTCGCGGGCACACGGAGGGGTTGCTGCACGCGACGAGCCTAATCGTCGGCCGGGCGTCTCAGGTCGCCAACCGAACCCGGCGTGGCGTCGTCGTCGTCGATGTAGGCCAGGTCCTCCGGGTCGGGCAGGTCGTCGAAATCGGGCACATTCGCCTCAGCGCGCGGTAAATGCATAACGGGCGCGTCTTCCTCGTGGGGCGGCGACTCGTCCTCGGGTTCCACGTCACGCTCGAGATCGGTCTCAGGTTCGCCGTCGAGGTCGGGCGCGGGTTCGGGTGACGGCTCGGGCTCGAGCGTCTCGACCGGCTCCAGCGGCTCGACCGGGGCTGCGGCCCTCCTTTGCCTGCGCGCGATGCCACCAGACATCGCCAGGGTCAGCCCGCCGATCCCCACGAACCACAGAAAAACGGCAGGTCCGAAGGTGGCCTGGTCCACCCCGACGTGGCCGAAGTTGCCCAACTGACCGCCGCCGGCATAGCCGAGAAGCGCCATCGTCGCCGCCGCGGCCGCAGACGCGATGACCAGCTTGCCCAGTGCGGGCAGCAGCGTCAGTGGCCGCCGGGCGCACTGCTGCCCGACCACCACGCCGGAGGCGGCCGCGACGATCAGAAGCGCGACCCACACCGGCCCCAGCGGCGGCGTCGGGACCGCCGCCAGCACCGGCAGCGCGGGAATATCGCCGCCGAACACCGTGAAGGAGCTGAACGTGGCCAGCCCGACGTGCGCGCTGGAACCGACCGCGACAGCGGAGGTGCCGACGATGACGTTGGGCGCATAGAGCATCGACAACATCGTCAGGCTGAACTGCCCGAACACCGAGTCGGTGATCGCGAACAGCTCGTGCATTGTCGACCAGTGGACCACCAGCGACAGCGACGTGACGACGCCGGACAACCCGACCAGCGCCAGCACCCCGGCCACCGCGGGCCTGCCTGCGTCGCCCACCCACATCGGCACCCCGGTCGCGGCCAACAACCGACGGCCGGCGCTTGACCCGACCCCGATCGCCGCGCCGATCGCGTGCACGGTCAACACCCCCGCGAACGCACGCAACGCATTGGGTGTCTGCAGCTCGGTGATCACCGACGCGGCGTCATGGACGACGGCCAACGAGATGGCGGCGATGAGCAGCGGACCGCCCAACGCGGAGGCGACGATCCAGCGGATGACGAACCAGGATCCTTGCGGTGGGGTGGCGCCTGCCGTGGTGCGCGCGGTCCCCCACACCATCGCCAGCACCGGCAGCAGCGGCATTACGCCGAGCTCGCGGCCGCTGATCGACACTGGGACCTGATGGACACCCAGCCACATGCTGGCGATCGCACCGAGCGCGCCGGTCATGTCGCTGTTGGCGATGAGCAACTGCAACAGGGTCACCGCGGCGATGATGACCAACGCCACCACCGACGGGCCGAACGCAACCCTGAACAGGTCACGAGCCTGGCGAGTGCTGCCGGCTGACCTGTTCTCCACCACTAGCGGTATCGCTCTTCGCTCACGCGCGCGAAGGTCACGCACGCGAGGATCCGTCTACGACGACGCGTTACCGGACTGGTCCGACGAAGACGACGGCTGTGCGTGGCTGGTGGGCGCGGAGCTGGACGACTGCGGCTGGCCGTAGGTCGGGAAACCGGTCGGCGGCGTCGGCGGGCCGGCCTGCTGGCCGATCGCCTGGAAGCCACCGGACGGCGATCCGCCAGGGTAGCCGCCGTATTGCGACGGGTAGCCGGGGCGCTGCTGTTGCGGACCGCCCTGGTGCGGCGCGTGCTGGCCTGGCTGGCCGTAGTACTGGCCCGGCGCACCGTACTGGCCGTACTGCTGCTGCTGGTCGTACTTCGGCCGCGGCGCGGGCGGCGAGATGATGCCCGAGTCGAGCAGCAGGGCGCCGGTCGCGACCGCCGCCTGCAGGAAGGAGACAGCTATGACGACGTAAAGCGCCCAGTCGATGCTGACCTGGTCAGGCTTGTTCACGATTTCGGCGATCACCAGCAGGAAAGCCAGCACCGAAACCGCCGCGATCACGCCGACGAACGTCTTCTGCTTGGGCAGCAGGCCCACTCCGGCCAGCAGCGCGGCAAGAACCGAAGTGAGCACGGCGAGTCCGAGACCCAGCGACGTGCCGCTGGCGCTGCCCAGCTGCGGGAAGTCGGTGCTGCTGATGGTGAACATCGGCCCGAAGCTGAACAGGTAAACGAGCAGGCCGAGGACGGCGACTGCGGCGAGCAGGTAGAACGGCAGCTTGCTCGGACCTGCGGCGGTCTGCGTCGGGCCCTGCGCCTGCGACGAATGCTCGGCCTTGCCGAACTGCTGGGTAGGGGCGCTGAACTGCTGAGTCGGCTGCTGGCCGGTCGAGTATCCGGGGCCTCCGGGCGGGTAGGTCATGACCTCTCCTGCTTTTTGTTGTTTGGTCGCCGCTCCCCGCGGCACTGCGTCGGAACGCCGTTCATGGACTCATGAACTCGGACCGCATGAGCGATTCGACACCACGCTAGCGCACGCTGCGTTATGCGGAGGCAAGCACGGGAGCGTCAGCCGAATTGTTATCGACGTTCTCGATTTCGCGGACCAGCGGCAGCACCCGCGACCCGAAGTACTCGATCTCTTCCTGAAAGTGCAGAAAGCCACCGAGAATAAGGTCGACGCCCCGTTTGCGGTACGCCGCAATGCGTTCCGCGATCTGCTCGGGTGTGCCGATCAGTTGGGTACGGAAGCCGTCGTTGTACTGCACCAAGTCGCCGAACGTCGAGTCCGCCCACATGCCACGCTTGTCCGATGTGGAGTTGCCAGCCTGTTGCACGGCGGCGCGGAAACCCTCCACTGCGGGACGGTTGGCCTTCTCGACGATTTCGCGGAGCGTATCGCGGGCTTCGGCCTCGGTATCGCGGGCGATGATGAACCCGTTCAAGCCGAAGTTGACCTCGCGCGCCGCGTCGCGTGCATGGTCGCGCACCTCGACGACCTGCTCGGTCACACCGTCGAAGTCCTTGCCGTTGGAGAAGTACCAGTCGGCGTAGTAGCCGCCGTTACGCCGGGCCGCGGTGGAATTGCCGCCCTGGAACAACTCGGGGTTGGGCCGCGCGGCGGTGTTGAGCGGCTTGGGCTTGAGAGTGAAGTCGTGGATGCGGTAGAAGTCGCCGCGGAAATCGACGTCGTCCTCGGTCCAGATCTTGCGCAGGACCTGCAGGAACTCCGCGCTGCGCCGGTAGCGCTCATCGTGTTCGAGCCACGGCTCGCCCAGATGGGTGAACTCGTCCTTGAACCAGCCGGACACCACGTTGACGGCGAAGCGGCCGCCGGACAGCTGGTCGGCCGTCGCGCCCAGTTTCGCCAGGACGGCCGGCTGCCACAGTCCGGGGTGGACGGCGGCGATCACCTTTAGCCGTTGGGTGGCCAACAGCAGGGCGAGGCTGAAGCTGGTGGACTCGTGCTGGTACTCGGCGCCGTAACTGGCCTCGTAGCGCACCTGGGACAGCGCATAGTCGAAGCCGTTGTTCTCGGCCGTCTGCGCCAACTTGACGTTGTAGTCGTAGCCCCAGTCGGTGCGCTGCTCGATGTCGCTGGTGACCAGCCCGCCGCTGACATTGGGCACCCAGTACGCGAACCGGATGTGTTCTGCGATTCGTTCCGTCGTCATGGTGTGCTATCCCAGCAGCGGGGGCGGGCAACCGTCGCGGGTAACGCTCTCGCTGAAGGAAACTCAGACTTCGACGATCGGGGTGGCCGCGATGCCGTTGAAGCGCGACGACGTCACCGACGTGTAGGCGCCCATCATCGGGCTGACCACCACGTCGCCGACGTTCAGCGACGGCATCGGGTAGTCGCGGGCGATGACGTCGGCGCTGTCGCATGTCGGTCCGGCCAGCGTCACCGGCTCGCAGGCGCCCACGCCGTCGACCACCTCGCGCAACGCCATGATCGGCGGGTGCACATCCTCGGTCATCACGTTCGAGTAGCTGCCGTACAGCCCGTCGTCGAGGTAATGCCACATGCGGCCGTCACGCACGGCGCTGCCGACCACGCTGGTCAGCAAGGTCATGCTGTCGGCGGCCAGGAAGCGGCCCGGCTCGGCCAGCAAGGTGAATTCGTCGCGCTGGTCGCCCAGCACCTCGTCGACGATGCGACCGATGTCTTCGATGGCGGGCATCGGTTCGCGGTAGGTGACGGGAAAGCCGCCGCCGATGTCGATGATCCGGGTCGGCACGCCGAGCGTTTTGGTGATGTGGGTGACGAGGTCCAGCGTGCCCAGCAGGGCTTCCCGGTACGGCTCGGCGGTCGTTCCCTGGCTCCCGACGTGGAAGCTGAAACCGGCGAAGCGCACCCCGGCAGCCAGCACGTGCTTGACAACCAGTTCCGCCTCGGCGGGGTCGACGCCGAACTTCGTCGACAGATCCGACTTCGCCGACGGGTTGCGGAACGCGAGCCGCACCAGGATGTCGATGTCCGCCGGCAGCCCAACGAATTTCTGGACCTCGACCGGGTTGTCGACGACGAAGGTGCGCACGCCCGCGATGTAGGCATGGTCGATGTCGGAGAGCTTCTTGATCGGATTGGTGTTGATGCAGCGCTTCACGGGAAGCCCAAGCGTCCGCAGGAGGTCGATCTCGGCGTTGGTGGCCACGTCGAAGCCACCACCGCTCGCGGCGACGGCACGCAGCACCGCCGGGTGGGGCGACGTCTTCACCGCATAGTGCAGCCGAAAGCCGCGCAGGTGCGATGCCAGCAGCCGGTACTGCTCGATGACGCGATAGGGATCCAGCACCAGCAGCGGCGTGCCGTGCCGCGCGATGAGCGCGCGCCAACCCTCGGTGTCGGCCCTGTCCCGCAGGCCGTCACGCAGCTGCGACCGCAGGAACGGGTACACCGTCGACCTCCTCGATGCCCGGCTCGCGTCCCGCAAGCAGTACCTTGAATCGCTCGTAGCTGAAGACGGCGAGAACGTAGAAACCGATGTCGGACAACAACTTTCCGAAGATCCAGCCTGCAACGACGTTGCCGAACATCATCGGCCCGAGGTAGTAGGCCAGCGGTCGGATGGCGATGCTGTCGATCAGTTCGGCGGGCCCGAATTCTATTGCGACGCTGCGCAACGCGAACAGATTGGCGACCGTGGCGCGGGTCGCCCATCCTCCGATGGCTGTGCTCGCGGTAGGCCCACCGCACCGCGCTGGTGTAGGCGGCCGCGTAATAGCCCGCCGATGCGCCCACCGTCGCGGTTATCGCGGCGGCCGCCATCGACCCGGTGAGCAGATAGGCGACGGCGGCACCACCGAACTCGCCAACCGTGCCCGCGATTTCGCACGGCAGGTAGCGGCGAACCCATTCCATGAGTTTCTGGCGGGTGGTGCGCCTGGCCTCCATGGGTTGGAGCTTTCTGGCTCGCAGCAATCGCGTCGCGAGTACGGCACTACCTCAATCGGCCCGTACCCTACGCAGACCCCGCCCTTGCCCCCCAGACTGGAACACGTTCTAATTCTGGGTATGGATTACGGGCTTGTACTGTTCACCAGCGATCGTGGGATCGCCCCTGCGGCGGCCGCCAAGCTGGCCGACGACCACGGATTCACGACGTTTTACGTCCCCGAGCACACCCACATCCCGGTCAAGCGCGAGGCCGCCCACCCCACCACCGGCGACGAGTCGCTGCCCGACGACCGATACATGCGCACCCTGGATCCATGGGTGTCGCTGGGCACGGCCTGCGCGGTGACGTCGCGGGTTCGGTTGTCGACGGCGGTGGCGCTGCCGGTCGAGCACGACCCCATCACGCTGGCCAAGTCGATCGCGACGCTTGACCACCTGTCCGGTGGCCGGGTCAGCCTGGGCGTTGGATTCGGTTGGAACACAGACGAACTCGCCGACCACAACGTCCCTCCAGGGCGGCGGCGCACCATGCTGCGCGAGTACATCGAGGCCATGCGCGCGCTGTGGACGCAGGAGGAAGCCGAATTCGACGGCGAGTTCGTCAAGTTCGGGCCGTCGTGGGCGTGGCCCAAACCCGTTCAGGCCCATATCCCGGTGCTGGTCGGGGCTGCGGGCACCGAGAAGAACTTCAAATGGATCGCGAAATCGGCTGACGGCTGGATCACGACGCCGCGCGACTTTGACATCGACGAACCGGTGAAGCTGCTGCAGGACACCTGGGCCTCTGCGGGCCGCGATGGTGCACCGCAGATCGTGGCGCTGGACTTCAAGCCCGACCCCGACAAACTCGCCCGCTGGGCCGACCTCGGCGTCACCGAGGTCCTCTTCGGCCTGCCGGACCGCGACGAGGACCAGATCGCCGGCTACGTCGAACGCCTCGCAGGCAAGCTGGCAGCGCTGGTCTGAACCGACGCCCGTCGGAGCAGGTCGACGAACGCCTGGGCGGCGGCGTCGACGCCCTCGTCGTCGTCGGTGGCGACGAGATCGAGCAAGAGCCCGCGGGTGACCGCCAGCCCGAGCCGCACGAGGGCGGGGTCGGCGGCCCCATGGGTGACTTCGACTACTTCGGCCAGCCAGGCGTCCACCGCGCCAGGCACCATGCGGGCGAATGGCTCTTCGCCTTGCGCTCCGCGGGCATAACACTCGAAGAAGAGTCGCTCGAACGGACGCAGCTCGGGGCGACCAAGGTCGGCCCACATCGCCGCGAAGCTGTCGGCAGGCTCGGTGGACGGTTTCGGCAGCGCGTCCATCTGGCGGCACTCGACCTCTTCGACGATCGCCAACAGCAGCTCGTCACGGGATCTGAAGTGGTGCAACAGCATTCGGTGGCTGGTGCCGACAGCTTCTGCGATCTCGCGCAGTGACCGGTCACCGATCCCGCCGTCTGCGAAAGCGTCGATGAGCGCGTCGAGCAGCTGCCTGCGCCGCGCGACGTCAGGTGGTCGAGCCACGCAGTTGCTCGCTGCGCGCCTTCAGACCGTTGGCCTCGAGCTCGAGGTAGCGCTTGGTGGTGCCCCGCATGAGGCGGGCGACGAGTTCGCCGATCGGGCCCTGCTGGTCGAGCCGCTGACGGACAAGGGTGCGGCCGCCGGGCTGCGCGATGACCTCATGGCTGGCGATGGTGCGGCCGCCGGGCGACCGCTGCTCCCAGGTCCACGAGGCGCCGCCCTCCACCGCGGTCACCTCCCACACGAGCTTGGGCAGGCGGGGCTGCTTGATCTCGAACCGCTTTCCCACAGCGAGACCCGGCCCGTCGACGGCGCTCAGGCGGGTCACCGAGGCGGTCCATTCCGGCCAGCTCTCGACGTCCGAAAAGACCTGCCACACGAGGGTCGGCGGGGCGTCGATTTCGATAGCATCCTCGGTAATCATGTACCGCATGGTACATGAACTGCGGGCGGTGAGGTAGGGGGTTCGACATTCAAGTAGTTGACTACGCGTGCCCCGTCGACGGCTCGCGACGACAGTTCCTTCAGCAGAGCAGAGTGTCGTGAAAGGAAACGCCATGCCATCGATCAGCCCACTCATCGTCCGTGTTTTCGACGATCCACATGCAAGCGCCCGTAACGGCAAGCGTGGAAACCGAGCCCGTTTCGAGTCAAAGGGACGCGTGGCCACACGTCGGTCACGGTGACGCGCCCCGTGATGGTCCGATTTTGACCTTCGACTGCTTGCGTGGAACTAGGCCAGGCGTGCGCGGTTGCCGTGCTCGGTCGACGTCACCACGATGTGAACACCGAGCGGATCGCCGTCGGACATCAGATCGACGAGATCCGTGTCTTCTGTGAGCGCCATGAACCGTGAGCCGTCGGCATCGAGCCTGCCGACGATGACCCCGGTGCGCACCGGCCAGTCGTAGCGCACGGAGTAGGTCTCGACCGTCGCGGGGCCGTCGGCCGTTTCGGTCACGGAGACCGTCGGCAGCGCGGCGATCTCGTCGTTGATGACCGCGCTGCGGTCTTGTCGCCAGTCCACCGGCAAGGCGGAGTAGACGCCCACCGAGTACTTGCTCATGGTGCCGCCGTTGGCGCCGACGAGGCCGAATCGTCCTGGCTTGTCCCGCATCTCGCAGACCGTCTCGGCGATGGCGTGCAGCGAGTAGCTGTTCCCAGGACCGCCGAAGTAGGGCAGTCCACCGGTCAGGGTGAGCCCGCGTGGGTCGTCTCCGCGGATCCCGAGTGCCTCGCAGGCGACAAACACCGGGAATGGAAAGCAGCTGTAAAGGTCGAAGGTGGCGATGTCGTCGACACCGATCTCCGCCACTCGCAACGCCTCGCGCGCGGCATGCACGGCCGCGGGGCTGGCGCTGAGATCGACGCGCTCCAGCAGTCCCTGCTCCACCATGTCGGCGTGGCCGTGCAGATACACCCACTTCTCCTCGGGCACACCGAGACGACGCGCGGCGTCCACGGACATCATGATCGCGGCGGCACCCTGGTTGACCTGATCGCGGGCGACGAGAAGCCGGGGATACGGATCGCAGATCATCCTGTTGTCGTCGGTGACCGTTGCGATATCCTGCACCGAACGTTCGACAGGCGACGACGAAAACGGGTTCTTGGCAGCGATTTTCGAGAACGGCGCGAACAGCTCCGCCATCGTCTGGCGGTAGTCGGCGACACTCAGCCCCAGCCGGGCGCGACGTGCGTTGTCCAGCAACCCGTACTGGACGGTCGCGCCGGTCAATCCGTGCTTGATCGTGTATTCGCTGATGTATTGGTAGATCTGATGACCGCGGTCCTCGAGCTGGCCGTCGACATGCTCGGTGAAGTCGGGCTTGTCGTCCCGATCGGCGAAATAGCGCGCCGTAGAACCGGGTTCGGACCCGATGATCATCACCACATCGGCCTCGCCGTTGGCGATCGCACCGCAGAACTCGGTAACCAGCTTCTGCGGACCCTGTCCGCCGACGGGTTCCAGCACCGAGCGGGCCGGCTGCGCTCCCAGCCGCTGCATGACCGACCGCGGGTAGTTGTTCGACTTGCCCAGCTTGGCCGGCATCGGGCCGGAGATCTCGAACTGCCTCAGGCCGACGACCGCATCGATGGCCGTGGCGACGCCATGGACGTCGGCCCCCGTATCGGTCAGCGCTGCACGAGCGGCATCGGTCGCCAGCTCAACGGCCGACATGCCCCGATAGCCGGGCTCGTCGATGTTCTCTGTGAACTGGCCGACGCCGACGATCACGGGGGTTCGCGGATCCACCGTCATCTCCCAGTTCCCCCTTTCCCCGCGAGCGTTCGTGTCTGCGAGCGACACGCCGCGGTTTTTCCGAGAATGCGCACGCTCACGGCAGAGCGAACGTGCGTATTTACTTCGCTAGGCTAATAGACGCCCGTCGAGGCGATGATGCCGGGGTCGGCATCGACCCGCTGATCCAGTCGTTGGGTCCTCAACCCTTGAACGAGCGTGCGTGAACTCCGGCAATTGCTCGGCGTGTCGCCCGCAGACACGCACGGTCGCGGGAAGTAGTGAGAAGAACCTGTAGAGCCTCTGGCTCGCGGCTAGAGGTTCTTGAGGATCTCGCGGGCCAGGTTGGCCGTTTCCGACGGGGTCTTGCCGACCTTCACGCCTGCGGCTTCCAGCGCCTCTTTCTTCGCGGCCGCAGTGCCCGACGAACCGGACACGATCGCGCCCGCGTGACCCATCGTCTTGCCTTCCGGCGCGGTGAATCCCGCGACATAGCCGACGACCGGCTTGGAGACGTTGGCCTTGATGTAATCGGCCGCCCGCTCCTCGGCGTCGCCGCCGATCTCACCGATCATCACGATGACCTTGGTGTCGGGGTCCTTCTCGAACGCCTCGATGGCGTCGATGTGGGTGGTGCCGATGACGGGGTCGCCGCCGATGCCGATGGCCGTCGAGAAGCCGAAGTCCCGCAGCTCGAACATCATCTGGTAGGTCAGCGTTCCGGACTTGGACACCAGGCCGATGGGGCCCGCGCCGGTGATGTTGGCCGGCGTGATGCCGACCAGCGACTCGCCCGGCGTGATGATGCCAGGGCAGTTGGGCCCGATGATGCGTGTCTTGGTGCCCTTGGAGACGTTGTAGGCCCAGGCATATGCGCTGTCCTGCACCGGAATTCCCTCGGTGATCACCACGAGAAGCGGGATCTCGGCGTCGATGGCCTCGATGATCGCGTCCTTGGCGAACTTCGGCGGCACGAAGATGATCGACGCGTCGGCGCCGGTCTTTTCCATCGCCTCGACGACAGAGCCGAACACCGGCAGCTCGATGTCCTTGTTGTCTTTGTCTTTGTGCGACACCGTGGTTCCCGCCTTGCGGGCGTTCACGCCGCCGACGATCTGAGTGCCCGCCTTGAGCATCCGCGCGGTGTGTGTGGTCGCTTCGGCGCCGGTGATGCCTTGGACGATGACCTTGTTGCTGGCGTTCAGGAAGATAGACATGAGTCGCGGATTCCTTTGAGTCTCAGGCGCTTGCGGCTTCGGCGGCCTTGGCGGCAGCAACGTCGGCGGCTTCGTCCATCGTGCCCACCTCTGTCACCAGCGGGTGGTTGGCCTCGGCCAGGATGCGGCGACCCTCGTCGACATTGTTGCCGTCGAGCCGGACCACCAGCGGCTTGGTCGCGGCGTCGCCAAGGATCTTGAGCGCGTTGACGATGCCGTTGGCGACCGCGTCGCATGCGGTGATGCCGCCGAACACGTTCACGAAGACGCTCTTGACCTGTTCGTCGCCCAGGATTACGTCCAGGCCTGCGGCCATGATCTCCGCCGAGGCGCCGCCGCCGATGTCGAGGAAGTTGGCCGGCTTGACGCCGCCGTGCTTCTCACCGGCGTACGCGGTGACGTCCAGCGTCGACATCACCAGACCGGCACCGTTGCCGATGATGCCGACCTCTCCGTCGAGCTTGACGTAGTTGAGGTCGTGCTCTTTGGCCTTGAGCTCCAACGGATCTGTGGCGTCGCGGTCCTCGAACTCCGCGTGGTCGGGATGCCGGAAATCGGCGTTCGCGTCAAGGGTGACCTTGCCGTCCAGGGCGAGGATCTGGTCGTCGGGTGTGCGCACCAACGGGTTGACCTCGACCAGCGTCGCGTCTTCGGCGACGAACATCTCCCACAGCTTGAGGATCGTCACTGCCGCGGCGTCGAGCACCTCGGCAGGCAGGTGGCCCTGCTCGGCGATCGAGCGGGCGAACGCCTCGTCGACGCCCTTCACCGCATCGACGGACACCTTCGCCAGCCGCTCCGGCTTGGTCGCCGCGACCTCTTCGATCTCCATGCCGCCCTCGACCGAGCACATCGCCAGGTAGGTCCGGTTGGCGCGATCGAGCAGGAACGAGATGTAGTACTCCTCCGCGATGTCGCTCGCCTCGGCGACCAGCAGCTTCTTCACGATGTGGCCCTTGATGTCCAGGCCGAGAATGTTCTGCGCGTGGGTGAACGCGTCGTCGGGGGTGGCTGCGTACTTCACTCCGCCCGCCTTGCCGCGACCGCCGGCCTTGACCTGGGCCTTCACCATCACCGGCTTGCCGATCTCCTCGGCAATCGTTTTCGCCTCTTCGGCTGTGGTGGTCACTCGGCCAGGCGTGGTCGGAACGTTGTGCTTGGCGAACAGCTCCTTCGCCTGGTACTCGAAAAGGTCCATCAGCTCACTGTCTGTGTTGACTTTGTGGTTTGCACCCGACGGGCTCGGGGGAACTTTATCGACACGAGCCGAAGACATCGGCACCGCCTACCACTCATGTGGCAGATCTCACCGCCGGGTGAGCGTGATACGAGTCACAATCCCGGGCGGAATACTCTCTCGGGTTGCCACGATCATTGGGATTTGGTTAACGTGCTCGTGGTCTAGATAACGTTCTGGTCACGACTAGAAGGATATTTCAGGTTGGCGGGGCATCGTTCGAGCAGTTCTCCTAACGGAGTGGCGACGAACGCTCGCAACAGATGGCTCGATCCAGAGGCCGCTGAAATCACCGACATCATTCCTTTCAATGAGTTCGGCAAGCTCGATGACCTGGAGTTTCACGACAACTCCGCGTTTGATCGGGAGTCGCAGGTCATCCATGCGCCCGAACTCGACGACATGGCCGAGACCGATGACCTGATCCCGTTGCGCCTCGCGGTGCCGTCCATGTTCCGGCCGGGCCCACGCGAAGAGCGCCGCGCAAGCCACGCATACCGCGACAGCAAGACCGACGTCAGCGACGGCATCGCTGCCACCGACATCATCGACATGAGCGCCCGTCGCGCTGCCCAGCACCGCAAGGACTCCGCCAACGCGGTCAAGGGCCGCCTGATGATCGCTGCGATGGCCGCAGGGGCCACCGCAGCGGCCGCGCATTCCGTGATGAACCACGCCGACACCAACAGCAGCGACACCGTGTTGGCCGCGGATCAGTCGGCCCTTGCGGGCGCCGCCGCCTCCGGTTCCACCGACGGCATGCAGGTCATCACCGTGGCGTCGGCCAGCAACTCGGCGGTGCACGCCGAGGAGATCACCAAGGCCGCCGCCTTCGCTCAGGAGCGCGCCGACCGCGAGGCCAGGCTGCAACGGCCGATGTTCGTCATGCCGACCAAGGGCGTGTTCACCTCGGGCTTCGGCTACCGCTGGGGTGCGCTGCACGGCGGTATCGACCTCGCCAACTCGATCGGGACGCCGATCGTCGCCGCGGCCGACGGTGTCGTCATCGACGCGGGCCCGACCGCAGGGTTCGGCGCATGGGTCAAGCTGCGGCACGCCGACGGGACCGTCACCCTGTACGGCCACGTCAACACCTGGACGGTCAGCGTCGGCCAGCGCGTCTGGGCCGGTGACCAGATCGCCACGATCGGCAACCGAGGGAACTCCACCGGCCCGCACCTGCACTTCGAGGTGCTGCAGAACGGCACCGACCGCATCGATCCGGTCGGATGGCTCGCCAAACGGGGATTGAGCCCAGGCACGTACTCTCCGTAAGTGTGAGTGACCCGGACCTTTCCGATTCGTCCGACGACCTGTCTGCGCCGAAAACCAGCATCATCCGGCGGCAGCCTTCCGGCCCGCTGCCCACACTCGACGATTCGCGCACCACTCACATCGGCACTGAACCCGAACAGCACACCACCTACATCCCCCGCGCCAGACCGGTATCGATCAGAGGGCGCCGTGCGCCAACTCCGAAGGCAGCGGTCGCGACCGCGGTGCTGGCGATCCTCAGCGGGTGGGCCACCGCAGTCATCGCCACCGATTTGATCACCGGCTGGTGGGCGTCGGACCGGCTGTTCTGCGTGGCCGTCGGGTTCTTGACGGTGGTCTCCGCGGCGGCGCTCATCAGCGGCCTGATCGCGCTCCTGCTCCGCCGTCGGATGGCCCGACTGCTCATCGTGGTCGGCTCGGTGATCGGACTGATGATCTTCGCGAGCGTGTTCGTGGCGGGCGCGAAACTCGACCCGGTGGTGTATGCGATTCCGGTGCTACCGGTGTCGACGATTCTGCTCGCGCTGCTGCCGGCCACGGGGCGGTGGGCCCGGCCGAGAGGCTAAAGCTTGGCCACAGGTGCGTGATTGTGCATCAGCTTCACCCGCCCGGAACTGCCAAAGTCGATGAGCGACATGGCCGATTCGCCGACACCGGAGACTTCTTCGACGCGTCCGAGGCCGTATTTGTCGTGGGTGACCCGGTCCCCCGCCTCCAGCACGAGCAACGGCCGCTTGCCCGCCGCGGCACGTGACGGCGAAGGGCGCGGCGTACCGAACCGGCCCGCGCCGCTGACAGGCGCCGACAATGACGGCGCCGGGTCGGTGCGGCGCCAGTCGATGAGCTCCTGCGGGATTTCGCGGAGGAATCGCGACTCGGGGTTGAGCATCGGCTGGCCCCACGACGAGCGGATCTTGGCCCTGCTCAGGTAGAGCCGTTGGCGTGCCCGGGTGATGCCGACGTAGGCCAGCCGCCGTTCCTCCGACAGTTCGGTGGGATCGCCGAGCGCGCGCATGTGCGGGAACATGCCGTCCTCCCAGCCGGTGACGAACACGACCGGGAACTCCAGACCCTTGGCGGTGTGCAGCGTCATCATCGTCACCACACCGGCACCCTGCTCTGGCAGGTCGTCGGCGTCGGCGACGAGCGACACCCGCTCGAGGAACGCTGCGAGCACACCCGTGTCGGGCACGTCTTCGTCGTCCAGGTCGGTGCCCGCCGCCTCCGCGTTGGCCAGGTCGATGCTGAATTCGTGTGCGACGCTGACTAATTCGTTCAGGTTGTCCAGTCGAGCCAGATCCTGCGGGTCGTTGGACGCCTCAAGCTCGGCGCGGTATCCGGTGCGGTCGAGCACCGCCTCGACCAGTTCGCCCAGCTCGCCGTCGAGACGCGACCGTAGGTCGTCGATCAACGCGACGAAGCCTGCGATGCACTTCTCCGACCGGGTGTTCAACATCGGCACCTTGCCCTCCGCGGCGGCCTGCAGCGCGTCGTTGAAGCTGGCGCCGGTGTTCTCCGCGTAGACGGCCACGCATGCCTCGGCCCGGTCACCGATGCCGCGCCGCGGGGTGTTGAGGATGCGCCGCATGCTCACCGAATCGCCGGGGTTGTCCAGCACCCTCAGGTAGGCGACGATGTCGCGGATCTCCCTGCGCTCGTAAAACCGAACGCCGCCAACGACTTTGTAGGGAATCCCGGCCCGGATGAACACCTCTTCCAGAGCGCGCGACGAGTTGTTGGTGCGGTAGAACACGGCGACGTCGTTGTAGGTGATCTCGCCGCGGTCGGCGAGCGCGTCGATCTCCTCCGCGACGAACCGGGCCTCGTCGTGCTCGTTGTCTGCGACGTACCCGACGATGAGTTCGCCCTCGCCCGCGTCGGTCCACAGCCGCTTCTCGCGGCGACCGCTGTTGCGCGATATGACGGAGTTGGCCGCCGAAAGGATGTTCTGCGTCGACCGGTAGTTCTGCTCGAGCAGAATCGTTGTGGCATTGGGGAAGTCGCGTTCGAAATCTTCGATGTTGCGGATGGTCGCACCGCGGAAGGCGTAGATCGACTGGTCCGCGTCGCCCACCACGCACAACTCGGCGGGCGCGACACCGGCTGGATCCTCCGGCGAGCCTTCCCTGCCGACGAGCTCGCGCACCAGCACGTACTGCGCGTGGTTGGTGTCCTGGTACTCGTCGACGAGGATGTGCCGGAACCGTCGTCGGTAGTACTGGGCGATCTGCGGAAAGGCTTGCAGCACAGCGACTGTCTCGCCGATGAGGTCGTCGAAGTCCAGCGCGTTGGCAGCGCGGAGCCTGCGCTGGTACTCGCCGAAGACCTCGGCGATGATGCGCGCGAGCTCCTCCTCCGCCTCTGACGCCTCCGCCGCGGCCTGCTCCGGGCCGATCAGCTCGTTCTTGAGGTTCGAGATCCCGTTGGCCAGCAACCGCGGCGAATACCGCTTGGTGTCCAGGCCCATGTCCTTGCCGATCATCAGCAGCAGCCGGCGTGAGTCGTCGGCGTCATAGATCGAGAAGTTGGAGTTCAGCCCGGGCAGCAGCGACGCCTGGTTGCGCAGGATGCGGACGCAGGTGGAGTGAAACGTCGACACCCACATCGACCTGGCGCGCGGACCGATCAGCTGCACGACGCGCTCGCGCATCTCGGCGGCCGCCTTGTTGGTGAACGTGATGGCCAGCACCTGCCCGACGCCGACCTCGCGGGCGGCCAGCAGGTAGGCGATCCGCCGGGTCAGCACGGCCGTCTTGCCGGATCCCGCCCCGGCGACGATGAGCAGCGGCGAGCCTTCATGCAGCACCGCGTGGCGCTGCTGGGCGTTGAGCCCTTCGAGAAGCTGGTCGGCCGGCGAGTCGGTTACGTGCACACTCATGTCTGCCCCAACTTACCGCTGTTGGACGACACCACCGCGGCGAGCCGCGCCGACACCTTTGCGCTGGCACGGTCCTAGATGGCACACTCATAGACGTGCTCATTAAGCAGCGTCGATTTTTCTACGGGTACCGGCCAGCGGTGCCCGTGGTCTAGCTGCTTCCCAGAGCCCCGCGGTCCGCTTCCGGATCCGGGGCTCGTCTCTTGTGTGAGGCCCGATACCGGATGAGACCAGACCCTCCACACAACGAGAATTCGGAGAATCCCATGACTGTCGAAGCGGAAACCGAACAGGTCGGCGACATCGACGATCTGCGCCAGGAGATCGACAAGCTCGACGCCGAGATCCTGGCCGCAGTCAAGCGTCGCGACCGAGGTGTCCAAGGTGATCGGCAAGGCCAGGATGGCGTCCGGCGGCACCCGGCTCGTGCACAGCCGCGAGATGAAGGTCATCGAGCGCTACAGCGAGCTCGGCCCCGAGGGCAAAGACCTCGCGATGCTGCTGCTGCGCCTGGGCCGCGGCCGCCTCGGCCACTGACTCCGCGGGCGTTTTCGCTACTTTCGCAGGGCGTCCTCCAGCCACGGCGTCAACCACTTCACCGCGTCCGGAGTGGGGTGCAGGCCGTCCATGCGCATCGTGATGCCGTTGATCTTGTTGGTGTAATCGCCGTCGGGACACAGCTTCTCGTTGAGGTCGAGCACCGTCGCGTTGGGGCGCTGTGCGACGACGCGTCGCAACAACCTGTTCCAGGCGTCGACGCGGTCGGGCTCATCCTCCGGGTACAGCGAGCCGTCCGGCTGCTCGCCGCGCCGGTTGTATGCGGCCGTCGTCACCACCACACGGGCGCCGGTCGACCCGAGGATGTCCAGCGCCCGCCGCAGCTCCCCGCCGAGATACGCGTCGAAGGCCGGATCGCCGACGTGGGTCCAGTGCCCCTCGTTGACCCGGTCGACCGTCTCCCACCGCCCGATGATCATCAGCACGACGTCGGGCTTGGCGTGGCTGATCCGCTGGGCCCACCTGGTCGGCCATGTCTCGCATTCGGGCTTCTGAGTGAGCGTCTCCCCGGTCGACCGATACGGCCCGCCGCGCGCGATGCCGCAGCCGATGGTGGTGAAGTCGACGAACTTGAACCCGGGTGTCGGCGGCAGGTAGCGCAGCATGGTCCACGCCATCGAGTCGCCGAAGACCGCGACGGTGCGCGTCCCGGGAACCGGTCGTGCGGTCCCGCCGATCTCCACCGGAACCTCGGGATGCGCGGCCGCGGCGAGCATGTCGGGGCCTCCTTCGCGGACGTCGCCGGCTTCTCTGGCGCCCACCGGGACGACCAGCATCGTCGCGACCGCCGCTGTCGCCAGCGTCGCGGCCGCCAGCCGCAATTGCGGAACGTGCACGGGATGCCAGCGCCGGATGGGCTGCTCGATCAACCACCACGAAATCGCGGCCACCGCCACCGTCGCCGTGGCCCGAATAGCGAAGAGCGGCATGCCCGTCAGGCCGGTGTGTTCCCCGTTGAGCGCAAGGAAGATCGGCCAGTGCCAGAGGTAGATGCCGTAGGAGATCACCCCGAGCCACACCAGCGGCGGCCAGGCCAACACGCGCGCGACCAGCCCGCGCTGCTCCACCGCGACGGGGGCGACGACGAACACGGCCGCGAGCGCGACCACGATCAGCAGTCCACGGCGGAACTCCGGCGCACTGCCCGACGCGAAGTGCGCCACCAGCCCGAGCAGCAACATCCCGATGACCGGGAGAAGCTGCGCGAGCCAGCGCCCCCAGCGCGACCGCATGAGCGACCCGTAGCGGGCCAGCGACGACCAGTCCCGCACCAGCAGGGCCGACGCCGCCGCGCCAACGAGCAGCGCCTGCACGCGGGTGTCGGTGCCGAAGTAGACGCGGTCCAGCGACCCTTCGGACACCAGGACGATCGCCGTGACCGCCGAGGCCGCCGCTCCTGCCGCAGCCAGCCCGAAGACGATCCACCGGATCGTGCGCATCGACGGCCTACTGGGCCGACGCCTGGTGAGCCACGACAGTAGAACCGCGACGGCAACCAGCAGCAGCGGCCAGACGACGTAGTACTGCTCCTCCACCGCGAGCGACCAGGTGTGCTGTAACGGCGACGGCGTATCGCCCTGCGTGAAGTAGTCGGTGTGGCGGAACACGAAGAGCCAGTTGGCCGCCCAGAAGAATGCCGCGACGGCGTCGTCCCGCAGCCCGGCGACGGCCTCGGACGGAAAGACCTCGCGCAGCACGACAACCGCCGTCGCCATCACCAACAGCGCGGGCAGCAGCCGTTTGGCGCGGCGGACCCAGAACCCGGGCAGGTCGATGCCGCCGGTGCGACCGAGTTCGTCGAGCAGCAGCGAGGTGATCAGGAATCCGCTCAACACGAAGAACACGTCGACGCCGATGAATCCGCCGGGTACGCCGGGGATGCCGCCGTGGTCGGCGAGCACCAGTGCGACGGCCAATGCGCGAATGCCGTCCAACGCCGGGATGCCGTTGCCACGCCGAGGTCGAGGGGACGCCCTCGGGGCGCCCCGGTCGACGACGCGCTCGGGCGGCGCGACCCACCGGTGGCCACTCACCGCCGAAATCTTGCCCGCGCCAGCAGACGCAAAAGTCCCCGACACGCCGAGTACCGGGGAGCTTTTACGTCTTTTCGCTCTTACTTGGTCAGCGCGATGTACTTCGTCTCGAGGTACTCCTCGATGCCCTCGCTGCCGCCCTCGCGGCCGAAGCCGGACTCCTTGACGCCGCCGAACGGCGCTGCCGGGTCGGAGATCACCCCGCGGTTGACGCCGACCATCCCGGATTCGATCCCCTCGGCGACCCGCAGCGCGCGGTCGAGGTCGCGGGTGTAGATGTAGGCGGCCAGCCCGTACTCGGTGTCGTTGGCGGCGGCCACGCCCTCCTCCTCGGTGTCGAAACCGGTGATCGGGGCCACCGGGCCGAAGACCTCCTCCTTGAGGATGCGGGCGTCGGCGGGCACATCGGCGAGCACCGTCGCCGGATAGAAGTTGCCAGGGCCGCCCGGCGCGACTCCCCCGACAGCGACCGTTGCGCCGCGCGACACCGCATCGGACACCAGGTCTGAAACCGTGGCCACCTGCTTGGCGTTGATCAGCGGGCCGAGCGTCGACGACTCGTCGATGCCCTTGCCAAGCGTGAACTCGCTCATCCGCTTGACCAGCTTCTCGGTGAACTCCTCGCGCACGGAGTTCGCGACGTGGAAGCGGTTGGCCGCCGTGCACGCTTCTCCGCCGTTGCGCATCTTGGCGAGGATGGCGCCGTCGACCGCGGCATCCACGTCGGCGTCGTCGAACACGACGAACGGTGCATTGCCGCCCAGCTCCATCGACTGCCGCAGCAGCGCGTCGGACGCCTGCTTGGCCAGCGCCTTCCCGACGCCCGTTGAGCCGGTGAAGGTGAGCTTGCGCAGCCGCCCGTCGTCGATCAGCGCCGTCGTCACGCCGCCGGGGTCCTTGGTGGGCAGCACCGACAGCACGCCCTTGGGCAGCCCCGCCTCGTCCATCAGCTTGGCCAGCAGCAGCATCGTCAGCGGTGTCTCCTGGGCCGGCTTGACGATCATCGTGCAGCCCGCCGCCACGGCAGGGCCGATCTTGCGGGTGCCCATCGCCAGCGGGAAGTTCCACGGGGTGATCGCGTAGCACGGCCCGACCGCCTGCTTGGTCACGATGATGCGGCCGGTGCCCGCAGGGCTGGGAGTGAACCGGCCGCTGATGCGAACGGCCTCCTCGGCGAACCAGCGGAAGAACTCCGAGCCGTACTTGACCTCGCCCATGCTCTCGGGCAGCACCTTGCCCATCTCCAGCGTCATCAACGTCGCGATGTCCTCGGCGCGTTCGCTGATCTTCTCGAACACCGAGCGCAGCACCTCGCCGCGCTCCCGGGGCGGGGTGGCCGCCCAACCGGGCTGCGCCTCTGCCGCCGCGTCGAGCGCGGCGATCGCATCCTCGGCAGTGGCATTCGCGACGGACGTCAGGACTGAGTCATCGGACGGGTCGAGCACGTCGAACGTCGACGATGCTTCGCGTTCCTCACCGCCGATCCAGAGGCCGGTGGGAACGGACTTCAGCAGCGCAGTGGTATCCATTACTCCCTCTTACACCTTTGGTCATTTAGCCGCATTAGGGTCGAGGAATGACCGCCGACGAGCAGCAGATCCCGGACATCTCGGCCACCCCAGCATGGCAGGCCCTGGCGCGGCATCATGATCAGATTCGCGACAAACACATCCGCGAGTTTTTCGACGAGGACCCCGAGCGCGGCACCGAACTGGCGCTGACGGTCGGCGACCTCTATATCGACTACAGCAAGCACCGAATCACCCGGGAGACGGTGAAACTGCTGATCGATCTCGCGCGGACGGCCCGCCTCGAGCAGCACCGGGACGCGATGTTCTCCGGCGTGCACATCAACACCTCCGAGGACCGCGCCGTGCTGCACACCGCTCTGCGCCAGCCGCGGGGCGTCGAGTTGACCGTCGACGGCCAGGACGCCGTCACCGACGTGCACGAAGTGCTCGACCGGATGGGCGAGTTCACCGACCGCCTACGCAGCGGGGAGTGGACCGGCGCGACCGGCGAGCGGATCACCACCGTGATCAACATCGGTATCGGAGGCTCCGACCTCGGACCCGGTGATGGTCTACAAGGCGCTGCGCCACTACGCCGACGCGGGCATCTCGTGCCGGTTCGTCTCCAATGTCGATCCCGCCGACATGGTGGCGAACCTGGACGGACTCGACCCGGCCACAACGCTTTTCGTCGTCGCGTCGAAGACGTTCTCCACGCTGGAGACGCTGACCAACGCGACAGCGGCACGACGCTGGCTCACCGATGCGCTCGGAGACGCTGCGGTGTCGAAGCACTTCGTCGCGGTGTCGACCAACAAGAAGCTCGTCGACGACTTCGGCATCAACACCGACAACATGTTCGGCTTCTGGGACTGGGTCGGCGGCCGCTACTCGGTGGACTCGGCGATCGGCCTTTCGGTGATGGCGGCCATCGGCAAGGAGCGGTTCGCCGAATTCCTTGCCGGCTTCCACATTGTCGACGAACACTTCCGCACCGCCCCGCTGGAGGCGAATGCGCCTGTGCTGCTTGGACTTATCGGCCTCTGGTACAACAACTTCTTCGGCGCCCAGTCGCGCGCTGTGCTGCCGTACTCCAACGACATGGCCCGCTTCGCCGCCTACCTGCAGCAGCTGACGATGGAGTCGAACGGCAAGTCCGTGCGCGCCGACGGGACGCCGGTCACCACCGACACCGGCGAAATCTTCTGGGGCGAGCCGGGAACCAACGGCCAACACGCGTTCTATCAACTGCTGCACCAGGGCACGCGGTTGATCCCCGCCGACTTCATCGGGTTCAGCCAACCCACCGACGACCTGGCCACCGCCGACGGCACCGGCAGCATGCACGACCTGCTGATGAGCAACTTCTTCGCCCAGACCCAGGTGCTGGCGTTCGGCAAGACCGCCGAAGAGATCGCCGCGGAGGACACCCCGCCAGAGGTGGTGCCGCACAAGGTGATGCCGGGCAATCGGCCTTCCACGTCGATCCTCGGCACCCAGCTGACGCCGTCGGCGATCGGTCAGCTGATCGCACTCTACGAGCACCAGGTGTTCACGGAGGGCGCCATCTGGGGCATCGACTCGTTCGACCAATGGGGTGTCGAGCTGGGCAAGACGCAAGCGAAGGCGCTGCTGCCGGTGATCACCGGCGACGCAGCGCCTCCGAAGCAGTCGGACAGCTCAACCGATGCGCTTGTCCGGCACTACCGCAGCGAGCGCGGCCGCAGCGCCTGATTGACGCTGCCGCCGCGGCTCAGTGACTACGTATTAGCCGAGGGGAGCGGCGCCGCAGATGCCGAACAGGCAGCCGTTCCCACCGCCAGGTCCAGCGGTACCCTCTCCGACGCCCGGAATCCCGCCGGTGGCTCCCTCCGGTCCAGCAGTGCCCTCAGGACCGCCAGGGGTTCCGCCGGTCACGCCTTCGGGTCCAGCCGCGCCCGCGGGACCACCAGGAACGCCACCGCTGGCGCCCTCAGGTCCGGCCGTGCCTTCAGGGCCACCAGGAGTTCCGGCAGTAACACCTTCGGGTCCAGCCGTGCCCGCGGGACCACCAGGAACGCCACCGCTGGCGCCCTCAAGTCCGGCCGTCCCGGCAGGACCACCAGGGGTTCCACCGCTGGCACCTTCCGGTCCAGCAGTGCCCTCGGGACCGCCCGGGGTTCCGGCAGTCACACCTTCAGGTCCAGCCGCGCCCTCGGGACCACCAGGAACGCCACCGCTGGCGCCCTCAGGTCCGGCCGCGCCGGCGGGGCCACCGGGAATCACGCCCTCGGCGCCGCCGGGACCGGCCGTACCTTCGGTGCCACCAGGCGCGGTTATACAGGCGGTGCCGTCGTCATTCATGCATGGCGGATTCGGGTCACCTGCGGCATAAGGTGCGAGCGCGATCGCAGATGCCGCGGCGCCCGCAAAGAGCAATGGCGTCAGGTTCTTCAGTTTCGCGTTCATGCAATGGGGCTACCACCACCGCGTATTACTTAAACCTTAAGAGCGTCTAAGCAAATGGTTTGGTCAGCCGCGGCGGCAACACCCTGAGCAGCTGCACCAGCGGCGCCCACGGCCACCACGGCACCGCGGCGCGACCGGTTTCCCGCTCGATCGCACTGACCAAGGCCTTGCACCCGTTCTCGTTGTTGACCATCAACATCGTCGAAGCCGACTTCGCGGTCATCTCCGACTCGATGTAGCCCGGCTCGAGCACCGTTATCTTGATCGGGCCATTCGGGTACTCGGCGCGCAGGGACTCGCCCAGCGACGACACCCCGGCCTTGCTCGCGGCGTATGCGGCCTTGATGCCCGGCACACCTTTGTTGCCGAGCACCGACGAGATCAACACCAGATGGCCTCCGCCGGTCCTCTTGAACATCTCGATGGCGGTCTCGATCTGAACCAGTGCCGCGACCAGATTGGTTTCGATGGTCTGCTTGTTGGCGTACAACTTGCCCGCGCCCAGCGGGGCGCCCTTGCCGATGCCTGCGTTGACGATGACCCGGTCGATTCCGCCGAGTTGGTCCTCCAACTCGGCGAACACCTTCGGCACCTGCTCGTGGTCGTTGACGTCGAGCGCCGCGACGGCGACGGTGATGCCGGGGTGCCGCTCGGTCAGCTCGGCCTTGAGCTCGTCGAGGCGCTCGAGGCGACGGGCGCACAGCGCGAGGTCGCGGCCCTTGGCGGCGAACGCGCGAGCCATCCCTGCGCCAAGCCCGGAGCTGGCGCCGGTGATCAGGATCTTCTGCCGTGTCACCCGGACAGACTAAGCATGATGGGTGGATGAGCCGTAATCGCAGTGCGCTATTGATGGCCGGGTCGCTGCTGGCCTGCCAGTTCGGCCTGGCCGGTGTCGCCCAGGCCGAACCCGTGAGCCCGTTCTATCGACTCGTGGACACCGCGGCGCAGCGGCTGGAGACCGCCGATCCGGTGGCGGCGTTCAAGTGGATCAGCGGCGGCGACATCACCGATCCGCAACGCGTCGATGCGGTCATGGCTGCGGTCAACGACGACGCCAGCGCCCACGGCGTCGACGCGCAGTACGTGGCAACGGTCTTCACCGACCAGATCAACGCAACCGAGGCAATCGAGTTCACGCGTTTCAGCCAATGGAAGTTCGATCCGTCCACCGCGCCGACGACCGCACCCGACCTGTCCGAGTCACGCTCGGCCATCGACGGGTTCAACAAGACGATGGTCGACGAGATTGCCCTGCAATGGAATTCGCTGCACGGGCCGACGTGTTCCACCGACTTCGCGGCCGCGACGGACGCCGTCGGTTCCGACCGCGGGCTCGACCCGCTGTACCGGCAGGCCCTGTCGTCGGCGACCCGTTCGTACTGCCGAACTACTTGAGCAGCCGCGATAACCGCCGGTCCGCCAGCACCTTGCCGCCCGTCTGGCAGGTCGGGCAGTACTGAAACGACTTGTCGGCGAACGACACTTCGCGCACGGTGTCGCCGCACACCGGGCACGGCAGCCCGGTTCGGGCGTGTACCCGCAACCCCGAACGCTTCTCGCCCTTGAGCGTGGCCGCCTGCTGCCCGACCGACCGCGACACCGCGTCGGTGAGCACCGCGATCATCGCGTCGTGCAGCGCAGCCAGCTGGGCGTCGGTCAGCTTGCCCGCCGTCGCGAACGGCGACAACTTGGCCACGTGAAGGATCTCGTCGCTGTAGGCATTGCCGATCCCGGCGATCACCTTCTGGTCGGTGATGACGGTCTTGATCCGGCCACTCTGCCCGGCCAGCACGGCGGCCAGGCCCTCGGCCGTCAGCTCCAGCGCGTCCGGCCCGAGCGCCGCAATACCCGGGACCATCGCGGGATCGTCGACCAACCAGACCGCCAGCCGCTTCTGGGTGCCCGCCTCGGTGAGATCGAACCCCGGAGCCGCTCGGAGGGCGACATTCGACCCCGGTGCGGCATCGGGTGTTCCAAGGTGAACGCGCAACGCGATCGGCCCCTTGCCGGGCTTCAGCGGCGCGGCGGCAAGTTGATCAGACCACCGCAACCAGCCTGCCCGGGACAGGTGCGTGACCAGGTGCAGACCGTCGGCCTGCAGGCCCAGATACTTGCCCCACCGGTTGGCGCCGGTCACCTCGTGGCCGTGCAGCGCGGTGATCGGGGGGTCGAAGGTCTTCAGCACGGACAACGCGGAGACGTCGACGCGTCCGACGGTGAGGCCGACGGCGTGCCGACGGAGGTGGTCGGCCAGCGCCTCGACCTCGGGCAGTTCGGGCATGTGTCCAGTGTGCCCGTCAGGCGCGGGTGGTGTCCCGCACGACCAGCGACAGCAGCCAGCTGATGATCGACAGCACGATCGCCGCCCAGATCGCCGTCCACCAGAAGTCGTCGATGAACAGACCCCAATGGGTGGTGTGCTCGGTGATCCACGAGGTGATCCACAGCATCAGCGCGTTGATCACGATGTGGAACAGGCCGAGCGTGAGGATGTACAGCGGGATCGAGATGATCTGCAGGATCGGCTTGATGATCGCGTTGACCAACCCGAAGATCACCCCGACGACGAAGATGATCCCGATCCTCTGCAGCGTCGTGTCGCCACCCACGAAGTCCATCCCGGGAACGAGCAGGGTAACTATCCACAATGCGAATCCGGTCAATGCTGCGCGCAGCAGAAATGCCATCATGCGGCCGATCCTTTCACGGTGCCGACCGGGCGGCGGACAAGGCGGCGCTCCCCCGGCGAGTAATCACCGCTACGGGCTGCGCAGTAGATAGGTGTCCATGATCCAGCCGTGGCGGGCGCGCGCCTCGGCCCGCAGCTTGGCGATCTGTTCGCCGACCTCGCCGACGGTGCCCGACACCAGCAGCTCGTCCGGTGTGCCGAGGTAGGCGCCCCACCAGATGCGGGTCTGCGGCTCGCAGGATCGGAACGCGCAGTCGCCGTCGAGCATGACCACCGCGCTACCCGCCAACCCATCCGCCGCCAGCCGTCGACCGGTGGTGATCAGCACGGGTTCGCCAATATCGTTGAGCGGGATGCGATGTCGGGCCGTCAGCGCCTGGATCGCGGTGATGCCGGGGATGACGTCGTAGTCGATGTCGACGTGCTCAGCCACCGCATCGAGGATCCGCAGCGTGCTGTCATACAGCGACGGATCCCCCCATGCCAGAAAGGCGCCGACGCCGTCCGGTGGGAGTTCGCGTTCGATGGCATCGGCCCAGACAGCGGCCCTGGCCGAGTGCCACTCCGCGACCGCCTGCCGATAGTCGGTGTCCTTGGCGCGCGGCGGGTCGGCCAGTTCCACGAACCGGTAGCCCGGCTCCCGGATGAAGCGCTCGCAGATCGTTCGCCGCAGCCGCCACCAGGTCGCTCTTGGCCTCATTTTCTTGTCCTCCTCGCGTGCGTGAACCCTTGTCCATCGCGAAGAACACCTGCGTGTCATTGAGCGCGCGAACAGCCTCCGCCGTCACGTATTCGGGGTCGCCCGCCCCGATACCGATGACGTGGATCCGACGAGTCACGCCCGTGAGTATGCGCTAGCGCTCCCCGCCCCTTGTGCGGCGGAGTTCCTCGGCACGCTCGATGTCCTTCTCCTCGGCCGCCTCGTTCTTGTCGAGGACGCGGGTGTCACGGGGCGGCAGTTGGAGGTCGCGCTCGGCGGGTAGGCCGCCCTGCAGCTGACGGCCGCGTTCGAGTTCAGCATCCAGTTCGGCACCGAACAGCAAGGCCAGGTTGGTGATCCACAGCCAGAGCAGGAACACGATCACCCCCGCGAGAGTGCCGTAGGTCTTGTTGTAGCTGCCGAAGTTCGCGACGTAGAGACCGAACAACACGGACGCCACGATCCACATGAGGATGGCGAACGCCGCCCCGACGCTGATCCACCGGAACCTCGGCTGTCTCACGTTCGGCGTGGCGTAGTACAGCACAGCCACGGCCAGAACGACACAGACCAGGATCACCGGCCACTTCGCGATGGACCACACCGTCACCGCGACCGATCCTGCTCCGATCGCATTGCCGACGGCTTCGGCCACCGGACCGCTGACCACGAGCATGAGCGCCACTGCCGCGGCCAACAGCAAGCCGGCCAGAGTGAGTACCAGCTGCAGGGGCCGCAGTTTCCAGACCGGACGGCCCTCGTCGATCTCGTAGATGCGGTTCATCGCCCGGCCGAACGCGCCGACGTAACCCGACGCCGACCACAGCGCAGCCAGCGCGCCGGTGATCAACGCGACGCCGGCCGATGGCGATTGCACCAGCTGCTCAATGGGCTGACGCAACAGATTCATGGCGTCGCTCGGCACCACGCTCGCGGCCGTCTCCAGCACCGCGTCGACGGTCTGGCGTCCCTGTCCGAACACGCCCAACAACGACACCAACACCAACAGCGCCGGAAACAACGACAGCACTGCGTAATAGGTGAGCGCCGCCGCGAGGTCGGTGCACTGGTCCTGCTGGAACTCCCGCGCCGTCTTACGCAGCACATAGAGCAGCGACCGCTTGGTTAGATCGGTCGGTGAGTCCGGTTTCCGCGGGTCGTCGGGATCGGGAGGGCGGATCTGTTCGGATTGTCTGTTCTGCTCGACGGCCATACCGGCCGTTACCCGCTGACGGCTACGTCAAACTGCCCGTAACTGAAAGTATGCAGTACCGCGGGTATTGACAACTTTTGACCGGCCTCCTTACCTTTGAGACACAGCGTCTACAAGTTGGAGGCGACTATGACCGCGTCGGTGCGGCCTGCAGGACCCACTCGTCAAGAGTTCGCCGAGCGCCTGCTCAAGGGATCGGTGAAGAAGTCGTATGCGCCTGTCGTCGACATCGACTGGGATGCACCGCTGGACCCCGACAAGTTCTTCCTGCCGCCGAGGTGTGTCTCGCTGTACGGCACGCCGATGTGGGACAAGATGACCCGCGAACAGCAGATCGAGCTGTCGCGACAGGAGCTCGTGAACACACTCTCGGCCGGCATCTGGTTCGAGAACATCCTGAACCAGGCGCTGCTGCGCAAGGTGATGCACCAGGATCCGACGTCGCGCGCCACGCATTACGAGCTGACCGAGCTCGGCGACGAGACCCGCCACATGGTGATGTTCGGCAAGGCGATCGAACACGTCGGCGCGAAGCCCGTGCAGCCGCGGTGGTGGCAGCGCGTCGTCATCAACGCGTTGCCGTTGGGCTTCAAGGGATCGGTGCTCTGGGTGGCCGCGTTGATCGGCGAGGAGATTTTCGACTCGCTGCAGCGGCAGATGATGGACGACCCCGAAATGCAGCCGATGGTGCAGCGGCTCATGCGGATTCACGTCACCGAGGAAGCACGGCACATCCAGTTCGCGCGCGACGGGCTGCGGAAGCGGACGCCGACCATGGGGCGGCTGACCAGGTTGTGGGTGTCCAGCATCAACGGTTTGGGCGGCTTCTTCTTCCGCTACCTGTTCACGAACAGAATTCCGTACTGCCGCGTCGGGCTCGACGCGGACCGAGCCCGCCATCTCGCGCGCACCAGCCAGCACCGTCACGAGGTTCAGGTCACCGGCTTTGCACCGCTGGCCGCGTTCCTCGAGGAGGTAGGTCTGATGGGGCCGATCGCGCGCCGGATGTGGCGGCGCACCGGCTTCCTCCCGCGATGAGCGCTTGCGCGAAGAGCCGAAGGCACCGATGACGGACGGCTGCTACGACGTCGTCGTCGTCGGGGTCGGCCGCGCCGAACCACGGCTCGCCGAGGCAGGCATCACCGACATCGCGGTGCTGGACGGCTGCGATCTCAGCGCGTCCGCGTTTGACGAGGCCAGCCATACCTGGACGCTGCCCACCTGCCGCGCCCGCATCGTCGTCACCGACCAAATCCGCTCCGGCCGCGAGAATCTCGCGCCCTACCTCGGCGTGGCCGTGCACGGTGTGCCCAATTACTTCATGGTCACCGGCGCGGATCCGGTGGCCGACGCGCGGCTGGACTACATCGCGGAGTGCCTGAAGCTCATGCGACTCACCGGCAGCACGCGCATCGAAGTCCTGTACAGCACCCAGCGCATGTTCCATACCCGCGGAGCCGAGAAAGCCGACCGCCCGGACGCGTCGTACTGGCGCCGGATGTGCAAGCTTGCGCCGACGGCGTTCGATCTGAGTTCGCACATCGGCATCGACGACGACCTCTACGACGGCGCCGCGACGATCCGGATCGGCGACGACGACCGCCAGGTGCGGGTGCGGCTGTCCGGCCGCCTCGATCCCATCGACGGCCGATACCACTGGCAGGGAACCGTTTTCGACGCACTGCCCGACATAGTGCTGACTCAATCGCAGCCGGTGGCGTTGACGATCGGCGGGCGGACGGCCGAGTGCCGGATCACCGAGCGCACTCCGCAGGACAGGTATTCAGTGGTCGGTGTCGGTGCGCCGCCCTACGCGCTTGACGATGTCGAGGTCGTCGTACCGAGTCGGTAGCGCAGTCCAGCGGTGAGCAGCACGACCGCGAACACCGCACCGACGACGCCGGAGATCAGCAGCGGAAGGTGACCGTCCGCCCCCCACAGGAAGCCGGCCCACAGACCGGCGGCCAGCACGGCGAAACCGCTGGCGCCCTGGAACACACCCTGAGCACTGCCCTGTAGATCCGATCCGACTAGCGACGAAATCCATGCCTTGCCAACGCCGTCGGTGCACCCGGTGAACAATCCGTAGACACCGATCAAGATCCACGCCGTGACGGTGTCGGTGGTGAGACCAAGGCCGATGTAGCCGACCGCGAAGAACACCAGGCCGATTCCGAACACCGCAGGCCGCGGAATGTGATCGGCGAGAAGGCCTGCCGGATAGCTCGAAACCGCGTACACGAGGTTGTATCCGACATATGCCAAGATCACCTCGACGACGGAGAAACCAATCTCGTTGAGCCGCAACAGCAACAGAGCGTCGGGGAAGTTGACGATGCCGAACGCGACCAGCACACCGACGACCCTCCAGTAGCCGCCGGGCAGCTCGCGGACCCGTGCGAAGACGGGTGCGCGTTCCGCCCGAGCCGGTCCGTCGCTTCTCTCGCACCAGGAAGACCAACGCCACGCTCAGCACCGCGGGTACGACCGCCACCCACAGCAGCGGCGCGATCCGGTGGTCTAGGAGTTCGTAGCCCGCGAGGCCAAGTAGCGGACCGACCACGGCCCCCGCGGTGTCCATCGCCCGGTGGAAGCCGAACACCCGGCCGCGGGCGGCGTCGTCGATGTCCTCGACAAGCAGCGCGTCCCGAGGGGCTCCGCGAATCCCCTTGCCGAGCCGGTCGACCAACCGCCCGGCCAGCACACCGGGCCAGGCCGTCGCCGCCGCGACGATGACCTTGCCGAGCGCCGCCATGCCGTAGCCGGTGGCGATCAGCGGACGGCGCGCATATCGATCACTGAGGGGACCCGCCGCGAGCTTGGTCAGCGACGCCGCACCCTCTGCGGCACCCTCCACAGCCCCGACGACGGCAGCGGGTGCGCCCAGCACCGCCGTGAGGTAGATCGGCAGCAGCGGGTACAGCAACTCGCTGGCAGCGTCCTGAAGGAAGGAGACGGCCGACAGGACCCGCACATTGCGGGTCAGCCAGGTGTGCACCTGCTACATAATGCCGTGCGCTATTCGGGACTCTCGTTTGTGAGCGCCCGATATCCGTGGGCCTCGGCTCGGGCGAAAGCCGCGCGAACCAGACCGACGATCAGTCCTTGTACGGCCGCGGCAAGGAATGCCTCCCGCGTGGAACGGGACAGATCCTGCGGCTCGGGCGGCTCTTCGTCAGACGGATTGAGTCGCTGCCAGATCTCGGTGAAGAGTTTGCCGGCGACCAGGCCTCCGGCGACACTGGTGGCGATGGATAGGGGCTTGTACAACGCCTTCGACACGCTCATCGTCCGGACGTTCCCCCGCCAGACGGCACCGAAACACGCCGGCGTCAATTAGAACACGTTCTAGTATTCGGGAATGCGGTTCACCTATGCGGAGGCGATGACCGACCCGACGTACTACATCCCGTTGGCCAGGGCCGCTGAGGAGGCCGGCTATCACGCGATGACGATCGCCGACAGCATTGCCTACCCGTTCGAGTCCGATTCGAAGTATCCCTACACCCCGGACGGCAACCGGGAATTCCTCGACGGCAAGGCCTTCGTCGAAGCGTTCGTCCTCGCCGGCGCGCTGTGTGCGGTGACGACCACGCTGCGGTTCAACTTCTTCGTGCTGAAGCTGCCGATCCGCCCGCCGGCGCTCGTCGCCAAGCAGGCAGGGTCGCTCGCGGCGGTCTTCGGCAACCGGCTCGGCCTCGGCGTCGGCACCAGCCCGTGGCCCGAGGACTACGAACTGCTTGGCGTCCCGTTCGCGAAGCGTGGCAAGCGGATGGACGAGTGCATCGAGATCATCAAGGGCCTGACGTCGGGTGACTACTTCGAGTTCCACGGCGAGTTCTACGACATCCCCAAGACCAAGATGACGCCCGCGCCGAGCGAGCCGATCCCGATCCTCGTCGGCGGCCACGCGGAAGCGGCCCTGCGCCGGGCGGCCCGCTGTGACGGCTGGATGCACGGCGGCAGCAGGCGCAAGGAACTCGACCGACTCATCCTGCGGCTCAACGAGATCCGCGAGGAAGAGGGGCGCACGGGCCCGTTCGAGATTCACGTCATGTCGATCGACGCGTTACAGCCCGGACGGCATCAAGCGGCTCGAGGACAAGGGTGTCACCGACGTCATCGTCGGCTTCCGAAATCCCTACATCATCGGGGCCGACATCGAACCGCTCGACGCCAAGATCCGCCATCTCGAAGAGTTCGCCGAAAAGGTGATCGCCAAAGTTTGACGGCCACCCGACCGTTCGCGGCTAGACCTATTCTGCCGCGGCGAGACGGCGTAGCGTCGAACCTGAACTTGACGCAGCAGCGACAGGTCAATTCGATGCGAGAGAAGGGTTGCCCATGTCTGACATGGGTAACCAATCCAAGATGACGGATATCAGTAGTCATCCCAACGGTGCGTTGCGCGGCGTCGTGGCCGTCGGCGCGTCCGCGGGCGGCGTCGAGGCACTCACCGCGTTTGCTTCCCGCCTCCCGAGCAATCTGCCGTATGCAGTCCTCGTCGCCCTGCACATGCCCCCGAGCGCACCGAGCGTGTTGGCGGGGATCATCGACCGCAGCGGACCGTTGCCTGCCGTGTCGGCCTCCGACGGAGCCGCGCTGGAAGCCGGAAAGATTTACGTAGCCGTTCCCGACCGTCACCTGCTCGTGGAGGATCATCGACTGGTCCTGTCGGAGGGTCCGACGGAGAACGGGTACCGGCCGGCGATCAACGCCCTCTTCCGATCGGTCGCGCTCAGCCTTGGTCCGGCGCGATCGGGGTGGTGCTGTCGGGCGTACTCGACGACGGCGTCGCCGGAGCGGCGGCGATCCAGGCCAGGGGCGGCACGACCGTCGCGCAACTCCCCGAAGACGCATTGTTTTCGGCAATGCCGCAGAACGCCCTCGGCGCGGGCGTCATCGACCATAAAGCCGCCGCCACCGAGATCGGTCCGCTGCTTGTGCAGCTTGCCGGTCGAGAAATTGAGGAGCGGGTCATGGAACCCGACGATCGCATGGAACTGGAAAACCGGATCGCAATGGCAGGGAGGTTTTCCACCGAGTTCGACGGCGAATCGTTGGGACCGCACTCGGGGTACATCTGCCCGGACTGCAACGGCTCCCTGATGATGGTCGGCAAGGACAACTTCCGCTGCCGCGTTGGGCACGCCTGGACAGGAGAGGCGCTCCTCAGGGCACGCGACGACGAAATCGAGCAGGCGCTGTGGATCGCCCTTCGCAGTCTGCAGGAGAAGGCGAGGCTGTCCCGGAAGATGGCCGACAACGATCGGCCCGGGTTCGTTGAACCGTCGATACACCAAGGCGGCCGATGAGGCCGAACGCGCCATGTCGGTGCTCGGGAGGCGGCTGTCGCAAGCCACTTCCGACGCAGGTGAGCACGGTGGCTAACCGGGCGCCCGGTGTCGTCGTTTCCTCCGATGCTATTGGACAGGTCACCCGGCTGACGGCCACCGGACTGCTGGATGCCACCACATACCTGTTGCTGCGAGACAGCATCATCAAGGCCGCGCTTGACGACCCCCGCGCCGTAATCGTCGACGTCAGCGATCTGCTCGTCCCTCAGGAGTCGGCGTTGGCGGTCTTCACCAGTGCCCGCTGGCACGTCGAGCGCTGGCCGGAGGTACCAATCCTGCTGGTCTGTGACGATCCTTATGGCCGGGACGCCATCGCCCGTAACGGCGTCACTCGTTATGTGCCGGTATATGCAACCCTCGAATTAGCCTGCAATGCACTGGCTTTGGTGAGATCAAGGCCGGGCCGCAAGCGCGCGCGCGTCGAGCTGCCTGCCCACGTCACCAGCTTGCGACGTTCCCGCCAGTTCGTCGCGGACTCGCTGAACGACTGGTCGATGCCGGCCTGGATACCGGTGGCGAAGATCGTCGTGACGACGTTCGTCGAAAATGTTCTGGCACACACCGAAGGCCAGGCGAACGTCCGGATTGAGACCGACGGCCTGACGGTGACTGTCGCGGTCGAGGACACCAGCCACTCGCTGGCCAACATTCGAGAGCCGGCAGAAGTCACCAACGCTCCCACCGGACTGGGCATCCTCAACGTGCTGTGCCGAATGTGGGGCAATTCGCCAATGCCGTCGGGAAAAACCATGTGGGCTGTAATCGGGCCGGAGAATCGGCTGTAGGCCCGAGTATGTTCGGTTTCGCGGTACAACGTTGGCGGACAGGGGCGAGAGGTGGATGGGAACGGGCAGACCGACGACACGTTCGAAGCCCTGTTGCGGTACATGCGGGACTCACGCGGGTTCGATTTCACCGGGTACAAGCGCACCTCGCTGATGCGGCGGGTGCGACACCGGATGGACCAGGCGGGCCAGCAAAATTTCGATGAGTACCTCGACACGCTGCAGGCCAGCACCGACGAGTTCGCAGCGCTGTTCAACACCATCCTGATCAACGTCACCACGTTCTTCCGTGACCCGGACGCTTGGGACTACGTCCGCACGGACGTCATCCCCGCGATTGTGGCCGCGCGCGGTCCCAACGATCCGATCCGGGTATGGAGCGCAGGCTGCGCTTCGGGGCAGGAACCGTACAGCTTGGCGATGCTGCTCGCCGAGGAGCTCGGCCTGGACGAATACCGTCAGCGAGTCAAGATCTACGCCACCGATGTCGACGAGGATGCGCTCACCGATGCACGGGCCGCTCTCTACGACGCTAAGGCGGTCGAATCCGTACCGCCGGAATTCCTCGAGCGCTATTTCGAACGGACCAACGGCCGCTACCTCTTCAAGAAAGACGTTCGTCGGGCCGTCATCTTCGGCCGCAACGACCTCGTGAGAGATGCGCCGATATCCCGCGTTGATCTACTCGCCTGCCGCAACACCCTCATGTACATGAACGGGGACACACAGCGAAACGTCTTGAACCGGTTACACTTCGCTCTTGCGCCGCGGGGTGTGCTCTTCCTCGGCCATGCGGAGATGTTGTTGAGCCACACCGACCGGTTCAGCCCCGTCAACATGGACAGTCGTATCTTCCGCAAGGCCGTGGGTTCGCACAGCGCCGCCACTCAATTCGACTCGTCCAGCGCCATGATGCGCCACGGCGACCTTCCCGGCCTCGATCCCATTCGAGAGCTCGCGTTTCGCGCCAGCCCGGTCGCCCAGATCGTGGTGACCGGTGAGGACACCGTGGCAATGGTCAATCACCAGGCCGAGACGACCTTCGGGTTGTCGGCCCGCGACATCGGACGGCTGCTACGCGACCTTGAGGTGTCATACCGACCGCTCGAGCTACGAACCTATCTGGAGCAGGCGAAGGTCGACCGCCGGTCGGCTCGCGTCCAAGACGTCAAATGGGAGCGTCCGGGCTTGGAGACGCTGTGGTTCGAGGTCGCATATCAATCCCCTGGCCGACAGCGATAACGGGCTTGTAGGAACGTCCGTCGTTTTCTTCGACGTCACAGCCAATCGGTCGCTGATCGACAAGGTCGTGCAAACGAACCACCAGCTCGAGGCCGCCTACGAGGAGCTGCAGTCCACCAACGAAGAACTGGAAACCACCAACGAAGAACTGCAGTCGACGGTGGAGGAGCTGGAGACCACCAACGAGGAATTGCAGTCCACCAACGAAGAACTCGAGACGATGAACGAGGAGCTGCAGTCGACGAACGACGAGCTGCACACCATCAACGACGCCCTGCGCGATCGCAGCGTCGAGCTGGACGAAGCGAGATCGTTCCTGAACTCGTTGGCGAACTCCATCCACCTGGGGATGGTGGTAGTGGACCGCGAAATGCGCGTCGTGGTGTGGAACCAGGCCTCGGAGGACCTGTGGGGACTGCGATCCGACGAGACCATCGGCACGGTGCTGACGTCACTGGACATGGGACTGCCCTTGGACGACATCAAACCGATGATCGGTCACGCCCTCGTCGACGCGGACAGCACCGGAGAGACCGTCGTCGAGGCGGTCAATCGCCGCGGCCGACAGGCCCGGATCCGCGTGGCATGCACTCCGTTCCGCTCATCGGAATCGGTGGGAGGAGCGATGCTGCTGATGGAGGTCGAGCGCTAGCGGCGTCTACGCGCGTCGGATTCTTCCGCGGCCAGCTCTTCGATCGCCGCATGCTCATGCCGGTCCGCCTCGTCGCGGTGATATTCGGCGGCCTGCTGATGGGCATCACCTGAGTCGTCGCCTGCGCGCATCGCGGCTTGCTCGTGTGCAGCGGCGGCTCGTCGGTGCGCACGGCCGGCGTCGACGTGGCGTTGTGCGGACGCATGGTGCGCCTCCTCGGCGCGTTTCAGCGCTTCGTCGGCACGCAGGTGCGCGCGCAGGACAGCCTGCTCGGTCACGGGGAGGCCGTTAGCCAGATCGGCTCGTCGCTCTTCCAGCTCTAGGGCCCGCGCGCGCGCCCGTTCACCTCGTGAAACGAAGGAAGGATCGTCTCGATCGGGCAGAGGCTCACCGGCCATGGTCAACCACGCAGTGTTTCGTGCGGGCTCTGTCCGTAGGTCTGGCGGTACAACACCGCGAAGCGTCCGGTGTGCATGAAACCCCAGCGTGCGGCGATTTCGGTCACGGTCTGGTCCGGACGTTCGGCGGTCAGGAGATCGCGATGCGCGTAGTCCAGCCGCATCCGGCGGAGATACTGCAGCGGCGTGGTGTCGAGGTGCCTGCGGAACATGTACTGCACGGCACGGGGCGTGACATGCACCGCCGTCGCGATGTCGGCCAGCGCGATGTCATTAGCGGCATTGGCCTCCATGTAGGCAATGGCACGGCGCAGCAGCGCGGGACTGGAATCGGTGCGGTCGTACGGCGCACGGTCTGGTGCCATCGTGTTCGGGAAGGTCGCGATGGTCACGGCTGCCAGCAGGCGACTGCAATGCCCGAGGACCAGTGGCGTGGCAGCGTCGTCCCGGGCCAGCACGGAGTTCTTCACGTACTCGATGGTGTCCTTCCAGAGCCGGGCCGCTGCATAGTCGACGGGACGGAAGCTCGAGAAACGGACCAGGGCGTGCTGCCGTCCCGGTGTCCCGCCGGCCACGCCCGCGACCAGGGACGGATCCATCAAAACAGTCGTGGTGTGGGTGTCCTCGGACTGCACGAAGTACGGCAGATCCGGCTGCGACAACAGGGTGACCTCGCCGGGAGCGGCTGCGCCGGTCAGGCCGCCGCACTGTCCCGACACCCTGCCTTCGTCGGTCCACACCGCGATGACTTTGTTGAGCGGGTCGGGCGAGGCTGCCAGTTCACCCGGGAGCGACACCTCGTCGAAAGTGACCGGGCCGATGTCTGTGCGGGAGTGCTTCAGCGGCCCGCTTCGCCTGTGTTTCTCCCGCAAACGCAACCGCACGCCGTACGCGGTGTCGAGGAACTCGCGCATTTCTGCCGCGTCGAACACCTCGGCCCGTGACCTCACGGGCCGGTGCACCGTATCGCTTTCGCTATTGATGGTCATCACCTCGAGGTGACATGTTTGTGGGGCATGGGATTCAACCCCTTGCTGATCGAAACGATACCCCTGAGCGGCACCTCCGTCTGAGTCTGTCAGCCATCCATCACGCTTGCCGCAAATTTTCAGGTTTAAGCTCGCAGAGATGGGCTTCAGCGATGCGACGCTGCTGCTGCTGGCATCGGAGCCACCCGGGCTGCTGCCGGCGCGGCAGCAGATGGCGGTCTCGCTGGGCTGGCACATCATTCTCGCGTGTTTCGGCGTCGCCTTCCCCACCATCATCTACGTGGTGCATCGCCGCGGCATCGTGCGCGACGATCCGGTGGCGCTCGGACTGGCGAAGCGGTGGGCCAAAGTGTCGGCGGTGCTGTTCGCCATCGGCGCGGTGTCGGGAACGGTGCTCAGCTTCGAGATGGGGTTGCTGTGGCCTGGGCTGATGGGCCGGTTCGGCGATGTCCTCGGCCTGCCGTTCGCGTTTGAAGGGTTGTCATTCTTCGTTGAGGCGATATTTCTGGGCATCTACCTCTACGGCTGGGGCCGCATGCCGCCGCGGCGGCACCTGGCAATGCTCATTCCGATGGGCGTCTCGGGAATCGTGGGCACTTTCTGCGTGGTGTCGGTCAACGCGTGGATGAACAATCCCACCGGTTTCGAGATCCGCGACGGCGCGGTGACGGACGTCAACCCGTGGCGGGCGATGTTCAACGACGGTGTGTGGCTGCAATTCCTGCATATGTGGCTGGCCGCGTTCATGGTCGTGGGTCTCACGGTGTCGGGTGTGTACGCGGCGGGTCTGCTGCGCGGCCGCACCGACGCGCACCACCGGCTCGGCTTCACTATGCCGTTCGTGTTCGGGACCGTGGCCGCCGTCGCGCAGCCGCTCGTCGGTCACGTGCTCGGCATGCGGATCCACGACACTCAGCCGGCCAAGCTCGCCGCATTCGAACTCGCCGAGACTACCGAGAGCCCAGCCCCGTTTCGGCTGGGCGGCGTCCTGATCGACGGTCACGTGCATGGAGCGTTGGAGATTCCGCGACTCGGCTCGATCATCGCCCGCAATTCGCTGGACGCGCCCGTCCCCGGTCTGGATACGGTGCCCGAGCAGGACTGGCCGCCGGTCACCGTCACGCACCTGGCCTTCCAGTCGATGGTGGTCATCGGCACGCTGCTGGCAGCGGTTGTGGTCCTGTACTGGCTGTTGCGTTGGCGTGGTCGAGATCTGCTGGACAACCGTTGGTTTCTTCGCTTTTCGGTCGTGGCGGGCCCCTTGGCGATCCTCACGATGGAACTCGGCTGGGTCGCGACCGAGATCGGCAGACAACCATGGACGGTGTGGCAGATACTGCGCACCACCGACGCCGCCAGCATGGCCACTGGCCTCTGGTGGAGCTACACAGCCGTCCTCGTCATCTACCTTGGTATGACCGTCGGGGCCTGGATTGTGTTGCGATCCATGGCCAGGCGGTGGCGTGCCGGAGAGACTGACCTCCCCAGCCCGTACGGACCCCCGCAGGAGGAGCCGGTGCCATGACGCTGGCGACGGTGGTGGCGATGGCGATGTTTCTCGGCGTCGTCGTATACGCGTTGTTCGCCGGCGCCGACTTCGGTTCGGGTTTCTACGATCTCACCGCCGGGTCCGGCGAGCGGGGCAGTGAAATCCGCACCCTCGTCGACACCAGCATCGGACCGGTGTGGGAAGCCAACCATGTTTGGCTGATCTACATTCTCGTCATGTGGTGGACGGGCTTTCCGGCCACCTTCGCCGCGGCGACCACGACGTTGTTCATTCCGCTGTGTCTGGCTCTGGCCGGCATCGTGTTGCGCGGAGCCAGCTTTGCCTTCCGCAAATACTCCGAGACGTTCGCCCAGGCACGGCTGTTCGGCGCGATCTTTGCAGCGTCGTCGGTGATCACTCCGTTCTTCCTCGGCGCATCGGCAGGGGCGATTGCTTCCGGGCGGGTGCCTGCCGAAGGGTACGGCGATCTCATCCGCTCGTGGATCAATCCGACGTCGATGGTGGGCGGTTGTCTCGCGGTCGCGACGTCTGCGTTTCTGGCGGGTGTATTTCTCACCGCTGACGCCGCCCGTGCCGGCAGCGTCAAACTGGCCGACCGACTTCGCAAGCGCACGCTCGGGGTCGGCGTCGTCGCCGGCATCATCGTGTTCGCCGGGCTTTATCCCGTCGCCCACGATGCGCCGACGCTCAGCCACGGTCTCCGCACCGCTGCGTCGCCGCTGCTGGTCGTCGCCGCTGGGGCCGGTATAGCGACGCTTGTCTTTCTGTACCGCCGAAAGTTCTCGCCGGCAAGGGTTTCCGCCGTGGCGGCCGTTGCCTCGGTGGTCACTGGTTGGGGCGTCGGCCAGTATCCGTGGCTTCTTGTCGAACAGGTCACCATCGACGAGGGGGCGGGCGCCGACGCGACGCTGACAGGCCTGCTTGTCGTGGTGGTCCTGGCGGGCATCATCGTGCTGCCCGCCTTGACCTACCTGTTCCGGCTCACGCAGCAGTGGACCCGCACCTGAGCCAGTTTCGGCACTTCACGCATCAGCTCGTGTTCGGCGTCGTGCGCGATGCTGTGCGCCTGCTCGAGGGTGGTGCCGCTATCGATCTCTAGTTCGGCATCTACGTGCAAGCGATGACCGATCCAGCGCATCTGCATGCTGTGCACCCTTTTGACTGCGGGCCGAGCCGCGAGCAAGGACTCGGCGCTTTCGACGACGTCCGGATCGACACCGTCCATCAAGCGCCGGAACACATCCCGTGCCGCGGTGCGCAGTACGGCCAGAATGGCCACGGTGATCAGCAGGCCGACGATCGGGTCGGCCAGCGGGAATCCGAGCGCGACACCGCCCGCACCGAGCAGCACCGCCAACGATGTGAAGCCGTCGGTGCGGGCATGCAGGCCGTCGGCAACCAGTGCGGCAGAACCGATTCGGTGACCGACGCGAATACGGTACATAGCCACCATCTCGTTACCGACGAACCCGACAAGGCCTGCGACGGCGACCCAGCCGAGGTGCTGGATCTGCACCGGGTGGATCAGCCGCATCACGGCTTCGTATCCGGCGACGACGGCCGAGAACGCGATCATCGCGAGGACGAACAATCCGGCGAGGTCTTCGGCGCGACCGAAGCCGTAGGTGTAGCGACGCGTCGCCGCCCGAGTGCCGAGCGCGAACGCGATCCACAACGGCACCGCGGTCAACGCGTCGGAGAAGTTGTGAATGGTGTCTGCCGCCAACGCAACCGACCCGGACAGCGCGACGATGACTGCCTGTGCAAGCGCGGTGATGCCGAGCGCCACCAGGCTGATCTTGACCGCTCGGATGCCGATGGCACTGGACTCCAACGCGTCGTCGATGCTGGCGGCGGCGGCGTGGCTGTGTGGAATGAGGGTGTGCGCCATCAGCGGGCCGCCCTTCGCTCGAGCGGCGCGACCTCGCCGCGGTGGTGGGCGGGGACGCCAGGGCCTGCGTGCTCGGCGTTGAACACCGCGTCGCTGACCAGTTGGCGGACGTGCTCGTTCTCGATGCTGTAGAAGATGGTCGTGCCCGCCCTTCGGGTGCGAACCAACCTGGCCATCCGCAGCTTGGCCAGGTGTTGCGAGACGGACGGCGCAGGCTTGCCGACGAACTCGGCAAGTTCGTTGACGGACAGTTCGCGGTCGCCCAGCGCCCACAAGATCTGCACTCGGGTGGGGTCGGCCAGCATCCGGAATACCTCGACGATCAGACCCACGAGGTCGTCGTCGATGCGGGCACGATGGGGACTATCTGCATTCATACTTAGATAATAGATGACGCAATAAGCGATCTTGAAGGGTCCACGCCTTCTACCGTGAGCGGATGACCGTGTCCCGGAAAGTGCTGTGTGTCGTCTACGCCCTGATCGCGCTCGTCGCGCTGGTGGCCACCTGGAGTCAGAACCTCATCCAGCTCACCAACGGCGGGAATCTCATCGACTTCTTTCAGGACCTGAAGGTCAATCCCGCGTCGCGGTCAATCACCGTCGACATCTTCCTGTTCGCCCTCGCCGCCATGATCTTGATGCTCATCGAGGCGCGCAGGGTCGGCGTCAAATACGTATGGGCTTACATCCTCGCCGGATTCGCGATCGCGATCAGCGTGGCGTTCCCCCTGTTCCTGCTGGCCCGCGAACTGCGACTGGAGAAGTCCGACGCGACGCATCTGCGGCCGATCGACTCGATCCTTCTGGCGTTGTTCGCCGTCCTCACATTGGTCTTTGTCTTCTGGGTGGATGTGGTCTGACGCTAGCCGTTTTCGGCGGCTGCGGCCCGCTGCCTCATAGAAGCGACCACTCCGCCGTCGTTCAGGATGTCGGTGCCGGTGAGGTAGCCGGCTTGGTCGCTGGCGCAGAACGCCAGCAGATTCGCCATCTCCTGCGGCTTGCCCCACCGGGGAACCGCGGCGTCGGCGACCATCGCGCCGGCCCCCGCCTCGGCCTCCAGCCTGCCCATCTCGGTGTCGATGGATCCCGGGGACACCGAAACAATGCGGACACCCTTGCTGCCGAACCTTTCCGACTGTGATGTGCAGTACCACCTGACGAAGCTCTTGCTCACGGCGTAGGCGATACCCGATTGGACTTCCTCCGGGACGGTGCTGCACAGCGACATCATTTCGGTCATGAAGTTGTCTTCGTCCTGCAGTGCTTGCGGGAATTGCGTTGTCGGAACCATGCTTTTGGGCAACATATGGGCCGCCATTGAGGCCACGTTGACGATGGCGGCACCCTCCTCGGCGATGTTGTAGAAGGCTTCGTTGACGTTGACCGTGCCGATCGCGTTGGTCCTCATGACATATTCGGCGTCGCCCATGCTGGGGCTCACGCCTGCGGTATGGATCACGGACGAGATCGTGCCGAGCCCTGCTGCGGTCTCGATGAGCGCGTCGACGGCCTTCCGGTCGGTGACGTCGCAGTTGACGGCCTTGCAGGTGATGCCGAGGGCCTCCAACGTCGCGGCGACCTCGTCAAGGCGGTCCTGCCTGACGTCGCAGAGGACGACCGTGTGATCTCGGCCGACGATCTTCGCCGTGGCGAGACCCATGCCGCCCGCGCCACCGGTGATGACCGAAATTGAGCTCATGGCGGTGATGCTATCCCCCCTCCCAACGCACGTCCGCGGGCTCCTTGTCCGGGCGCAGGCCGCGCCAACTGGCTTGACGCAACCGGCCGTCGCTGGTGCGCTCGCTGTAGCGGACCTCCCCGACCAGCTCGGGCCGAACGAAAGTCACGCCCTTCGCATCCGGGTTGGGAAGCCTTGCGTTGAAGGGTGATTCGTCGGTCTCCAGCGGTTTGAGAGTCTCCCTCAGCTTGGTCAGCGCCTTATCGGTGAACCCGGTTCCGACGCGCCCGGCGAAGTGAAGGCCGTCGCCGTCGGGGATGCCGAGCATCAGCGCACCGATCCGGCTGGTGCGGCCGCCGGTGCCCTCGCGCCAGCCGCCGATCACGACTTCCTGGGTGTTCCAGATCTTGTCCTTGATCCACGACGATGACCGTCGGCCCGGTTGGTAGGTCGAATCCCGCTTCTTGGCGATCACGCCTTCCCAGCGCTGCTCTCGTGCGTGTTTCAATGCCTCCGGGCCATTCCCCGGTAGCTGATCGGGCACGATCAGTCCGCCGCCCTCGGCCAGCGCCTCCAATATTCGCCTGCGATCCGAATACTTTGCACGCAGTAGCGATCGTCCGTCGAGTTGCAGGATGTCGAAGGCCCAGAACTCGACGCGGGTCGAGCGCGCACGGTTCTGCATCTCGCCGAAACTGGGCACACCTGACTCGTCGAGCGCAACGGCCTCGCCGTCGAGGATCACATGGTGGTCCGCGAGATCGGCGGCGAGTGCCTCGAATTGCGGGTATTCACCGGTGACGTCGCGTCCACGCCGCGACCGGACGCACAGCTTGCCGTGATCGGCGTCGATCAGTACCCGGTATCCGTCCCATTTGCCCTCGAACGCCCACAGGTTGTTCTTGAGCTTCTCCACCGATCCCTCGGTCGAGAGCATCGGCGCGAGATCGCCTGCTTGCGGCCGCTGTTGCTCCTTCATCCGATGGGCCAGCCAGTTCTTGCCGTCGGTCTGGATCAGCGCATAGCGGCCGTCGATCTTGTTGCCGTGCAGGGTGACGATCACCTCTCCCCCTTTGGCAGGGCCGTCGGGCGGGATGTCGTTGAACTTCTCGGTCTCGTAAGTGCCGGTGTCCCAGACGAACATCTTCCCGGCGCCGTACTCCCCCTTCGGGATGGTGGCCTCGAATGTCAGGTATTCCAGCGGATGGTCCTCGGTGTGTACGGCCAGGTGATTGACCGCCGGAGTGTCGGGAAGATTCTTCGGCACTGCCCACGACACCAGCACGCCGTCGCGCTCCAATCGCAGGTCGTAGTGCAGTCGCCGGGCATGGTGCTCCTGGATGACGAATTTGTCGTTGTCTTGCCGGTCTTTGGCTTCGACTTCGGCACGGGCTCAGGCGTTTTCGACGCATCACGCATGCTGCGGTAGGTCGTCAGCCTGTCCGCTTCGGGGAGCGGGTCATCGAGCGGCTCGAGCAGATCGCCGTCGTTCGCGACGCGCTCGAGCACCTCGTCGAAGCGCAGGTGCCGCAGCTCGGGGTCTTCGATTTCGTCCCAGGTGCGCGGCGCGGCGACGGTGGGATGCTCGCGTCCGCGCAGCGAGTAGGGCGCGATCGTCGTCTTCGACCCGTTGTTCTGGCTCCAGTCCAGAAACACCTTGCCGGCCCGCAGGCTCTTGGTCATCGTGGAGGTCACCAGCTTCGGCATGGCCTTCTCCAGTTGCTGCGCAACGCGTTTGGCCAACACCACTGCACCGCGCGAGCTGACCGGTTCTTCGAGCGGGGCGTACAGGTGCAGGCCCTTGCTGCCGCTGGTGAGCGGATAGGTCGTCAGCCCGATGTCACCCATCAGGTCGCGGACGGCGCCCGCCACCTCGCACAGCTGCGGCATCGTCACGCCTTCGCCGGGATCGAGGTCGAACACCAGACGAGTGGCAGGCCCGGGCTTTCCGTCAATGAACCGCCACTGCGGGACGTGGACCTCCAGCGCGGCCTGCTGGCCGATCCACGCCAGGCCCTCGACGGTGTCGATGATCGGATAGGTCGTGGTGCCCGACGAGTGCGCGATGCTTTCGCGATCCATCCAGTCCGGCGCGGAGCTGGCCAGCTGCTTCTCGAAGAAGGACGGCTCGTCGACACCGTTGGGCCAGCGCTTTCGGGTGACCGCGCGGCCGGCGATGTGCGGGATCATCACCTCGGCGATGTTGACGTAGTAGTCGAACACCTCGGCCTTGGTCGTACCCGTCGCCGGGTACAGCACCTTGTCCGGGTTGGTCAGCTTCACCCGGCCGATTCGTTCCACCACGCCAACGTAATACCCGTTGTACCGTGGAGTAGTGACGCGATTTGTCGCGGCGTGCCTGGTGGCGGCCGCTGCCGCGCTGTTCGGCGCTCCGGCTGCGCTGGCGGATCCGGCCGACCTGGTCCCCTACTGCTCAGGGGATCAGACCCCGATGGACAACAACTGCAGGGAGATGGCGTCTCAGGTGTTCACGAACGACGCAGGTGGCGCCAACCCGGACGTTCCGGTGGGCACGAACCCGGTGTCGAACCGGTGACCTAGCGCCGAAACTGAGCTTGTGCTCGAAAAACTGGGGAAATATCGCACACAACTCAGTTTCGAGCCCCTTAGGAGTCGTCGTCGATATCCACGACGGCGAACGGCGCCGTCGGCACCTCGGCGATGGCCAACTTCGCGGCGGAGTCGGTGGGGATGACGTCGCCGCTCAGTGCGGCGAGCGCGGCATTGGTGCCGACGTCGCGGCCGGCCTTCTCGCTGAGTAGCCAACGCACTTCGAGTAGATCGCAGTACGCCTGAATGGCGGTGCCCGAGTAGTTCAGCGCCGCGTGCGCCAGGTGCTCGGTGGGCGTCACCACCTCGATCACCCACAGCCGGGCGGCGGTGGACTCGTCGACGTCGTGGCCCTCTTCCCGGCACAGCTGCGCCTGATAGGCGCGCAGGTCGCCGAGCAGGATGCGGGCCTGCCCCTCGCCGACGTCCAGGCCGGTGAGCTCCTGAAGACGCTGCGCGTGGTAGCGCCGATCACCAACGGCGACATGGATTCTGAGCTGGCTCGGGTCCTCGGTGACCGGCTGCAGTGAGACCTCGTCGACCGCGAAGCCGAGATCGTTGAGGCGGCGGACCGTTCCCTCGACGCGGTAGCGGTCGGCGAAGCCGAACACCGGCTCGGCATGCAGGACATCCCACAACACGGTGTACCGATCCCGGATGTGTTCGGCTTCGGCGATCAGCGTGTCCTGCAGCGCTTCCGGCCTGCCGAGCCGCTCGGCCAGGTCGACCATGCCCATCGCGACGTTCTCCACCATGATGTCGAGATCGTGCTGGCGCTGCCCCCGGCTCAGCGTGGGGTGCACCTCGGAGGTCTCGGCGTCGACGAGCCAGGCCTGCAGGATCTGGCCGTCGCGGGAGAACAGCGTGTTCGCCAGCGAGCAGTCACCCCAGAAGACGCCGTGGCGGTGCAGTTCCACCAGCAGGCCGGCCATCGCGTCCAAGAGCCGCGCCCGGTGCTTCGGTTGGTCCGGCGGCAGCCGCATGAACAGCCGACGGTACTGCCAGGACCCCTCGAGATAGCGGGTGACCAGGATCGCCGTGTCGAACTCGGGCTGCAGCACCAGGCCTGCCGGACGCACCGCGGGCAGACCCATTTCCTCGAGCCTGCGCAGAACGTCGTACTCCTTGGCGGCGACCCGCGCGGGCATGTCCTTGACCGCCCACAGAACATCGTCGGCCTCGACGAACTTCACCAGGTGACGGCTGGGGCCCACCGCGATGTCGCGCAGTGGAACGTCGGGGACGTTCCACTGCGACAGCGGCCGGTCCCACGGCAGGCCGAGCAGACCCGGGAGGGTGTCCGGAGCCGGAACTCCGGTGCGCGCATGGTCAGTTGATGCGCTCGCCAGTCTCCGGATGGAACAGGTGAACCTTGCCCTCCGGCTTCCTGCGCAACTCGCACGGTGTCTGCGAGCTTGACCGGCGTGCGGGACAGCGACCGCGCCACCAACTGCACGTCCGGGTGGGCATGGGTGTAGAGGTAGGTCTCGCTACCAAGGTCCTCGACGAGGTCGATCACCACGTCGATGCCGCCTCCGGGCGAGACCTCGAGATCCTCGGGCCGGATGCCGAAGGTGACTTTGTCGACCCCCGCGTCGTGCAGTTTGGTCAACTGGTCGCGCTCGAGTGGCAGCGTGGAGTCCTCACTGATGCGCACACCGTCGGACGCGATCGGGGCGGTGAGCAGGTTCATCGCGGGTGATCCGATGAAGCCGGCGACGAACGCATTGGCCGGCTTATCGTAGAGCTCACTCGGCGAGGCGAACTGCTGAAGCTTCCCGAACCGCAGTACGGCTACCCGATCCCCCATCGTCATAGCCTCGACCTGGTCGTGGGTGACGTACACGGTGGTGGTGCCGAGCCGTCGCTGCAGTGCGGCGATCTGGGTGCGGGTCTGCACGCGCAGTTTTGCATCCAGGTTCGCAGCGGCTCGTCCATGCAGAACACCTGCGGCTCACGCACGATGGCACGCCCCATCGCGACGCGCTGGCGCTGACCACCCGACAGCTTGGCCGGCTTGCGATCCAGGAACTCGGTGAGATCCAAGATCTTCGCCGCATCCTCGACCTTGCTGCGCCGCTCGTCGGCGGAGACGCCGCGCAGCTTCAGCGCGAAGCCCATGTTCTCGGCGACGGTCTTGTTCGGGTACAGCGCGTAGTTTTGGAACACCATTGCGATGTCGCGGTCCTTCGACGGCACGCCGGTCATGTTCTTCCCGCCGATCTCGATGCTGCCCTCGTCGATGTGCTCGAGTCCGGCGAGCATGCGCAGCGCGGTGCTCTTGCCCGAACCGGATGGACCGACCAGGACGACGAATTCGCCGTCCTGGATGTCCAGGTCGAGCGAGTCAACCGCGAGTTTGTCCGAACCCTCGTAGATGCAGGATGCGTTCTTGTAGGTGATTGATGCCATTGGTCTTCTCCGTGTTCTCGTGGGACTGCTCTGACGTCTACTTGATCGCGCCGAACGAAAGTCCGCGCACCAGCTTGTTCTGGGCGACCCACCCGCAGATGATCACGGGAAGCGCAGCCATGGTTGCGGCCGCCGACAGCACGGCCCAGTACTGACCTTCACCGGCGATGAATCCGACGAGGTACACCGGCATGGTCTGAGCGTTCACCGCGGTCAGGTTCACCGCGAAGAAGAACTCGTTCCATGCGAAGATCACGCAAATCAGCGCGGTGGCCGCAATGCCGGGAGAGACCAGCGGCAGGATCACCTCGCGCACCGACCGCCACAGGCTGGCGCCGTCCAGGCTGGCCGCTTCGAGCAGTTCACCCGGAACCTCGAGGAAGAACGACCTCATCATCCACACGGCGATCGGCAGATTCATCGACGTGTAAAGGATTACCAACGCCCAGATGTTGTCCAGCAGACCGATATTCGAGACGATCACATACAGCGGCAGGATCGCCGCCACGATGGGCAGCATCTTGGTGCTCATGAAGAAGAACAAAGCGTCCTGGGTCTTGCGAACCGGCCGAAGCGACAGCGCGAACGCGGCGGGAACGCCGAGAAGCAGCACGATCAGCGTCGACATGCCGGTGGCGAAGATGGAATTCAGCATCGCGGGCCCGATGCCCTGATCGAACACCGCCTTGAACTGATCCAGTGTCGGGGTGAAGAACAACGTCGGCGGACTGGTCGCCGCGTCACCTTCCTGCTTGAAGGCCGTCAGGACCATCCAGAACACTGGGAAGAAGAAGCCGAGCCCGACGAGCCAGGCGACCGCACCCCACACGTCGAACCTGCGGGGCTTCTTCTTGGACGAAACTGCCGGAGCTGTTGCCTCCGAAAAACTTTCAACTACTGTAGTGGTCATCAGGCTGCCTCTTCCTTGCCGGAGAATGATTTGAAGATCAACCGAAGTGCGAAGCTGGCGATCACCATCGTGAAGATGACCACCACCACGCCCATGGCCGCGGCCTGGCCCATGTCGAAGCCGAAGAACGCGCGCTGGTAGATGTAGAACGGCAGGTTCGCACTGGCGATACCCGGCCCGCCCTGGGTCATCATGTAGATCGCATCGAACGTGTTGACCAGGTACACCGCGCCGAGCACGACCCCCAGTTCGATGAACCGCCGAAGGTGGGGCAGCGTCAACTCCCGGAAGAGTTGGAACGCGCCCGCACCGTCGACTCGACCGGCCTCCAGGATGTCGCGAGGCATCGACTGGAGGCCGGCGAGGATCAGCAGCATCATGAACGGTGTCCACTGCCAGATCAGACGACCATCACCATCGTCAACGGGCGATCGACCGATCCAGTCCACCGCCGATGCCGACCAACGACAGCACCCAGTTCACGATGCCGTTCGTCGGGTCGAGGATCGTTGTCTTCCAGATCAGCGCCGCCGCAACGGGTGTCACCAAAACGGGTGATCAGCAGCGTCCGAACGACCCCGCGTCCAAGAACGCGCGATCCAGCAGCAGCGCCAGCAGCAGGCCAAGGAACGCCGAGATCAACACGACGACCGACGATCAAGACGACGGTGTTGAGGCCCACCCGCCAGAACTGGCTGTCTTTCGCGACCGTGATGTAGTTCTGCAGTCCGACGAACTGGCGGGAGCCGGGCCGAACCAATTCCACGACAACGTCGAGTAGTACAGCGTGAACAGGAACGGGATCTGCGTGACGACGATCATGAAGATCAGCGCCGGCAGCAACGGTCCCCGCCTGCGCCACCCTTCGGCGCGGCTCACGCCGGCGTCCTGCGCTTCCCGGATCTTCCGGACCCGCTCGGCCACTGCCTCCTGACCGGCGTCGGCCGCGGTATCAGCGGTCACGGTCATCACTTCTCCTGGATGTCCGGCCGACGACCTCGGCGTATTGCTGTGCCTGGGCAAGCGCGTCGTCCACCGACTTCTGACCGGCGATCGCCGCGCTGATCTGTTGACTAACCCGAGTCCCGAGATCCTGGAACTCCGGGATCCCGACGAACTGCACCCCCGTGTACGGAACCGGTTGCACGGTGGGCTTGTTCGGAGTCGCATTCTCGATCGACTTAAGTGTCAGTGGTCCGTAGGACTTCGAGATCGCCTCGTAGTCGGGCAGATCCGTGTAGGTCGATGTCCGACTGCCAGGTGGGACGCGGGCCCAGCCCAGTTTCTCGCCGACCAGTTTCATATAGTCCTTGCTCGTCATCCACGAGATGAACTTCCACGCGCCATCGGGATTCTTGGCGCCCTTGGGAATTCCCAGCGCCCAGGTATAGAGCCAACCCGAGTTGGGCTTCTCGACGATCGGGGCGGGCAGATAGCCGATCTTCCCGACCAGGTCCGGGTACGTCTTCGGGGTCCTCGAGCACCGAGACCGCCGATGTCGCGTCGTACCACATCGCCGTTTGACCCTGACCGAACAGGTTGGCGCACTCCTGGAATCCGGTTGACGATGCACCGATTTCGCCAGCGCTGTTGATCAGGTCGACGTAGAAGTTCACGGCCTTGCTCACCTCGGGACTGTTCAGTTGGGCGTTCCATTGGTCATCGAACCAACGCCCGCCGAAGGTGTTGATCACCGTGTCCAGTGGGGCCAGCACCTCGCCCCAACCCGGCTTGCCGCGCAGACAGATGCCTGCGACGTCAGCGTTCTTCTTCTTGATCGTGTCCGCCCACTGGGCGACCTCTTCCCACTGGGGCTGGTAGTTCGGGGCTTGATTGACCTTGATGCCGGCCTGCTCGAAGAGGTCCTTGCGATACATCAAGAACGACGACTCGCCGTAGAAGGGAACCGCGTACATGTTGCCCTCGTACGACAGCGATTCGCGCAGCGACGAGATGAAGTCGTTCTCGTCGTACCCGGGTGTCTTCTTTGCGTAGTCCGAAAGATTCAGCAGCCAACCGTCTTTGGCCCACTGCGGCGTCTCGAAATTGCTGATCATCGCAACGTCGAATTCACTGCCGCCCATCGCAGCCGACATCGTGATCTTGGCGCGTGCCTGGTTCTCCGACAGCGTGATGAACTTCAGCTTCGTGCCGGGATTCTCTTTCTCGAACTCGGTCGACAACTTCTGGGCGTCGGTCATCTGCGAGTTGGACACCAAGGCGATCGTCACCTCGTTTTTCGACGCCCCCAGGCTTCCTGCACCCGCACAACCAGCGGTGAGAACTAGCCCCGCCGCGACGGCACATAATGCCAAACGGTGCAAAGTTCTTCGTAACACTTTCACCTTTACCTCACCTTTCACTGCGCCAACAGCCAACGGGCACAATCGATGTCACAAACAAGAAGCCTGGCCAACTTGCCACGAAGCGCGCCGAGGGTGGCTTGATGCTTGGCGACACCACTGGAAATCAAGATTGACTTTTCGCAGGCTCGAATGTCTTCGAGCGCTACCGAGACGGCGCGCTGCTGCAGTCCGGTGTCGACAGGTACACCGTGGGCGTCGAAGAATCGTCCGCCGATCTCGCCAACCGCTCCAAGCGAAATAAGTTCGTCGAGCATCCTCGTGTCTAGGAAGCTGCCTTCGAATAATGTCGTCGAGGTGGACACGGCGCCGACGCCGAACAACATCACGTCGGCACCCCGGCCCGCTTCCAGAGTACGTGAAATCAGTGAATCGCTACGCATGGACGCCACTGTGGACGGGTCGGCATACAGTGGCGCGGGTAATCGGATTGTGTTCGCGCGCAACACATCTGCGCAGCGACCGAGGATAAACTCGGTGCCCGTCTGGTACGCGGCGCTTGACATGGCACCGTCCAGCTGGACCACCGTACGGCAACTCGCCACTCCCGGTGCCATGGCGGTGGCGACCGCGACCTGCTCAGGGCCCCAGGTGAATCCGAGAACATCGTTGGGTGTCAGGCGGCGCATCAGCAGGGCGGCCGCCGCCCGCCCGACGCTTGCGAATGCGGCAGGGCGCCCGGGTGCGCCGACATCGATGCCGCTGCCCGCGACGACGGCTTCGGTGAGGCCGAACCGTAGTTCGAGCTCGCGCTCTTCGTCGGCGTGCAGATTGTCGCGTATGTCCGGCGGCACGACCACCTCGATGCGGACCAGCCCCTTGGCCTTGGCTCGCGCGATCAGCCGTCCCGCCGTCGGTCGGGAGATCCCGAGCCGGTCGGCGATCTGCGCCTGGGTCAGCCCGTCGAGGTAATACAGAGTGGCAGCCCGCAGGGCCAGCCGCAGGTCCTCGGGCGCAGCAGCGGCTGCTGCAACGCTCTCGGTCGACGTCGACACGGCCCAAACCCGCCATTTCTCGTGTGCGGCCCGTGAGCATATGCTCAGGGGTGCGAGTAGATGCTCATCACGTTAGCATGGAGATTGTGACGCACACAACACTTTCCCGAGCCACGCTGGAACGGATAGCCATCGCCAAACCCATATACGACCGCGATGAAGTGAGCGTCGGCATCGTGCATTTCGGGGTCGGCGGCTTCCATCGGGCGCACCAGGCGATGTATATCGACCGACTGCTGGAGAAGGGAGTGGCCGGCGAGTGGGGCATCTGCGGCGTCGGCGTCATGCCGGCCGACCGCAGGATGAAGGAAGTCCTCGATGCCCAGGACGGCCTCTACACCCTGGTGTTGGAGAACCCCGACGGCACCCGCGACGCGCGTGTGATCGGGTCGATCGTCGACTACCGCTACGCCCCCGACGACCCCGAGTCGGTCATCGAGCTGCTGGCCGCGCCTGCCATCCGGATCATCTCGCTCACTATCACCGAGGGCGGGTATAACGTCGATGACATCGATCCCAGCGAGATCAGTGTGTTCAGCCTTGTGGCCGAGGCTCTTGCGCGGCGCCGCGACCGCGGACTGTCGTCGCCAACGATCGTTTCGTGCGACAACATCGAAGGCAACGGCGAGGTCGCGCGGCAGGCGTTCACCAGCTTCGCCGAACGCGTGCATCCCGGGCTGGCGAAGTGGATCGGTGAGAACACCAAGTTCCCGAGTTCGATGGTCGATCGCATTACGCCAGTCACGACACCCGAAGTCGTCGCGGGGCTGAAGGACGAATTCGGCGTCGAGGACCAGTGGCCGGTGGTCACGGAACCGTTCACCTCATGGGTGCTCGAAGACGATTTCTCCGACGGCAGACCGCCGCTGGAGGACGTCGACGTGCTTCTGGTCGACGATGTGACGCCATACGAGTTGATGAAGCTGCGGCTGCTCAACGCCAGCCACCAAAGCCTCTGCTATTTCGCGTATCTGAGCGGCTACCGGTTAGTGCACGATGCCGCGGGCGATCCGCTGTTCGCCGATTTCCTGATGCGCTATATGGATACCGAAGCGACGCCGACGCTGCTGCCGGTGCCGGGGATCGATCTTCCCGACTACAAGCGCACACTGATCGAGCGGTTTGCCAACCCCGGCGTGCGTGACACCATCGCCCGGCTCTGCTTCGGCTCGTCGGACCGCATCCCCAAGTGGCTGCTTCCCGTTGTGCGCGCGAACCTGGCCTCCGATGGCCCGGTGCAGCTGTCGGCGGCGACGGTGGCCAGCTGGGCGCGTTACGCCGAGGGCATCGACGAGCAGGGCGAGTCCATCGATGTCCAAGATCGGCTGGCCGACACCCTCGTTCCGCTGGCGCGCTCACAACAGCACAATCCGACCGCCTTCATCGAAAACACCGCGGTGTTCGGGGATCTCGCCTCCTCTGCCCGTTTCGTCGAGGCTTACCTGTGGGCGCTGGAATCGCTGCACCGCGACGGCGCAAGGACGACACTGGAGACCCTGATGCGAGAGGACGTCGCATGAGCGAGCAACGCGCGCTGGTCATCGGTGAGGCGCTGATCGACATCGTCGAGCGAGATGGCCAAATCATCGGCGAGCATGTCGGCGGCAGCCCGCTCAATGTCGCCGTCGGCCTGGCGCGGCTTGGCCGTGACGTCGACTTCCTCACCCACATCGGCGACGACCCGCGTGGTCGCCGCATCACCGAGTACGTCAAGAAGTCTGGCGCAGAGCTGGTTTCGGGAAGTGCCACGGCGGATCGCACGCCAACCGCGCTGGCGACGCTGGACGAGAGCGGGTCGGCTCACTATGTGTTCGACATCGACTGGCAGCTGGCGGGGACGCCCGAAGTGGCGCCCCCGCTGGTGGCGCACACGGGATCCATCGCGGCGGTGTTGGAGCCCGGCTGCCGCGCCGCCGCAGCGCTGCTGGACGCCTATCACGTGTCGGCCACGATCACGTTCGACCCGAACGTGCGCCCTGCGCTGATCGAGGACGAAGAACAGGTGCGCAGCCGAATCGACCGCCTTGTCGAACGGTGCGACGTGGTCAAGGCCAGCGATGAGGACCTGCACTGGATCGACCCGAACCGCACTCCCGAGCAGGTGGCCCAGACCTGGCTTGCGCTAGGCCCGTCGATTGTCGCGGTGACGATGGGAGAGCGAGGAGCATTCGCGACGTGCGCGGCCGGGATGGCCCGCGCGCAGGCGCGGCCGGTAAAGGTGGTGGACACCGTGGGTGCGGGTGACGCGTTCATGACGGGCCTGATCGACGCGTTGTGGTCGTTGGGTCTGCTCGGCGCCGACCGCCGCGCTGAACTGCGCCGCATCGGCGTGGACGTGCTGACGGGCGTGCTGCAGACCGCCGTGCTCTCGTCGGCGCTGACGGTCGCCCGCGCCGGTGCCGACCTGCCTGATCGTGCCACCAGGGATGCCGCGGCCGCCGGCTCGGCGAAGCTGCAGACGCAAGGCGGCTGACTCAGTACGCCATACTGGACATATGCGTTCCATCTGGAAGGGCTCGATCTCCTTCGGACTGGTGAACGTCCCCGTCAAGGTCTACAGCGCAACCGAAGACCACGATCTGAAGTTTCACCAGGTCCATGCGAAGGACAACGGACGCATCCGCTACAAGCGGGTGTGTGAGGTGTGCGGCGAAGTCGTGGACTACCGCGACATCGCCCGTGCCTTCGAATCCGACGACGGACACATGGTGGTGATCACCGACGAGGACATCTCCACGTTGCCGGAGGAGCGCAGCCGCGAGATCGAGGTCGTCGAGTTCGTCCCTGCAAGCGACATCGACCCGTTGATGTACGACCGCAGTTACTACCTGGAGCCCGAAGGGAAGTCGTCGAAGTCCTACGTGTTGCTGGCCAAGACGTTGGCGGAGACCGACCGGGTGGCGATCGTGCACTTCGCGCTGCGCAACAAGACCCGGCTTGCGGCGTTGCGGGTCAAGGACTTCAGCAAGCGTGACGTGATGGTCATCCACACACTGCTGTGGCCCGACGAGATCCGCGATCCCGACTTCCCGGTGCTGGACAAGGAAGTCGAGATCAAGCCGGCCGAGCTCAAGATGGCCGGCCAGGTGGTGGAGTCGATGACCGACGACTTCCACCCGGAGCGGTTCGAAGACACCTACCAGGAACAGCTCAGGGAACTGGTGGAGGCGAAACTCGAAGGCGGAGAGGCGTTTACCACCGAGGAGGCGGAGCCCAAAGAGCTCGACGAGACCGAGGACGTCTCGGATCTGCTGGCCAAACTCGAAGCCAGCGTGAAGGCGCGGCGCGGCGGCGGTGGCGCATCGGGTGACGGCGCAGGCCGCCAAGAAGGCACCGGCAAAGAAGTCCGCCGCGAAGAAGGCACCCGCGAAGAAGGCTGCGAAGAAGGCGGCCAAGAAGGCACCCGCGAAAAAGACGGCCAAGAAGGCCGCGGCTAAGAAGTAGCTATCGCCCGGTCTGCTCAGCAGCCGAGATGATTGATGCTCGCGATGACGATTTCGTAGGCAGCTGATACCGACACACCGAGGTCCTTGCTCACCATGATGACGTTGTCCGAGGCGGGCGAGCCGCTGCGGGCGGCGGCGCAGACCTTATTGCCCTCGGACAGCAGCTGCGACTCGCTCAGGTAGGCGTATCTGTGTTGCAGCGCGCCCAGGTACTCGTTGGCCTCGGCCGCCGCGGGCGTCGCAAGGCCAATCGCCGCGGCTGCGACCGCGACCAGGGCGCCGAGCGCGCGAACCACGTCGGTCCACCTCGAGGCGGATGCGACTTCGGCATGGTGCGGCACGCGAACTACTCCTATCCAGTGAGCGAAATCCTAAAAACGAAGCATCTAAAATTGACGTTAGCACTAATTTTGAGGCTATGTCTCGTTCGCCTGCAGATTCAGGAATTACTGTGATGCGATTAACTTTGCTCCAGCAATTGATCTGCCGGTCACATCTCCCGCGGGCGGCGATCCGAAGGCGCCGACGCCGTCATCAATTGATGACGGCTCAGAGGGCACGCCCTCACCGCGTTCTGCTACGAATTAGAACGTGTTCCAGAAATGCGGCATGTCGACGCGCGCCCTTGTTACGGTGTCGCCCGGCGAGGAAAGAGAGGCTGACGTGATACTCGATCGATTTCGGCTGGACGACCAGGTCGCTGTGGTGACCGGCGCCGGTCGCGGACTCGGCGCCGCGATGGCGCTGGCCTTCGCCGAAGCCGGTGCGGACGTGGTCATCGCGTCGCGCACGCAGTCCCAACTCGAAGAGGTCGCCGAGCAGATCAAGGGTGTGGGGCGTCGCGCCCATATCGTCGCCGCCGACCTCGCCCACCCCGAGGAAACCGCCAAGCTGGCCGGTGCGGCCGTCGAGGCCTTCGGCAAACTAGACATCGTCGTGAACAACGTCGGCGGGACGATGCCGAACACACTGCTGACCACGTCGACCAAGGACCTCAAGGACGCGTTCACCTTCAACGTCGCGACCGCTCACGCGCTGACCAGCGCCGCGGTGCCGCTGATGCTCGAACACTCCGGCGGCGGCAGCATCATCAACATCACCTCGACCATGGGACGGCTCGCCGGCCGCGGGTTCGCCGCTTACGGCACCGCTAAAGCCGCACTCGCCCACTACACCCGGCTGGCCGCGCTCGACCTGTGCCCGAAGATCCGGGTCAACGCGATCGCGCCGGGATCGATCGTCACGTCCGCGCTCGAGATCGTCGCCTCCAACGACGAACTGCGCGAGCCGATGGAGAAGGTCACCCCGATGCGACGCCTCGGCGATCCCCTCGACATCGCCGCTGCCGCCGTGTATCTCGCGTCGCCCGCGGGAAGCTTCCTGACCGGCAAGACGCTCGAAGTCGACGGCGGCCTCACCTTCCCCAACCTCGACCTGCCCATCCCGGATCTGTGAGGAGCTGTCCATGACCATTCGCGTCGCGCTGATCGGTACCGGCAACGTCGGGAAACCTGCGCTGGTCCAGCTGCTCAACGACTCCCGTTTCGAGCTGACCGGCGTGTGGGTCTCGTCGGACGCGAAGGCCGGCAAGGATGCGGCAGAGCTTGCCGGACTTGACAATTCGACGGGCATCACCGCAACGACCGATCTCGACGCCGTCCTCGCGACCAATCCGGAGTGCGCCGTCTACACCGCCCTGGCCGACAACCGCCTTCCCGATGCACTCGAGGACTATCGTCGCATCCTGTCCGCAGGCGTCAACGTCGTCGGCAGCAGCGCGGTCTTCCTGCAGTATCCGTGGCAGGTCATCCCCGAGGAACTGCTCAAACCTATCGAGGACGCCGCACAGGCAGGCAAGTCGAGCGTGTTCGTCAACGGCATTGATCCCGGCTTCGCCAATGACCTACTGCCCCTTGCCCTTGCGGGCACGTGCCAGAGCATCGAACAGATCCGGTGCATGGAGATCATCAACTACGACACCTACGACAGCGCCGACGTGATGTTCGGTGTGATGGGCTTCGGCAAGCCCCTCGACGAGATTCCGATGCTGCTGCAACCCGGTGTGCTGAGCCTGGCGTGGGGTTCGGTGGTGCGCCAGCTCGCCGCGGGTCTTGGCATCTCGCTCGACGAGGTGTCGGAGACCTACGTTCGCGAACCGGCGCCAGAGGACTTCGACATCGCATCCGGTCACATACCGAAGGGCAGCGCGGCGGCACTGCGGTTCGAGGTGCGAGGAATGCTCGAAGGCAAGCCCGCCGTTGTGCTCGAACACGTCACCCGATTGCGCAACGACCTGTGCCCGGACTGGCCGCAGCCGGCCCAAGACGGTGGCTCCTATCGCATCGAGATCACCGGTGAGCCGTCGTATGCGATGGACCTCTGCCTGAGCAGCCGCAAAGGCGATCACAATCACGCCGGCCTTGTCGCAACGGCCGCCAGAGTCGTCAACGCCATCCCCGCCGTGGTGGCCGCTCCGCCCGGAATCAGGACCACGCTTGACTTGCCCTTCATAACTGGAAATGGGCTGTACGCTGGCATTGAGTCGGGCTGAACTCAATCGAAGGATTCTGCCTATGCGTACGCCCCTGCGCTACGTGATACCGGTTGTTGCGGCCGGCGCCGCATCGGCAATCCTCTCCGCGCCCATCGCCGCGGCCGATCCAGACTCGACCCTGCCCCAATGCACAAGCGTTGGCGGCGATCAAACAGTTGGCACCGCGACGACGGAATGCGCGACGCCAGGCAATGTTCAACTCAACGCCACAGCCCCCGACCCTGTGTACCCCTATCCGTGGGACGACGAGTTCTACGGACCCGCGCTGATCATCGGGGGCGGCAGCTGGGGAACCCACGGCGGCGGCTCCCGTTAGCCAACCTTTCTTGGCCCATTTAGGAGGCCAACCATGCACATCAGAGGAATTCATAACCTGACAACGCTTTTGGCGGCGGCAGGCGCTTGCGCAGCAATCTCGACGGCACCCATCGCAGTTGCCGCACCCGAATGCACCAATACCGGCCCGAACACGACCCAGTGTGAAACCCGGGGCAACGCCCAGATCGTCACGTCACCCCCGCAGAACAACTACTACCCGTACTGGGGCTTCCCGATCTTCGGATTCGGCGGCATCGGCATCGGTTGGTGAGCCCGGTCTAGCGGCCGGCAGACTATTTCGGTTAACCTAACTTTTCTATTCGACAGCCCGGATAGAAGGTGGGGTTAGTTGCTGCGCGACACCGAGATGCGGTTGCGTCCGAGTTGGCTTTTGCTGGGCCCGGCTTTCGTCGCGGCCATCGCTTACGTCGATCCCGGCAACGTGGCGGCCAACGTCAGCGCCGGGGCACAGTTCGGCTTCCTGCTGGTGTGGGTCATCTTCCTGGCCAACGCCATGGCGGGCATCGTCCAGTACCTGTCGGCCAAACTAGGCCTTGTCAGCGGGCGCACCCTGCCCGAGGCCATCGCCGACCACACCCGCACCCCGACCCGGATCGCCTTCTGGCTGCAGGCCGAATTGGTCGCCATGGCAACCGATCTCGCCGAGGTCGTCGGCGGCGCCATCGCGCTGCACCTGCTGTTCGACCTCCCGCTGCTGGTGGGCGGGATCATCACCGGCGCGGTGTCGCTGCTGCTGCTCGCCGTCCAGAACCGCCGCGGCCAACGGATGTTCGAACGGATCATCAGCGGCCTGCTGCTGATCATCGCGATCGGATTTCTAACCAGCCTATTCGTCGAACCCCCACCGGTCGGGGAAGCCGCCGCCGGGCTGTTGCCGCGCTTCGACGGCGCAGAGAGCGTGCTGCTTGCCACCGCGATGCTGGGCGCGACGGTCATGCCGCACGCCGTCTACCTGCATTCAGGCCTGGCCCGTGATCGGCACGGCCACCCCGATGCGGGCCCGCAACGCAGGTGGCTGCTGCGAGTGACCCGGCTCGACGTCGCGCTGGCGATGCTGGTGGCGGGCGCGGTGAACCTGTCGATGCTGCTGGTCGCCGCCACCAACCTGCAGGGTCAGGACAACACCGACTCCATCGAGGATGCGCACGCGGCCGTGCGGGACACGCTCGGTCCCACCGTCGCGCTGTTCTTCGCCGTCGGGCTGCTCGCCTCGGGGCTCGCGTCGACGTCCGTCGGCGCATACGCCGGGGCGATGATCATGCAGGGCCTGCTACGACGCTCCTACCCACTGCTGTTGCGACGGCTGGTCACGTTGATCCCGGCGCTGGTGATCCTGGCGGTCGGTGTCGATCCCAGTCGCGCGCTGGTCATCTCGCAGGTCGTGCTGTCGTTCGGCATACCGTTCGCACTCGTCCCGCTGGTCAAATTGACCAGCGACCGCGCGTTGATGGGCGATGACACCAATCATCGGGTGACGACGGCACTCGGCTGGATCGTCGCCGCATCAATCAGTCTGCTGAACGTGGTGCTCGTCTATCTGATTGTGACCGGACTGTAGATTCGGCTGGACACGAATTGCAGGTTCACGGCTTGCGGTCTGGGTAACTTTTGGCACTCGAACCTAATTGAGTATCAATCAGCGGCGGAGTCGAGGGCGAGCTGGCGTTCGTGGAAGTCAAAGTGCCGTCCGGCGAACCAGTACACGTCCGCCAGGATCATGTAGTCCTTGAAAAATGGGTCCCACCGCGTCGGGAAATGCATCGCGCGGCGGAGGTTGTCATCGCTTTCCCGAGCCAGTTTGCGTTCCAGAGACGCGATGACACGGTCCATCTTTGCGCCCATCCGCCTGCGGTTGTAGACCAGGGCCGCCGCGCACGAGCCGTAGTAGTTGACGGCATCGAATGGTGTGGTTCCAGCGTTCAGGGCGCGGGCGAACGCACGGCTGGCCGCATCCGGCGCTCGGCTGAGGGCCTTCACTAGAAGCAACAGCCGTTGCACGACCATGTAACCGAAGACCATGTGGAACAACAACTGCTCGGTAGTCCATCGCGTGTCGCGCGTCGGCTTGGTCCAAGCGTCCTGACGTTCAGCCTCGGCAAGCAGTCGATGGAATTCGACGCGTGCCCGCTCAAAATCGCCGGCGATCGCTGCGCGATCGATCGTCGCATCGTCGTCAGCCATCTCGATCCTTTCGCATGAGACTCGACGACCGGAAGCGGGCGACAGCACCCAAGTTCTCCCCGACCGTGCTCAATCAGACCGATGCCTTGTTGGCGCGTCAGCCGGTGCGGGTGCCCCGGTGGCTGCTGGGTGATCGCACATGCCCCGAGATGCGGGACTGGCCGCGGTACGCCGACCGGCGACAGCAGTGGTTCACGGTCGGACCGGATGACGTCATCACCGTCGTCGTCGCGCCCAGCGATGCTAATAGGAGTAGTGGGGCATCCCAGGGCGAGGGGCCGGAGCGGCACTCGTAGTCGTCGTCGGAGTGGTGGCGGGAGCCGCAACCGGCGTCGCAGCTGGGGCCGGGACAGGCGCCTGACCGGCTGAAGGTGTAGGCAACAGGCCGAGTGCGCCCGCGACAAGCCCTACCGCTGCTGCAGAAAGTAACCACCTCATGACAAACCGCCCAACAGACCCCAACCGTCGGCCTGGTCCGCCAGAAGCTCGGCGGCCTCAGCCATGTCGTCATCAACATGCGTGGTATTCATATGACTCTCAGCCCCTTCGATTAGGGCGGCGGATGTTGGCAGGGCACCCGTGCCGCACACCTACACCATGTAAACGGTGACAACTAGCGCCGCGTTCAACAACAGCGCACTGAGGGGTTCAATGACTGGGCGCATCACCCGCCTTCGGCCAGCCGTGACAGCCGCGTGGCTATCTCGTAGTCGCGCTCGTCGAGGGCCGACCGGACATGCCCCGAGGCTCGCGGCCGGGCACCCGTACGCCGTCCGTAGGCACCCGTGGTTCATCCTGCGCGCCGACGACGTACTCACGCCCGCCCATCAACGGCGGCATCGGCCGCTCGCTCGTTGCCATGAGGCATTGTTGCTCGCCTATAAGCTGGAACGGATGCTGATCGGCCGCCATAGCTACTTCGCGTACGGGTCAAACCTCTGCGTGCATCAGATGGCACAACGCTGCCCCGGCGCCACCGATCCCCGCCCGGCAAGGCTGGCCGACCACGACTGGCTGATCAACGAGCGCGGTGTCGCCACCGTCGAGCCTTTCGACGGGTCCCATGTGCACGGCGTGCTGTGGCAGCTCGACGACCACGACCTCGCCACCCTGGACAGTGCCGAAGGGGTCCCGGTGCGGTATCGCCGCGACCGACTCACCGTCCACACCGACACAGGCCCGGCAGAGGCGTGGGTGTACATCGACCATCGCGTCGACCCCGGACCGCCGCGGCCCGGCTACCTCGAGCGCATCATCGACGGCGCGGTCCAACACGGGTTGCCGCATCGGTGGATCGAGTTCCTGCGGCGCTGGGATCCTTCGCACTGGCCGGTGCCCAAGAACAACTCGAGTTCTGATGCGCCGCAATCTCTTTCACAACTACTCGCCGATCCCGGTGTGCTCGAGTCGAGCACGCTGCGCTCACGGTTCGGCTTCATGGCAATCCACGGCGGCGGACTGGAGCAGATGACGGACGTCATCGCCGAACGGGCGGCCGACGCCGCCGGAGCCTCGGTGTATCTGCTGCGGCATCCGGAGAACTACCCGCACCATCTGCCCTCGGCGCTGTATCGGGCCGACGAATCCGCGCGACTCGCGGCGTTCCTCGAGCACGTCGAGGTCGCGATCTCGCTGCACGGCTACGGTCGACTGGGCCGCAGTACCCAGCTGCTCGCAGGCGGACGCAACCGCGCACTCGCCGCCCATGTGGCCGAGCATGTCGACGTTCCCGGCTACCACGTCATCACCGACCTCGACGCGATCCCCCGCGAACTACGCGGCCTGCACCCCCACAACCCGGTCAACCGGGTACGCGGCGGCGGCACCCAGCTGGAGCTGTCGCCGCGGCTGCGCGGCATCAGCCCGCGCAGCGCGCCACCCGACGACGACGGGCTGTCCCCGCCGACATCCGCGCTGATCCAGGGGCTCGTCGCGGCCGCGCACAGCTGGGAACCAACCCTCGCGTAGTGCGCCAAGCCGTCCGCTGTGACGGCCCATCCGGGAAAGCGGCGGCTCCGAATACGGGATGTGGAACAAACCGACTCGCGCGCCGACGTGCCGGCGCTGTACCGGACCCGGATCACCCATCTGCGCCGGGCGCCGGTACACCACTATTTCGAGCACCACAGTTACAGCTGGTACATCGACCTCGACGACCTTCCGCGGCTGCCTCGGTGGCTGAGGTCGTTCGCGCGCTTCGACGCCCGTGACCATTTCGACGGCGAACCGGGCGACACCCTTCGGCAGCGGATCGACGCCTTCCTGGCGTCGCGGGGCGTCGACCTGCGCGGCGGCACCATCACCGCGTTGCTTCAGGCCCGGGTGCTGGGCTACGCGTTCAACCCGCTGAGCCTGTACTGGTGCCACAACGCCAACGGCTCTCTGCACTGTGTGGTGGCCGAAGTGCACAACACTCGCGGCGCCCAGCACGTGTACCTCCTACCGCCTGACGGCGGCCAACCCACGATGGTGATGAAGCGGCTGTACGCGTCGCCGTTCAATGGCGAAGGCGGCTACTACCTGGTGCGGGCGCCACGCCCGGCAGCCGCTCTCGACGTGACGATTTCGCTGCACCGGGAAAACCAGCCCGCATTCGTGGCGACGCTGCGCGGCAATCGACGACCCGTAAGCATCGCTCAAGTCATCCGGCTGCAATTCTTGGCGCCGCTGGCGCCGCTGATGGCGAAGCTGGGCATGCGCATTCAGGGCATCACGCTGTGGCTACGCAGAGTGCCGATGTTGCCCCAGCCGATCGTCACTGAAAGTGAGAGGGTTGGCCAGCTGTGACCCTGGCGACTGCGCAGATGGTTAGGCTACCGCTCGTGACCACCGACCTTGACGCATTGTTGCGCCAGGTGGCACAGCGCGACATCGACGCATTCGCCACGTTCTATGACCTCACCCGTGCACGGGTGTTCGGCCTGGTCACTCGCGTGTTACGTGACCCCGGCTACAGCGAGGACACCACGCAGGAGATCTACCTACACGTATGGCGCTCCGCGGCCAATTACGACCCAACGGCGGGCTCGCCCCTTGCATGGCTGATGACGGTGGCGCACCGGCGTGCAGTGGACCGCGTTCGTGCCGAGCAGGCCGCCAGCCAGCGCGAGTCCCGCTACGGGGCAGCCAACCTGGATCCACCCGCCGACCACGTCGCCGACTCGGTCATCCTGCGCGATGAGCGCCGCCAGGTCACCGACTGCCTGGGCTCGCTCACCGACGTACAGCGCGAATGCATTCAGCTCGCGTACTACGACGGGCTGACCTATGTCCAGGTCTCGGAGCGGCTGTCGGCGAACCTTGCCACCATCAAGTCGCGGATGCGCGATGCCATCCGCGCATTGCGCAAGTGTCTGGGGCGCGGATGACTGAACCAGCTAATCCCGACCTGATGGCGCTCGCAACGCCTTACGCGCTGCATGCCCTGACCGAGTCCGAACGCGCCGACGTCGAGCGGCAGATCGCGGCCGCCCCGCCGGAGGTGGCAGCGGCATTCGCCGCAGAGGTGCGCGACGTGCACGAGACGATGGCGGTGGTGTCGGCGGCGACGGCCGTCGAACCGCCCGCACCACTTCGCGACCGCCTGTTGGCCACCGTCAGCGACGACCCGGTGCGCCAACTCTCGTCCCGGCGCGTAACGCGTTGGCGCACAACGATTTTGGCGGCGGCAGCCGTACTCGCTATCGGCCTCGGCGCGCTTGGCGTCGGACTCGCACTGCGGCCGCCACCCCCGACGTCGACGGCCGAGCAGGTGTTCGCGGCTTCCGACGTGCGGACCGTCTCGGGCCCCATCCCCGGCGGCGGGATCGCCACGCTGGTGTTCTCCCATCAGAAGGACGCGGGCGTGCTGGTGATGAACAACGTGCCGCCTCCGCAGCCCGACACCGTGTACCAGATGTGGTTGCTCGGCGAGGGATCGCCGAAGTCGGCGGGGACGATGGACGCCAAGGCGGTCGCACCGTCGACCACGGCGGTGCTCCCCGATCTCGGGACCTCCCGTGCACTGGCATTCACCGTGGAGCCGGGCAGCGGCTCCCAGCAGCCGACCGGCGCGGTTCTCGCCCAACTGCCCCTGACCTGACGCTCACTCGAGAGTCGCCGCGGCGGCCTCGGCAAGCACGTCGTCGATGTCATGCCTGCGCTGCCATGCCCGTCGCTGCCGCATCGCACCGTTGCCGTACTCGGCGATGCGGGCAAGTTCGGTACGCACCATGTCGTAGTCACCCACCGCCTGAAGGGCGGGTTGCACCTGATCGACGAGACCGTTGAGCAACTCGACGGCCGGCATCGAAGCGTGGGTCTCCGCCAGGTCGATCGCCTGCCCGTCGAGACCGTCGCGCGCCGACTTCCAGTACGCGGCCCGTAGCGCGTACGGCGACAACGGCGCCACGCTCTCACCGCGACGCTCGGCCTCCAGCGCAGTCATCACCGCGGCCCTGATCAGCGCCGCCAGTAGCACCGACTCGGCCACGGTGGCGGGGACGTCGGCGACGCGCACCTCGATCGTCGGGAAGTTGGCCGACGGGCGCACATCCCAATAGACCATCCCGTCGTCCCGCATTGCGCCGGCGTCGAGGAGCATCCGCACGACGGCGTCGTACTCGTCGGCGGATTCGAAGTGCGGCGGCGGCCCCGCGCTCGGCCAGCGCTGCCAGAGAATGCTGCGCCAACTGGCGTATCCGGTATCGGTGTTTCGGTACACCGCCGAATTGGCGGTCAGCGCCAACAGCAGCGGCAGCCAGGGCCGCAGCCGGTTGCTCACCCGGACCGCGGCGTCGCGGTCAGGTACCTCGACGTGCACGTGGCAGCCACAGATGCCCTGCTCGTGAGCGATCATGCCGAACTTCTCCGCGATATCCCGATAGCGCGGGTTATCGGTGATCGGGAACTCGTGCGGCACCGTCGGGGGCAGCCCGACGGCAAGCAACCGCGCCCCGTCAGCCTCGGCAGCCTCCGCCGCGATCCGTCGCAGCCGGGTCAGCTCGGCCCGCAGTTGATCGCTCGTGTTCGCCACATCGGTCGTCGTCTCGACCTGGCAGCTGGTCAACTCGAGTTGCAGCTTGACGTCATGGCGCGGCGGCATTGCGGGCGACCGCTTCGTTACGGGCGACCGGTTCGCCGGTGGCCGGGTCGACGAGCAGGAACTCCTCCTCGACGCCCATTGTGGGATGGCTGGCCATGGTCCTCAAATAATGATCCGACCCGTCGGATTTCTCACGACGGGCCGGATCGCGCGGTGGCTCCTGTTGCGGTTGTACTCCGCGGGGCCGCGAAGTCTGGCGGGTGAGGATTGCCCGAACGCAGCTGCGTCAAACATGAAGTTTCCGGCGGATATTTTCGCGGGGCTTACCATCGCGGAGTGACGAAGGACTTCCGCTTCGGTGTCGGCCTGCGGGCCGCCAAATCACTGTCGTCGGTGCAGGACGCAGCTCGTCGGGCCGAGGACCTCGGGTTCGATGAGCTGCACGTGCCCGACCACCTCGGCGCGCCCGCGCCGTTCCCGACGTTGATGGCCGCGGCGCAGGCGACCACGAGCCTGCGGCTGGGAACCTTCGTGCTCAACTCCTGCTTCTACAAGCCTGCGCTGCTCGCCCGCGACGTTCAGGCGCTGCGTGACCTCTCCGGCGGCCGGTTCGAGTTGGGCCTCGGTGCCGGCTATGTGCGCGAGGAGTTCGAGGCCGCCGAACTGCCCTACCCCAGCGCTCGCCAGCGCGTCGAATACATGGAGCACGTGGCCGAGTACATGCGCGAGAACCTGCCGGACGTGCCGATCCTGATCGCGGGCAACGGGAACCGGTTGCTGACCGTGGCCGCACGGCTGGCGAACATCATCGGGCTGACGGGCGGTGAGCCGAGAAACGATGGCGAGGACCCGCTCGCCGAGCGCATCGACTTCGTCCGCAGGGCGGCGGGCGACCGGTTCGACGATCTCGAGCTGAATATCGCGATCACCGCGTTGCCGACCGACGAGTCCGGACGGCCAGACCTCAGGATCACGCGTCACTTTCTGCCGTCGCTGACCGACGACGAACTGTTGAAAACACCGGGCGTGCTGTCCGGGTCGACGCAAGAGATCGCCGACACCGTTCGCAGCTACCGGGACACCTACGGCGTGAGCTATTTGATCATTCAGGACAAGCACGCCGAGGCGTTCTCGAAAGTGATCGCTGAACTGCGGTAACGAAAGGGTCGCGTCGGGTTTGAAACGGCACCCGGCGGGAACAGCTACTCGTCATGGAGATCGACCGGGCCGCGGGCGTGCTGGTCGCATCTGCGACGATGCACCATCGCTGAGGCATTCGACGAGATTGTGGATGCCTCCAAGCGCCATCGCGTGCCGCCGCTCCAGATCGCGCGTGCGCTCGTGGCTCTGACCGAAGGGTCGGGGCAGGACGACGACCCGACTGCGGGCCCGGCCGCCCGCTACGAATGGGGCTCGTTACTGGAGTCGGAGGTGGTGACGCAATGATTCACCGTTTGGTCTGCTGGATCCGTGGCGCCTATCCGCAGTGGGCACCGCACTCCGGGCACATGGCACTGGTTGCGTTGTGCGGCCACGACGAGTCGCCGGTCGAGCAGAAGCACCGGTCGGCGAATTAGTACCTGCGGCCGCGCAGCGCGTCTTTCACCCGCTCGCCCGTGGTCCGAATCCGCGCCCGGACCTGATCGGCCACACCCTCGTCCCGCAGCCGCGGATTGTCCGTCGCCTCACCGATCTTTTCCTTTACCCGGCCGACGGCACGGTCGATCTTGTTCCTTGCCTTGCGTGGTGCACTCATGTGCGCAGGGTTTCCGCTGCGCAACGTATGGAAACCTCGCTGCACGGTAAGCTCCCAGCGTCCCCGCCCTCGTAGCTCAGGGGATAGAGCACGGCTCTCCTAAAGCCGGTGTCGCAGGTTCGAATCCTGCCGGGGGCACCACTTTTAACAGCGCTAATGTATGTCCGCGCAATATTCGCACCACTACAGGACCAGGGCCAGGCTCCGAAGACATGGACCATGCCGAGTGACACGGAACAGGAAAAACGGCCATGCCTCCACAACCCGCCAATACGGCGCGGATGAGCTGCCGGGAATCGAACCCGTTTCGACGCCCAGGCCCCTGAGCCGAACCGCTACTGAGCTGCGAAATCACAGCGATTGTGATTCACCAGGATTCTGAACCCTCCCGCGTTTGATGCGCACCTCCATTCTTGGGAAGGTGCATTTCGTGGCGAGCAAGTACGACCCGGAGACGCGGGCCAAGGCTGTCCGTCTGGTGCTGGGGCACCGTGATGACTATCCGAGTGAGTGGGCGGCGATCACGGCGGTGTCCAAGCGGTTGGGGATGACCGCCGAGACGTTGCGGAGTTGGATCCGTCAGCATCAGATTGATGATGGCCCGCGCGACGGCGTTTCCAGCGACGCTGCAGCGGAGATCCGGGCACTGCGACGTCGTAACGCCGAGCTTGAGCAGACCATTGAAATCCTCAAGGCGGCAACGTCTTTCTTCGTGCGGGAGAGCGACCCGCGCCACCGCCGCTGACCGGGTCGGTCTGCGAGTTCATCGCCGAGAACAAAGACCGCTTCGGGGTCGCTCCGATCTGCCGCGTGCTGAGCGAGCACGGTGTGCCGATCGCCCCGCGCACGTTCTACGCCTGGGTCAAGCGGGCGCCATCGAAGCGGGCCCTATGGGACGCCACCATCACCGAGATTCTGGCTGGCTACTACGAACCCGGCGACGACGGTCAGCGCAAGCCGGAGTCGTTGTACGGGTCGCTGAAGATGTGGGCGCATCTGCAGCGGGAGGGCATCCCGGTGGCCAAGTCCACGGTGGAACGGCTGATGCGCCGAAACGGCTGGCAGGGTGTGCGCCGGCAGAAGACGGTACGGACCACGATCGCCGATCCGGCGGCGGCCCGGCCGCCGGATCTGGTGGATCGCCAGTTCGGGGTGGGTGCACCCAATCGGCTGCTGGTTGCGGACTTCACCTACGTCAGGCTGGTGACCGGGGTGTTCGTCTACGTCGCGTTCGTCATCGACGCCTACGCCGGTGCCATCGTGGGGTGGGAGGCCTCGGCATCCAAGCACACCCGGTTCGTGGAATCGGCGATCCGTCAGGCCGCAGCGCTGCGGTCGCGCCAGGGCCATCCGATCGAGGACGCCATCCACCACTCGGATGCCGGATCTCAGTACACGAGTGTGAGATTCGGCGAAACACTGAGCCTTTCGGGTCTCCGGCCGTCGGTCGGCAGCGTTGGCGACGCCTACGACAATGCATTGGCCGAGACCACGATCGGGCTCTACAAGAACGAGTGCATCCGGGCCGATTCGCCGTTTCGCCGCGGCCCCTTGCCCACCCTCGGCGACGTCGAATACGTCACCGCCGACTACGTCGCCTGGTACAACCAGCAGCGTCTTATGCACCGCCTCGGACGAGTCCCACCCGCCGAAGCTGAGGCCCAGTACTATTCCCAACACGTGACCGACCGACCGGCCGGCTCACAGAACCCCGAGGGTGCATGAAACCCGGGATGGTTCATTCACCTCTGTCGACACCGAGTGTGCCCAAAATGTGCCCAGCCAGTCCTCTCGATTGACAACATGCGATGTGGGCCGCAAGCAACATTAATCGGCGACATCGGCTGTAATTCAACAGCTTTGGCGCATCTCGACGATAAAATCGTATAGAACAGAAATCGTCGATGTGAGGTGCTGGAATGAGTAGGACTTGTGCCGAGGAACAGGGTCCGGTTGACCATCTCCAGGCCTGCATTCGAGTCGCGAGCGCCTGATGGCCAAGCGACGCACCTACAAGCGCGACCGGCGGGGCCGATTCGCGTCGACCGGTAGCACCCGAGTCAAGCGGATCAGACGCAAGATAAACCGTCGCCGTCCCCGATATGTGCGAGGAAGCCTTGGCAAGACCCTGCGAGTCGGCCGGGTGGGCCCTGGGGGCGAATACGCAGGCGTCCACGTCGGCGCAAAGTTACGCACAAAGCGTCGCGGTGAGTACTACGTCGGAGTTTCGGCGGGCCGCAAGATCGCAACGCCGTTCTCGCCGTACTAGCTGATTGCAGCGACCACTTGACCCCAGTGAGGAGAACCTGGTTCGCCGACGTTCTCCCGCAATCGCCGGTGTTGTCATCCTGCGCAGTCAGAGCCGGTTTGGACATCCAGCGACGCCTCTTTACGCAGAGCGCCACACAGGGAATTTTGGGCTTGGTTGCGCGTACGGGTACGGCGGCGAGCCTCTCTATGAGGATCGCCGTTGTCGTCGGAAGATGCCTGAGCGCAGCGTGGCGATCAAATAGGTACTCGATGCGCTCGGCCTGGCGGCACCGATGCGTTCTCACCGAAGGCGGCTCGCGCACCGGCGCGCACGGCGCGTAGCCGCGTTTTCGACATCGCGATGCGAGGAATCAGTCCCGACGACGGGCCCATCGTGGTGACCGGCGCAACGGGCGGTGTGGGATCGGTCAGCATTGATCTGCCTTCCGCAGCCCGTGCTGGAGAGCGGCCGAGCGTGTGGTCTTCTCCTGCGCTGGCGCAGTTTAGCAGAGTCGGTAATCCAGATAGTCAGTTTCTGCTTACATAGGATCGCGATAAACAGAAGTATGATGTTCTCTAATGGAGAGTGTCATTCTCACACATCAAGGGTGACGTGCGTTGCAGACATGGAGACCTAAGCTTCCGGCCTACGAGCAGTGCTGCCGATATCGTGGCGGTATGCCCCATCGTCGCTTCGACGACTGCGCGGTCGGCACCACTGTCCGCGCTTGGCCGCAGCGGTCCAAGAACAACCAGAGCGTGAACGGTCAGTGATGAGAAACGGGCGAGATAGCGCCGCAGACGAAGAGTCCCAGCTGTCGCGACGTCGGAGCACAGAAGCCGGCCCAACTTGGCAGGAGCGAGCCATCGAGCGCCGCCTGGGCAATGCGCGGGCGCGTGCAGTCGAGCGCAGTACACAATTCCTCGCAACAGCTCTTGAAATCGTCCAAGAGTCCGGGCAGACCAATTTCACGCTGCAGACCTTGGCCGATCGTTCGAACCTGAGTCTGCGGACGTTCTATCAGCACTTCTCTGGCAAGGACGAACTCCTGCTGGCCCTGTACGAGGACGTCACCGCGCAGTACACCGAGACCATCAGGGAAAAGGTCGAAGCGGCCGATGGCCCAATGGGCCAACTGGAGGCCTGGTGCAAAGGAGTGCTCTCGCGACCAGGATCCTCGCGAGAAGTTGGCGGCCGCCTGGTCCTGATTTACAACTTGAGCCTCGAGATGGATCAGCCCGAAGCGTTCGCCAAGATATGGGCCCCGCACCGCAAGTTACTGAGAGAGATCTTGACTGCGTGCTCCGAGGCCGGTCTCATTCGAGACGACCTCACCTTGGCACAGCTGACGTCGCTGCTGGGCTACACGCTGACATCGTTCGGCCAGTTCAACGCCTTGCATGAGGGAGCCGAGGCGAGCCTGACCGACGACGTGGTTTGGTCTTGGTGTCGCCGGGCCATCGCTCGATCCGCGGAAGAGTGAACCACACCGCGCATCTCATCCGGCCAAGCGCGTGGCCGCCAACTCGCGAAGCTCTCCCGACTTGATCTTGTCGCTGCCGGTGAGCCTGATGTCCTCGGCGGAAACGAAGAGCACATGACGCGGCACCTTGTAGCTCGCCAGTCGCTCGCGCAGATAAGCGCGAATCTCGTCTGCATCGATGCGCGCGCCCTCGTGCGGTACTACGCACGCGACGACCACCTCTCCGAGCTTCGCATGCGGAAGACCAACGGTCTTGGACAGTTTCACGCCGTGGTGCGTCGCAAGCGCCTCATCGACCTCCAGGGGTGAGACGTTGGCGCCACCCGTCTTGATGATGTCGGAGAGCCTGCCGTCCCAGTACAGCCGGTCGGAGTCATCGATGAATCCGCTATCGCCCGTAGGGAAGAAGCCTTCAGCGTCGAGTGTCTCGTCCAACGGAACTCCGATGTAGCCCAACATGAGGGTGGGGCCCTTGACGCAGATCTCACCACTCTGTCCACGAGGAAGTATCCTGCCGGTTTGTGGATCGACGATCTTGACCGTCACGCCGGGCAAGGCGACACCCCGGCTACCGGCGCACACCTCGTGCGGAGTGTCGTGTTCGAAGATCGTTGAGAAAGTGAAAGTTTCGGTGTTGCCGTAGGCATGGTCGGGCTGATGCCGTGTGACGGAAACCGTAGGATGACGGACGATTGGCGTCGTGATGTCAGCGAATCGGATGGCACTCAAATCTGTGGTTGGCCAGTTGGGCGCCGCCTCCATTTGAGCCCACTGGTGTGGCCATGCGAACGGGTAGTTGACGCGCTCTGCCTCCATCAATTCCAGCGCTTCAACCGCTGCGAAGGTCGGCTGCAACACGAGACATCCGCCGGCGGCGAGCGTCGCGCCCAGCGACATCACGAAATTGCCGGACCAGAAGTAGCCGTTGGCCGACCAACAACGGACGTTGTCGTCCTCGTGAAAACCGCACAATCGGCAAAACCGCCACATTTGGATGGTCACTCCGCGGTGCGCGCCGAGTACACCTTTCGGCCTGCTCGTCGACCCGGAGGAAAAGAACAGCACGCCGGTGTCGCTCGGCAGCACTGCGTCGGCCGTCGCACAGACCAGTTCGCGTGGTTGATCTTTCCCGTTTGCGAGAAATTCGTCCCACCTGTCGATGCCGGGCGACACGCGGTCGCCCACCGCGGCGAGATGCCGGAGATAAGGAAACTTTACGGACTGCAACGCGCCGGGTGGCGCCGTGCTGATCTCCGGCGCCAGATCCGACAGGACACGTGCGAAGTCGGTCTTCAACACCTGCTGTTCGAACAGCAAAACTGCGACGCTCGACGCGTTGATCAGGTATTCGAGTTCCGAGGGAGTCGAGAACGTGCTGAGAGTGACGGCCACACCGCCGGTGAGCGTGATACCGAAGAAGGTTGAAAGCCACTCGGGGCGATTTGTCATCAATACGCCAACCCGCGTGCCCTTCCCGACTCCGTGCGCACGCAGTGCGCACGCCACCTCGACCGTCCGCTCCCAGAGATCGGCATACGTCCACCGGATGACACCTTCTGCAGTGCGGAACGCAAGCGCTTCACGGTCGCCGTACCTCGACGTCACATCGCGCAGAAAGCCCGGCAGCGTAAGCGTTCCAAGGCCCGGCTCGTCCTTGAGTGACGGTCCGGAGACGATCGAAAGTTGCGGTGATTCACCGAGATTCATGGGATCACAACCACTTAGCGCGGTAGCTCTACATCGGCTGTGCAGCTCACGAGTTCGTCGCCATTCTGGTTCGTCAGTTGCAACCTGATCTGGACCAGGGGTACCCCCCAGCTTGATTCGGCTTCTTTGCCGACGATCTCAGCATCGAAATACGTCACGTCGCCTTCGAATGCGGGATTGCGGAAGTCAGCTTTACTGTGACGCACCATCCCGTCGTGGCCAGCCCAGAAGGCGAGATAGTCGGTGCACCATGCGCCCATCGTGGCGCCGTAGCCATAGGCGCGCGCCATACCGACCTCGCCGGCTCGCTCGGCGTCGATGTGCCCTCTTGAAGGTCCGAGATAGAGCCCATCACGCTTGCGCGGGTCGATGACCGCGTCTTCTTCGTCGAACGCGAAGTCCTTGCCGAAGCCGGGGTCTTGAGATACCCACGGATCCTCCACACCCGGGGGCGCCACCCATTCGAATCCGCCCCAGATGTTGAAGACGAAAGCGCGGTACTCGGTGGTGAACGTGGCGATGCTGTGTGGGCCGATGACACGACGGGGCAACGTGTCGCCGATCTTCACTTCGTCGAAATGCGGCGACTGGCCGAGCCGGTTCGACTCGAGCCAGTCGCGGCGAATACGTTCGACCTCTTCCAGCTCTAGTTGGGTCCATCGCTTGATCTCACCGAGTTGGTTCTCGAACATGCCGCGGGCCTTGGCTTCCTCGAACAGGTAGCGGATCGCCGTCGAGCGCTCGCGAGCGACGAGAACTCCGTTCTGGTTCGTATGGGTCGTGTCACCACGGGAGAACATGGTCGGCCCGGCAAACTTGGTCTCCACCACCTTGTAATCGTGGAACCGCCGCTCCTGGAACAGCTTGTCTCCCGGGCGAACCGGACACCCATAGAACCACCATTCCTCTCCCCCGAAGATGAGGTGGGTATTCGGTATGTGCCCCACACAAGCCGGATGGACGCCGTGTCCGTAATCGAGCGCCACTGCGATCGACTGCGGTGCGATCAGTCCGCCGAACTTGGATTCGCGAGCGAAGTGCTCGTTCCAGTGAATCGGGTTCGGATAATCCATCGCCATCACCCACCGGCGGATGTCAGACGAACTGCACGGATCCCAGAGTTGCCCGCCGCCCGTGGCCTTCCCCACCCGATGGTCTACATCGGAGAGATCAAGCGCGACGCGCGGCAACGTGGCCTTCGAGTCGGTCGGCTTTCTGACCATCGGGGTTCTCCTGTTCGGCAACGTGACAGACCTACGTCGACAGCCACTGCGCGGGTCTTGGCTCTTCTTGAATGTCCTCATGGGCAGCTGCCAGTAATCTAGGATGCTGCTATCTGCTCATGTTCATTGTCAATAAATGACTACATTGACTTAACCAGATGGAGAATCATATTCTCGTACCACACCTTCGACGACGATGGGACCGGAGTTGCTTCTAGAACTGGACGACGACCAGCGCTTTTGGCGCGAGACGGTTCAAAGTGCGGTGTCGAAGCAGTGCTCCCCATCCTTGGTTCGGCAGATCGCCGAAGGCACCGCCGAAGCCGACGGACTTTGGGCCTGGTACGTCGAAAATGGCTGGACAGAGATGGTCGGCCAGGACAACGTCGTTGAACTCACCTTGATGCTCGAGGAACTTGGACACGCCACCGACCCGACCCCCTTCTTGGCATCGACCACACAGTTCGCGCCCTTGGTCGGTGACCGGTTCGATCCGACCTCTGTCGGCGCCGCGGTGTATGAGGGTGTCACCGCACGCCGGGACCGTAACGGATGGGTTCTCGATGGCACGGCTCAGTTCGTCCTCGACGGAGACCGCGCGCAGTGGTTCGCGGTGGTCACCGCAGCCGGCGCCTTCATCGTCGATGCAAGCCATGTGAAGTCCCGCCGCGTGGCCGCCTTCGACCCCGTCATGCACCTGGCGGATCTGTCGTTCGACGATGTGTCCGTCGCCGAAGATCGCCGCGTTCCGGCCGACGCCGAGCGCGCCTGGCATGTCGCGCTCACCGGAATCGCGATCACGACAGTCGGGGCGTGTCAACGAATCCTCGACCTCACGCTCGAACACATGAAGGAGCGCCACCAGTTCGGAACACCGATCGGGTCGTTCCAGGCGCTTCAACACAAAGCCGCCGACATGTACGTGATGATCGAGCGGGCTCGAGCGTTGTCATATTTTTCGGCTCTCACCATCTCCACTGACGATCCTCGTCGTCGACTGGCCGCTGTCATGGCAAAGATCGCCGCCGGCGAAGCTCAGGCACTGGTCGTTCAGTACGGCGTGCAGTCCTTCGGTGCGATGGGACTCACGTGGGAGAACGATCTGCAATTCGCCGTAAAACGCGCGAGGGCCTGCGAACTCATGTTAGGCGACGCCGCACAGCATCGCGCCCTCCTCGCCAAGGAATACCGTGCAGCTGACTTTTGATGACGATGTCGAGTCGTTCCGTGCTGAGTTTGCGGCCTTCATCGACAACAATCTTCCGAGCGAAGCGCAAACCCTCGAACGGCCGCGGTCGGTTTCACACATGCCGACGTGGGCACGCGACTGGCAACGCCTGCTGTTCGACAACGGCTGGCTGCTACCCGCGCAACCACCAGAATTCGGCGGACGCAACGCGACAATCCTCCAGCAGTTCGTCCATCTCGACGAACTCTGCCGACGGCGCATCTTTCACAGCTTCAATCCCCAGGGCGTCAACATCGTTGCGGCGTCGTTGATCACGTTTGGCACTTCCGACCAGAAGCAGCAGTGGGCGTTGCCGGTTCTTCGCGCCGAAAAAACGGCATCGCTCGGAATGAGCGAACCGAGTGCGGGTTCAGATCTAGCCTCATTGCGCACACGGGCCGTCCTGGAGGGTGACGAGTTCATCGTCAACGGACAGAAGGTGTGGACCTCGGGTGCCCATGACGCGGACTTCCTGTTGGCGTTCGTTCGCACCGATCCAGATGCCCCGCGACACAAGGGAATTTCAGCGCTCATCATCCCCACTGGGTCCGAGGGCGTTGTCTGTCGTCCGTTCCCCGATATCGCCAGCCAGGACAACCTCGACTTCAACGAGGTGTTCTTCACCGACGTCCGCGTTCCGGCCGAGAATCTGGTCGGCGAGTTGAACCAGGGTTGGTCTGTGGCCAACGGGTCACTGGGCCACGAGCGCACGATGATGTGGCTCATGCTGGCCGATCGAATCGACAATCTCCTGGCCGACTGTCGACCTCGCACCGACGTCGAACGAGACAGGATGGCGTCTTCGATCGTGGACTACCACGCCCTTCGCGCGATGGGGTCAGCCGCTCTCGGTCGTGCCGCGCGCGGCGAGATGGACACCGCTTCAGTATCGGTGCTGAAGCTCTTCGGTTCTGAGGCCGAGATGAGAGCAGCGGATCTCGCTTTGACTTCGGTAGGTATCGATGGCCTACGGCATCCGGTAACCGAGCGCTATGAGCACATGAATCCCGACGAGTACTTCGCGAGCAGGTTTGAACGATATACGCGTGGCCTCGCGGCAACCATCGCTGGCGGGACATCGGAGATTCAGCGCAACATCATCGCGCAACAGGTGCTTGGCCTTCCGCGCGGCCCGAAGGTCTGACCGGCACGGAACTGGCCAAAGGGGATAGGCCAGAGGCAGGAGAACTCGTCATGAATGGGGCGAAATGGGCTGCACTGACCTGCATTCAGGTGCAAGGGCACGCGGGCATCGTCGAGGTGCGCCTGAACCGACCCAGGAAGATGAACGCGATCAACAGCGTGATGGAGAACGAGTTCTATTCGGTGCTGGCTGATTGTGAGCATATGGACGACGTCAAGTGCGTCTTACTCACCGCCGAAGGCCCGAACTTCTCCTCCGGTCACGACGTACAGCAGGTGGCTGCTGAAACCATTGGTGGCCTGGAGCCGGCAACGATCGACGACAAATACTGGGTGCACACCGGTGACCTTCTGCCGCCGTGGCGCTTTTCCAAAGGACTCGTCGTCGCCACCAAAGGTTATGTGGGGCCCCACGCCAACACCTTCGTGCTCGCCGCTGACATCGTGATCGCGGCTGACAACACGCGATTCAGCTGGGAGGAATCCCGAGTCGGTGTCGGCACGCCCTACGGTCCCTACGCGCTGATGCCATTCCACTTCCCGATCCGAGTCATGAAGCAGTTATGGATGACTGGCGGCTGGATGGATGCGCAGACCGCCCGACAACTCTTTTACGTAAATCGTGTGGTGCCTCCTGGTCAGGAGGAACAGACTGCGATGCGTTTTGCCGAGCAGATCGCGCGCATGGAGACCGGTGACCTGGCAGCCAACAAGCGGGGCACCCACCGCCTGTATGAGGCAGCTGGACTTTCGGCGATGGTCGATGTCGGACGAGACCCGTACGTCCCTGCCGGCGACGCGGCCGTGGCCAAAGCGAACCATCTCCGCTTGATCTATGAGAAGGGCGTCAGCGCTGCCGTCCGCGAACGCGACACTGGTTGGGACGACGAGGTCAGCAGGGTCTAAGGCACTGCCGAAATCAACGGTTCACCTACCGACGGAAGAGAGGAAGACATGCCAGACGCCGATGCGATTGTCGCAGCAATTAATTCGCACTGCGAGACCCTGAGCAATCACGACAAGGACGGCTGGTTGGCCCTGTGGGCCGATGACGCAGTTCTCGAAGATCCCGTGGGAGTCGACACTTTTCGCGGTATCGAGAGCATACGAACGACCTTCTGGAAGATGGTCGAAGACCTCAGCCCGATGAAACTCTGGCTTGAACGCGACGTCATCGTTTGCGGAAACGAAGCCATCGCCATCCTTCAAGGTGTGGTGACCCGTGAGGGCTCGCTGCAGCACGTCGGCCCGCTGGTGGATCACTTCACCTTTAACGACGCCGGAAAGATTTCGATGATGCGCGCCTTCTGGAAGTACGCGTGACGTCAACGTGAACGGACCGAACGCGTGACCAACCCTAACTAGGAGCGCGCAGTGCTTTGGACTACTGACTTGCGTTCACAAGAGACGCTGCCTGCCATCGTGAATCGCATGGCCAAAGCAGATCCACGCAAGGAGTTCCTGCGGACCGTAGACGGAGCATCGGCAACCTGGGAACAGCTCCAAGAGACCATGATCCTCTGGGCCGCCCGCTTCCTTGCTCTCGAAGTGGAGAAGGGTGACGTAGTCGTCACCCTCCTCGACGCCGGGCTCGACTCATTGGCCGCTTGGCTGGGCCTTTCGAGCATCGGCGCCACCGATGCCGCAACGAACCCCGAATTTCGGGGCCGCATGCTCGCCTACGCGATCAACAACTGCCGTCCCGCGCTCATCATCGTGGCGGCACAATACTTGCCGTTCGTGGAGGCCGTCGCGGCCGAACTGCAAACCGTCAAGCGCGGTCCTCGTTCTGGATGCTGACTCTCGTGACGTCGCGCAAGAGTCGCAGTCTGCCTGGCCTGACGCAGCTGCACTGCAATTCAGCCGGACATTGTAGAAGCACACGGCAGATGTGTGCGCCTGGGATGCACGAAATCGCCTGCATTACATATACATCAGGCACCACAGGACCTTCTAAAGCGGTCAAGTTGCCATGGGGACAGCTTCACTCGATCAACCTCGGGACCTTCCCATTCGAGGATCTTGCGCCGTCCGACGTGTTCTATTGCACCACCTCACATGCTCATTTCGGGTCCAAGTCGATCCCCTACCACGCAGCCTTGGCTCGGCGGTCAAGTCGTCATTAGGTCCCGATTTGCCCTCAACAGCTTCTGGCAGGACGTCTCCGAGTTCGGCATAACAACTGGCATGCTCGTCGGATCGATGGCAGATGTGTTACTGAGGGCTCCCGAAAGCCCTTCGGGCAGTACGTCGCTCAAGAATCTATTCATGGCTCCGCTCGGCGCTTGCTATGAGCAGTTCCGCGAGAGGTTCAGCACCCGCATCTGCACCGTCTACAACAGCACTGAGGGTGGTGTCGCGATACGGTCAGGATGGAACCCGACGAACCCACTCAGCGTGGGTCGCGTCCGGGAGGGCTATCCCGGTTTCGAGGTCCGGCTTGTGGATGAACATGATTATGAGGTTCCCGACGGAACTGCCGGAGAATGCATCGTCCGTGCCAGCGTCGCCGTGGGTGATGAACGCCGGCTACCTGAACAACGACGCAGCGACGGTGGCCGCGTGGCGCAACGGATGGTTCCATACGGGTGATGCGCTCATCCGCACTCCCGACGGCGACTATATCTTCGTCGACCGGCTGAAAGACGTGATCCGGCGCAGGGGTGAGAATATCTCGTCCTTCGAGGTCGAAGCCGACGTGCTGCGAAATCCGGAAATCCTCGAGTGCGCCGCTGTGGCAGTTCTGGCCGACAGTACCGAAGACGAGATCCTGCTGTACGCCGTGAAGAGCTCCGGATCCTCGATCGGCCCGCAGGAGCTGTGCGCGGACCTCGAGACGCGCATGGCACGTTTCATGGTGCCGCGCTACATCGAATTCGTGGACGAGCTACCGAAGACCCCAGCGACTCAACGGATTATCAAGGTCGACTTGCGCCAGCGAGGTCTAGGGCCGCACACGTGGGACAGACAGAGTCAGGGGTTCCGCACGCAAGAGAGTTCGGTGTCCAACGTAAGGATGTCAAAGGAAAGATTATGACTACTGACAGGAATACTTCGGCAACCGGATGTCCGGCTGGTGCGGATCGGCTGGAATCCCTTGCAGGCGTGTCGTTCATCGACCCTGCCATTCAAGAGAAGCCATTCGCCTACTACCGCGCTCTTCGCGAGGGCGATCCGGTGCACTACGAGGATGAGCTCGGAATGTACCTCGTATCACGGCACGAAGACTTGATGGCTGTGCTTCGCGATCCCGTCGTGTTTTCCCAAGAACTCGGCTACTACCGTCAGATGGCTCACGGCCATCTCGATGAGATGAAGGACATCCTGATTCGTGAGGGAGGTGGGTTCTTTCCGGACGTCGCGAACATCGATCCACCGCGTCACACCCGTGTGCGCCGCCTGCTGTCGCAGGCATTCAGCCGGCGACGAATGAAATCCCTTGAACCGCAGTTCGAGCGGCTGGTCGATGAGCTCATCGACGAATTCGTCGACCTCGGTGAGGCGGATGGTCTGCACGATCTCGCCTTGCCGATGGCAATCGCCTTCAGCATCGAGCAATTGCAAGTTGATGATCTCGAGATGAGCACGATCAAGCGCTGGGGCAGCGCCTATTTGTCGCAGTTCAGTCTCACCAACACACGTGAGGACATGATCCGGGCCGCTCATGAGCTCTGCGAAATGCAAAACTACCTGATCGCACTCGTCCGCAGACGAATGCACACCCCAGAAGACGACATGCTCTCCGACATCATCAGAGCCGACGCCGGGGACGAGGAACCCCTCAGCTTCGAAGAGTTGGTTGCGACCGCCCGTGCGCTTCTCATCAATACCCATGACTCGATGTCGACGGCGTTCACGAACATCCTGTTCAAGGTCGCAACCGATGCGGTGATCTCCCAGCAGTTCTATGAAGCTGCCGACGACGATTCGCAGATGGGACGCTTTGTCGAAGAACTGATGCGTCTTGAACCGCCGGTACGGGCATTGTCGCGCGTGACAACCGAGTCGGTTGCTAGGCGACACTCCGCTTCCGGAGGGCGCGCATCTCCTCGTCCTCTTCGCATCGGCAAACGACGATGAAGAGGTCTTCGACTGTCCGCGTCAGTTCAATCCGGGCGGACCAACATACGCAAGAGCCTGACATTTGGAGCTGGCGTCCATCTCTGTCTGGGCATTGCACTGGCACGCATGCAACTGCTGGTCGCGGCCAAGCAAACAGCCAGGCGGCTGCGGAGTCTGAGCTTGCCATCCCGCGCGAAGACATCCGTTACCTACCGAATGCCGCTCTGCTCGCGATGGAACACCTCCCCCTCCTTTCGCGCCGAACACGACCGACGGACAAGTCGCACTGATGACTTGCGATCCCACTAACGTGCCTGCCCCCGATGAGGTCGACATACCGTCGCTGAAGAACATGTACCGAGAGGAGCGGGATCGGCGACTCCGACTCGACGGCCAGGAGCAATACGCTGCCGCATTCGAGGACCCGGAAGCGGTCGACTACAGCGACCCGCACATGGCTCGAGTGTCGCGCCAGTGCGTGAAGGACGTCGTCGATGTCGTTGTACTCGGTGGTGGGTGGGCGGGCGTCCTCGCCGGGTACCATCTGCGTCAGGCCGGTGTGACCGATTTCCGGATCATCGAGCAAGCGGGCGATTTCGGTGGCGTGTGGTACTGGAACAGGTACCCCGGCCTCTCCTGTGACAACGACTCTATTGTTATCTTCCGCTTCTGGAGGAGATGCAGTTTTACCCCAGAAGAAGTTCGCCGACGGCATCGAGATCCGCGAGTACTGCCAACGCGTCGCCAAATCGTTCGACCTGTATCAAGGTGCGCTGTTCCACACGTGCGTCACCGCGATGCGCTGGGACGAGTCAATCAGCCGCTGGCGCGTCGAGACCGATCGCGGAGATGAGTTACAAGCGCGGTTCGTCATCATGGCGCTGGGACCGATCAACACCCCCAAGATCCCGAAAGTTCCTGGACTCGAGCAGTTCGAGGGCACGATGTTTCACACCGCGCGGTGGGATTACGGCTATACCGGGGGCAATCAACGCGATCCGGTACTGGACAAACTGAGCGACAAGCGTGTCGCGATCGTGGGAACCGGCGCGTCTGCAATCCAGGCCGTCCCGTACCTGGCCAAGTACGCCAAGCAACTCTATGTCCTTCAACGCACCGCATCGACTGTGGACGAGCGCCACAATACGCCCACCGACGAATCCTGGGTCGCCACATTGAAACCCGGCTGGCAGCGCGAACGGCAGATCAACTTTCACCGCGCCGCGATCGACGGGTTGACGCCGGGTGAGCCGGACAACATCTGTGATATCTGGACAGAGATCAACAGGAACCTCTCCGCTGAATTCGACGCAGCGGGCTGGCCACAATCACCAGAGGAGTTCCTGGCGAAGCGCGAGCTCATGGACTTCCGGGTGATGGAGCGACTACGCGCCCGAGTCGATGGTGTGGTGGAGGACAGAGACACCGCGGAGATTCTCAAGCCGTGGTATCGCCATATGTGCAAACGACCTGCGTCGAGCGACGAGTTCTATCCCGCCTTCAACCGGCCAAATGTGCAACTCCTCGACGTTTCAGTCACACAGGGGGTCGAACACGTTACTAGTCGGGGTTTCATTCACGAGTCCACTGAGTACGAGATCGACTGCCTTATTTTTGCTAGCGGCTTCGAGGTCACCAGCGACCTACGACGAAGGTGGGGCATCACCGAGATATCCGGCCGTGACGGTCGGTGCTTCTACGACAACTGGGCCCACGAGTTCCGCACATTGCACGGCATGATGACCCACGGGTTTCCCAATCACTTCTCGATCGTTTTTTCCAAGGTGGCTTCAATGCATCCACGACGGAGACGTTCAACAACCAGGGTCGCCACATCGCATGGATCGTTAGCCAAGCACGTCCTCAGTCGCAGCGCCCGTACCGTAGAGCCGAGCACGGAAGCGCAAGACGCGTACGTTCAACACGTGCGCGAAGTCGCCGTCGACACTTCCGCGTTCATCCGAGAATGCACGCCCGGATATTTCAACAACGACGGACAAGAGGTCGCAGACGAAGAAGGCAAGCTCCGGCCACGGACCTACACCGGTGAGATACGGCTTGGGGTATTACGCGTTCGAAAAGCTGTTGGAGGACTGGCGTTCTAACGACGATCTGTCGGGGCTGGTTGTCGAAACGTGACTAGCAGGTGGGTCACGACATCACACTTCTCGCCCGTCGCAGAGGCAGCTAACGCAACAACGGTGTTCGTGCCGTGAGTGCGCGAGGATGCTGTGCTGAAAATGGGGGCACGGCATCTCGCAGCAGTCGCTGATTGGCACCACCAGTTCTTCCGCCCCGGTCTCCAACACGTCGCACATAGGCTGAACCCGCGGCACATCAGTCTTTTTTTGTTACCGGTCAGTTCCTTTGCGGCGGCCGCGAAGTCTGCGAAGTTGGCGCCGGACGCCTCGACAGAGCATGAATCGAGACGTCGTGACCTTCAGCGGCCTTGCGCAGGGCGCCAACGGTGGCCTGTTCCTTGGCGATGTGGGTGAACGGGTCGAAGTGATACCAGCGCATCGCGTTCTCGAAGGTCATCTTGTTGACCTCGGCGTCGGGGACGTTGTGCTCGGTGAGCACCTCGTGGAGCTGCTCGGGCGCGCTTGGCCACATCGAATCGGAGTGCGGGTAGTCGGCCTCCCAGCAGATGTTGTCGATACCGATGTCGTTGCGCAGCTGCACACCCACATGATCAGAGATGAAACAGGTCAAGAAGTGATCCCGGAACACCTCCGAAGGCTTCTGCTTGCCGAAGTCCTGACCCGTCCACCCTGAATGCATCTCATAGGTGCGATCCGCG
>CAWDSB010000001.1:0-487616 GCA_963804905.1 uncultured Actinomycetota bacterium | reverse complement strand
CGCAAGCTGACCCTGCCGGAGGATGCGGTGATCCGGCTCGCCCGCATCGCCGGCCAGCGCATGACCAAGGACGGCGTGATCGTGATCCACGCCCAGCGCTTCCGCACCCAGGAGCGCAACCGTCAGGACGCCATCGACCGGCCTCACCGAGATCCTGACCGAAGCGATGATACGGCCGAAGCCGCGCCGCGCCACGCGGCCGACCTTTGGCTCCAAGCAGCGCCGGCTCGACGGCAAGAAGCGCCGCAGCGACATCAAGGCAGGGCGCGGCGGCGGCCGCTTCGACGACTAACAAAGCAGACCCAGTCAAAAAAACTCCGGCCGCAGGGCGACCGGAGTTCTGCTTGCTTCACCCCGGCGGGACTAGTAGCGCTTGGCCGGGGCTGCACCGCCCGTCGCGGAATCGTCGGCGGTCCCTTTGTGCGCAGCACTACCCGTGGTGCCGACCGTGCCCCTGGTGCCCTTCGTCGACTTCATGCCCGTCGTCTCGCCCGCCGCGCCCGGCTGGGCATTCATCTCCTCGTCGCCGCTGCCCATCGTGCTGCCTTGCATCGGTTTGCTTTGCACGGTGCCGCTGGTCTTGGCGCCAGACGACGCACCTTGCGCGAGAACCGGTGTCACAATGAGGGCCGACACGGCGCATGCGATTGCAGAGGTCTTCACCAACTTCATCCATTTCTCCTGGATTTTCGCGACGAATCGGTTCGGCGTGCTTGATGCGCCGCTCACCTGAGCCGAATCAATCCATCGCGTTAAGGAGCTCGAACGGCGCGACCGTCGATGCAATCCGCATCGTGTGGTGATCGTTTAGGGATTTGACGGCGGTTTCGCGGAATTGTGCTCCGCATATGCGGCAGCGCGGAACACACGCGTCACCCTCCGCGCGCAGCGAAACAGCCCGCTACTACCACCGCATGTTTTGACGCGCCTAGAGTTTGCGCACGCTGAATTGACGTGAATGGGCGGACTTTTGACGATGCGCGCGATCGTGCTGGGATTGTGCACCGCGATGGTGCTGGTGGTGCGGGTGGCCGAGGCGCAGATGCCCTTGCCGGCCGCAAAGCCGCCGGATGGCGCGACACTGTTCAAGCAGCAATGCGCGGTGTGCCACACCACGAACCTGTCAGAACCGGTGCGGCAGGGTCCGCCGCTGGTCGGGATCGTCGGGCGGCCCGCCGGCAAGGTCGAAGGCTTTCACTATTCGGAGCCCCTCGCAAAAGCAGCCTTCGCCTGGGACGAGACGAAGCTCGACGCCTGGCTGACCAATCCGCAAGCCGTGATTCCCGGCGTGGTCATGGTCTACCGGCAGGCGAAGCCGGAGACGCGCGCCGCCATCATCGCCTATCTCAGGGAGCAGAACTGAATGGCAAAGCCGGTCCATTCCATGATCCGCGTACTCGACGAGGCGCGCTCGCTCGACTTCTACCAGCGGGCCTTTGGCCTGGAGGTCGCCGACCGTCTGAAGTTCGCAGACTTTGCCCTGATCTATCTGCGTCACCCCTCCTCACCCTTCGAAGTGGAGCTGACGGTCAATTTCGATCGCAAGGAGCCGTACGCGCTCGGCGACGGCTACGGACATCTTGCCGTGGTGGTCGAGGATCTCGATACCGAACATGCCCGCTTCGAGCGCGAGAAGCTCGCACCGGGCCCGCTGCGCGACTTCAAGCACGACGGCAAGACGCTGGCGCGCTTCTTCTTCGTCAGCGATCCCGACGGCTACAAGATCGAGGTGATCCAGCGAGGCGGTCGTTTCGGCTGATCAAATCACAAAAATCCAAATCACAAAATCTACGGAGGAATGCCATGAGAGAAGTCGATCGTCGAAGCAAGCACAGCCGCCGCGTCTTTCTCAAGGGCGCGGCGACCGCCGTTCCGGTCGTCGCTGTCGCGACCAGCGTCGCCGTCAGCATCGAGGATGCATGGGCGGACGATGCCAGCACGCTCTCGCCCGCGACGATGAAGACGCTGCTGAAGGTCGCGCGCGACATCTATCCGCACGACGTCCTCGGCGACAGCTACTACATCACCGCGATCAAGCCGTGGGACGGCAAGGCGGCCAAGGACCCCGCCGTCAAGTCGCTGATCAGCGACGGCATCACGCGGCTCGATCAGAACGCGCGGGATCGCCACAAGGTGGCTTACGCCGAAGTGCCATGGGAAGCCGACCGCGTGGTGCTGCTGACGGAGATCGAGCAGAGCGACTTCTTCCAGAAGGTGCGCGGCGACCTCGTCGTCTCGCTCTACAACCAGAAGGAGGTCTGGCCGCGGTTCGGCTACGAAGGCTCCTCCGCCGAGCACGGCGGCTACATCAACCGCGGCTTTGCCGACATCGACTGGCTGCCGAAGGCTTAAGGCTCACCCAACGGTTCAGGAGAACGCATATGGCAAAATTCGATCTGAACGACTCCAGCGTTGTGGTGATCGTCGGCTCCGGTGCCGGCGGCGGCACGCTGGGCAACGAGCTCGCGCAGAAGGGCGTCAAGGTGGTCATCCTCGAAGCCGGCCCCCGCATCGAGAACCAGGACTTCGTCAACGACGAGTGGGAGAGCTTTTCCCAGCTCGCCTGGACCGATGCCCGCACCACGTCGGGAACATGGCGCGTCGCCAAGGATTTTTCGGGCCTTCCCGCCTGGATCGTCAAGGCGGTCGGCGGCTCGACCACGCATTGGGCCGGCGCGTCGCTGCGCTTCGACGAGCACGAGTTCAAGGTGAAGAGCACCTACGGCAGCCTGCCCGGCGCCAACCTGCTGGACTGGCCGGTCACGCTCGCCGAGATCGAGCCATGGTACGCCAAGGCCGAGAACAAGATGGGCGTGACCCGCACCAACGGCATTCCCGGGCTTCCCGGCAACAATAATTTCAAGGTGCTGGAGGCCGGTGCGAAGAAGCTCGGCTACAAGACCGTGCATACCGGCAACATGGCCATCAACAGCCAGCCGCGTGACGGCCGCGGCGCCTGCCAGCAGATCGGCTTCTGCTTCCAGGGCTGCAAATCCGGCGCGAAATGGTCGACGCTCTACACCGAGATCCCCAAGGGCGAGGCGACCGGCAATCTCGAAGTGCGGCCGAGCAGCATGGCGGTCAAGATCGAGCACGACGCCTCCGGCAAGGTGACCGGCGTTGTCTATGCCGACGAGAGTGGCGCGATGCAGCGCCAGAAGGCGCGCGTCGTCGCGGTGGCCGGCAACTCGATCGAAAGCCCGCGGCTGCTGTTGAACAGTGCCTCGACCATGTTCCCCGATGGCCTCGGCAATTCATCGGGCCAGGTCGGCCGCAACTACATGCGGCACATGACCGGCAGCGTCTACGCCGTGTTCGAGAAGTCGGTGCACATGTATCGCGGCACCACCATGGCCGGCATCATCCGTGACGAAGCCGCCAACAATCCGAAGCGCGGCTTCGTCGGCGGCTACGAGATGGAGACGCTGTCGATCGGCCTGCCGTTCATGGCGGCGTTCCTCAATCCCGGCGCCTGGGGCCGTCCGTTCACCGCAGCGCTCGACGGCTATCCCAGGATGGCCGGCATGTGGCTGGTCGGCGAGGACATGCCGCAGGAGACCAACCGCATCACGCTCGATCCCGTCGTGAAGGACAAGTTCGGCCAAGCGGTCGCGAGCGTGCATTTCGACGACCATCCCAACGACCTCGCGATGCGCGCACATGCCTACAAGCAGGGCGCTGCGGTCTACGACGCCGTCGGCGCCACCGTGACCTATCCGACGCCGCCCTATCCGAGCACGCACAATCTCGGCACCAACAGGATGAGCGAGAAGCCGCGGGATGGCGTGGTCAACAAGTTCGGGCAGAGCCACGACGTCAAGAATCTGTTCGTCTCGGATGGCAGTCAGTTCACCAGCGGGGCGGCCTGCAATCCGACGCTGACCATCGTCGCGCTCGCGATCCGGCAGGCGGATTACATTGCCGGCGCGATGCAGAAAAAGGAGATCTGAGGTTCAAGGAAACCGTTTCCTGCTCCCGTCATTGCGAGCGAAGCGAAGCAATCCAGGATCCCACCGCGGTGACGGTCTGGATTGCTTCGAGCGCAAGAGCTCCTCGCGTTGCAGCGGCGAGAGTATCGTAGCCCGGATGGAGCGAAGCGTAATCCGGGTGCTCGCGGGTGAGCTGAATCCGGATTGCGCTTCGCTTCATCCGGGCTACGCACTTTTGTCGGGAAAGCTACTCGGCCGCATCGAGGATGGGCGCGACGGTTGCCTTGAAATCCTGCACCGGCGTCACGCTCCGGGAGCGGTAGATCAGGCAGGAGCAGCGCAGCAGCGAGGCGAAATTATTGACCTCGCCGTGATGGTCGAGCACCTCGTTGTAGAGCGTGGTCAGGAACTTGCCGACGCTCATGCTCTCCTTGGCCGCGATCTCCTCCAGCGTGTCCCAGAACGCCATTTCCAGCCGGATCGAGGTGCAGTGCCCGCCGATCCGCAACGAGCGGGTCTGGGATTCGTAGTTGCGTTGGGGCTGGTGCGCGAAGAAATTGCACATGGCGTCCTCCCGTCCTGTTGCCATTTTTTCACGATGCTACACCGCTGCCCGTGCCCCCACAATCAGGACGGCAGGCAGGACGATCGCTCCGTCCCGGTTGCGCAATTTTCTCGAACGTCCAATCCCTTCAATGTGATAGGCATCCCTCTTCCCCAGCCCGCCACACGGCTGTTGCCCAACACATGCTTTTGACGCAACACGGCCTAGAATAGCGCCGTCAGCGAATCCAGATCGAAAGCCCCATGCCCGTCCGCCAACTGCCAGAGCAAGTCGTCAACCGCATCGCCGCCGGCGAGGTGGTCGAACGTCCGGCAAGCGTGGTCAAGGAACTGGTCGAGAACGCCATCGATGCCGGCGCGAGCCGGATCGACGTCTTCACCGATGGCGGCGGGCGGCGGCGGATCGGCATCACCGACGACGGCGGCGGCATGACCGCGAAGGACCTCGCGCTCGCGGTCGAACGCCACGCCACCTCCAAGCTCGACGACGAGGACCTGCTCCAGATCCGCACGCTCGGGTTCCGCGGCGAGGCGCTGCCCTCGATCGGCTCCGTCGCGCGTCTCTCCATCACCACGCGGCACGCGAGCGAGCCGCATGCCTGGGCGCTGTCAGTCGAGGGCGGCGACAAGTCCGAGATCATGCCGGCGGCGCTGGCGCACGGCACGCGCGTCGAGGTCAACGACCTCTTCTATGCAACGCCCGCGCGGCTGAAATTCCTGAAGACCGACCGCACCGAGGCGGAGGCGATCCGCGAGGTGGTCAGGCGCCTCGCCATGGCGCGGCCCGACGTCGCCTTCACGCTCGCGGGCGAAGAGCGCGCGCCGGTGACCTGGACCGCGGCGCTGCCCGGCGCCGCCGGACGGCTGACGCGGCTCGGCGACATCCTGGGCGCAGAATTCCGCAGCCACGCCATCGAGGTCCATGCCGAGCGCGAGGGCGTCGTGGTCGCCGGCTATGCCGCGGCGCCGGCGCTGACCAAGGCCAACGCGCTCGGGCAATATCTCTTCGTCAACGGCCGCCCGGTGCGCGACAAGCTGATCCTCGGCGCCGTGCGCGGGGCCTATGCCGACTATCTGCCGCGCGACCGCCATCCGGTGCTGGCGTTGTTCGTCACGCTCGATCCGCGCGAGGTCGATGCCAACGTGCATCCGGCCAAGACCGAGGTGCGCTTCCGCAATGCCGGCCTCGTGCGCGCGCTGATCGTGCACGGATTGAAGGACGCGCTCGCGCGCGAGGGCCGGCGCACGGCCGCCAACAGTGGCGAGAGCGCGTTGTCCTCGTTCCGGCCGGCCTTCACGCCGCGGCCTGCGAGCTGGGACTGGCGCGCCTCGCCATCCGCCCCGGTCGCGCCGATGCCGTCGTTCGACGGATCGGCCGCGCCCGCCTTCGCCGAGCGCGCACAGGCGGCGTTCGACGTCGGCGCGCCCAGTGCGGACGTGCGGATCGAGACCCAACCCGTCGGCGACCTGGTCGACCGCCCGCTCGGCGCGGCGCGCACGCAGATCCACGAGACCTACATCGTCTCGCAGACCCGCGACGGCCTGATCATCGTCGACCAGCATGCCGCGCATGAGCGCATCGTCTACGAGCGGCTGAAGGCCTCGCTCGCCGCCAACGGCGTGCAACGGCAGATCCTCCTGATCCCCGAGATCGTCGAGATGGACGAGGCCACGGTGGAGCGCCTGCTGGAGCGCAGCGAAGAGCTGGCGTCGTTTGGCCTCGCGATCGAATCCTTCGGCCCCGGCGCGGTCGCGGTGCGCGAGACGCCGTCGCTGCTCGGCAAGACCAATGCGGGCGGGCTGCTGCGCGATCTCTCCGAGCACATGGCCGAATGGGACGAGGCGCTGCCGCTGGAGCGCCGCCTGATGCACGTCGCCGCCACCATGGCCTGCCACGGCTCGGTGCGCGCCGGCCGCCGGCTGCGGCCGGAGGAGATGAACGCCCTGCTCCGCGAGATGGAGGACACCCCGAACTCCGGCCAGTGCAATCACGGCCGCCCGACCTATGTCGAGCTGAAGCTGAGCGATGTGGAGAAGCTGTTCGGGCGGAGATGATCTTCGTAGGGTGGGCAAAGCGAAGCGTGCCCACCACCTATCGCGATCGCAGAAAGTTGGTGGGCACGGCGCGTTGCGCCTTTGCCCACCCTACGGCAGCGAGACTACGGCCTCTTCAAAAACACGAACTCCGTGTCGTCATACGCCCGCCGCTCCAATTCCTCGAAACCTTCCGGCGTCACGAACTGCGCAGCCTTCGCCTCTTCCACCACCAGCAGCGCGCCCGGCGTGAGCCAGCCGCCGTCGCGCAAGCTCGCGAGCGCCTTCTCCGCAAATCCCTTGGCCATAGGGCGGATCGAGGAACACCAGCGAGAACGGCTCGACGGGATGCGCAGGGCCGAGATCGGTCGCATCGCGGCGATAGACCTTGGTCACGCCGCCAAGGCCGAGCGTCTCGACATTGTTGCGCAGCAGCGCGCGCGCTTCCGCGCCGTTGTCGACGAACAGCGTGAACTTCGCGCCGCGCGACGACGCCTCGATGCCGAGCGCGCCGGTGCCGGCGAAGAGATCGAGCACGCGCGCGTCCTCGATCGGATCGTCATAGGCGTGCACGAGGATGTTGAACACGGACTCGCGCAGCCGGTCCGCCGTGGGGCGGATGTCGCGCGAGGACGGTGAGGCGAGATTGCGCCCCTTCAAACGACCGCCGACGACGCGCAATCAGTCCTCCCGCGGCGTCAGATCGCGCTTGCCGTGATAGCCGCGCTTGGGGCGGCGCGGCGGGCCGTAGCCGTTGGCCTCGGCCTCGTTGCGCTCGCGCGCTTCCTCGCTGCCGGTGCGCTGTACCAGCACGCGGCGGCCCTTGCGATCGTTGATCACGTCACGCTTGCTGGCAGGCTTCTTCTCGCGTGGCGCTTCGCCGTCGGGTGAAGAAGATTTCTTCGGCACGTCGAACTGCGCGCCCGACTTCTCGATGACCTTGTCGCCGAGCTGATCGCGCAGCACGCGCGACTTGATCTCCTCGACCTGGCCTTCGGGGACCTCGCCGAGCTGGAACGGTCCGTAGGACACGCGGATCAGCCGGTTCACCTCGAGCCCGAGATGGGCGCAGACGTTGCGCACCTCGCGGTTCTTGCCTTCGCGGATCGCGAACACCAGCCAGACATTGGCGCCCTGGTCGCGCTCCAGCGTCGCCTCGATCGGACCGTATTTGACGCCCTCGACCTCGATGCCGTTCTTCAATTCGTCGAGCTGCGCCTGGGTGACGTCGCCATGGGCGCGGACGCGGTAGCGGCGCAGCCAGCCGGTGTCCGGCAGCTCGAGCGTGCGCGCGAGCCCGCCGTCGTTGGTGAGCAGCAGCAGGCCTTCGGTGTTGAAGTCGAGCCGGCCGATCGAGATCAGCCGCGGCAGGCCTTCGGGCAGATTGTCGAACACGGTCGGACGGCCCTCGGGGTCGTCATGCGTCGTCATCAGCCCGCGCGGCTTGTGATAGAGGAACAGCCGCGTGCGCTCGCGCTCCGGCAACGGCTTGCCGTCGACAGTGACGACATCGTTCGAGGTGATGTCGAGCGCCGGCGAATTGATGACGCGGCCGTTGACGGCGACGCGGCCCTGCGTGACCATCTCCTCGGCGTCGCGGCGCGAGGCGAGGCCCGCACGCGACAGCACCTTTGCGATACGCTCGCCGGCCTTCTTCGGCTTCGGTGCTTCGTCACGGCGCGGACGGCCCTCGAAATCCCGATCACGGTCACGATAGGCGCCGCGGCCGCCGAAGGCGGGGCGCTTCTCGAAGATCCTGCTCTCATCCTCGTTTTCACGGCGCGGACGATCGCCGGAGCGGCCTTCGCTGCGCGGATGCTCGTGCCAGTCGGAGCGGCCCTCGGAGCGCTCGCGCGGACGATTGAATTTGGGACGGTCACCGCCGCGTTCGCCATCGCCATCACGACGGGGCCGATCGAATTTCGGACGGTCGTCGCGCGGACGATCGAACTTGGGCCGATCGAACTTGGGCCGCTCGCGGAACGGACGATCGCCGGACGCGCGATCGTCGCGCGAACGCGAGAAACGCGGACGGTCATCGCCGCCACCCTGCCGATCGTCGCGCTTCTGCCAGGGCTTGTCTTCGCTGCGGTCACGGCCGCCGAAATCCTTGCGCGGACCCTTGCTGAAGTCCTTGCGCGGCGGACGATCGCCACGCGGACCCGCGTCGCGCTTCTGCCACGGCTTTGAATCGCTGCGCTCGCCACGATCGCGCGGGCGGTCGCCGAAGTCACGCGGGCGATCGCTGCGATCCCCACGGTCGCGCTCGCGATCCGGCGCACCGCGCGAAAACTTCCGCTCGCCGTCGAACTTGCGTTCCGGGCGGTCGCCACGCGGCGCGTAGGGCCGCTTGTCGCCGAACTTCTTGTCGCCGAACCGGCCGGCGGGACGGGAATCGTCGCGATCCCGGCTGCGCGGCGGACGGTCGTCACGGCCATAGGACGGACGATCACCGCGCGGCTTGAACGGCCGCTTCTCGCCATCGCGCGCGCCGCGATCGGAGAACGGGCGGTCGCCACGCGGCTTGAAGCTGCGCTCGCCGCGCTCCTCACCACCACGGTCGTCGCGCTTGAACTTCGGACGGTCGCTGAAATCGCGGCGCGGGGCATCGCCCTCCTCGCGGCGGCGGAACGGACGATCCCCGCGGTCGGCGCGAGGCGGACGGCTGTCGCGGTCGCCACGGGGCGGGCGGGCGTCGCCCCTGCCCTCAGGGCCGCGCTTGGCGAATTTCTTCTCAGGGCCACGCGGCTTGCCGGACCGGCCCTTGGGCGGGCCACCCCTTGCCCGGGCCTCGATCACGCCGGCCGCGGGAATTGTTGTCTTTGTCGCTGTCGCGAGGCATGAATAATCTCACTTAGGGGGTGGCCAGAAAGCATTGTGCGCGCTCGTTTCGAGCCGCATGCTCAGGCAAATCCGGTATTCACTTTTGCTGAAGGCGCAGCTACTAGCAGGTTTCTGGCGATGATACGAGGCTTGAAAGCCCCCTCTTTCATGGATTTGGCGCTCAAAACGGCCGAAAATGCCGGAAAGGCGGGCGAAGTTCCGATCGGATGCGTCGTGGTCCGCAATTACGAGGTCATCGCCACCGCGGCGAACCGGACGCTGACCGATTACGACCCGACCGCCCATGCCGAGATCATTGCGCTGCGCGAGGCCGCCAAAAAGATCGGCAGCGAGCGCCTGGTCGACTGCGACCTCTACGTGACGCTGGAGCCCTGCACCATGTGTGCGGGCGCGATCTCGCTTTGCAAGGGTCAGGCGGCTCTATTACGGCGCCGCCGATCCCAAGGGCGGCGCGGTGGAATCCGGCGTGCGGTTCTTTGCATCGCCCGACCTGCCATCATGCGCCGGATGTCTATTCCGGGGTCGGCGAGAGCGAGGCGGCGCGGCTGCTCAAGGACTTCTTTCGGGAGCGGCGGTAGATTGCACATATTCCGCCGTCATGCCCCGCGAAGGCGGGGCATCCAGTACGCCGCGGCCTATCGATCAACCACCACCGTCTCGGAGTACTGGATCGCCCGGTCAAGCCGGGCGATGACAGTTGTGTGTGTCGCGACAGCTTAGCTCAGCCTGCGAAGAACTCGCGCAGCGCCTTTGCGGTGACGTCCGGGTTCTCCTCGGTGAGGAAGTGGCCGGAGTCCACCGGCATGCCGTCGACGTTGGTCGCCCATTGCTTCCACGTATCGAGCGGCGTGGCGGCGGCCTGGGCGATGCCGGCGCCGCCCCACAGCGCCAGCATCGGAATCGTGATCTTCTTGCCGGCCTCGAAATCGGCCTTGTCGAGGTCGTAGTCGAAATAGGCGCCGGCGCGGTAGTCCTCGCACATCGCATGCACGCGGGCGGGATCGCGGAACGGGGCGATGTAATGTTCGAGTGCGCGCTCGTCGATGGCGTCCAGCGTCTTCGACTTGGTCTGGCTCGCCATCTTGAAGCGCAGGAAGAACTCGCCATTGCCCGAGATCAGCGTCTCCGGCAGCGGCGCCGGCTGGGCGAGGAAGGTCCAGTGATAGATCTTCAGCGCGTAGGCGCGGTTCATCCGCTCCCAGTAATTATAGGTCGGCAGGATATCGAGCACGGCGAGCTTCGACAGCCGGCCGGGATGATCGAGCGCCAGCCGATACGACACCCGGCCGCCGCGGTCGTGGCCGGCGAGCGCGAAGTGGACGTGGCCGAGTTGCTCCATCGCCTCGACCATGGCCTTGGCCATCGCGCGCTTGCTGTAGGGGATGTGCTGCGCATCGCTCTCGGGCATGTCGGACCAGCCATAGCCCGGCAGATCGGCGATGATCAGCGTGAACTTGTCGGCGAGCTGCGGCGCCACGCGGTGCCACATCACGTTGGTCTCGGAGAAGCCGTGCAGCAGCAGCAGCGGCGGCCCCTTGCCGCCGACGCGGGCGAAGATGCGGCCGAAGGAGGTGTTGATCCATTCGGAGGCGAAGCCGGGATAGAGGTCGGCGAGATCGGACATCTTCGGCATCCTTATCTGGTCAGTCCTGTCTGGTCAGTCCTGGGCTGCCTCGAAACAAAAATGTCGAAAACAACCCCATGCACAGTAGCGTCAGTTGCAACAGCCGATTACACAATTTTGGAATGTCGACGGGCGAGCGGCACGCGGCAATTGCGCGCGCGTGTCGAAAAAAGCCTGTCAGCCGCCGGGCCTTCTCGGCTTCCACCGCCTGCCAGCCGATGTCGCGGCGGCAAAAGCCTTCCGGCCAGTTGATGCGGTCGACGGCCTGATAGGCGCGCGCCTGCGCCTCCGTCACGGTCTTGCCGAGCGCGCAGACATTGAGCACGCGGCCGCCATTGGCGAGGATCGCGCCGTCCTTCTCGACCGTGCCGGCGTGGAAGATCTCGGCGGTCTCGACCTTGGCGGCGTCATCGAGCCCCTCGATGCGCGTGCCCTTCTGATAGTCGCCGGGATAGCCCTTCGCCGCCATCACCACCGTGAGCGCGGATTCCGGATACCAGCGCAGGTCGAAGTGCTTCAGCTCCCCGTCGCAGGCGGCGAGGAACGCCGGCACGATGTCGGACATCATCCGCAGCATCAGCACCTGGCACTCGGGATCGCCGAAGCGGACGTTGAACTCGAACAGCTTTGGGCCCTGCGTCGTCAGCATGATCCCGGCGTAGAGGATGCCGCGGAACGGCGTGCCGCGCTGCTTCATGCCGGCAACCGTCGGCAGGATGATCTTGGCCATGATCGCGTCGTGGATCGCCGGCGTGACCAACGGCGTCGGCGAATAGGCGCCCATGCCGCCGGTGTTCGGGCCGACGTCGTGGTCGAACACGCGCTTGTGGTCCTGCGCGGAAGCGAGCGGGATGGCGGTCTCGCCGTCGCACAGCGCGAAGAAGCTGATCTCGCGGCCCGGCAGAAATTCCTCGATCACGACCTCGGCGCCGGCATCGCCAAAGGCGCCCTCGAACATCATGGCGATGGCGTCCTCGGCCTCGCGCACGGTCTTGGCGACGACGACGCCCTTGCCGGCGGCAAGGCCGTCGGCCTTGACCACGATCGGCGCGCCCTGGCTCTGGACGTAAGCACGCGCATCATTGGCGTTGGTGAAGCGCTTGTAGGCGCCGGTCGGAATGCCGAATTCGGTGCACAGCGCCTTGGTGAAGCCCTTCGAGCTTTCGAGCTGCGCCGCCACCCTGCTCGGCCCGAACGCCTTGATGCCGGCGGCGGTGAGGTCATCGACGATGCCGGCGGCCAGCGGCGTCTCCGGGCCGACCACCACGAGCTCGACCGCATTCGTCTTGCAGAAGTCGATCACCGCGGCATGGTCGGCGACATCGAGCGCCACGCATTCCGCCTCCCGCGCGATGCCGGCATTGCCGGGCGCGCACCAGAATTTGGTCACCAGGGGAGAGGCTGCGATCTTCCACGCCAGGGCATGTTCGCGGCCGCCGGAACCGAGCAGGAGAATGTGCATCGAAGGCTCGAAATGAGGGGTTTTGCTGGGGCGGAGGTCGCACGAATCGGGGCGGGTCTCAAGGGGAAACGCCCACACTCCCCGTCATTCCGGGGGCGTGGCGAAGCCGCGAGCCCGGAATCCATCGAGCCGCGCCACGCGCAGAGCGGTCGGCGACGCTCCGGAAGCTATCACCGCTTTCGGCGACATGACGAACATTGCCCAAGCTGAACGCCGCAACGAACGTTAGATCAATCTGTAACGTGAGCGACCGCAGCAGCCACCACCCACACTTCGGAAATTCCAGCAATTCCGTTTTGCATGGCTCGGGCAGCACATTGGCACGATGGCACTCGGCCATCCGCGCACTGGAGAGTATATCAAAGTAATGGTGTGCTCCCACTAAACGGCTATTTCTGAGGGAGGCTTGAGTGCGGAAACTAGAAAGAGAAATATGATTGTCGGGTTAGCGGTCCTCGGGGGAGGCAATGATGGCTTGGCGGAGTTTCGCGGCTGGTATCTTGATCTTTATTACTGGCCCTCTGGCGGAGCCACCTTGCGCTGACTGTAGTCAAATCCAAGCGCAGATTACGAGTGCGTTTTCGGACGTGCAGCGCGCGAAGGAAACGTTCAAAAAGGACGCTCTCGTTGAGATGAAGCAGGGGCCCGCAAACTCGCCTCAGGAAGCGGCAGACGGCCTTTCGAGAGCAATTTCATCAACAAGAAGCCGTAAGAAGCGAAACGGCGAAGGCTTTAGCTGTTCTGATAAAGGCAGAGACAGAGCGTTGCTATGGCGCTGACGGTAAGAGTTGGGCGCCAGCTATCAGTCAGGTCCAAAAAACGCACAATGAACTTGCTGAAAGTGTTGCGACCTATAAGCAGCAAAGGTCTCAGATTAGAAGAAATTACGGATTGCGTGGAGATTGAGCCTCGTACGTTTCAGCGCTGATTTATCTTCCGATCAAGCTCTTCACTCTTCCTAGCGTCGACTGGATACATGTAGTTCGCAACACAGTCAGAGAATTTGACTGCTACCGTGGCGCTATATCCGGCTCTTATTGCGTCGATAGCCGTTTGCACCGGGACAGTGATCCCTGCAACGCGCTTACAGATTGAGATAGCCTCTTTGCCGAGTGGCCCGCGCATGTCCTCGTCTACTTGCTTCATGACCCCTTCGCTTGGACCTAAGATGCGTGGCTGACCTTGGGCGACCGCGTCTTGGTGAGTAGCGCCAACGAAAACGATTATCATCAATGCGAGCAACAGGCGGGCCATTTATTGCCTCCAAACCATTCGTTGATCTCGCAAATCGCGTTGGTAAGTCAGCGTTTAAGCCACTCAATCGGCATCTCCTCCACAAGGGCGCGGGTATAGGCAGCAGCGACGAGTGCAGAGTAATTCTGCCAGATATCATTCTTGTGCTCGTCGCAATAATCGCAGATGCCGCGGACCACAAACACGTCTTTTCCATGAGACCACGCGGCATTTTGCAGGCCGCTCGCCTCCATTTCGACCGCACGTATGTTAAATGCCTCACGGAGTTGATCGCGAGTCGTCGTGCTTTAGCAGGGTATCAGCCGTTCCGATGGCACCTCCAAGCACTCTTGGTAAAGCACCAGATTTCGATGTCAGCGGGGCACCGGTTTCCCACCAGCATGCAAGACGTCGCTCTCGGCGGGCGGGCGGGCGAACTTATCTCCCAGCTTAATAATCGCGTGCGACGGGTCGCTTCCACGGTCGTTCACTCATCAATTCACGGGTTGCGAGCTGGCTTGCTGCCTCCAACATCCTAGCGGATGGACGTTGTAACGAACTCCGTGTTTTCCGGCCATTGTTATTTCGAGTTTCCTTTACGTAGTCATACTCAATAATTCCGGCATTGCTTGAATAAACGATGTCACCTAAGTGCACGTCCTCGTCCGCGCTCTCTGGATTTGGGCACCCCCCCGCAATACCTACCATCACAATGTGATCGATGGTGGGGAAAGAACGGAGGGCGTTTGTCGTAACAGTGGCTGCGTTTGCCTTGCCCACGCCTGCTGAAGCCAAGATAATCTCTCTCCGATCCGCCCCCTTGACGAAGGTTCCGACGCAATAGAGGTTACTGTCATTGTCTTTGCCGAACGAACTCATCTCATCGAGTGTTGCTCGTACGGCCGCGTTCTCCTTGGGCAAGGCGGTGATAATGAGGACTTTCGCTGCGGCGGCTCGCTCAGTTACTCCGCTGGCGCGAGTGCTAGATTGCTTCTCCATACGGAATAAATCCTGCCCTTCCGCGTTGTACTCGATGCGTTTCATTGCTGTGTAGAGCGATGTATTGCGCGCAGCGGCCTCTAGTCGAGCGCGCGTGAGAGAGCCTGCATCAGCAGCTTCATAGGCCCGCAAGGCAGGCTGCGCGTATGCGCTGCAATTATCAGCATTTCGTGCCATGTGCTCGAGCAAGCGCTGCTTGACGCGGTCAGCATCCTCGTCGTTAAGCCAGTTCCAGGACGAGAGCTTCTAGCCCGTCGAAGTAGACGCCTCGCAATCCTGTCGCTAATCCCGCTCGCGCTTCCGCTGACGGATCTTCAGAGCCAAGCACCAAGAAGTCGTAGTTGTCCTGAGCTGTCTGCACGTTCTTCACAGCGAGCTGATAGACGTACTTTCTCACGTTAGGTGGCTTCGCATCAACATCGTGCAGCGGGAGCCGGAGGTTCTTCAAAGTTAGGCTTAGGGTTCTCATACGTTGCCCAAACTCAGTATTGAGCAACAATCGGGTCGGGGTGCGAATTCAATTGGCCGATGGCATCATAATTCGCCACGTTTAGGGAAAATAGATGCTCGGGCGCTTTATCCAGGCCAACGAGTATGCCTGCGAGACGCAGTTCGGGCGTATCCGCATAGTCTATGCGCACGCGAGCGATGCGCAGTTCGCTTTGGAAATGACCGCTGTGTTGTACAGCGGCCAAGAGAGTTGCCCCGGCTAATGGCAGGTCCGCCCGCTCTAGTTCCTGCCGAGCTTGATCAACCGGCAGCAGTGTACATAGCGCCGAGACGCCGGCCGCTAGGATGTCTGGATCGTTTCGATTTCGTTGAATTGCCTCTACAACGGCTCTTACATTTTGTTGGTCGCCAATCAAAGCGAGAGCGTTCAAGGCCCATCGCTTCACTTTCGGCTCTTCATGATGAAGTAGGCCCATCAGATGAATAGCTATTCGCTCCGGATCGCGATGCCGCAACCCTTGTCGGTAGAGCTTGGAGAGGCGTTGCAACCCAATCTTTTTGCTCTCCGGGTCGCGATCGCCGATGAGCAGCTCCCAGATAAGCAGCTTCTGAGGGATCGAGGTATTTGCTAGTCCGTCGAGGCTGCATAGGAACTCCGCGCCTCGCTCCACACTAGGCTCCGTATATTTTCCAGGATCAGCCGCGACCAAGGATCGAAATCCTCGTAGTGATTAATTGGGGAATGTAAATTGTGCCACGCCAAATCGTTAATCGCCAAACGACTAGTAATCGGCTCGAGCCACTCCGGCGCGTGAAAGGCGGGGACGACTGCCGAGTAAATTCGGGCGATTTGTTTCTTGCGAGCGGATGGAACCCTCTCAGCTCCGCATCCTTCGTAAGGTCTCGATCGGCATCTAAGTTGAGGTCGACCGAAGACGCCGCATGCCACTCGATACGATGCCATGGTCGGCTTGGTCGAACAGGGTAAGATCATCGTGGACAACTGGGCAGAAAAAGCCAAGCGAGCGCTTCTGCAAGAAATTGTCGCGGTCCTCGCGATAACGACCATGGCGATAAGTGAGAACGAGGTCATCTCTCAGCACTAAGACAAAGGACCAGACCAAGACATCGTTCACTTCTCGCTCGTGCGAACTCGAAGCGTAGTGGTAGTGACGTCTCCGCAGCAGCCTTAGCACGTTGCTCGGGGCGACTACTGCTTCCTTGCAGAGCGCCTCAGCGTTCGACCGGTCGAAGGCCAATGCGTGATGGTACGCTAATTCCCGTCGCCTGCGCCTCGCTACAATCGGTGTCCGGTACTCAGCAGGTATTGCGGGGTCCGTCAGAAACTCTCGCAAGAAGAAATAGCCGGGCTGGGTCCGGAAGAACGCACTGCGCTCCCTGTGAAAGAGTATGTCTTCACTCAAGCGAGCTTGAAGGGTTTTGTGCTGGGTCTTTCCGTACAACGAGGACGGCACGATGCCGGCTGAAAGGCCCCGCCTTAGTATCTCCCGTGGAGGCAGCGGCCTCCGGGCTTCGCGCAGCACGCGGCTTGCGATGTAGAGATAAGCGTCCAAGACGATTGTTTCCGGTGGCCACTACAACGCTAACAAGTATGCGCCGCCCCATCAATGGTGCAAGGTCGAGCTTCCCCAGCCGCCGAGGCATTGCGGAGTGGTAGCAGAATGCGGTATTGATCACTCAGCAGCAAGGCAATGTTCTCGTTATTTTTCAGTGGCTTGGATTGGTGCCCTTTGTCTCCCCTGCGGAGGGCCGCTTTCTCTCGCCGCCTGTGCAGCACTCGGCAACTGCCTTAATCTTGCCGATGGCCTACCCCTGCTTCCCCGCAATGATCTCCTGCAACGTCGCCACATGCCGCGCGAACGCGCCACGGCCCGCTGCGTCGTCACCGTGGTCTGCGGCTTCTTGCCGACGAAGGCTTTGTCCACCAACACGTAGCCGGCCTTGGCCAGCGTCTGGATGTAGACGCCATTGCCGTCGTGCAAGCGGTGAGCTTCTTCAGCCGCGCGAATTCCAGGCCAGCGGAGACCGGCAGTGCGTTTAGCGCCGCCATGATCTTTAGCCGTAACGGCTGGTGGATGATGTCGTCGAGCTCGGCCATCAGATCCGCCGCATCCAGAGGCCGCCGAGGATCAGGCCTCCGCCGTTGACGAAGGCCATCCAGAGCGGAAACGCCTCGCCGATGCTGAAGAACCCGATCAGCGTCAGTGCGGAGATGCCGAGGCCGATCGCTGCAAATGTGTGGCCAAATCGACGCCCGCGAGGGCGTAGAACAGCATGAAATAGACCGGCCAGCGCCCCGGAATCCATCAAGCAGCGGCGATGGGCACGATGAATTCCGGGCTCGTCGCGTCGCGCCGCCCCGGAATGACGGCGGAGAGAGCAGAGATTCGCCTTTGCTGGCGAAAAGCCTTAACGTGGGGTCTGATCCCCACATGCCGATCAGACTACCGATGCCTTCAGCGGAACCCCTGCTCAACACGCCCGAATTCACCGTTTCCGAGCTCTCGCAGTCCCTGAAGCGGACGGTCGAGGACACCTATGGCCATGTCCGGGTCCGCGGCGAGATCTCCGGCTTCCGCGGGGCGCATTCCTCCGGCCATTGCTATTTCGCGCTCAAGGACGAGAGCGCCAAGATCGAGGCGGTGATCTGGAAGGGCGTGCACGGCCGCATGCGCTTCAAGCCCCAGGAGGGGCTCGAGGTCATCGCCACCGGCAAGCTCACGACCTATCCCGGCTCCTCGAAATACCAGATCGTGATCGAGGCGTTGGAGCCGGCCGGCATCGGCGCGCTGATGGCGCTGATGGAGGAGCGCAAGCGGAAGCTCGCCGCCGAAGGCCTGTTCGACGAGGCGCGCAAGCAGCTTTTGCCGTGGCTGCCGGAGGTGATCGGCGTGGTGACCTCGCCAACCGGCGCCGTGATCCGCGACATCCTGCATCGGCTGGAGGACCGCTTCCCCCGCCACGTGCTGGTGTGGCCGGTCAAGGTGCAGGGCGAAGGTTCGGCCGAGCAGGTCGCGGCCGCGATCCGCGGCTTCAATGCGCTGCCGCAGGGCGGCAGTCGCCGGCGCGCGACGACCTGTCCCTCGCCTACACGCCCGGGCGTCGCCCGGGTCTGCGAGGCGATCGCCGAGGACCCGTCGTGACCCAGCACTACACCTGGGTGCCGAACATCGTCGCCGTCGTCACCGACGGCACCGCCGTGCTCGGCCTCGGCGACATCGGCCCGGCGGCGGCGCTGCCGGTGATGGAGGGCAAGGCCATCCTGTTCAAGCAGTTCGGCGGCGTCGACGCCGTCCCGATCGCCTCGCCACCACCGACGTCGACGAGATCATCGAGACCGTCGTCCGGCTCGCGCCGTCCTTCGGCGGCATCAACCTCGAGGACATCTCCGCGCCGCGCTGCTTCGAGATCGAGGACCGGCTCAAGGCGCGGCTCGACATCCCGGTCTTCCACGACGACCAGCACGGCACCGCCGTCGTCACGCTGGCCGCGCTGCGCAACGCGCTGCAAGCTCACCGGCCGCGACGCCGCAGCGACCGCGGGTCGTCATCTCCGGCGCGGGCGCCGCCGGCGTCGCGATCGCCAAGATCCTGCTCGAGGCCGGCATCGGCGACCTCGCGGTCACCGACCGCAAGGGCGTCGTGCACTCCGGGCCGCGAGCGACCTGACCCCGGTCAAGCGGGAGCTGGCCGAGATGACCGCGGACAAGACCGGGCGCACCGGCTCGCTCGCCGACGCGCTCGACGGCGCCGACGTCTACATCGGCGTCTCCGGCGGCACCGTGCCGGAGGAGGACGTCGCGCGGATGGCGCCGGACGCGATCATCTTCGCGATGGCCAACCCGAACCCGGAGGTGCACCCGGACGTCGCGCACCGGTACGCCCGCGTCGTCGCCACCGGCCGCTCGGACTTCCCGAACCAGATCAACAACGTGCTCGCGTTCCCCGGCATCTTCCGCGGCGCGCTCGACGTGCGCGCGACGCGCGATCACCGAGGGCATGAAGCTCGCCGCGGCCGAGGCGCTCGCCGACGTCGTCGGCGACGAGCTCGCCGAGGACTGCGTCATCCCGTCGCCGTTCGACCAGCGGGTCGGCCCGGCGGTGGCGGCGGCCGTCGCCGAGGCCGCGCGCCGCGACGGGCGTCGCGCGCCGCCGGTAGGGTCGAGCTGCATGTTCGCTGTCTACGCCGACCGGTTCTCGACGGACGACCCGCTCTCCGGCCTCGAGGTGGGGGAGCGGCCCGACCCGGAGGTCCCCGACGGGTGGACGACCGTCACCGTCAAGGCCGCCTCGCTCAACCACCACGACCTGTTCTCGCTGCGCGGCGTCGGGCTGCGCGAGGAGGCGCTGCCGATGATCCTCGGCTGCGACGCGGCGGGCTCGACGAGGACGGCAACGAGGTCGTCGTGCACTCGGTGATCAGCGACCCGCGTGGACCGGCGACGAGACGTTCGACCCGAAGCGCTCGCTGCTCTCCGAGCGCTACCAGGGCACCTTCGCCGAGCAGGTCGCCGTGCCCCGCCGCAACGTCCTGCCGAAGCCCGCGTCGCTGTCGTTCGAGGAGGCCGCCTGCCTGCCGACCGCCTGGCTGACGGCGTACCGGATGCTCTTCACCCGCGGCGAGCTGCAGCGCCGGCGAGACCGTGCTGGTGCAGGGCGCCGGCGGCGGTGTCGCCACCGCCGCGATCGTGCTCGGCCCGGCCGCCGGGCTGCGGGTGCTGGTCGACCAGCCGCGACGAGGCCAAGCGGGCGCGGGCGCTGGAGCTCGGCGCGCACGAGGCCTTCGAGTCCGGCGCCCGGCTGCCGGTCAAGGTCGACGCGGTCATCGAGACCGTCGGCGGGGCGACCTGGTCGCACTCGATCCGGGCGCTGCGCCCCGGCGGCCGGATCGTCACCTCCGGCACGACGTCGGGCCCGAACCTCGACGACGCCGAGCTGACCCGGATCTTCTTCCTCCAGCTCAGCGTCGATCGGCTCGACGATGGGCACCCGCGACGAGCTCGCCGTCGCTGGTCGCGCTGCTCGACGCGACCGGCGCCCGGCCGCTGATCGACCGCGACGCTGCCGATGACCGAGGCGCGCGACGGGTTCGCCGCGATGCTCGGCGGCGAGCAGTTCGGCAAGATCGTGTTCACCCGCTGATGGCCACCCACCTGGTCACCGGCGCCGGCTCCGGCATCGGCGCGCGTCGTCGCCGAGCGGCTGCTCGAGCGCGGCGACCGACGTCGGTGCTGCTCGCCCGCTCGACCGGAGCGGGCCGACGAGCTGGCGCGCGGACCTGCCGGGCGCGCACGGTGCTGGTCGCCGACCTCGCCTGGCCCGAGTCGGTGGAGTCGCTGGCGCTGCCCGACGCGCTCGACTCGGTCGTGCACGCCGCCGGCGTCGTCGAGCTCGGCCCGGTCGCCGAGCTGTCGCGTCGACGACTGGGCCGACCCAGCTGCCGGGTCAACCTGGTCGCACCGGCCGCGCTGACCCGGGTCGCGCTGCCCGCCCTGCGCGCGGCCCGCGGCACGGTCGTCTTCGTGAACTCCGGCGCCGGCCTCGACCGCGCACCCGGGCTGGTCGGCGTACGCCGCCTCGAAGCACGGCCTGCGCGCGCTCGCCGACTCGCTGCGCGGCGAGGAGGCGGGCACGGCGTCCGGGTCAGCACGGTCTACCCCGGTCGCACCGCCACGCCCGATGCAGGAGAAGGTGCACGAGCCAGGAGGGCAAGGAGTACGACGCCGCCGCCTGGATCCGGCCCGAGACCGTCGCCGACGCGATCCTGCACGTGCTCGACCTGCCGCGCGACGCGACGATCCCCGACGTCGACGGTGCGCCCGGGCGATGTCCACGCGGTGCGAGCCGGTCGCGTCAGGGCATCCGTACCGGAGCGCCAGTTCAGCGCGCCGACCAGCACCATCCGCAGCTGGGTGCGGGCCTGCTCGACGAGCTCCTTCTCGGCGTCCGGTCGGCCGGCGACGCCGAGGATCGCCTCGGCGGTCGACGACCATCGCGGTGACGATCAGGTTCGACAGCACCCGCAGGTCCTCGCCCGACCACGCGTCGGTGCCGGGCAGCCGGGCCAGGTCGGTGGCGAGCTCGCGCTCGAACAGCTCGATCTGGTGCCGGATCGCCTCGCGACGGCCGGCGGGCCGGCCGCGCGCTCGCGGGCGATGAAGAGGAAGTGCGCCCGCTGCTGGTGCACGTGCTCGACCAGGATGGTGATCGACCGGTCGACGATCGTCGGCGAAGCTCGGGTCGCCGCGCCGGATGTCGCGCATCATCGTGCGCAGCGACGACGAACGACTCGTCGACCAGCGCCAGCCCGAGCGCCTCGATCGAGTCGAAGTGCCGGTAGAACGCGGTCGGCACGATGCCGACCTCCTTGGCCACCTGGCGCAGCGAGAGCGCCGCGAGGCGTGCTCTCGTCGGAGAGGTCGAGCGCGGCGTCGAGGATCGCGCGCCGGGTGCGCTCCTTGCGCTCCACCCGCGAGGTCGTCTCCGCCATGCGGGTCAGGCTAGTCCGAGCTCGTCCAGCAGCCGCACCAGCTTCTGCGGTGCGCAGGAGCGGTAGGACTCGGTGACCAGCTCGGCGACCTCGGTCCAGTCGGTGTCGTCGTCGAGCACCATGCCGACGATCGTCGGCGACCACGGCGGCTTGTAGAACGGCAGCCCGGCGTGGGTCAGGGCGAGCAGCTCGTCGCCGGTGGCGCGGAAGGTCAGGACGGTCCGCGGCTCGAGTCGTCGCCGGTGATGTCGCGGTACGCCGACTCGTAGCCCGGCTGGGCGACCATCACGTGCGCGAAGGTCTTCGTGCGGATCCGCCAGCGGACGCCGGTCCAGGCGTCCTCCTCGTAGGCCTCGGGCAGCGCGCGTGCGCGACCGCGCGCGAGCCGGCGTACGACGTCCGCGGTCGGGCTCGATCCGCGCGGCCACGCGGCGGCTCAGCCGAAGGACATCCGGAAGTCGGCCTGCCGGAACGACGCGAGCTGGCGGGCGCCGCGCATCCAGCCGAGCGGGCCGTCGGCGGCGAAGTCCCAGCGGCCGCGGCACGGCAGCGCCTTCGACGAGCCCTGGAGGACCGCGGTGCGCTCCTCGCCGTCGGTGTCGTCGATGCCGGGCTGCCAGGTGGTGCCCTTGAACGGGATCCGCACCATCGCCCGGCTGACGTCGGTGAACGACGCGCTCGCGATCGGGCGGCGCTCCGAGCGACGCCGACCAGTCGGTCGACGACAGCGGGCCGCGGTGGCTGGTGTCGAGCTCGAAGTCGCACAGCCCCTTGGGGATCGCCCACAGCTCGCGGCCGCCGGCGACCGAGGCGGGGGAGTCGACCCAGATGTCGGTGATCGACACGCAGCGTGCCGTGCTCGCTCGGTCGGCGACCAGCCGGGCGACCAGCAGCTCGGAGTAGGTCAGCGGGCTGCCGGGCTCGTAGGAGACGAACGCCGCGCCGTACGTGCCCGGCGGGCCGGAGCTCGTCGACCGGCTCGCGCAGCCTGAAGATCGAGAGCCAGAGCTGGCCGACCATGTGCCACGGTGCGGCCGGGTAGTGATCGCGGCGGGCGACGGGTGGTCGGCTCGGTCGTCTGCTCGGCCATGGCGGCATCCTGCCGTACCCGGACCTCGCGACGAAAGTGTCAGTCGAGTGACAGAATCCGTCGGCCATGCAGACCCAGCGCATCACCACCCGTGTCGCCACCTCCGAGCCGCGCTTCGTCGACGTACCCGAAGCCCGGCCCCGGACGCCCCGAACGTGCTGATGGTCGTCCTCGACGACGTCGGCTTCGCCCAGCTCGGCTGCTTCGGCGCCGGGCATCGACACCCCGAACATCGACCGGGTCGCGGCCGGCGGGCTGCGCTACAACCGCTTCCACGTCACCGTCGGTCTGCTCGGCGACCCGGGCCGCGCTGCTCACCGGGCGCAACCACCACGCCGTCGGGATGGGCGTCACCGAGGAGGCCGCGCTCGGCTTCCCCGGCTACACCGGCCGGATCCCGCCGTCGGCGGCCGACGCTGGCGCGGGTGCTGCGCGACAACGGCTACAACACGATGGCGGTCGGCAAGTGGCACCTGACCCCGCAGATCGAGTACTCCGCCGCCGGGCCGTTCGAGCGCTGGCCGCTGGGCATGGGCTTCGAGCGCTACTACGGCTTCCTCGGCGCCGAGACCAACCAGTGGGCGCCGGAGCTGGTCCGCGACAACACCCACATCGAGCCGCCGCGCACGCCGGAGGAGGGCTACCACCTCACCGAGGACCTGGTCGACCAGGCGATCCGGATGATCCAGGACCAGCAGCAGGCCGAGTCCCGCAAGCCGTTCTTCCTGCTACCTCGCCACCGGCGCCGCGCACGCGCCGCACCAGGTGCCCGAGCGAGTGGGTCGAGCCGTACCGCGGGCAGTTCGACGACGGCTGGGAGGCCTGGCGGCAGCGCGCCTACGACCGGCAGGTCGCCGAGGGCGTCATCCCGCCGGACACGACGCTCACCGAGCGGCCGCCGTGGGTGCCCGAGTGGGAGACGCTGTCGGCCGACGAGCGGCGGCTGTTCGCCCGCTACATGGAGGTGTTCGCCGGGCTTCGTCACCCACACCGACCACCACCTCGGCCGGCTCTTCGACCACCTCGACGAGCGGGGCATCGCCGACGACACCCTGGTGATGATCCTGTCCGACAACGGCGCCAGCGCCGAGGGCGGCCCGACCGGCACGCTCAACGAGGCCGCCGGCTGGCTCGGCCTCAACGAGGACGTCGAGGACGGCGCTCGAGCAGATCGACGACGATCGGCGGCCACGAGGCCAACAACCACTACCCGTGCGGCTGGGCCTGGGCCGGCAACGCCCCGCTGCGGCTGTGGAAGCGGTACGCCTGGCTCGGCGGCGTGCGTACGCCGCTCGTGGTCCGCTGGGGCGACCGGCTGACCGAGCCCGGCGGCGTGCGCCCGCAGTTCTGCCACGCGGTCGACCTCTACGCGACCGTGCTGGACGCGGCCGGGATCGAGCCGCCCGGCGACGCGTCGACGGCGTCGACCCAGCAGCCGGTCGACGGCGCGCTCGATGCTGCCGACAGCTTCCGCGACCCGGCGGCCGACGAGCACCGGACGCTGCAGTACTTCGAGATGATGGGCTCGCGCGGCGATCTACCACGACGGCTGGAAGGCCGTGACCGACCACGTCGCCAACCAGTTCGGCGAGCGCGCCCACCTCGTCGGCAGCCACGACTTCGACACCGACCGCTGGTCGCTGTTCCGGCTCGCCGACGACTTCTCCGAGTCGCACGACGTCGCCGACGAGCACCCGGACGTCGTACGCCGGCTCGAGGAGCTGTGGTGGGCCGAGGCCGGGCGCAACCACGTGCTGCCGCTCTTCGAGTTCCCGGCCTCGATGGCGCACATGCACCCCGGCGAGTTCCCGCTCGCCGACGACGGCGGTCTACCGCGCCCGGCGGCGGCCCGGTCCAGGAGCAGCCAGCTGCCGAGCGTGATCGGCGGCTTCGTGCTGACGGCGCACGTCGACGTGCCGGACGGGCGGCGCCGAGCGGCATCGTCACCGCGCTCGGTGACCGGCACGGCGGCTGGGCGTTCTACCTCCTCGACGGCCGGCCGGTGGCGACGTTCGCGCTGCTCGACGGGGCGGTGCGGGTCGGCCGCGGCGGACCCGGTCGCCGGCCGGCGAGCACGTGCTCGAGCTGCGCTACGAGCCCGGCCGCGCAGCCGCGCGCGGTGCTGGCCGTCGACGGCGTGGACGTCGCCGAGGCGCCGCTGCCCGGCCTGGTCTTCTTCCCGAACGTCTCGACCGCCGGCGGCGGCCTGCTGGTCGGCCGCGACCGCGGGATCGCGGTCAGCGGCGACTACCGGCCGCCGTTCGCGTTCACCGGTGACCTGCGACCGGGTGGAGCTGCGCAGCGGCGCGCCCGGGCGCGCGGCCCGAGTCCGGCGCACCGAGATGCGGGCGGTGCGTGGCCAGTGACTGACGACCGGCCGGGCGCCGCGAGCAGCGCAAGCACGACACCCGCCGGGCGCTCGAGGACGCGGCGCTGCGCCGGTTCGCCGCGGACGGGTACGACGAGACCTCGGTCGAGGCGATCGCCGCCGACGCCGGGGTCTCGGCGCGCACCTTCTTCCGCTACTTCGCGACCAAGGACGAGGTGCTCGACATGGGCCGCGAGGAGCGGCAGGCCGAGCTCCGCGCGCGCGATCCGCGGCTCGCGCCGCCGACCTCGGCGACCTCGACGTCGTCCGGGAGGCGGTCCTGGTCGACTGGCGCGCGGGTTCGAGACCGACCGCGACCGGGTGCTGCTGCGCCAGCGAGGCCGCCGCCAGCTCGCCGGTGCTGCGCGGCCGGCTCTTCGACACCTTCGCTGTCGTGGGAGTACGTCGTCGCGCGCGAGCTCGGCGGCGACCGCCGAGGCGGACGCGCTGGCCGCCGCTCGGGCATCGGCGGTCTTCCGCGCCGCGACCGCGCCTGGCTCGCGCGAGGGCGGGTCGCTGCCGGACCGTGGTCGAGCGCCGGCTTCGACGCCGACTGGGCCTAGGCTCAGTCCTCGGGGTCGTCGAGCCGGGCCAGCCAGGTCGCGAACCGCTCGACGGCGGTCTCGAACTCCGGGTGCGATGTCGGTGAACTCCTGGAGCCGCTCGGCGAGCCAGGCCAGGGTGACCTCCTCGTCACCCCGGCGCTTCTCGAGCTCCTCGATGCCGCGGTCGGTGAAGTACATCGGTCCTCCTCGGATGGTCTCGAGGCCGCGCTCGCTAGGAGCGATAGCGAGCCTCGAGACCACTCGCTCAGCCGAACGCCCGCGCCAGCAGGTCCTTCTGCTCCTCGGTGTGCCGCTTGACGGTGCCGACCGAGGGGGAGGACGACTCCGGGCGACCGATCAGCTCGACCTGGGCGTCGACGTGCGGCCACACGTTGAGCTGCGTAGTGCGGCCACGGGCCCATGTTCGCCGGCTCGTCCTGCACCCAGCGCACCGCCTTGAGGTTCGGGAACCGGGCGATCTCCGCGCGGATCTCGTCCTCCGGGCGCGGGTAGAGCTGCTCGATCCGCGCGATCGCGAACCGGCCGGCGTCCTCGCGCTTGGCGCGCTCGACCATCAGGTCCCAGGTGACCCGGCCCGAGCACAGCAGCAGCGTGTCGACCTGGTCCGGGTCGGCCGTGGCGTCGCTGATGAACGGCCGGAACGTGCCGCTGGTGAACTCGTCCGGGCGTGGACGCCGCCTCCTTGCGCTTGAGCATCGACTTCGGCGTGAAGACGATCAGCGGCTTGTGGTCCTCGCCGAGCGAGTGCTGCCGCAGCAGGTGGAAGTACGACGCGGGCGTGCGACGGCTGCGCGACGACGAACGCCTCGTCGGCGGCCATCGTCATGAACCGCTCGATGCGGGCCGAGGAGTGGTCGGGGCCCTGGCCCTCGTAGCCGTGGGGGAGCAGCAGCACGACGCCGGACTGCTGGCGCCACTTGGTCTCGCCGGAGGTGATGAACTCGTCGATCACGGTCTGGGCGCCGTTGACGAAGTCGCCGAACTGCGCCTCCCACAGCACCAGCGCCTCGGGGCGGGCCACCGAGTAGCCGTACTCGAAGCCGAGCGCGGCGTACTCCGAGAGCAGCGAGTCGTAGACGTAGAACTTCGCCTGGTCCTCGGTGAGCGTAGGTCAGCGGCGTCCACTCGTCGGCGTTGACGCGGTCGATGATCGTCGCGAAGCGGGACACGAACGTGCCGCGGCGCGAGTCCTGGCCGGCGAGCCGCACCGGGCGGCCCTCCATCAGCAGCGAGCCGAACGCGAGGATCTCGCCGGTGCCCCAGTCGATCGGGCCGTCGGTGATCGCGGCGGCGCGGCGCTGCAGCTGCGGCATCACCTTCGGGTGGACGGTGAAGCCGTCCGGCGGCGTGACGTAGGCGTCCGCGATCCGCTTGAGCACCTCGTCGGAGACGGCGGTGCTGGGTCTCGCCGGCCGGCTTGTCCGGGTAGTCGGGGACCGTGGTCCACTCCGACGGCTGGGTGCTGGCCTCGCGGACCTCGGTGAAGACCCGCTCCAGCTGCTGCTGGTAGTCGCGCAGGACCTGCTCGGCCTCCTCGATCGTGATGTCGCCACGACCGATGAGGGACTCGGTGTAGAGCTTGCGGACCGAGCGCTTCTGCTCGATCAGGTCGTACATCAGCGGCTGGGTGTACGACGGGTCGTCGCCCTCGTTGTGACCGCGGCGGCGGTAGCAGACCAGGTCGATGACGACGTCCTTGTTGAACGCCTGGCGGTACTCGAACGCCAGCCGCGCGACGCGGATGCACGCCTCGGGGTCGTCGCCGTTCACGTGGAAGATCGGCGCCTGGACCATCCGCGCGACGTCGGTGCAGTAGAGCGAGGAGCGCGACGAGCCGGGCGAGGTGGTGAAGCCGACCTGGTTGTTGACGACCAGGTGGATCGTGCCGCCGGTGCGGTAGCCGCGCAGCTGCGAGAGGTTGAGCGTCTCCGCGACCACGCCCTGGCCGGCGAACGCCGCGTCGCCGTGGACCAGCAGCGGGAGCACGGGGTACGTCCGCGCCGCGGTTGAGCACGTCCTGCTTGGCGCGGGCGATGCCCTCGAGCGACCGGGTCGACGGCCTCGAGGTGCGACGGGTTCGCGGCGACCGAGACCTTGATCCGGTCCTTCGAGCCGGCCTCGAACTCGCCCTCGGCGCCGAGGTGGTACTTCACGTCGCCGGAGCCCTGGACGGTGCGCGGGTCGATGTTGCCCTCGAACTCGCGGAAGATCTGGGAGTACTTCTTGCCGACGATGTTGGCGAGCACGTTGAGCCGGCCGCGGTGGGCCATGCCGATCGTGACCTCGTCGAGGCCGGCCTCGGCGGCCGCCTCGCAGATCTCGTCGATGACCGGGATCGTGGTCTCGCCGCCCTCGAGGGAGAACCGCTTCTGGCCGACGAACTTGGTCTGCAGGAAGGTCTCGAACGCCTCGGCCTGGTTGAGCTTGAGCAGGATCCGCAGCTGCTCCTCGCGGGGCGGCTTGGTGTGCGGCTGCTCGACCCGCTCCTGGATCCAGCGGCGCTGCTCCGGGATCCATGATGTGCATGTACTCGATGCCGGTGGTGCGGCAGTAGGAGTCGCGCAGGATGCCGAGGATCGCGCGCAGCTTCATGAACCGGCGGCCCTCGCCGCCGAACGAGCCGGTCGCGAACTCGCGGTCGAGGTCCCACAGCGTCAGGCCGTGCGACTCGACCTCGAGGTCGGGGTGGCTGCGCTGGCGGTACTCCAGCGGGTCGGTGTCGGCCATCATGTGGCCGCGCACCCGGTAGGCGTGGATCAGCTCGAGGATCCGGGCCTGCTTGCTGATCTCGTCGTCGTGCGACGTCGAGATGTCGGCGTTCCAGCGGATCGGCTCGTAGGGGATGCGCAGCGAGCGGAAGATCTCGTCGTAGAAGTCGTCCCCGCCGAGCAGCAGCTGGTGGACCCGCTTGAGGAACTCACCCGACTGCGCGCCCTGGATGACGCGGTGGTCGTACGTCGAGGTCAGGGTCATGACCTTGCTGATCGCCGTTGCGGGCGATCGCGTCGGCCGAGGCGCCCTGCCACTCGGCGGGGTACTCCATCGCGCCGACGCCGATGATCGCGCCCTGGCCGGTCATCAGGCGCGGGACCGAGTGGCTGGTGCCGATGCCGCCGGGGTTGGTCAGCGAGATCGTGGTGCCCTGGAAGTCCTCGATCGGTGAGCTTGTTGTCGCGCGCCTTGCGGACGATGTCCTCGTAGGCGGTCCAGAAGCCGGCGAAGTCCATCGTCTCGGCGGCCTTGATGCTCGGGACCAGCAGCTGGCGGCGTGCCGTCCGGCTTCGGGACGTCGATCGCGAGGCCGAGGTTGATGTGGGCCGGCGTGATCAGGTTCGGCTTGCCGTCGACGACGTCGAAGCCGACGTTCATCTCCGGCATCGACGCGCACCGCCTTGACCAGCGCGTAGCCGATCAGGTGGGTGAAGGACACCTTGCCGCCGCGGGCGCGGGCGAGGTGGTTGTTGATGACCGTGCGGTTGTCCCACAGCAGCTTCACCGGGACCGAGCGGACCGACGTCGCGGTCGGGCACGGTCAGCGAGGCGTCCATGTTCTGGGCGGTGCGGGCCGGGGCGCCGCGGAGCACGGTGTACGTCGGCTCGTCGCTTCGCCGGCGGCGGGCGCGGCCGGGCGGGACTCCTTCGGCATCGGGCTGCGTGGTGCCCTTGGCGGGCTCGGCGGCCTTGCGTCTCCGGGCGCGGCTTGGCGACCGGCGCGGGCGTCGGGGTCGGGTCCTTGTGCTCGGCCGGGGCTCGACCTGCGGCTCGGCGCGCTGCGCGGCTGCGGCTTCGCGGCGGCTCGGGCGCTGCTTTGCGGCCTCCGGGGCGGCGCTGCGACGTACCGTTGCGCCGCTGCTGCGCGCCGTTGGCGTGCCGTTGGTCTGGAAGTACTTCACCCACGTGGGGTCCACGCTGCCGGGATCCCGCTGGTACTGGTCGTACATCTCCTCCACGAGCCACTCGTTGGCGCCGAAGTCGGCGGAGGGGAGGTCGGACTGGTTGCCTGGGGACTGCGGCACGGCTTGATTCGCCTCTTCCGGTACGTGCGCGGGGTGAGTTTCAGTCGTCAAGGCTAGACCCCCGCCCCAGCAAATGCAGAGCGCAGGGGGGCAATTCGGCGTGGTGTGCCACGAGCCACACCGACAGTGCGACGTTCGACTGCCGTGAGACAACGACCGCAACCGGGGAGTCTCGGACCGATGAGCAAGCACCGCTCGACGTGTGACCGGCGCCGCTGCGCTCGTGCTGCGTCCTCGCCCTCTCGGCGACGGCGCCTGCAGCGGCTCCGACGACGCACCGGGCGGGCCGGAGCCGGCCGCCGCCGTCGGCGACCGCCGACCGAGCCGCGCCGGTCGAGACCGACGGTGCTGCATCGGCGAGCGTGACCGGCCGGCTGCCCCGGCCGAGCGCGCGCGGATCGTCGCGCGAGGTCGGCGCGGTCGTGGACGGCTGGATCGACGCGGCGTACGTCGGCGGCGACTACCCGCGCCGCGACTTCTCCGACTCCTGGCCCGGCTTCACCGCCGGCGCCCGGGCGCTGGCGCAGGCAGGACCAGGCCCTGATGAGCAACCAGGACATCGGCGACCGGATCGACGGCGTCGAGCCGAAGCGCGACCGGGTCGTGGCTCGACGTGCTCGCGGTCGAGCAGCCGGCCGGGCCGTGACCGCTCGGGTCGCTGCTCGATTTCCGCACGACCGGGTCGGTGCGAGCAGCGGGTCCGGGTCCAGGGCCGGCTCTACCTCACGCCACGAGCGACGACGGCTGGCAGGTCTTCGGCTACGACATGACGAAGGGAGGCGGTGTGATGAGCCGGCGAGCTGCGTCCGACTCGGATGCGCGTGGCGCGCTCGGCTCGTCCTCGCGCTCGCGGCCTCGTGGTGCCGGACTCGGCGGTGAAGAGCACCGAGGTCGACGCTGGTGAAGCTGGACCGGGCCGACGGCGTCGACGTCGAGCCCGGACGTGGTCTGGATCCTCGCGGTCGGCTCCGACGCCCGGCCCGGGGAGGACATGACCCGCACCCGTGGCGACGCGCTGCAGCTGGTCGGGATGAACACCCGCACCGGCGCGGCCACCGCGATCGGCATCCCGCGCGACTCGTGGGTCGACGATCCCCGGCCACGGCTCACGAGAAGATCAACGCCGCGCTCTACTTCGGCGGCCCGCAGCTGCTCGGCCGAGACCGTCGGCAACCTGGTCGGCATCCAGCCCGACTACGTCTTCGTCACCCGGTTCAAGTACTTCCAGGCGATGATCGACGACATCGGCGGCATCGACGTGCGCAACCCGATCGCGTTCGACGACACCTACCTCAAGCCGCAAGGGCTTCCCGGCGGGCAGGATCCACCTCGGCGGGTACGACGCCATGGCGTTCTCCCGGATCCGGCACAACCTGCTCCGCGGCGACTTCGACCGCTCGGCGAACCAGCAGCGGGTGCTGCGCGGCATCCAGGCGCGGGTCCGCGCGCGGGCCGGCCGTGCCCGGCTTCATCGAGCGCGGCGTGCTGACGGTGATGCAGCACCTGTCCACGAACCTGTCGCCGGCCGAGCTGTTCCGGCTCGCGCAGGCGGTGGCGCACGTGGTGCCCGCAAGATCACCACCTGCGTGCGTCCAGGGCAGCATCGGCAACATCGGCGGCGCCAGCGTGGTGCTCCCGTTCATCGCCCAGGCGCGCAGCTTCGGCGACCAGGCGCGGCACGACGCGACCATCGAGCACTGCTAGCGAGCACGGTGGTTGAGGAGGACGAAGTCCCGCTCGAAACCACCACCGAGCAAGAACGGCCGCCCGAGTGGACGGCCGCTGGTGCGCCCCCGGCAGGATTCGAACCTGCGGCACCTGGTACCGGAAACCAGTGCTCTATCCCCTGAGCTACGGAGGCATGCAGTCCGCGGCGTGGAGCCGCCGCGAACTGCGCGTCGAACCCTACAGCCCGCCAAGCACGGCGGCGAATCAGGCCCTCGGGTGGCACCGCCGTCCACGGGAGCGATATCGGTTCATCCCCGCGGGTGGTCCGCCGATACCCTTGGCCGGTGACTCCTGAGCAGCTCTCCACCGCGATCGTCAACGTGCTGACGACGCTGTCCGGCGAGGGTGCGATCACCCTGCCGGACGGTGTCCCGACGACGGTGACGGTGGAGCGCCCGCGACAGAAGGGGCACGGCGACTACGCGACCAACGTCGCGATGCAGCTGGCCAAGAAGGCCGGGATGAACCCGCGTGACTTCGCGACCCTGGTCCAGAAGGGCCTGGAGGCCACCGACGGCATCGCCGGGGTCGAGATCGCCGGCCCGGGTTTCCTCAACATCTCGGTCGCGGCGGGCGCCCAGGGCGCCATCGCGGGCGCAGATCGTGGACGGCGGGTGCGTCGTACGGCGCCAACGACCAGTTCGCCGGGGAGAAGGTGAACCTCGAGTTCGTCTCGGCGAACCCGACCGGCCCGATCCACATCGGCGGCGTCCGCTGGGCAGCCGTCGGCGACGCGCTCGGCCGGATCATGGAGATGGCCGGGGCCGCCGTCACCCGGGAGTACTACTTCAACGACCACGGCGCCCAGATCGACCGGTTCAGCCGCTCGCTGCTGGCGAGCGCGAAGGGCGAGCCGGCGCCGGAGGACGGCTACGGCGGCGAGTACATCCACGAGATCGCCGCGGCGGTCGTCGCCAAGGCCCCGCAGGTCAAGGACCTCTCCGACGAGGAGGCGCAGGAGGTCTTCCGCGCCGAGGGCGTCGAGATGATGTTCGAGGAGATCAAGAAGAGCCTCCACGAGTTCGGCGTCGACTTCGACGTCTACTTCCACGAGAACAACCTGCACCGCAGCGGCGCGGTCGACCGCGCCATCGCCCGACTCCGCGAGCTCGGCAACGTCTACGAGCAGGGGTTGTCGGCGATGACCGTGTTCGACGAGCCCTGCACCGTCACGGCCCAGCACGTGCCCAGCGCGGTGACGGTGTTGGCGGACTCCAGCACGATCAGAGTCGACTCGTTGCAGTCGAGCGTCTGATTGACGCCTATTCCGGTGATGTGCGTGTCGCCGTTCTTGGCCTGCGCATCGGGCACACCCACCGCGACCGCGGCGGCCATTGCCACCAGGCACGCCGCCAACGATCGGCCAAGCGCTTTCCAACCCCCAGCGGTCATGGCTGTAGAGCGTACGTCGTGGAGGAAGTTCATGGCAGTTACTTGATCAGTTCCGTTCGCAGGTGAGCGTGCTGGAACGAGTCGCGGCGACGCACTGTGCTGGGTAGCGTGTCCAACGATGCGTTGGCGTGTCAAAGCGGTTGCTATCGCGGCGGTCACAGCGGTGGTGACTGTCGCCGGATGTTCGCAGACCGTCAGCGGGACCGCGCGGAGGGCCCATCCGACCGTGCCCGACCCCGAGCGGAGCTATGGCTACGTCGACGATCGATGCGGGCTACTGGCGGACAACACGGTCCAGGAAATGCTCGGCGCAGAGAATGTGGTGAGGCCCTACAGCGGCGCGGTGTGCCAGTACGTGTTGGAGCGCAACTCCACCATGATCGACGTCACCTTCTCCTGGTTCGAGACCGGCAACCTCGACCGGGAACGGACCCTGGCCGAGCAACGAGGCGCGCAGATCACCGACAAGGTCGTCGAGCGGCACGCGGCTTTCCTGGCCCGCCGCGACACCAACGGCGCAGGCTGTTCGGCCACTGCGGCGGCCGGCCCCGGCGTGCTGAGCTGGTGGGTGCAAACTCGCGGCAAATCCGGCGTCGACACCTGCAAGGACGCCGAGAAGCTGCTCGCGGGCACGCTGTCGTCGGAGCTGTGACCATGTCCCGGCCTTTGCCGCTCAACCTCTGCGCAGCGCTGCTGGTCGGTGTCGCCGTGCTGGCCGTGGGCTGCGGCGCGCCCAGGCAGCCCGCTGCGACGCAGACGCCCGCCATTCCCGCCGACAACGGCTTTCAGAGCGGTGAGTGCAACAACGTCACCGATGCGGACATCGCCAAGACGGTGGGATCGGCGACGTTCACCAAGGTCGTGGACAGCGACGCAGGCTGTTTCTGGCAGGAGAACACGATGCTGGGTTCGTTCGGCGCGGGCATGGGCATCTCGACGTGGTGGTACCGCGGCAGCGATATGGACACCGAGCGGACCCTCGAACAGCAAGCGGGCCGCACGCTGACCGAGCTGTCCGTCGACGACAAGGAGGGATTCAAGGCCTTCGATGCCAACGCGTGCAGCATCTACGTGTCCAAGGGCGGCGACGTCATCACCTGGTCGATTCAGACGATGAACCCGGCCAGCCTGCCCGATCTGTGCAGCATCACCGAGAAGCTGGCCCAACTCAGCCAGGACCGTGTCAACTGAACCCGTAGGAAACTAGAGGTGTTAGTTTTCGCATATGGCAGGCCGGACTGAAGCCCAGACGTCCGGTCGACGACCCGCCAAGCTGAGCCGGGACTCCATCGTCAACGCCGCGCTGACATTCCTGGACCGCGAGGGCTGGGACGCGCTGACGATCAACGCGCTGGCCACCCAGCTCGGCACGAAGGGCCCCTCGCTCTACAACCACGTCGACAGCCTGCAAGACCTGCGCCGCACAGTGCGGATGCGGGTGGTCGGGGACATCATCGACATGCTGAACACCGTCGGGCAGGGCCGGACCCGGGACGACGCGGTGATGGCGATGGCCAGCGCCTACCGCAGCTACGCCCACCACCACCCCGGGCGCTATTCCGCGTTCACCCGGATGCCGCTCGGCGGCGGCGACGACGCCGAGTTCACCGGCGCCACCCGGGCGGCGGCGGGACCGGTCATCGCAGTGCTGGCGTCCTACGGGCTCGACGGCGAAGACGCGTTCTACGCCGCGCTGGAGTTCTGGTCGGCGATGCACGGATTCGTGCTACTGGAGATGACCGGCGTGATGGACGGCATTGCCGATACCGATACTGTGTTCACCGACATGGTGATGCGGCTCGCGGCCGGCATGCAGAGGCGCTGAGCATCCGTAGGCGCTGACCTGCGCGAAGGGGTCGAGTTACGGGTTTGGAGCGACGTGCTCTGCCCTGGTATCGTGGATCGCCGTGCCTGGCAGATAGGCGGTTGCCGCACGCCGGGCCAATTCGCATGTCGTGAAGCATCGGAAATGGATCGCCGAAATCCCGGTGCGGGCGCGTGCGACACACCCGGTCGCGGGGTAAGCGAGCGGCGCATGACAACAGTACAGAGACTTAGAACAACACGAAGAGACGAAGAAGAAAGCCGGTAGATGCCAACCATTCAGCAGCTGGTCCGCAAGGGTCGCCGCGACAAGATCGCAAAGGTCAAGACCGCGGCCCTCAAGGGCAGCCCGCAGCGGCGCGGAGTGTGCACCCGCGTGTACACCACCACACCGAAGAAGCCGAACTCGGCGCTTCGCAAGGTGGCGCGCGTGAAGCTGACCAGCCAGGTTGAGGTGACGGCTTACATTCCGGGCGAGGGCCACAACCTGCAGGAGCACTCGATGGTGCTGGTCCGCGGTGGCCGTGTGAAGGACCTGCCGGGTGTGCGCTACAAGATCATCCGCGGCTCGCTGGACACCCAGGGTGTGAAGAACCGCAAGCAGGCCCGCAGCCGCTACGGCGCCAAGAAGGAGAAGAGCTGATGCCGCGCAAGGGACCCGCGCCCAAGCGTCCGCTGGTCAACGACCCGGTCTACGGATCGCAGTTGGTCACGCAGCTGGTCAACAAAGTTCTGTTGGACGGGAAGAAATCGCTGGCCGAACGCATTGTTTATGGTGCGCTCGAACAGGCCCGCGACAAGACCGGCACCGATCCGGTGGTCACTCTCAAGCGCGCTCTCGACAACGTCAAGCCCTCGCTCGAGGTGCGTAGCCGCCGCGTCGGTGGCGCCACCTACCAGGTTCCGGTCGAGGTTCGTCCGGATCGGTCGGTGACGCTGGCCCTGCGTTGGCTCGTCAGCTTCTCCAAGCAGCGCCGCGAGAAGACGATGATCGAGCGGCTGTCCAACGAAATCCTAGATGCCAGCAATGGCCTGGGTGCCGCCGTCAAGCGACGCGAAGACACCCACAAGATGGCCGAGGCGAACCGGGCCTTCGCGCACTACCGCTGGTGAGAAACGCCGGCGTGCGGTGCGGCCGCCGGGCGTGACAACAACGGCAACCTAGCAACCGAAAGAGTGAGACTTCCGTGGCACAGAAGGACGTGCTTACCGACCTGAACAAGGTCCGCAACATCGGCATCATGGCGCACATCGATGCCGGCAAGACGACGACCACCGAGCGCATCCTCTACTACACCGGTATCAGCTACAAGATCGGTGAGGTGCACGACGGTGCCGCCACCATGGACTGGATGGAGCAGGAGCAGGAGCGGGGCATCACCATCACCTCCGCCGCCACCACCACGTTCTGGAAAGACCATCAGATCAACCTGATCGACACCCCCGGGCACGTCGACTTCACCGTCGAGGTGGAGCGCAGCCTTCGGGTGCTCGACGGTGCCGTTGCCGTGTTCGACGGCAAGGAGGGCGTGGAGCCGCAGTCCGAGCAGGTCTGGCGGCAGGCCGATAAGTACGAGGTCCCGCGCATCTGCTTCGTCAACAAGATGGACAAGGTCGGCGCTGACTTCTACTTCTCCGTGAAGACCATGGAGGACCGCCTCGGCGCGAACGTCATCCCGGTCCAGCTGCCGATCGGCTCGGAGAGCGAGTTCGAGGGCATCGTCGATCTGGTCGAGATGAACGCCAAGGTGTGGCGCGGGGAGACCAAGCTCGGCGAAACCTACGACACCATCGAGATCCCCGCCGATCTGCAGGAGAAGGCCGACGAGTACCGCACCAAGCTGCTCGAAGCCGTCGCCGAGACCGACGAGGCGCTGCTGGAGAAGTATTTCGGCGGCGAGGAGCTCACGGTTGAGGAGATCAAGGGCGCGCTGCGCAAGCTGACGATCACCTCCGAGGCGTATCCGGTGCTGTGCGGCAGCGCGTTCAAGAACAAGGGCGTGCAGCCCATGCTCGACGCGGTCATCGACTACCTTCCGTCGCCGCTGGACGTGCCCCCTGCCACCGGTCATGCGCCCGGCAAGGAGGACGAGGTCATCATCCGCGAGCCGTCGACGGACGAGCCGTTCTCGGCGCTCGCGTTCAAGGTCGCCACCCACCCGTTCTTCGGCAAGCTGACCTATGTCCGGGTCTACTCGGGCAAGGTCGACTCCGGTTCGCAGGTCATCAACGCCACCAAGGGTAAGAAGGAGCGGCTGGGCAAGCTGTTCCAGATGCACTCCAACAAGGAGAACCCGGTCGAGTACGCGTCTGCGGGTCACATATACGCGGTGATCGGACTGAAGGACACCACTACCGGTGACACGCTGAGCGATCCGAACCAGCAGGTCGTGTTGGAGTCGATGACGTTCCCCGATCCGGTGATCGAGGTGGCCATCGAGCCCAAGACCAAGAGCGACCAGGAGAAGCTGTCGCTGTCGATTCAGAAGCTCGCCGAGGAGGATCCGACGTTCAAGGTGCACCAAGACGTCGAAACGGGTCAGACCGTCATCGGCGGCATGGGCGAGCTGCACCTGGACATCCTGGTGGACAGGATGAAGCGCGAGTTCAAGGTCGAGGCCAACGTCGGCAAGCCGCAGGTCGCCTACAAGGAGACCATCAGGCGCAAGGTCGACAAGGTCGAGTTCACCCACAAGAAGCAGACGGGTGGCTCCGGTCAGTTCGCGAAGGTGCTCATCAGCCTTGAGCCGTTCAGCGGCGAGGACGGTGCGACCTACGAGTTCGAGAACAAGGTCACCGGCGGACGCATCCCGCGCGAGTACATCCCGTCGGTGGACGCCGGCGCTCAGGACGCCATGCAGTACGGCGTGCTGGCCGGCTATCCGTTGGTCAACCTGAAGGTCACCCTGCTCGACGGTCAGTATCACGACGTCGACTCGTCGGAGATGGCGTTCAAGATCGCCGGTTCACAGGCGCTGAAAAAGGCTGCCGCACAAGCGCAGCCGGTCATCCTGGAACCGATCATGGCCGTCGAGGTCACCACGCCCGAGGACTACATGGGTGATGTGATCGGCGACCTGAACTCCCGCCGTGGTCAGATCCAGGCCATGGAGGAGCGCAGCGGTGCGCGCGTCGTCAAGGCGCATGTGCCGCTGTCGGAGATGTTCGGTTACGTCGGAGACCTTCGGTCGAAGACCCAGGGCCGGGCTAACTACTCCATGGTGTTCGATTCCTACGCCGAGGTTCCGGCACAGGTGTCGAAGGAAATTATCGCGAAGGCGACGGGTCAGTGAGAATCGAGGGCGAAGCCCGAGGATCGGAGCTGACCCGGAGTCGAGCAATGTACGCAGCTAAAGCAACGGGTCAGTAATCTTCGAAAACTGACCTGTTGCCACCGCGGCGAACAACAACTGCAAAGATCAACACTGCTTTACAACAAGCACCAACACAGTCCAGGAGGACATAGAAGTGGCGAAGGCGAAGTTCGAGCGGACGAAGCCGCACGTCAACATCGGGACCATTGGTCACGTTGACCACGGCAAGACCACGCTGACTGCGGCTATTACGAAGGTTCTGCACGACAAGTTCCCCGAGTTGAACGAGGCGTCGGCCTTCGACCAGATCGACAACGCACCTGAAGAGAAGGCGCGTGGTATCACGATCAACATCTCCCACGTGGAGTACCAGACCGAGAAGCGTCACTACGCACACGTTGACGCTCCCGGCCACGCCGACTACATCAAGAACATGATCACCGGCGCGGCCCAGATGGACGGCGCGATCCTGGTGGTTGCGGCCACCGACGGCCCGATGCCGCAGACCCGCGAGCACGTGCTGCTGGCCCGTCAGGTCGGCGTGCCCTACATCCTGGTGGCGCTGAACAAGGCCGACGCCGTCGACGACGAGGAGCTCATCGAGCTCGTCGAGATGGAGGTCCGCGAGCTGCTGGCCGCCCAGGAGTTCGACGAGGACGCCCCGGTGATCCGCGTGTCGGCGCTCAAGGCGCTCGAGGGTGACGAGAAGTGGGTCAAGAGCATCGAAGAGTTGATGGATGCGGTCGACGAGTCGATCCCGGACCCGGTCCGCGAGACCGACAAGCCGTTCCTGATGCCCGTCGAGGACGTCTTCACGATCACCGGCCGCGGCACAGTGGTGACCGGTCGTGTTGAGCGTGGCGTGGTCAATGTCAACGAGGAAGTCGAGATCGTCGGCATCCGTCCGGAGACCACCAAGACCACCGTCACCGGTGTCGAGATGTTCCGCAAGCTGCTCGACCAGGGCCAGGCCGGCGACAACGTCGGTCTGCTGATCCGTGGTGTGAAGCGTGAGGATGTCGAGCGCGGCCAGGTCGTCGTGAAGCCAGGCACCACCACGCCGCACACCGAGTTCGAGGGCCAGGTCTACATCCTGTCCAAGGACGAGGGCGGCAGGCATACGCCGTTCTTCAACAACTACCGTCCGCAGTTCTACTTCCGCACCACCGATGTGACCGGTGTGGTGACGCTGCCGGAGGGCACGGAGATGGTGATGCCGGGTGACAACACCGACATCTCGGTGAAGCTGATCCAGCCCGTCGCCATGGACGAGGGCCTGCGCTTCGCGATCCGCGAGGGCGGCCGCACCGTCGGCGCCGGCCGGGTCACGAAGATCGTCAAGTGATCTGACGTACAACGCCGAAGCGGCGCTCACCCCAATGGGCGGGCGCCGCTTTGCTTTTCGGCCGTTCTCACTCCATCGTCAGGACCATGCGGAAGCGGGCGGCGCCGCTCATCATCTTGTCGTAGGCGCTCTGCGCCTCCGACAGCGGCATCGTCTCGATCATCGGCCGGACACCGGTCAGCGCCGAGAAGTGAAGCGTGTCTTCAGAATCCTGCGACGTTCCGGACGCATGGCCCTGGACGGCTGCTGACTTGAAGATCAACACCACACCCGGCACCTGCATCGGCTCGTCGGCGGCTCCGACGACGACTAGTTGGCCCCGCGCCTTGAGACCTCCGAATGTGGCTGTCATCGCATCCGGGACGGTGACGGTCGCGAGGACAACCTGCGCGCCGCCGAGCTTATTGAGCTCCTCGGCGACATCGGCGGCTTTGGAGTCGATGTAATGGTGCGCGCCAAGCTCTTTCGCTAACGGCTCCTTGTCTTTGCCGCGTGCGATGGCAACAACCTCGAAGCCCATCTTCGCCGCGAACTGAATGCCGAGATGACCGAGGCCGCCAACCCCGACGATGGCGACGACGTCGCCCGGCCGTGCGGCAGACTCGCGCAGAGCGTTGAATGTCGTTATGCCGGCACACATCAGCGGGGCAGCATCGACATCGGACATGTCGTCAGGGATGCGAGCGAGCGCTTCCGTCGGCGCGACCATGTACTCGGCGTAGCCGCCGTCGTATGCGATACCCGGGATCGCGAGGTTGTCGCACCCGATGAAATCGCCTCGCCGACAGGGCTCGCAGGTGAAGTCGCAGCCGCCGAACCAGCCGACGCCGACGCGATCGCCCGCGCTCCATGCGGTGACGCCTTCGCCGATCGCATCGACCACGCCCGCGATTTCGTGGCCGGGCGCGCGTGGGAAGGAGTTGCCCAACGCACCGGCCACGGTCAGGGAATCTGAATGGCAGACGCCGCAGGCGTGGACCTTGACGCGGACATGCCCTCGGCTCGGTTCGGGGATCTCGACGTCGGTGTATTCAAACTTCTCGTTCGCCGCGGGAATGCGGGCGATTTTCATCGTTGCCACAGTCGGGAACATTACTCTGAGGTGCTCATATGGAGTCGAGAGACAACCTGAGGGCATCGTGACGCTACCTGAGCGACCCGCCCAGTTTTCTGAGAGTGGCAATTACCAGATGCTCGCGGAGCTACTTTACTTTTTCCCGAAACCGGATCGATCGTGTCGACGAGCGTCCATCGGCAATGATTGCCGACTTACGGCTTTGCAAATAGTTCATCGCGAAGTAGTCGATCATTCACCGGGAACGTAGGGTGCCGGTCTCCCGGGGCCACCCGCCGACGATACGGCCCGCAAACGCCGTCCCCGCTGATCGTGGCGTCATTGAGACTTGTGTAACGCATGAGACGCCTGGGACGATTAACATCGCGATAGGTTCGTTTTTGCAGGTCGGGTTGGGGGTTCTATGTTTCGTCGGACGAGTGCGGTGGCTGGTGCTGTCGCTGTGGCTGGGACCGCATTGGTCGGTCTATCGACCGGTGTCGCGAACGCGGCTCCTGGCTGCCCCGATGTCCATTGGATGGGCGCCGCGGGCTCGGGCGAGCGTGACGGCTACGAGGCCACCGCGAACGGTGGCATGGGCCGGGTGATGTATCAGTCCTACCGTGCCCTCGAGCAGCAGGTCCAGCAGGAGGGCCGCACCATCACCGCTGAGGCGGTCGACTATCCCGCCAAGGATGTGCCTGCCGACCCGGGCGTGCTCGACTGGGCCGACTACATGGGCAGCGTGGACCAAGGGACCGCCGTGCTGGGCGGCCAGTATGCCGCGTTCACTGCGCAGTGCCCGACTACCAAAGTCGTGCTCGCAGGTTATTCGCAGGGCGCCATGGTCGTGCACCGGAATCTGCAGGCGCTCGGCGCTGATCCCAATCTGGCTGCCGCACTGTTGATCGCCGATGGTGATCGGCTACCGGCTGACACCACGGTCAACATCGGTTCGGCATCGTCGGACCCGGAGAAAACAGGCGGCGCAGCGCAGGACTGGCCTATTTTGGCGCATGCCCCCGCGAAGCTGCCCGCGAACGTCGGCGTGCGAACCATAAGCGTGTGTGACGCGGGCGACGCAGTCTGTGACTACGACCCGGACGCCGACGAGGTATCGCCGGTAGCCGTGGCAATTCACACGAGTTACACCGTCGGAGACAGCGACGGTCAGATGTGGACATGGATGGTCCACCAACTGCTCGGCGGGCCGGCATTGACAACGGCACCTGAAGCCTCACAGGTTCCCACCACCCGTACCTAACTGGGCGTCAAAAAGCGCCCGTTGGCGCTAATCTGACACGCGAACCGCACGTCAAGCGAGGAGCGTGGCAGATGTTGTGGCGTTACATCAAGGCTCAGCTGATGGTTCTGCTGTGCGGCGGCCTCGTCGGCCCGATCTTCTTGGCCGTGTACTTCGCCACCGGCCAGGAGACCATCCTGAAGTGGATGTTCTACGTCGGGCTGCTGATCACGGCCGCCGACGTGCTGATCGCTTTGGCGATCGCAAACTTCAGCGCGAAGTCGGCCGCCAAGACGCAGGCCCTCGAGCAGAGCGGCGTGCTGGCACTCGCCCAGATCACCGGACTGAGCGAAACGGGCACTCGGATCAACGACCAGCCCGTGGTGAAGTTGCAACTGCACATCGAAGGACCGGGTATCGCGCCGTTCGACGCCCAGGACCGCGTGATCGCGAGCGTGACGCGGCTGGGTAACCTCACCAACCGCAAGCTCGTGGTGCTGGTGGATCCCACCACCCAGGAGTTCCAAATCGATTGGGAGCGAAGCGCTCTGATCAACGGCCTGGTGCCTGCGACGTTCACCGTTGCCGAGAACAATCGCAGCTACGACCTCAGCGGCCAGACCGGTCCTCTGATGGAGATCCTGCAGATCCTCAAGGGCAACGGCATCGGCATGAACAACATGATCGATCTGCGGTCCAATCCCGCTGCGCGCCAACAGGTGCAGGCCGTGGTCCGGCGGGCAGCGACGCAGCAAGCGCCTGCGGGGTCCGCTCCGGCGCCGCCCGGCCCACCGCCGGCCGCGACTTATGCGCCACCGCCTGCGGCGACGTACGCGCCACCGCCACCGCCGGAGCCGTCCGCCGCCCAGCGACTGCAGGAACTGGAGACCCTGCGCGCGACCGGCGCGATCTCCGATGACGAGTACACCGCCAAGCGCCAGCAGATCATCGCCGACTTGTAGCGAGCTCTGATTCGTCCCGGCCTCCGGGCTGATCGAAACGCTCCCGGCCTAGTGGTTCGTGGTACAGGTCGATCTGCTTGGACAATCGTGCTTTACGGCGGGTAAGACGGTGCAATAAGGACGCCAGAGGAATAGTGATGACGAGACTGGCCACCACCAATACTGTCATCGAGCCCGTGAATGGCTTCCAGCGCAAGACAAAGCTCATCGCCACCCACATCACGAGTACGTGTAGCAAGAACACTTCGTAGGAGATCTCTCCCAGCCACACGGCCGGTCTGCTGCTCATCAGTCGCGCATACCAGCCCGTATCACCGAGCGCAGGCGGCGCAACCACGAGGATGGCGATCAACGCGTAGAACACATGCCTCAGCACGGGCTGCCACACGCGGGAGGATGTCGGGCGTGCCACCGTCATCGGATTTCTCAGTGTGCTCAGTGTTTTCGCGCTCGTGACATTGGTGTCGTATGGCGTCATGCCGCAGAGTGAACTCGCGGGGGTGAGCCAGCCGTCGATGGCGGCAGTGCTCGAATCCGTCGTTGGTCACTGGGGTTCGATCTTCATTCGTGTAGGTGTGATCGTTTCGGTGTTGGGCGCCTACCTCGCATGGACCTTGATGGCCGCCGAGGTCCTCTACATTCCGGCGACCTCCGACGACATGCCGAGATTCTTAGCGCGCACTAACCGTCATGGTGCACCGATGCCAGCCCTGGTCATGGCCGCCGGACTGATTTCTCTGCTGCTTGTCGCGTTGCTGTTCGCCGCGGATGCGCTGGATTTCATGCTGAACCTGACGGCTGCTCTGTCACTCATTCCCTACCTGCTCGCGGCGGCTTACGCCTTGAAACTGGCAGCCAGTCGTGAGACTACCGGTGCGAGATCGCATGTGGCGGACATGGTGATCGCAGCGCTGGCAACGGTGTACACGCTGTTCCTGATCTATGCCGCGGGACCCGACAAGCTTCTGCTGTCGTGCATCTTGTACGCGCCGGCTGCTGCCCTCTATTTCAAGGCGCGACGAGAACGAGGTCTGACCATATTCCGGCCAGCAGAGGCGGTGTTGTTCGGCGTGATCGTCCTCGGCGCTGTCGCGGGTGTGGTCTCCTTGGCAACTGGGGCTATTTCGATATAGCTGTCCGAGGCGTGAGAGGAGCTGAGGTGACGAACCCGTCTGCCGATTACGGCGTTCACTCCGAGGTTGGCAAGCTGCGCAAGGTCTTGGTGTGCTCACCGGGTCTGGCGCACGAGCGACTCACCCCGACCAACTGCGACGACCTGCTCTTCGACGACGTGCTGTGGGTGCAGAACGCCCGCCGCGACCATTTCGACTTCATCGACAAGATGCGTGACCGAGACGTCGAGGTTGTAGAGCTGCACAACCTGCTGACCGAGACCATGGGAAACCCTGACGCCAAGACATGGTTACTGGACCGAAAGATCGTCGCGAACGAAGTCGGACTCGGCCTGGTGGACGACACTCGAGGGTTTCTGGACTCGTTGCCGCCGCGTCGCCTCGCCGAGCTGCTGATCGGGGGTATGGCGACGCGCGACCTGCCTGCCGAGATCCAATCGGGCTACCGGGCACTGGCGCGCGAGGACACCGGGGTCACCGAATACCTGATGCCACCGCTGCCCAACACGCTCTATACCCGTGACACTACGTGCTGGATCTACGGCGGCCTCACGCTCAATCCGCTGTTCTGGCCCGCCCGACATGACGAGACCCTCCTGATGAAGGCGATCTACGAGTTCCATCCCGACTTCGTCGGCTCGACGGTGTGGTGGGGCGATCCCGAGAAGGTCTGGGGGCTGGCCACATTGGAAGGTGGTGACGTGATGATCCCCGGCAACGGGGTGGTGCTCGTCGGCATGAGCGAGCGCTCCTCACGCCAAGCCATCACCCAGGTTGCGGCCGAGCTGTTCGCGCAGGGCGCGGCGGAGAAGGTGATCGTCGCCGGGATGCCCAAGCTTCGCGCGGCCATGCACCTGGACACCGTGTTCACCTTCGCCGACCGCGACGTGGTGACCATCTACCCCGAGATCGTCGACAGCATCGCATCGTTCACATTGGTGCCCGCCGACTCCGACGTGGGAGTCGATGTCATCGAAGAGACGAAGCCCTTCGTGGAGGTGGTTGCCGCGGCGCTGGAGCTCCCCCAACTGAGGGTGGTGGAGACGGGCGGTACCAAGTATGACTACGAGCGCCAGCAGTGGGACAGCGGTAACAACCTCGTCGCCGTGGAGCCGGGCGTGGTGTTCGCTTACGACCGCAACACCCACACCAACTCCCTGCTGCGTAAGGCCGGGGTGGAGGTCATCACCATCGTCGGGGCCGAACTGGGTCGCGGCCGCGGTGGAGGGCACTGCATGACGTGCCCGATCATCCGCGCCCCGATCTAGAACACGTTCCAGTTCGGCTGTTAGCCTGGTCCGCAGCACCACGAAAGGAGCAGCGGTGACGGCATCTGACGGACCCCTGGAAGGGCGAGTGGCATTCATAACCGGTGCCGCCCGCGGTCAGGGTCGGGCCCACGCGATCCGGCTGGCCAACGAAGGCGCCGACATCATCGCTATCGACATCTGTCGGCCCATCTCCGACACCATCACCTATCCGCTGGCCACCCCAGAAGAACTCGCGGACACCGTGCGGGCTGTCGAGGCCACCGGTCGCAAGGTGCTGGCCCGCGAGGTAGACATCCGGGATCTGGCCGCGCTGCAGAAGGTGGTGGCCGACGGCGTCGAGCAGTTCGGCCGGTTGGACATCCTGGTGGCCAATGCCGGAGTGCTGAGCTGGGGCCGCATGTTCGAAATGTCGGAAGAGCAGTGGGACACCGTCATCGACATCAACCTGAACGGCACGTGGCGCACGATCCGCGCGGCGGTCCCGGCGATGATCGAGGCAGGCAATGGCGGCTCGATCATCGTCGTGAGCTCGTCGGCCGGCCTGAAGGCCACCCCGGGCAACGGACACTACTCGGCGTCCAAGCACGGTCTGGTGGCGCTGACCAACGCGCTGGCAATCGAAGTGGGGGAGTTCGGGATTCGTGTCAACTCCATCCATCCGTATTCGATCGAGACGCCGATGGTCGAGAAGAAGGCGATGATGGACCTGTTCGCCAAGTTCCCGAATTATGTCCACAGCTTCTCGCCGATGCCCTACCAACCGGTCAACCATCAAGGCAAGAAAGGCCTGATGGAATTCATGATGCCTGAAGAGGTTTCCGATGTGGTCGCCTGGTTGGCCGGCGACGGGTCGGCGACGATCTCGGGCAGTCAGATCGCCGTCGACCGGGGGACCGCGAAGTTCTAGCTGGGCAGTACCAGCACCGGCACCGGGCTGTGTCGGATGATCTTCGCGCCGTGTGATCCCAGGAAAACGCCCTTCAAACTGCGCCGCGACGTGGTGCCGATCGCCAATAGTTCGCCGGCGTCCCATTCGGTCTCGTCGAGCGCATCGTCCCAGCCGTTACCCGTAATCACTTCCAGGTCAACGTCTTCGCCGACGACGCCGTCCGCCTTGAGTTTTGCGAGCATGTCGCGCAACTGCGTTGCCCACTCCTGGAGCAACGAGTCCTCGGCGTGCAGGCCCACCTCAGGTGGGAACATGGTGCGTCCCCTGATCGCGTAGGTGACCACCCGCATCTTGACGTCGAGCTGGGCCGTCAGCGCTACGACCCGTTCGACGACGCGGACGGATTCCGGTGTGCCCGAGTACGCACACGTGACGCGGCTCAGCTTGCCGGACTTCGCCCTACGGTATCCGCGCGGACTGATCGCGACGGGTATCGGCGAGGAGTGCAGCAACCAGTCGGTGGTCGAGCCGAGGACCACCTGGCCGAGTGCGCCGTTGGACGACGAACCCGTCACCAGCACCTGCGCGCCGAGGTGCTCGGCCGCGTCGAGAAGGCCTTCACCCGCTGTTCGGCTGGCGACTTTGTGGAAACTGACGTCCAGCCCCTGTGCGATCTTATCGAGACACTGTTGCGCCTCGCGCTGCGAGTCTACCCCCAATTGGTCTGCCCACGAGGCATATTCGGCGTCGATCCGCGCAGGTGACGGGGTGGTCCACGGCTTCGGAACGACTGAGACGACGGTCAGTGACGTGTTCAGCGTTTTCGCCGCCTCCACGGCCAGGTGCAATGCCGACCGTCCGGCCTTTCCGGCCAGATATCCGACGACGACGGTCACGGCGCATCCTTGTGCCTGGTGACGAAATGATGATCCTTAGGCTCTTCCACGAACATGACATCATCGTCACCGGGAACCGCGGTCGGGATATAGCCGTCGGCGCCACCGGCATTGAGCGCGCTGTGGCGGCGTCCCCAGGCCAAATAGAAGACCAGGACGGCGGCGATGCATGCGCCGAACACCAACCATGTCTGCCAGCGCAGGCCGGACAGCACCGCCAGACACGCGAGGACCGAGAGGACCGGCGTCACCGGATACCCGGGAACCTTGAACGGGCGCTCGAGGTTAGGTTCACGCACCCGCAGGACGATGACGCCGATTGACACTGTGATGAAGGCGACCAGCGTGCCGATCGACACGGCATCCAGCAGCCAGTTCAGTGGGATGAACCCGGCCAGGATCCCCGTGACGACCGCAACGATGATGGTGTTCGCGACCGGAGTCATGCTGCGCGGGTTGACCTTTGCGAACATCGACGGAAGCAGGCCATCGCGACCCATGGCGAACAGGATGCGGGTCTGGCCGTACATGACGACCAGGGTCACCGAGAAGATCGAGATCACCGCTCCCGCGGCCAGTAGTGTGCTGGCCCACGTACCTCCGGTGATCTTCTCCAGGATCACCGATAGGCCCGCCTCAGACTGTTCGTCCGACCCGAACTCGGCGGCGTCCTGCGTGCCGAGTCCGGCGAAGGCGACCAAGATGTAGAAGCTGGTAACCACGATCAGTGCGGCGATGATCGCGCGGGGCATGGTCTTTTGCGGATCCTTCACCTCGTCGCCGGCTGTCGATACCGCGTCGAGGCCGATGAACGAGAAGAAGATCATGCTCGCGGCCGTGGTGATGCCGGCCATGCCCTTGTCCCAGAAGCCGTGGAAGTGGTCGGCGTTGAACGCAGTGAGCGCGATGACGATGAACATGGCCAACACACCGAGCTTGATCAGCACCATGATCGTATTCACGAACGCCGACTCGCTGGCACCGCGGATCAACAGCAGCATGCACATCACGATCAGCAGGACGGCGGGAAGGTTGACGATGCCAGGGGTTTCGTCCCACGGGGCTGACGTCAATGACTGCGGAATTTGCCAACCAAACAGGTTTTCCAACAACTTGTTCAGATATCCGCTCCACCCGACCGCGACTGCGGAGATAGAGACGCCATACTCCAGAAGCAGGCAGGCTGCCACACCCATCGCGACGAACTCGCCCATCGTCGTGTAGGCATAGGAGTACGTCGACCCGGAGACCGGAACGGAAGAAGCCATCTCCGCATAGCAGATGGCGGAGAGTCCGGCCGCAATGGCGGCGAGGACGAACGAGACAAGCACCGCCGGGCCCGCTTCAGGCACCGCGGCAGACAGCACGAAGAAGATGCCGGTGCCGACGGTCGCGCCGACCCCAAAGAGTGTCAGTTGGAATGTCCCGATACTTCGCTTCAGGTGGTCTGAAGCCCCATGCGCGATCGGCGCACCCATAACGGGTCTGCGCCGTAGGAGCTGTTGAGAGAGGCTTATCGATGGAGCGGTCATGGTGCCTCCTGTGGGTCTATATCTCCGTATCGGACAAGTGTGAACCTGAATCCGCCAAAACATCGGCGAACTGACCGGTAGCCCAGTCGATCTCCTCCGCGGTGATCACCAGCGGAGGCGCGAACCGAAACGTCGAGCCGTGCGTGTCCTTAACCAACACCCCACGTTCGGCGAGGCGCATGCTGATCTGTTTGCCGGTGCCGAGGGACGGGTCGATGTCGACACCGGCCCACAGTCCGAGTCCCCGCACAGCGGTCACGCCGTGTCCGATCAGCGCCCGCAGCCGGGTATGCAGCCGATCGCCGAGTTCGGCTGAGCGGGGCTGGAATTCACCGCGGCGCAGAATGTCCACCACGGTGGCGCCGATCGCCGCCGCAAGCGGATTTCCGCCGAACGTGGAACCGTGCTCGCCCGGATGCAACACCCCGAGGATGTCCTCGTTGCCAACCACCGCTGACACCGGCACCACGCCTCCGCCAAGGGCTTTGCCGAGTAGGTAGATGTCTGGCACCACACCCCAGTGGTCACAGGCGAAGGTGCGTCCGGTCCTGGCGAGGCCGCACTGGATTTCGTCGGCGATCATCAGCACGTTGCGCTCGGTGCACACCGCGCGCATGCGAGGCAGATAGTCGTTGGGCGGAACGATGATGCCCGCCTCACCCTGGATCGGTTCGATCAGCACCGCAACGGTGTCGTCGTCGATCGCGGCGGCAAGCGCCTCGAAGTCGCCGAACGGCACCGAACGGAAGCCGGACGTATAGGGCCCGAAGCCCCGACGGGCCGCATCATCGTCGGAGAAGCTGATGATCGTCGTTGTGCGGCCATGGAAGTTGTTGTGCGCCACTACGATATTGCCGCGACCGGCGGGTACGCCCTTGACGTCTGTTCCCCATTTGCGCGCCACCTTGATGCCGCTCTCGACGGCCTCGGCACCGCTGTTCATCGGCAGCACCATCTCCTTGCCGCACAGCTCGGCCAGCGATTGGCAGAACGGCCCGAGCCGGTCTGAGTGGAACGCCCGGCTGACCAGCGTCACGGTGTCCAGCTGGGTGTGCGCGGCGGCGATGATCTCGGGGTTGCGGTGCCCGAAGTTCACCGCCGAATAGGCCGCCAGGCAGTCGAGGTAGCGGCGACCCTCGATATCGGTGATCCAGGAGCCTTCGGCGCTGGCCGCCACCACCGGCAGTGGTGAGTAGTTGTGCGCCACATAGCGATCGTCGACTGCGATCGCATCCGTCGTCGGCGTCAAGGCATCGAGGATGGTCACGGATACACCTCCAGCGTGCAGCATTTGATTGATCCGCCGCCCTTCAGCAGCTCGAACAGATCGACGCCGATCGGCACGAATCCGGCATCGGAGAGCTGCCCGGCGAATCCGGTGGCGGAGGCCGGGTGGACGACGTGCAGACCGTCGGATACGGCGTTGAGCCCGAGCACGTTGGCGTCGGGCGTGGCGACCTCGATGGCGTCCGGGAAGAGGTCGAGCAGGCGGGCACGCGAGTCGTCGCCGAATGCCGGTGGATAGTAGGCGATGGTGGTCTCGTCGAGAACCGCAAGCGCAGTGTCGAGATGGTAGAAGCGCGGGTCGACGAGTTCGAGGCTGACAACCGGCATCGCCACCGCCGCGGCAATCTCGTCGTGCGCCCTACGGTCAGTGCGAAAACCATAGCCTGCCAACACGATCGAACCGACGACGAGCAGGTCGCCCTGACCCTCGTTGACGTACCGCGTCTCGATCGGGTGGTAGCCGTGGCGGCTCATCCACTCCGCGTAGGCGGCGGATTCGCCGGCGCGCTGCGGGTAGGCGAACCGTGCGACGACGGCCCTGCCGTTCACCAGCAGACCGCCGTTGGCGGCGTATACCATGTCCGGCAACGCGGCAACGGGCTCGACAAGTTCGACGGTGTGGCCCAGTTCCTTGTAGGTCTGACGCAGGCTCTCCCATTGATTCATCGCCACATGCGTGTCGACGGACGTCGAGGTGTCCATCCACGGGTTGATGGCGTACTCGACGGCGAAGAACGTCGGCGGCGTCATTGCGTAATGACGTATAGAGGGAGTGCGCTTTTTCATTGATCAAACGATATTGGCTATCGATTTTGCAATCAATCGCCGTTTGTTGCGTGTCTACCGGCGATTTGTTGTGTCAGAATGTGAAACACAGCAGTTTATTGCGTGGAGGGGGTCATGGAGCGCCTGGATGAAACCGACGAGCGCATTCTCGCCGAGTTGGCCAAGGATGCCCGGGCCACCTACGCGGAGATCGGCGAGCGAGTGAACCTGTCGGCTCCGGCCGTCAAGCGCCGGGTCGACCGCATGCTCGACAGCGGCGTCATCCGCGGGTTCACCACCGTCGTCGACCGCAGCGCGCTGGGCTGGAACACCGAGGCTTACGTGCAGGTGTTCCGCCACGGCACCATCGCTCCCGATGATCTGCGTAGGGCATGGATCAACATCCCAGAGGTGGTCAGTGCCGCCACCGTGACCGGCACCGCCGATGCGATGCTGCACGTGCTGGCCCGCGATATGCGTCACCTCGAGGAGGCGCTCGAACGGATTCGGTCCGCCGCCGACGTCGAGCGCAGCGAGAGCATCGTGGTTCTGACCAACGTCATCGACCGGATGCGGGGCTGAGGCCTCAACCGCAGGGTGGTGCACATTCGGCCGACGCGATCGTGTAGAAAACCCCACGTGAGCACATCTGGGGGCATCGTCATCGTCGGCGGCGGGCTGGCCGCCACCCGCACGGCTGAACAGCTGCGCCGTTCCGACTACACCGGCGGGATCACGATCGTCAGCGACGAGGACCATCTGCCCTACGACCGGCCGCCGCTGTCGAAGGAAGTGCTGCGCGCCGAGGTGGACGACGTCACGCTCAAGCCGGCTTCGTTCTACGAGGAGAACGACATCACCGTGCTGCTCGGCAACGGGGCGCGCTCGGTGGATACCGCCGGGCAAACGGTGACGCTGGCCGACGGCAACGACCTCGGATACGACGAGCTGATCATCGCGACGGGGCTGGTACCCAAGACCATTCCGTCCTTCCCCGACCTGGAAGGCATCCAGGTGCTTCGCTCCCTCGAGGAGAGCATGGCGCTGCGCGAGCATGCGGGTTCGGCGCAGCAAGCCGTCGTCGTCGGCGCCGGCTTCATCGGCTGTGAAGTGGCGGCGAGCCTGCGTGGCATGGGAGTGAATGTCGTTCTGGTGGAACCACAACCGACTCCGCTGGCCTCGGTACTCGGCGAGCAGATCGGCGCCCTGGTTTCTCGACTGCATCAGGCGGAGGGCGTCGACGTGCGCTGCGCCGTCGGGGTGGACGAGGTACGCGGGACCGGCCATGTCGAGAAGGTGGTGTTGTCGGACGGCACCGAGCTCGACGCCGATCTGGTTGTGGTCGGCATCGGCTCGAGGCCGGCCACCGACTGGCTGGACGACAGCGGGATCGAGGTGGACAACGGCGTCGTCTGCGACGATGTCGGCCGCACCGGTGTATCGCACGTGTGGGCGATCGGCGATGTGGCGGCGTGGCTTCACCCCGTGGGACACCAAGTCCGCGTTGAGCATTGGAGCAACGTCGCCGACCAGGCGCGGGTCATGGTGCCCGCGATGCTTGGCACGGAGATACCCGCCACGGTTTCGGTGCCGTACTTCTGGAGCGACCAGTACGACGTGAAGATCCAATGCCTCGGTGAACCGCAGGCCGACGACACCGTGCACGTCGTCGAGGACGACGGGCGGAGGTTCCTGGCCTTCTACGAACGCGACGGGGTGGTGGCCGGTGTCGTCGGCGGCGGTATGCCGGGCAAGGTGATGAAGGTGCGGTCCAAGATTGCCTCCGGCGCACCGATCGCCGATGTGCTCGGCTAATAGCGATTTGTGTGCGTTTAGGAGCGCTGAGCGCTCTCATTTGCACACAAATCGCAAATTCGGCTAGAACTCGCCGAGGTAGAAGCGGCTGCCCTGGTCGTCGGTGCACTGCGCCGTCTTGCCGTATGGCTGCCGCGACGGCTCGTCGATGACCGTTCCGCCGGCCTCCCGCACACGGGCGACCGCTGCGTCGACGTCCTCGACGGTCCACATCGGGACGGTCATCTGCCGGGCGTTGCCGCCTGCGACCCCGGCCATCGGGTGGGTCTGCTGCACCTGCCAGCCGTCCGCGATGCGGCCGGGCTCGAAGGTCCAGAACAGAACGCGGCTGTAGAAGGCCTTGAAGGCCGCCGAGTCGGCAACCTCGTAGGTGATGTACGAAAGTTCGCCTGGCCCAGAGCCGTTGAGCTCGGGCCGAGGCTCCCCTGGATTGGGCTGGTACACGGCGAACGGCCTGCCCAGCGAGTCGTTGCCTCCCAGCACCGCGCCGAAGTCAAGCTGCTCGACGTCGTCGACGGTCCCGCCGCCGGCCAGGATCGCCTGCCGGGCCCCATCGAGGTCGGCGACCGCGTAGCAGCAGAACAGGTTCGGCGGCCCGTCCACGGCGTAGATGCCGATATGCTCCTTGGTGTTGGTCACCTGGTGGGTCTCCGGGTCGTAGGTCCAGCCCAGCACGTGGCCGTAGAAGGCCGCGGCGCGGTCGGCGTCCGGTGTCCACACCGCCACGTATCCGACGTCGCCGTGCTGGATCTGTATGGGCGAACCGGTGACCGGCCCGCTGAGCATCCACCGATGTCCGAACGGGTCGATGATGGTGGCGTTGCGGGCGCCGTAGTTCTCGTAGGCCTCTCGCTGCACGACGGCCCGACGTTCCCGCGCCCGCTCGAGGGTCGCGTCGGTGTCAGCCACGTGAAGCATCAGGCTCACCGAACTTGCCTGCGGGTCAGGCGCTTTCAGGCCAAGCTCAGGATACTCGTCGGCCAGGTATAGCACGCCGTCGCCGATCTGCAGCTCTGCATGCCCGATGCGCCCGTCGTCCATCTCGTACATCTCGCCTACCAGCGACGCGCCGAAGGTATCGACGTACCAGGCGATGGCCTCACGCGCATTGCCGACCGACAGGTAGGGCACGGCGGCAGGCCGCGGGGGCGTGGGCGCCGCCTCAGGCTCGACGGTGGATTCGTTCAGTTCTGCGATGGCGGTATCGGTACCACTCATGACAACTCCTCCTGTTTGATTCGGTTGGGCCTGAAAGAAATTCACCGCTGATTCCAGACGTGCGCGCAGTCGGGCGGCGAACGCCGGATCGGGCTGGACCGGAAGCTCGTCGCCATGCAGCACGGTCAGCGGATCGTGGCTGTTGTTCATGACATCCCTCCTTCCGCGTCCGGGTAGTGCGTTCTGAACGCGCGCCGGGCCCGCACCAGCAGCGCTTCGGTGGCATGGACTGTGCGGCCGATCAGCTCGGCGCATTCGGGCACGCTGCAGTCGTCCATGTACCGCAGTGCCAGCACCGTGCGGTGTTGCTCGGGCAGTTTGGCCAGCACGCTCTCGGCCACGATCCGGTCCAGCTCGGCGTCCCACTCGTCGGCGGGTTCCACCGGTTCGGGCAGATCGGCGACCGGGACGGTGAACCGGTCCGACCGACGTCGGTAATGGTCGGCGAGCTTGTGCCGCGCCACCCCGATCAGCCAGGGCACCGTGATAGGCGGCGGAACATCCTTGCGTGCGGCATCCATCGCCGCCAGAAAGGTTTCCGACGTCAGGTCTTCGGCGGCTCCGCGGTCACCGCAGCGCCGGACGAAATATCCGTACACAGCAGGCAGTGCGTCGTCGTACAGCGCCAGTAGCGCCCGCGGAGCGTCGCCCGGATCACGTTCGGCGCTCACACCCTTATCGTCGCCTGGGATCGGAGAACTCCGACGCCCCAATCGAGATTTTTTTCGCGGGGTGTTCAGTCCAGAACCGCGAGCCCGTCGCTGACCGTGTCGAACGCATCGCCCAGCGCTTCAGCCAGCGATACCGACTCATCGGCCAACCAGTGCTCGTAGGCCGAAAGGGCGACGCCCAACATCGTCCAGGCCACCGTCTGCGGCACCAGGTCGCTGGCTTTGCCTCCCAGCCGGCGCGCGACGAACGCGGCCACCACTGCCCGCCAGCCGGCGTACATCGTCATCGAATAGGCCTGCAGCTCCGCGGTCTCCAGGATGACCCGCATCCGCTGTCGGTGCCGCGGGGTCTCGGTCTCGTCAAAGGTGTTGAACGCCAGCAGCGCGGTCCGCAGCGCGTCTCTGACCGGCACTCCGGGCGTCAAGTCGGCCAACTGGTCGCGCATGCGCTCCAGGTGTGCGTCGAAATCACCCCATGGCAGCGCGTTCTTGGACGGGTAGTAGCGGAACAGGGTCCGACGTGCGATTCCAGCGGCCTGCGCGACGTCGTCGACGCTGACCTCGTCGAAGCCGCGGGCCGCGAAGAGCTCGATTGCGACATTGCTGAGGTGGTCCCAGGTCGTGGACCGACGCCGGCCCAGCCGATGCTCGGAATTCGGCCGCATCACCACCCCGCTCTTCCATTCTGGCACTCGATGCCATATTCTTGCGATCTCGATCACAATTGTCGAGACCCGGTTACGGAAAGGTGTGAGCGATGGAGCCGAATCAGCAGGCCGAGACCGAAGAACTGGTCGCCGAGATCCTGGTCGAAGAGGTGTCGATCGACGGGATGTGCGGGGTCTACTGACCGTGACGTTCGACCCGGACGTCAGCTGGCGGCTGCACCACCAGGTGGCGGTGCGGCCCGAGCCATTTGGCGCGCTGTTGTATCACTTCGGCACGCGCAAGCTGTCGTTTCTGAAGAACCGGACCATTGTCGAGGTGGTCAACTCGCTGAGCGACCACCCCGACGCCCGATCCGCGTGCCGAGCGGCCGGAATCGATGATGCGCGGCAGGCTCCGTATCTGCACGCGCTCGGCGTGCTGGCCCAGTCGAAGATGCTCGTAGCGAAAGAAAGCAAATGACTGTGACAGATTCGGCGCGCGCGCCGGAAGTCCAACCAGTGCCACGCCTGGTCGAGCAGTTCGAGCACGGGCTCGACGCGCCGATCTGCCTGACCTGGGAGCTGACGTACGCCTGCAACTTGGCGTGCGTGCACTGCCTGTCTTCGTCGGGCAAGCGCGATCCGCGTGAGCTGACCACCGAGCAGTGCAAAGACATCATCGACGAGCTCGAACGCATGCAGGTGTTCTACGTCAACATCGGCGGCGGTGAACCGACTGTGCGGCCCGACTTCTGGGAACTGGTCGACTACGCCACCGCCCATCATGTCGGGGTGAAGTTTTCTACCAACGGCGTGCGCATCACCCCCGAGATAGCGGCCCGGCTGGCAGCCAGTGACTACGTCGACGTGCAGATCTCGCTCGACGGGGCGACGGCAGAGGTCAACGACGCCGTACGCGGTCAAGGCTCGTTCACGATGGCCATCCGAGCGCTGGAGAACCTCGCCGCCGCCGCTTTCAAAGATGCCAAGATCTCAGTCGTCGTCACACGCCACAATGTGAACCAGCTCGACGAATTCGCCGCCCTGGCAGCGCATTACGGCGCCACTCTGCGGATAACGCGTCTCCGCCCGTCGGGCCGCGGTGCAGACGTGTGGGACGAACTGCACCCCACCGCCGAACAGCAGGTGCAGCTCTACGACTGGCTCATCGAACGCGGTGACCGGGTGCTGACGGGCGACTCGTTCTTCCACCTGTCCGGCCTCGGTGAGCCGGGAGCACTCGCCGGTCTGAACCTGTGCGGGGCCGGCCGGGTGGTCTGCCTCATTGATCCGGTCGGCGACGTCTACGCGTGCCCATTCGCGATCCACGACCGGTTCCTTGCCGGAAACATCTTGTCCGACAGCGGCTTTGACAGCGTGTGGAAGAATGCTCCACTGTTTCGTGAGCTGCGGGAGCCGCAGTCTGCCGGCGCGTGCGGCAGCTGTGGCCACTACGACAGCTGCCGTGGCGGATGCATGGCGGCCAAGTTCTTCACCGGCCTGCCCTTAGACGGCCCCGATCCCGAATGCGTTGAGGGATACGGCGTTCCGGCACTGGCGCAGGAACGCGTCAAGCCGAAGCCCAGCGGTAATCACTCCCGCGGAACCAAGCAAGGACCGATTCCGCTGAAACTGCTGACCAAGCCGCCGTCGCGGCTGTGTAACGAAAGTCCGGTCTAGTCATGGCACGCGACACCTGGTTCGAAACGGTGGCATTCGCCCAACAGCGGGCGAAGAAGCGGCTGCCCAAGTCCGTCTACAGCTCGCTTCTTGCTGCCAGCGAGAAAGGCATCACCGTCGCCGACAATGTCGAGGCGTTTGGCGAGCTCGGTTTCGCACCGCATGTCATCGGCGCGCTCGAAAAGCGCGATTTGTCGACAACCGTTATGGGCCAAGATATCTCGCTGCCCGTGGTGATATCGCCCACCGGCGTTCAGGCCGTCCATCCAGACGGTGAAGTTGCTGTTGCGCGCGCGGCCGCAGCCAGGGGCACAGCGATGGGGTTGTCGTCGTTCGCCAGCAAACCGATCGAGGAGGTCGTCGCAGCCAACGGCAAAACATTCTTTCAGATCTACTGGCTGGGCGGAAGGGACGCGATTGCCGCCCGGGTCGAACGTGCTCGCGCAGCGGGCGCTGTAGGCCTGATCGCCACGACCGACTGGAGCTTCGCGCACGGCCGCGACTGGGGCAGTCCCAAGATTCCCGAGCACATGGACCTGCGCACGACGGTTCGGATGCTTCCGGAGGGCCTCACCCGGCCGCGCTGGTTGCTGCAATGGGCCAAGACGTTCCGTCCGCCGGACCTGCGGGTACCCAATCAGGCAGCGCTGGGGGAGCCGGGTCCGCCGTTCTTCGCCGCATACGGCGAGTGGATGGCCACACCACCGCCGACGTGGGAGGACATCGCCTGGCTCCGCGAACTATGGGGCGGCCCGTTCATGCTGAAGGGTGTAATGCGCATTGACGACGCCAAACGCGCTGTTGACGCGGGTGTTTCGGCGATTTCGGTGTCGAACCACGGTGGCAACAACCTGGATGGGACACCGGCGTCGATCCGCGCCCTGCCAGCCGTCGCGGAAGCGGTGGGCCACGAGATCGAGGTGTTGCTCGACGGTGGCGTGCGGCGCGGCAGCGACGTGGTCAAGGCGCTGGCGCTCGGCGCGCGAGCCGTCATGATCGGCAGGGCGTATCTCTGGGGTCTGGCGGCAGAGGGTCAAGCAGGCGTCGAGAACGTTCTCGACGTCCTCCGTGGCGGCATCGACTCGGCGATGATGGGTCTCGGCCGCGCGTCGGTGCACGATCTCGTTGCCGGCGATGTGGTGGTGCCCTCGGACTTCATTCGGGCGCTGGGTGTGCCTGGTGACCCTGACGCGTGAGGCGTCGGCTCCACTACCAGCCAGGTTGCGTTTGAAACATGCGTGGCAGGGGAGGCGGACGTGGTTAGCCGACACTTGCCGCGGCAAATTTTTGGAAAACAAAATCTGCGCATGCGCCAACAACCGGCGCACAACAGGTGAATTCGTCCTACCCTGGGCGGGTGGCTTTCCCCAGCGAGCTTGGGAACTCAACGTCGAGGCAGCTGCACGGCACGTTACCCACGTTGATTATCCCGGTAGGCTCCACCGAACAGCATGGACCTCACCTGCCGCTGGACACCGACACCCGGATCGCCGCAACCGTCGCCCGAAGGGTTGCTGAACGGCTGGCGGAAGCCGATCATGAGTCCGGGTGGATGCTTGCACCGCCCATCGGTTACGGAGCCAGCGGCGAACACGAGAGCTTTCCCGGCACGGTATCGATCGGCACCTCTGCCTTGCGCCTTTTGCTGGTGGAGTTCGGCAGATCGGCCGCGAGCTGGGCGAGGCGGCTGGTGTTCGTCAACGGACACGGCGGAAACGTGGAGGCCCTGGCCGCCGCGGCGGCGCTCCTGCGGTGCGAGGGCCGCGACGTCGGGTGGTGCTCGTGTGGTGTCGAGAACGCCGACGCGCACGCCGGGCACGCCGAAACGTCTGTATTGCTACATATTTCGCCGGACGACGTGCAGGTCGACGAGTGGGTCCCGGGAAACTGCGCTCCGCTGGCCGAGCTGCTGCCGGCCATGCGCAGCGGCGGGGTGGCAGCGGTGAGTGAACTGGGCGTGCTCGGCGATCCCACGACGGCCACCGCGGCCGACGGAGCACGCCTGTTTGCCGCGATGGTCGATGGTTGTGCCGGCCGAATCGCGCGTTGGAGACCCGACCGCGACGGGATGCTGACATGAGTCAGCCGCGGCTGCCCGACGGCTTCGCCGTGCAAGTTGATCGCCGAGTCAAGGTGCTCGGCGAGGGGTCGGCTCTGCTCGGCGGTTCCCCAACCCGCCTGCTGAAGCTGGCACCCGCCGCGCAGACCATGCTCAACGGGGGCAGGCTCGAGGTGCACGACGCGCTCAGCGCGCAGGTCGCCCGCACGCTCCTCGACGCCACCGTAGCCCATCCACGGCCGGCCAGTGGGCCGTCGCATCGTGATGTCACGGTCGTAATCCCGGTGCGCAACAACGCTTCTGGTGTCCATCGGTTGGTTTCGGCACTGCGGGGCATGCGCGTGGTCGTGGTGGACGACGGCTCGGCGACCCCGATCCAACAGGGTGACTTCGAGGGCACGCACTCCGACGTCCAGGTGCTACGCCATCCCCGCAGCAAGGGTCCTGCGGCCGCACGCAACACCGGCCTGGCGCTGTGTGCCACCGACTACGTCGCCTTCCTCGACTCGGACGTAGTTCCCCAGCGCGGCTGGCTCGAGGCACTGCTCGGCCACTTCTGTGATCCCGCAGTGGCTTTGGTCGCACCCCGCATCGTGAACCTGGCGCCATCTGACAGCCTGGTGGCTCGCTATGAGGCGGTGCGGTCCTCGCTGGATCTCGGGCAGCGGGAGGCGCCCGTTGTGCCGTACGGCACGGTCGCCTACGTACCTAGTGCGGCCATCATCTGCCGCCGCTCCGTCATGAACGAGCTCGGCGGATTCGACGAAACGCTGAAGTCCGGGGAGGACGTGGACCTGTGCTGGCGGTTCATTGAAGCCGGCGCGCGGCTGCGGTATGAACCTATCGCGATGATCGCCCATGAACACCGCACACAATTGCGAGAGTGGTTCGCGCGCAGGTCTTTTTACGGCGAAGCGGCCGCACCGCTGTCGGTTCGTCATCCTGGGAAGACCGCACCGCTCGTGATCTCCGGTTGGACGTTGGTGGTGTGGATCCTGCTCGCGATGGGTTCGGGGATCGGGTACCTCGCGTCGATGGTGGTCGCCACGCTCACCGGCCGCCGGATCGCGAACTCGCTCGGCGCCGTCGACACCGAGCCCAAGGAAGTCGCGGTGGTGGCCGCACACGGTCTGTGGTCTGCCGCCCTGCAGCTGGCGGCGGCGATCTGCAGGCACTACTGGCCGATCGCCCTGATCGCCGCGATGTTGTCGCGCCGCTGCAGGCACGTGGTGCTGGCGGCGGCGATCATCGACGGGGTCGTGGACTGGGCGAAGCGCCACCATAATGCCGACGATGACACCAAGCCCGTCGGGCTGGTCAGCTATGTGCTGCTGAAACGCCTCGACGACATCGCCTACGGCACCGGCCTGTGGACCGGAGTGGTACGGGAACGGCACGCAGGCGCCCTCAAGCCGCAGATCCGGACCTGAAGCAGCATCTTGCACAGCGATGTGCTGATCATCGGCGCAGGTAGCGCTGGATCTGTTCTCGCAGAATGTCTTTCGCGCGATGACATGTGCCGTGTCACGGTTGTCGAGGCGGGGCCCGGCCCATCCGATCCTCGGGTGCATGCGCAGATCACCGATGCGGTCCGGATGCCGATCGGCACGGCCAGCTCCGTGGTGCGGCACTATGCGACGACGCTGACGGACGAACCCGTGCGGGTCGGGCACGTCATGCGCGGCGCAGTGGTCGGCGGATCCGGGGCGGTCAACGGCGGCTACTTCTGCCGCGCGCTGCCCGAGGACTTCGAGAGGTGGGCATTGCCGGGCTGGTCGTGGGCCGACGTGCTGCCGCACTTCCGTGCCATCGAGACCGATACCGATTTCGACGGACCTCTGCACGGATCTGATGGCCCGATACTCGTGCGCCGCGTTTCTGAATTCGACGGCTGCACAGCATCGTTCGTGAATTCTGCGACCGAAATGGGTTATGCATGGGTCCCGGATCTCAACGGGGCAGCGCTCGGTGAGCCGGTCTCGCCGGGAATCGGCGCGGTGCCGCTGAACATCAACGGCGGCACAAGGATCGGGCCTGGAGGCGCCTACCTCCAACCCGCGCTCGGCCGGTCCAATCTGGCCCTGTTGGCCAACACGCGCGTCGGCCGCATCCGGTTTGCTCGAGGGCGGGCGGTCGGCGTGGACTGTACCGGACCGGATGGTACTGCGAACCTGACGGCGGACCGGATTGTGCTGTCCGCCGGGGCAATCGGATCGGCACATGTCTTGTTGCTTTCCGGTATCGGCCCCGCGGAGACACTCGCTGCGGCGGGCATCACTATTACGTCGAACTTGCCGGTCGGCATGCGGACGAGTGACCATCCCGAATGGGTGTTGCCGGTGGACTGGACGCCGACCCACGACCTACCGCCGCTGGAGGCGATACTCAGTACTCCCAACGGGCTCGAGGTGAGACCCTACACGAGGGGCTTCGGCGCAATGGTCGAGGGCGCTGCCGATGATCCTGCCGACCGGCCACACATCGGGGTTGCGCTGATGCAGCCCCGGTCAAGGGGCAGGGTGAGCGTGGTGTCCGGCGATCCCGACGTGCCGCCGATCATCGAACACCGCTACGACAGCGATCCGCATGATGTGGCGGCATTGAGCGCGGGTGCCGAGCTCGCTCGCGAATTAGGCCTCCTCGACAACCAAAGTCGGCCACGCAACATGGTCGACATCGCAGCATCTTTGTGGCACGGCGCCGATGGGGAATGAGGGCGATGCAGCGGCCGTGGTCGACGCACAGTGCAGGGTGCGCGGCGTCGACGGACTATGGGTGGTCGACGGATCGATCCTGCCGACCATCACCAGCCGCGGTCCGCACGCCACCATCGTGATGCTCGGCCACCGCGCCGCTGAGTTCGTCGTCAGATGACGCACGCGACGTAAGTCGCTGGATGACGGCGAGCTGTTGGCCATTGCGCCCAGGGGACCAGATCGCGACAAATGCGGCTGCGATGAGGAGGAGGATCGCGACGACCACGAGCGATAAGTCCATTGCGTCGAGAAACGCATCTACGGCAAGTCTCGTCGATCCCTACGCCTTGCGGGCCCATGTGCTCGGCGACGGCCATTGCGTTGGCGAGAGATTCGAGCGCGGCGCTGCGGACCTGGTCTGGAAATGCGGCGAGGCCGGGGGCGAGCGCGTTGGTGTACTGCGCGGCGAGCACCGATCCGGCGACCGCGATACCGACCGCTGCGCCGATTTCTCGTGTCGCGTCATTGACCGCCGACGCGACACCCTGCTTTTCGGCGGGAACGGCATTCATGATCGCCGATGTCGTTGGTGCAACACACAACCCGATACCGACGCTCGTGATCAAGAACGATGGGACGAGCTCGATATAGGCCGAATCCGCCCCGAGATAACGCATGCTGAACAATCCTGCCGCGATGAAGAGCAGCCCGAGGGCGACCACCAGCCGCAAGCCCAATCTCGGGAGAAAAAGGTGCACCGTCGCGCCCAGGGCCATGATTGGCAGCCGCCACCGGCACGAGCGCCCATGCGGTTTGGAGCGCGCTGTACCCCAGGACGAGCTGCATGTACTGCATGGCGACGAAGAAGAACCCGAAGTTGGCGAAGAACAGGAACGTGATGCCGACTGAGCCAGTCGTGAAATCCGGTCGCCTGAACAGCCTCACGTCCAACAGCGGATGTTTGCGCCGCAATTCCACGATCGCGAATGACGCCGCCAGCGCCATACCCGCTGACATGCATCCCCAGACGACAGGATGGGTCCACCCGCGAACCGGCGCTTCGACCACACCGAACACGAAGATGGCGACGGCGGCGGCGATCAGTACCGCGCCGATCCAGTCCACCGGTGTGGCGGTTTCGTCGCGCGACGACCGAATGGTGCAGGTGCAGATGAACAAGAGCACGCTGGCCGCTGCGAATGCGTAGAAGACGGACTGCCACGCGAAGAACTGCAGCAACAACCCGGTGCCCATGAAGCCGACGACCGCACCGGAGCTCGCGACCCCCGCCCAAATGCCAATGGCTTTGTTGCGCTCGCTCTTAGGGAATGCAGCAGTCAGCAGAGACAACGTGGCAGGCATGATGAAGGCGGCGCCGACGCCTGCGACGGCGCGCGAGACGATGATCTGAAGCGGGCTGTCGAAGATCGTCGGCGCAAGCGATGCGATGGCGAAAATCGCCAGGCCGAGTAAAAGTGCGCCGCGCCGCCCGTACCGGTCGCCCAGCGCGCCGGCCGGCAGCAGTAGGCACGCCAGCACCAGCGTGTACCCGTCGACCACCCAGGTGAGCTGCGTCTGCGCAGCGGCGGTCTCGAGCGCGATGTTGGGAAGGGCCGCGTTGAGCGCGACCATCGAGGAGATCACCAGCAGCACATCGACGCCGGCAACCGCCAACAACCAAAATCTGCCGAACTTGGACAAGGTGGCCAGATTGGCGTCGATATCCTGATCTGACCCGCCGAGGGTGTCGACCATTTATCGTCGCTCTCTTTCGGGGAAGCGTATTTTTGAGACTAACAGTCTCGGTTCGAGACCAACAGTCTTGTTCCCGACGGGAGGTGGGCGTAAACCATGACCGGCGGGCGTAACGATCCTCGGCCGGCGCGGTCGCGGGCCCGTCTGCTCGATGCCGCAACCGCGCTACTGCGCTCGGGAGGTCCGAGCGCAGTGACCGTCGATGCGGTCACCCGTGCCGCCAACGTAGCTCGCGCCACGCTCTATCGCCACTTCCCGAGCGGAAATGATTTGCTGGCAGCGGCTTTTCACGCACTGATCCCGCCCGCGCCGACGCCACCGGCGCAAGGTTCGTTGCGGGACCGATTGATCGCGTTGGTCCAGGCTCAAGCCGAATTGATCGCCGAGGCCCCGGTGACCCTGACCGCCATGTCATGGTTGACCCTCGGCGGCGATCTCGAAAGGTTGCCGGGCGCGCCTCACCGCGGCTCGCCGGACAGTCCGGAGGTGCGCACGCTCCGCGAGCGGGTCGCCGAGCAGTACGCGGCGCCGTTCGAGGCGATCCTGTCCAGTCCGCAGGCCGCCGCCGAACTCGGCGACGTCGACCGCACCAAAGCGGCGGCATTACTGCTCGGCCCCATTGCGTTGGGAAAGCTATCCACCCTGCCGGACTTTGACTACCGCGAGATCGCGGTCGCCGCTGTCGACGGTTTCCTGGCCACGCACCGCAAGAAGCCGGACAGGATCAGCGCAGAGAGTAACGAATCGGCAGGTGTTTGAGTCCGCCGACGAAGGTCGTCGCCGACAGTTCGGGCTCGCCCGCCAACTCGATGGACTCCAGTCGCGGCAGCAGCTCGCTGTAGAGGCTGTTCATCTCCATGCGGGCCAGCGCGGCACCGAGACAGAAATGCACGCCATACCCGAACGCCAGGTGCTTGTTGGGGTCGCGACCGACGTCGAACCGGAAGGGATCGGTGAACACATCTTCGTCGCGGTTCCCGGAAACGTAAGCGAGATAGACCGATTCGCCCTTGGCGATGGACACATCTCGCACAACGGTGTCCTCGGCGGCGGTGCGCATGAACTCCTTCACGGGAGTGGTCCAGCGGATCATCTCCTCGACAGCCGTCGGCATCAGGTCCAGATTCTCGCGCAATCGCGAAAGCTCAGCAGGATTCTGGATGAGCGCATGCAGGCCACCGGAGATCGCATCCGAGGTGGTGTCGTGTCCGGCGCTGGCGATGATGACGTAGTAGGAAACGGTGTCCATGTCTGACAGCGGTTCGCCGTCTACGCGGCCGTTGGCTATCGCCGACGCCAGATCCGCCGTCGGGTGTTCACGCCGCGACGCTGTCAGCTTGGTGAAGTAGGCGAAGTAGTCGGCCAGGACGGCGAGCAGGTCCTCCATCGAACCTCCGCGCTGATGCTCGGCGTCGTCGCCCCCGAACATCTCCTGGGTCAACTTGAGCATCCGCGGGAAGTCTTCCTCGGGCAGCCCGAGCAGGGAAAGGATCACATAGAGCGGGAAATTCAGCGCGACGTCGGTGACGAAGTCGCACTCCGGTCCTATCTCGAGCATTCGGTCGACGTAACGCTTGGCCAGCTCGTCCACCCGAACTTTCAGGTCGCGCATCGCCTTTGGCCGGAACCAGTCGGCTCCGATGGCGCGCACCTTCCGGTGATGCGGGTCGTCCATGTGGACCAGGGTGCGGATGCCGATCCCGGCTTCGATCTGAGCCTTGAAGACATCGTCGGCCTCTGCGGTGGCCAGCAGCGGGCGTGGCTCCGACAGAAAAAGGTCGTTGGCACGCTCGATGGCCATGATGTCGGCGTGCTTGGTGATCGCCCAGAACGGCCGATAGGGCGGGTTGTCCACCCACACCACCGGATTGTTCGTCCGCAGCTGGGTGAGCGCCGCGTGCAGCCGGGTGTCGTCGGCATATGCGGTCGGGTCGGCCAGCACCTTGGCGGCTTCATCCATGGTCGGCGTGCTCATTGGAGCCTCCTGAGGGGCGCGCTGGGCAGAACTTGACAGGTGTCAAGTCCGCAGTCTAGGGGATTGCCGCAGCCGCGATCCAGCGTTTTGGCTGAAAGTCTGCGTAGGCTCGGACTCCGTGCTGCCAGGGACGGCTCGGAGCCTGCGAGTGGTCTTGCTCGTCGTGCTCGCCACCGTGCTGGTGGTCGCACTCGGGCGGATGGTCGGGGCATCCCCGAGGGCAGCTGTCCCGGACATTCTCCTGCCGCCTTCACCGGTGATCAGTCCGCCACAGGCCCAGACGGATCCGGCGCTGGCCCGCACCGCCACCGGCACGGTGCGCGGCGTCGTCGAGTCCGATCACCGGTTCTTCGCCGGCATCCCTTACGCCGCACCACCTGTCGGGCCGATGCGCTTCCAACCGCCCGCGCCGGCGAAGCCCTGGACGGGTGTGCGCGATGCCACTGACCCCGGACCGCGATGCATCCAGGCCCCGGGCGGCGACCCGGAGTTCGGCAGGCAGAGCGACGAGGACTGCCTGACCCTCAACGTGTGGACTCCGGCGTCGACGGGATCGCCACGACCTGTGATGGTGTGGATTCACGGCGGCTCGTTCACGGGTGGCAGTGGCAACATCTACGACGCTCGATGGCTTGTCTTGCGAGGCGACATCGTCGTTGTCACCATCAATTACCGGCTCGGCACGTTGGGGTTCCTGGCTCATCCTGCGCTGGGGCCGCCCGGCGAGGTCGGCAACTACGGACTGCAAGACCAACAGGCGGCGCTGCGCTGGGTCCGCGACAACATCGCCAACTTCGGCGGCGACCCGGACAAGGTCACGGTCGCCGGTGAATCGGCCGGCGGCATGTCGGTGTGCGATCACCTGGTCGCACCGGGCTCGAAGGGACTGTTCCGGGCGGCGATCATTCAGAGTGCGCCGTGTCAGGCCCAGGCCGACCTGCAGAAGGCCGAACAAAGCAGTACCGAATACGCTGCGCGTGCGGGTTGCGGCGACCCGAAAACCGCAGCGGATTGTCTGCGCTCATTGCCGATCGACAAGCTCCGAGAACCGGTGACCTTCTACAATATCGGGCAAGACACGTTGCCCGGGCCGGTGTCCGGCACCGCCGTGCTCCCCGTCAATCCGGTGACCGCGATCGCCAATAACGATGCCGCCAGGGTTCCGGTGCTGATGGGTACCAATCGCGACGAGTTCACGTTGTTCGTAGCGCTGCAGTATCTGCGGGATGGAAAGAACTACACCGCCGAGCAATATCCTGGTGTCCTACGAGAAACATTCGGCGCCAACGCCGTTTCCGTCGGCGAGCGTTATCCGCTGAGCGATTACGACAACAATGTGCCCGTGGCTTACTCGGCAGCGGTGACCGACGGGGTGTTCGCCTGCGTGAACGAGCGGATGAGTGAGGACCTGGCCCGGGGTGGACCGGTTTTCGCGTACGAGTTCAACGATCGTGATGCGCCGGCACCAGAGTCGATGCGGACGTTGCCTTTTCCCGTCGGCGCAAGCCACTCACTGGAGCTGCGCTTCCTGTTCGACGTCGGCGGGGCGCCACCGATGGACGCGGCGCAACAAACGTTGTCCGACCAGATGATCGACTACTGGAGCCAGTTCATCGCCAGCGCCGTTCCGCGAGCTGAGGGTCAGCCGGGCTGGCCTGCCCTCGGTGCCGACAAAGCGTCGCAGCCGTGGATGTCGTTGCAGCCCAACGGTAATCGCGTCGTCACCACCTTCGGCGAAAGTCACCATTGCCCGTTCTGGGCGAGCCTGCACACGTAGGCGGATTATGCTTACGCGATGGCGACTCCGGATCCCCAGCAATTCACTGCCGATTGGGTGCGAGCCTGGAACACGCACGACGTCGAGGCGGTTCTCGCGCATTTCCATGACGATGTCGTCTTCACGTCACCGGTCGGCGCCCGCCTGCTCCCCGAGACCGGCGGCGTCATGCGAGGAAAGGATGCGCTACGCCACTACTGGACTACCGCGTTGGCCATGTTGCCCGGCCTTCACTTCGATGTCATCGCGGTGTACCGCGGCGAGTCGACGCTCGTCATCAACTACCGCAACCATCGCAGCGAGCTGGTCAACGAGGTGCTGAGCTTCGACGGAGACCTGGTGCGTGAGGGCCAGGGCACGTACCTCGATCAGCCGCGGCTACACCAGTAATTGGGACGTCGGCGGAAACTCCGGCGGAGGCGAGGACTGAGGCGGAGTCTGCGGGGAGATCGCAACTCGACTGCGAATGGCGCTCTGTGCGCAGTTTCGGCGCTAGCGGGATGGCCTCACCCAGCACGTGATGTCGGCGTGGACGACCTCGGCGCCTGACTTATCCGTCACGCTGACCGGGATCACGAGCTCGACGCCATCGGTGATCGACTCGAAGTCCGGCGGGTCCACCCGCGCCCGGGCCCGCAGCGACGTTGTCGCCTTCTCCACGTACTGCACGGTCATCGCCTTGGGGATCCAGCGGTGACTGGTCGGCACGGTGGCCTCCATCAGCATGCCCATCGCGATCTCCGCGGCGTTACAGGATGCGATCGCGTGCACGGTGTGCAGATGGTTGTATACGAAAAACCATCCTCGACGAGGGGAAACCTGCGGGAGGCCGACCATCGCCCGACGATGGTCAAAACGACGTGTTATCAGTGCCGCCGCTGGCATCATCAAAGCTCGTGGAAAGCGATTCAACGCGTCCGCGCTTGGCCGGGCTGCATCACTTTGGGATTTCGGTGGCCATCCTTGAGCGCAGCATTCGTTTCTATTGCGACGTGCTCGGCGCTGATCTCTTGGTGGCGGATACCCCCGAGGGTGAGGACAGCCGTCGTTTCCCCGGGCGCGCGGCGATTCTGAGCCTAGGCGGCCAAGTGTTTGACCTATGCGAGCATTCAAGCAACGCAGGTGAACGGTTCGACCCTGTGCGTACCGGTCTGGATCATTTCGCGCTTGAGGCTGAGTCTTTGGATGACCTCCGGGCATGGGCGAGTTGGCTTGATACCTCTGGTGTTGCGCGATCGGAGATCCGGAAAGTAGCCGGGGACCTAGGAGCAATGTTCGACTTCGTCGATCCTGACGGAATCCAGATAGAGTTCACACACTTCAATCTCGGCTGAAGTGAGCCGGTCGCTTTCCAACCCTGTCTAAATCTTATTCCGTGGTAAAACCTAAATAACCTAGACGAAGAACCATTTGGGCACCGTGACCTCGGCAAGCCCGGGCTCCATCCGGACCACGTGCGGAACGATCGACGCAAAATAGGGCACCCGCACCATCGCCGCGGTCGAAAACAGCCGGGTGCCGCCGGCACGCCCGGCAAGCCTTTTCCACATCTGGTACGTGGTGGTCGGAGCTGCCATGGCGGGCTACCTTACTCTCGAGTAAGAAAGCTCCCGTCGACAGTGCCGCGACGGCCGTCTTCCAGCGCGGCAATCCCCTGGCCGGGGATTTGGAGCAACCCGGGATCTAGGGCATACTGGTCGGGTTGCTCTGAGCCGGGTTTGCGCCTGGCCGGGCACAAAACCGGCGCCCAAACGGGCGCATCCGGTGCCAACTTCGACGAAGGCATTTCCGCTGAGGCGAAGTGCGCGTGCGGGCGACACACCCGACCGCGGGGATCGGTGAACTTCAGACAGGTAAACAGCGGCGGCAAGACCAGCGCGACGCCCTTAGGGACGAAGCGCAGGGACACCAGGTCCGGGCACGGGCCGGCCGAAGTACGAAGCAGGAGCGAGGTAGGAGAAGCGTGGCGGGACAGAAGATCCGCATCAGGCTCAAGGCCTACGACCACGAGGCGATTGACGCCTCGGCGCGCAAGATCGTGGAAACGGTCACCCGTACAGGCGCCAGCGTGGTGGGCCCGGTGCCGCTGCCGACCGAGAAGAACGTGTACTGCGTCATCCGGTCCCCGCATAAGTACAAGGACTCGCGGGAGCACTTCGAGATGCGTACACACAAGCGACTGATCGACATCCTCGACCCGACGCCGAAGACCGTTGACGCCCTGATGCGCATCGATCTGCCGGCGAGCGTCGACGTCAACATCCAGTAGGAGACCCGAGAAAAATGGCTAGAAAAGGCATTTTGGGCACCAAGCTGGGCATGACGCAGGTGTTCGACGAGAACAACAGGGTCGTGCCGGTGACGGTCGTCAAGGCCGGCCCCAACGTCGTGACGCGGATCCGCACCCCGGAGCGGGACGGCTACAGCGCTGTGCAGCTGGCCTACGGCGAGATCAGCCCACGCAAGGTAAACAAGCCGTTGACAGGGCAGTTCACCGCCGCCGGTGTGAATCCGCGCAGGCATCTCGCCGAGTTTCGGCTCGACGACGAGGCCGCCGCTGCCGAGTTCGAGGTCGGCCAGGAGCTGACCGCCGAGATCTTCGCCGACGGCAGCTATGTCGACGTGACCGGCACCTCCAAGGGCAAGGGTTTCGCCGGCACCATGAAGCGCCACGGCTTCAGCGGCCAGGGCGCCAGCCACGGTGCGCAGGCCGTGCACCGTCGTCCCGGCTCCATCGGTGGCTGCGCCACCCCTGGCCGTGTGTTCAAGGGCACCCGCATGTCGGGCCGGATGGGCAACGACCGGGTGACCACGCAGAACCTGTTGGTGCACAAGGTCGATGCCGAAAAGGGTGTGTTGCTGATCAAGGGTGCCATCCCCGGGCGTACCGGTGGACTGGTGATGGTCCGCAGCGCAATCAAGAGGAGTGAGAAGTGACTGCGGACGCGAGGAGCGAGAAAGCCGGAGCTTCGAAGAAGATTGACGTATTGACCCCCGGCGGCAAGAAGAACGGCTCCGTCGAGTTGCCCGCCGAGTTGTTCGACGTCGAGCCGAACATTGCGCTGATGCATCAGGTGGTCACCGCTCAGTTGGCGGCCAAGCGTCAGGGCACGCACTCGACCAAGACGCGCGGCGAGGTGCGCGGTGGCGGACGGAAGCCGTACCGGCAGAAGGGCACCGGCCGTGCCCGTCAGGGTTCGACTCGCGCACCGCAGTTCACCGGCGGCGGCGTCGTGCACGGCCCGCAGCCGCGCGACTACAGCCAGCGCACCCCGAAGAAGATGATCGCGGCCGCACTGCGCGGCGCGCTGTCCGACCGGGCCCGCAACGGCCGTATCCACGCGGTGACCGAACTGGTCGAGGGTCAAACGCCGTCGACCAAGAGCGCCAAGGCGTTCCTGGCCACGCTGGTCGAGGGCAAGCAGGTGCTGATCGTCATCGGCCGCAGCGACGAGACCGGCACCAAGAGCGTGCGGAATCTGCCTGGCGTCCACGTGATTTCGCCCGATCAGCTCAACACCTACGACGTGCTGCATGCCGACGATGTGGTGTTCAGCGTCGAGGCGCTGGATTCCTACATCAGCGCCAACACCGATCAGGAGGTTTCGGCCTGATGGCGACCGTCACTGACCCGCGCGACATCATCCTGTCCCCGGTCATCTCCGAGAAGTCCTACGCGCTGATCGAGGACAACGTGTACACGTTCGTCGTACACCCCGACTCGAACAAGACCCAGATCAAGATCGCCATCGAGAAGATCTTCAAGGTCAAGGTCGCGTCGGTGAACACCGCCAACCGTCAGGGCAAGCGCAAGCGCACCCGGGCCGGATACGGCAGGCGCAAGAACACCAAGCGCGCCATCGTCACGTTGGCCGCAGGCAGCAAGCCGATCGACCTGTTCGGTAATCCGACCTAGCGAGAAGCTGAGAGACAAGAGTTATGGGAATTCGCAAGTACAAGCCGACGACCCCGGGTCGCCGCGGTGCCAGCGTCTCCGACTTCGCCGAGATCACTCGCTCGGAGCCGGAGAAGTCGTTGGTGCGGCCGCTGCACGGCAAGGGCGGGCGTAACGCGCACGGACGAATCACCACCCGGCACAAGGGCGGTGGCCACAAGCGCGCGTACCGCGTGATCGACTTCCGTCGCCACGACAAGGACGGCGTCGACGCCAAGGTCGCTCACATCGAGTACGACCCCAACCGCACCGCGAACATCGCGCTGCTGCACTACCTCGATGGCGAGAAGCGCTACATCATCGCGCCTCAGGGTTTGGCGCAGGGCCACGTCGTCGAGTCCGGTCCGAACGCCGACATCAAGCCCGGCAATAACCTGCCGCTGCGCAACATCCCCGCAGGCACCCTGATCCACGCTGTCGAGTTACGGCCAGGCGGCGGCGCCAAGCTGGCCCGCTCGGCCGGCTCATCGATTCAGCTGCTGGGTAAGGAAGGCACTTACGCCTCGCTACGCATGCCCAGCGGTGAGATCCGCCGCGTCGACGTGCGCTGCCGCGCCACCGTCGGCGAGGTCGGCAACGCCGAGCAAGCGAACATCAACTGGGGCAAGGCAGGCCGCATGCGGTGGAAGGGCAAGCGCCCCACCGTTCGTGGTGTCGTGATGAACCCGGTCGATCACCCGCACGGCGGTGGCGAGGGCAAGACCTCCGGCGGCCGTCACCCGGTCAGCCCGTGGGGCAAGCCCGAGGGCCGCACCCGCAAGGCGCACAAGCCGAGCGACAAGCTCATCGTCCGACGCCGGCGCACCGGCAAGAAGCACCACCGGTAGGAGTCAGCCGAGATGCCACGCAGCCTGAAGAAGGGTCCGTTCGTCGACGACCATCTCCTGAAGAAGGTCGACGTCCAGAACGAGAAGAACACGAAGCAGGTCATCAAGACCTGGTCGCGCCGATCGACCATCATCCCCGACTTCATCGGGCACACCTTCGCGGTGCACGACGGCCGCAAGCACGTCCCGGTGTTCGTCACCGAGGCGATGGTCGGACACAAGCTCGGCGAGTTCGCCCCGACCCGCACGTTCAAGGGGCACATCAAGGATGACCGGAAGGCCAAACGGCGATGACCTCTGTTGAGACCGAATACCCGACCGCGACGGCGAAGGCCCGCTTCGTGCATGTGTCGGCGACCAAGGCGCGCCGGGTGATCGACCTGGTGCGCGGCAAGTCGGTGTCCGAAGCGCTGGACATCCTGCGGTGGGCACCGCAGTCAGCAAGCGAGCCGGTCGCCAAGGTGATCGCCAGCGCCGCCGCCAACGCGCAGAACAACGACGGGCTCGATCCCTCGACGCTCGTTGTGGCCACCGTCTACGCCGACGAGGGCCCGACGGCCAAGCGCATCCGGCCACGCGCCCAGGGCCGTGCATTCCGAATTCGCAAGCGCACCAGCCACATCACGGTGATCGTCGAGAGCCGTCCGGCACGCGGTGAGCGGGGCGGCGGCCGGTCGGCCAGCGCCGCCCGTGCCCGCCGTGCACAGGGCAGCAAGGCCGCCGCCGAGAAGAAGGCACCCGCGAAGAAGACGCCTGCCACTAAGGCGACCGCCGAGGCAACCAAGACCGCCCCGGCTCAGAAGGCGACGGCTGAAAAGGCTCCTGCCAAGAAGGCACCGGCGAAGAAGGCCGCAAAAGCTCCGGCGAAAAAGGCTTCTGACGAAGCGAAGGGAGGCTCGCAGTAGTGGGCCAGAAGATCAACCCCCACGGCTTCCGGCTCGGTATCACAACCGACTGGAAGTCCCGGTGGTACGCCGACAAGCAGTACAAGGACTACGTCAAGGAAGACGTCGCGATCCGTCGGCTGCTGGCCACCGGACTCGAGCGCGCCGGCATTGCCGACGTGGAGATCGAACGCACCCGCGACCGGGTCCGCGTCGACATCCACACCGCAAGGCCCGGCATCGTCATCGGTCGTCGCGGTACCGAGGCCGACCGCATCCGGGCCGACCTGGAGAAGCTGACGGGCAAGCAAGTCCAGCTGAACATCCTCGAGGTGAAGAACCCCGAGTCGCAGGCTCAGCTGGTGGCCCAGGGCGTCGCCGAACAGCTGAGCAACCGCGTGGCGTTCCGCCGTGCGATGCGCAAGGCCATCCAGTCCGCGATGCGTCAGCCCAACGTCAAGGGCATCCGGGTGCAGTGCTCGGGTCGCCTCGGCGGTGCCGAGATGAGCCGTTCGGAGTTCTACCGCGAGGGCCGCGTTCCTCTGCACACGCTGCGCGCCGACATCGACTACGGCCTGTATGAGGCCAAGACGACCTTCGGCCGCATCGGTGTGAAGGTGTGGATTTACAAGGGCGACATCGTCGGTGGCAAGCGTGAGCTGACCGCCGCCGTCCCGGCAGGCGCCGATCGTCCGCGCCGCGAGCGTCCGTCGGGCACCCGCCCGCGTCGCAGTGGCGCGTCGGGGACGACCGCTACGAGCACCGAAGCTGGTCGTGCTGCCTCCGGCGGCGAAGCCGGTCCGGCGCAGTCGGGTACCGAAGAGGCACCCGCTGTTGCCGAGGCTGCGGCAGGCACCGAGGCCGCTGCAGGTGCTGCAGCCGAGGCGACCCCGGCGTCCACGGAAAGCACGGAAAGCTGAATCATGTTGATTCCCCGCAAGGTCAAGCACCGCAAGCAGCACCACCCGAGGCAGCGTGGCGTCGCCAGCGGCGGCACGTCGGTGAGCTTCGGCGACTACGGCATCCAGGCTCTGGAGCACGCCTACATCACCAACCGGCAGATCGAGTCCGCTCGTATCGCTATCAACCGGCACATCAAGCGTGGCGGCAAGGTGTGGATCAACATCTTCCCCGACCGCCCGCTGACCAAGAAGCCTGCCGAAACCCGCATGGGTTCCGGAAAGGGCTCGCCGGAGTGGTGGATTGCCAACGTCAAGCCCGGACGCGTGCTGTTCGAGCTGAGTTACCCCGACGAGAAAACCGCACGGGAAGCATTGACCCGCGCGATCCACAAATTGCCGATCAAGGCACGCATCGTTACCCGAGAGGAGCAGTTCTGATGGCAGTGGGAGTGACGCCGGGCGAACTGCGCGAGCTGACCGACGACGAGTTGGCCGACAAGCTTCGCGAGTCCAAGGAAGAGCTGTTCAACCTGCGCTTCCAGATGGCGACCGGTCAGCTGGCCAACAACCGTCGGCTGCGGGTGGTGCGTCAGGAGATTGCACGCGTGTACACCGTGCTTCGCGAACGTGAGCTGGGTCTGGCCTCCGGACCCGCTGGTGAGGAATCGTAATGGCAGAGAAGGCAACCCAGGCTGCGACGAAGGCGCCCGCGAAGAAGGCCTCGCCGAAGGGTGACGCGGGTCCGAAGTACACTCCGCGCACCGAGAAGCCGCGCGGGCGTCGCAAGACCCGCATTGGCTACGTGGTGAGCGACAAGATGCAGAAGACCATCGTGGTCGAGCTGGAGGACCGGGTGAAGCACCCGCTCTACGGCAAGATCATCCGCACCACCACCAAGGTGAAGGCGCACGACGAGAACGGCATTGCAGGCATCGGCGATCGGGTGTCGCTAATGGAGACACGCCCGCTGTCGGCCACCAAGCGCTGGCGACTCGTCGAAATCCTCGAGAAGGCCAAGTAAGCAAGGAACTTCGGATAGCCCCGGCATAACCGGGGGCTTTCTTTTTGCGCCGAATGTGCGGCGACTGCGAATCCACCGGGCCGAAAGTCGCGGTGGGCGCACGCTCGGCGATGCTGTTGCCTCGCGTCTGCAGCAGCTACTCGTCGTTGTTCTTGGCTTCGCGCCACCCTCGCTCGAACGGGAGCCGCCAGGCGTTTGGCGCGATCAGTTGATGAATAGCGTTGGGGCCCCAGGTGCCCGGCTGATACACCTTCGCCGGCGGGGGGTCGGCCAGCAGATTCTCCGAACGTTCCCATAGCGATTCGATGCCCTCGGCGGTGGTGAAGAGTGTGTGGTCGCCACGCATCGCGTCCAGGATCAGCCGTTCGTAGGCTTCCAGAACGTCACCGGCGGTGTCGACCTCTTGCGTGGCGAACTGCATCGACAGCTTGTCGAGCTTCATGCCGGGCCCGGGTCGCTTGCCGTAGAACGACAGCGACACTTTGGAGTTGTCGGCGAGATCGAACGTCAGGTGGTCGGGCCCCTGCGAGCCGACGCCCGAGCCGGGCGGGAACATGGAGCGTGGTGCTTCCTTGAACGCGATCGAGATGATGCGGATCCCTTCGGCCATCCGCTTGCCGGTCCGCAAATAGATCGGCACGCCCGCCCAGCGCCAGTTGTCAATACCCACCCTGAGGGCGATGAAAGTCTCAGTATCGGAATCGCGTGCCACACCGTCGTTTTCGCGATATCCGACGTACTGGCCGCGGACCACGTTGGCCGGGTCGACCGACAGCATCGACCGGAACACCTTGTTCTTCTCTTCACTGATCGCGCGGGGTTCCAGCGCCGTCGGTGGCTCCATCACGACGAACGCCATCACTTGGAAGAGATGGGTGACGACCATGTCCTTGTAGGCGCCGGTGCTCTCGTAGAAGTTGGCCCGTTCGTCCAGCCCCAGTGTTTCCGGGATGTCGATCTGGATGTGGTCGATGAAGTTGCGGTTCCAGATCGGTTCGAAGAGACCGTTGGCGAATCGGAAGGCCAGGATGTTCTGCGCAGCCTCCTTGCCGAGGAAGTGGTCGATGCGGAAGATCTGACTCTCGTCGAATGTCTCGTGGACGAAGTCGTTGAGTTCGACGGCACTGGCCAGGTCGGTGCCGAACGGCTTTTCCATGACGACGCGGGACCGATCGATCAGGTCCGCGTCCCGAAGCGTGGTGATCACCGCGCGGGCGGCCTTGGGCGGTACCGATAGGTAGTGCAGCCGGCGAGCGTCAGACCCAAGCTTGCCCTCGGCCTCCTTGACGGCGGCGGCCAGCGCGTCTGGGCCCGCACTCTGCGGCACGTAGGTGACAGTTTCGGCGAACCGGGTCCACTGCTCGTCGTCGAGTTTGTGGCTGCCGAATTCGTCGATGGCCGCCTTGGCCATCTCGAGGAAGTCGTCCTTCGACATGTCCTCCAACGAGGTGGCTACGATCTCGATGTTGGGTGCCAGTTTGGACTGGTCCAGATAGGCGAGCCCGGGAATCAGCTTGCGCCTGGCCAGGTCGCCGGTCGCGCCGAACAGCACGACAACGTGCGGGTCGACCGAGAATTCGTCATTACTGTGTGGGCGTGATCCCAGCGCCGGATAGGAGATCGTCTGCGCTTTGCTTGTCGCCACCTTCGGCCTACTTGCACCGGCTGATTCTTCCTGCACGGCTAACCGCCCTCCGCCTTCGCGCCGTCATAAGCCAGACAACTTGTCGTTACCCGAAATCTCCGCTAGTCAACCGCCTCGATCCTGGCGGCGATGCCATCGAGAAGCTGCTTCAGCCCGGATCGGAATTCGGCGAGCTGGTCGTTGTCGGCGTCGTCGAACGCTCCAGCCTCGACCGCGGCCGCCAGCGCGGGGAAACGGTCGGCATCGAGCACCCGTCGTAGCAGCCCGGAGTAGTCCGGTCCGGCGACCTCGTCCGGCATCGATCGCAAGGGCCGCCGCCCCGCGCACGAAGTGCAGCGCCGCCATGACGGCGGCCAGCTTGGCGCGCTCGGCCAGCCCGGTATCGACCAGGGCCGCCAGTCCGGCATTCAGCCACGCCAGTTGGCCTGGATCCGCGGGCGGTCCGGCCGACGAGGCTTGCAGCACCCAGGGGTGGCGGTGGTAGACATCCCATAGCCCGACTGACCAATCGGTTAGGGCGCCAATCCAATCCGCGTTGTCGGGTCTTCTGGGCGGGGGACCGGGCGCGGCTGCCAGCATGAACGTCACCAACTCGTCCTTGTTGGTGACATGCCGGTACAGCGACATCGTGCCGCAGCCCAACCGCTCGGCCAGCCGCGCCATCGACAGGGCGGCCAGCCCTTCTGAATCGGCCAGTTCGACCGCGGCCGCGACGATGCGTTCCCGGGTCAGCCCACTCGACCGCCGAGACGGTGCGGCGTCCTCCCACAGGATCTTCAAAGCGCGCGGCAGCGGCTCGGCATGGTCGGTCATCAGGTATCAGCGTAATCGAGGTGCGGACATGATGCGTATACCGTACGCTTTGCGCGTATGGCATACGCATACGCTCGCGATCGGCGGTGGCAGGCTCCGACTCTGGCCGTGATCGTGCTGGTCTTCCTGGGTTACTCACTGCCGCCCTACTTCAGCGGAGGCACCCGCGTGCCGGCCACGTTCGCTCTGCACTATCCGCTTCTGGTCGGTCACGTGATGTTCGCGAGCGTGGCGATGCTGTGCGCGGTGGCGCAGATCTGGCCGGGACTGCACCGTCGGCACCCGGTCCTGCACCGCCGGGTCGGCCGGGTCTACGCTTCACCGCTATCCCGGCGGCGGCATGCGCGATGGTCATCGGCGCGGCGACTCCGTTCGGACCGATCCTGGCGGTCAGCAATGTGACGCTGGCATCCCCGTGGCTGTGGTTCACGATCAACGGCTACCTCGCCGCCCGTCATCGACGGTTCGCTTCGCACCGGCTCCACATGATCCGCAGTGCGACGTTGGCGCTGTCGATCATCGCCAACCGCGTTTGGACACCGATGCTGTTCATCACGCTACACCCGTTGCAGGACAGCGTGTTTGGTGGCAACCAAGAACACTTCCTGTGGTTGGTGGCGGGCGTCGGCGCGTGGCTGGGCTGGACCATTCCGATGCTGGCCGTGCAGTGGTGGTTGACCCGCAAGCCGCTATTGCCACCCTCGTCAATTTCTCAGCAGTCCGACATGCAATCGGTGTAATCTCCGGGCGGTTGGGGACCACGCGACCTACCGGGACGAGGCTGGCCATGGCAACCGAATTCAACGGCAAGATCGAGCTCGATATCCGCGATTCGGAGCCGGACTGGGGACCCTTTGCCGCACCGACTGCACCCGACGGCGCGCCCAACATCCTGTATCTGGTGTGGGACGACACCGGCATTGCGACGTGGGACTGCTTCGGCGGTCTGGTGGAGATGCCGAACATGAGCCGCATCGCCGAACGCGGAGTGCGGCTCTCCCAGTTCCACACCACCGCGCTGTGTTCGCCGACGCGTGCCTCGCTGCTCACCGGACGCAACGCCACCACCGTCGGCATGGCCACCATCGAGGAGTTCACCGACGGCTTCCCGAACTGCAGCGGCCGCATCCCGGCCGACACCGTTCTGGTGTCCGAGGTGCTCGCCGAACAGGGCTACAACACCTATTGCGTCGGCAAGTGGCACTTGACACCGCTCGAGGAGTCCAACCTCGCGTCGACGAAACGACATTGGCCACTCAGCCGCGGGTTCGAGCGGTTCTACGGCTTCATGGGCGGCGAAACCGACCAGTGGTACCCGGACCTGGTCTACGACAACCACCCCGTCACGCCGCCTGCCACCCCGGAGGACGGGTACCACCTGTCGAAGGACATCGCCGACAGGACGATCGAGTTCATCCGCGACGCCAAGGTGATCGCGCCCGACAAGCCATGGTTCTCCTACGTGTGCCCCGGCGCAGGCCACGCGCCGCACCACGTCTTCAAGGAATGGGCGGACCGCTACGCAGGCAAGTTCGACATGGGCTACGAGAAGTACCGCGAAATCGTGCTGGAGAACCAGAAGAAGCTCGGCATCGTGCCGCCCGACACCGAATTGTCGCCGGTGAACCCGTATCTCGACGTGAAGGGGCCTAACGGCGAGGCGTGGCCGTACCAGGACACCGTGCGTCCGTGGGACACGCTCAACGACGAAGAGAAGCGACTGTTCTGCCGGATGGCCGAGGTGTTCGCCGGCTTCCTGTCCTACACCGACGCCGAGATCGGCAGGATCCTCGACTATCTCGACGAGTCGCGTCAGCTGGACAACACCATCATCGTCGTGATCTCCGACAACGGCGCCAGCGGAGAAGGCGGCCCGAACGGCTCGGTCAACGAGGTCAAGTTCTTCAACGGCTACATCGACACTGCCGAAGAGAGCATGAAGTTCTACGACCATCTCGGTGGGCCGGAGACCTACAACCACTATCCGATCGGCTGGGCGATGGCGTTCAATACGCCCTACAAGCTGTTCAAGCGCTACGCGTCGCACGAGGGTGGCATCGCTGACACCGCGATCATCTCCTGGCCCGACGGAATCAAGGCGCACGGTGAGGTACGCGACAACTACGTCAACGTCTGCGACATCACCCCGACGGTGTACGACCTGCTCGGCCTCACACCGCCCGGTGAAGTCGGCGGTATCGCACAGAAGCCGCTCGACGGCGTGAGTTTCAAGGCAGCCCTTGACAACCCGTCAGCAGACACCGGCAAGGAGACACAGTTCTACACGATGCTCGGCACCCGTGGCATCTGGCACAAGGGCTGGTTCGCCAACACCGTGCACGCCGCGACCCCGGCAGGCTGGTCGCACTTCGACGCCGATCGCTGGGAGCTCTTCCACATCGAGTCCGATCGCAGCCAGTGTCACGACCTGGCCTCCGAACAGCCCGAGAAACTCGAAGAGCTCAAAAAGCTGTGGTTCGACGAGGCCGCGAAGTACAACGGTCTTCCGCTCGCCGATCTCAACATCTTCGAGACGATGGCGCGATGGCGGCCGTATCTGGTCGGCGAACGCAAGAACTTCACCTACTACCCGGGTCTCGCCGAAGTCGGCATCGGCGCCGCGGTGGAGATCCGCGGCCAGTCGTTTTCGATCCTGGCCGAGGTCACCGTCGACACCACAGGAGCCGAAGGTGTGATCTACAAGCAGGGTGCCGGGCACGGCGGGCACGTGCTGCTCGTTCAGGACGGCCGGTTGCACTACATCTACAACTTCATGGGGGAGGACGAGCAGAAGCTGTCCGCTCCTGATCCGATTCCGTTGGGCAGCCACGTCTTCGGTGTGCGCTACGACCGCACCGGCACGGTGGAGGGCAGTCACACACCACTCGGTGACGTGTCGCTCTATGTCGACGGCGTCGCGGTGGCGACGATGTCGGGTGTGCGCACCCATCCGGGCAGCTTCGGTCTGGCCGGTGGCGGCGTGGCCGTCGGGCGCAACACCGGCCAGGCCGTGTCGAGCAGCTACAAGGCGCCATACGCGTTCACCGGTGGGACGATCGCCAAGGTTGTCGTCGACACTTCGGGCACGCCGTACCTCGACGTAGAACGAGAACTCGCGCAGGCCTTCTCCAAAGACTGATGATGGAGACGTGAAGCGGTTCTGTCGGACGATGTTGGTGCTGCTGTGCGTGATGGCCCCGCTCGCATCAAGCTGCGTTCGCACCGACAACGGCGTGGCTACCCGCAGCGACGAAGCCGCGACGACCGTCACTCCGTCTCCGCAACGGCCGACGCAGCCCAGCGAGGACGCGGGCCCTGCGGCTCCTGGCATCGTCGCGACCTCGCGAGCGCCGATCCCGCCGAACACCGTCACCTGCTCGCAACCCGTCAGTCCCGCCGTCGAGGCCGTCGCACAGGTATCGGACCCGGCGGCCCCAAGGATCACCGTCGCCGTTCCCGACGGCTGGTCGACCGCGTCGGGCTCCGGCGACGTCGGCCTCCGCATGGCAGGTCCTGACGGCATGTCGGCGACAGTCACCATCGCGCAGACGCAGTTGGGTCCCGCTGACGCGTTCACCGAATACGCCGACAAGGTGATGGCGGTGTCAGCGGTGAGCAGCGTCAGCGTGCTGCCCGCCGAACTGTGCGGCTACAGCGGACAGAAGCTGATGGGCGCCTGGTCGGACAACCCGCAGCGGTCCGTCGAGTTCCTGGACCGCATCGTTCACATCTGGACCAACACGAACGACTATCTGGTCGCCGTCCACGCGCAGGCGCCCGCCGGGACCCACGGTTTCGACGCCGCCTCAACCGTGCTCATTGAGGACTTCGCCGTCGGCATACCCTGAAATCATGCTCACCGAAGCTGGTCGAGTTGCCCGGCGGATCGTTTCGAATGGGTTCGACGAGCTTCTATCCGGAAGAGGCGCCGGCGCACACCGCGCGCGTCGGCGCGTTCGCGGTCGAGCAGCATCCGGTCACCAACGCCCAGTTCGCCGAGTTCGTCGGCGAGACCGGTTACGTCACCGTCGCCGAACAGGAACTCGATCACGCGATGTATCCCGGGGCGAACCCTGCCGATCTGGTGCCGGGCGCGCTGGTGTTCCGGCCGACGTCCGGCCCGGTGAATCTGCGGGACTGGCGGCAGTGGTGGGAGTGGAGACCCGGCGCATGCTGGCGTCATCCGTTCGGGCCGGACACTGGGATCGACGATCGGACCGATCACCCCGTCGTGCAGGTCGCCTATCCCGACGCGGCCGCATATGCCCGCTGGGCTGGACGGCGGCTGCCGACCGAGGCCGAGTGGGAGTACGCCGCCCGCGGCGGTAGCACCGCCACCTATGCCTGGGGCGACGACGCAATGCCGGGCGGCCGATTGATGGCCAACACGTGGCAGGGCCGTTTCCCGTACCAAAACGACGGCGCACTGGGCTGGGCCGGGACCTCCCCCGTCGGCACCTTCCCGCCGAACGGCTACGGGCTGGTCGACATGATCGGCAACGTCTGGGAGTGGACGACGACCGAGTTCGCCGGACACCATCAGGTGGAGCAGACCGAAACATGTTGCGCGCCAAGCGCAACAGCCGATCCGACCGTCAACCAGACGCTAAAGGGCGGCTCGCACCTGTGCGCGCCGGAGTACTGCCACCGGTACCGCCCGGCGGCGCGGTCGCCGCAGTCGCAGGACAGCGCGACCACGCACATCGGTTTTCGCTGCGTCGCCGATATCGCCTAGCCACTGCGCGCATCGCGGATATGGTCACCGCCGTGACCGAGAAATACCGGGTGATCCTGTGGGGCGTCGGCTCGATCGGAGGCGAGCTGCTGGCCGCGATCCTCGACCACCGCCGCGACCTCGAAGTGGTTGGCGTCCGGGTGTATTCCGATGCCAAGAACGGAGTCGACGCGGGCACTCTGGTCGGCAGGGACCCGATCGGCGTCGCCGCCACCACCGACGTCGACGAGCTCGTCGCGCTGGACGCCGACTGCGTGATCTATACGCCGCGCAACGGCGACCTCGACGATGTCTGCAGGCTGCTGGCCAGCGGCAAGAACGTCGCCACCACCGTGTTCCTGTTCTATCCGCCCCGGTTGCCCGACGCGGACCGGCAGCGGTTGGCGGCGGCATGCCGCGAAGGCAACAGCACGCTGCACGCCAGCGGCATCAACCCCGGCAACCTGTCGGGTGTCCTACCGCTGGCGCTGTCGGGGATGAGCCGCACGATCGAGAAGATCACCCTGCAGGAACGTGCCGACATGACGCTCTACGAGAGCACCGACATCAGCTTCGGCAACATGAAATTCGGCGAACCGCTGGACGTCATCAACCCCGATGTCGATGAGTACCTGCGGGACATGAAAGCGATGTTCGTCGAACAGATCTGGTTGCTCGCCGACGCACTCAACGCGAATATCGACGACGTCACCGTCGACATCGAAGCCATTCCCGCGCAGCAGGACCATCAGATCTTCGATCGGCTGCTGCGGACGGGCACCACGGCAGGCCAGCGCTGGAACATGGTCGGGCGGCGCGGCGGGGAGCCGCGCGTCGAGATCGAGACGCTGTGGACCGTGGGCGGGGAATACCCGCAGCATTGGCCCGCCCCCGAGCACGGCTGGACGCTGACCATCGAGGGCGACCCGTCTATGCGGGTCCACTTCTTGACGCTGGCGAGCTTCACGCGGAACGCGAGCATCGCCGAGCACGCCCAGGCAGCCAACGTCGCCACCGGTATGCAGGTGCTCAACGCCGTGCCCGCGGTGTGCGATGCGCCTCCGGGTTTTGCGACGAATGCGACGCTGCCGCTGATCCGCAGCGGCACCGGCTTCGGAAAGTGATCGACGCAGGATCGACCAGGGCTTTTGGGTGTCCGGCCGACCTTCAGCCACTCAACGAGCGTGCGCAAAATAGGGTTCGACGACGGCGTGTCGGGCCGCAGACACGCTCCCCCGCAAGCGGGTGGGCCCCCAGCTTCGCGAGGGGAGTGCCCCCAACTCGCGGGGAAAGGCGGGGGGTGACCAGCGGCGATTTGGAACATCGCTGGTCGTCCCCTAGAATTCACTGGTTGCCTTGGGCAGACCTCGGCCGGCCATTCCGGCAGGCCCTGCGTGCTCTTCGGTGACGCAAGACCGCGCACGTCAGGTCTCTGGTGGGCCTGCCCGCCAGAACGTTCGGGCCTGCCGTGCATACGTAACCAGGTCGAGGAGATCGAGTGATTCAGCAGGAATCGCGGGTGAAGGTCGCCGACAACACGGGCGCCAGGGAGATCTTGTGCATCCGTGTACTCGGTGGCTCGTCGCGGCGCTATGCCGGCATCGGCGATGTCATCGTGGCTACCGTCAAGGAAGCCATCCCAGGCGGCAACGTCAAGCGTGGCGAGGTCGTGAAGGCCGTCATCGTGCGCACCGTCAAGGAGCGTCGCCGCGCCGACGGCAGCTACATCAAGTTCGACGAGAACGCGGCGGTGATCATCAAGCCGGACAACGATCCCCGCGGAACCCGCATCTTCGGTCCGGTCGGCCGTGAACTACGCGAGAAGCGCTTCATGAAGATCGTCTCGCTCGCCCCGGAGGTGTTGTAGATGAAGGTCCACAAGGGCGACACCGTGCTCGTCGTCTCCGGTAAAGACAAAGGTGCCAAAGGCAAGGTGCTGCAGGCCTTTCCGACCCGCAACAAGATCCTGGTCGAGGGCGTCAACCGCATCAAGAAGCACACCGCGATCTCGCGCACCGAGCGTGGCGCGCAGTCGGGCGGGATCGTCACCCAGGAGGCGCCGATCCACGTGTCCAACGTGATGGTCGTCGACTCCGACGGCAAGCCGACCCGCATCGGTTACCGGAAAGACGAAGAGACCGGCAAGAAGGTCCGCATCGCCAAGACCAACGGAAACGACATCTGAGATGACTACCGCTGAGAAGACCCTGCCCCGCCTCAAGCAGCGCTACCGCGAGGAGATCCGCGACTCGCTGCAAAAGGAATTCGGCTACGGCAACGTCATGCAGATCCCCGGCGTGGTCAAGGTCGTCGTGAACATGGGCGTCGGAGACGCCGCCCGCGACGCCAAGCTGATCAACGGCGCTGTCAACGACCTGGCGCTGATCACCGGCCAGAAGCCGGAAGTGCGTCGGGCCCGCAAGTCGATTGCTCAGTTCAAGCTGCGCGAAGGCATGCCGATCGGCGCGCGGGTGACCCTGCGCGGCGACCGCATGTGGGAGTTCCTCGACCGGCTGATCTCGATCGCGCTGCCGCGTATCCGCGACTTCCGCGGCCTGTCGCCCAAGCAGTTCGACGGCACCGGCAACTACACCTTCGGGCTGACCGAGCAGTCGGTGTTCCACGAGATCGACGTGGACTCGATCGACCGGTCCCGCGGCATGGACATCACCGTCGTCACCTCGGCGACGAACGACGACGAAGGACGAGCGCTGCTGCGGGCCCTCGGCTTTCCGTTCAAGGAGAACTGAGCAGATGGCAAAGAAGGCTCTGGTCAACAAGGCCAACAAGAAGCCGAAGTTCAAGGTGCGCGCCTACACCCGTTGCAACAGGTGCGGCCGCCCGCACGCGGTCTACCGCAAGTTTGGGCTGTGCCGCATCTGCCTGCGCGAGATGGCGCACGCAGGCGAGCTGCCAGGTGTGCAGAAGTCCAGCTGGTGACGGCGAAAGACCAACAGAACCAAGAAAAGTGCGCGGTAGGCCCCGCTAGGGGAACCGCCGCGAGGAAGGTGAAACCGCTGTCATGACGATGACGGATCCGATCGCAGACTTCTTGACGCGTCTGCGCAACGCCAATTCGGCGTACCACGACGAGGTGACCCTGCCGCACTCGAAGATCAAGGCCAACATCGCCGAGATCCTCAAGAGCGAGGGCTACATCTCCGACTATCACACCGAGGATGCTCGGGTGGGCAAGGCGCTGGTCGTCGAGCTCAAGTACGGCCCGAGCCGCGAACGCAGCATCGCGGGCCTGCGCCGGGTGTCCAAGCCCGGTCTGCGGGTGTATGCGAGATCCACCAACCTGCCGCGAGTGCTCGGTGGACTTGGCGTGGCGATCATCTCCACGTCCTCGGGTCTGCTCACCGACCGTCAGGCGGCACGACAGGGCGTGGGCGGCGAAGTCCTCGCGTACGTGTGGTGAGGGGGAACTAGCCATGTCGCGCATTGGAAAACAGCCGGTTCCGGTACCCGCCGGGGTCGACGTGACGATCGACGGCCAGCTCGTCTCGGTCAAGGGCCCCAAGGGCACTCTGGACCTCGCGGTCGCCGAGCCGATCAAGGTGGCCCGCGACGACGACGGCGCCATCGTGGTGAGCCGGCCCGACGACGAGCGGCACAACCGTTCGCTGCACGGCTTGTCGCGCACCCTGGTGGCCAACCTCGTCACCGGCGTCACCGACGGCTACACCATCAAGATGGAGATCTTCGGCGTCGGCTACCGCGTGGTGGCCAAGGGCAGCAACCTGGAGTTCGCCCTCGGCTACAGCCATCCGGTGCTGATCACCGCCCCTGAGGGAGTCACCTTCGCGGTGGAGACCCCGACGAAGTTCTCGATCTCCGGTATCGACAAGCAGAAGGTCGGCCAGATCGCGGCCAACATCCGTCGCCTGCGGAAAAGCGACCCCTACAAGGGCAAGGGCATCCGCTACGAGGGTGAGCAGATCCGCCGCAAGGTCGGAAAGACAGGTAAGTAGTTATGGCTACAGCCCAGAAAGCAACAACCGCTCCGAAGAAGGGCGGCCAGAGCGCCGCGGCGGTCCGTCGCGTCTCGCGCGTCCGCAGGCATGCCCGGCTGCGCAAGAAGATCGAGGGCACGGCCGAGCGGCCGCGCCTGGTGGTCCACCGCTCTGCTCGGCACATCCACGTGCAGCTGGTGAACGACCTGAACGGCACCACGGTGGCCGCGGCGTCGTCCATCGAAGCCGACGTGCGCGGGGTGGACGGCGACAAGAAGGCCCACAGCAAGCGGGTCGGTCAGCTGATCGCCGAGCGCGCCAAGGCCGCAGGCATCGAGACCGTCGTGTTCGACCGTGGTGGCTATACCTACGGCGGACGGCTCGCGGCGCTGGCCGACGCGGCACGCGAAGGCGGGCTGAAATTCTGATGACGAATGACCTGAAAACTATTGGAAGGACTGCATGATGGCCGAGCAGGCAGCAGGAGCCGCCGGGCCTTCGAGTTCGGACGGCAGGCCGCCCCGCGGTGACCGCGAGGGTCGGGGCCGTCGTGACGATCGTGGCGGCCGTCGCGACCGCGACGGCGGCGATAAGAGCAACTATCTCGAGCGCGTCGTCGCGATCAACCGAGTTTCCAAGGTGGTCAAGGGTGGTCGGCGGTTCAGCTTCACCGCTCTGGTGATCGTCGGCGACGGCAACGGCATGGTCGGCGTCGGATACGGCAAGGCCAAGGAAGTTCCCGCCGCGATCGCCAAGGGCGTGGAGGAAGCGCGCAAGGGCTTCTTCCGGGTTCCGCTGATCGGCGGCACCGTCACGCACCCGGTACAGGGTGAAGCCGCCGCGGGTGTGGTCATGCTGCGTCCGGCCAGCCCCGGTACCGGTGTGATCGCCGGTGGCGCCGTCCGCGCGGTGCTGGAATGCGCTGGCGTGCACGACATCCTGGCCAAGTCGCTGGGCAGCGACAACGCGATCAACGTGGTGCATGCCACCGTTGCCGCCCTCAAGCTGCTGCAGCGTCCCGAAGAGGTGGCGGCCCGCCGCGGCCTGCCCATCGAGGACGTGGCGCCCGCCGGCATGCTGCGGGCGCGCCGTGAGGCCGAGACCGTCGCGGCAAGCGCTGCGGCGAGCCGAGAAGGAACGGCATAACCATGGCAGAGCTGAAGATCACCCAGGTGCGCAGCACCATCGGTGCTCGGTGGAGGCAGCGGGAAAGCCTTCGGACGTTGGGACTGCGGAAGATCCGCCAGTCGGTCGTCCGTGAGGACAACGAGCAGATCCGCGGGCTCATCAAGACGGTGCACCACCTCGTTGAAGTGGAAGCGGTGGAGTCGAAATAATGGCGATCAAACTGCACGACCTGAAGCCGGCCCCCGGCTCGAAGACCGCGAAGACCCGCGTGGGCCGCGGTGAGGGCTCCAAGGGCAAGACCGCCGGTCGCGGCACGAAGGGCACGAAGGCACGCAAGAACGTCCCGGCGACGTTCGAGGGTGGCCAGATGCCGATTCACATGCGGCTGCCCAAGCTGAAAGGCTTCCGCAACCGGTTCCGCACCGAATACGAGGTCGTCAATGTCGGCGACCTGAACAAGCTGTTCCCCAAGGGCGGCGACGTCGGTGTCGACGAGCTGGTGGCCGCGGGCGCAGTTCGCAAGAACTGTCTGGTCAAGGTGCTCGGCGACGGCAAGCTGACCGTCAAGGTCAACGTCACCGCGCACAAGTTCAGCGGCAGCGCGAAGGAAAAGATCTCGGCCGCAGGCGGTTCCGCGACCGAGGTCGCGTAACTCCTAGCCCAGCTGCGGGATCACTTCGGCGGCGAGCCGTTCCATCTGCTCGCGGTCCTCGGTGACGTTCTTGCCGACCGGGTTCAGCAAGATCATGTCGGCGCCCGCGTCGATGACCTCTCGCACGCCGCGCGCCACATCGTCGGGGGTGCCCGACACCGGAACGTCCTCGATCCCCGGCATCCGCCCGTAGATGCGGTGCAGTCCGTCGACCACCCGTTCGCGTGCGCGTCCTGCGTCGTCGTCGACCGTCAGGTACACCCGCTTGCCGATGGTGAATCTCGTTGCGTCCTTACCCTGTTCGTCGAGTTCGCGGCGGACCGTCTTCACCGCCTCGGCGAAAGTCGCGGTGGTCGACGAGCCGGCACCGAGGAACGCGTCGGCCAGCCGCACTCCCCGCGCCAGCGCCTTGGGGGCGGTGCCGCCGATCCAGAGTGGCGGATGCGGGCGCTGCACCGGCTTCGGCTGGATCGGCAGGCCGTCGACGTCGCGGAACCGGCCGTGGAACGTCACCTTCGGCTCGTCCGACCACGCGGCCTTCATCAGCTCGATGCCCTCGGTGAAATAGCTGACGAATGTCGACTTCTCCACGCCGAACGCCGGGAACGGCCTGAAGTTGCCGCCATGGCCGACGCCGACGTCCAACCGGCCGTGGCTGAGACGGTCGACCGCGGTGACGGACGACGCCAGCTGCAACGGGTCATGCAGTGAGGTGATGAGCACCGCGACCCCCAGGCGCAGCCGGGTGGTGCACGCCGCGGCGTAGGCGAGCATCTCCAGCGGCGCGATCCGCGGCGATCGGCCGACGACCTGTTCCATCGTCCAACCGCCCTCGAAGCCGAGCTCCTCGGCTCGTGCGAGATAGGCCTTCACCCCCGCGTCATCGAAGCGGTCGTAATCCAGCTGCGGGATCGAGATCGAAAAGCGCACACGTCCACCGTAGGCGGCCGCGGGGAACGTGATCTGATGGACCGATGGCCGGCATCGTCGAGCGGTACCTCGACGCCATCGTGTCGCACGACTGGGACGTGGTCGGCGAGTGTGTCGCCGACGGCGTCATCCGCGTCGGACCGTACGGGGACCGGTTTGACGGCCGGGACGACTACCTCGCCTTCATCTCCGACACCATGCCGAAGCTCGAGGGTTACGCGATGGAGCTCCACCGGGTGACCTACGCGAACGACGGGCTCGCGTTCGCTGAACTCAGCGAGACGGTGGAATTCGACGGCAAGGCCATGTTGACGCCGGAGGTGCTCGTCTTCGAACTCAACGGCGATGGGCGGATCACCCGCGTGGAGATCTTCATCCAGACACGGCGCCGATAGCCTGCGCGATCACGCCGGTAGGCTCGGGTGATGTTCAGCTTCGTACCAGGTGTTCCCAACCTCGACGACCTGCGGTCACTGGCCCGCAAGGTCGACACCGCCCGTCACCACGGTGTGGCCAACGGCTGCGTGCTGGAACTTGATTTGTTGGCAGCCCCGGCCGAGACCAGCGGGTTCGACCCGATGGCGATGATCACCGGAGGCGGCAGGCCGCTGGTGCTGCGCGAGACGGTCGCGGCGATTCACCGGGCCGCCGAAGACCCGCGGGTTTCCGGGCTGATCGCCCGGGTGCAGCTTCCGGCCGCCGCTGCAGGCCCGGTGCAGGAGCTGCGCGACGCGATCGCAGCCTTCAGCGACGTCAAGCCCTCGCTGGCATGGGCCGAGACCTATCCAGGCACACTGTCGTACTACCTGGCGTCGGCGTTCCGCGAGGTCTGGATGCAGCCGTCCGGAACGGTCGGTCTGGTCGGCTTCGCGACCAGCGCGCTGTTCCTTCGCGACGCACTCGACAAGGCAGGCATCGAAGCGCAGTTCATCGCACGCGGCGAATACAAGTCCGCCGCAAACCTTTTCACGCAGGACCGCTACACCGATGCCCACCGCGAGGCGGACACCCGGCTACTGGACAGTCTGCACAGCCAGGTGTGGCAGGCGGTCGCCAAGTCCCGGCACATCGACCCCGCGGCGGTCGACGAGCTGGCCAACAAGGCGCCGCTGCTGCGCGACGATGCCGTCACCGGACGGCTGGTCGACAGGATCGGCTTCCGCGATGAGGCCTACGCGCGGATCAGTGAACTCGTTGGTGCGCCTGGTATTTCGCCGGAGACCGGTGACGCGGACAACCATCCCGATGCACCGCCGCGGCTGTATCTGTCGCGCTACGCCAAGGCGACGGCGTCCCGGCCGGGGCCGCAGATGCCGTCGGTCCCCGGCCGCAAGTCCAAGCCGACGATCGCCGTCGTGACCCTGCACGGGCCGATCGTCAGCGGCCGCGGCGGCCCGCAGGTACTGCCGTTCGGCGACTCCAGCGCCGGCGGGGACACCATCGCCGCCGCGCTGCGCGAGGCGGCCGCCGACGACTCGGTGTCGGCGATCGTGCTGCGTGTCGACAGCCCCGGCGGGTCGGTCACCGGGTCGGAAACCATTTGGCGAGAAGTGAACCGGATTCGCGACGGCGGCACGCCGGTCGTCGCGTCGATGGGCGCGGTCGCCGCCTCCGGCGGTTACTACGTGTCGATGGGCGCCGACGCCATCGTCGCCAATGCGGGCACGATCACCGGATCGATCGGTGTGATGACCGGCAAGCTGGTGGCCCGCGAACTCAAGGACCGGCTCGGTGTCGGCTCGGATTCGGTGCGGACCAACGAAAACGCCGACGCGTGGTCGATCGACAAGCCGTTCACCGACGAGCAGCGCGCCCATGTCGAGGCCGAGGCCGACCTGTTCTACACCGACTTCATCGAGCGCGTGGCGTCGGGTCGCAAGCTCAGCGTGGACGCGGTCGACGCGATCGCCCAGGGTCGGGTGTGGACCGGTGCCGACGCCCTCGAGCGGTGCCTCGTCGACGAGCTCGGCGGGCTGCGCACCGCGATCAACCGGGCCAAGGTGCTTGCCGGACACGACGAGGACGCCGACGTCCGCATCCTCAGCTACCCCGGATCCTCGCTGTTGGATTTCCTGCGGCCAAAGCCGTCGTCACAGCCTGCCGCGGCGTCGCTCACCCAGGCCGTCGCGACGCTCATCGGGCGCTCGGTGGTGGAGGTGTGGGGCCAGGCGGAGCGATCGCTGACCGGCGTCACGGCGCTGTGGCTGGGCGAACACCGGTTCTGACATCGCGGCCCTGGTGACGTCGACCGGCGCGACCTACGACTCGAGCAGGCTCATTTCAGAGCTACGTCGGGCGATCCGGGGGACCGTGCGCGACGACGCGGCCAGCCGGGGCCTGTACGCGGTCGATGGCTCGAATTACCGCGTCGTCCCCGACCTCGTGGTGGTACCGGCCGACGTGGAAGATCTGGCCGCCGCCGTTGCGCTCACCGCAGGGGCCGGAGCGCCGGTGACGCTGCGCGGCGGTGGCACGTCGATGGCGGGCAACGCGATCGGGGGCGTCATCATCGACGCATCCCGGCACGTGAACCGGATACTGGGCATCGACACCCGCACCGGGACCGCGGTCGTCGAGCCCGGCGTTGTGCTCACCGACCTGCTGGGCGCCGCGCGGCCGCTCGGGCTCACCTTCGGCGCCGATCCATCCTCGGGCAGCCGCGCAACGATCGGCGGGATGATCGCGAACAACGCCTGCGGCGCGCATTCGGTCGCATGGGGCACGACCGCTGACAATGTTGTGTCACTCGACGTGATCCTCGCCGATGGCACCCGCTGCACCGTCGAATCACGCGGAGCCCGAGGCGAACTGGCGAACCGGCCCGGGCGCGAGGGCGAGCTCCACCGGTCCCTGCAGGCCTTCGTCGACGAGCATGAGCTGGTGATCCGCCGCCGCTTCGGCCGGTTCAGCAGGCAGATCTCGGGCTATGCGCTGCATCGACTGTTGCCCGAACACGGCTACGACGTCGCGGGATTGTTATGTGGCAGCGAGGGCGGCTTCGCGGCGACCCTCCGGGCGACGGTGGCGCTGACGCCGCTGCCAGCGGCGCGGGTGCTGTGTGTACTGGGTTTCTCCGATTCCGTCTCCTCGGCCGAATGCGTGCCCGTCGTGCTGGCCCACAGCCCGCTGACGATGGAGTCCATCAATGTCGACCTGGTGGACCGGCTACCGGGGGAGGTGCGCCGGGCGGCGACTGAGGCAGGTCTGCCCGCGGGACGGGCCTGGCTGCTGGTGGAGATGGCCGGGGAGGATCGCGTTGCCGCCGAGATGGCGGCAGAGAAAATGCTTGCCGCCCTGCGTGATTCGGGCTCGCCGGCATCTGCGGCGTTGGTCTGCGACCCCGGCGCCCAGGCGGTGCTCTGGCGGTGCCGCACCGATGCGGCCGGCCTCGCGACGCGTCGTGCCGACGGTGCGGAAGCATGGGGCGGTTGGGAAGATGCGGCGGTACCGCCCGAGCGCCTCGCCGACTACCTGCGCGGCCTCGACGCGCTGATGGCGAGATACGGCCTGTCCGGCGCCTCCTACGGGCACTTCGGCGAGGGCTGTATGCACATGCGCATCGACTTCGATCTGCTCAGCGCGCACGGTGTCGCCGCGTACCGGTCGTTCGTCGAAGAGGCCACCGACCTCGTCGTCTCACTCGGCGGTTCGGTCTCGGGCGAACACGGCGACGGGCGGGCGCGCTCGGAACTGCTTGGCCGCATGTACGGACAGGACGGGCTGGCCCTGCTCGCCGAGATGAAACACATCTGGGACCCGGACACGCTGATGAACCCGCATGTCATCGTCGATCCGCCCGCACTCGACGCGGGAATCCGGCACCTGGGTCCGGCCAAGGACCGAAAACCGTTGACGCTGTTCAGTTATCCCGACGACAACGGCGACTTCGCCCAGGCCCAACGACGCTGCGTCGGCATCGGGAAGTGCAGGCAGTCCAGCGGCGGGGTGATGTGCCCGAGTTACCAGGCGACGCACGACGAGATGCACTCGACGCGTGGGCGCGCCCACCTGCTGTGGGAGATGCTGCAGGGCGACCTGGTGGCCGACGGCTGGCGTTCGACCGAGGTGCGCGACGCACTCGACCTGTGCCTGTCCTGCAAGGGATGCCTGTCGGACTGTCCGGTCAATGTGGATATGGCGACGTACAAGGCTGAGTTCACCCACCACCACTACGCCGGACGGCCCTGGGCCCGGCCGCTGTCGCATTGGTCGATGGGCTGGCTTCCGCAGCTGTCGCGGATCGCGTCCGCGGCGCCGCGAGCTGGTCAACCGGATGGCACGCACGCCGCTGGCGAAACGACTCGGCGGGATCGCACCCGAGCGGGATATCCCGGCCTTCGCCGAGCAGACGTTCACGTCGTGGTTTGCCCGCCGTGCGGCGCCGGTCCAGCCCGGGAACCGCGGCGCGGTGATGCTGTGGCCGGACAGCTTCACCAATTACTTTGCGCCGCAGGTGGGCCGCGCCGCCGTCGCCGTGCTGGAGGCCGCAGGCTACGAGGTCGTATTGCCGAACGATTCGGTGTGCTGCGGGCTGACCTGGATCTCGACCGGCCAGTTGCGGGCGGCCAAGCGGCGCATCGGGCGTTCGTTGGCGGTATTGGCACCGCACCTGGAATCCGGCATCCCGATCGTGGGGCTGGAGCCGAGTTGTACCGCGGTGTTGCGCCGGGACGCGACGGAACTTCTGCGTGACGACGCTCGAGCCGCTGCGCTCGCGGCATCGACCGTCACGTTCGCCGAATTCCTCACCCACTCGGAATGGGATCCACCCGACGTCGCGACGGACGCCTTGGTGCAGACACACTGCCACCAGCACGCCGTGCTCGGCTTCGATGCCGACCGCGCCTTGATGGACAAGGCCGGCATTCATGCCGAGGTTCCAGACTCCGGGTGTTGCGGTCTTGCAGGCAATTTCGGCTTCGAGCGTGGCCACTACGAGGTGTCTCGGGCGGTCGGGGAACGGGTGCTGTTACCCGCCGTCCGCGCGGCCGCCCCGACCACGGCGGTCATCGCCGACGGGTTCAGCTGCCGAACCCAGATCGCGCAGGGCACTCCGCGGCGCGCCGTGCATCTGGCCGAAGTGCTGGCCGAAGCGCTGGACTACCGCCGCGACTGATTTCCGGCGAAAAACCTCTAGGCGGCGCAGACTGCTGCTCGTGGCGTTCTCGGCTGTGGGCAAGCGGGTGTTGATAACAGGCGCATCGTCTGGTGTCGGTGCCGCACTCGCCCGACGGCTGGCCGCGCAAGGGGCGGTCGTCGGGTTGATCGCCCGCAGGCGTGACCGGCTTGCCGAGGTGCTAGCCGACTGCCGGAAGACGTCGCGGGACTCGACGATGTGGGTGGCCGACCTCGGCGATGCCGACGCCATCGCCGAGCTGGCGCTGCAGGCGTGGGACACCCTCGGTGGCATCGACGTGCTGGTCAACAACGCGGCCGTCCCCAAGCGCCGAGCAGTCACCGCACTGGACCCGCGCGACGCGGAAGCCGTCATGGCGGTGAACTTCTTCGCTCCCATGCGGCTGACGCTCGCCTTGCTGCCGCGAATGCTGGCCCGCGACGTCGGTGTCATCGTCAACGTGTCCAGCATCGGCGGCCGAGTGGGCATCATCCACGAATCGGCCTATTGTGCAAGCAAGTTCGCGCTCTGCGGCTGGAGTGAGGCGCTGGCCGTCGACCTTCACGGCACAGGCGTGTCGGTGAAGCTGATCCAGCCGGGGCCCATCGACACCGAGATCTGGGATCAGCCAGACAACGACGACCCGATCTACAAGGGGCCGAAGGTGCCGCCCGACGCGGTGGCAGAGGGCATCATCACCGCGCTGGGCGACAGTCGCTTCGAACACTATGTGCCCGACCTCAAGGCCGTCGTCGACGGCAAGAACTCCGACATCGACGCCTTCATCGCGGGCGCGGCGACGATGGCCCGGCCGTGAAGGCGCTGGTGTTCGGTGTGCCGGGTGAGCCGTTCGAGCTGGCCGGGGACGCCAGTATGCTCGCCAAGAATCTGGCGCGGTCTCCGGTCGCGTTGCAGGAGGTGCCCGATCCGCGACCATTGCACGACGATTGGGTGATCACGCGGCCGCGGCTGACCGGAATATGCGGGTCGGACTCCAAGCAGATCCTTCTCGACTTCGGCGAGGGCGACGCCGATAACGCAATGGCCGCGTTTTGTTCGTTTCCTCAAGTCATGGGCCATGAAGTGGTGGCCGACGTGGTGGCGATGGGGCCGAAGGCCCGAGGCCTGGAGGTCGGCCAGCGAGTGGTGCTCAACCCGTGGCTGTCGTGCGGGCCGCGAGGCGTCGAACCGCGCTGTCCCGCATGCGAATCAGGTGACTACAGCTTGTGCTGGAGTTTCACCGACGGCGACATCAGGGCGGGTATCCATTCCGGAGTGTCTGCAGACGTGACGGGAGGCTACGCCGAGCTGATGCCCGCCCACGACAGCATGCTGCACCCTGTCCCGGAGACGGTGTCCGACGAACTGGCAGTGTTCGCCGACCCGTTCTCGGTGTCCCTTCATGCGATCACCCGGCATCCGCCGCCGCCGTCCGGCCGGGTGCTGGTGTACGGCGCCGGCTCGCTGGGGTGCTGCGCGGTGGCGATCCTGCAGGCGCTCTACCCGGACGTGGAGGTTGCGGTGGTGGCGCGTTTCGACGCCCAGGCGAAGGTGGCCACCCGCCTCGGGGCGGCCAAGGTGCTGGCACCCGAGCCGCGGCTGGCTCTGATCGAGGAACTGGTCGCCTGGGGCGGCGGCCGGCTGCGGCAGCCATTGCAGGGCCTGCCCATGGCGCACCCGGGTCCGATCGACGTCGTCTACGACACGGTCGGAAAGCCGGAGACGTTCGAGGTCGGGGTGCGGGTCCTGGCGTCACGGGGGACCTTGGTGAAGGCTGGTGTGCACGCGCCCGGTCGGTGGGAGTGGAGCCCGTTGTATTTCAAGGAGATCAGCTGGGTCGGCTCCAACGCGTTCGGCGTCGAGGAGGTCGACGGCGTCCGCAAGCACGCCATCGACCACTACCTCGACCTGGTGATCGACCGGCGAGTTGATCTGCACGCCATGCTGACCCACACGTTCCGGCTCGAGCAGTGGCGCGACGCCTTCCTTGCCATCGCCGACCAGGAGCTGAGCGGCGCCGTCAAGGTGGCCATCGACCAGCGCTGAGCTCGCGTACGACTACATCGGGTTTTGGCGCAGATAGGTGTAGACACCGGCGAAGTTCCTGTTGACATCGTCGGGAAGGGGCACCGGTCCGCCGAGCGCCCTTGCCCCCCAGACGATCTGGGCGGTGCGCTCGACGAGTGCGGTGACGTGCAGCGCCCTTTCGGGCCGTGGACCGACGGCGACCAGGCCATGGTTGGCGATCAGAGCCGCGGCCCGGCCCTCCAGCGCCTTCACCGCGTTGTGGCCGACACCGGGTGTGCCGGACGCGGCGTAGTCCGCGCAGCGGATGTCCCCGCCGCAGTACACGGCGAACTCGTCGATGCAGGCCGGGATCGGCTGGTGGGCGACGGCGAACATGGTGGCCCACACCGGATGGCTGTGGATCACGCTGCCGATGTCGTCGAATGCGCGGTAGCACGCCAGATGCAGCTGCATCTCCGACGAAGGAGATCGACCATCGGCGACGCTGCACCATCGCGCCGTCGGCGTCGACCACGACGAGATCGTCAATCGTCATGTCCCCGTAGTCCACCGACGAGGGGGTGATGACGAGATTGCCGTCCTCCCGGCGCGCCGAGATATTTCCTGCCGTGCCTTCAACCAGGCCACGTCGCAGCATGTCCTTGGCCGCCGCCAGCACCGCCGCTTCCGGGTCGTCCACGAATCTCACCGTGCCAGCACCTCCGGGTTCACGATATGCGGCGGTGGCCTTCCCGACAGCAGCGCTTCGAGCCCGTCGGCGACCATCTGAGCCTGCCGCGCCTCAGTGTTCCACGTGGCCCCGCCGATGTGCGGCGTCAGCACCACGTTGGTCAGCCCGGTGAGTGGATGGTCGGCAGCCAGCCATTCCCCCTCGAAATGGTCCAGGCCCGCCGCGGCGACCTTGCCGCTCATGAGCGCCTCGACGAGCGCGTCGGTGTCGTGCAGCTGGGCGCGGGCGGTGTTGAGGAACACCACGCCGTCTCGCATGGCCGCGAACTGATCGGCAGCGATCATCCCGACGGTGTCATCGGTGACCGGCGCGTGCAGCGAGACGATGTCGGCCTGATCGAGCAGCTCGTCAAGGCGGTGGCGGGCCTCGTCGTTGTACGGGTCGTGGGCGATGACCGAGACCCCCAGCCCCGTCAACCGCCATCGCAGCGCTCGGCCGACGGCGCCCAGGCCCACCAGGCCTGCGGTTCGTCCGGCGATCTCGCCGCCGCGGAACCGTTGGTAGGGGATGGTTCCGTCGCGAAACACCTGGCCGGACCGGACATCGGCGTCGGCGGGCAGAAGGTGACGGGTGGCTGCGAACAGCAGCGCGACGGCCATCTCGGCGACCGCATCGGCATTACGGCCAGGGGTGTGCAGAACCGGGATCCCCGCGGCCGTTGCGCCTGCGACATCGACGTTGTTGGGATCACCGCGGGTGGACGCAATGGCCAGCAGCGGAAGCTCGAAGACCGGTCCTCGCACCGAATCGGATTCCACCACAACAACATCGGCGCCTGCTGCGCTGGCACGATCGGCCAGCTGCTCTGCGGTGTAGATCCGCAACGGCGTCTTGTCGATCCACGGGTCGTAGACCACATCGGCCAGCCGGCGCAGCTTGTCGAAACCCGGCCCCCGCAGCGGGGCAGTCACCAGGGCACGCGGTCTTGGGGTCACGACTGCCCATGCTGGCGTACGGTGACGCGCGTGTCACGCGAAGAGGTGACAATCGGCATCGATATCGGCACGACCGCCGTCAAAGCGGTGGTCGCCGACGAGCACGGCCAAGTAGTCGCACGGACCCGCATCCCGCACCGGCTGCGGATACCGGCACCGGACAAACTCGAGCACGACGCCGAGCAGGCCTGGCGGAACGGTCCGCTGGCGGCTCTCGGGCAGCTGAGCCGCCCGGACGCCCGCGCGGTGGCCGTCTCGGCGATGGTCCCGTCCCTGACCGCGGTCGACGCCGACGGCATTCCCGTCACCCCTGGCCTGCTGTACGGCGACGGCCGGGGCAGGGTTTCGACTCCGACTCCCGGCATGGGATTCATGGTGGGCGAGGCGGCCGGGTTCCTGCGATGGACGGCACGGGAAGCACCCGCCGCCGCGGGGTACTGGCCGGCGCCCGCGGTGGCCAACCACGCGCTGGCGGGCGAGCCGGTGATCGACTTCGCCACCGCGTTCACCACACTGCCGCTGTTCGACGGCACCGGGTGGAACGCACGGGAATGTGCCGACTGCGGCGCATCGGCGGACCGCATGCCGCGGGTGGAAGGACCGGGCGTCGCCGTCGGCCGCGTGCACAACAGCGACGCAGTGCTGGCGACGGGCGCCATCGACGCCACCTGCGAACAGATGGTGGCCGGCGCCGACAAGGACGGCGACGTGCTGGTGCTGTGCGGAACCACACTGATCGTCTGGGCGACCATTCCGGAAGCCCGCGAAGTCCCCGGCCTGTGGACCATTCCCCACACGGCGGCGGGCAAGATTCAGATCGGGGGGGCCAGCAATGCCGGCGGCCTGTTCCTCAACTGGGTGGATCATCTTGTCGTGCAGGCTGATTCGGACGCTGTCGATCCGGGTCGGGTACCGGTGTGGTCGCCGTACGTGCGAGGTGAGCGCACGCCCTACCACGATCCCGACCGGCGCGCCGTGCTCGACGGACTCGACCTTGCCCATGACGCCGCGTCCGTTCGCCGGGCCGCCTACGAGGCGTCCGGATTCGTCGTGCGCCACCTCATCGAGCTGGGGGCGGCTCCCGCGTCGCGCATCGTGGCCACCGGCGGAGGAACCCGCGTCGCGCCGTGGATGCAGGCCATCGCCGACGCGACAGGGCTTCCCGTCGAGGTGTCGGGTGTCCCCGAGGGTGCGGCGCTGGGCGCCGCGTTCCTCGCCCGAATGGCGACAGGCCTGGAGTCGTCGATCGCCGACGCCGCCCGATGGGCGTCGACCGAGCACACCGTCGAGCCGGACCCGGCGTGGAAGGGGCCGATGGAAGACCGCTACGGGCGGTTCCTCGAGCTGTCAGGCCGTATGACATGACGGCGGGCATATTCGACGACGGGGCCATGGTTTCGACCGTTCTGAGGGTGCGCGACGTCGGCGCGTCGGTCCGCTGGTATCGCGGAAAGCTGGGGCTGGAGCCGATTCACGTCGGCGCCGACGGTGATCATCCGATCGCGGTGTACCGGATCGCCGGCTCTGTGGTGTCGCTGTGGCAGCTTCCGGCGGGGCAGGCGCGGGTGCGCGACGACAACGACCGCAACACGTACGTCGTCGTCGTCACGAACGGCGACCTCGCTCCACTACGGCAGGTGCTCCTCGACCGAGGCGTCGACGTGGGCGAGATCCGCCGCAGCGCCGACAACGAGTTCCTGTGGTTTCACGATCTCGACTGCAACCGGTTCGAGCTGAGTCGGCCACTCGGCGGTCGGGCGGGTTAGCGCTTGATCGCGCTCAGGTAGCTCATGTCGGCGAAGAAGCCCATCGCGCCGTCGTCGGGGAACTCGAATCCATTGGCGGCGTAAGCGTCCGGTATCGCCTGGATCGACACGTCCCAGCCGTGTCCGGTCAGGTACTCGCTCACGTCGCTGCGTTCTTCCTTGTAGATGAGGTCGCCCATCTCGATGTCGTGGCCGTATGTCCTCAGTCGGTCCGCGATCTGTTGTGCCCGCTCGTCGGAGAACATGCTGACGTCGGGGATGTGTTCGGTGGCGACCCGGCTGCCGGGCGCGCTGAGGTCGTCGATCCTGTCGAACAGCAGATCCTGCGCCGCCGATGGCAGATAGATGAGCAGACCCTCGGCGATCCAGGCCGTGGGCTGCGTGGAATTGAAGCCGTTATCCCGCAACGCTTTCGGCCAGTCGTCGCGAAGGTCGATTGCGACGGTGCGGCGGTCGAGCCTTTGGCTGCGCGCCTAGGTCGGCCAGTGTCTTCGACTTGAAATCGATCACCTCAGGCTGGTCGACCTCGTAGAGGGTCGTGCCGTCGGGCCAGGGCAACCGATAGGCCCTGGCATCCAGTCCGGACGCCAGGATGACCGCTTGACGGACACCCGCGGCCGCGGCATCGGTGAACAACCCATCGAAGTGGCGGGTGCGCACCGCCATTCCCTCGGCAGACCGCCGCAGGCTGAACCGCGGATCCACATCCTCCAGATCGATCTCGCCGTCAAGTGCCCTGGTGAAGAAGTCGAGGCCGACCGCGCGCACCAGAGGTTCGGCGAACGGGTCGTCGATCAGCCCTTCGCGGTTGGCCAGCACTCGCTGTGCGGCCACCATCGTGGCGGTAGCGCCGACACTGGACGCGAGGTCCCACGAGTCGTTGTCGCTCCGGGCCATCATGCTCCTTGTAGTGTTGCCGTGAGGTATCCGGAGTCCCCGGTGAGCCTAGTGAGCTCGTCGTCGGGCAGCTCGAATCCGTTGGCGGCGAACGTATCCGCCGTCGAGCGGGTGGTCACCGTCCACCCGTGCGAGGACAAGTATTCGCCGGCGGTATTGCGGTCGCCCGAGTAGAACAAGTTGGACAGGTTGATGTCCGAGCCCGCTCGGCGCGATCGTTCGTCCAATCTCTGCGCCCAATCGTCGGGCATCGAGTTCATGTCCATGTGCTCGGTGGCCAAGCGGCTTCCGGGGGCCGACAGCGCGGTGATGTTGTCGAACAGTCGATCTTGCGCGTCCGGCGGCAAGTAGATCAACAAGCCTTCGGCGATCCAGGCCGTGGGCTGGGCCGGATCGAAGCCCGCCTCGCGCAATGCGGTCGGCCAGTCGTCACGCAGGTCGACCGCGACGGTCTTACGTGTCGCCTTCGGCACCGCACCGAGGTCGTCGAGCGTCGCGGTTTTGAAGTCGATCACCTGAGGCTGGTCGACTTCGAAGACGGCCGACGCCGCAGGCCAAGCAAGTCGGTAGCTCCGAGTGTCCAAGCCCGCCGCCAGAATGACCGACTGCCGTATCCCAGCGTCGGCGGCGGCTAGGAAGAAGTCGTCGAAAAACCTTGTCCTGACGGCGATCTGCTCGCTCATTGTCTTGCGATTCATCAGAGGATCGTCTTCGTTGAACGACTCGCCGTCGATCATCTTGACGAAGGCGTCCAAGCCCACGGCGCGCACCAATGGCTCGGCGAACGGATCGTCGAGAAGTGCGTCGGGGCCCTGGGACGCGACCGCCCGGGAGGCCGCGACGGCGGTCGCGGTGGCCCCCACGCTCGAGGCCAGATCCCACGTGTCCTTGTCGGTTCGTGCCATCGAGAATTCCTACTGTCGGATTGCGGTGACAGCTAGCGAATCACGCATCGGCGCAAGCTCTTCGCCGTCGGGGAACGTACGGCCGTAAGCCGTGAACATTTCGGTTCTGCTGCGGGCGTTCACCTGCCACCCGTGCTCGCTAAGATACTCCACGACGGGATTCCGCTCGCCCGGATAGAACAGGTCCGCCAGGTTCATGTCGAAACCGTGCTCCCGCCACCGCTCACGTATTGCTTGTGCGCGCTCGCCGATGCTCGCGCCCGCGTCGGGGTGGTACTCGGTGGCCAGCCGGCTGCCAGGGGCGGACAGACGGGCGATGTCGTCGAAGAGCCGGTCCTGGGCGTCCGGGGGCAGATAGACCAGCAAGCCCTCCGCGCTCCACGCTACGGGCTGGGTGTCGGTCGAATCCGTTGTGGCGCAATGCGGCCGGCCAATCCTCGCGAAGATCGATGCTCACCGCCCGGCGCTGCGCGGTGGGTTCTGCGCCGATCGACGCCATCGTGGCGTTCTTGAACTCGATCACCTTGGGCTGATCGATCTCGTACACGACGGTGCCGTCCGGCCACGGCAACCGGTAGGCGCGTGCATCGAGGCCGGAAGCCAGGATCACCGCCTGCCGTATCCCCGCGGCCGCCGCTTCGATGAAGAAGTCGTCGAAGAACCGGGTGCGCACCGCCATCACGTTGGTCATCAGCCGGGTGGCGTCCCCGCCGTCGTCGTCGGACAACCCGAACTCGCCGTCGAGCAGCCGGCTGAAGAAATCCATTCCGACGGCCCGCACCAGCGGCTCGGCGAACGGATCGTCGATGATCGCATCCGGTTCCCTGCTGGCGATCGCCCGCGCAGCGGCGACCATGGTTGCGGTCGCGCCGACGCTGGACGCCACGTCCCAGCTGTCCGCGTCTGCGCGGGTCACCGCCGACCGCCGCGGCTTGCGGTGACGTACCGCAGATCGGAGAACGGCGAGTCCTCGTCGAACGGTGCAAACCCGTTGGCGGCCATCAGCTCGTTGACGGTGTTGCCCTGGACCTGCCAGCCATGGTCGCTGAGATACGACGCGACCTCCTTGCGGTCACCCAGGTAGATGAGGTTCGCGAAGTCGAGGTCGAAGCCGTGGTTGCGCCAACGGTCGGCCGTCGACCGCATTTTCTCGACGGCCTCGTCGAGGTCTTCCGGGTCGATGGTCGGCGTGCTTTCGGTCGCGATCCGGCTGCCCGGCGCGCTGAGCTCCGTGATGGTGTCCAGCAGCCTGTCTTGGGCGTCCGGCGGCAGATAGCCGAACAGGCCTTCGGCACTCCACGCCGTCGGCTGGCCCGGGTCGAACCCGGCCCTCTTCAGCTCGGCCGGCCAGTCGAAACGCAGGTCGATGGCCACGGCGCGGCGGTCGGTGCTGGGCTCGGCGCCGATGTCGGCCATCGTCCGGGTCTTGAACTCGATCACCTGCGGCTGGTCCACCTCGTAGACGACGGTGCCCGCAGGCCACCGCAGCCGGTAGGCGCGGGAATCCAGGCCCGATGCCAGGATCACTGCCTGCTTGATGCCCGCGGCGGTCGCTTCGGTGAAGAAGTCATCGAAGTACTTGGTCCGCACCGCCATGTTGTCGACCATCCGATCCATGCCGGTGGTCGCGTCGTCGTCGAAGTCGGAGGGCTTCAGCTCGCCGTTCACCAGCCGCGAGAAAACGTCGACACCCACGGCATGCACCAGAGGCTCGGCGTACGGATCGCTGATCAGGGCGCCATCAATGCTGGACGCCATCGCGCGGGCGGCCGCCACCATCGTCGCGGTCGCTCCCACGCTGGAAGCCAGATCCCATGTGTCGTTGTCCGTGCGCACTCTCTATAACCCCTATCGGTGAACGTCTCAGTAAATACTTAGCTACTATAACGAGCTGTCGTCGACTGTACGCCTTCAACCTGAATTGTCGTCCTACCTGGTCGACCGCCCCGTGCGGATGAGGGATAGGTGAGTAGCAACTGTTACTCTCGTAGACTGTTTGACGCGTGACTCCGCAGGCTGGGCGCCTGAACAGATGGCCTGGGCTGACAAGCACCTAGGCTGCCGGGGGCCCGCGCACATGACTTAACCGACGCTGGTAGGACCAGCCCATTTGGCACGCCGCGATTTGAGCTCGGCTGCGCAGGAGGAAGAGTGCTTTCGGCTTTCATCTCATCGCTGCGGACGGTCGACCTGCGACGCAAGATTCTCTTCACGCTGGCCATCCTGGTCCTGTACCGGATCGGCGCCTCGATCCCGTCTCCCGGGGTCAACTACCCCAACGTGGAGAAGTGCATCCAGCAGCTCAGCGGCGGCGACTCGGCGCAGATCTATTCACTGATCAACCTGTTCTCCGGCGGCGCGCTGCTGAAGCTGGCGGTGTTCGCGATCGGCATCATGCCCTACATCACCGCGAGCATCATCGTGCAGCTGCTCGGCGTGGTGATCCCGCGCTTCGAGGAGCTACGCAAAGAGGGTCAAGCCGGCCAGGCGAAACTCACCCAGTACACCCGCTACCTATCGATCGCGCTGGCTCTTCTGCAGTCGACCAGCATCGTGGCGCTGGCCGCCAATGGCGGGCTGCTGCAAGGCTGCCAACTCGACATCATTCAAGACCAGTCGATCTTCGCCCTTTCCGTCATCGTCATCGTGATGACCGCGGGCGCGGCGCTGGTGATGTGGATGGGCGAGCTGATCCAGGAGCGCGGCATCGGCAACGGCATGTCGCTGATGATCTTCGCCAGCATCGCCGCCCGCATCCCGACCGAGGGCAAGAGCATCCTGGACAGCCGCGGTCCCGTCGTCTTCACCGCGGTGTGCGTCGCCGCGTTGGTCATCGTGATCGGCGTGATCTTCGTCGAGCAGGGCCAGCGCCGCATCCCGGTCCAGTACGCCAAGCGAATGGTCGGCCGCCGGATGTACGGCGGCACATCGACGTATCTGCCGCTGAAGGTCAACCAGGCCGGTGTCATCCCGGTGATCTTCGCGTCCTCATTGATCTACATTCCGCACCTGATCACCCAGCTGATCCAGAGCGGCAGGACCAACTCGGGAACCGGTTGGTGGGACAAGTTCGTGGCCACCTACCTGACCAACCCGGCAAGCCCGTCCTACATCGCGATCTACTTCGGGCTGATCGTCTTCTTCACCTACTTCTACGTGTCGGTCCAGTTCAATGTCGACGAGCGTGCCGACGAGATGAAGAAGTACGGCGGCTTCATTCCCGGTATCCGGCCCGGCAAGCCGACCGCCGACTACCTGCGTTTCGTGCTGAACCGGATCACCCTTCCCGGCTCGATCTATCTGGGCGTCATCGCCGTGCTGCCGAACCTGTTCCTTGAGATCGGCAACACCGGCACCGTGCAGAACTTGCCGTTCGGTGGAACAGCGGTTCTGATCATGGTTGGCGTCGGGTTGGATACGGTCAAGCAAATCGAGAGCCAGCTGATGCAGCGCAACTACGAAGGGTTCCTGAAGTGAGACTCGTTCTTCTCGGGCCGCCTGGGGCGGGCAAAGGCACGCAGGCCCAGAAGCTGTCCGAGAAGCTCGGCATTCCGCAGATCTCCACCGGCGACCTTTTCCGGGAAAACATCAGTACGGGCACGCCACTCGGGCTGGAGGCCAAGCGCTACCTCGACGCAGGCGACTTGGTGCCCTCGGAGCTGACGAACAAGTTGGTCGAGGACCGCATCGAGCAGCCGGACGCCTCCGACGGCTTCATCCTCGACGGCTATCCCCGCTCGGTGGCGCAGGCGCAGGCGCTCGACGAAATGCTGAAGAACCACAACACCAAGCTCGACGCCGTGCTGGAGTTCGCCGTGTCCGAGCAGGAGCTGTTCAAGCGCCTCAAGGCCCGCGGCCGCGCCGACGACACCGAAGAGGTCATCCACAACCGGATGAAGGTGTACAGCGACGAGACGAAGCCGCTGCTGGAGTACTACAGCCACAACAACCTGCAGTCCGTCGATGCTGTCGGCGGCCTCGACGAGGTCTTCGCGCGCGCACTACGCGCGCTCGGCAAGTAACCCATGATCGCCCTGCCGGGGCTGCGCAACCGCAAGGTGGTCGAGCCGCGAAGTCCCGGTGAACTCGACGCGATGGCCGTTGCCGGGGGAGTGGTCGCCGCGGCGCTACAGGCGGTGCGTGAGGCCGCCGCGCCGGGCGTCTCCACCCAAGCCCTCGACGAGATCGCCGAGGCGGTGATCCGCGACGCCGGCGGTACCCCCTCCTTCCTGGGCTATCACGGCTTTCCGGCCAGCATCTGCTCGTCCGTGAACGACCGCGTCGTGCACGGGATTCCGTCCTCCTCCGAAGCTCTCGCACCCGGCGACGTGGTGTCCATCGATTGCGGGGCAATCGTCGACGGTTGGCACGGCGACTCGGCGATCACGTTCGGTGTCGGGACGCTGATCCCGATCGACGAGGCGCTCTCGCAGGCCACCAGGGAGTCGATGGAGGCCGGCATCGCCGCAATGGTGCCTGGCAACCGGCTCACCGACGTCTCGCACGCCATCGAGAAGGGCACGCGGGCGGCGGCGCAGCGCTACGGCCGCAAATTCGGCATCGTCGCAGGTTACGGCGGTCACGGCATCGGCAGGCGCATGCATATGGACCCGTTCCTGCCCAACGAAGGCCCACCCGGACGGGGTCCTTACCTGGCTGCTGGCTCGGTCTTGGCCATCGAACCGATGCTGACCCTCGGCACGTCGAAGACGGTGGTGCTGGCTGACGAGTGGACCGTTGTCACCGCCGACGGGTCGCGCGCCGCTCACTGGGAACACACCGTTGCTGTCACCGACGACGGGCCCAGGATCCTGACGGTCTAGATCGACCAATTGTCCAGTTGGTTGCGTATAACCTGTGAACCAAACCGGCCTCGGCCTCGTATTAACGAGGGAGGTTTGAATGGAAGATCCGGAAGCCGCCTTGGTTCGTGTGCTCTACGACGAGCATGCGGCAGCTTTGTGGCGCTATGCCATGCGGCTTACCGGTGATCAGGCACGAGCTGAGGATGTAGTGCAAGAAACGTTGCTGCGCGCTTGGCAGCACCCAGAAGTCACCGACGGTGACCGATCGGTCCGTGCCTGGCTGTTCACCGTCGCCCGAAATATGATTATCGACGAACGGCGCAGCGCTAGGTTTCGAAGCGAGTCCGGAACCCCGGACCCCGAGAAGACCTACGATCGCGCCGGCCCGGATGAGGTGGACTCCGCCTTGGACCGAATGTTATTGAGTGGCGCCCTGGCGCAGTTGTCTCCCGAACACCGCGCGGTGATCCGGCGGTCGTACTACCAGGGCTGGACGACTGCGCAAATCGCCGCTGACCTTGATATTGCCGAAGGCACCGTTAAATCGAGGCTGCACTACGCCGTACGGGCGTTGCGCCTCACACTGCAGGAAATGGGGGTGACCCGATGACGCGACCCGCAAACCGCGACGACGACGTGCGCAACGACGACCCGTATGCACTGTGGGATGCCGCCTACGTCCTTGGCTCACTGTCGGGAACCGAGCGGCGCGAGTTCGAAGCGCATCTCGCCACATGTCCACGATGCGGCGCTGCCGTCGCTGAACTGAGCGGCATTCCCGCGTTGTTGGCACAGCTCGATGCGAAGGAAGTGGAAGCGCTCGACGACCCGGCGGCCGAAGCACCGCCGATGCGGCCCGAGGTGCTCGATACTCTGCTGCAAAAGGTCGAGTGGCGGCGCCGTCGCACCCGCAGGCTGAGCGTGATCACGCTGGCCGCCGCGGCGGCCGTGTTGGCCGTGGCGTTGGTCGTCGGGATCCTGCCCGGGATCCGCGGCCACGGCGGCGGCGATGAAGCTATGGCCTCCCAGGTGACGATGAGCAAGGTGGCTCAGACTCCCATCAACGCCGCCGTCACTTTGACGGGATTCGGCTGGGGCACCCGGATCGACATGGTCTGCACCTATGGCGACTACGCGAGCCGCGGTCAGGCGACCACAGAGAATCTGTCGATGGTCTTGGTGGACCACAACGGAACTCAGAGCGAGGTCGCGACGTGGGTCGGTGTGAACGGTGCGACCGCGCTGCCGAGCGGCAACACGACGATGCAGAAGGACCAGATCAAGTCCGTTCAGCTCGTCGATTCCGATACGAGAGCGGTTCTCCTACAAACAGAGCTGTGAGTCGGGTCACGGATTGAACCGTGGTTACTCACGAGTCGTGTCATCTGCAGGGTGTGGAAGCAGGTGAATGATATGGCCCAAAGACAACGGGTGGTCGATCACATCGTCGGCTATCTGGCGGCGACCGGAGTGGACTACATCTTCGGCGTCGACGGTGCGAACATCGAGGATCTCTACGATGCCGCGCACTTTCGCGACGACATCACCGCAGTCCTGGCCAAGCATGAGTTCTCCGCTGCCACCATGGCCGACGGCTACAGCCGCAGCGGATCCGGGCTCGGCGTCGTGGCGGCAACCTCCGGCGGCGGCTGCCTGAATACCGTTGCCGGACTTGGCGAGGCGTTGGCCAGCCGGGTACCGGTGCTGGCGCTGATCGGCCAAGCCCCCACAAGCCTCGACGGCCACGGCGCCTTTCAGGACACCAGTGGCCGAAACGGCGCACTTGATGCCGAGGCGCTGTTCTCGGCGGTGTCGGTGTTCTGCCGACGGGTGACCGAACCCGATGAAATTGCAACGGCACTGCCCGAGGCGATCGCGGCGGCCCAACGCGGCGGCCCCGCGGTGCTGCTGCTTCCGAAAGACATCCAGCAGGCCAGCCTGGACTGCAGGGCTCCGGCGAACGGGAGCGCCGTGACCGTCGGCTCTCAGCTGGGAGACCCGCAAGCCATCGCGCGGGCGCTGCGGAACGCCGATGGCCCGATCACGATCATCGCCGGCGAGCAGGTCGCCCGCGACGACGCACGCGCCGAACTCGCGCAACTGCGGTCGATGCTGCGCGCCCGGGTGGCCACCGTTCCCGATGCCAAGGACGTCGCGGGCACACCGGGGCTCGGCTCGTCCTCGGCGCTCGGGGTGACCGGCGTGATGGGACATCCCGGGGTCGCCACGGCGATCGCAGACAGCGCACTGTGCCTGCTGGTCGGCACCCGGCTGTCGGTGACCGCCCGCGCTGGACTGGACGATGCGCTGGCGTCGGTGCCGACCTACTCCATCGGGTCGGCTGTGCCGTTCGTGCCGTGCACGCACATCCATACCGAGGACCTGCGCGGCTCTCTGACTCTGCTGACGCACGCATTGAACGGCAACGGCCGTCCCACTGGCATGCGGGTGCCGGATCTGGTCCCGAGGACAGAACTGCAACCGCCGCCGCACGAAGGCCCAGGGGTGCGATATCGCGACGCGATGACGGTAGTCGATGCCGCGCTGCCCGACGGCGTCGACATCGTCGTCGATGCAGGAAACATCGGTGCCTCGGCGATCCATCACCTGCCTGCCCGCCGCGACGGGCGATTCATCGTCGCGCTGGGCATGGGCGGCATGGGATACAGCTTCGGAGCCGGCCTCGGTGTCGCGTTCGGACGCCGGAGGCGAACCGTGGTCATCGCCGGTGACGGCTCATTCTTCATGCACGGCATGGAGATTCACACCGCAGTGCAGTATCGCTTGCCCGTGACATTCCTGCTGTTCGACAACCATGCGCATGCGATGTGCGTGACCCGCGAACAACTGTTCTACGACGATCTCTACAGCTACAACCGCTTCGGCCCAAGCAGGTTGGGTGCGGGCCTGGCGGCCATGTTCCCCGGTCTTGCTTCCGTCGACGTCCTCACGATCGACGATCTGCCCACCGCGTTACAGGCCGCGCTCGAGGTCGACGGCCCATCGGTGGTCAGCGTCGAGTGCTCACCTGACGAAATCCCACCATTCGCAAACTTTCTCGGCAAGGCGGCCGCGAAACCTGTAGTCACAGAGGAGAACATCCCCCATGTCGTTGCCCGCGCTTGATGACATCACCGCCCACCGAGGCACAGCCGAACCCGATCGACGGGGTGATCCGAGTCGAGACCTCGCCGAGGGAGAAGGCCACACCGCTGATCATGGAAATGATGCGGTCGGTCTACCCACACGACGAGGTGTTCGGAACCTATTGCACCGTAAACGATTACATCGATTGCCCACCCGACGAGCTGTTCGAGTACATGGCTGACACCCGCTGCCTGGAGGAGTGGACATACAGCCTGCGGGGCTTCGCCCCGACCGAGGAGCCGGGGCTGTGGGTGGCCTACGACAAGCTCGGGGGCCCCACTGGCAGCCCGATCTACACCCGCACGGTCGCCAACAAAGAGGCCCGCACGGTCGACTACCACTGCGCGTGGGACCAGGGCAAGCACCTGTGGATGATCTACCTGATGCGGATCGTCGACGCGCAGGTGGTGTTCGACAAGCCCGGATCCGTGGTGCTGTGGACGAATTGTCACCATCCGTTCTACGACAAGAATCCCTATCCCGAAACCGCGCCGCCGAAGCGTCCGGTGTGGGTCGGGTGACTTCTGGGACATGTTCGGTCCCGGCCATCTGCTGGAACTGAAGAACCTCAAGGCGATTGCCGAATACCGGCATCACAACGGCTTGCCGGTGACACCGGCGTGGATGAGATAGGAACTGCTGATGACCGTTAGTCTGCTCGATATTTCGACGTATCTGCCCGGGGATCCAGTCAGCTCCGACTACTACGCCGGCTTCGCCGAGTCCGACGAGCTGCGGGAAAACGTGATGTTCCGGGCGCCGAAGTTCCGTCACCACGTGGCCAAGGACGAGACGGCCATCGACATGGTGGAACGGGCCGCCGCGGGCCTCATCGAACGCCACGGCCAAGACACCATCGCCAACGTCGACGTGTTGATCACCCATGTCCAGCTGCCGGACATGCCGTTCTACGGCAGCGGTCCCGGAATGGCGCATCGCCTTGGCATGAAACCGAATTGGGTGCTCGATCTGCACAACGGCGGATGTGCGGCGTTCGTGCTGGGGCTGAAGGTGGCCCGCAACCTACTGGCGTCGGGGGAGGGGCAGACCGCACTGATCGCCGTCGCGCAGAACAGCGCGGGCCAGGTGTTCGACCAGCAGACAGTGCGCCGCAAAGCCCAGTCGTCGGTTCCGGGTGACGGCGCGGCCGTCGGCCTGGTGACGGTGTCGGACAAGTCGCCGATCCTCGACATCGAATGCCGCACGTACGGTGAATATGCCGGCGACATGACGGCAAACTTCGACCCGCCGCGCAAGTATTGGGAGGCGGGGCCCGGCGAGGGCTACATCGGATTCACCGAGAGCAAGATCACCAAGGTGCTGGCCCGTGGAAACCGGCAGGTGCCCGAGGTGTCATACGCGGTCTGCGACCGAATCGGCATCAAGCCAAAGGATCTCGACCTTCTCGTGACCAACCAGCCGAACAGGGCCTTCCTGCGGAACTGGCGTGACGCGCTGGAGCTGCCAAGGGAGCGGCACCGCGACACCTTCGAGGAGTGCGGCAACCTGTTCGCCGCGGGCATACCGATCAACCTCGAGCGGGCGATCTCCGATGGTCAGCTCAAGAAGGGCGATGTGGCGATGATGGCGGCGTTCGCGCACGCAGGCGACTTCGCAGGTGCGGCCGCGATCAGGTGGGGCGGTCGCGACTGATGACCACCCCCAAGCAGGACTTGACCGAGGCGGTCTCGGCACTGCCGAACGCGGTGAACCCGTTGGCGCTGTCACTGAACGAGAATCCGTTCCCGCCGCTGCCCGGGGTGCGGTCGGCACTGACCGAGTCCGTTGATGTGGCGAACCGGTACCCGGAGTTCCTGCCCGAGCGGCTGCGCGCGTTGATCGCCGGCCATGTCGGGGTGCGCGAGGAGCAGGTGGTGATCGGCGCCGGTGCGACGGGCGTCATCATGCAGGTGTTGAGCGCGGTGACCAGTCCGGGCGACCGGATGGTGATGACGTCGCCGACGTTCGACGGCTATCCGATCTTCGCCCAGATGGCGCGGCTGGTCTCGGTCACCGTGGCGCTGGACGAGCACGGCCACCACGACCTCGATGCCATGGCCGAGGCGGCCGGCCAGGCACGGGTCGTGGTGGTGTGCCGTCCGCACAATCCCACGGGGACCGTCGAGCCGGCCGCCGATATCGAGCGGTTCTTGCAGCGGGTGCCGTCGGACACCGTGGTGCTGCTGGACGAGGCCTACGTCGAGTTCCTTGCCCCAGAGCATCGGATCGACGCGCTGTCGCTGATCGAGCGGTTCCCCAATGTGGTCGTGCTGCGCACCTTTTCGAAGGCGTACGGCCTGGCCGGACTGCGGATCGGATACGGCTTCTGTGCGCCCGATCTGGCCAGGAGCCTTTGGACCATGCAACTGCCGTTCGGTGTCGGCATCACCGGTCTGGTTGCGGTCGCAGCGTCCTATGATGCGGAAAACCAGCTGCAGCAACGGATCCGGATGATCGCTTCGGAGCGACGATATCTTCGGATGAAGCTGCGCTCGATGGGGATTTACAGCACCGACGGGCATGCCAACTTCGTGTACCTGCCGGCGAACAGTCGCCCGTGGCGCCAGTTCTTCGAGGACACCGGCCTGCAGATCCGCGACTACGCCGACGGCAGCGTGCGGATCACCGTAGGGAACCGCCAGTCCACCCGAGCGGTGTTGGCCGCGCTGGAGCCATTCGCGTCGCGCTGAATTCCAGCCTTCTCGGCCCGCGGCCTGCGGTATGAAGAGGCGTGGCCTCAGAACCGCCGGCCGAGCCGCGCACGCGAGATCCGATCGACCTCGCGCGTGCCAACTGGGAGCGCGCGGGGTGGGGCGACGTCGCGAACGGGATGGTCGCGGTCACCTCGGTGATGCGGGCGCACCAGATCCTGCTGGCCCGCGTGGAGACGGCTCTGCGTCCGTATGACCTCAGCTTCGCCCGCTACGAGCTGCTTCGGCTGCTGGCGTTCAGCCGCAACGGCGCGTTGCCGATCACCAAGGCGTCCGACCGGCTGCAGGTGCACGTCACGAGCGTCACCCACGCGATCCGGCGGCTAGAGGCCGCACGGCCTGGTGACACGGCTGCCGCATCCCACCGATGGCCGCACCACGTTGGTGCAGATCACCGATCTCGGACGCTCCACGGTCGAGGACGCGACCGTGACGCTCAACAAGGATGTCTTCGCCGACATCGGAATCTCCGACGAGGAATCGCGGATGCTGGCCGCCTCGATCGAAACGCTGCGGCGTCACGCAGGCGACTTCTAGTCCGCGACGTTGGGCAGCGGGATCGTCGCCGTCACCGCAGTCCCCGAGCCCGGCCGCGACCGGATGTTGAGCCGTCCGCCGACGATCTCGGCCCGCTCGGCCATCGACAGCAGGCCGTAGCCGCCCATTTCGTCGCTGCCCAGCGGATGCTCGAACGTGTCGAAACCGATTCCGTCGTCGATGATTTCGAGGCGCGCGATCTCTCCGGCGTCACCCATGTCGACCGCGAATGTCAGCCGTGCCGTGGACGCGCGCGCGTGCTTGACGACGTTCTGCAGGCATTCCTGGGCGATGCGGTACAGCGCGATTTCGATGTGGTCGGGCACGCGGGTATCGACCAGGTCGACCTTGACGTCGATCTGACCGATCGAGCGGGCCAGGCTGGCCAGCCCGCCCGCCAGACCGAGGTCGTCGAGCACCGGCGGTCGCAGTCCGCCGATCGCCGCGCGGGCCTCCTGCAGCGTCAGATCCACCAGTTCCCTTGCCATACCGAGCTGTTCGGCCATCGCGGCGGGATCGGTGACCGCGGCGCGAGTGGCCGCGTCCAGCCGGTAGGACAGCGTGATCAGCCGTTGCGAAATGCCGTCGTGGATGTCGCCTGCCAGCCGGCGACGCTCGAGCTCCTGCGCCTCGATGACCTGCTCGACGAAGTTCTCGTGCGCGCGTTCGCGGGCCACCAGCTGGCGGTGCAGCCGCGCCTGGTGCATCGCCCCGGCGATCAGCCGCCCGATCACCAGGAGCAGCTCCACATCCCGTGGCGCGAACTCCCGCCGCGCGACCGTGTGCACGTTCAGCACCCCGACCAGACCGCCGGGATCGGTCTCCATCGGCACCGACACCATCGACGTGAAATCGGAACCGCGAAGCGACTGGAACGGCATGTACCGCGGATCGGACTCCTTGTCGTGGCTGATCACGACGGGCTCGCGGTGGCTGGCCACCCACCCGGAGATGCCGGAGCCCAGCGGCAGCCTGATCTTGCCGACCTCGCTGTCGAACGGCGGTGTCGCGCCGGCCAGCGTCAACGACCGGTCGCTGTCGTCGAGCACGTGCACGAAGCAGACGTCGGTGGCGGTCGCCGCGGTGATCATCCTGGCGGCCGCCGCGGCGAGCGGTTCGACGCCGGGCCCGCTGGACGCCGCCTGGATCAACTCCCGCAGCAGAGCGAGCTCACGGTCGGCGTCGACGAGATCGCGAACGGCGTTGGGGCCGAACGGAGCCCCGCCCACAGGGCTCATTGGTAGATCCCTTCCCGCAACGCGGTTGCAACCGCGCCGGTGCGGTCGCTGACGCCGAGCTTGCGGTAGATCGACCGCAGGTGCGTCTTCACGGTCTCGTCGCCGATCACCAGCTTGCCTGCGATGCCGCGGTTGGACAGGCCGTTGACGACGAGCGAGAGGATCTCGCTCTCACGCTGCGTGAGACCCTGGCGCGCGCCGGGCCAGAACTCGTCGCGCTGCATCCTGGCGGCGGTGTCGGCCGCCCTGGCCGCCATGCCGGGATCGATGGCGGTCGCGCCGCTGTGCACGAACTCGAGCTGGCGCACCAACTCGTCGCTGCCGATGCTCTTCAACAGATATCCCGACGCGCCGACCCGCAGCGCCTGAAAGAGGTACTGCTCGTCGTCGTAGACCGACAGCATGACGACCTTGCGGCCGGGTTGGCGCTCGCGCAGCGTCTGGCAGAGATCCAGGCCGCTGGAGCCCTGCATGCGAACGTCGGACAGCACGATGTCGGGGTCGAGTTCGTCGACCACGCTGAGCGCCCGCTCAGCACCGACCGCCTGCCCGACCACCTCCACCCGGTCGGAGAACGCCGCGAGCATCGCCTTGAGGCCTTCGATGACCATCTCGTGGTCGTCGACCAGCACGATTCGCACTGGTCCGGAGGCGAGCGGACTGACGGGCGTCATGGCAACACCTTAGAACCGGGGTATGCCGCGGTCCCGCAACTTGGCCTGGCCAATCCCCCTAATGGGGGAGGCCAACGACGGGCCCGTCAGCGACCCTTTTCACATGCCTATGACGCAGCAGAAGACTTGGCGCGCCGGCAGGTTTTGGTGGGACACCGCCGCACCGGTGGGCGCCGACGTGTCTCCGCTTCGCGCGGTGGTCTTCGACCTCGATGCCATGGCCGACATCGAGTGCGAGGGACACCGCCTGGCCTACAACGCGGCCTTCGCCGCGCACGGCCTCAACTTCGAGTGGTCTGTCACGCGCTATCGCCAGCTGCTCGCCCTGAGCGACGAACGCCAGCGAGTCTTGGCCGAACTTCGCAAGCGCGGCGTCTCCACCGAGTCCGATGTGCTGACCCAGCTGCTTGCCGACGACATCTACACGACGAAGACGATGATGCTCGACGAGATGATCCTCGACGCCGACCTGGCGCCGCGGCCGGGGCTGGTCGACCTTGTCATGGACGCGTTCACCGCCGGCGTCTGCGTCGGAGTTGTCACAGGTGGCCAGCGAAGCTGGGCGGAACCGTTGGTGCGACAACTGGTCGGCGACGGGTTCGTCGAAGCAGTGATCACCGCCGACGACGTCAAGAAGCCCATGCCGGATCCTGAGGCCATCCGAACCGCACTGTGGGAACTCGGGATACCCGCGGAGAACGCGCTCGCGGTCACGGGTTCGGCTTCAGGGCTACGGGCGGCGACCTCCGCGGGTCTGGCCACCGTGGTCATCACCGGTGACGGTGTGCCCGACATCCCCGCCGCTGTCGCGGTGCGTCCGGATTTCGGCGGCAGCGATCCGCTGCGTATCGCGGATTGCCAGCGGCTGCACCGCCGTTGGTGCGCGGCGCGTAAGCCGGCTGACGCCGCGTAGATCTCGAGGTTCGCCACGGCCCGGCTTGGATCGGTCCGTGGCAGAACGCGTTCAGCGCTAGGAGGTCAGCTGCCGCGCAGCACTTCGATCACCGCGCTGAAATCCTTGTCGGCGTGGTCGGCTGCGTACTTGGCATAGATTTCGGCCGCGTGGCTGCCCAGCGGCGCCGATGACCCCGTCGAGTTCACCGCGTCCATCGCCAGGCCGAGGTCCTTGTTCATCAGCGCCGTCGCGAAACCCGGCTTGAAATTGTTGTTGGCAGGCGACGTCGGGACCGGACCGGGAACCGGACAGTTGGTGTGCACGGACCAGCAGTTGCCGGTGGCGCCGGTGATCACGTCGAACAGCGACTGTGCGGACAGGCCGAGCTTCTCGGCCAGCACGAAGGCTTCCCCGACGGCGATCTGCTGCACCGCGAGCACCATGTTGTTGCACAGCTTGGCGCTCTGGCCGTTGCCGGAGCCGCCGCAGTGGATGATCTTGCCGGCCAACGGCTCCAGCACCGGACGCGCGCGTTCGACGGCATCGTCCTCGCCGCCGACCATGAACGCGAGCGTGCCCGCGGTCGCGCCCTTGACACCGCCGGAGACCGGGGCATCGAGCTGTGCGAAGCCCTGCTCGGTGGCTTGCTTGTGAATGTCGCGGGCGTCGGTGACCGAGATTGTCGAGGTGTCGATGAACAGCGCGCCTGCCTTGGCGGCGGGCAGTACCTCGTCGTAGCACGCCTTGACGATGGCGCCGTTGGGCAGCGAGGTGATCACCACGTCGGCGTCGGCCACCGCCTCGGCGGCGCTATCGAAGACCTTGGCGCCCTTGCCTTCTGCCGCCGCCTTCGAGGCGGAGACGGGGTCGAAACCGTGCACGGTAAGGCCGGCCGCGACGAGGTTGGCCGCCATCGGGCCGCCCATGTGGCCCAGTCCCAAGAACGCGATCGTCGACATTGACCCTCCTGGTTAAAGGGCGCGGGCGCGGGCGGCTTCGGCCCGACCGATGACCACGCGCATGATTTCGTTGGTTCCCTCGAGTATTCGGTGCACCCGCAGATCACGGACGATCTTCTCCAGACCGTACTCATTGAGATAGCCGTATCCGCCGTGAAGTTGCAGGGCATCATCGGCGACATCGAAGCAGGCATCGGTGACGTACCGCTTGGCCATCGCGCACAATTCCACCTTGTCGGGGTGGTTGTTGTCGAGCGCAGTTGCCGCTCGCCACAACAAAGTTCGTGATGTCTCGAGTGCGGTGGCCATGTCGGCGAGCTTGAATCGGATCGTCGGCTCGTCGAGCAGCGCACCACCGAACGCCTGCCGGTCGGCCAGGTAGCTTGCCGCCTTGTCGTATGCGGCCTGCGCGCCGCCGAGCGAGCACGCGGCGATGTTGATCCGGCCGCCGTTGAGGCCGTTCATCGCGATGGAGAAGCCGGTGCCCTCGCCTTCCACGCCACCGAGCATCGCCTCGGCGGGCACCCGCGCTCCCTCGAAGATGACCTGTGCGGTGGGTTGGGCGTGCCAACCCATCTTCTCTTCGTTGGCGCCGAAACTCAGTCCTGGTGTGCCCTTTTCGACGATGAACGCCGAGATGCCGCGGGGTCCCTCGCCGCCCGTGCGGGCCATCACGATGTAGACATCGGATGCGCCCGCCCCTGAGATGAACTGCTTCACACCGTCGAGCACATAGAAGTCGCCAGTCGAATCAGAACAGCGGACGGCCTTCGTGCGCAGCGCGCTGGCATCCGACCCTGCGCCGGGCTCGGTCAGGCAGTAGCTGGCGATGGTCTCCATCGACGCGAGCCTCGGCACCCATGACTTGCGTTGTTCGTGAGTGCCGTACGTGTCGACCATCCACGCGCACATGTTGTGGATGGACAGGAACGCGGCGACCGTGGGATCGGCGGCGGCCAGCTGCTCGAAGATGCGCACGGCGTCGATGCGGCGGAGGCCGCTGCCGCCCGCGTCCTCACCGCAGTAGATCGCCGCCATCCCCAGCTCGGCAGCCTCGCGCAGCTCCTCGACCGGGAAGTGATGCGAGCTGTCCCATTCCAACGCGTTTGGGGCAAGACGCTTCTCGGCGAACGCGGCCGCCGTCTCGGCGATCACGCGTTCGTCGTCGTCCAGGCCGAAGACATTCATGCGGCTACTTCAGCTACTTCATTGTCGGGATCGAGAACTCGGCGCCGTGCGAGCCTGCAGGCCAGCGCTGCGTCACCGTCTTCACCTTGGTGTAGAACACGATCGACGCCGGTCCGTGCTGATTGAGGTCACCGAAGCCGGAGCGCTTCCAACCGCCGAAGGTGTGGTAGGCGACCGGCACCGGGATCGGCACATTCACTCCGACCATGCCGACCTGAACCCGGGACACGAAGTCACGGGCGGTATCGCCGTCGCGGGTGAAAACCGCTACGCCGTTGCCGTATTCGTGCTCCGACGGCAGCCGCAGCGCCTCTTCGTAGTCATTTGCGCGCACGATGCACAGCACCGGACCGAAGATCTCGTCGGTGTAGATCGACATGTCCGGGGTGACGTGGTCGAACAGCGTCGGCCCGATGAAGTAGCCCTCTTCGAGGCTGTCGTCTCCGAACTGTAGGTCGTCGCTTCTGCGTTCGCGACCGTCGACAACGGCTTCGGCGCCCGCCTCCACACCCTGGTCGATGTAGTCGTGCACCCGCTTCAGCGCGGCCTCGGTGACCAGCGGGCCGTAAGAGGCCTTCGGGTCGAGGCTGTGGCCGACCCGCAACTCGTTGACCCGCTCAACGAGCCTGGCGCGCAACCGGTCCGCGGTCTGCTCGCCGACCGGGACGGCGACGCTGATCGCCATGCACCGTTCGCCTGCGCTGCCGTAGCCGGCGCCGATCAGTGCATCGACCGCCTGGTCCATGTCGGCGTCGGGCATCACGATCATGTGGTTCTTCGCGCCGCCGAAGCACTGGGCGCGCTTGCCGTTGGCCGCGGAAGTCGAGTAGATGTACTGCGCGATGTCGGAGCTGCCGACGAAGCCGACGGCTTTGATCTCCGGGTGCTCGAGGATCGCGTCGACGGCTTCCTTGTCGCCGTGCACGACCTGGAACACGCCCTTGGGCAGTCCGGCTTCGAGGAACAACTCGGCCAGGCGCACCGGCACCGACGGGTCCCGCTCGCTGGGCTTGAGAATGAATGCGTTGCCGCACGCCAGCGCGGGGCCGGCTTTCCAGAGCGGGATCATCGCCGGGAAGTTGAACGGGGTGATGCCCGCGACGACGCCGAGGGGCTGGCGCAGCGAGTAGACGTCGATGCCGGTGCCCGCGCCCTCGGTGTACTCACCCTTGAGCAGGTGCGGGATACCGACGGCGAACTCGATGACCTCGATGCCGCGCTGGATGTCGCCCTTGGAGTCCTCGATCGTCTTGCCGTGTTCGAGGGAGAGGGTCTGCGCGAGTTCGTCGACGTTCTGGTTCACCAGGTCGATGAAGCGCATCATGACGCGGGCGCGCCGTTGCGGGTTCCATGCGGCCCACTCCTTCTGCGCCTCGACGGCACCGGCGACGGCGGCGTCGATGTCGGCCGCGTTGGCCATCGGCACCTTCGCCTGCACTTGGCCGGTGTTGGGGTTCATCACGTCGGCGGTGCGCTTGGACTGGCCGGCCGTGCGCTGGCCGTCGATGAAATGGGAAATCTGTGTGCTCATGAGCGTGCCCTTCGGCAATGAATTCTGGTTACGCGAGATACTAGGATATCCTAGTAAATAGTCATGACGGCGCGCAAGCGGGTCGGAATTTCGGGCTGCTAGCCGCGGCGGCGTAGTTCTTCGGCGAACGACTTGGCGTCGTCCCAGGTCGGCAACAGGCCGGCGGCTTGCACCTCGGCAAGCGTCGGCGCTTCGGCGTCGCGGCCGGACAATACGTGCTCGCCGCTGGGCCAGTCGATGTCCAGGGCCGGATCGGTGGCGAGGACGGTGTGCTCGCGGGCCGGGTCATATCCCGCCGAGCACAGATACATCACGGTCGAATTGTCGTGTAGGGCAAGGAAACCGTGCGCCAACCCCTCGCTGATGTACACCGTGCGGCGGCTGCGGTCGTCGAGCAGCACCGAGTCCCACTTTCCGAATGTCGGTGAGCCAACCCGGATGTCGACCGCCACATCGAACACGGCGCCGCGCACGCAGGTCACGTACTTGGCCTGGCTCGGTGGCAGCTGCGCGAAATGCAGTCCCCGCAGCACCCCGGCCGCCGACACCGAGCAGTTGGCTTGGCGCAGGTCGAACCTGTGCCCGGCGAACTCCTGAAACCCGGGGTCGGTGAACCATTCAAAGAAGACGCCACGATCGTCGGCGTGTTGCTGCGGGGTGATCTCCCATGCGCCCGGGACGGCGAGCTCGCGTATCTCCACCTCACTGACCGCGCTTCTCGTAGGTGGCTTCGACCGCCTCTTTGATTGGGCCCCACCATGATTCGTTGTCGCGGTACCAGTCGATGGTGGCGCGCAGGCCGTCCTCGAAGTCGGTGTGCTTCGGACTCCAGCCGAGTTCGTCGTGCAGCGCCGACGGGTCGATCGCGTAGCGCAGGTCGTGGCCGACGCGGTCGACGACGTGGTCGAAGTCGTCGGGTTCGCGGCCCATCAGCGTGAGCAGCGTCCGCATCACCGACAGGTTGTCGCGCTCACCCTCCGAACCGATCAGGTACGTCCGCCCGATCTGACCGTCGGTAAGGATCCGCCACACCGCGCTGTTGTGGTCCTGGACGTGAATCCAGTCGCGCACATTGTGGCCGCTGCCATAGAGCTTGGGCCGCTTACCGGTCAGCACATTGGTGATCTGGCGTGGGATGAACTTCTCCACATGCTGATACGGCCCGTAGTTGTTGGAGCAGTTCGAAATCGTCGCGCGCACGCCGTAGGACCGGACCCACGCCCGTACCAGCATGTCGGCGGCCGCCTTCGTCGACGAATACGGGCTCGACGGGTTGTACGGTGTGCCTTCGGTGAAGCGGCGGGGCTCGTCGAGTTCCAGATCCCCGTAGACCTCGTCGGTCGAGATGTGGTGCAACCGCACCCCGTATTGGCGCACCGCCTCCAGCACCGTGTACGTCCCGATCACGTTGGTGTGCAGGAATGGTTCTGGGTCGGCCAGCGCGTTGTCGACGTGCGTTTCCGCGGCGAAATGCACTACCGCATCGGCCTCGGCGACCAGCTTGGAAACCAGCTCGGCATCTCCGATGTCGCCCTGCACCAGCCTGATGTCGTCCTCGACGGGCGCCAGCGATTCGCGGCTGCCGGCATAGGTCAGCGCGTCGAGCACCGTCACCTCGTGCTCACCGATGGCGCCGTGCACGAAATTGGCGCCGATGAACCCGGCCCCGCCGGTAACCAGCAAACGCATGGACTTACCGTACCGGTCTAGCGCCCTAGCTCTTCAGGCCCAGAGGTCCGGCCAACTCGGTAAGCGTCGGCACCAGCGCGTCCCATCCGCCGAGCACCTGAATCGCCACGTGGTCGGCACCGGCGTCGAGGTGCTCCTTGAGCCGCTTGGCGATGTCGTCGGGCGTGCCGTGCGCGACCAATGCGTCGATCAGCCGGTCGCTGCCGGGCTTGGCCACGTCGTCGTCGGTGAAGCCCAGCCGCTTCCAGTTGTTCAGGTAGTTCGACAGGTTCAGGTAGAAGTCGACGGTCTTGCGGCCGACCTCACGCGCGCCCTCGGCGTCCCTCGCCAACACCACCTTGTGCTCCGGCGCGAGGAAGACCGTGTTGCCGACCAGTTCGCGTGCCTGACCGGTGTGCGTCGGCGTCGTGAGGTAAGGGTGTGCCCCGGCGCTGCGCCGGGCAGCGAGCTTGAGCACCTTCGGCCCGAGCGCGGCCACCACTCTCCGGCTGGTGGGCACCTTGGCGGCGTCGAGCGCATCCAGATACTCCACCAGCACGTCGTAGGGCTTGCGGTACTCCTCGGTGTGCTCCGGATGCCCGATGCCGACGCCCAGGAGGAACCGGCCGGGATACTTGTCCTCGATACGGTGGTAGGCCTCAGCCACCTCGTCGGCTTTCGCGGTCCACACGTTGACGATGCCCGTCGCGACATGAAGCGTGTCGGTGCGCTCGAGAATCGGCTCGACGTATTTCAAATCGCCCGCGGGAGACCCGCCGATCCACACTGCGCCGTAGCCCAGCTTCTCGATCTCGACCGCCTGCTCGGGTTTGGGGATCCCGAAGGTCCATACACCGAACCGGCCGAGGTCGGGCTTGAGTGAAACGGCGTCGGTCATACGGGTCCCCTGCTTCTCTCGGTCGTCGGTGGTGGCGGCATTATCAGGCCGAGCGGCCCTGCCAGTTCGGCGAGTGCAGGCACCAGCTTGTCAGGTCCGGTCAACACCTGCACGGGCACGTGGTCGGCACCCGCGGCGGTGTGCTCCTTGAGCCGCGCGGCGATCGCGTCGGCCGTGCCATAAGCGACCACGGAGTCCACCAGGCGGTCGCTGCCCGGTTTGGCCACATCTTCGTCGGTGAAGCCCGAGCGCTTCCAATTGTTCAGGTAGTTGGTCAGATTGAGGTAGATGTCCAGTGCCTTGCGCCCGACGGCACGCGCCTTCTCCGCGTCGGTGGTCAGCACCACCTTGTGCTCGGGCGCCAGGAAAGCCTCCGGGCCGATCAGCTTCCGCGCCTCGGCGGTGTGCTCCGGCGTCGTCAGGTACGGATGCGCGCCTGCGGAGCGCTCAGCCGACAGCTTGAGCACCTTCGGGCCCAGCGCGGCGACCACCCGGCGGTCCTTGGGAACGCCGTGCTCGTCGAGCTTGTCGAGGTAGTCGTTGAGGGCGTCGATCGGCTTGCGGTATTCCTGATGCGCCTCGGGGTGGCCGACGCCGATGCCCAGCAGGAAGCGTCCGGGGTAGGCCTTCTCGATGCGGTGGAACGACTCGGCGACCGGGCCCGCTTCCGCGGTCCAGATGTTGACGATGCCGGTGGCCACCTTCAGGTTGGTGGTCGGCTCGAGAAGCTGTTCGACCCACGACAACTCCGCCGGTGGTGAACCGCCCGCCCAGATGGCCCCGTAGCCGAGTGCCTCGATGTCCCGCAATTGTTCAGGACTCAGCTGCTGCCATAACGAATAGTGACTGAAGGTGCCGTACGTGCCCAGGTTTGGTTTCGTCATGGTTCCTCCAACCTACGGCGCGGCGGAGGCTATTCCGTGCCCGCGGCCGACAGTTCGCCGGGGGTCGGCGTCGATCGGTGCAGGTGCGACGAGAGGCAGGCACACGATGAACCGGGTGTCGCCGGGCTTCGACTGCACCGACAGGTTTCCGCCGTGCTTCTCCACGACGATGCGCCAGGCCAGGTCCAGCCCGAGACCGGTGCCCTCGCCGAAGGGCTTGGTGGTGAAGAACGGCGTGAAGATCCGGTTGATGTTGTCCTCGGGGATGCCAGGGCCGTCATCGCAGATCTCCACACGGATCATCTGATCGTTCTCGCGTGCCGTCCGGATGGTCAGCGTGCCGTGCCCGTCCATCGCCTGGATCGCATTGTCGATGATGTTCGTCCACACCTGATTGAGATCGCCTGGGTAACACTGTAATTCGGGCAGCGTCTTGTCCATGTCCTTTATCAGAGTGACGGGCCTGCCCTTGCCCTCAATCCCGATCTTGTCGCCGAACATCATGATCGTGCTGCGCAGCAATTCGTGGATGTCCGCGCTCTGGTAGGCGCCACGGTCCATCTGCGAGTACTGCTTGGCGTCGGCGAGCAGAGCGGAGATGCGCTTGCTGGCCTCGGCGATCTCGTTCATCCGCAGCTCGTTGTCGATCGTGTACTTGAGCCACCCGATCGCGCTCTGCAGGGACGCAGTCGCGTCGACGTCGTCGACCAACGCCGACACCCGCTCCAGCCAGTCGGTGTCGAGGCCGGCTTCCACGAACGTCGGCGCGTAGTCCCAGGCGCTGGCGATCCCATGGTCCTCCAGCCAGTCGCCGATCTGGTCCTCGCGGTCGGACGCTTCCAGCGCGGTCAGCTCCTGATCTTGCGCCTTTGCCACCTGCTCGGCGACCTGGTCCTGAATGTTCACCAGCACGCGCAGCGCCTCGGGGGTGAACTTGGCCTCCGCCACCATCGCGAGCTTGTGTCGCATGTGACCGACGCCCTCGCGCAGGTCGGCCACAGCACGGGCCGTCGCGGCCGCCGGATTGTTCAGCTGGTGGGTCAGGCCCGCGGTGATGGTGCCGAGCGCCAGCAGCTTCTCGCGCTGCCCGATGATCTGGCTCTGTCGTCGGCCGCCTACCTTGTGGCCCTCGAGCAGGTGCACGGCCATGGCGAACTCGTTCTGCATGAACCGGGCGAATGCATCGGCGTCGAGCACGAAGCAGCGAGACGGCTTGGTCAGCCGCACCGATGCCTCGTAGATGTGTTCCTCGCCGGGGACGTAGGCCGACCAAGCGCCGAAGTAGACGCCGCGCTGCGACGTACGACCGGTCTGGATGTCGACGCCGCCTGAGCGCTTCGACATGATGAGTTCACCCTCGAGCATCACGTAGAAGCAGGTGGCCGGGTCACCCTCAGTGCATAGCGGACCGGCGGGGAAGGTCTCGATGTGGCCGTCCGCGCAGAGCATGTCGAGTTGTTCGTCGCTGAGCTTCTCGAACAGGAACAGGGTCCGCAGCTCGTCGCGCAGGCATTCCTCGCTCATGTCTCGATCCTTCCTGGCTACCAAATCACGCTTCGGCCAAATACCGGTGCACCAACATGACAGCCATCGATCCTTCGCCGACGGCGGCCGCCACCCGTTTGGCCGACTCGGCACGCACATCACCTGCAACAAACACACCCGGCACACTTGTTTCCAAATGGTGCGGCGGCCTTTCCAGAGTCCAGCCGCAGACGTCCTTCAGGTCGGGGCCGGTGAGAATGAACCCGTAATCGTCGCGGGCCACCACGCCGTCGAGCCATTTGGTACGCGGAGTGGCGCCGATGAAGCAGCACAGGCGCGATGCGGTGACGGTCTCCCGCTCGCCGGTCTGCTTGTTCTCCAGGACCAGGCCGGTCAGGTGGTCGTCCTCGCCGACGGCCTCGACGACCTCGGTGCAGGTGCGGACGCGGATGTTGTCCCTGCCCTCGATCTGCTGAATCAGGTAGTAGGACATCGACGCGGTCAGCGACGGGCCTCGCACCACCAGCGTCACCGACTTCGCTGTCTTCGACATGAACATGGCGGCCTGACCCGCCGAGTTCGCGCCGCCGACGATGTAGACATCCTCGCCCTCGCAATCCGAGGAGTCGGACACCGAGGCGCCGTAGTACACGCCGCGGCCGATGTAATTGCATGCGTCTCGGTCGTCGGGGTTCTCCCAGCAGCCGGGTGCCTGCAAGTGGCGGTAGTCGACGCCGGTGGCCAGGATGACGGCCTGTGCGCCGATCGTGCTGCCGTCTTCGAACTGGATCGTGCGGGCCTGGCCGTTGATATCGAGCCCGACCGCCTTGCGGGTGGTGATGATCTCGGCGCCGAACCGCTCGGCCTGCCTCCGGGCTGACGTCGTCAACGTGGCGCCGGAGACGCCCATCTCGAAGCCGAGGTAATTCTCGATCCTGGAGCTGCGGCCGGCCTGACCACCTGTCGTCGTGCTCTCGATGAGCACGGTCTTCAGCCCCTCGGATGCGCCGTACACGGCGGCGGCAAGGCCGGCGGGGCCGCCGCCGATGACGGCGAGTTCGTACATCTCCAGCGACGGGCTGGTGGACAAGCCGAGCATGTCGGCCAACTCCGTGTTGGTCGGCTCGACGAGCGTTTCGCCGCCCTCGGTGATCACCACGGGCAGCTGCAGGCCGTCGAGACCGGCCGCGTCCAACAGCTGTTTGCCCTTGGACTCGTCGGCCATGTACGAGCGGAACGAGTGCTGGTTGCGGGCCAGGAACTGGCGCACCTCCCACGACCTGGGGTTCCACCGGTGGCCGATCACCTTGGTGACCGGGATCGCGCGGTCACCCTGGGCGCGCCAGGACTCCAGCAGGCCGTCGATCACCGGATAGAGCTTTTCCTCCGGCGGGTCCCACGGCTTGAGCAGGTAGTGGTCCAGATCGACGACGTTGATCGCATCGATCGCCGCGTGCGTGTCGGCGTAGGCGGTCAGCAGCACCCGGCGCGCCAGCGGATAGATATCCATGGCCTCTTCCAGGAACTCGATGCCGCTCATTCCGGGCATCCGGTAGTCGGCGACGAACACCGCCACGGTGTCACCGCGCAGCTTGAGCTCGTTGATCGTCTCGAGGGCGTCCGGCCCGGATTCGGCGCGGACGATCCGGTATCGCTCGCCGTAGTGGCGGCGCAGATCGCGGGCGACCGCTCTGGACACGGCAGGATCGTCGTCGACGGTCAGGATTACGGGCTTGCGGGGCTGGGGATCGGGTCCAGTCATCGCTATTAAGTATGCTCTCGCTGTCCAGCGGATATGCGGGCGAGGATGTGGCGCTGAGGTGGCCGTTCGGCGATTTTGGGGCACGCCGCCGAGCAGGTAGTATGGACCAACGGTGCGGTTTCCGCGCCGACTCTTGCGTGCCCCAGTTCTGGAATTTCTAGCTACCGGCTCACGTTTTGTAGTCGGAGTGAAAGCTGCGCCGACAGGCGCCAACGATCTAGACGGACACGGAGGATCTCCGAAAAGCAATGGCCAAGAAAGACGGTGCCATCGAGGTCGAGGGCCGCGTGGTCGAACCCCTGCCCAATGCGATGTTCCGCATTGAGCTGGAGAACGGACACAAGGTGCTCGCCCACATCAGCGGCAAGATGCGGCAGCACTACATCCGCATCCTGCCCGAGGACCGGGTGGTGGTGGAGTTGTCTCCCTACGACCTGTCCCGGGGCCGCATCGTTTATCGGTACAAGTAAGTGCAAACAGACAAGAACAGGATCGACAAGCCGTGAAGGTGAACCCGAGCGTCAAGCCCATTTGCGATAAGTGCAGGGTGATCCGCCGGCATGGGCGGGTCATGGTGATCTGCTCCGATCCGCGTCACAAGCAGCGGCAGGGCTGATTTCGACCAAGCCCCGCACCACAACTGAATGATGACCTCCCAGTACCAATGAGCGGATAGGCCGCTTGCAATGAGCCCCGGCGAAGCAGCGTCGGACTCAGTACGCCCGGCACGGAGGCCGGGCCCCGCGAGGCGGGAACGGACTGGGAACAGACCTCCGCATAGAAGAAGGAACACTGCCTGATGGCACGTCTAGTGGGCGTCGATCTCCCGCGCGATAAGCGCATGGAGATCGCGCTGACCTACATCTACGGCATCGGCCGTACCCGCTCCCAGGAGATCCTGGAGGCCACCGGCATCAGCCGGGAACTGCGCACCAAGGATCTGAGCGACGATCAGGTCACCCAGCTGCGCGACTACATCGAGGGCAACCTCAAGGTGGAGGGCGATCTGCGCCGTGAGGTGCAGGCCGATATCCGCCGCAAAATCGAGATCGGCTGCTACCAGGGCATCCGGCACCGCCGTGGCCTGCCGGTGCGCGGCCAGCGGACCAAGACCAATGCGCGCACCCGCAAGGGCCCGAAGCGCACCATCGCCGGCAAGAAGAAGGCCAAGTAACCGATGCCACCCGCAAAGAAGAGCGCCGCAGCCCCCAAGAAGGGCGCCAAGACCCGCCGCAGGGAAAAGAAGAACGTCCCGCACGGCGCCGCGCACATCAAGAGCACGTTCAACAACACGATCGTGTCGATCACCGATCCGCAGGGCAACGTCATCGCCTGGGCGTCGTCGGGCCACGTCGGCTTCAAGGGGTCGCGTAAGTCGACGCCGTTCGCCGCGCAGCTGGCCGCCGAGAACGCCGCCCGCAAGGCGCAGGAGCACGGCGTCCGCAAGGTCGACGTGTTCGTCAAGGGCCCCGGTTCGGGCCGCGAGACCGCGATCCGGTCGCTGCAGGCGGCCGGCCTCGAGGTCGGCGCGATTTCCGATGTCACCCCGCAGCCGCACAACGGCTGCCGTCCGCCCAAGCGGCGCCGGGTCTAGGAGGGAACAAGACTCATGGCTCGTTACACCGGACCCGCAACGCGCAAGTCGCGCCGGTTTGGCACCGACCTCGTCGGTGGCGACCAGGCGTTCGAGAAGCGTCCCTATCCGCCCGGCCAGCACGGCCGCGCGCGGATCAAGGAAAGCGAATACCGCCAGCAGCTGCAGGAGAAGCAGAAGGCACGCTTCACCTACGGCGTGATGGAGAAGCAGTTCCGCCGCTACTACGAAGAGGCGAACCGCCGTGCCGGCAAGACCGGCGAGGCATTGCTGCAGATCCTGGAGAGCCGGCTGGACAACGTCGTGTACCGCGCCGGTCTGGCGCGTACCCGCCGGATGGCCCGCCAGCTGGTCAGCCACGGCCACTTCACCGTCAACGGTGTCAAGGTCGACATCCCGAGCTACCGGGTGTCGCAGTACGACATCATCGACGTGAAGGACAAGTCGCTGAACACGCTGCCGTTCGAGGTCGCGCGCGAGACCGCGGGCGATCGGCCGATCCCGTCCTGGCTGCAGGTGGTCGGCGAGCGCCAGCGCATCCTGGTTCACCAGCTGCCCGAGCGGGCGCAGATCGACGTCCCGCTGGCCGAGCAGCTCATCGTCGAGTTCTACTCGAAGTAAAGACTTCTGGCCGACCGGATGTCGGCTGGAGAACGTGGCATCAAATAGCGGTTGCCGCGAAGGAGGAAAGAAACACCATGCTGATTTCTCAGCGCCCCACATTGTCCGAAGAGGTCATTGCCGAGGATCGCTCCCAGTTCGTCATCGAGCCGTTGGAGCCCGGATTCGGTTACACCCTTGGCAATTCGCTTCGGCGTACTCTGCTGTCGTCGATTCCCGGCGCAGCCGTCACCAGCATCCGCATCGACGGTGTGCTGCACGAATTCACCACCGTCCCTGGCGTCAAGGAAGACGTCACCGACATCATCCTGAACCTCAAGGGTCTGGTCGTGTCCTCGGAGGAGGACGAGCCGGTCACCATGTACCTGCGCAAGCAGGGTCCCGGTGCGGTCACCGCGGGTGACATCGTGCCGCCGGCCGGTGTGACGGTGCACAACCCCGACATGCACATCGCCACCCTGAACGACAAGGGCAAGCTGGAGGTCGAGCTCGTCGTCGAGCGTGGCCGTGGCTACGTCCCCGCCGTGCAGAACAAGGCGTCGGGTGCCGAAATCGGCCGCATCCCGGTCGATTCCATCTACTCGCCGGTGCTGAAGGTCACCTACAAGGTGGAGGCCACCCGTGTCGAGCAGCGCACCGACTTCGACAAGCTGATCCTCGACGTCGAGACCAAGAGCTCGATCACCGCCCGCGACGCCCTGGCGTCGGCGGGTAAGACGCTGGTCGAGTTGTTCGGTCTGGCACGGGAACTCAACGTCGAGGCCGAGGGCATCGAGATCGGTCCGTCGCCTGCGGAGGCCGACCACATCGCCTCGTTCGCGTTGCCGATCGACGACCTGGACCTGACGGTGCGGTCGTACAACTGCCTCAAGCGCGAGGGTGTGCACACGGTGGGCGAGCTCGTCGCCCGCACGGAGTCCGATCTGCTGGACATCCGCAACTTCGGCCAGAAGTCCATCGACGAGGTCAAGATCAAGCTGCATCAGCTCGGTCTGTCGCTGAAGGACAGCCCGGCCACGTTTGATCCGTCCGAGGTCGCAGGTTATGACGTCGCCACGGGGACGTGGAACAGCGACGCCGGCTACGAGCTGGACAACGACCAGGACTACGCCGAAACCGAACAGCTCTAGACCCGGTTAGCCAATCCGGGCCGTAATACAAGGAGTCACCAATGCCCAAGCCCACCAAGGGCCGTCGCCTCGGCGGGTCGTCCTCGCACCAGAAGGCGCTGCTGGCCAACCTGGCCACATCGCTGTTCGAGCATGGCCGGATCAAGACCACCGAGCCCAAGGCGCGGGCGCTGCGGCCGTATGCGGAGAAGCTGATCACCCACGCCAAGAAGGGCACGCTGCACAACCGGCGTGAGGTGCTCAAGAAGATCCGCGACAAGGATGTGGTGCACACCCTGTTCGCCGAGATCGGGCCGTTCTACGCCGACCGCAACGGCGGCTACACCCGCATCATCAAGGTGGAGGCACGCCAGGGCGACAACGCCCCGATGGCCGTCATCGAGCTGGTGCGGGAGAAGACGGTGACGTCCGAGGCCAACCGCGCTCGCCGCGCGGGTGCGTCGAAGAAGGCCACTGCGCCTGTGGCGGCTGCTGCCGCACCGCAGGCTGCGGTCGAGCCGGAGGCGGCGGTCGGACCCGAGGCGAGCATCGAAGAAGCCAAGGCTTCCGACGAGACCTCGGTCGAGGATGCAAAAGCAGAGGACGCGGCGATCGAGGAGGCCCAGACCGCTGAGGCCGAGGCCGAGATCGAGGCTGATAAGGCCGACGAGTCTGACGCTGACGAGGCTGATTCCGATGAGGATGCCGACAAGTCCTAGCGACATGAACAACGATGAGCCCGCCATCGATTCCGGTGGCGGGCCTTTCGTCCTCCTGCGTGCGGGGCCTCGTCCTCCTCGCGTGCGGTCCGCCTGCGCCTCGATATCGCCTACGACGGAACGGATTTCGCGGGCTGGGCCACGCAGGCCGGCCAGCGCACGGTGGCCGGGGTGCTGAACGAGGCGCTCTCGACGGTGTTCCGCACCCCGGTGCAGCTGCGTGCGGCCGGACGCACCGACACCGGCGTTCACGCCACCGGCCAGGTGGCGCACGTCGATGTGCCTGCCGACGCGCTCGCGCACGCCTATCCACGCACTGCGCGGCCCGGTGAGAGCGAGTTCCTGCCGTTGGTGCGACGGCTGTCGCGGCTCTTGCCGTCCGATGTCAGGGTCAGCGACATCGGCCGGGCGCCAGCAGGTTTCGACGCACGATTCTCGGCGCTGCGGCGTCACTACGAGTACCGGCTGTCCACCGCGCCGCACGGGGTCGACCCGCAGCACGCGCATTACGTGACGGCTTGGCCACGTCCGCTGGACGTCGACGCGATGGTGGCAGCGTCACGGGAACTCGTCGGTCTGCACGACTTCGCGGCGTTCTGTCGGCACCGGGAGGGCGCCACCACGATCAGGGACCTGCAACGGCTGGACTGGTCCAAGACCGGTGATCTCGTCACGGCGTACGTCAGCGCGGACGCGTTCTGCTGGTCGATGGTGCGCTCTCTGATCGGCGCGCTGCTGGCAGTCGGGGAGGGCCGCCGCGAACCGGCCTGGTGCGCAGGCTTGTTGACCGCATCACGGCGTTCCAGCGACTTCGCGGCGGCACCGCCGCAGGGCCTGACACTCGTCGGCGTGGACTACCCGCCCGACGATCAACTCGAGGCGCGCATCGCGGTGACCCGCGACCTGCGTCGCATCGACTAAGTGTTCAGCCGCCCGGCCACGAAGTCGGCGGCCTGATTCACCATGCCCGCATCGATGTACGCCTTGGCGGCGTGGTCGACAAAGTTCTGCTCCCACGTATTCGGGTCCGCGGGGTTACAAATCGGATCCGCGCCGTGGCACAACTCGATGGTTCGCTCGGAATAGAGCGGGTTGAAATTCGTGATCGGCCCTGCCCATGCCGCGCCGTTGCCGAACAGTGCGACCGCGGCGATCTTCTGGTCCATGCCCGCAGGCAATGGGTTGTCGAAACCGAAGAAGCCGAACGGTACAGCCAGCACCACGTCGGTGACCGCTGCGCCCAGTGAATAGCCACCCAGCACCAGGCGGGTATCCGGGCAGGTCTTGGCCATATTCTGAATGTGCGCGCTCATGTCGTTCCCGCCGACGTCGATCTCGTTGTCGGCCGGGTAGCGAACCGCATACACACCGATGTTCTTGTTCACCTTCGACCGCACTGCGTTGACGAAGGCATTGCCCAGTACGCCGGTGCCGGGTGATTCGAGTCGGCCGCGGGCGAAGACCACCTCGACCTGCGGACAGGCGGCAGACGCGGAGGGGATGGCGTCGCTACCTGGCAGAATCGAGGAGCCGACGAGCAGGCCCGCCGCTGAGAGGATCGCGGTGGCCGCGGCGACTAGGCCGCGACGGATCCGATGACCGATGCTATTGCGCTCGACACGTTGGATCACCCCGCCGATGTTAGCCGACGAATTGACGCCTGCGTTTGCCGCAGTGCCTGGGCTACACCCGGCCGGCAACGAAGTCGGCGGCCTGATCGACCGGTCCGCCGGTGTAGGCCCTGTGCGCGGGAACGCTTTCACCATTGGTCTGGCAGACCGGGTCATCGCCGTTGCACAGGTCGATGGCCCGTCCACCCCACACCGGGCTCATCGTCAACGGCAAGCCGAGCTTGGCCGACGGATTGCCGAACACGGCGATCGCCGGGACGAAGTCGGGAGCGTTTGGTGGCAGCGGGTTGTCGAACCCGATCGCCGGGATGGGCACTGCGGCGATGACGTCCATCACGGCTGCACCCTGCGAATAGCCACCGAGCACCAGCCTGGTGTTGGGGCAGGCGCCCATCATGTACTGAATGTGGGCGCTGGCGTCGTTGGCACCGCTTGCGGCCGCGAGGAAGTCGTAGCTGGCCGGATAGTTGACGGCGTACGCGCCGACCGAGCGGCCACCGACCTTGCTGCGCACCGCGTCCACGAACGACCCACCGATACGACCGAGTCCGGCGCCCTCATCGGTGCCACGGGCGAAAACGACTTCGATGTCGGGGCAATCCGCAGAAGCGACCGGCGCGAACGCGATCGACGGTGTGATGGCCGCCGCGGCACCGATCAACAAGGCAGCTGTTGTCTCAACTACACGCATGAACTACACCCTTCCCGCTGTAAAGTTGGCCGCCTGTTGGGCCATGTCATCCTCATAACCCCTGTGAGCGAGGGGATTTCGACCATCAGAACAGATCGGGTCACCGTCCTTGCAAAGGTCGATCGCCCTACCCGCGAACTGGCCCACCGATGTCAGCGGATTGCCGAACTTCGTTGCGGGGTTTCCGAACACTGCGACCGACGAGACGACGACTGCGCCGCCGACGGGGAGCGGTGGCGCCGAACCGATCTCGCCGATCTTATTGCCGAGCGGCGGAACACCGGCGAGCATGTCCATCACCGCCGCGCCCTGCGAGTAGCCGCCGAGCACGATCTTGGTTGAGGGGCACTGCAGCGCCATGGACGCGATGTGGCTGGTCGCGTCCGCTGCGCCGTCTGCGGTTGTGAGGAAGTCGTAACTTGCCGGATAGTTCACCGCGTACGAGGTGACGGTGCGACCGCCGACCTGCGAACTCAGCGCGTCGGTGAAGGCCTGGCCGACGCGGCCGACGCCGGTCGGTTCTCCGGTGCCGCGGGCGAAGACGACTTCGATGTCCGGGCACGGTACGGCTGTCGCGGGTGGGGCAGCGATTACGGCCGAGGCCGCTGATCCGACGGCGGCAAGAATGGCGGCCCCCCGGGCCGATCTACGTGGCAAAGTCACGCGGACCAATATTTCACACCCGCCTGGCAGGGACTAAATCTTCGCCCCGCATGTGGTGGTGAAATCATTGGCGGGAGCACCGTCTGGCCAGGTCGCCGCATCGACCTTGTCGGTGCGATCGCCCTGCCGGGCCAACGCCAGGCCGACGAGGACAACGGCGCCGCCGATGGCCTGCGTCAGCGTGATCGCCTGGCCGAGCAGCAGCCATGCGGCCAGCACAGCGAACATCACCTCGGCAAGGCCGACCAGCGAAGCGAACCGCGGCCGCAGCCGGGCGATGCCCATGATGCCCAGCGTGTAGGCGACCGCCGTGGTGATCACGCCGAGCGCGAGGATGGGTACGAGCCAGGACATTGTCTGCCCCGCGACGACGGTGTCGTTGGTGGTGAAGGTCAACGGCATCACGCCGGACAGTCCGAGTGTGGCGGTCGCGATGGCGCCGACGATGAGTCCGCCCGCGGCGAGTGTGATCGAGTTCAGGCTTCCTTCGTCGCCGTTGGCGCTTACTTCGTCGGACATCATGAAGTAGCTCGCCGCGCATACGGCAGCGGCAAGTCCCCACGCCACGCCGGTCGCGTTGATATGTGCACCAGCAAAAACGTCGAGCACCAACATGATTCCGACGACGGCAAGTGCGACACCGGCCAGCGTCAGGTTGGTGGGCCTGCGGCGCGTGGTGGCCCACAGCCAGCCCACCACCAGAACGGGCGCGGTGTACTCCAGCAACAGTGCGACGCCGACCGACAAGTGCGCGACGGCGTTGTAGTAGCACAGCTGGGCGCCGGCGATCGGGAAGAGTCCGTAGGCGATGACGGTCTTAGCGTGCCGGACGGCCTCGCGGATCCAGTTCGGCCTGACGACGGTGGCGAAGACGGCCATCGTCAGTGCGCCAACCGCCATCCGCGCGGTGACCGCGCCGGTCGGGCTCCAGCCGGCGTCCATCAGCGACTTGGCCAACGGGCCCGACATTCCGAAGCTCAATGCGGAGGCGACGGCGAACACAAGGCCCAGCCGGAAGTGGTCAACACCCCTGGTGAGCTGGGTCGCTGTCATCTGGCACCTCCGGCATGTAAGGAGTAAAATAAACTTTGCTCATGACACTAGTCGGAGTGGAGGTCAGGAGTCAAATGATTTTTAGTCATGACACTGAGCTCACGTTGAAGGCGGCCTGTGTGCTGATCAACAGCGACCGGGTGGACGGCGAGCAGCTCGGTGACCTCGGCGCGCTCGACACGTTTCTGGACAGCTTCGGCTGGACCGGCAGGCGCGACCATGACACTGCCGAACTGAAGTCCGTGCGCCGGCTGCGCGAGCGACTGGCCAACATCTGGGCCTCCGCCGACGACGAAGAAGGCGCCGTCGCTCAGGTCAACGCGCTGCTGAGCGACACCAAGGCGCAGCCGTGGCTGACCCGGCACCCGGAGATGCCGGACTGGCACCTACACCTGGCCTCGGTGCATGACCCGCTGTGGCAGCGGATGGGCGCGGAGATGGCGATGGCGCTGGCCGACTTGATCCGCGCGGGCGAGCTGCGCCGCCTCAAGATCTGCGCGGCGCCCGACTGCGAAGCGGTGCTGACGGACCTGTCGCGCAACCGGTCGCGAATGTTCTGCGACACCGGCAACTGCGGCAACCGCCAGCACGTCGCGGCCTACCGCGCGCGTCGAGCGACGGAGGGGTAGTCCAGGTGTGCGCGACGGCGACACCGGCAAGTGCGGCGACCGCGAGCGGGGCGGCCTACCGCGAACGCTGCTCGAAGAAGAGTCGTCGACTTCTACTGCTCTCCGCCACCCAAGTCCAGCGGCCGAATGTCGAGCAGATTTTGTACGTCGTGGTGTTGCGTAAATCCCGGTCGGAGCCCCTGCCCGGCCTCCCACCATTTCGACGCAGCCGATGGTGCGGTGCGACGGGTGTCGGGGCCGGTGGGCGCAATACTTGCCGACGGTGTGGTACTCGCCGACGGTGCTTGCACTTCGTGTCCGGTGGAGAAGAGCGATGGCGGCGCGGTTCGCGTTGCTTCCCCTGCGGCGACCGAACCCCCCTGTGCGACGGATGCAGCCTTTGCGGCGAATGCCGAACCGGCCGTGGGCGTCGGGCCTGCGAGCCCGGTGGCCTCGCGTAGGCGGAACACGTCGGGAAGTGTGAACGGTTCGAAACCGATAGTTCCGTAGGGGTCTTTGGGTCCCACGACAATCGGATGCTGTGTCTGCGACCCGAACGACGACTGTGAGCCCGTGGAGCCACTGGACTGGGAGCCAGATGACTGTGAGTCCTTGGAGCCGTTGGACCCCGATCCCGGAGGCTTTGGACCCGGGGGCGGTGGACCGGAGGGCGGTGGACCGGAGGGCGGTGAACCCATTAGCTGTGAACCGGTTGGCGGCGTGGGTGTGCCCGGCGCCGAGCCGATCGCCTGTTCTAGGTACTGCCGCCACGCCTGAAGGTAGCCGAACAGCTGCTGCGCGTAGTCAGTCGGCGGGTTCGATCCGGGTCCACTCGAGCCGGGCGGTGTCATCTGCGGCATGGGCGGCGCAGGCGGCATCGGCGGCATGCCCGATAATCCCGGTGAGAAGGGCAGTCCGGACGTCATCGCCGCCGACGCGTCCAACAGTTGACGCCAGGCCTGGATGTAGGCGAGCAGGTGTTGGTTGTAGTCAAGTGGGGATGTCATTGCTTGGCCTCCAATGGGTCGCGTAACGGGGGGTGCGAGGGTGCCGGCCGGGAGCCCAGCCGGGGGGTCTGAGGAAAGCGACGACAGGTGGTCGCCGTACTTCGCGTTGAAGTTGCGAAGCGTGCGGGTGTCGAGCGGCTCTCGGTTCTCCAGATCCACCACGTAGCAATAGTCGCCCGCTGGTGACGGCATTCGAACCGGAGTCGTCAAACCCTGGTCGAGGAAGCCGTAGGGGGACCGCCAATCGAGCGACGTCTCTCCGCGACGGTCGACGCCGCCGGATTCGACCCAGATGTAGTGGTCGAGGATCGCGTTCACCGCGTGGCGGCCCGATTCGCATGCCGCCTCCATCGACGTCATGCGTGTGAACGTCTTGGTCCATGTGCCCGCGAACACCACCGAGTTGTTGTGAACCTGGTAGCCGCCGTGGCGGGCCTGCCACACGTTGCGCTGCTCAAGGTCTGCCAGCCACGCTTGCTCGTTCGGTATGACGGTCCAGGAGTTGCCGGTGGGGTTCCAGGGGTCAGCGCCGGGCCGATTAGGCCAGTCCCCGACGATCGGAACCAGGTACGGGGTTTCGTTGCGTACCGGACGGCCGACACCTTGACCGGGACCACCCTCCATGATCAGACCGCGGTCGATCGCGTACCACGCGGGCCATGGCAGGAGGGCCTCGGCGACGTTGGCGGCGCTGCTCGTAAGGGCCGTCACGATCTGCCGCCACACCTCCGTGGCGATCTCGTCGGCCGTGCAGTCGCGGGCAGCCTTGCCGTTTCCTGCTTTGTCCTTCAGGTGGTCGGAGGGACTGTTGAAGTCGCCGATGTCGACCGAGAGCACCGAGACGAAGCCGTCGCGGTTCAGGATCGGTTTCTTCTCCCAGAGGCCGTGCTGGTTAATTGACGACAGCGCCCACTCCGTTCCGGAGTAGTACATGTGTCCTCGGAGCAGCTGGAATTCCGTGTCGAAGTAATACTGGATGCCGCCGAGTGTCTGGAAACGGTCCCACGGCTTGAGCCCCATGGCGTCCATCGCATAGGGATCCCGGCGTTGCAGCGGGCGGGCCGACTCGGGCTGCAGCGGGCCGTCTGGCGGGGGGACGGCGGTGGTGAATCCGTCCAGTTGGGCAATGGTCCCGCCGGTGGCGGCGACCTTGCGCAGCGATGTTGTGATGCGTTCTGCCGCAGGCGCATCGACGGCTACCACCGTGTAGTCGGGTGTCAGCCGCGTGCCGTCGGCGAGCGTGACCTGCACCCGAGGTCTGAGGTGCGGCGGCTGCTGCGGGTCGAGGGCGGGAGGCTCGAGAGTGGCGGCTTCCCCCCGGACGAAACGGACTCCGAGCTCCAGAAGGTGGCGATACCAATGGTCGAACCACGATTCGGTGGTGGGACCGTTGAGCACGCCGTCGGCCTTGTTGTCGCGGCGATCCATCTGCAGCTGAAGCTGAAGGTAAGTGGAGAGATTGGTGCGGGCATCCCCCCAGTGCGTGTCGAACGCCGCCAGTACTCGTGGCATCTCCAGCAGAAGCGCGTTGAAACGTGGCGAGTAATTGAACCGAGGGGGATCGTCGGGACCCCCGCGCCCGACGAAGAAGTCGTATGCCGACCGGTTCTGAAGCTCTGCTGCGCGGCGCCTGGGGCTGGTGACGAGGTAATCCACCAGCCTGCTCACAAAGGTCTGTACGTCCAGCGGAGTGAAGCCCAATTGTGTGAGCTGGGCGGCGGTGGTAAGGAATTCGGCGGGAGTGCGTGGCGCCTCGCGGGGGAAGACGAGAGACGGTTTGCCTTCAACCGTGGTCCCCTGGGTGACCACACGCCTGACGTTGTCCATGATCGTGCGTGAGGTCGGCAGACAGCGAATATCGCCGTGGCCCAGATCGGTGCGCTCGTAGACCGGGATTCGTTGGAAAAGGTCCCAGATGTGTATGTAGTAGGCCGGGAAGAAGCGGAAGCCGTGCTCGCCCGCAACCGCCCGGCCCGGGTCGCGGGGATTACCGCGCCGGGTCGGGTAGGGGCGCAGCTGCGCGAGGCTTCCGGTGTACGGGCCGACCGTCGAGTACTGGGATGCGGCGAGGCCGCCGAGCTTGACGGGCGGGTATTTGTCCGCAGGCTCACCGCCCAGGCCGTGGCGTTCATCCGCGCGCGGTTCATACACCGTGACGTCGAACCCGCGCTCGGCGAGTTCTTGAGCGGCGGTGAGCCCAGAAATGCCGGCTCCCAGGATCACGACCGTCCTGCGTCGCTTGCATGCGGCGGGGGTGGCGATGGCGTCGGTCATGATGGGCCCGCCCGGAATGCGGTCAACAGTTCAGGCTGCGAAGGCGCCCGAACTGCTGCGTGTACGTAGGCGAGCAGTGTGTCGTGCGCGCGCTGCACGTCGTCGAGCGAGCCTCGAACGGCAACGGTGCCCTTCTCTACAGCTTCGCCGAGCCCGATCCTGGCGTCGAGGACATCGAGGATGGCGGCTCGCGAGGTGGCGATTCGGGTAAGAGCCGAATCCGCTGCGCCGTCCGAGACTTCGAGTCGGTGGCCACCCCGCAATGAGAACAGCTCGCCGTCGATGTCGAGCTCGACCACCATCGGGCCGAGCCGATCGAGCAGCAGGCGATAACTCTCGGGCACCTCGTCCTCGAGGCGCTCCACCGACCGCCGCAGCAGCGCCGAAACCCGCTCAGCCATAGAGGAACTCGAATACGCCAGTGCCGACGAAATCGACGCGCTCGCCATTGATCGATCCGCTCGCCCGTGCGGTGCCGTTCGTCTCGCAGAGCACGGTTGATCGGTCCAGGCTGACCTCGCTCGGCTGCGCGAGGCGGGCGTAGGACTGCGGCCGGAATTCAGCGTGCACCACGTCGCCCGCGCGTGCCGCGTTAATCTCGACCAGCTCCGGAACGTCCGACATGTCGCCGTCGAGCAGGAGTCGCATCGGCGCGGGCAGGGTGCAGTCCGCAGCCTTGCCGAGTCGGCCGTGCGAACGCGTTCGCAACGCGGCATGTCGAAATATGGCGGCTGGTTCATCGTGGTGCCAGACATAAAGAGCCTGCGACAGGCAGAGTAACCGACGCCGGTCGGTCATTCGCAGGAAAACCATCGACCACGGGTTCCCGGGGGTTTGGGAAAGGATTGTGCCCCACGTCCATCCGAAGTCGTCGCCCCACCAGAAACGGCCCCAGTTGTGGTCGTGATAGGCCAGCTCGTTTTCCACGCGATGCTCGTGGCCGCCGATGCGCAGCCACCCGTCGGCGCGCAGCCTGGGCACGAACAGCCAGCACATCCGGCCGTCCCCTAACGGCTGATTGTTGACGACAAACGGCCGACTCGCCGAAGCGAAGGTGAGCAACCCCTCGATGTCATGTCCGGGAAGGTCGATAGTCACTTGGTACCCGTCGGGCCGGATGATCATCCGGTTGCCACCGATGGTCAGGATGCCGAGATCAGGCGACATGTCCAGTTCGGAGTCGTCGAACCGCTCGATGGCGCCAGTCCAGCGGTTCTCGTGCGAGATCACGATGACACGCGGCGCCAGCCGGATTCGACCGGTGTGAGACGTCTCGTTGGTCAGGCTGAAGTTGATCAAGAGTCGGCGACCGGCGCCGTGCACCACGAAGTGATGCCACTCCTTGAATCCCGCCGGGTGGGCGGTGACGAGCGCCGGGGCGCGGAGGAAGTCGCTACTCGCGAGTGCCGCGGTCATCGCAGCCACCTGACATCCCTGGCGGGGGACAGTGACGCTGCGTGCCCTGGCGAAGGTGGCGCCGTTTCGGCCAGTCGCTTGATCGCCTCTCCGATGCGCGCGACGCCGAGCAGGACATGGACCAAGTCGTCGGCATCGGCGGATGGGTCCGCTCGTCGGTCGCCGTCGGCGAGCGCATGCACCACTTGGCTCAGACTCGCCAGCCCCATCAGATAGCCGATGAAGCTGCTCTGCTCAGCAAGCGCCTCGCGCGGATCGGTGAGCGTCATGCGAATCCCACGGGCCGGAGGCGCGCCAGGATGGAATCGTCGAGACCGTGCCCGATCACTGCGTCGGCCACAAGCTCCGCCCACGCCGTCGGGGCAGCATTTTGCGGTGCCGGGCCCTCAAGGACGTTGAGGCTCACCGTTTCCCACACACGGCGCAGATTCTCGACGGCTTCGGATGAGGTCAGCGCGTCACGCAGTTGCGCGCCCTCGGGCGTCTGCGCGTACCGGCGGCCCTCGGCGACCAGCAAATCATGCAGGCGCCTTGCGGCCGCGGGGTTGCCGAGCACGGCGCGGCGGGCGCCGAGAAGCAGATCGAACACCGACCGCTCGGCCCCCTCGGCCTCGTCGGGAGGAGCCGGAAGAAGCCGTGGGGTGTCGCGCTCGACGAGGTCGAGGGTGAGTTCGCGGATCCGTTCAAGCTCCGCGAGCATTCCCATGAGTACTTCGGGGCTCATCGCGTGCGCCCATGTACGTAGTCGACGAGGGCGGCTAGCGCGTCGCGGTGCCGGCTGTCCGGCAACCAGTCGAGGCCGCCGAGGATGGTGGCGGCGTCGCGAGCGTGTCGGGCGGCGACCTGCCGTGCATAGTTGAACGAACCTACGCGCTGCATCAGTCCGTAGAGCCATCGGATGTCATCGAGGTTTTTGGACTCCGAGGAGCGTTGTTCCTGGAGGTACGCCGTAATCTCGGACTGCCCGGCCCGAGACAGGTCTCCCTGATCGAAAAGCCGATTCAAGAGGTCGTCGAGCTTGAGCGCGTTGCCGGCGCTCGGTCGCCGCCTGGCCAGGATCTGCGCGGCGCGGCCTTGGTCATCGGGTGTCGCATTTCGCAAGGCGTGCAACAACATCAGCGTTCGCTTGCCCTCCCAGAGGTCACCGCCGATCTCCTTGCCGTAATCCTGCGGATCTGCCCTGAGGTTGAGTAAGTCGTCGGTGATCTGGAAGGCGGCGCCGAGCTGTCTGCCGAGGGCCTCCAGCGGCTCGAGCTGTTCGGCTCCGGCGCCTGCGGCGACCGCACCGACCTGGAGCGGCGTGATGAACGAATACCAACTCGTTTTCAGCTCGACCATCTTCAGGTAGTCGGCATCGTCGAGTTGCCAGGTGTTGTTGCGGACCCAGTCGAGCTCGAGCGCCTGCCCCTCGACGGTGCGCCTTGTCATGTGGGCAACGGCCCGCAGGATGCGCAGTGCCGGCCCGAGCCCGACGCGCTCGACGTTGTCGAGAAGCGGTTGCAGTGACAGCGACAGCATGGCGTCGCCGACGTTGACCGCAATCGGGATGCCATGGTCGATGTGCAGCGTGGGTTTGCCGCGGCGCGTCCACGATTCGTCCTCGATGTCGTCGTGGATGAGAAAAGCGTTGTGGTACAGCTCGAGTGTTGCCGCGGTCGGCAGCACTGATTCGAGGTGGCCGCCCATCCCCAGGCAGACGGCGATGCTCAGGGCGGGCCGGAGCGCCTTGCCGCCGCGCAGGGGGTAGTCGAGGATCAGGTCGTAGAGGCCGTTCGATCCGCGCTCAGCAGAACCGTAGAGTCGACCGATCTCGCTGTCGCAGACTTCCTTGCACGTGGCGAGATAGTCCTCGAGCACGTCCGCGGCAATGGGGGCTGAGCGCCCATCAGGGCTTTTTGACACCGATGACGCCGTACTTATCTTTGACCCTGACTGCCAGGCGGGTACGTACGGCGAGTTCGATGAAGCCGGTGCTGGTCTCGCCGATGACCTCCAGACTGGGTGGGACGCTGACCGCGAGATCCACCGGCTCCTCGCCAGGCGATGCCGATGGCGCGCCGCCCTGAGCGATCCGCTGACGCCGACCGAGCAATACAATCCTGCCGGTGTTCGCGCCGGGCGCGGCGCCGCCAGTAGCTTGGAGTTTCTCGACGCGGTACAGGGAGTTGATAGTGGCCCCGTCGAATAGCCCGCCCAAGATGGCAATTCCGCGGTCCAATTGACTGAGCACCGTCAGCCCAGTTTTGTCGGTGAGTAGACAGGACGGCGCGCGGTATCCGTATTTCTCGGCGTTCGCGCGGGCGTCGATGAGCACGCCCAGGAGATCGTTGCCGGGCACTGTTTTAGGGATGTCCTCGGGGGCTGGCTGGGGGGCGACAAGGAGCCTGTCGATGAGTTCGGTGTCGACCTGGCTGGCCACGAGCACTGTTCGTGGGATCACGGCGGCGAGCAGCGCGTCGGGCTTGGGGGCGATCGCCTGGGCGACTGTCAGATAGAACGAGACGCTGAAGGACTTGATATCGACTGGGTTGTCGCCGAGCGGGCCCGGGTCCGGCGGCACTTTGGTCAGGTCCACCGATGTGATGTCGCTGCGGACCTTGGTCTGACCGGGATCGCCGGTATCCCAGTTCGGGATGGCCTGCCAGGCAACGCTGGACTGTTCTAACGTCTCCAGAATCGTTTGGTTGGCAAGGGCCAACCGCTCGGCGCTCAGGTACATGGCTGCGACCCCCTCGTCGAATGTGGTTCAAATCATGGCAGAGAAGATCGCCGTTCGCGCAGCACTTAGCGACAGTCGGTTGAACTGGAGTAGTCCGTTACGCAGTGCTATTTCTGCAGAAGCGCGACTTCTTGGCCTGGAGACATCTCACCTCGCGCCATTGCGTCGCAGTGCGCTATGTGCAACGGGGCAACGGGATCGTCGGGGAGTAAATCGCGGCATCGCTCGAAAGCGGCACGCGCCCCGTCGACGTCCCCAGCATCGAACAACGCGAAGGCCTCGTCGAAGGCAGGCTGCGCGGACCGCTTCGCGGCGCGGACTGGGGCCGGGTCTTCGTCGTAGACCTCGTAGATCGTCACCGGCTTGCGCCGATTGACCACCATCACTCGCTCCATCCGACGGATGTCGAACTGTTGCGGCTTTGCCAGGCGCTTGTAGGTCTTGTCGGAGATGAGGATCGCCGATCCGTAGCGCTTGTTGGTGCTCTCGATGCGCGCGGCCAAGTTCACTGCATCGCCGATGATCGTCAGGACCATCCGGTTCACACCCCCGAAGGCCGTCCTCACTATGCGCCTCGTCCATTGTCGGATTGCTGGGAACCGCAATATCCACCCCTTCCGTCACTGAGGCCAGGGTCTTCATTGCTCTCTGGGATGTCTGTAGCACGCGAGCGCTGGTTTCACCGGTTGCCACGTGAATAAGTGGAGGAATTTCACGTAAATACGGCCCCTCCTCTGTACGACTCGGCTTGACGTCGACGATCGTGCCGAGTGAACACATGCTTTCCCCATTGCGAGAAGCGCAGCGCAATGTTAGCCCGACAGGTGTTCGCGCGCGCGCGCTAATTATTCTGCGAGTTAATTTGCTGGATATTGCCGCGCGTGCGGCCACCCCGGTGGCACGATGCCGACGAGAACGACGGCAAGGGAGCAGTGCAGATGCGGATTTCAGCCCGACCAGTGGTCCAGACGACAGTTGTCGCGATCATGGCGGCGTTCGTCGCCTTGATCCTCGGCGTGACGCAGACGCTGACGACGGCCATCACCGCCGCGATCGGGCTGACCCGCCACGCGAACGATCATCGTTCCTGGCACCGGTACGCAGCACCCGGCTCAGGTGAACAACTATCTCGAGAATGTCGTCAACCACTACGTCGTCCCTGGCGGCGACTGTGTGGACACTGCAGTCCCGTCATCGGGATTAAGTACGACGCCCAGTTCTGGCCGATTCCGTTGCCCGGCTGGGGCGGCCTGCAAGGCGCGAAGTGGAACGTGTCGGTGCCAAGTGGCGTAGACGCACTCAACGACAAACTCGACGACGCTCCCGCCGGCACAGGGACGATCTTTGGATATTCGCAGGGCGCCACTGTCGTCGGCATCGTCAAAGGTCAGATGAACGACCCGCAGAACGTGACGTTCTTCTTCATCGGCAATCCGCAACGTCCGAATGGTGGTCTGTTCGAGCGGTTGGCTTTCTTGGGCACCGTTCCGATCCTCGACGCGACATTCGGCAACCCAACGCCTACCGACACCTGCACGGGCACGTGTGCCACCGACGTCGCGCTCACCTATGACGGCGTCGTCGACTCTCCCTCGTGGCTTGCCAACCCAGTCGCGGTCCTGAATGCGCTTGCAGGATTTCAATACGTGCACGGCACCTGTCTGGCTCCCAGACGGCGACGATCCTCCCACTGAGACGCCCTACGGCTATACACCGGGCGAGGTGGAAGCCGCTATCGCGAAGGCGAGCGCGCCCGGCGGCTGCACCGCGGCCAACTACTGCCAAACCCATGGCGACACCATTTACATCACGCTGCCGGCCAGGTACCTGCCGATCTACCAGCCGTTCATCGATCTAGGAGATGCGACCGGCACGTCAGCGCTGATCGTTCCGATCGTCGACCTTATATCGCCCGCTACGCAGGCGCTTATCGAAACCGGTTGCGACCGCAGTGATTACGGCAATCCGACACCCGGATCGCTGCTTCCCCCGGCCAGCTTCAATCCGATTCAGGTTGCGGGCGACCTCGTCGACGACATCCCCGAGGGCATCAATATGGCGCTGACGCCCGGCCATACGCCGCCGGCCACCGCCCGCGGTTCCGGCGCAGCAGACGACCACCACTCTGGCGGACCAGACCAACGAAATCGCCAAGACGCCCCAACCGCCGACCCGGCTGCCCTTGTTCGCGAAGCCAAAGGCGGGCATCACCGCGACTGGGCGGGCGGAACGAATGATCGTCCACTGAGCAACGCGCTGAAAGATTTTCACCCGGTTCGCGACGCCGTGAAGGCTGTATCCGGGACGGTCAACAAGGCGCTCGGCAAGGACGACAACGCCGCCAAGTCGGGCGCCACCACCAACGTAGGAGACTGACCGCCGGAACCGCCGCACGCCGAATTGGTGACAAGCGGGGCCCTTGAGCGCGCTTAGGCTAGGCGTCGGGGGAGTATGGCTCGTCAACCGACAACCCGGCTGCAGGTCAGCGGGTATCGATTTCTGGTACGCCGGATGGAGCACGCGCTGCTGCGCGGAGACATCCGCATGCTGCACGATCCGATGCGGGCACAGTCGCTTTCGTTCATCGCAGGGTGCGTAGTGTCGGTTGTCGTGCTCGCCGTGTGCGCCATTCTGGCGTTCTTGCGGCCGCACGCCGGGTTGAGCGATGAGGCGATCGTCATGTCTCGCGACTCCGGCGCACTGTATGTCCGCGTGGGTGACACCTTGCATCCCGTACTTGAATCTGGCATCGGCGCGCTTGGTCACCGGCAGCGATGCCAGGCCCGAAATCGTCGATGCAGCCGAGATCGACAAGGTCAAGCGGGGTCCGCTGTTGGGCACCCCTGGTGCGCCTGCCGTCATCGCCAGGCCGTTGAGCCGCGAAGAATCCGCATGGACGATTTGCGACAGCGCGACCACCACCGTGATTGCCGGGCACCTACAGGGCATCGATCGCGAGGCTCGACAGCCGCACGTTCTGGTAACTCCACGATCGGAGAGCGCGGCAACGACTTACCTGCTGTATGACGGGTGGAGGGCGGAAGTCGACCTCCGCAATCCCGCTGTCGTGTGGGCATTGCGCCTCGACGGCATCAAGCCACGACCTGTTTCGAGGGCGCTGCTCGATGCCATCCCTGAAGCGCCGCCGATCGCTCAGCCACATGTGCCTGGTGCGGGCTTGCCGGGGGCTCTCGGCGGCCTGCCGGTCGGAGCGGTGGTCCGGGTGACACGGGTCGACGCCAACGACTACTTCGTCGTGTTGGCCGACGGCGTCCAGCGCATCGGCGAGGTCGCGGCAGATTTGATCCGGATCACCGACTCGCAAGGGCGCCGTGAGGTCGTTTCCGCCTCACCCGATGCCGTTGGTCACGTACCGATAGTCGACTCGCTTCCGGTGTCGACATTCCCTCAGCGGTCGGGCACACCGCAAGGCGCCGACAATGACGGCGAGCTGTGCGTGCAGTGGCTACCTGACGGGCCGAAAACCGTTCTGTGGGTCGGTGACTCGCTGCCGGTGAAATCGAATCCGATTGAACTGGCGCAGGCCGATGGCGAAGGTTCAAATGTCGACAATGTCGTCATGCCACCCGGACGGAGTGCATATGTGCGAGCGGCCGCCGTCACCGGAAGTGGTGGCCAGACAGGCCCGCTGTATCTGGTAACGGACAGCGGAGTGCTTTACGGCTTACACGACGAAAACACCGGGAAGCTTCTCGGCCTGCAGGGCGTTGCCGTTGCTGCTCCATGGCCGGTGCTGTCACCGCTGCCCCGAGGGCCGGAACTAAGCAGGGACAGTGCGCTAGTCGCACGCGACAGTATTCTCCCGCCGCCGTAGCCGGCCGATCGATGCCGTCATCGCGATTGCGGCAACGACGACGGCCACGCAGATCCCGGCCCCGCCGAACGCGATACGTCGCGGCCTTTGATCCGGCGGAATATCGCTTTCCGGAGGAGAGATCCGAGGCACGTCGACATCTCGCGAGGCGTTGGACTCGACGGTCATTCGCGTGGCGGCGGTATCGCCACTGACGGCGGCGAGCGCATCGACGACGCCATAGCCGACGAACGGGTCCCAGCCCGCCGGAGGCCGATGCGCGGTGTCCTTGATTCGCTGCATCACCTGTCGGGCGGTCAGGTGCGGTGATCGTGCGCGAACAAGTGCGGCGATTCCGCTCACTACAGGCGCCGCGTAGCTCGTGCCCACAATCGGCATCGAACTGCCGAAGGCGGGCAACGTATCGACGAGACCTTCGCCGTCTGCGTCCAGCGATACGACCGCTTCACCTGGTGCGGCGACGTCCACCCATGGTCCCGCCAACGTGAACCGAGACGGTGCACCCTGCGGGTCGACGGAGCCTACCGTCAGGACGTACTCGTCGTACCAAGCCGGACTCACAACAACTTTCACCGAGTCCCAATCCGGCCGCGCCGGGTGCGCCGGGTCTCCCGGAGGGTTTTGGTCCGGGCATTGTCCGAGCCCGCCGACGTTTCCCGCCGCCGCGACGACAACGACGTTCTTGACGTCCACTGCATACGCCAACGCCGCACCCAGCGCCCGGTCGTCCAGCGCTGAGACGTCGCCGACACAGGCGATGGAGGACACATTGATCACCGAGGCACCCATGTCGGCCGCCGTCCGCACCGCCATCGCGAGCGTGTTGACATCGCCGAAGCCAGGAGCCGATTGACCGGCAGGCGCGAACTTGATGCTCGACTGCCGGATCGTGATGATCGTCGCGTCGGGTGCGACACCGCTGAATCCCCCTCCCCCGCGGGGTCCTCGGCCGCACCGATGATGCCTGCCACGATCGTTCCATGCCCGTCGCAATCATCGGTGCCGTCGCCGGGGAAGACATAGTCACCGCCAGGGACGAGATGCGGAAGTAGGCGATGCCGTGCAACCCCCGTGTCGATGACGGCGACGGTCTGGCCGGCTCCCCGGCTGAGCCGCCAGGCCGCCGCCAAGTCAACGTCCTCGAGCTGATTGGTGCCTGCGACTCGGTCCCGGACAGCGGGTGTCGTGGAGATAAAGCACTGCTGCCGTTGCTCGGTCCGCTTTGGCGGAGCGGGCGGGTGCGGTTCAGGCAACAACGAGTCATCGACCGGTGGTGGGGTCACAGCGCCGGACAATTGGCAACACCCACACGAATGTCGTCGCCAGCATGACCGCCCCTGCGACCCGCACTCGCCGCGGTACACGACCGCTCACGGCAGGCTCAAGCCACGGACGATGCCGAACACGTTCGCGACCCAACAGGTCAGCGGCACCACGCAGCCGATTGCCAGGTATTCCAGAAGCTCTACGCCGCGCCGAGCCACCGGGCTCAACCGGGTGGCGAGACTCGCGGTCGTCAGCCACAGGGCGCCTACACCGAGGATGACCGATGTGATACATACCCAAAGGGCGTGCTGCGGCATCGAGACCACTACGAGCGTGAAAGATGCAGTGGTGCTGACTATTCCGGCTGTAAAGATTACAGTGCAACGGACGACTCCGAGTTGCTGGCGTGCCCGCAAGAGCAGCACTGCGGATAGCACCGCGGTGAGGCCGACACCGCTGAGAGCACTCGAATCTCCTTGACCGGTGGCGACGAGCACCGCACCCACTACAGCTGATGCCGAGAAGCCGGTCAGCAACCCTGTCAACGTCTGATGGCCGCGTTGCACTCTAATGGCACGTACGCCGACAGGCATGGTTTCGCCGTCGCTTCCCCGGTCCTCAGCGCTGGGCATCGTCGGCGACAAGCCCGCAACGGCTATCGACAGCTTGGCTGCGACACCCAGCATGGCCAACGATGCGGTGGTTAGCATCGCGCCCACGGTTGCGATCGGTGCCGGCCATATGACGACGACCGCCGTAGCGGTCGCCACCGCGGTCGAGAGGGCCGCGATGGCGGTGAAACATGTTGACCCGTCGGCAATGGCACGAAGCAAGACGATCGATGTGGCCGCGCAGGCGACAGCAGCGAGAAGAAAATTCGGAGGTGCGGGGCCACCGGGTACCGCCAGGAAGCCGGCAACTGCAGCGAAAGCGGCAGCCGTCATTCCCAGGGCCACCGACGGCAAGGACCCAGCGCCGACACGGCCCGCGACAATGGAGCCGGCAGTCGCCGCGACGGCCACTATTGCCGCGATGATGGCGCGGTCGCTCACCGGCGGGTTACCAGAGCACACCAGCACCGTGGCTCCGAAGCCCGCGGCCCACACGCACGCTGCGGCACCCATGCGCCGGGATGTCTCGTCGTCGCGGTCTGATGCTGACGCTTCGATCACGGTATGGCAGAGGTCGTCAATGAAGGCGACCGGTATCTGTGCGTCCGAGGAGGCGAGGAACAACACATCGCCATCGCGAATACCATTCTCGTGCAATGTCATCGACTCATCGAGCACAGAACCGTCGAATCGCGACATCGTCCAGCATCCGATGACAGTATTGGTCGTCGATGCGGCGCGGGCTCCGACGAGGTCAACGATGGACGGAAGCACCTCGCCGAGCTCTATCCCAGTCGGTAGGCAAAGATCAGCCGCGACCGGTCGGTCCTCCCCATAAGTCTGCACCGTCACCCGACATAGTTCTGAAGCCGTCATATATACCCCCGGCGAATCACGATAACTACGTCCACGGGTGCGGAGACGCGGCAGATTCCGGGCTGTGTATGGGGAACGAGACCGGACGCTCGCCCGTCTATCTCCTGATGGAGTTCTCGATCGGGCCGCGTCTGGCGGCGCCGCCGATATCCGAGGGCGAGGTCGTCGTACATCCGCCACCGGACGTGCCGCGCGACATGCCCGCCAATCCTCTCGCCAAGTTGCTGCCTGGGGTAATGGGAGTCGCCACGGTCGGGATGATGGTTATCTACTTCACATCGGGCACGGCTGCGATGCGGAATCCGATGTTCATGTTCTTCCCGGTGATGATGCTCGTTTCGTTGATCGGCACGGTGGCCTTCGGGGGACGCGGCGGCACTCGGATTGCCGAGATCAACCAGGACCGTCGCGACTACCTGCGCTACCTCGAATCGGTAGCGCAGTCGACCTCGAAGATCATTGAAGCCCAGCGCGTTTCACTTACCTGGAGGCATCCTGCCCCTTGCTCGCTGTGGATGTTGGTCGGCGGCAGGCGGATGTGGGAGCGTCGCCCGGAAGATTCGGACTTCGGCCATGTCAGAGTCGGGGTTGGCACCCAGCGCCCGTCGACCAGGCTGGTGCCACCCGAACTCGGACCGGTCGAGGATCTCGACCCCGTCACCTCGACCGAATTACGGCGGCTGATCCGCAATCGCTCGATGGTGCCAGATCTGCCCGTCGCACTGGCAGTCAAGGGATTCGTCGCGATCACAGTGCGCGGTGACATAGTCCACCACTCGGGATCTGTTGAGGGCGGTCATATGTCAACTCGCGGTACTGCACAGTCCCGACCATTTGCGGATTGCGGCTGTCGTCGATCCGCTGACGGCTCCGGACTGGGACTGGCTGAAATGGCTGCCACATCACCAACATCCGCACGCGAGTGACGACGGCGGCCCAGCACGCATGACGTATGACAGCCTCGCCTCCGCCGAGATCGCACTTGCGGGTGGTGACGGTACCTATGGGCTGTTGATCATTGATGGCGGGCTGATTACCGGCCGCGAAGGGCTTTTCCATCCGACGGGCCTCGGCGATGTGACGGTTCTGGAGCTGGGGACCACATGTGACGACGTCGCTGCCCGGGCCGGCTTGCGCCTGGTTTTGGAAGGCGACGATCTCGCTGTCCGAAGAGACTCCGGTGACGAGGTGATTGCCCACGCTGACACGATGACCGCGGGGCAGGCGCTGGCATTCGCGCGCCGGATGTCACCGTTCCGGCCCGCCGCCACATCGACCGATGGTGCCGTAGGTGTGTCGCTGTCGGTCGCCTGGTCGGAATTGATGGGTATCGCCGATGCCGGCGAAGTTTGATCCGACGGTGCTTTGGCGCACGCGCCGTGCCGATCTGAGGTTGCGTGTTCCCATCGGCGTTTCCGAGCATGGTCTGCCGGTCGAACTCGACATCAAGGAAGCAGCTGCGAACGGTATAGGCCCACATGGGTTATGCATCGGCGCAACGGGTTCCGGTAAGTCAGAGTTTCTCCGCACGCTGACACTCGGGATGATCACGGCGCATCCGCCCGAAACGCTGAACTTGGTTCTCGTCGACTTCAAGGGAGGGGCCACATTCCTCGGACTCGAGCGCTCACCCCATGTCGCCGCGGTCATCACCAACCTGGCGGACGAGGCTCACCTCGTGGCCCGGATGAAGGACGCGCTGGCCGGCGAGATGAATCGCCGCCAGGAGCTATTGAGGGCAGCGGGCAATTTCGCCAATGCAGCTGACTATGACCGGGCGCGAGTGAGGGGAGCGAGGTTTGCGCCGTTGCCGGTGTTATTCATTGTGGTCGACGAGTTCTCAGAACTGCTCAGTCAGCATCCAGACTTCGCAGAGCTGTTCATCGCGATCGGTCGGCTCGGCCGCTCACTAGGCCTACATCTCTTGCTCGCGAGTCAACGCCTCGACGAGGGAAGGCTGCGCGGGTTGGAATCACATCTTTCCTATCGGATCTGCCTGAAGACCTTCTCGGCTGGCGAATCACGTTCGGTCCTCGGGGTACCCGACGCTTACTACCTGCCGAGCGCGCCGGGTGCGGCGTACCTGAAGACCGGTTCGGGTGAGCCGCTGCGCTTTCAGGCGGCATTCGTCTCCGGGCCGCATGAAAGCCCCGCGCCGCATCGTGCATCGTTGGTCGCAGTGCCGTCCCCGCGCTTGTTCACCGCGTCGACGATGGGCGTCATCGCGTCCAGATCCGAGCAGCGGACAGAAGAGGCCCACGCCTCGCGCCGAACCGTACTCGAAACCATCCTTGACAGGCTCGAGGGTCGCGGATCGCCTGCCCGCCAAGTGTGGCTGCCCCCACTGACCGACTCACCGCCGCTCGTTGAGGTGCTGCAGCAGGCAGAAACTCGCGGCGCTCTCGCTGTGCCGATCGGCCTCGTGGATTGCCCCTTCGAGCAGCGCAGGGAGCTGCTGGTCGCTCAACTGTCCGGTGCGGGCGGAAATGTTGCCGTCGTCGGTGGCCCGCGGTCGGGCAAGTCGACGGCTTTGCAGACGTTGGTCCTTGCATTGGCCGACACCCACCATCCCCGCGACGTCCAGGTTTACTGCCTCGACTTCGGAGGAGGGGCACTCTCGCTGTTGCAATCGGTGCCACATGTCGGGTCGGTCGCCGGCCGGCGCGACGCCGAACTCGTTCGGCGCACTGTCGTGCAATTGGAGTCACTCCTGCGAGCGAGGGAGGCGCGACGGACCTACGACGACTCGGTCGACCGGGACGACCCCTATGGCGACGTTTTCCTCATCATCGACGGCTGGGCGACCATCCGCCAGGACTTCGATGGCCTAGAGGCAACGATTACCGCGCTTGCGGCTCAGGGTCTTTCGTACCGAATCCACATAGTTGTCGCGGCATCGCGATGGGCGGAGATCCGCCCCGCGCTGAAGGACCAGATCGGGACACGGGTCGAGCTTCGTCTGGGGGACCCGGCGGAGTCGGAAATGGATCGGAAACGGGCACGTCAACTCTCGCAGAGCCCGCCCGGTTGCGGAATCACCCGTGAGGGTCGCGAGTTTGTGATCGCGCGACCTGACTTGGATGATGCGACGGTCGACCGGTTGAGGGCGCGATACGCCGGTTACGTGGCGCCGCCAGTCGAGCTCTTACCAGCACGCCTGGATCGCGACGCCCTGCTCGCGCGCGCCGACCGGCCTAGGCACCGGACTCAGATTCTGTTGGGTATCGGCGAGATTGAGTTGCTGCCCGTCGCGGTTGACTTCGCAGCAGAAGCTCATTTGATCGTCTTGGGGGACGGGGAGTGTGGCAAGACCACGACCCTGCGGATGCTGTGTCGTGAGATTGTTCGGACGAACACGGCAGCATCCGCTCAATTGTTCATCGTCGATTTCCGCCGGACACTACTCGGCATCGTGGAGTCCGATCACCTGGTGGGATACATGCCGTCGGCGGCGGCACTGACATCGAATGTGGCTGCCCTGTTGGAACGCCTGCACACGCGCATGCCCGGCCCTGACGTGAGCCAGCAGCAGTTGCGGACGCGGTCGTGGTGGGCGGGCCCGGAGATCTACGTCGTCGTCGATGACTATGACCTGGTGGCCGGAGCAACCGGCAATAACCCACTCTCGCCCGTGGTTGACTTCCTGCCACACGCAAAGGATCTTGGATTGCACGTCGTGGTGGCACGGCGGTCCGGCGGCGCCGCGCGAGCCATGTTCGATCCCGTCCTGGCGCGTCTGCGCGATCTCGGGTCCATGGGCCTGCTGATGAGCGCCAGTCCGGATGAGGGCGTGCTGTTGGGGTCGGTTCGGCCGTCACAACTGTTGCCGGGCCGGGGAACGCTCATCACGCGCTCTCACCCGGACCAGCTCATCCAGGTCGCTTGGAGCGACCCGGCGTGACGGAATGTGTCGTCGAGGTGGGGCCGGGAACGGTCCGCGGGCCGTGCAGCGTAGCTCAGGACTTGGTGTCGACAGCGCTAGAGTTCGTTGACGATGAGATCGCCCTGCTCGATGAGCAGCCGGTCGCGGTTGAAGCCATATGGCGCGCAGTGTTTCGCGCGGTACTACCGGACTCCGTCGGCACTGCTGTCTTAGTCTGCCCGACTTGGTGGTCGTCACTGCGGGTCGACCGCGTGCAAGAAGCGGCAGCAAGCGTGTCTATGGAAGTCGTTGTGCTGCAACGGGAACACGTGCTGGTTGGCGACGCGCCTGGCACGCACACCGTCGTCGAGATCGTACCCGAGTTCGTGGTGGTCTCCCGGGAGGGCTGCGTCGTGATGGCCGAGCCGCGCCTCGGGGAAACCGCCGACGTCGCCAGGGCGGTGGCGGCGGGTGTAGGTGCTGCTGCCACCGCGGTGCTGGTGGACGCTCCTGCTGGTGTCGACGGTGCGGCCCCGCTCGGCGCCGCGATCTCAGAGTGCCTGCGGACAAAGGGCATTTCGGTGACGATCGTTCACCAGGACCGAGTGTTACGCGCAATGCCCGATCGGCCGACGCCGTGGGCGCACAGGATCGAGTCGGCCGCGTGGAGAGGGCTGCCGGTGGCGGTGCTGGCCGCCGTCGTCCTGTCGGCGGCATTGGTCTGCGTCGGCTTTGCGGTTAGGTCCGACACCGATGGATCGGGGGCGACCTCGATCCCGATGACACTCCTCGTCGAAGGCCGCGTGGGCGTCAAGGTGCCGGCGCAGTGGGCCGTGCGACGCATCACCTCAGGACCGGGGTCCGCCCGGGTGCAGGTCACAGCACCAGATGAAGCGACAGCAGTCCTGATAACACAGTCACACGTGCGTAACGGCGAATCGCTGTCCGCAACGGCGGCGACCCTGCGCAGCGCTCTCGACGACGAGCATGCCGGCGTCTTCAGTCAGTTCAAACCGGACGACCGCCGGGCCGATCGACCCGCTGCTACATATCGGGAAGTCCGTGAAGGCCGTCAGATCGATTGGGCCGTGTTCGTCGACGACGCCGTGCGTATCGCAGTCGGTTGCCAAAGCAAGCCGCGCAGTGAAAAAGCGGTGCGCGACGTTTGCGACGAGGCAATCCGGTCTGCGCACGCGATCTTCTGATTTACGGGGAACCAAACATGTCGGTACTTCGTCGAAATCACAACTCGACGGAAAACATAGAAAGGGTCCAGATGACCACACCCGCAGGTGTATCGCTCAACACTGATTTCGACCTTATGGCAGCCGTTGCCAGCAAGATCGACGCTCGGAACGAGGAGATACGCGCGATGCTCCACTCGTTCATCGGACGGATGACCAGCGTGCCGCCGTCGGTGTGGGGAGGCGTCGCGGCGACACGCTTCAGGGATGTGGTGGACCGGTGGAACGCCGAATCGACGAAGTTGCATTTGGCCTTGCAGGAAATCGCGGAAACCATGCGTTTCAACGAGCATGCGCTGCGCGAGGCGGCCGAAAGTCATTCGCATCAAATCGGCACCGTCGGCACCAATATCTAAGGAGCACAACATGGAACCGGTTCTTTCCTACAACTTCGACGAGATCGAGTACACCGTCCGACAGGAGATACACGGGACAGTCGCGCGGCTCAATGCAGCCCTCGATGACCTACGGGCGCAAATCGCGCCGCTACGGCAGGTCTGGACCCGTGAGGCGGCTGAGGCGTATCGGGTGCAGCAGGCGAAGTGGGACCAGGCGGCCAGTGCGCTTAATGAGATCTTGTTCAGCCTTGGTAACGCTGTTCGTGACGGTGCTGACGACGTCGCGACCACTGACCGCAGCGCGGCCAACGCCTGGGGGGCATAGCGCCGCTACAGACTCTGTGCGGTCTCGTTGGGAGGGGAGCCCACGGGACCGCACAGTCTGTCTTGTGGACCGTTTGCACACGCAAAGGTTGCGGCTGAAACAGCGGTGGCGGGTTTTGGGGGGAGCGGTGGAGCACTGGACATGGTCGTCCGTGCCCCAGAGGGAGGGCAGCGTCCCCCATGGGAGTCATCGGCACTGCCGAGCAACCTGAGGTCGTCGGTTACATCAGCCAGGGACAACGCGAGAAAGAAGGTGTTTCCCTACGCTTTTACTCTTTTCGGGAATCGTTCACTCCGGCATTGACGCCTGCCGACATCGCGCGGAAGCCGTCGAAGGCGTTTTGACCTGCGGCGACGCCGGCAGGTAAGCTGCGTCGTTGGCGTGCGGTACGCCAGGAGCCTCGGGTCAATGTCGGTCGTCGAGCCACTCCGGCCGCAAACGCCTGACCGGCACCCGGGTCACACCGGGGTCCCACCCGAGAAGAGAAGGTAAGCGCTGTGCCTACGTACACGCCGAAGGCGGGTGACACCACGCGCACGTGGTACGTCATCGACGCCACCGACGTGGTGCTCGGCCGGCTCGCCGTCGCGGCAGCCAATCTGCTGCGCGGCAAGCACAAGCCGACATTCACGCCGAATGTCGACGGTGGCGACTTCGTCATCGTCATCAACGCAGACAAGATCGCCATCAGCGGCGACAAGCTGCAGAACAAGATGTCCTACCGCCACTCGGGTTTCCCCGGTGGCCTGCACAAGCGCTCGCTCGGTACCGAGATGCAGCGCCATCCCGACCGCGTTGTCGAGAAGGCGATCGTCGGCATGCTCCCGCACAACAAGCTCAGCCGTCAGATCCAGAAAAAGTTGAAGGTCTACGCCGGGCCGGAGCATCCCCACACTGCCCAGAAGCCAGTGCCGTACGAGATCAAGCAGGTGTCCCAGTGACCGAACCGACCGAAACGACTGAAGCCACGGCGCCCGCCGAGGTTGAGGCCATCGAGGCCGTCGAAGCCCCTGAGGCGGTGACCGAAACCGCGGAGAGCGCGACGGAGGCGGCGCCTGAACCGCGTGCACGGCGTGAACCGGTCGTCATCGACCGGCCCATCCAGACCGTCGGTCGCCGCAAGGAGGCCGTGGTGCGGGTGCGCTTGGTGCCCGGCACCGGCAAATTCGAGCTGGACGGGCGCAGCCTCGAGGCGTACTTCCCCAACAAGGTGCACCAGCAGCTCATCAAGGCCCCGCTGGTGACCGTGGACCGGGTGGACAGCTTCGACATCTACGCCCACCTCGACGGTGGCGGGCCGTCCGGGCAGGCCGGCGCGCTGCGCCTGGCGATCGCCCGTGCGCTGATTGTGGTGCAGCCTGAGGACCGGCCCGCGCTGAAGAAGGCCGGCTTCCTCACCCGCGATCCGCGGGCCATCGAGCGCAAGAAGTACGGACTCAAGAAGGCCCGCAAGGCGCCTCAGTACTCGAAGCGCTGATCTGTCTGTCACCCGCCCGGTGTGCTTTCAGCGGCCCAGGAAATTGCCGATGATCGAGCCCGCCGTGGAACCGGCGCTGCCGGCTTGCTGGCCGGCGCCGGTGCCGCTGACGAAGGAGCCGGGCACTTCCTCGGACGGCTGCACAACCACGAAGCCCTGGCCCGAGAACGACATTGTGAAGTCCTCGCCGGTGGTGCGCCCGACGAAGGTGCCCAGACCGAACTGGTCGGCACGGTGGAAGCTGGTCTGCAGCGATGCCGACCAGCACACCGCAGCCTGCGGGTCGGCGTAGGTCGGCTGGTCGACCTGCAGCACCACCGGGCTGCCTTGGTAGTGATCGCGATGCGGCCCTGCCCGGAGAACAGGCAGTTGAACAAGCCCGCGTGGGACAAATCCCCGCGCCCTGCACGCGGCGGACGTCATACGACAGCGTCGGCTCGAAGGCGAGGACGTTCTTGCCGTGATCGTCAGCTCGTCGTGCAAATCGGCAAGGAACATGTCACCGGAGCCAGTGCACCTCATCATGGGGATGCCCTCGCCGGTCAACTGCTGCTTACCATTACCCAGACGGGCCTGCGAACTCGCCTAACGCCGGGAATGCGCCCGGTCAGCAGCGTGGATAACTGAATAGGTCCGCACCGCCCGCATCTGACGAGGGTGCGGGCGTGAGCCCGTTTCGGGTCTCGTTGGGGTACCGATTCAGCAGCACCACGCCCGCTGACGTCAACGTTTGTGCCATCGGGCGCCATCTATGAGAAATTTGTCCGATGGGTCGACTGTTCGGCACCGACGGTGTGCGGGGTGTCGCCAATCGCGATCTGACCGCGGAGCTGGCGCTGGCGCTGGGCTCGGCGGCCGCCCTTCTACTCGGAAACTCCCCGCAGGCCCGCCGCCGGGTCGCCGTTGTCGGCCGTGACCCGCGGGCCAGCGGCGAAATGCTGGAGGCCGCGGTCATTGCCGGCATTACCAGCGAGGGCGTGGACGCGCTACGGGTCGGCGTGCTTCCGACCCCCGCCGTCGCCTGTCTGACCCATGCCTACGATGCCGAGTTCGGCGTGATGATCTCGGCATCGCACAACCCGATGCCTGACAACGGCATCAAGATCTTCGGTGCCGGCGGACAGAAGCTCGACGACGCCACCGAGGACCGCATCGAAGATCTCGTCGCGGCCGGCCCCGGCGAGCGTCCGGTGGGTTCGGCCATCGGGCGGGTCGTCGACGCCGACGACGCGCTCGATCGTTATCTGCGCCACGTCGGTAAGACCTTCACAACCCGACTGGACGGGCTGACCGTAGTCGTCGACTGCGCTCACGGCGCGGCATCGGCCGCCGCGCCGCGCGCCTACCGGGCCGCCGGCGCCAACGTGATCGCGATCAACGCCGAGCCCAACGGGCTCAACATCAACGACGGCTGCGGATCCACCCACATGGAGCCGCTGCAGCAGGCAGTGGTGTCCCATGGCGCCGACCTCGGGCTGGCCCACGACGGCGATGCCGACCGCTGTCTCGCCGTCGACGCCAGCGGCCAGGTCGTCGACGGCGACGCCATCATGGTGATCCTGGCGCTGGCGATGCAGGAGGCAGGCGAGCTGGCGTCCGACACCCTGGTCGCCACCGTGATGAGCAACCTCGGGCTGCACCTGGCGATGCGTTCTGCGGGCATCGAGGTCCGCACCACCGGCGTCGGCGACCGCTATGTGCTGGAGGAACTGCGCGATGGCGATTATTCGCTCGGCGGTGAACAGTCCGGTCACATCGTGATGCCCGCGGTCGGCACCACTGGCGACGGCATCGTCACCGGGCTACGGCTGATGTCGCGGATCGCGCAGACTCGCACGCCGCTGGCCACGCTGGCGTCGACCATGCAGACGCTTCCGCAAGTGCTGATCAACGTCGAGGTGGACGACAAGGCCACCGTCGCCGATGCGCCGTCGGTGCGCACCGCCGTGGCCGAGGCCGAGGCCCAGCTCGGCGACACCGGTCGAATCCTGTTGCGGCCCTCGGGAACCGAGGAAATGGTGCGTGTGATGGTGGAGGCGAGCGACGAGGACACCGCCCGCCAGCTGGCCATCCGGGTGGCCGAGTCGGTCAGCGAACACGGCTGAACTCGGTGGAACCCGCCGGGTTTCGCCAACGTCCTAGCCAGCGTGGGAGAACCTGACGTCGCACGTGTCGATGTAGCGGCGGTGCGCGACGCTGCGCGCCAGTACGACGCGGCGGCCGAGCTCGTCGACACCGCCATCCGAACTCATCTGACCGGTCTGCGCTTCGACGGCGCGGTCGCCGGTCGCATGCACGCCGCACATGGCGACACCCTGCGGCTCGCGATCGACGGTGTCGTCGACCGGCTGCAACAGTGGTCGCGCGCGGCCAATGAGATCGCCGCCGAGCTGCGCTCTTGCGCGGATCGCTATGTCGACGTCGATGTCCGCGGCGCCCGGCGGATCGGTTGACCGATGGCCGAAATGCTCGACGTCGCGGCGCGGTTGGCCGAGGGAAGCCCGGCCGTCGACAACATCGGTGACTATGTGTGGGCGTGCCATCTGCTCGGCTACCAGAATCCCGACCTCACGCTGCACGCTGCGCAGGTACGCGATTGGTACAGCAGTGAAGACGGGTTGGACCTGCGGGCGCTGGACGCGGATCGAGCGGCGTTGGATGCGGCGGCGTCAGCGACCGATAGTGCACGGCAGCTGCAGGAACAACAGCTCGGCGCGCTCGGCGGCGCGTGGCAGGGTCGCGGTGGGGGCGCTTCGCATGAGTTTCTTCTCCGGCACGGCGAAGCCTCCGCCGCTGCGGCCGCGGCCGTGCGTGATGCCGTCGACGCGCTCACCGCACTCCGCGACGATCTGTGGCGCACGGTCGACGAAAAGGTCGCCACCGCGGTGGCGATCGACGACCGCCACCATGCCGAACGGCCGGAATGGTTGGCGGCAACACAGACGGTCTCCGCTGGAATGGGAGATCGCGCGGTAGCCAGTGAGCTCATCGATCAGCGGGTGAAGCCGTTCGTTGACAACGACATTCGATCGGACTGGCTGACCGCCATGCAGAAGGCGATGGCCGCCGTTGCCGCCGCGTTCGACACCGCAACCGCCGCACTGACGGCCGAACCCTCGGCAATGTTCGAAGTGCCGGGTGATCTCGGGCCGTCGTCGACGCCGTCGGTGAACCGCCCACCAGCGGCCGATGCTGCGAGCACCGCGCCGGCTGCCTGGCCGAGCCCTGCTCCCGCGGCAGCGCCGGCTGTGAGCCCGATGGCGGCTGCGACGCCCGCATTTCCCGCTTCGCCGGAGCCGATCGCGGCGCCGATGCCTGCCGCTCCCATGCCCGCCGCGGCAATGCCTGCGACCGCACCCGCAGGGTCGGCGACGCCGGCGATGCCCACCATGCCCACGATGCCCTCGCCCGGTGACCTCGGTGGCGGATTAACCGGTGCCGCAGGCGGACTCGCAGGGCTGGGTCGGCAGCTCGCCGACGCGTTCGGTGGGCTAATCAACCGACCCGACGATGCGCTGCAGGATCCGTCGGAGCTGAAGGAAGAGCCGAAGGGCGACGATCCGCTGCCGGATGACGAAGAGCCTGTCTCCGACGACGAGGACCCCGAAGACGAGACGGATACAGAAACCGCCGAGACCGACGAGGCCGAGACCGAAGAGGCTGCCAGCGACGGGGCCGACACCGAAGAAGCCGTTCGCGAAGAGGCCGCCTGTGGCGAACGGCCCTCAGACCTCTCGACACCACCCGATCCGGCGCCGACACCACCGCCGCCGCCGGTGCCGACACCGCAGGAACCCGTCGCGGACCCGCCACCTCCTCCGGCCGTCGAAGAGCCGCCTCATGCGGCACCAGCGTCGACACCATGTGAGATCGCCGCCGACGAGCTGCCGCAAGTCGGGCCGTAACATCGCCGGTCAAACGGGCCCTACCTGAGTAGTGCGTTACTCGTCCCGGGCAACGGTGTCTGTGCCTACGCTCAGCTCGGACGCGTGCTAACGCTGCGAATCGCTGGAGGACACATGCCACCGGTCATCAACCTTCCGACGCCCGACTTCACGTTCGATACAGCCATGCCGGGTGCCTGCATCGCCGGCGTGCGGCCCTACCGCAACGGCTCGTACAGGCTCGATTTCGAGCAGGACGGCGGAAAGTTCCTGGTGCACAACTACGGTCACGGGGGCGCAGGGATCACGCTCAGCTGGGGCTGCGCGCAGCAGGTTCACGATTTCGTCGCAGGACGTATCGCCACCTCGCACGACACCTCTGCGGCGGTGTTGGGCGCGGGCGTGATGGGGCTGACCGCAGCGACATTGCTGAGCGATCTCGGGCTCACCGTCACCATCTACGCCGACCGCAAGCCGATCGACACCACCTCGTTCAGGGCGGGCGGGCAGTGGGCGGTCTCGGTCGTCGAATACAACCGCGAACAGGAACTGAAGAAAATTCTCACGGACTCTTACACGCGGTTCAAGACCCAACTTGGTCCCGACTTCGGCATCTACGAGAGGCCGAACTATACCCACGAGCGCACCAAGAACTTCGACATCGTACTGCAGTTGTGTCCTGGTCTGATTCCCCCGCCGATCCCATTGACACGCATGCCATTTGAGGGTCACACCGGTTCCGGATTCGAGTACAACACGTTGTTGATCGAGCCGCCGGTCTTCCTGGCACAACTCGAGTGCGATCTGCGGAACCGCGGGGTGACTTTCGTCGACCGACACTTCCTCAGCCGTGCCGACATACTAGCGACGCTGACGCAGAACATCATCGCCAACTGCACGGGGATGGGTGCCAAGGAGCTGTTCAACGACTCTCAGATGCAGCCGATCAAGGGCCAGCTGGCCATGCTGCCCCCGCAACAGAACCTGAAATATCTCTACAGTGGCGACGGATACCTCTTCCCGCGGTCCGACCACGTGGTGATCGGTGGAACCTACGAGCCGAACCCCGTTGACGAGGAGCCCGACCCGAGCGTCTGCAAGGACGTTGTGAAGTACATGGCAGCGCACTTCGGAGTGGTGCCGCCCGTGCCGATGCCGGAGATCCATATCAACCATCCCGACCACGCGGAGATCGTCAATCCCGCGCTACCCAGCGGTCCCGCGCAGCCGAGCCTGAACGTCTGACTGCGAGGTAAACCACCGTGGCCGCATTCACCGTCGTCGACTACGTACTGAAGAGGCTGGAGGAACAAGGGGTCGACACCCTCTTCGGGGTTCCCGCGCTGTACTGCGCGCCGTTGTTCGACGCCGCGCCGGCGCACGGCATCACGCCGGTGGTCACAGCGAGCGATCTCGAAGCAGGTTACGCCGCAGACGGATACGCACGAACCAAAGGACTTGCCGCTGTGTCGGTCGCAAACGGCGTCGGCACACTGAGCCTCATCAACGCTGTTGCAGGCGCCTATGTCGAGCGCAGCCCGGTAGTGGTCATCAACGGCGGACCCACGGAGGGACATCTTGCCGATCTGGCCGAGCGCGACGTGGTCTACTCCCACTCGACGGGCCGTGCGAGTACCGAACTCGACGCCTTCGCGCTCATCACCGCCAAATCTGTGCGGGCCGCGACGAAGGAAGAGGTGCCCGCCGTCGTCGACGGCGCGATCACCGCGGCGCTGATGTCGAAGCGCCCGGCTTACATCGAAATCAACATGGGGATCTGGGGGCAGCCGTGTGCCAGCCCTGGTCCGCCGCTGGTGTCGAACGTGCCGCCTGCGGGTACCGAAACCCAGCTGGCCGCAACGATTGTGGGCCTGATTCGTGCCGCACAGACACCGGTACTTCTGGTCGGTACGGAGATCGCACGCTACGGCCTGGCCGATGCCGTCGCCGACTTGATCGCCAAGCTCGGGGTGCGGTGGGCCAGCGATATGCTCGCCAAATCGACGCTCGCCGAACAAGGTGCCGGGTGGATCGGTGTCTACGACCCGCCGTATGTGCCACCGGCTATTCGGGCGCAAGTCGAATCGACCGACCTGCTGGTGACGCTCGGCTGCGTGTTCCCCAACAGCTTTGCGAACTTGGTCACCCAGAAGTTCGGCACGATGGTCGCCGTATACGACGGCAAGGTGCGGGTGAAAAACCAGCCCAAGCAGAACGCCGAGATCCGTGCGCTGGTGGCCGCGATGCGCATCAAGGCCGGTGAACAGCCCCCGGCGAATGTGCCTCCCGGCGCAGTCCCCGCTGCGCCCGCTCCGGCCGCAGGCGCGCTGACCTACCAGCAGGCTTTTCAGCGAATCGGCAATGCACTGGACGAAACGCTGATCACCATTCCGGACACGTTCCTCGGAACGTATTCGGCGGCGAACCTGCCGGTGAAGGGCCGCGACTCGTTCCTCGTCGACTCCGTGTGGGCGTCGATCGGGCATTCGGTCGCCGCCGCAGTGGGCGCATCGTTCGGCTCGAGCCGGCGTCCACTCGTCATCTGCGGTGACGGAGGGTTCCACATGACCGCGCAGTCGTTGTCGACAATGGTGCGCTATGGACGCAACCCCATCGTCGTGCTGATCGCTAACGGAATCTTCGGCTTCGAACAATTTCTGTTGGATCGCAGCTACTTCGGGGAAAACAGCAACACGCCTGCCCGTCCCTACGCCGTCATCAACCAGTGGGATTTCGTGAAGTTCGCCGACAGCCTGGGCGTGCAGTGCGCCAAGACCGTCAACACGGCTGCCGCCCTCGACACCCAACTTGCCGCCGCAAAAGCCAACCCCGGCCCCTGTCTGATCATCGCGCAAGTTCTGCCGCGCGGACTGCCTGTCGAAATGGAATGAAGAGCCCCGCCGTGGCAGCTAGCCCAGTAGCTCCCTGAGCTCCTCGACGTAGCGTACGGATTCGCGACGGTCGCCGGTCAGCGGATGAACCAGCAGCGTCGTCACCCCCGCTTCGGCGTATGCGGCGACCCGCTCTTTGACGAATCCCATTGGGCCGATGAGGGATACGTGCCGAACCAACTCATCGGGCACCGCGTCGATCGCCTCGGTCTTGCGGCCGGACAGATACAGATCCTGGATGTGGTTGGCCACCTCGCCGAATCCGTAGCGGGTCGCCAGGTTGTGGTAGAAGTTCTTGCCGCGCGCTCCCATGCCGCCGATGTACAGCGCCAGTTGAGGTTTCGCCCACGCGAGGCGGTCCTCGACGTCGTCACCGATGGCCAGGGTGGCGCTGACCATGACGTCGAGTGGTCCGAGCGCAGGGTCGCGCTTGGCCATCCCGGCCCGAAGCGCGGGTTCCCACGCCTCGTCCGCCTTCTCGGGATAGAAGAACACCGGCTGCCAGCCCTCGGCGATCTCCGCGGTCAACTCGACGTTCTTCGGGCCGAGCGCGGCGATGGTGATCGGAATACGTTCCCGGACAGGGTGATTGATCAGATGAAGCGGCTTGCCCAGCCCGGTGCCGCGGTCGCGGGGCAGTGGAATCTGATAATGCTTGCCGTTGAACTCGATGTTCTCGCGGCGCCACACCTGCCTGCAGATCTCCACGACCTCGCGGGTTCGGCCGAGCGGAGCGTCGAAGGGAACTCCGTGAAAACCCTCCATCACCTGCGGCCCCGACGTGCCGATGCCCAGCCGGAACCGGCCGTCGGAGACGTAGTCCAGTCCCGCGGCCGTCATCGCCAGCAGCGACGGGGTGCGGATGTAGATCGGCACGACACCTGAGCCCAGCTCGATCCGCGACGTCTTGGCTGCAAGAAAACCCAACTGGCTGATCGCGTCGAATGAGTACGCCTCGGCCACCAGCGCGATGTCGACGCCGACCTTCTCCAGCTCGACGACCTCGTCGACGGCTTCGAGAAAGCCGCCGGCGTAGTTCAGAAAGATTCCTGTCCGCATCACGGCTTCAACAAGGCGATGACCTTGTTCTCCAGGTCGACCGGATCGTCTGCGAACGGGTCCATGACTGCCGCCTTGGGCAGTGCCGCCTCGGGGTCGGCGAAATCGCGATAAGCCTTGTCGCCGGTGAGCATGTGCAGCAGGTAGCCCGTCATCAGCGCCCGCACCATCTTCTGGGTGCCGCGGTCGGCGCCGGGCAGCCCGACCACCCGCGCCAGCCGGCGTCCCTCGATCAGACCTCCGGCCTTGGCCTTCGGCACTGCCCGCAGTGTCGCCGCGTCCCACACCCGCGCCAGCTCGACCGCGTTGGACCGCAGCGACATCGGGTCACCCGGATCGGTGAGGATCAGGCCGGGAACCTTCAGCGTCGATGCGGCCTCCTCGGCGCGCGGCTTGGTCACCGTCGGGAACGCGGCGACCACGGCCTTGGGCTTGGCGGGCATGCCGGCGGCGGCGAACACCGCGGTCGAGGCGCCGAACCCGTGGCCGACGATGCCGAGCTTGGTGGGGTGGACGCTGATCTTCCCGTCGCCCAGCCGCACTCCGGCGATGATGTCCAGCGTGGTCCCGAGGTCGAACGCCAGGTTCAGCACCGACGGCGCGATGCTCTTCTCGGTGTCGGGCGCGGCCGCGACGATGCCCCACGAGGCCAGATGCTCGAGGGTGCCCTCGTAGCGCTCCGACCCGGTTACCCATTCATGGCCGAACGCGACGCCGGGCAGGTTGAACCCCGACTCCGGCGTGTACACCACGCCGGGCAGGCCGGCGAAGGCCAAGTCACCGCGCAGAACGCGGTGCGGTCCGCGTCGTTTCAAAGCGGCGAAGAGCTTCTTCGTGCCTGCCACGTGACGACCGTAGCCCACCGCCCCCGCAGCGGCGTTAGGGTCCATCCGTGAAGTTGAGCCTGCCCGTTGCGGTATTTCTGTTCGTGCTGGGAGCGGTGGCGGCCCTCGTCGGCGACCACAGCCACATCGTGACCGGCACAACCGAATACCTCGTCCGACGCGGTGCCGTTCGTGTGGAGCAGCCCGATCTGGTTCCCGATCCTGGTGGGGGCGGCGACCGTGTCGTATCGCCGAACTGCGGCTGCACCTGCCCGCCCCGACATCGGTCACCGCGCGTCAAGGGCTGGCGGGAGTCGTCGTGGTCGTCGGCATCTACGTCGCCACCGCGCTGGTGCATACCGCCCCCGCGGTTCCGGCGACCGTGCTCATCTACTCGCTCGCCGCGATCACCTGGTGCGCGTTGGGCGATCGCTACGGCTCGCTGTGCGGCGCGATCGCCGCCGTCGTCGGGCCCGTGGGCGAGGCGGTGATCGCCGCGGCGGGTCTCACCCGCTACGCCGGACTCCGACGCCCTATTCGGGGTCGCGCCGTGGCTGCCGGCGCTGTACTTCGCGTTCGGGGTTGTCGTTTCCCTGCTCGCGGAGATTGCCACGTTGAGCGTTGACTCTGCGCCCAACGCGGCTTTGCCCGAGTAAACGACGCCCCGCCCGCAGAGACACCGAAGATGTGGCGTTAGCTGGCTCCTGCACTACGCTGAATGGCTATGTGCGGAATCGTCGGCTACGTCGGAACGCGGGACGCCTGCGGCATCGTCGTCGACGCCCTGCGCCGGATGGAATACCGCGGCTACGACTCCTCGGGTGTCGCGCTGCTCGACGGTGACGGCGGCCTGACCGTTCGCCGCCGCGCCGGCCGGCTGGCCAACCTGGAGGCGGCGCTGGACGAAACCGATGCCGCCAGCCTCGCGGGCAGCACCGGCCTCGGCCACACCCGCTGGGCCACCCACGGCAGGCCGACCGACCGCAACGCCCACCCGCACCGCGACGCCGCGGGCAAGATCGCGGTCGTCCACAACGGGATCATCGAGAACTACGCCGGGCTGCGCAAAGAGCTGGAAGCCGACGGCGTGGAGTTCGCCAGCGACACCGACACCGAGGTCGCAGTGCACCTCGTCGCCAGGGAGTATCACCACGGCGACACCGCAGGCGATTTCGTCGCATCCGTGTTCGTCGTGCTGCCCCGGCTGGAGGGCCACTTCACGCTGGTGTTCGCCAACGCCGACGCGCCGGGCACCATCGTCGCCGCCCGCCGGTCCACGCCGTTGGTGCTCGGCGTCGGCGACGGCGAGATGTTCGTCGGCTCGGACGTGGCCGCGTTCATCGAGCACACCCGCGACGCCGTCGAGCTGGGTCAGGACCAGGCCGTGGTGGTCACCGCCGACGGCTACCGGATCACCGACTTCCACGGCGCCGACGTCACCGACTACCGCGAGTTTCGCATCGACTGGGATCTCTCCGCCGCCGAGAAGGGCGGCTACGAGTACTTCATGCTCAAGGAGATCGCCGAGCAACCCGCCGCCGTCGCCGACACCCTGCTCGGCCACTTCGTCGACGGCCGCATCGTGCTCGACGAGCAGCGGCTCTCCGACCAGGAGCTGCGCGAGATCGACAAGGTCTTCATCGTCGCGTGCGGGACGGCCTATCACTCCGGGCTGCTGGCCAAGTACGCCATCGAGCACTGGACTCGGCTGCCCGTGGAGGCCGAGCTGGCCAGCGAGTTCCGCTACCGCGACCCGGTGCTGGACCGCAGCACGCTGGTGATCGCCATCTCGCAGTCCGGCGAGACCGCCGACACGCTCGAGGCGGTGCGGCACGCCAAGGAGCAGAAGGCCAAGGTGCTGGCGATCTGCAACACCAACGGCAGCCAGATCCCGCGCGAGTGCGACGCGGTGCTCTACACCCGCGCAGGACCCGAGATCGGGGTCGCCTCGACCAAGACGTTCCTGGCGCAGATCGCCGCCAACTACCTCGTCGGTCTGGCGCTCGCGCAGGCCCGCGGCACCAAGTATCCCGACGAGGTGGAGCGCGAGTACCGGGAGCTGGAGTCCATGCCCGAGTTGGTGCAACGGGTACTGGCCACCGTCGAACCCGTCTCCGCGCTGGCGCATCGATTCGCCAAGTCGCAGACGGTGCTGTTCGTCGGCCGCCATGTCGGCTATCCCGTCGCCCTCGAGGGAGCGCTGAAGCTCAAGGAGCTGGCCTACATGCACGCCGAGGGCTTCGCGGCCGGTGAACTCAAGCACGGCCCGATCGCGCTGATCGAGGACGACCTGCCGGTGATCGTGGTGATGCCGTCGCCGAAGGGGTCGGCGACGCTGCACGCCAAGCTGCTGTCGAACATCCGCGAGATCCAGGCGCGCGGCGCGCTGACCATCGTGATCGCCGAAGAGGGCGACGACACGGTCCGGCCGTACGCCGACCACCTGATCGAAATCCCCGCGGTCTCAACGCTTTTCCAGCCTCTGCTGTCGACGATTCCGTTGCAGGTGTTCGCCGCGGGGGTCGCGCAGGCCCGCGGCTACGACGTGGACAAGCCGCGCAACCTGGCCAAGTCCGTCACCGTCGAGTAACTACGAAGTTTCTGTGTCGGGACCACGAATGCCCGAGACGTGGAATCCTGGCTCTGATGCGGTACTACTACTCCGCTGATGCGATCCGCGAAGCCGAAGCACCGCTGTTGGCAGCGCTGCCCGACGGTGCGCTGATGCGCCGAGCCGCCAACGGCCTGGCCGCCGCGATCGCCCGCGAGCTCCTCATGCGGACCGGCGCCATCGCCGGGCGGTCGGTGTGCGCGGTCGTCGGCTCCGGCGACAACGGCGGTGACGCGCTGTGGGCGGTGACGTTCCTGCGGCGCCGGGGTGCTGCGGCCGCAGCAGTGCTGCTCAATCCCGAGCGCACCCACAAGAAGGCGCTGAGCCGCCTTCAGGAAGGCCGGCGGGCGCGTCGTGCAAAGCGTCCCGGCCGCAACCGATCTGGTGATCGACGGCGTCGTCGGCATCTCCGGCTCCGGCCCACTGCGACCCGCCGCGGCCGAGGTGTTCTGCGCCGTCGACGCGGCCGGCATCCCGGTGGTGGCCGTCGACATCCCCAGCGGCCTCGACGTGCGAACCGGGGCGGTCAGCGGCCCGGCCGTGCACGCCGCGCTGACCGTGACATTCGGCGGCCTCAAACCCGTTCACGCGCTGGGGGAGTGCGGCCGCGTCGAGCTCGTCGACATCGGCCTCGACCTGGCGCCGACCGACATCATGAGCTTCGACGCCGCCGACGTCGCCGCCCGCTGGCCCGCACCCGGGACCCAAGGACGACAAGTACACGCAGGGGGTCACCGGCATCCTGGCCGGCTCGGCGACCTATCCGGGTGCGGCCGTACTGTGCACCGGCGCCGCGGTGGCCGCCACGTCAGGCATGGTGCGCTACGCGGGAAGTGCTGGGCAGCAAGTGCTTTCGCATTGGCCGGAGGTCATCGCCGCGCCAAGCGCAGCCGCGGCGGGCCGGGTGCAGGCGTGGGCCGTCGGCCCGGGGCTGGGCACCGACGAAGCGGGAGCGTCCGCGCTGTGGTTCGCGCTCGACACCGACCTGCCGGTGGTCGTCGACGCCGACGGGCTGACCATCCTCGCCGCGCATCCCGACCTCGTCGCCAACCGCAGCGCGCCGACGGTGCTGACGCCGCATGCCGGGGAGTTCGCGCGGCTGGCCGGCGCACCGCCCGGCGAGGACCGCGTCGCCGCCACCCGCAGGCTGGCCGACCAATTCGGCGCCACCGTGCTGTTGAAGGGCAACATCACCGTCATCGCCGAGCCGGGCGGGCCCGTCTACCTCAACCCGGCCGGACAGTCCTGGGCGGCGACCGCCGGATCGGGCGACGTGCTGTCCGGCGTCATCGGCGCGCTGCTGGCCGCCGGCCTGCCCGCCGGTGAAGCCGCCGCGGCCGCGGCGTTCGTGCACGCCCGCGCGGCCAACCTGTCGGCCGCCGATCCCGGACCCCGCGCTGTCCCGACGTCGGCGTCGCGCATCCTCGCCCACATCCGCACCGCACTCGCCCGTCTGTAGTCGACCCGAAAGGACTGCCATGTCCCGCAAGCGTTCCCACGCCCCGCAGATCTCCCCGGCCTACACCGGGCGGCTCGCCATGGCGCCGATTCCCTCGTTGCGGATGCCCGACGACGCGATGGATCCCGATGCCGCCTACCGGTTCATCCACGACGAGTTGATGCTCGACGGCAGCTCGCGGCTGAACCTTGCGACGTTCGTGACCACATGGATGGACCCGCAGGCCGAGAAGCTGATGGCCGAGACCTTCGACAAGAACATGATCGACAAGGACGAATATCCGGCCACCGCCGCGATCGAGGCGCGGTGCGTTTCGATGGTCGCCGACCTGTTCCACGCCGAGGACTTGCGCGACGACGACCCGTCCAGCGCAACCGGGGTGTCCACCATCGGGTCCAGCGAGGCCGTCATGCTGGCCGGTCTCGCGCTCAGCTGGCGGTGGCGCGAACGTGTCGGCGACGGCTGGCGCCAGCGGCGGCCGAATCTGGTGATGGGTTCCAACGTGCAGGTGGTGTGGGAGAAGTTCTGCCGCTACTTCGACGTCGAGCCGCGATACCTGCCGATGGAGAAGGACCGCTACGTCATCACTCCCGAGCAGGTGCTGGAGAACGTCGACGAGGACACCATCGGTGTCGTCGCGATCCTGGGCACCACGTTCACCGGCGAGCTCGAACCGATCGGCGACATCTGCGCGGCGCTGGACAAGCTGGCCGCCGACGGCGGACTGGACGTGCCCGTGCACGTCGACGCGGCCAGCGGCGGCTTCGTCGTCCCGTTCCTGCATCCCGACCTGGTGTGGGACTTCCGGCTGCCGCGGGTGGTGTCCATCAACGTCAGCGGCCACAAGTACGGCCTGACCTATCCCGGCATCGGCTTCGTGGTCTGGCGCAGCCCCGAACACCTGCCCGATGACCTGGTCTTCCGCGTCAACTATCTCGGCGGCGACATGCCGACCTTCACGCTGAACTTCTCCCGCCCGGGCAACCAGGTGGTCGGCCAGTACTACAACTTCCTGCGGCTCGGGCGGGCCGGCTACGGGCAGGTGATGAACTGCCTGTCGCAGACCGCCAGGTGGCTGGGTGACCAACTCCGGCAGAGCGAGCATTTCGAGGTGATCTCCGACGGCTCGGCGATCCCGGTGGTCAGCTACCGGCTATCGGGCGACCGGGGATACACCGAGTTCGACGTCTCGCATGCGCTGCGGTCCTACGGCTGGCAGGTGCCCGCCTACACCATGCCGGAGAACGCCACCGACATCGCCGTGCTGCGCATCGTCGTGCGGGAGGGCTTCTCGATGGACCTGGCGCGGGCGCTGCGCGACGACAGCATCACGGCGCTGACCCACCTGGACGAGCTCAAGCCGGGCGGCCATTTCGACGAGCTGCAGCCGTTCGCGCACTGACTGGGAGCCGCTCTCGGCGGTTCTGGGACAATCGGCGGTGGTGACATGACCATGCCGACGACCGAACTGATGCCGTCCTTGACGCCGAGCGCGAACGCCGAGGCGGTGGTGGACCTCGCCGCGATCGAGCACAACGTGCGGGTATTGCGCGAGCACGCCGGGTCTTCGCAGGTGATGGCCGTCGTCAAGGCCGACGGCTACGGCCACGGCGCCACCCAGGTGGCCCGGGCGGCGCTGGCGGCGGGCGCGGCCGAGATCGGCGTCGCCACCATCGACGAGGCGCTGGCGCTGCGTCGTGACGGCATCACCGCGCCGGTGCTGTCCTGGCTGCACCCGCCGGGCACCGACTTCGCCCCCGCGCTGCAGTCCGACGTTCAGCTGGCGCTGTCCTCGCCGCGTCAGCTGCACGACCTGCTGGCCGCGGTCAAGCTCACCGGTGTCACGGCCAACGTCACGGTCAAGGTGGACACCGGGCTGAACCGCAACGGCGTCAGCGCCGCCGAGTACCCGTCGATGCTGACGGCGCTGCGCCGGGCTGTCGGCCGACGAGGCGATCCGGTTGCACGGCATCATGTCGCATCTGGTCTACGGCGACGATCCCGAGAACCCCATCAACGACCTGCAGGCGCAGCGGCTCAGCGATATGCGGACGCAGGCCCGCAACGAGGGTGTGCACTTCGAGATCGCGCACCTGTCCAACTCGCCTTCGGCCATGACGCGGCCCGACCTCGCCTACGACATGATCCGCCCCGGCATCGCGGTGTACGGGCTGAGCCCGATCCCGGAACGCGGCGACATGGGATTGCGGCCCGCGATGACGCTGAAATGCCCTGTGGCACTTGTCAGATCGGTGCGTGCGGGTGACGGCGTGTCCTACGGGCACACCTGGATCGCCGACCGCGACACCACGCTGGCGCTGCTGCCGATCGGGTACGCCGACGGTGTGTACCGCACGCTGAGCGGGCGGATGAACGTGCTGATCAACGGCCGGCTGCGGCCGAACGTCGGCCGCATCTGCATGGACCAGTTCGTCGTCGACCTCGGCCCCGACGCAAGCGATGTCACCGACGGTGACGAGGCGATCCTGTTCGGGCCCGGCGCCGACGGTGAACCCACCGCGCAGGACTGGGCCGACATGCTGGACACCATCCACTACGAGGTTGTCACCAGTCCGCGCGGCCGGGTCATCAGGACGTACCGAGGCGTCCCAGCGCAAGGCAGAGCCGTTGAGCGATAACGACCCGAAACGGCTGCGGCGCAAATCGAACGCCGGCCTGTTGGCGGGTGTCGCGGGACTGGCTGCGGTCGGCACCGTCGCCGGGGTGTCCGTCGCGCGCTCGATGACGCGACGCACCACGAGCGACGACCTCTACGTCGGCGAGGACTTCGAGCTGCTCGACGCCGACCGCAGCTCCGTGGTGACCACGCCCGACGGGGTGGATCTGGCTGTGCGTGAGGTCGGTCCGGAGCACGCACCGCTGACGGTGGTCTTCGCGCACGGATTCTGTCTGCGCATGGGCGCCTTCTACTTCCAGCGGGCACGGCTCGAGCAGCAGTGGGGCCCACAGGTCCGGATGGTGTTCTACGACCAGCGCGGACACGGCCAGTCCGCGGAGGCGTCGCCGGACACCTACACCGTCGAGCAGCTGGGCAAGGACCTGGAAACCGTGCTCGCCGTGACGGCGCCCAAGGGGCCGGTGGTGCTGGTCGGGCATTCGATGGGCGGTATGACCGTGCTGTCGCACGCCCGTCAGTTCCCGCGGCGCTATCCCACCCGCATCGTCGGCGTGGCGCTGATTTCGTCGGCCGCCGAAGGGGTTGCGCGGTCGCCGCTCGGCGAGATCCTCAAGAACCCGGCCCTGGAGGCCGCCCGGTTCGCGGTCCGCTACGCCCCGAAGACCGTGCACCGCACCCGGGGCGCGGCCAAGTCGGTGATCGGCCCGGTGCTGCGGGCGGCGTCCTACGGCGACGAGAAGATCAGCCCGAGCGTGGTGGCGTTCTCCGAGAAGATGATGCACGGCACGCCGATCGCGACACTGGTGGAATTCCTGCACGCGCTGGAGGTGCACGACGAAATCGAGGGCCTGCGCACGCTGGCCAAGATTCCGACGCTGATCGCCTGCGGCGACCGCGATCTGCTCACTCCGGTGGAGCGATCCGAGGCGATGGCGGCCGCGCTGCCGAAGTCCGAGCTGGTGATCGTCGGCGGCGCAGGACATCTGGTTCAGCTGGAGCAGCCCGAGGCCATCGACGACGCGCTGGTCCGGCTGGTGGAACGCGCCACCCCGTCCAGGCTGGTCGCCATGACGCGACGGTTACGCGATCGGGCCCGTCCCCATGGCTGAGGAATTTGGTGCTCCTCGCGTGCGCGAGCAGTTTCATGCTCCTCACCTGGCGAGTCGGAGGGCACCGCGGAGCTGCCCACCGCACAGGACACCATGACGCTCGGGACGAAGCTGGGCGGACAACTGCGCGCAGGCGACGTGGTGGTGTTGTCCGGCCCGTCTGGGGGCCGGAAAAACGGTGCTGGCCAAGGGAATCGCCGAGGCGATGGATGTCGATGGGCCGGTGACGTCGCCGACCTTCGTGCTCGCCCGCGTGCATCCCCCGCGGCGGACGGGTTCGCCCGCCATGGTGCACGTCGACATGTACCGGCTGCTGGATCACACCGGCGCGGACCTGCTCGGCGAACTCGATTCGCTCGACCTCGACACCGATCTGGACGACGCCGTCGTCGTCGTCGAGTGGGGAGAGGGGATCGTCGAGCGACTCTCGGAGCGACACCTCGACATCCGGCTCGAACGCGGAGCGGATACCGAAGTGCGAACGGCGATTTGGCGGTGGAGCCGGTCATGACGCATGTCATCCTGGCGATCGACACCGCAACGCCCGCGGTCACGGCGGGCATCGTTCGACGTGACGGCGACAGCATCGACGTGCTCGCCGAACGCGTGACCGTCGACGCGCGCGCACACGCCGAACAGCTGACGCCCAATGTGCTGGCCGCACTCGCCGATGCCGGGATCACGGTGCGCGACCTGAACACCGTCGTGGTGGGTTGCGGCCCAGGGCCGTTCACCGGCCTGCGGGTCGGCATGGCCACCGCCGCCGCCTACGGGCAGGCCCTCGGCATCGCCGTGCACGGTGTGTGCAGCCTGGACGCGATCGGTGTCGACACCGCAGGGGAGGTGCTCGTCGTCACCGACGCCCGTCGCCGCGAGGTGTACTGGGCGCGCTACCGCGACGGTCTGCGCATCGACGGGCCGGCGGTCAATGCACCCGCCGATGTGCCGACCGACGCAAACGCGGTCGCGGGCTCACCCGAACAAGCCGCGTTGTTCGGCGGTCCCCGACAGCCCGCGGTCTACCCGACGGTGTCGGGCCTGGTGCGGGTCGTCGACTGGACGACACCGCCGCAGCCGCTGGTCCCGCTGTATCTGCGCCGTCCCGATGCCAAGCCCCGGGTGGCCCAGGAACCGGCGGTGACGCCGTGAGCGTCACCTATGACGGGCTGGGCCCCGTCGACGCCTCGCGGTGCGCGGAACTGGAGGCGCAACTCTTCGACGGCGACGATCCGTGGCCCGCGGCGGCGTTCCTGCGTGAGCTCGCTGCGAAGCACATCCATTACGTCGCCGCACGGGCCGACGACAAACTCGTCGGATATGCCGGCATCGCGCGGCTCGGGCGAAAGCCGCCCTACGAGTATGAAATTCACACCATCGGGGTGGATCCCGCATATCAGGGCCAGGGCATCGGTCGTGAAATGCTGGCACGGCTGCTGGAGTACGCCGACGGCGGTGTCGTCTATCTCGAGGTGCGTACGGACAACGCCGCCGCGATCGGGATGTATCAGAGCGCGGGGTTCGTCAACATCGGACTGCGCAAGCGCTACTACCGCGCGAGCGGCGCCGACGCCTACACGATGCAACGTCCTGCCCAAGGGAATCCGACATGACGACGATCCTTGCCATCGAGAGCTCGTGCGACGAAACCGGAATCGGCATCGCCGAGCTGGCGGGCGACGGCACCGTGACTCTGCTGGCCGACGAGGTCGCCTCAAGCGTCGACGAACACGCCCGGTTCGGCGGCGTGGTGCCCGAGATCGCATCGCGGGCGCATCTGGAAGCCCTGGGACCCACCATGCGCCGCGCCCTGGACGCGGCGGGCATCGACAAGCCGGACGTCGTCGCGGCCACCATCGGCCCGGGCCTGGCAGGCGCCCTGTTGGTGGGAGTGGCCGCCGCCAAGGCGTACGCGGTCGCCTGGCAGGTGCCGTTCTACGCGGTCAACCACCTGGGTGGCCACCTCGCCGCCGACGTGTACGACCACGGCCCGCTGCCCGAATGCGTCGGCCTGCTCGTCTCAGGCGGCCACACAAACCTGTTGCATGTGCGGTCGCTGGCCGAGCCGATCGCCGAACTGGGCAGCACCGTCGACGATGCAGCGGGCGAGGCCTACGACAAGGTGGCGCGGCTGCTCGGCCTCGGCTATCCCGGCGGAAAGGTGCTCGACGACCTGGCCCGCGAGGGCGACCGCGACGCGATCGTGTTTCCCCGCGGCATGACCGGACCGCGCGACGACCCGTTCGCGTTCAGCTTCTCCGGCCTGAAGACCGCGGTCGCCCGATACGTGGAGCGAAATCCCACCGCGCCGCAGGCCGACGTGGCGGCGGGATTTCAGGAGGCGGTGGCCGACGTGCTGACCATGAAGGCGGTAAGAGCCGCAACCGGACTCGGGGTGTCGACGCTGCTGATCGCCGGTGGCGTCGCGGCGAACTCACGGCTGCGTGAACTGGCCGAAGAGCGTTGTGCCGCCAGCGGTTTGACGCTGCGGATACCGCGGCCGCGGCTGTGTACCGATAACGGTGCGATGATCGCGTCGTTCGCCGCCCACCTGGTGGCAGCGGGTGCTCCGCCGTCGGCGCTGAACGTCGCCAGCGACCCGGGTCTGCCGGTGGTGAAAGGTCAAGTGGCATGAGCGAACTCGACGACCGGCTGGGGATCACCGAGCTGCTGTACCGCTACGCCGAACTCATCGATGCCGGCGACTTCGACGGGGTCGGCGCGCTGCTGGCCCGATCGACCTTCGCGGGCAACCGGTCGCAGTCGACGTCGGGTGCCGACAACCTCGCCAAGCTGTTCGCGATGACGACCCGGCGCTACCCGGACCACGGAAACACCCCGCGCACCCGGCATCTGGTGCTGAATCCCATCATCAAGATCAGCCCTGAGCGAACAGCCACCTCGCGATCCACCTTCTGCGTCGTGCAGAACACCGAGACGGTGCCGCTGCAGCCGATCGTCGTCGGGCGCTACTACGACACCTTCGGCTGCGACGAAAAACGGCTGGTACTTCACCGGGCCGGCAGGTCGAGGTCGAGATGGTCGGGGATGTGTCGGCCCACCTCATGGTCGATCCGACGGCGTTCGACCGGTAGGCATGGGCCGACCTTGAGTGCTAGCACTCTCATGTATAGAGTGCTAGGTGGCAGGCGGCCACGCCCTCTCCCGGCACCCGCGACGACGGCGCGAGGGCACGGTCGCATGCCGAACACCTGTTAATGCTGTCAAGTCAGTAGGTCCGGGGATGTGCCCCGGATCGACCCCGAACTAGTGGAGGGCTCCATCGTGGCGAGCGTGAACATTAAGCCACTCGAGGACAAGATCCTCGTACAGGCCAACGAGGCCGAGACGACGACCGCGTCCGGTCTGGTCATCCCCGACACCGCCAAGGAGAAGCCGCAGGAAGGCACCGTCGTCGCAGTCGGCCCCGGCCGGTGGGATGAGGATGGCGAGAAGCGGATTCCGCTGGACGTGTCGGAAGGCGACGTCGTCATCTACAGCAAGTACGGCGGCACCGAGATCAAGTACAACAACGAGGAGTACCTGATCCTGTCGGCACGCGACGTGCTGGCGATCGTCAACAAGTAAACAGACGAGTGTGACCGCCCCGGCGATCCCCGTGTACTAGCGGCGGGTTCCCGGGGCGTCATGCGTAGCAAGGACGGACACGTATATGGCAAAACTGATTGAATTCGACGAAACCGCGCGCCGGGCAATGGAGTCCGGCGTCGACAAGCTCGCCGATGCGGTCCGTGTGACGCTTGGGCCGCGCGGCCGGCATGTGGTGCTGGCCAAGGCGTTCGGCGGGCCGACGGTCACCAACGACGGCGTCACCATCGCCCGCGAGATCGAGCTGGAAGACCCGTTCGAGAACCTGGGCGCACAGCTGGTGAAGTCGGTGGCCACCAAGACCAACGACGTCGCCGGCGACGGCACGACAACCGCGACGGTGCTGGCGCAGGCCTTGGTCAAGGCGGGGCTGCGCAACGTCGCCGCCGGCGCCAACCCGATCGCGCTGGGCTTAGGCATCGGCAAGGCCGCCGACGCGGTGTCCGAGGCGCTACTCGCCGCGGCGACGCCGGTCACCGACAAGAAGTCGATCGCACAGGTCGCCACCGTGTCCTCGCGCGACGAGCAGGTCGGCGAGCTGGTCGGCGAGGCGATGACCAAAGTGGGCCACGACGGCGTCGTCACCGTCGAGGAGTCCTCGACGCTGGATACCGAACTCGAGATCACCGAGGGCGTCGGCTTCGACAAGGGCTTCATCTCGGCGTACTTCATCACCGACTTCGATGCCCAGGAAGCGGTGCTCGAGGACGCGCTGGTGCTGCTGCACCGCGAGAAGATCAGCTCCCTGCCCGACGTGCTGCCGCTGCTGGAGAAGGTCGCCGAGGCCGGTAAGCCGTTGCTGATCGTCGCCGAGGACGTCGAGGGCGAGGCGCTTTCGACGTTGGTGGTCAACGCGATTCGCAAGACGCTCAAGGCCGTTGCGGTCAAGGCGCCGTTCTTCGGTGACCGCCGCAAGGCGTTCCTCGAGGATCTCGCCGTCGTGACCGGCGGACAGGTCGTCAACCCCGACGTGGGTCTGCTCCTTCGTGAGGTCGGCCTCGACGTACTCGGCACCGCGCGCCGCGTCGTCGTCTCCAAGGACAGCACCGTGATCGTCGACGGCGGTGGCACTCCGGACGCCATCGACGCGCGCAAGGCGCAGCTGCGCGCGGAGATCGAGGCCACCGACTCCGACTGGGACCGCGAGAAGCTCGAGGAGCGGCTGGCGAAGCTGTCCGGCGGCGTCGCCGTCATCAAGGTCGGCGCGGCCACCGAGACGGACCTCAAGAAGCGCAAGGAAGCCGTCGAGGACGCCGTCTCGGCCGCGAAGGCCGCGGTCGAGGAGGGCATCATCACCGGCGGCGGCGTGGCCCTGGTGCAGGCCCGATCCGCGCTGTCGGCGCTGAAGGAATCCCTGTCCGGCGACGAGGCGCTCGGTGTCGAGGTGTTCTCGCAGGCACTGTCCGCACCGCTGTTCTGGATCGCCGCCAACGCCGGTCTGGACGGCTCGGTCGTGGTCAACAAGGTCAGCGAGCTGCCCGCCGGGCACGGCTTCAACGCCGCCACGCTGGCCTTCGGCGACCTGGTTGCCGACGGTGTCGTCGATCCGGCCAAGGTCACCCGTTCAGCGGTGCTTAACGCCGCGTCGGTGGCCAGGATGGTCCTCACCACCGAGACGGCGATCGTGGACAAGCCCGCCGAGGAGGCGGACGACGGCCACGGCCACCATCACGGCCACTCGCACTAGTGGAGGTTGGAACGGGTACGCGGAGTTGCGCCGCGTACCCGTTGCATCATCAGTAACGCTTAGTCACGTAGCCAATGTGTGAGCTATGTGGGATCCCGTTTGACCGCTGCGTGGCCTGATCGCCAGGGTCAGCGAGACAGGCGGTCTGCAGCCGCCGTTGCGATACCGAATGCGAGCCTCTTCGTGCGTCGGGCAGCGTCACTAAGCAATTGCCTTGGGCGCGACGAGGCGATAGCGCGGACAGTGAGGTGATCACCGACTCCGACTGTGCCGGTGCGCTCGACACTGCAGTACACACCAAGGCACCGCTGAGCCTGCACGGCCACCGCCCGGGTGATCTGCCGATTAACGTCGAGTCCGGGTTGCGCTCGGCTCGGAACGACGCAGCGCACGGTCGGCATCAACACCTTCAGTGTGACTTCGTCGAACGCGACATGTGCGCCGAGCCATTGCGACTCGGGAAGGTCCGAGTCTGAATCGTCCACGGTCACAAGGATATTCGGTCGGAAACGACGAACATCGAGTTCGTCGCCGACCTCCGCGCCAATGGTCGCAAGACTCGTCGTGGTCAGCACATGCACCGGTGCCAGATCGACGAACGTGCCCGGCGGAGTGGAGTAACGACCCAGGGTCAGGATGTCTGCCATTGGGATCATCGACATGTCGGGCAGCTTGTCCCCTTCGGCGATGCCGAAGTCCGCGCGCCAGGAAGCTGAAGACATGGCGTCCGTCTGGTGATCGCGGCGCAGGCGATGCAAGCTTGTGTCTTCCGCCGGGGGCAGTGCCGTCAACCGCACTTCGCGGCCCGCCAGTTCCGACAGCCTGACATGCACGTCGCGGTCGCTGCTGTACAACACCGTGCCGTCGGGGAAGGTGATCTCGACGTCGGGCACATTGCCTGGGCCGGCATCCGTCGGCACAGGGCCGGGGTACCGGGCCGTTGCCGTCAACAGGGCGGGCAACCGGCGCGCCGACGCAGTGATGTCGCGTTGGAGGTCGCGGACGGCCCATAGCCGATCCCCCAGCATTCCGCGAGGGCCAACTTCGGCCTGCTCGACACGTTCGCCCCCCAGAGACTTGACAGGATAACGCCATAGCTGAGCCACTTCGCCGATCGTCATCCTCGTACATTAGGGCGCACGGTCATGTCGTGGCTACAGCCCTATCAACCTCGCGGGCGGCCAGCGGGCAGCGTCGTGTGGCTGTAATCCAACACCACCCAGACGGCGGTCGTGGACAAGTCGGCGGAGGACGAGCACGGCCACGGTCACCACCACGGTCACTCGCACTAGTCGCATCCCCTGAACACGCCCGGTTCAAGTAGCCGGGGGCGTTTCGTTTTTGCAAACAGAGCTGTGGTCCCGGGTGTTAAGTGGTTCTGTGACTTCCGATTCGCCGTGGATCGGCTGGGCTGCCGTAGGGGTGGGAGTCGGCGCCGTCGTGGCGGCGTTGACAGCGAGTTCCACCCGGGGCGGGGAAGGGTTCGCATTCGGCTTCGGGGCTTTCATCGTCTTGTTCGGGGTGCTGGCCGTCCTCGCTTCCAACCGGGGGCCTGATTACTGGGGGACGGTCGTCGTCGGCCTGGCGATGTTCACCGTCCCATTTCTCGGCAACGGCTACAACGCCGATCCGGGAGCCTCCTGGACGTGCTGGGTGGCTGGGGGCATCGCCATGATCCTCGGCGGTGTCGGCTGGGCGCGCGCAAAGCGGCAAAGCCCGGACACCATCAATGAGGTGGGCGACGGCCAAGGGCTGAGGAGCCAGTTGAGCTTCTGGATCGGTCGGGCGGCGCTCGTTGTGGGACTAGGGGCCGTCCTTCTCGGCATCGCCTCGGACACCACGGCAGCCGGAGTGGCCGTCACGATTGGCCTCGGAGCGCTTGCGGCAGTGGTCGCTGTCTGGTCGCTACTCGCCGTCGACCCCACCCACGACTTCCTGACGCTCGCCGTCACAGGATTCGCGCTGTTCCTGTCGCCATGGGTTGCAGGGTTCGCCGGGGACAACGCCGCGTGGACGGCATGGGTGGCGGGTGCCCTCGCGACCGCGCTTGGTGTGGCCGGCTATCTGCGCGGTGAACGCCTGGACTTCACGACGACCGTCCGGGATGACGCCGCAGCCCGGTACCGCAAACGATTCGGCTGACCTCTCACCGGCGTGCGCGGATGGAACGACGGGCATGTTCGCCCCCGTGATAGGCAAGATAGGTGAACACCGAACCGCCGCTCCTGCTGGCGCTGGACCTGACCGGCACCTTCGCCTTCGGACTCAACGGTGCGTTAACAGCTGTGCGCACTGCCCGGCTCGACGTGGTGGGCGTAGTGACCCTGGGCATGGTCACGGCGTTGGGTGGCGGGGTTATCCGCGATGTTCTCATCGGTTCCATACCGCCTGCCACCTTTCGTGACTGGCGCTATTTCGCACTCGCCGCAGGTGGCGCGCTGCTCGCGTTCGCCCTCAGCAAGTGGCTCATCCGGCTGGAGACGCCGATCACGGTATTCGACGCGGTCGGGCTGAGTGTGTTTGCGGTCATCGGCACGAGCAAGGCGGTGGAGTTCAATCTGGGGATCGGACCGTCGGTCCTCCTTGGAGTGGTCACCGCGGTGGGCGGGGGCACAATCCGGGACACTCTAGTGGGGCAGATCCCGACAGTGCTCCGCAGCGAACTGTACGCAATCCCTGCCCTGGTGGCCGCCGTGATCACCCTTTCCGCTATTCAGTTGGGTGTATACGGTCTGCCGGCCGCGCTCGGGGCGGCGGCAATCTGCTTCATCATCCGGATGCTCGGCGTTCGGTTCGGCCTAAACGCACCGGCTCCGCCAGGCAATGCGGGTTCAGGCTCTTCCGATTCGGATCCCCCGGCCGCGGAGCCTCCTGATCGGCAATGACTCAGGGGGCGAGCCAGTCCAGCGCGGCAACGACGAGCGCTTCTGTGCCGGTGTCGAGGGTGGGTTGGATGAGCGGGGCGAACGTCGGTGAGTGGTTGACCGGAATGTCTTGACTGACCCGCCCGGCGTCGGCCGCCTTACTGTACTGCCGTTGATCGATTCCGCCGATGCCCCAATAGGTGAAGGGGACGCCTAGCGCTTTGGGGATGTCGCTGAAGTCCTCGCTGGCTGACTGTGCCGCCATCGGCTGGAAGCGCTCGCCGAAGTATCGGGCGAACGCGTCGCCCACCCGGTCGGTAACCTCGTCATCGTTGACGGTGAGTGGAAACCTGTCGTAAAGCTGAAAGTCGGGTTGTTTCGGCGAGTTTGACGCTTGGCACTCTGCGACGACGATGCGCCGGATCGCATCGAGTACCGAGGTCCGTACGGATTCATCATAGGTCCGGACGTTCAACTCCAGCACAGCGTGATCGCCGATCACATTGCTCTTGCTGCCGGCGTGGATGCTTCCGATCGTCAGTACGACGGTGTCGGTCGGAGCGACCTCGCGCGAGATGATCGTTTGCAACCGGACCACGATCATTGCTGCGAGCACTACGGGATCGACGGCGGCCTGAGGCATCGAACCATGAGCGCCTCGGCCATAGACGGTGATTCGCACGCTGTCGGCGGCCGAGAGCACTGGACCGCGATGAGTGCCGACATGGCCGGCTGGTGCCGGAAGCACATGCTGAGCAAGGGCAACATCGACGGACGGAATGGCGTCGACGAGGCCATCGTCGACCATGCCTCGGGCACCGTCACCCGCTTCTTCGGCCGGCTGAAACAATGCGATCGCTGTTCCGTTCCAGTGTTGGATTCCGATCGGCGAGCAACGCAGCGGCACCGAGCAGACATGCGACGTGTACGTCGTGGCCGCAGGCGTGCATGACCGGTGTCTCGTTACCCGCGGCATCGGTGGCGCGCACAGTGCTGGCATAGGGAAGTCCGGTTGATTCCTCGACGGGTAACGCGTCCATGTCGGCGCGCATCAACACGGTCGGTCCGCTGCCGTTCCGCTTGAGGCCGACGACGCCGGTGCCGCCGATTCCGTTGAGCACTTCGAAGCCCGACCCGCGCAACTTGCCGGCGACCAGCCTGGCTGTGCGATGTTCCTGATGTGACAGTTCGGGGTGCTGGTGGATGTCCCGATAGAGATCTTCCTGCCAAGATCGGATTTCGGGCAGGCTATTGAGGACGGCGGCAGCCGGGTTCGACGAGGTATCCATTTTCCCTTCGATCGCTGAAAGTCGTGATTGGCAGACACGAGCCGTGGGCGCATGAAGCGCGTTGGTCCTTGGCCGCCTTCTGTCGGGTATACCCACGCCAGTCGCTGCAATCCCGTTTAGGCAGGGCTTGATTCACCAAGCGGCGATGTTTGCGGCACACCCGCCGCACTCCACCGTCGCTTCGGTACACGGTCCGCGCAATAATGCCAGTGGGATTCCGGTCAGCGCTGAATAAGCTGCATGGGTCACTGCGACGCATGGCTGAAGCTCGACATTCAACGTGTGTGAAAAATTCCGGGTCGGAGTCTCCGCGCATTCGACACAGACTCTGGAGACACCCTGGAGTGAAACTCGCGAAGAAGCCCGCCGACAAGGACTCCACGGCAGGAACTTATTGTCGCTGAGTGATCGATGACTCAATCCCGTGGAAAGAGGAGCTTGTCAAGGTCGCTAACCGATTGGAAGCGAAGACAAAGCAGAAGCGGTGGACCGACCGAACCGGCCACCTCATTGAACGCGATTTCATAGTGAGTGCGTACGCAATGCGGAAGCTCGTCGACTCGCACAAGGTGTCAGACGAGCTCGGGCAGCGCCAAATTCCGGTTAGGCGGTTCGACCTGATAGGTAATCCGCCCCATCCACTTTCTCCCGCCGACATCGCGGATTCCGACGACTTCGAAAACGGCCGTCGAAGGACGCTTTCTGTTGTGGACCTGTGCCACGAGATCATTCACAGCTTTGTATTCACGTTCTACTGTGGCGAGACCACCGACCTCTTCGACGGTATATACGTGTCATCGGATCGCCACAAAACCGAATATGTCTACCTTGTCCTGGCGTCGGACTTCATCGCCTTGTGTTGTGACATCGGCGTAGAGGACGTCTGCAGCGAGAGCAGTGGTCATCTCGGTGCTGCTGGCGGCGCGGGGCCTGGTCTGGCCGCAGCGGTCACGGGTTGCCTCGGACCCGTGCCGGCTCGACAAGCGCCGACTTGACGAGCGCACTGTCGATGAATCGCTGCACCGGCCGTGAGCGGAAGAACCCGGTGTGACTGCCTGCAAACCAACAGATTTCGGGTCTGCCCCAGTGCTCCCAGAGGACCGTGGCTTCGTCGCGGGGATGTACCAGCCTGTCGGCGATGCCAGCGCATATGAAACGGCCCTCCATCGGCACGCGCGGAGTGAATGCAAGCGGCGAGATCATCCGACTGATCGGCATGGCCGACCTCAGCATCTGACGAAGGTCTCGATACTGGCTTTGGCCGGCGTGGCGAGCGATTAGCTCCACCAGATCGGCGAGTGGCACGTTGACAATCGCACATGCGAGGTCGCTCTCGAGGCTGGCGATTAGTGATGTGAGATAGCCCCCGAGCGAGATGCCGTTCAGACCGATCGGTGATTCGGGCTCCTGTGACCGGATCCAGGACAGCAGTCGCCGGATATCCCACACCGCCTGGGCGACACCGTGGACGTTGTCGACCACATCCTCACTGGGGAAGGCGGTTCCTTTGGGCAGGCCTCGCGCCCTGGGGCCGTGCATGGGAAGCACGGGAAGTACGACATTCAGGCCTAGGCGCTGATGCAGATGCCAGGCCCGAAAGAGCATGAGATCCAGAACGGCACGCCCCATCTCGGCGCCATGCACACACACCAACCATGGTCGCGGCTCACGGTGTCGCAACAGCAGCCCGTACTCACGTTCGTTTCCCGTGTAGCTCAGCCACCGGTGCCGGCCCGGCTCGCCCTCAGAAGGCTGATACTCACTGTCGAAGAAGATGCGCTGGTAGTTGTGCCCCATGCTGCTGACGTCTCTGATGGAAGCCTCGGTCAGCGGCGGGGGTGCCGCGAAAAATGTCTCGGGTTCTTGAAGCCAGCCCTTTTCGCCGTAGAACTCGAGTGCCGCGCTCACCTCCTCATGTATGCGCTCCAATCTCCCCGCATCGGGCGCCGAGCGCAGGAGGTGGAAGCCCAACAGCACAACTTCGTCGCTGAAGGCCTGCGCCGCGAGTGCGAGGGTAGGCCGAGTCGCCGGAAGCTCGTCGGGTTGACGATCCAGATAGGTCGCCCACGACCGGGCGTAGAAACCGCCGGTCCGGGTGAAGGGCCTCAGCGCCTGGGCTAGGGGTAAAGCGCGAATACCCCACCTGTTCGGGCCGCCTGCGTGCCCTCGGGTTGGCGTCGTCTCGCGCGGTAGCCGTGGCACTTGTCTGCTCTCTGTCCTGCATCTTTCCTCCACTCGCCGTTACGCAGATCTTGGGGCGATGTCAGCTCGCCGGCCGGTGGCCGGCCGCGATTTCGTCGATGTACTCGTCGTAGTAGGGCACGTAGCCTTCCTCGCGACCATTGAGCACGTAGAGCGGATCGTCGATGTCGGTCCCGTAGCCCTGATTACGCAGATCGACCTTCTTGGTCTTGAATGTCGCGGTGTGCTCCAGCGAATCGACGATCCGCACGAACAACGGCAGCGCGTAGTCGGGTAGATGGTCATACACGGTATGGGCCAGCGACTTGCCGTCGAACTCCTCGCCTTCGGACAGCACCACGGCGGCCATTCCGGCGCGTCCGTCGGCGCCGGGCACCTTTACCCCGAACACCGTCACGGCTTCGACGGCCGGGTCGACCGACACGGCCGCCTCCACATCGGTCGTCGCGACGTTCTCGCCCTTCCACCGGAACGTGTCACCGAGCCGGTCGACGAACACAGCGTGGCGCAAGCCCTGCGGGCGCAGCAGATCGCCAGTGTTGAGCCATACGTCATCGTCTCGAAAAGCGTTGCGGATCAACTTCTTTTCGGTCGCTTTCGGGTCGGTGTAGCCGTCGAACGGCTGAGCTCTGGTGACCTTGCTCAGCAACAGTCCCGGCTGACCACGGCGCACCTTGCGCACCCGGCCGTTCGCGCCGCGAATCGGGTCGCCGGTCTCCGGGTCGTACTCCACGAATGCCACTGCGGTCGGGCAGATGCCGGCGGTCTTGGGTATGTGGAAGATGTTGACGAATCCTGTGTTGCCCTCACTGGCCCCGTAGAACTCGAAGACCCGCGGGATATTGAAGCGAGCCGTGAACTCGTCCCAGATCTCCGGGCGCAGCCCGTTGCCGCCGATCACGCGCACCCTGTGTGTGCGGTCAGTGTCCTTCTCGGGCTGATTGAGCAGATAGCGGCAGACTTCGCCGATGTAGACGAAGGCTGTGGCGTTATAACGGATCACCTCGTCCCAGAACCTCGACGCAGAAAACGACCGACCCAGAGCGAGCGTGGCGCCGGCGCTGATTGCGCCCGACACGGCCACGGTGAGCGCGGTGTTGTGGTACAGAGGCAAGCAGCAATACAGCGTGTCGCTGCTCTTCAACCGCATGCCGAGGGCACCGGAACCGCCCATCGCCCGTAGCCACCGATAGTGCGTCATCACGCTCGCCTTCGGCGCTCCGGTGGTGCCGGAAGTGAAAATGTAGAACGCCTTGTCCTTGGCCAATATCGATGACGTCACCGTCGGGTTGTCGGCGGGTGCGCCGTCGGCCAGGCGGTCCAATTCGTCGATGGTCAAGGTGTCGGCGACATCCGCGCCGGATTCGTCGACCGACGAGAGGAGGTCGTCTTCGCCGATCAATAATTTGGCATCCAATAGCCCGACGCTGTGCGCCAGCACGTTGTCACGCTGGCGGTGGTTCAGCATGCCCGCGATTGCACCCAGTTTGACCACCGCGAGGATGACCAGCGCCGTGCGCGGGGAATTGCGCATTGTCACACCCACCACGTCGCCGCGACCGACCCCGCGTTCGGTCAGCACCGCCGCGTAGCGATTGGCGGTCTCGTTCGCCTCGTGATAGGTCAGGGCCTCGTCATCGAAGCGGATAAATATGTGGTCGCCGTAGTGCGCCGCACGGTCTTGAAACATCATGCCGATTGATCTTTTGGCTGACCGCCGGACAAGGAACGCGGTGAGCATGCCGCGCAACAGGATTGGCGCGTCCATGACCATCGCAGGCAGGCGGGCCCCGATATCGGTAAGCCCGACGGTGTCACTAGTCATGCGTCGCTACCATTGCCGCTGACCTCGGGGGTCATGACGATCATGTACTGCGACGCCGCTTAGTCCGCCGTGGAGAAGTTAGCTTCGCGGCCTCCTCGAGCTCGCAGAGGGCGGGATCGATGCCGTCGGCCAGCTCGTCGATGTCTTTGGCGATTTCGGGCGTTGTTACGAAACCGAAGTCGACCGATCCGCGGTAGCTGAAGCAGGTGATGTTGAGCCCCACGTCCATCACTAGGGGACCGATCGGGACCAGGGTTTCCAGGACCGCGCCGGCCATGTAGATCGGGAAGTCGGGTCCTGGCACGTTGGAGACCACGAGGTTGATCGGGGCGACGTTCTTCCCGAGCCGACTTGCGGTGTAGGCGCGTGCGGCGAGCCCAAGCAGGCCGGGAGGCGTCGTTTCCGTCAATCCCACGATCTGTTGTGCAGTGAGGGCTTGTGCCGTCGCTTTGGCGCCTTTCGCGCTGGCGTGGATCGCTTTGATCCGCTCTCCGGGATCCGAGACGTCGGTGGGAAGACTAACCGTAGTAGACGTGATTTGGTTGCCCACGTCGGTGTCGTCGCCGCGGGTCGAGACCGGTATCTGCGCCAGCAACGGGCGGTCCGGAAGCTCACCATCGTTCTTGCAGGTAATTGCGCAGCGCCCCGCACACCATCGCCAGCACTACGTCGTTGACCTTCACGTCGAACGCCTCTTTGACGGCCTTGACCCGATCCAGCGGAACCCGGCTACCGCTGATCCGCCGGTGCGGCGAGAGCGGGGCATTGAAGCGCGTGGTCGGCGCGTCGAAATAGCGGGGCGGCTTGTTGCGCAGTCCAAGCACCGCCAGCTGCTGGCGCAGTATCTGCTCGACCATCCGCGTCAATCGGTACGGCGTCATGACTGCAAGGTTGAACATTCCGCCTAGCGCGCGAAGCTCCAGCCGCGGGATGCCGACACCAACCAACGATTCCTTGGGCTTATCCGCGGGCGGGCGCGGTTCGGGAGTGGCGTCGAGCAAGATTTCACTGAGTCCTGCGCCGGAAACACCATCGATGAGCGCGTGGTGCATCTTGGTCAGGACGGCCACCCTGCCGTTTTCGACACCGTCGATGTACCAGAGCTCCCAGAGCGGGCGGGCGCGATCCAGCTTGTAGGACATTAACCGCCCGATGAGGTCGTCGAGTTCCTCGCGGCCGCCAGGCGGCGGCACTGCAATCCGCCGGATGTGGAAGTCAATGTCGAGCTCGGCATCCTCGACAAACCACGGGCGATCGAGCCCCAGCGGCGCACCGGCCACCCGATACCGCAGCTGCGGCACTTCCGGCAGCCGGTTGGCGAGCAGCTCGCGAACCGCATCGAAGGAGAAGTCCGAAGCATCCGACGGGTCGCATATCACCAGGCCTCCGACGTGCATATGCCAGGCCGGTGTTTCGGCATACCAAAACGCCGCGTCGACACTAGAGAGCCGCTTCATCCAACCGACCGCCGGACGACTGTGGCGACGACTATGTGCGGCGGTGCCAAGAACCACATCGCACTTGAGTCTACGTTATCGTCAATAATAGCTACAATAGCAATAAAGGCGCCCGGGAATCTGGACGAGATACGGCCGCTTGCAGTACCGAGCCGACGAGGACGACGACCGCGCACCGGCCTGGTTTATGGCAACTAAACGAATCGAGTCCACTGATAGCGGGGGCTTGACTTCGAAACGCTCTGGGAGAGAACGTAATAGAACGTTTCCGAAACCCCCGTGCCTCGGTTATCCGTCGGATACGCCCGCCAGATCCCTAGCGCACGTAGCGGTCACCACTCCACCTGAAACTGTTCACGTACTTGCCCATGTCCATGGCCAGTTCGAGGTTGGCCCCCGACGGATGGCCGGACCCGTAGTCGGGACTGAATTTGTGGTACGGGCCGACCGCTGCCGCGATCAGCGCGTAATCGTGCTTGACCGCAACCATGACCAGCACCCTGAGCCTGGTGTACCTGCCGGTGGAGTTCTGCGGGAACACGTCGGCCGCGACGCCGTAGCCCGGTTGGTACCCCACCGACGCGTTGGGGATCTCATAGTTGACGGTGGCGCCCGGGTACTTCTCCTGGATCAAGTCGAGGGCGATCTCCTTGGCCGTGCGATTCGCGGCAGGCTGACCGAAGAGCGCCAGGGTGCCGGTATCGCCGGCGAGGTAGTCCAACACCACACCGTTCGCGTTGAACGTGGCCTTGTACGCGGAGCCCGGCCCGGGATAGTTCACCGAGAACGCGCCGTCGTCGGGACTGTAGCGCGGGTTGGTCTCCACCGGCGTCCCGATCGGCGGCCGTCCACACTCGGGCGGGCACTTGTAGGGTGCGGGGTCAGGTGTGATCAGCATCGACACGACGACCGCAATGGCGGTCGCAGCGGCATTTACAACAGCCACCGTGCCCAGGACACGGGTGTAGCCGGCACGGCGCACCGGCGCGGTCCCCGTCTGGTCGCGCGATGTCCGCGGCGACGCCCGGGTGGCGACCCCGCAATTCGAGCAGAACGCCGTGTGGGGGACGACGTGATCGCAATCCGCGCAACGTAATTGCGCTTTCGCGCCCGTACTGTCATGCGCTTCGTGGAGTAGGGCGGCCTGTAGTGCGATCCTCAACGCGAGCAAGGCCAACCCCGCTATCAACAGGTAGCCACTTACGTACAAGCTGTTGGAAAACGGTGAGACGTCAAGGAGTCCCAGTACGACGAACAGCCCGACAGCGACCACCACGGCCACAAGCACGGGACCGCGCTGCCGGTGAGAACTGTCGGGCCGCCGGGTGAACCACAGTGCGGCGCCGAACATTCCGCCGACGGCCGCACTGGTGAGAGGCATGGCCACACCCTGGATACCTGCCTCGACGACGAGCCCGTCGAGCGATCGGTCATCGGCCACCAGTCCCTCTGCCAACTGCGGCGCCAGCAGCGTCGCGGTCGCCGCCGCGGTGAAGACGGTCGCGCCAAGCGAACCGACGATGAACCCGTCGAGCGATTCGCGGCTCGATTTGCTCAGCACCCGCACCACCAGCGCAGGGACGAGCATCAGAAGCACCTCGGCGATCGAGATGGCCACCGCCAGCCGCGACGGTCGGTCCAACCGGCGTCTCGAAACCCAGCGCAACGTCGTACCCCTCGGCGAACACCGTGCCCGCGATGTAGGCCCAGCCGACACCGAGGACGACGCCGATCGCCGAAGCCAGGATGAGCCTGCGAAGCGACACAATCTGGCGGACGTCGATCTCGCGCAGGTAGGCGATGAACAACGACGGAAATCCGACTGCGGCGATCGCGATCATCGGCGCCTGCCATCGCAGGACGGCGAACCCGGCCAACAGCACGATGAGGGTGGCCAGACCGACGCGGAACGGACCGCGCGAGCGACGCCGCAGATGCGGAAAGAGCGAACTCACCACCCACGGGCGGAGGACGTGCTCCCTCGGCGCGACGGCGTACGACCTCAGCCGCAGGCGACCCCGCCGGACCCTGTGGTCACCGGTCAACTCGCCACCACAGGACCCGCAGAACGCACCGGCAGAAACCTCGGCTCCGCACGCCGGGCAGTGGACGGTCGCCACCCTCTACCCGTCGGCGGTCGAGTAATCGGTGATCATTGACGCGCCGCGTTTTGAGCGTCGAGCAGATCGCGAGCAAGGTTGTCGACGTTCGGGCTGCCGAGCCCTGTCACCAGGTCGTACCCGGGAGTCGAGACGTCAACCGCATTGCTGCCGACGCTCACATCGCGGAATCCGGGCAGGTTCGAACCCGCCCCAACTCGATAGAGAAGCGGGTTCAGATCGCCGAGCACCCTGCCGCCGTGCGCAACGATGTACTGGTTCATCAATACGGTCAGACCGGCCCAGATCGGCGCGGACTGGGAGGTGCCGCCCCCGAGCCTGGGCTGCTGTTGGTACACGATCCGTACACCCGTGAACGGGTCGGCCACCGCGGCGACGTCGGGGACGAGGCGGTGCGTGGAATCCCGGTCCGCCGATACCGCCCTCTGGAATGGCGGTCGCGCGAACAAGGTTGCGACGCCCCCGCTGGTGCCCTGCGACATCGGGACGTCTGTCCACCCCTGCTCCGCCAGCCACCGGCCCTCGATATCGGTGGACAGGGTGGTGCCGCCGACCGAGGTCATCTCCGGCACCGAAGCGACCGCGTCCACTCCGATGTCGTTCGGGCCGGGCGGAGTCGAGAAGTCCTCGCCGCCTTTGCATTCCAGGCCGGCGGTGTCGCCGCTCGCGTTGAAAACGGCAGTGCCGTGTCGGTGGGCGTTGGTCAGAGCGGACCGAACCGGGGCGAGGTCGGCCGCGGTGAGCAGAGCCTCGCATCCCCATCCGATCGACAGGCTCCAGACCGCTGCCAGGAAACTGCCGATCCGCCGCGTCGAACATCTGGGCGATCTTCTCGTAGGCGCCGCCGCCCTCGACCGTTGGGCGGGCGTTGACGACGACCAGTCGGGCATCGGGCGCGATGGCGTGCGCGACCTCGAGGTCCATGACCGTCTCACCATGCGCCGGGCCGGGCTGGCCGCCGACCAGGACGGGGGTGAACTTCGGCAGCCCGGACATCTCAGCGTAGGAGTCGAGGTCAGCCTGGTCATAACCATCGAATTCGAAGAACACGATGGTCGCGCCTTTGCCGGTGTAGCCGGCCGCGGCGAGCGGAGTCGCGTTGTATGTGGTCAGCAGCGCCGCGGGCGTCAGCCCTTGCCGCGGGACGTCGAGCGGGAACAACAGTGGGCGGGCCATCCGATATGGGGTGTAGCCCAGGATCCGGCCGACATCGGAGACATCACCCCGCAGCGTCGACGGCAACGCCGGCTGACGTGACGAGGCGTAAAACACCTGGCCCTTGCGGCCCCGGTAGTCATGAACGGGCACGTCAAAAGCCCGTGCGATGTCCTCCGCGGCCCCGTGCACGATCGCCCACTGGTTGCCGGCTCGCCACCGCACCTCAAGCCTTTGACCTTGCGCCCATTCGAACAGCGCCTCAGGACGGATTGCACCGGGGAGCGTGACGGTCAGCTGCGCGTCACCGGCACGAGACAGGCCGAGATCATTCGAGGCGGCCAGCAACGACGCGTACGGACCGGTGATGATCGCCGCGTTGTGCGCACCGGACAGCCGCGGCAGACCTGATGCAGCAACCAGTGCCAACACCACTGCCGCGATCACAGCAACCGGCCGGTAATTTATCGTCATTGCCTATTAACGGTACCGGCGCCGCGCGCATTGACATCCCGACCGCGGCGATTTGCCACTATTTAGGGAAGAAAATGGCCCCATCCGGTTGCCCGGGCGAGGCCATTTTCGATGCCTTCCAATTACGACGCCCGGCGCATCCCTCGCTTGAGTAGCAACTCGCGCTCCGATTCCGACAATCCACCCCAGATGCCGTAGGGCTCGCCGACGGCAAGCGCGTGGGAGCGGCACTGGGCGATCACGGGACACTGCCTGCACATCTCTTTGGCACGCAGCTCGCGTTGTGCGCGGGCCCGGCCACGTTCGCCGTCGGGGTGAAAGAACACTGACGAATCGACGCCTCGGCAAAGCCCGTGCATCTGCCAATCCCAGATGTCTGCGTTGGGTCCCGGTAGCTGCTGCGGCTGTGGCATTGGTAAACCCCTCTCTACGCACCGATTTGGAGACCGCATTGATGCGTGAGTCGTGGAACCGATCCGAGCACATGTCGCCGATGACTACTCGTGCACACAAGGTAGGGGCGCTTAGCAAAATCAGTCAATAGCCCGATCATGTGCTCAAGGACATATCCGCAGGCCGAGAATTTACATCACGTTCATCATTGCGACCCGCGTGCGCCGTCAACGGTGATAGCCAATTGCTCGGTATCTCACGATGACTCGTGTTTCCGCAGTTCGCTCTCGGCTGTGTCGCAGCGATTTTTTCTCGCGCCAAGGAGGCCGTTGACATGGCTGTAACGCGCGGCGCACAAACTGTTAACCAAAGTGATTCTGTCTCAAACAATTACCCGTGCCCACCGGTACCGCGATCACCTCGCGCGATTGATAACGTCGGGCGGCTGATGATCATGACGAACGCCGCATTCGGCGACGACCCGGGACGCTGGCCGTTGCCTGCGGCAAGCTCCCCGGATGAGCTGTGGCTACGTGCGGTTGCCGCGGGCGGCCAGGGCCGCTATGCCAGCGCCCACGCCGACCTCGCTCGCGTCCGGCGCGCGCACCGGGCCGGCCGGCTGGCGTCGCTGGCGCACAGCACCCACGCGTCCTTCTTGCGGCAGCTCGGCTGGCACGACAAGGCCCGCGGCTGGGACGGCCGGGCCCTCGCGGTGGCGGGCAAAGACAAAGAAGGACGAGGCGATGCATTGATCGGTCTGGCCGCCGATGCGCTCGGCGTCGGCCGGTTCGCCGCCTCGGCGGAGGGACTGCGGCGGGCAGCGGGTTTGCTCGACGGCGCCCCCGCTCGGCTGCCCGTCAGGCTGGCGTGGGTGTCGGCCGAACTGGCGATGGCGACCGGCGACGGCACGGCCGCGTTGGCTCATGCCGAGCGGGCGGTTGAACTGGCCGCTGCCCTCGGCTCGGTGCGCCACCTGGTGAAGTCCGATGTCGTTCTGGCGGCGGCGTTGAGCACCGATGGCCAGCTCGATCGATCGCGCGCGGTGGCCGACGCCGCGCTGGAAACCACGCAGCGGCTGGGAATCATCCCGCTGAGCTGGGCGTTGGCGTGCCTGATGGAGGCGATTGGCAGTGGGAACCTCTCGAATGACCAGGTCGTTGAAATTCGCGACGACTGCGCTGATGCGGTGCGGCGCCGCGGCGGCGTGTTGTTGTTAGATCGCTGAGCTAGGTCGTGCCGGCCCGATCGTTATTGTTTAGCTCGAATACGTAAACGACATCTGTCCCATCAGTAACGCTGGAGAGTGCTTCACCGATGACAATTTCGGGAGAACGTCTCGATGCTGTCGTTGCTGAAGCCGTGGCGGGCAACCGGGACGCGCTCCGGGAGGTGCTGGAGACCATTCGTCCGATCGTTGTCCGGTACTGCCGAGCCAGGGTTGGGACGGCCGAGCGGAGCGGTCTCTCAGCAGACGATGTCGCACAGGAGGTGTGCTTGGCCGCCATCACGGCGCTGCCGCGCTACAAGGATCAGGGGCGACCGTTCCTGGCCTTTGTATATGGCATCGCTGCCCACAAGGTTGCCGACGCGCATCGCGCGGCCGCCAGGAATCGCTCTGAGCCGACGGAAGTCGTGCCGGAGCGCTTCTCCGCGGAAGCCGGTCCCGAACAGCTGGCCATCGCGGGGGAATCGGCGGAGCGGATGAACAAGCTGCTTGCGGTCCTGCCGGAGAAGCAGCGGGAAATCCTGATCCTGCGCGTGGTCGTCGGCATGAGTGCGGAGGAGACCGCCGAGGCGGTCGGCAGTACGGCAGGCGCGGTACGGGTGGCCCAGCACCGGGCACTGGCGCGGCTGAAGGCGGAAATCATCGCGACGGGGCACGACCATGCCTGACTTCAGTCGCTGGGGCGCAAACGGGGGCGATCCGTCGCTGAACGCCATTGCGCGCACGGATCGCTACCTTGACGCACTCGGTACCGAGCAGCAGGTGTATGCGACCGATCCGGCCGATGCCGAGCTGGCCAATCTGATGTCGGGCTGGCGCGATGAGGTGCGCCGGCCGCCCGCGGCGGGCGTTGCGCCGCAGCGCGACGCCGAGCTCGTCCTGCAGCGCGCTGTCGCGGCGCGCAAGCGTACGCGGATGTCGGTGGCCGCGATGGGGTCGGTCGCTGCTGCACTGCTGTGCCTGGGCGGTTTCGGCGCCGTCGTCTACGGTGCCGGTCCTGGCGATGCCCTCTACGGGCTGCGCACCGCATTGTTCGGTGAGCAGCAGGTCACCCGCGACGACCAGGTCGCACTGGCCGCCCAAACCGAAATGCAAGAGGTCCAGCACCTCATCGATCAAGGCAACTGGACCGAGGCTCAGGACAAGCTCGAGACGGTCACGTCCACCGTGCAGACCGTCGAGGACCCCCAACGGCAGCAAGAACTGCAACAGCAGTTGAACCAGTTGTCGGTCAAGGTGGAAAACCGCGACCCCGATGCGACGGTGCCCGCCGCGCCCGTCGAGCCGATCGCGCCCAATGCTTCGGTGCCGCTGCCTGTTCAGCCGCCGACGCCCGAGGCGCCTGGACTGCCGCTGCCCGGACAGGGTGGGTTGCCGTTCCCGCTGCCCGGATCGGGCCTGCCGCTGCCAGGACCAGGGCTGCCGCTGCCCGGGCCGGGTGTGCCGCTGCCGCTGCCGGGACCCGGTGTGCCGCCGGATGATTCGTCGCCGCCGATCCTGCTGCCAAAGCCGCTGCCGGATGATTCGAAGCCCCAGCCGAAGCCAGGGCCTGCGCCGAAGCCCGCGCCGGGTGAACCCGAGCCGCAGCCGGAGGAACCGAAGCCTGCGCCGAAGCCCGCACTGGAGTTGCCGAAGACCGTCGAGCCGCCGAAGCAGCTCGCACCGGAGATGCCCGCCCCGAAGCCGGCGCCCGCGCCCGAGGCACCGCCTGCACCGGTGATCGGGCCTGCGCCCGCGCCTAAGGCCCCGCCGGCCCTAGCGCCAGCGTCCCCGCAGGAGGAGCCGCCGGGCGAGCCCACGACGACGATATGGCCGATTCCTGCGGAGAAACCCAAGCACGGGGACTGACGGGGTCAGCTCTTAGCGATAACCGTCCGGTTCCGACGTCGCCTCATTGAGCGACGCATCGGCGTATCCGCGGCAATAATCCCAGGTCACGTAGGCATCCGGCTCGGGGTCATAGGCCGGCTCGTGTGGCCGCACCGTGCCGTCGACCAGCAGCTGCAGGAGGTTGGCCCGCAACATATCCCAGTCGTGGTAGTGGTCCTGCTGGCATTCGTCACAGCACACCACCAAACCGCGAATCCCCTTGTGCGCCAACAGCGCTTCGTACACCGCCAGGTCAGCCAGATCGGCCTCTACCGCGGTGCGCTCCTGTGCGTCCAGCGGCTGGCCGGGTTCGAGGGCGTCGAGCGCTCCCGAGGGGTCGCACGGGTCATCGGCGAATGGATCCGGCGGTAAACCAGGCGGCAGGTGGTCACGCACGGTTCCACATTACGCAGCCCCACAGGTATCGCGCCAGCTGTTGCCAGCGGTGGCCAGGTCTGTCGGCCGAACCGCGTGGGGCCCGGTTCCCGACGCTCATGCCGATAGACTCGAACTAGATCTGCGGCTGAGCTTGTCACTGGAAGGCCCCACCCATGTCGATCGCTGAAAGCGACATCCCTATCGCCGTACCGGTGCCGACCGGCGGCGACGATCCCACCAAGATCGCGATGCTCGGGCTGACCTTCGACGATGTCCTGCTGTTGCCTGCCGCCTCCGATGTGGTGCCCGCCACTGCCGATACCTCCAGTCAGCTCACCAGGCGGATCCGGCTCAAGGTGCCGTTGGTCAGCTCCGCGATGGACACCGTCACCGAGTCGCGGATGGCGATTGCGATGGCCCGCGCCGGCGGCATGGGTGTACTGCACCGCAACCTTCCCGTCGCCGAGCAGGCCGGCCAGGTCGAAACGGTCAAGCGGTCCGAGGCCGGCATGGTCACCGACCCGGTCACCTGCTCGCCGGACAACACGCTCGCCGAAGTCGACGCGATGTGCGCGCGGTTCCGGATCTCCGGGCTGCCCGTCGTCGATGACACCGGCGCACTCGTCGGCATCATCACCAACCGAGACATGCGGTTCGAGGTCGATCAGAACAAGCCCGTGTCCGAGGTGATGACCAAGGCACCGCTGATCACCGCCCGTGAAGGGGTCACCGCCGATGCGGCACTTGGGCTGTTGCGCCGCAACAAGATTGAGAAACTTCCGATCGTCGACGGCCATGGCCGGCTGACCGGATTGATCACCGTCAAGGACTTCGTCAAGACCGAGCAGCACCCATACGCGACCAAGGACAGCGACGGCAGGCTGCTGGTCGGTGCGGCGGTCGGCATCGGCCCCGACGCGTGGACACGCGCGATGACACTGGCCGACGCCGGGGCCGACGTGCTCGTCGTCGACACCGCGCACGCCCACAACCGGCTGGTGCTGGACATGGTCCACAGGCTCAAGCGCGAAGTGCCGCAGCGGGTGGACGTGATCGGCGGAAACGTCGCCACCCGCACCGCGGCGGCCGCGCTGGTCGAGGCCGGTGCCGACGCGGTGAAGGTGGGGGTGGGGCCCGGTTCCATCTGCACCACCCGGGTGGTCGCCGGGGTCGGCGCTCCGCAGATCACCGCGATTCTGGAAGCCGTCGCGGCGTGTTCCCCCTCCGGCGTCCCGGTGATCGCCGACGGCGGGCTGCAGTACTCGGGAGACATCGCCAAGGCGCTGGCCGCGGGCGCATCCACGACGATGCTCGGCTCGCTGCTGGCCGGGACGGCCGAGGCACCCGGTGACTTGATCTTCGTCAACGGCAAGCAGTTCAAGAGCTACCGGGGCATGGGCTCGCTCGGGGCGATGCAGGGCCGCGCCGACGCGAAGTCGTATTCGAAAGACCGCTACTTCCAAGACGATGCGCTCAGCGAGGACAAGCTGGTGCCCGAGGGCATCGAGGGGCGCGTCCCGTTCCGCGGCCCGTTGTCGACGGTGATCCGCCAACTCACCGGCGGCCTGCAGGCCGCGATGGGCTACACGGGCGCGGCGACGATCGAACAGTTGCAGCAGGCGCAGTTCGTGCGGATCACCCCCGCAGGGCTGAAGGAGAGCCACCCGCACGACATCACGATGACCGTCGAAGCGCCGAACTACTACACCCGCTAGCGAGTCCGCATGCGCGACATGGTTGAAATCGGGATGGGCCGAACCGCCCGTCGCACCTTTGAACTCGACGACATCAACATCGTTCCGTCGCGACGGACCCGGTCCAGCAAGGACGTGTCGACGTCCTGGCAGCTCGACGCGTACCGGTTCGAGATCCCCGTCCTCAGTCATCCCACCGACGCGCTGGTATCGGTGGAGTTCGCCATCGAGCTCGGCCGCGTCGGCGGCCTCGGCGTGCTCAACGGCGAGGGGCTGATCGGCAGGCACTCCGATGTGGCGTCGAAGGTCGCCGAAGTCGTCGAGGCCGCGGAGAAGGAGCCGGAGCCGGCGGCGGCAATTCGGCTTCTGCAGCAACTACATTCGGCGCCACTGGATCCCGATCTGCTCGGCGCCGCGGTGGCCCGCATTCGCGAAGCCGGGGTTACGACAGCGGTTCGGGTGAGTCCGCAGAACGCGCAGGCGTTGACGCCGTCTCTGGTGGCCGCGGGCATCGACCTGCTGGTCATTCAGGGCACGATCGTGTCGGCTGAACGCGTCGCCAGCGACGGTGAACCGCTCAATTTGAAGACGTTCATCTCCGAGCTGGACGTGCCGGTGGTGGCGGGCGGCGTGCTCGATCACCGCACCGCCCTGCACCTGATGCGCACCGGTGCGGCCGGCGTGATCGTCGGCTACGGCTCCACCAGCGGCGTGACCACCAGCGACGAGGTGCTCGGCATCAGCGTGCCGATGGCGACGGCGATCGCCGACGCCGCCGCTGCGCGACGTGAGTATCTCGACGAGACCGGCGGCAGGTACGTGCACGTGCTGGCCGACGGCGACATCCACACCTCCGGCGATCTGGCCAAGGCCATCGCGTGCGGCGCCGACGCCGTGGTGCTGGGCACGCCTTTGGCGGTGGCGGCCGAGGCGCTCGGCGGGGGCTGGTTCTGGCCGGCCGCCGCGGCGCATCCCTCGCTGCCCCGCGGTGCGCTGCTGCAGGTCGCCATCGGCGAGCGGCCGCCGCTGCGACAGGTGCTCACCGGCCCGTCCGACGACCCGTTCGGCTCGCTGAATCTGGTCGGGGGATTGCGCCGGTCGATGGCCAAGGCCGGCTACTGCGACCTGAAGGAGTTCCAGAAGGTCGGCCTGACGGTCGGCAGCTGAGCCGCATCCGTCGCCATCCAGGAAGCTCGTATCCCGGCGGAATGAATACGAAGGTGACTGGGGGCCCCTCGCGCTGGTAGGCCACCCGGGCTGGTCGTTACTGGCCGGTAAGTTCATACTGGGTCGATGCAGCCTGACTATGACGTTCTGATCATTGGCTCGGGGTTCGGGGGCAGTGTCACCGCGTTGCGGCTCACCGAGAAGGGCTACCGCGTTGGCGTGCTCGAGGCCGGGCGCCGCTTCGCCGACGAGGAGTTCGCCAAGACCTCCTGGAACCTGCGTAAGTTCCTCTGGATGCCCAAGCTGGGCATGTACGGCATCCAGCGGATCCACCTGTTGCGCAACGTCATGATCCTGGCCGGCGCGGGTGTCGGCGGCGGATCGCTCAACTACGCCAACACGCTGTACGTGCCGACGGACCCGTTCTTCAACGACCCGCAGTGGAAGGACATCACCGACTGGCGCGCCGAGTTGATGCCCCACTACGAGCAGGCGCAGCGCATGCTCGGCGTGGTGCAGAACCCGACGTTCACCGACGCCGACAAGATCATCAAAGAGGTCGCCGACGAGATGGGCGTCGGTGACACCTTCGTCGCGACGCCCGTCGGGGTGTTCTTCGGGCCTGACGGCACGAAGACACCGGGCAAGACCGTTCCCGACCCCTATTTCGGCGGCGCAGGCCCCGAACGCACCGGTTGCATCGAATGCGGATCGTGCATGACCGGCTGCCGGTACGGCGCCAAGAACACCCTCGTGAAGAACTACCTGGGCCTGGCGGAATCGGCTGGGGCACAGGTACATCCGATGACCACCGTGACCGGTTTCAAGCAACGTTCCGACGGGATGTGGGAGGTCAAGACCGCACATACCGGCCGCCTGCTGCGCCGCAAGCGACGCACTTTCACCGCAACGCACCTGGTGCTGGCCGCAGGCACGTTCGGAACCCAGAAGCTGTTGTTCAAGATGCGCGACCGCGGCAACCTGCCGAAGCTGTCCGACAAGCTCGGCGTGCTCACCCGCACCAACTCCGAGTCGATCGTCGGCGCGGGTCGCCTCAAGGTGCGCGACGACCTGGACCTCACCCACGGCGTGGCGATCACGTCGTCGATCCATCCGACGTCCGACACCCACATCGAGCCCGTCCGGTACGGCAAGGGGTCCAACGCGATGGGCCTGCTGCAGACGCTGATGACCGACGGCGACGGCGACGGCGGCACCGACGTCCCGCGGTGGCGGCAGCTGCTGGACCAGGCGCGTGAGGACCCGAAGAACATGCTGCGACTGCTCAACCCCCGTCACTGGAGCGAGCGGACGATGATCGCGCTGGTGATGCAGAACCTGGACAACTCGATCACGACGTACACCAAACGCACCAAGCTCGGGATCCGCCGCATGGTGAGCAAGCAGGGGCACGGCGTGCCCAACCCGACGTGGATCCCGGTGGGTAACGAGGTCACCCGTCGCATCGCGCAGAAGATCGACGGCGTCGCGGGCGGCACCTGGGGCGAGCTGTTCAACATCCCGCTGACCGCGCACTTCCTCGGCGGCGCGGCGATCGGTGACAGCGCGGAGCACGGCGTCATCGACCCGTATCAGCGCGTGTACAACTACCCGACGATGTATGTGGTGGACGGCGCGTCCGTGTCGGCCAACCTCGGCGTCAACCCGTCGCTGAGCATCACCGCGCAGGCGGAGCGGGCGGCGTCGCTGTGGCCGAACAAGGGCCAGGAGGATCTGCGTCCGCGGCAGGGAGAGGCCTACAAGCAGCTCGCGCCGATCCCGCCCGAGCATCCCGCCGTGCCGGCCGATGCGCTGGGGGCGTTGCGGCTGCTCCCCATCGAACCGAGCCAACCCATGAGCTCAGCTGGTTAAACGGCGGAAAAACTGGGTACTGAGTCTGCACGCCGGGCCGCAAACGACCCGGCGCAGAGGAGGTGTGGAGCTATGCGCACCGCGTACTACCAGGAATTGTCGACGCTGGGTGATCGGCTGGGCGAGATGTGCGGTCTGGCCGCCGACGCGATGGCGCACGCCACGTCTGCCCTGTTGCACGCCGACCTCACCCTTGCCGAACAGGTCATCGCCGACCACGAGCACATCGCGGCGTTGAGTCAGCGCGCCGAAGGAACTGCGCTCAGACTGCTGGCGTTGCAGGCGCCGGTAGCCGGTGATCTGCGAAAGATCGTCTGCTCGATACACATCATCGCCGACATCGAACGAATGGGTGCACTTGCCGTGCACGTCGCGAGCATCTCCCGGTTACGGCATCCCGACTGCGCCTTGCCGGACGACGTGCGAGCCAGCTTCGCCGAAATGGGTGCCATGTCAGTCCAATTGGCTAGAACGGCGCAGGAAGTGTTGCTCTCGAGCGACTCCGGAAAGGCCGGACGGCTGCAGGATGAAGACGACGCCGTCGACGCCGAACACCGGCACCTGTTCACCCTGCTGATCGACCACAAATGGCAGGACGGCGTCTGTTCGGCAGTCGATGTCGCGCTGCTCGGCCGCTACTACGAGCGGTTCGCCGACCACGCCGTCGAGATCGGCAGGCGGGTCGTGTTCGAGCAGACCGGAGGCCTGCCCACGCACAAGCAGCTGGCTTAGGTCGGCGACTCGTCCCCTACCCGTCGGGCGGGAGGTGCCGCCATCTGCGCCATCTGCGCCTCGAGCTGGTCCTCGAACGCACCCTCGTCGCGACCGAGCGCGATAGTGGCCGCGGCCATCGCGATCACCGCGATCGGCAGTAGCGCGGCCGTCGCGAAACTGGTCACCGCGAGCTTCTCGCCGAGCACGACCACACCCAACGACACCGCGACCAACGGTTCGAGTACCAGCATAGTCGGAACTGAGGTTTGCAGCGCGCCTGCGTGAAATGCGGACTGCTGCAACAAGGTTGCCGCTACACCGAGGATGACGACGAGATAGGGCGCCGGCACGACGAGCGTGCCCCACAGGCCTTCTTCGTTGAGTCGCTGCACCGTGATCTTGGTGAGCACCGCAACCACACCGAACAACACGCCGACCGCCGCGGCGATCAGCAAGGCACGTTTGCGTCCCGTGCTGCGGGCGCCGCCCACCACACACACCAGGACCGCCGCCGTGCACACCACCGTCGCCAGCACCCATACGGCCGGGGGCGGCCGGTAGTTGCCCGGCTGCACCCGCGCCATCGTCACGAATGTCGCCAAGCCGAACGTCAGCACCAACGCCCACACCCAGTCGTGCGCGGTGACACGGCGATGGGCCATCCGGGCACTCATCGGCAGAGCGAACAACAGCGCCGACACCAGCAGCGGCTGCACCAAGATCAGCGAGCCCCAGGTCAGTGCGAGTGCCTGGAAGCCGTAGCCCGACGCCGCCACCGCCGTACCCGCCCACCACAAGCGGTTCCGCAGCAGCTTCTTGAACATCGTCGTGGTGACGCCCTCGTCGTAGGGGATTTCGAACGTCGCGCGTTGACGGATCACGATCCCGAGCGCCGAGGTCACCGCGGCAGTCAGTGCCAGCACTACGACCACCCACTCGGGCATGAGCCTCCTGTCTGTCGCCTGCGAACGAACCTCCCCACCGGATACCCAATCACAACAACGCTCGTGGTCTATGGTTTGGCGGGTGAACAGCGGCGGCGCCCTCGACGGCAAGGTCGCCATCGTCACCGGCACCAGTCGCGGGGTCGGCGTTGGTATCGCCCATGAACTGCTGCGTGCGGGCGCGACCGTCATCGGCTGTTCCCGGTCGAAGCTCGACGGCATTCCCGGCGCTGATCAGGACGAAGCGTGGTCGCTGCGGTCGGCCCAGATGGTCTGCGACCAAGGCGATTTCCGTGCCATCGATGCCATGGTGTCGGAGGTGGCTGATACCTACGGACGCATCGACATCCTGGTCAACAACGCTGGCGGCACTGTGCCGACGCCCCACGTCGAAGACGTTCCCGAACTCGTCCAGCGGATCCAGGGCGCGCCTCGTGCCGACGACGACTTCGAGCGGACGGCGCTGTTTCACGCATTCGCCGTTCAGATGAACCTGATCAGCCCGCTGTGGTTCGCCATCCGCGTCTACCGGCAGATGCGGGGCCAGGACGGCGTCGGGTCGATCATCAACATCTCCAGCGGTACCGGCCATCCGGCGGGGTCTCCCACACTCGTCTCCTATGGTGCGGCGAAGGCAGGGCTCAACCACCTAACCCGATCGCTGGCCGAGGAGTGGGGCCCGCATGCGCGCGTCAACAGCCTGGCGCTGGGGCCGACGATGACCGATAACTTCCGTTCCTTCGTGCTGTCCAAGGACGACCCGCAGGGCGAGGCGTACTTCCGTAACGTTCCGCTGCGCCGCGCGGGCGAACCCGCCGAGGTCGGCCGGACCTGCGTATTTTTGTGCAGCGGCGCGGCCGACTTCATCAACGGCACCACCATCGAGATCGACGGCGGCATGCTGCCGGGCGTGCTGTACGACGCGGGCCTGAAGACGATCACTGATCTGCTCTGAGGCATTCGTCGGCGACGCCCGCCCGTAGACTGAGCAGGTGCAACAGGCATCCTCTCGCCCCGTGTTGGTGGTCGACTTCGGGGCGCAATACGCGCAGCTGATAGCGCGGCGCGTCCGCGAGGCGCGGGTGTACTCCGAGGTCATTCCGCACACCGCCACCGTCGAGGAGATCAAGGCCAAAGACCCGCAGGCGGTCGTGCTGTCGGGCGGCCCGGCCAGCGTGTACACCGAGGGTGCGCCGCAATTGGATCCCGCGCTGTTCGACCTCGGCATTCCGGTGTTCGGAATCTGCTACGGCTTTCAGGCGATGGCACAGGCCCTCGGCGGCACCGTCGCCCGCACCGGAACCAGTGAGTACGGGCGCACCGAGCTGAATGTCACTGGGGGACAACTTCATTCGGATCTACCAAACACCCAGCCGGTCTGGATGAGCCACGGCGACGCCGTGACCGCCGCCCCCGACGGCTTCGAGGTCGTTGCCAGCAGCGCGGGTGCACCCGTCGCAGGATTCGAAGCGCCTGCCCGACGACTGGCAGGCGTGCAGTACCACCCCGAGGTGATGCACACCCCGCATGGGCAGCAGGTGCTGAGCCGGTTCCTGCACGAGTTCGCCGGCATCGACTCCAGCTGGACACCGGCCAACATCGCCGAAGCGCTGGTGGAACAGGTGCGCGACCAGATCGGGGACGGCCGGGCAATCTGTGGACTGTCCGGAGGGGTGGATTCCGCGGTGGCCGCCGCGCTGGTCCAGCGCGCCATCGGCGACCGGCTGACGTGCGTCTTCGTCGACCACGGACTGCTTCGGGCCGGCGAGCGCGGGCAGGTGCAGCGCGACTTCGTCGCCGCCACCGGAGCCAACCTCATCACCGTCGATGCGGCCGACCGGTTCCTCCAGGCGTTGGCCGGGGTGACCAACCCCGAGGGAAAACGCAAGATCATCGGTCGCGAGTTCATCAGGGCGTTCGAGGGCGCCGTGCGAGACATCGTGGGAGATTCTGGGTCTGACGTCGAGTTCCTCGTGCAGGGCACGCTGTACCCCGACGTGGTTGAGTCCGGCGGCGGCTCAGGGACCGCCAACATCAAGAGCCATCACAATGTGGGCGGCCTGCCCGGGGACCTCAAGTTCAAGCTCGTCGAGCCGTTGCGGCTGCTGTTCAAGGACGAGGTGCGTGCCGTCGGCCGGGAACTCGGGTTGCCCGAGGACATCGTTGCGCGCCAGCCCTTCCCGGGTCCGGGACTGGCCATCCGGATCATCGGCGAGGTCACCGCCGACCGCCTAGACACGCTGCGTCGCGCGGACGCGATCGCGCGCGAGGAGCTGACCGCGGCCGGGTTGGACAACCAGATCTGGCAGTGCCCCGTGGTGCTGCTGGCCGACATCCGCTCGGTCGGCGTGCAGGGCGACGGCCGTACGTACGGACACCCGATCGTGCTTCGGCCGGTGTCCAGCGAGGACGCCATGACCGCGGACTGGACCCGGGTGCCCTACGAAACGCTCGAACGCATCTCCACCCGCATCACCAACGAAGTTCCGGAGGTCAACCGGGTGGCGCTGGATGTCACCAGCAAGCCGCCCGGCACCATCGAGTGGGAGTGATCAGGCTTCGGGCGGGGCTTCCTTTTCCGCTTCCTTTTCGATGAAGTCCCCGAGGATCTGACCGACGGCCGACTCGATGGTCGACTCGATCGAGTAGGCCAGCGTGGCCGACACCGCGGCGACGGCTTGGGTGCGAAACCGCACCAGCATCGTAATCAGTTCGGCCACTTCGGTATCCGGTGGCAGTGCCTCTCCGGGCTTGATGCGATCGACGACGTGCTCGATGCCAGCCTGCACCAGAAGCCCGCTGATCTGGTCGATCAGCGGCGCGATCTGTTCGTGGAGATCGATGAGCCTGCCGGTGGCAACGCCGTACTGACGAATGTCGTTGAACGCCGCGATCAGTTTGGGCCGCACGATCACGGCCTCCTCAAGGCCTCGTTCTCCTTCGAGCCGGATGACACCGAGGCCGACCAAACGCTCGAAGCCGGGATCGTCGTCGACCAGTCGCTTGGCGTCGGCCACGCTCATCCGCTCGGGCTTCTCCGTGGCCCAACTCCCCGCGATCGCCGTCTCAAGCCCGAGCATGTCGCCCACGTCCTTGCCCTCCTCCCAGGCGGACAGCATCTCGTGCACGTGGGCGATGTTGTAGCCACGGTCGAGCAGGGAGGTGATCAGCCGCAACCGCGTCAGATGGGTGTCGTTGAACAGCGCGATCCGGCCCACTCGCAAAGGAGGATGCAGCAGGCCCCGGTCGCGGTAGACGCGGATATTGCGGGTGGTGGTGCCCGCCAGCCGCGCCAGTTCCTCGATGCGGTATTCAGCCGACGCCTCGACTCCGTGCGGTTGGACGGCCGCGTCGAACAGCTGCGACACCGCCGACTCGATCACCTCGCGGGAGCCCCTGCGGATCTGCCGGGGGGCGCGGCGCAACCCGACGAGGATCGTCGAGATCGCCCCCGCGGGTTGCCGTGGCTGTCGCGCCGCAGACATCTCAGGCCGACGAGGTGACCGCACGCACGACTGCATCGCGCGCGACGGCTTCGTAGTCGCCGAATCGGAAGTCCCGCATCTGACGAAGATACTGGGTGGCGAAGCCGGGGTACATCGATGCGTTGAAGCCGTCCTCGGTCAGGTACCAACTGCTGCAGCCCGACATCCATGTCGTTCTGGTGAGCCGCTTCTGTATCCACCTGTTGTAGCGCCGCTGCACGTCCTCGCGGACATCGAGGTAGCGCAGATTGTTTCCCAGGATCGTGGTGATCCCGCGCACCGCGTAGTCGATCTGCCCCTCGACGTAGACCAGTAGCGAGTTATGCCCTGGCCCGGAGTTGGGACCGGTCATGAAGAACAGGTTCGGGTAACCGTGCGCGTTGATGCTCTTGTACGCCTGAGCGCCGCCGACCCATTCGTCGGTGAGCGAGCGGCCGCCGAGCCCGGTGACCGGGTACGGCGGCCCGGTCAGGTGCACGTCGTATCCGGTCGCGAAAACGATGCAGTCCACGTGGTGCTCGATGCCGTCACTGGTGCGCAGGCCGACCGGGCTGATCGTCGCGATCGGCCAGCCGACGAGCTTGCAGTTGTCGCGTTGCAGCGCAGGGTAGTAGTCACTGGAGATCAGCATTCGCTTGCAGCCCGGAGTGAAGTCCGGGGTGAGCTGTCGGCGCAGCCAGGGATCCTTGACCCGCAGCCTGATGTGGGCCCTGCCGAGCCGCGCGACCAACGACGTGAGCGGAGAGTCCCACACCAGCGCGGTCGCGGTGACCTCGTGCCCCCAGTACAGCGCCTGCCGCGCAAGCTCCTGTGTGGCAGGCACTTTCGCGAACAACTCCTGCGCGGCGGCGGGCATCGGGATGTCCAGCCGTGGCAGCACCCAGCCCGGAGTCCTTTGGAACACCTTGACGAATGCGGCTCGCTTGACCAGCTCGGGCACGATTTGGATCGCACTGGCACCGGTGCCGATGACCGCCACCCGCTTGCCGGTGAAGTCGTAGTCGTGGTCCCAGCGGGCGCTGTGGATCTTGTGGCCCTTATAGGTGTCGAGACCGCGAATATCCGGCCACTTGTGGTCGGGCAGCGGACCAGAAGCGAGGACGACGGTGCGGGCCCGGAATCGTTTGTGTTTTTGGGTTTTCACCGTCCAGACGCCCTCGTCCTCGTCGAAGTCCAGCCCGCTGACCTCTACCCCGAACCGGATCCGGCGCCGTAGGTCGAACGCGTCGACCATGTCGTCGATGTGGGTGCGGATCTCGTCGGCCGGCGAATACGCACGCGACCAGGACGGGTTCTTCACGAACGAGAACGAGTACAGCAGGGACGGAACGTCGCACGCGGCGCCGGGATACGTGTTGTCGCGCCACGTTCCGCCTGCGCGGTCGGCGCGTTCAAGGATCACGAGGTCGTCGACGCCCGCTTGGGTCAGCTTGATGGCCGACCCGATGCCGGTGAAGCCGGCACCGACGATCAGGGTGTCGTGTATCCGGTTGGGCATGTCAGGCCGCCGGCTCGTGGGTGAGTTCGTTGAACCACGACGGGATCGGGTTCAGCAGCGGTTTGGGGTAGCGGTCCGACAGCCACACCATGGAGTTGGCCAGCAGATGGTAGGGATGGCGGGGATTGGTCACCCAGCCGGCGTGGCGCTTGAGCACCCGATAGGTCGGCACCCGACGCGTGTACTGGCCGCGTTCGCCGAGAGTGGAGAAGCGCTGCACGGCCTTGTACAACCGTTCCGGCTGCAGTCCCATCGCGACTATTTCGTTGCGCACGCGGTTGAGCAGCGGAACGTACATGATGGTCCCGATGATCAGACCAGGCGAGGCGACACTGCCGACGAAGTCGATCGCAAGCTTGCGCGCCTTGGCGTTCCCGATCATGTCGAGCACCTCGAAATCCACTGCCAGATGCCGTGACTCGTCGTTATTGATCTTCTCGAACACCTGGTGACATACCGGATCGTGAACCTCTTCGAGCAGGAACTTCAGTAGCGCTCCGTCCAAAGCCACTTCGAGCATCGGGATGACGGTGCCCAGCACCGCCAGCGACATGCCATCCGCGTAGTGATCCAGCCAGTCCATCGCCAGGCGGATGTTGACGTTGGGCTCGGGCATTTCACCGTCGTCGAGCATGCCCCACCGCTTCATCAGTGCCAGTTCGGCGTTGGCGTGGCGTTGTTCCTCGGCGTGGAAGTAGCGGTAGATCTCGGCGATCGTCGGGGTTGGAGCCTTCTTCGCCAGCGCCGCGAAGCCTCTGGCCCCGATGTTCTCGATCCAGCACAGGTCGGCCATGAAGGCCTTCAGCTGGGGCCGCTGCTCGTCGGTGACGAGCTCGGCGCCGGGTGCGTCCCAGTCGATGTCGGCCAGCGCCCACTGCCGGTCCTTGATCTTCGCCAGCATCACGTCCATGTCGATCGCCATCGGGATCCTCCTAAGTGGTTATACGCATGGAGAGACCGGCGGCGCGGGTATACACCGTCGGGGTGAAACGCTTGATCCCCCAGCCGATTCGGGCATCCGGTTGCGGCATGCAGTACAGGCCGCCGCGATCCAGGGTGTCCAGGCAGGTGCGGGCAACCCGATCGGGAGAGAAGCCGGTCCAGCGCATCAGCCGACCTGCCAATTGCGTCGACCTGTCGGTGATCCGGCCGGACTCGACGATGTTGGTCTTCACGAACGTCGGGCACAGCGCGGTGACGTGCACACCGGTGCCCGACAGTTCGGCGGCGAGAGTCTCCGACAGCGACAGCACGCCTGCCTTGCTGACGTTGTAGGCCGCCATGCCGGGGGCCGCGGAGAATGCGGCGGCCGATGCGACGTTGATGATTCCGCCGTAGTGGGCCTCGCGCAGAATGGGCGCGAACACATGGCAACCGTGGATCGGGCCCCACAGGTTGATGCCCAGCACCCACGTCCAGTCGTCGATGTCGGTCTCGCCGATGGCCGTCCCGCCCGCCCCGACACCGGCGTTGTTGATCACCAGGGTCGGCGGTCCCGCAAACCAGTCCTGCGCGAATTCGGCGAGGTGGGCGACGTCGTCGAGCCGGGCGACGTCACATTGCACCGCGTGTGCTTCGCCGCCTGCGGCGACGATGCCGTCAGCCGTTGTGCGCGCGGCGGTTTCGTCGATGTCGCTGCAGACCACCCTGCCGCCGCGGTGGGCAAGCTCGCCGGCGAACGCCGCGCCGATACCGCTGCCGGCTCCGGTGATGACCGCGGCGGCCTTGTGGCTGCGCTTGTCGGACGAACCGAAGATAGCCATGGCGTCATCCCGCCTGACGGTCGATGACGTTGTCGCCGAGCGATTCTGCGATGAACCGGGCGATGTGCCGCATGGCGGGCGCCGCCTCTGGTGTGAGGCGGGGCAGCGCCTGGAACACGTGCACCTGGTCGGGCCAGACCTGTAGCCGGCAGTCGCCTCCGGCCGCGCAGATGTCGGCGGCCAGTCTCCTTGCGTCGGCGACCAGCATCTCGGCGCCGCCCGCCTGGATGAGTGTCGGCGGCATCTGTCGTCCCCACGCGACATCGAGTGCCAGCCGAGGATGGGCGACATCGGTTCCTGCGCAGTACAACCGGACCAGCCGCTCGGCGTCGCGGACGCGTATCGCCGGATCGCGCCGCAACTCCTCACGGGCACGTGCCAGCCCGAAGGTGAGATCGACCAGTGGCGACATCAGAACCATGGCGGCCGGACGCGTGATGTCCGGTTGCAACAGCAGGTCGACGGCAAGATGGCCGCCCGCGGAATCGCCTCCGATGACCATCCGCTCGGGCGCCAAGCCGTGCTGGTCGATCAGCCAGTCCCAGCCGGCGCGCACATCGTCGGCGGCTGTGGGGAATCGGTGACGCGGTGCGAGCCGGTAGTCGACGACGAACACGGGCAGCCCGGTCGATCGGGAAAGCCAGGACGTCAGCCTGCGGTGAGTGCGTGGTGAGCACAACGCATACCCGCTGCCGTGCACGAAGTAGACCGCGGATTCACTACGGGGCACGCCCGCCGCTCGAACCCATTCGCCGACCACCCGCCTGCCGTCGGGCATCCGGGCGTCGACCTGCTCGACAAGGGCCCCGGCCAGTGGCGGGCCGAAGGCGTCCATGACGCGGGCGACGATCTGGCGCGCCATCCACAAACCCCAGGCCCGCTCCGGCGGCAGTACCGCGCTGATCTGACGCAGGGTCACGGTGCTGAACGCGGCCGCCCCTCGACTCCTCATCGAGCCGCGGACGGGCATGGTATCCGTCACGGGTGGAGTACAACAGCAAATGATGACATTTGTCAATGTCAACATTTGTAGCTGTCAGCGTGGTGGGTCGCCTCGCCAGCTGAAGCTGTTGACGTACTTGCCCATGTCGATGGCCAGTTGAAGGTTCGCACCCGACGGCTTGCCGAGACCGAAGTCGGGTCCGAACTGCCGGAACGGGCCCACCGCCGCGGCGATGAGGGCGAGGTCGTTCTTCACCGCCACCATCACGATCACCCGCATCCGCATGTAGTTGCTGTTGGCGCCCTGCGGCCAGCAGTCGGCGACCAAGCCGTAGCCGGGCACATAGCCCACCATCGCGTTGGGAATCTCGTACGCGGTCTTCGTGTCGGGGAAGGTCTCCTTCACAAGGCCTTTCGCGATCTCCTCTGCGGTGCGTCCTTGTGCCGGCCGACTCATAAACTGCATGGTGCCGCCGTCGCCTCCGAGGAAGTCTGCACGGACCCCGGTCGCGCTGGTGGTGATCTTGTATGCCGGGCTCGGTGCGGGATACGAGACGGAGAACGCACCGTCGGGTGCGGTGAAGCGGGGATTGACCGCAACCGGCTCGCCGGTCGGCGGGTGCCCGCAGTCAGGCGGGCAGACATAGCGCGCGGGAGGATTGTGGATGATCACAGACAGCCCCACCAAGGCGAACGCCACCACGACGATGGCGGCGCCCCAGGTCCGTAACAGGCGGAGGTTCGACGTTCGCCGCACCGGCGGCGCGGTGTAGGTTCCCGCGGTCACCGAATAGCCCGGATGCGCGGCGTCGGTGGTCGGCTCGTCGGGGGCGCGGCTCGTCGGTCGCGTTCGGCGCCGCTCCGTTCGCGATGACCGCGACGCGGCGCGGGTGGCCACCCCGCACGCCGGGCAGAACGCCATGTCGGGAACGACGTGGTTACAGTGCGGGCACAGTAACGGTTCGTCGGAGTGGATCTCGTCGTGCGCCTCGTGCAGCAGCGCGAGATGGAGCCCGATCCGCAGCAGCAGCAGCGCCACGAATGCCACCGTGAGATGGACGACCAACTGGAGTGCCTGTGGGATTCCGGCGACGTCGACGAGTCCCAGTGCGGCGTACACGGCCATGACCGCCGCGGCGAACAACGCCAGCACTGCACGGATGTAGCCGGTGTGCTTGTCGGCCTTGCTTGCCGGGCGGGTGAACCACAGCGCCGCGCCGATGAGGCCGCCGACGGCCGCGGCGGTCACGGGGACGGCTAACCCGCGAATGCCCGCCTCGACGATGAGCGAGGACACCGGGCGGCTGCGCGCGATCATCCCCGTCGCGAACTGCGGCGCCAGCCGGGCCAGAGTGGCGGCCGCGGTGAAGGCCAACGCTCCCAGCGCGCCGATCATGAAGCCGTCCAGCGACTCTCGGCTCGGGGGGCGCGTCAGGCGCACCGCCACCGCGGGCACCAACATCAGGATCAGGCCGCCGACCGGGACGCCAAGCCCTTCGCGGACTATTCGGCCACCTGCGATCCCGGCGCCCAGCGGCACCCCGTACGAGCGGGCCACCATCGCACCGGTCAGCAGCACCCACCCGACGCCGAGCCCGATCCCCAGCGAAACGGTGAGAAGCAGTGTGCGAGTGGGCAGATCGCGAAAGGCGTCGGTCTCCCGCATGTACAACAGGAACAACAGCGGCAGCCCGAGCGCCGCCACCGTGATCAACGCCGCGGGCATCCGCAGCGTCGCGAACGTCACCAGCCCGACTACCACGAGGATTAGCACCACCCGGAACGGCATGCGGGACCGGTGCGGCAGATGCGGGAACAGCGAACTCGCCAACGACGGCAACAGCAGGTGCTCACCCGGCGCGGCCCCATACGCGCGAATTCGCAACCAGGCCGGTCCATTTCCGCGTCTCGGCGTCAGATGGTTGCCGCAGAGCCCGCAGAATTCGCCTGCGGGAACATCGGTCTGGCAGACCGAACACTCCATCGTGGCCGGGGCGTCCTGGTCTGGGGTGCTCACGCCGACAGCTTCTGCTGAATGAGGATGTTGCGCACGAGGTTATCGATGTCAGGCGTGCCGAGGCCGGTCACCAGGTCGTAGCCGGGCCCGGCGGAGGCCACTGCGTTGCCGCCAAGTACCACGTCGCGGAAGCCGGGCAACCGAGCGCCTTCGGCGACCCTGTACAGAAGGGGATTGAGATCTCCGAGCGCTTGCCCTCCGTTTGCGATCAGGTACTGGTTCATCACCGCGGCCAGGCCGGCCCACAGCGGTGCGGCCTGGGAGGTGCCGCCGCCCACCAACTGCTTCTGGTGGAACACGATCTTGACGCCGGTGAAGGGGTCGGCGACCGCCGAGACATCGGGGGTGAGCCGCCGTCGCGGGTCCTGACCCGACAACACCGAGCGCTGCCATTCGGGGCGATCGAACAACGAGGACGCCCCGCCGCCACTGCCCAACGACAGCGGCACGTCGAACCAGGCCTGTTCGGACAGCCACACGCCCTGAGCATCGGTGGACAGAGTGGTGCCGCCCACGTCGGTCATTTCCGGCAGCGAGGCGACCGAATCGAGCCCGATATCGGCGGATCCCGGTGGGGACGACCAGTCTTGGCCGCCCTTGCATTCCAGGCCCGCGAGGTCACCGCTGGCGTTGAAAGCCGTTGTGCCCCTGGAATGTGCGGCGGCGACTGCGGACCGCACCGGCGCGAGATCGGCCGCGGTGATCAGCTTGTCGCATCCCCAACCGATCGAGAAGCTCCACACCGCGCCGGGGAACTGGCTGTCGGCCGACTCCAGCATCTGCGCGATCTTCTCGTACGGGCCGTCGCCCTGCACCGTCGGCCTGGCGTTGATGACCACCTTCCGCGCGTCGGGTGCGATGGCGTGGGCGACCTCGAGATCCATCGTGGTTTCGCCGCGCGGCTCGGCGGGCTGGCCGCCGACCAGGGTGGGGGTGAACCTCGGGAGTCCGTACAGGGTCGCGAAGCTGTCCAGGTCGGCCTGGTCGAAGCCGTCGAACGCGAAGACCACGATGGTCTGGCCCTTGCCGGTGAATCCCGCCGAGGCGAGTTTCTGCACGTTGTAGGTGTTGCGCAGCGCGCTGGGCTGCAACCCCTGATCCGGCACGTCCAGCGACAGCATCGGAGGCCGCGACGTGTGATGCGGGGTGTAGCTCATGATACGGCCGAGTTCGACGACCTCAGGACGCAGTTCCTCGGGCACCGACGGCTGCTCCGGGGACGCATAGAACAGCTGACCACGCTGGCCGCGGTAGTCGTGCACCTCGACACCGAAGGCGGAGCCGACCTTTTCGGCATCGCCCTCGACGACGGCCCAGTTGTGGCCGGGCCGCCATCGAACCGAAAGGCCTTGGCTGCGCGCCCAGCCGACCAACCTGGCCGACTGGGTCGAGTCGCGCAACTCGACGGTCAGCTGGGTGTCATCGCGGTGCGACGGTCCGAGATCGGTTGAGGCGCCGAGCAACAGCGCAAACGGTCCGCCGATCAGCGCAGGCGCGTTGTGCGCCTGCGTGATCCGCAGATCCGATGCAAGTGCCAGCACCCCCGCCACCGCGATCAACGCCAGCAGTCGGTGTCCGGCGCCTGCCCGCCAACCGGGCACCGCGGCGTGCTAGTGGTTGTTCGGAGGTTCGGTCGGAGCCGCCGGTGCGACGACCGTGGGCGAGAACGGGTTCGGGCCGTTGGGAATTCGCGGCGCCTTCTCGGTCGGCGAGGCCGGCGGCGGCATCGTAGTGGTTGTGGTGGTTGTGGTGGTCGAGGTCTCGGGAGCCTTTTGCTCCTCCTTGGCGCATGCCGCGGAAAGCCCAACCAGGGCGATGATTGCGGCAGCCCCGGCGATGGCCGGAATGCGACGTGTCGAACGACGTGACGTCATGTTCTTCCTATCTGTCCCCCGACTGGCATAGAACCGCTGAGTGTATGCGGTTCGTCGTTGGAAAACTTTATCCGATAAGCGAACCGTTGTTCAGGTGATTACGCCGCTGGCGTATGGGCACCGGGGCAAAGGCAGGGCTGCTGACGCTTGACGGTGTCAGGGGGCGGGTGTTTACTGATTGTATCGAACATATATTCGAACAGGCGATGATTCAGATGAGGCGGAAGGTGCTGTTGTGACGGCGGCGATGAGCCTGGATCAGCGTCGGCTTGACCGCGCTGAACAGGTAGAACACCTGCGTCACAAAATGGCGGCGATATCCGGGAAGGTGGGGCCGGGGCGACGCGGCGTAGGGTCGTCGAACGATGTGCTGCCCGAGTCGGAAAGTTTGCTGCCGCTGCCTGAATCGTCCCCCGTAAGTGGGTGGTCCCCCCAGACCGAGCGCCTGCCGACCGCATTGCCACGGGGAACAGTGGCTGTGCTGTCGGGCGCGCGCTCACTGCCCTTGAGCATGGTGGCGGCGGTGACGGCGGCGGGCGGGCATGCGGCCATCGTCGGTCAGCCCGACGTCGGTCTGCTTGCGGCCGTGGAGATGGGAGCAGACCTCAGCAGGATCGCCGTCATCCCCGAGCCGGGAGCGGATCCGACCGAGGTGGCAGCGGTGCTGATGGACGGCATGGATCTGGTCGTGCTCGGCCTTGGCGGACGCACGGTGCCCGCGACCCGGGCGCGGGCGGTGGTGGCCCGCGCACGCCAGAAGGGTTGCACGTTGCTGGTCACCGGCGGCGACTGGCAGGGTGCATCGGCTCGGCTGGAGGCTAGGGTCAGCGGCTACGAAATGACCTGCGGCAGTGGTGGCCGGATCAGCCGGGTGCGGCTGGCCATGCGGGCAAGGGGGCGATCCTTGGGGTCGGTGCATGCGGTAGGCGGATGAGTGTGTCACGGGTGCTTGCCATCTGGTGCATGGATTGGCCTGCGGTGGCCGCGGCGGCTGCGGCCGGTCTGCTTCCGACGTCGCCGGTAGCGGTCACGCTGGCAAACCGGGTCATCGCCTGTTCGGCGTCGGCCCGCGCCGCCGGGGTGCGGCGTGGCTTGCGACGACGGGAAGCCCAGGCAAGGTGTCCGGAGCTGCACGTCGTCACCGCAGACCCGGCGCGCGATGCCCGCCACTTCGAAAACGTGACCGCCGCGGTGGACGACCTGGTGCCGCGGGCCGAGGTGCTGCGGCCCGGCTTGCTGGTGTTGCCGGTTCGTGGCGCGGCGCGCTACTTCGGGTCCGAGCAGGCCGCGGCCGAGCGGTTGGTCGATGCGGTGGCCGCGGCAGGGACCGAATGCCAGGTCGGAATCGCCGACCGGCTTCCCACCGCGGTGTTCGCCGCACGCGCCGGGCGGATCGTCGAACCGGGGAAGGACGCGGTGTTCTTGTCCGCGCTGTCGATCCGGCAGCTGGCCACCGAACCGAGCTTGGCGGCACCCGGCCGAGAAGATCTGGCGGACTTGTTGTGGCGCATGGGAATCCGGAACATCGGGCAGTTCGCCGCCCTGTCCCGTGCCGATGTGGCCTCCAGGTTCGGAGCCGACGCGGTGGCCGCGCATCGCTTCGCCCGTGCCGAGCCGAGCCGAGGGCCGTCGGGACGTGAGCCGCCACCGGAGCTCGACGCCGTGATGGACTGTGACCCGCCGATCGACCGGGTGGATGCCGCGGCGTTCGCAGGCCGGTCACTGGCCGGCGAGTTGCATCGCAGCCTCGAGGGATCAGGCGTCGGCTGCACCCGGCTGGCAATACATGCCGTGACCGTCAACGGTGAAGAGCTGAACCGGGTTTGGCGTTGCGCGGAACCTCTGACCGAGGATGCCACCGCCGACCGGGTGCGCTGGCAGCTGGATGGCTGGCTGAATCGCCGCAATCCGAACGACCGGCCGACCGCGCCGGTCACCGTGCTGCGGCTGCATCCGGTGGAAGTGGTGTCGGCCGAGGCGCTACAACTGCCGTTGTGGGGACCCCCAGTGAAGATGACCGACAGTGCCTATCGCGCGCTGGTGCGGGTTCAGGGTCTGCTCGGTCCGGAGGCGGTGCAGGTGCCGGTGCTCAGCGGCGGCCGTGGGCCCGCCGAGCGCATCACGTTGACGCCGTTGGGCGACGAACCGGTGCCGCGGGCCGACCCGAGTCAGCCGTGGCCGGGACAACTGCCTGAGCCGTCGCCGACAGTACTGCTCGACGACCCCGTCGAGGTGCTCGACGACGAAGGCAACCCGGTGCGGGTGACCGGAAGGGGACTGTTCTCCGCAGAACCTGCGCGGCTTGCCGCCCCGGGCAGGGACGGCCAATTGTCTTGGTGGGCGGGGCCTTGGCCGGTCGACGAACGGTGGTGGGATCCGGATCGCAAGGCCGGACGCACCGCACGGGCCCAGGTGCTGCTCGATGGGGACCCCGGGCAGGCGCTGCTTCTGTGCTACCGCCAGCGGCGCTGGTATTTGGAAGGAATCTATGAGTAGTCAGCTGACCTTGTCGATGTCCGGCAACTTCCAGACCTTGTCGAACAGCGCCTGGTCTGGCCCGTAGAACCGGAAGATCACCTCGAAAGGGCCGCACGCCTTGGTCGGAACCCAATTCGACGCGCAGCCGTCGGGAGCGGTGGGACCGAAATAGATGTCGACCGAACCGTCGGCGTTGCTGCTGAGATCCGGAGAGGTGGACGCCCGGCTGGACCACGGTGTGTCGCGGATCAGAGCGTGGGTCGTGCCGTCGTAGACGGTCGCCGACCAGTACTGGTGCACGGGAATGGACGCAGGCACGCGCAGACGATAGGTGGTCCCGCCGTCGAGCCTGTTGCCCTTGCCGTCCCTGATCGCCATCAAGTAGAACTGGCCGGCGCCAAGGTGTTTGGCGCTGAAGTAGGCCATGGCGTAGGTGACGGCGCGATTGTCGACGGGGTAACCGTCCGGGTCGGCGAAGTTCGTCGTCAAACCATCGACCACTTCGGCGGCGGCGGGCACATGCCAATGGCCGCCGTCGAAGTAGGGCGGCGGGAAGTACGACGTCTCCAACCGGTTCACGAGCAACGAGTGGGCTTCGTGCGCAGCGAGATTGAAGATCCGTCGGGTCTTGTCGTCCGGGGCGAACGGTCTGCCCTTCTCGATGCCGATCGTCTTCAGCGTGTCGATCATCGCCTTGTCGCGGGTCAGCCACGGCTCGGCCTGCACGACGCTGTTCAACGCATCGAAGAACCGCGCGTCGTAGGGGATGGTCGCGTCGAACAGGATGCCGTGCGCGTCGAGGAAAGTCGTCTCGACCGGCTCGGCCGGCGCCGAGAGCGGATAGACCCTGACCCGCTTGCCGTATGCGACCGCGTCGGCGATTCCTGCGTCGTCGGCACTGCCGTAGTTCGACCGCAACAGGGCATAGGACTGATATGTCGGAGACGGGCACGGTATGCAGCCGGCGGGAATGTCCCCGGCGTGGCCGGGCGGCAGGATGACGTACTTGCCACCTTCGCCCTTGTCGGCACCGGCGGGCCCGACGTCCTCGATCGCGGTCTGCCAGCAGTCGTCCACCGAGCCGACGATCGTGCCGGTGTCGGCGGCCGGAACCTCCAACACCACCGGACCGACGTCCTTGGTGTCGAAGAACGGCATGAAGTAAATGGTGTCGGGGTTGGGCGTGAGCGTCTGGTTCTTCCAGCCGACCGGTCGCGACCAGAACACGATCTGGTTGGGAGCGCCGCCGAGCTTGACCATCTGGCGACGCATCAGCTCGTAGTTGACCGCGGGCATACCCCAGATCACCGCCTCGACCGCACGACGATGCAGCGCCCGGCCCGCGAGCTCGGCTGGATTCGACGGTGGACCCGATGACTGTTCCGGCTGTCGTTGCCACAGTGTGCGCATGACGGGCCTCCCACGTCGCGATGCCGCCATTCAACCCCGTTGGGCACGATTGCGTTGGTCGCCGCCGGATATTGCCGTTGGGCAGAGTCGAACATACGCTCGATTGCACGGGGGCCCATCATCGCCATTGCGCAGTTCATGTCCGCGGGAAACGATTAGTCAGCGTGGTCCGGGGGTTGCGTTTCCGGTCGGACTACCGAGTCATCATGACGTTCGCCCGCCACGACATCGCCAAGCTCGTCGGCGCATCGATAACGGTAGCGGCCTTGGGTCTGACCACACCCGGCATCGCTTCCGCCGATGCAGTCGACCAGGCATTCCTCAGCAAGCTCTTCGCCGACGCGGTCCTTTTTGCCGGAGCGGACGTGGTCATCCCGAAGGCCCGGGTGGCCTGCGACGAGTTCGACGCCGGCATGTCGCCGGCGAGCATCCATGAGAAACTTGTGTTCAACTCCGCATTCGTTCCGCGCCAGGCCGCGATCTCCATGGCCGATGCGGTCCAGGCCTACTGCCCCCGACACGCCGCTGAGTTCATGGAACCGGCACCAGTGTGAGTCGGTGTCAATCGACACCGCGGGCGAATTCGCCGACGCGCGCGATGAAGCGGTTGAAGAATCCGTCCGGATCGACATCAATACCGATGAGCGCATTGGGTTGTCGACCCCATCGCCCCGACCAGTCGGCGATCGTCATGCCCCTTGTGAGCGTGCCGGTCAGCTCGACGTCGACGGTAGCCGCCCGCACCGTCACCAGCTCCGGATCCAGGGCCACCGCGGCGGCCAGCGGGTCGTGAAGGTGCGCTAGATAACCCTCGTCCTGGTCGAAATGGAACTCGAAGTAGAAGCGCATCGCATCCTCGAGCACCCGGATCAACGGGTTCGTCGCAACGGATCGGGTGCCGCGGTCGTCGAGCACGCTCATCGGCGCCGTCGGGGAGCCGGCCTCCGACGCCAGCCGACCGAGCAGCGCGGGCGTCATCGCGATGTTCTCGGTCAGGTTCAGCCCCAACACAATCGGGAGATGTCGTGGTTCATCCAGTCCCCACGCAGCGCCCCAGACGGCGAAGACCTCGTTGGCAGCCTCGGGGTCAACGCTGATGTTCCACTCCGCGACCGGCGTAGTGTTGCCGCGGTATTCGAACGCACCACCCATGATCACGAGCCGTCGCAACAGCGTCGGCAACGCGGGCTCTTCCCGCAGCGCCAATGCCAGGTTGGTGAGGGGACCTGTCGCAACGCCGATCAGCTCGCCGGGGTGCTCGTGCGCGGCCCTCACCCATGCCTGCGCGGCGTCGTGCGCGGTGAGCAGGCGATCCGTCGACGGCAACGTGGCGTAGCCGAGCCCCTGCGGCCCGTGGGTGTCTTCGGCCGTCCGGAGCGGGGAACTCACCGGCTGCTCGGAACCCTTGGAGACCGGAACGCCGTCGACCCGGCACAGCTCCAGGAGGCCGAGATTGTTCTGGCAAACCTGTTGCACCGGAACATTTCCCGCCGTGGAGGCGATGCCGACCAGCTCGGCCTCGGAGCTGGCGAGCAGGTACACCAGGGCCATCGCGTCGTCCACCCCCGTGTCGACGTCGGCGAAGACGGGCTGCGGCACCCGGGTAACCCTACCGGGGATGTCCGCGGGCCTAGACTTTGGTCGCAAGCAAGTAAAACCGCACCTTCTCTGTGAGGAGACCGCGATGGCTGGTCGTGTCGTGCACTTCGAAGTGCCGTTCGATGACGGGGAACGCGCAAGGAACTTCTACCGGCAGGCCTTTGGCTGGCAGCTCAACGAGATACCCGAGATGAGGTACACGACGGTCTCAACCGGCCCCGTCTCCGAGACCGGCATGCCCGCAGAACCCGGATACATCGGCGGAGGCATGCTCGAACGCCAATCCGCCTCTCCCCAAGGCCCCGTGATCACGATCGGTGTCGACAGCATCGACGATGCGCTCGCGACCATCCGGTCGCTGGGCGGAGATGCGGTGGTCGAGAAGACGCCAATCGGTGAGATGGGCTTTGCGGCCTACTTCAAAGACACCGAAGGCAACATCATGGGCCTGTGGGAGTCTGCTTCCTGACGCGAGGACGGGCGGCGCTACCAGTGCACGCCCGGCACCAACCGAACGGCGCGCTTGACCGGGCCCGGTACCCGTAGTTTGATCCTCGCCCTGGCCGGGCGCCTCGGCCGCCGCGACGGTGTGCGTGTCGACGCGGCGGGTTCGATGCCGCGGGCCGCCGCCGAGTCGGGATAGCCGAGGTAGAGCTGGTGCAGCACCCGACGGGACAGTTTGGGCGTGAAGTAATTGCCGACGTCGGCCAGCGTGCCCAGTGGGGTGTCGATCCTCGCCGGCTTCTCGATCAGGCCGCGCACCACCATGGCCGCGGCGTGTTCGGGGCTGATCGGCGGAACCGGGTTGAGCCGTCGCGACGGCGCGATCATCGGCGTGCGCACCAACGGCATGTGGATGTTGGTGAAGGTGATGTGGTCGGACAGCGTCTCCGTCGACACCACATCCGCGAAGGCATCCAGCGCCGCCTTGGTCGGCAGGTAGGAGCTGTACTTCGGGTTGCGGGCCTGGACACCGGCGCTCGACACGTTGACGACGTGGCCGAACCGCCGCTCGCGCCAGTGCGGTAGCAGGGCCAGCACCATCCGGACGGCGCCGAAGTAGTTGACCGCCATCACGCGTTCGTAGTCGTGCAGCCGGTCAGTGGACGCGATGACCGAACGGCGGATCGAGCGCCCTGCGTTGTTGACCAGATAGTCGACGTGGCCGAACCGGCCGAGGATGTCCTTGACGGTGTGTTCCACCGATGTGGCGTCGGTGACGTCGCAGGTGAACGCGTGCGCCTGCCCGCCGGCAGCGCGGATGTCGGCGACCAGGTCATCGAGTGCTTCGGCGTTGCGGGCCAGCGCGAAGACCGTCGCGCCGCGTTCGGCCACCGCGATCGCCGACGCGCGGCCGATGCCGCTGGAGGCACCGGTGATGACGACGTGCTTACCGACAAGGGGTCCGGCCGGATCGTCCCGCCGTGCCCGGTCGGGATCCAGGTGATCGGCCCAGTACCACCACAGCTTCGGCGCATACGACGTGAACTCAGGAATCGCTATTCCGCTGTCCCGCAACGCTTCCCGCGTGTTCTCCGCGGTGAACGTCGGCATCAGGTCGACGACGTCGAGGATTTCGGCGGGAATGCCCAACTGCGTCACCGCCATATTGCGCAGCACCTTGGCCCGCCCGGTCGCTCGAAGGAACGGCGTCGCCGCGCCGCGTGGCAGTGAGCCCCGCAGTCTCGGCAGGCCCGCCGCCCCGGAAATCGCGCGATAGATGCCGCGCAGACCGATGCTGTCGGGTGCGGTGAGGTGGAAGGTCTGGCCGTCGCGGTCAGGGGAATGGATCAGTTCGGTCAATGCATCGACGACGTAGTCGACCGGGACGATGTTCGTGCGACCGGTATCGGGCAGCAGGACCGGGGTGAACGACGGCAACCTCGACAGCTTCGCCAAGATGCCGAAGAAGTAGTAGGGGCCGTCGACCTTGTCCATCTCGCCCGTGCGCGAGTCGCCGACGACGACCGCGGGCCGGTAGATCCGGTAGCGCAGCCCGGGCTCCGAGCGCACCAGAAGCTCGGCCTCGAACTTGGTCTGGTGATAGGGCGTCGGCAGGTCCTGAGCGACGTCGAAATCGTCTTCGGTGTATTCGCCGCGATAGGTCCCGGCCACCGCGATCGACGACACGTGATGCAGCGTCGCGCCGAGCCGGCGGGCCAGCGCGATCACCGCCTTTGTGCCCTCCACGTTCGCTGCGCGCTGCGCGTCCTCGTCGACGGTGATGTCGTAGACGGCGGCGCAGTGCACTATGTGATCGACGGAACCGATCTCGGCGATGGTCTCGTCGGAGAGGCCGAGATCGTCGGCAATGAGGTCGCCGACCAGTGCCTTCGCCCGGTCGCCCCACGGCAGCGGTCCTTCTGTCGCCAGCCGTTCGAACCTGGTCAGCGACTCGCGGCGGACCAGTACCCAGACCTCGGCGTCGGCGAACCGGTCAAGAATTCGCGACACGACTCGGCGGCCGATAAACCCGGTACCGCCGGTAACGACATAGCGCATGCGGTCATGCTCGTCGCAAGCCCGGCAAACGTCAACGCAGTGTGACGCGGTCGGTCAGCCGATGTCTTTGGGCGCCGACCGGATATCGTCTCCAGTCAGCCGGAAGGGAGTGTCAATGCCGATCGACCCGAACGCGGTAGGCGCTAAAACCGACCCGCACGTCTTCGAATGGACAGACCGAGACACGTTGCTCTACGCGCTGGGTGTCGGTGCCGGAACCGACGACCTGGCGTTCACCACGGAGAACAGCCACGACCTGCCGCAACAGGTGCTGCCGACGTATGCCGTCATCGCCTGCACGGGATTCGCTGCGGCAGGCAAGATCGGGAGCTTCAACTTCGCGATGCTGCTGCACGGGTCGCAGTCGATCCGGCTCTACGAGCCGCTGCCGCCTGCGGGCAAGTTGAGCGTGGTGGGCGAGGTCGCCGACATTCAGGACAAGGGCGAGGGTAAGAACGCCGTGGTCATGCTCAAGGCCACCGGCACCAACCCGGACACCGGCAACGTCGTCGCCGAGACGATGGCGACCGCGGTGATTCGCGGCGAAGGCGGCTTCGGTGGACAGCCGGGCCAGCGGCCGGCGGCACCCGAGATTCCCGACCGGGACCCGATGCACGGGTCGTGCTGCCGACCCGAGAGGACCAGGCACTCATCTACCGGCTCTCCGGGGACCGCAATCCGCTGCACAGCGATCCGTGGTTCGCGCGCGAGCTGGCCGGCTTTCCCAAGCCGATCCTGCACGGGCTGTGCACCTACGGGGTGGCGGGGCGCGCGCTGGTCAGCGAGCTCGGCGGCGGTGACGCGGCCAAGGTCACCGCGATCGCGGCGCGCTTCACCTCGCCGGTCTTTCCGGGCGAGACGCTCACCACCTCTATCTGGCGCACCGAGGCGGGGCGCGCGGTGTACCGCACCGAGGCCGCTGACCCGGACGGTTCGAACACGCGGCTGGTGCTCGAGGACGGTGTCGCCGAATACACCGACTGAGCGTCCACCGGTGGTACAGGATGACCACCATGAAGCTGGTCGTCGGTTACCTGGCCACACCTGGTGGTGCAGACGCGGTGGCGCTCGGTGCCCGGCTGGCCCGGACGCTTGGCGCCGATTTGGAACTCTGCATCGTCCTGCCGCCCGACCGTGTGGGCACCGCGCGCTTGTCGGTCGGTAACTATGACGAACTCCTTCAGGAACAGGCCGAGAAGTGGCTGAGCGAAGCGGAGGTACCGGCTGACGTCGCCGCGCGCAGTCATGTGAGCTTCGCCGACTCGTTCGCCGACGGATTGATTCGGGAGATCGCACGGCTGGAGGCCGACGCCATCGTGGTGGGCGGATCGGGCGGTGGGTTGGCCGGCCCGTTCTCGCTCGGGTCGGTGGTCAACGAGTTGCTGCACTCGTCACCGGTTCCGGTGGTGGTGGCGCCGCGAGGTACCCGTCATTCGGATGTCGACCGGGTTCGCGAGGTGACGTGTGCGATCGGCGAACGTCAGGGTGCGGATCTATTGCTGCGCAGTGCCGTTCGGTTCAGCAAGGCGGCGGGCACACCGTTGCGACTGGTGTCGCTCGTCGCTCTCGACCCGACATTCGGCTCACTGCGCGGTGACCCGGATGCCGTTCGGGAGCGTGCGCTCGCCCACGCCCAGCAGACGCTGGAGTCCGCGAAAGAGGCCCTGCCCGAAGCCGTTCCGGTGACGTCGACCATCGTCGACGGCCCGACCGTGGAAGATGCGGTAAGCAAGCTCGACTGGCGCGACGGCGACCTGATCATGGTCGGGTCGAGCAGGCTGAGCGCGCCCAAGCGCCTGTTCCTCGGCTCGACGGCGGCCAAGATGCTTCGCGTCCTGGATGTTCCGATGATGGTCGTGCCGAGAGACCAACTGGACGCCGACGCCCTGCCTTAAGGGCGTCCGTACACGCGGGCGATGTCGGGAGAGTCCAGCCAGCCGGAGTAGGTCGGCCTCGACGGCCAGCCGTCGGGCGAATCGAGCCATTCCTCCTGACGGCCCCACGGCAGGATGTCGATCAGGGCGAACGAGTGGCTGAGCTGTTCGGTGCCGCGGCCGTTGGTGTGCCAGGTGCGATACACCTTGTCGCCGTCGCGCAGGAACACGTTGACGCCGAACCCGGCGCCGGGAGGGGCGTCGACGTCGGCGCCGAACGTGCTCTCCGACGCCGAGTACCACTCCATCTTGTTGCCGACCTTGTCGCGGTAGGCCAGCGCTTCCTCGATCGGCCCGTTGGTGACGATCACGAACCGCGCGTCGTAGTTGTCCAGGAACTCCAGCCGCGTGAATTGGGACGTGAAGCCCGTGCAGCCGCCGCACTGCCACTCCGCGCCGTCCTCCCACATGTGGTTGTAGACGATGAGCTGCGAACGGCCCTTGAACACATCGACCAGTCGGACCGGCCCCTCCTCGCCGATCAGCGTGTAGTCATCCATTTCCACCATCGGCAGGCGACGGCGCTGGGCGGCGATGGCGTCGAGTTCGCGGGTGGCGGCCTTCTCGCGCTGGCGCAGCTCGTCGAGGGCGGCTCGCCAGGTGTCGTGGTCGACCACCGGGGGCAGGGCGGTGGTGGTCTGCTCGGTCACGGTTCCTCCAAAGGCGTCGGGTTTCTGCTCTGATTGTGTTGACCGGAGTCCGGTGCAGAAATCATCGCAGATAGCTTTCGAACGCATGTTCGACTATTCTGGCTCGGGTGGGTTGGCACAACGGGCCGCCGAGTTGGACCGAGATGGAGCGGGTGCTCACCGGCAAGCCGCGCCGAGCCGGGTGGCCCATCGACGAGCAGATTGGCGACGGCGGTGACAGCCCGGCCTGGTCGCGCAAGCGCGGAAACTATCAGCCGCTGGATGTGCAGCGCCCCGCCTCGTCGGTTCCGTATGCCGAGTTGCACGCGCATTCGGCGTACAGCTTCCTCGACGGTGCCAGCACACCGGAGGAACTCGTCGAGGAGGCCGCGCGGTTGGATCTGCGCGCCGTCGCGCTGACCGATCACGACGGGCTGTACGGGGTGGTGCGATTCGCCGAAGCCGCCAAGGAACTCGACATTGCGACGGTGTTCGGCGCCGAGCTTTCCCTCGGTGGCGGTGACCGCACCGAGGAGCCCGATCCCCGGGGGCCGCATCTGCTGGTGCTTGCCCGTGGCCCCGAGGGATATCGACGGCTGTCGCGCCAACTGGCGACGGCCCATCTTGCCGGTGGAGAAAAAGGGGTACTGCGTTACGACTTCGACGCGCTGACGGAGGCAGCCGGCGGGCACTGGCACATCCTGACCGGATGTCGCAAAGGGCATGTCCGTCAAGCACTTTCCGACGGCGGTCCAGAAGCTGCGGAAAAGGCGCTTGCCGATCTGGTGGACCGGTTCGGGCGCGACCGGGTCAGCATTGAGCTGACCCACCACGGGCATCCGCTCGACGACGAGCGCAACGCGGCACTGGCCGAACTGGCACCACGATTCGGTCTCGGCGTCGTCGCCACCACCGCCGCCCATTTCGCCGAGCCGTCAAGGGGCAGGCTGGCGATGGCCATGGGCGCGATCCGGGCTCGCAACTCGATTGACGAGGCGGCCGGTTATCTTGCGCCGCTGGGTGGCTCGCATCTTCGTTCGGGCGAGGAGATGACCCGGCTGTTCGCTCATTGCCCGCAGGTGGTGACGGCGGCGGCCGAACTCGGCGAGCAGTGCGCGTTCGGGCTGGCGCTCATCGCTCCTCAGCTGCCGCCTTTCGACGTCCCGGACGGGCACACCGAGGACAGTTGGCTGCGGCACCTGGTGATGACGGGCGCTCGTAACCGGTATGGACCGCCCGAACGGGCGCCGAGGGCGTACGAACAGATCGATCACGAGCTGAACATCATTGCCCAGCTGCAGTTTCCGGGCTATTTCCTGGTGGTGCACGACATCACCCGGTTCTGCAGGGAGAACGACATCCTTGCCCAGGGCAGGGGATCGGCGGCCAACTCTGCGGTCTGCTATGCCCTCGGCGTCACCAATGTCGATCCGGTCGCCAACGAGTTGCTGTTCGAGCGGTTTCTGTCGCCGGCAAGAGACGGGCCGCCCGACATCGACATCGACATCGAATCGGATCTGCGGGAGAAGGCCATTCAGTATGTCTACGACCGCTACGGTCGTGACTACGCCGCCCAGGTCGCCAACGTCATCACCTACCGCGGCCGCAGCGCGGTGCGCGACATGGCCCGCGCGCTGGGATTCTCGCAGGGCCAGCAGGACGCGTGGAGCAAGCAGATCGGCCAGTGGGGCAACCTGACCGAGTCAACTCACGTCGAGGATGTACCTGAACCGGTCATCGACCTGGCGACGCAGATCTCGAACCTGCCGCGGCACATGGGCATCCACTCCGGCGGCATGGTGATCTGCGACAGGCCGATCGCCGACGTCTGCCCGGTGGAGTGGGCGCGGATGGAGAACCGCAGCGTGCTGCAGTGGGACAAAGATGACTGTGCGGCAATCGGTTTGGTGAAGTTCGATATGCTCGGTCTCGGCATGCTCTCGGCACTGCACTACTGCATCGACCTGGTGACCGAGCACAAGGGCATCGAGGTCGACCTGGCCCGGCTTGACCTCTCCGAGCCTGCGGTTTACGAGATGCTGCAGCGCGCTGATTCCGTCGGTGTCTTCCAGGTGGAATCCCGCGCACAGATGGCCACGCTGCCCCGGCTCAAGCCCCGGGTGTTCTACGACTTGGTGGTCGAGGTCGCGCTGATCCGGCCCGGACCGATCCAGGGCAATTCCGTGCACCCCTACATCAGCAGGCGTAACGGTGTTGAACCGGTGGTCTACGACCACCCGTCGATGGAGTCCGCGCTGCGAAAGACCCTGGGCGTCCCGCTGTTTCAGGAACAGCTCATGCAGCTCGCCGTCGACTGTGCCGGCTTCACCGCCGCCGAGGCGGACCAGCTGCGCCGTGCGATGGGGTCCAAGCGGTCGACCGAGCGGATGCGCAGGCTGCGCGGCCGGTTCTACGACGGTATGCGCGAGCGGCACGGCATCACCGGCGAGGTGGCGGACCGGATCTACGAAAAGCTGGAAGCCTTCGCCAATTTCGGCTTCCCGGAAAGTCATTCGCTGTCCTTCGCCTCGCTGGTGTTCTACTCGTCGTGGTTCAAACTGCACCATCCCGCCGTGTTCTGCGCCGCACTGCTGCGGGCACAGCCGATGGGCTTCTATTCACCGCAGACATTGGTGGCCGATGCTCGTCGGCACGGAGTCACCGTGCACGGGCCTGATATCAACGCCAGCCTGGCGCACGCAACGCTGGAGAACGCGGGTACCGAGGTACGGCTGGGCATCGGAAGTGTCCGCCATATCGGCGACGAGCTGGCCGAGCAGATCGTCGAAGAACGAAAAGTCAACGGGCCGTTCGGTTCTCTGCTGGATCTGACCGGTCGGTTGCAGCTATCCGTTCCGCAGACCGAAGCATTGGCGACGGCAGGAGCGCTGGGCTGTTTCGGGATCTCCCGCCGCGAAGGGCTGTGGGCAGCAGGCGCCGCTGCCACACAGCGGCCGGACCGGTTGCCCGGGGTTGGTTCGTCGTCGCACATCCCGGCACTGCCGGGCATGACCGATCTGGAGCTGGCGGTGGCGGATGTCTGGGCAACCGGGGTTTCCCCGGACAGCTATCCCACCCAATTCCTGCGCGAGGATCTGGATGCGATGGGCGTCGTCCGCGCCGAGAAACTGTTGTCGGTGCCGGACGGGACCCGGGTACTGGTGGCCGGGGCGGTGACGCACCGGCAACGACCCGCGACGGCGCAGGGGGTGACGTTCATCAACCTCGAGGACGAGACCGGCATGGTCAACATCCTGTGTTCACCGGGGGTGTGGTCGCGCCACCGCAGGCTGGCGCAGACGGCGACGGCGCTGGTGATCCGCGGTCAGGTCCAGAACGCCACCGGCGCGGTCACAGTGGTCGCCGACCGGATGGGCAAGCTCGACATGCGGGTGGCTTCCCGCAGCCGCGACTTCCGCTGTCATCCCTATTCCGCGGAGAATGGCGAGGAAGAAGGTCAGCCGCCGGGGGTGGTCCAGACCTTGTCGATACCGATCCTCAGCCGGGTGCTGTAGTTGGCGATCGCCTCGGTGAGACCGAACTTCTCTGCGTCGGCCTCATACTTCTTCCAGAACTCCGCGTCCTTGCGTGGATCGACGCCGACGTCGTCGACGACCGCGCTGCCACCGACCACGACGATGCCCGCGCCGTTGCCGCCGGAGTCGAGGTTCAGGCTGACCTGAGGATGGTTGTCGATATGCCTGACCTTGGCGGTGTTCGGCATCGAGTAGACGATCACGTCGGTGCCGTCGAGATAGAACCACACCAGACGCGGCACCGGCTGGCCCGACTTGGCGACGGTGGTAAGCCATCCGTAGTGGTCGGATTGGAGCCTGCCGGAAACCTCTTGGGTCAGTTGGGCGGTCATTTCTCGACTGTAGTCTCGCGAAATGACACTCAATTTGTCCGTCGATGAAGTCCTGACGACCACCCGCTCGGTGCGCAAGAGGCTCGATCTGGAGAAGCCGGTGCCGCGCGAGGTGCTCATCGAATGTCTCGAGCTCGCGCTGCAGGCGCCGACGGGTTCCAACACCCAGGGCTGGCAGTGGGTCTTCGTCGATGATCCGGAGAAGAAGAAGGCGCTGGCCGACATCTACCGGCACAATGCGACGCCCTATCTCGATATGCCCAAGCCCAAGTTCGGGGACACGCGTGACGAGCAGAGACCGCTCGTCACCGACTCCGCGAAATACCTCAACGAACACCTGCACGAGGTGCCCGTGATGATGATCCCGTGCCTGCAAGGGCGTCCGGACGGCGTACCCGCCGGCGTGAGCGCCAACTTCTGGGGCTCACTGCTGCCCGCCGCGTGGAGTTTCATGCTGGCGCTGCGTTCGCGCGGCCTCGGCTCGGCATGGACGACGCTGCATCTCCTCGAGGAGGGCGAGAAGCTGGCGGCCGAGGTTCTCGGCATCCCGTTCGCCGAATACAGCCAGGGCGGCCTGTTTCCGATCGCCTACACCAAGGGCACCGATTTTCGGCGGGCCAAGCGGCTTCCCGCAGAGCGGTTCGCGCACTGGAACGCTTGGTGACCTGAAGGTAGTCAGACCGCGCCGCTGAAACCGTTTTGGTGCCATGCCTCGTACACCGCGACCGCCGCGGCGTTGGACAGGTTCAGCGAGCGCCGGCCGGCAAGCATCGGGATGCGCACCTGTGACGTGATGTGTGGGTCGGCCAGGGTGGCGGCGTCCAAGCCGGTCGGCTCGGGACCGAACATCAACACGTCGCCCGGCTCATAGGCGATGTCGGCGAACGACGTCGTCGCGTGCGCGGTGAAGGCGTGTACCCGGGTCGGCGCGATGGCACCCCAGGCTTCGGCCAGATCCCGGTGCACGGTCACCGACGCGAGATCGTGGTAGTCGAGTCCGGCCCGGCGCAGCCTGGGTTCGGACAGCTCGAAGCCGAGCGGTTCGACGAGGTGCAGTTCGCATCCGGTCGCGGCGACCATGCGAATCGCGTTGCCGGTGTTGGGTGCGATGCGCGGCGAGAAAAACAAGAGCCGGAACATTTCACGATGATTGCAGGCCGACCCAATGGGATTTGCTCGGATGTCTCCCAAGTGCGTTCTGAGGGAGCTCGTGAACTCTGTCTGTTCAGTAAGAATTGTGGAAACGGTGGCGTGCGACTGGCATACTCGACCAATTGCCAGGCGTAGAACGCCGGCCCGCAGGTGGGCAAAATCAGCAGGAAGCCTTATGAACGACGCTCCATTAGGAAAAGACGGACTCGTGGCCGGAAGCGCGGCCGGGCAGCAATGACCGCGTTCACGCAGCAAGACCTGGTGGACGGCTTGGTCGAAGATGAGGATGCCAATGCGCCCGCAGCACCGAAACGTCCCTCCAGATGGTCGCTGAGAAATTGGCCAGTCCGCTGGAAGGTGTTTGCGATTGTCTTGGTGCCGCTGATTCTGGCCGGCGCCTTCGGCGGGTTGCGTATCTACTCCAACGCGATTGAGGCCCGCGATCTTCAACGTGCGGCCGACCGTGCCGAAATGGTGCCCGCAATCGTTAGCTACATGACCGCTCTCAACGGCGCGATGTTGGCGTCGTCCACCGGTGGCGACACGCAGTCGGCGGTGAGCACGTTCGACTCCAGCCGCGCGGAGTTGCAGCGTCGGCTCAACGACTCGCCCGGTGTGCCGTCGGATGTCCGCAAGGGCGTCACCAGCATGCTCGAGGGCGGCCAGGCGCTGCTGAACAAGGTGACCTCCAACAGCATCGGCCTCGTCGACCGGGTCACCGCCTATGCGCCGATCCTGTTGACCTCCGAGGACGCGATCACCGGTTCGGTCCGCGTCGACGACGAGCGCATCCGCAACGAAACGCAGGGCCTTACCCGCGCGGTCGGCGCCCGCGGTCAGATGATGATGGAGCAGCTGCTCGTCAACCAGGGCGCGGAGCTTCCCGAGCCCGAGCAGCGCACGCGAATGATCACCCTCGCCGGCACCGAGCCGTCGACGCTGTTCGGCATGAGCCAGGTGCTGGGGATCGGCTCGCCCGAGGCCCAGCAGCTGCAGGCCGAGTACGTCCGCCGGACCGCACTCATCTCCGACCCGACCGTCCCGCTGACCAACAACCCGGATATGACCGCGTCGCTGCAGGCGACCGACGCGATCGCGAACCGGATGATCGAGAGCACCGTGCCCGCGGTGACGGGAGCGGTCAAGGACGAAGCCTCGGCCGCGCGCACCGAAGCCATCCGCGACTCTGCGATCGTGCTCGGCGCGATTCTGCTGGCTCTGCTGTTGGTGACCCTGGTGGCGCGGTCACTGGTCCGGCCGCTGCGGACGCTGCGCGACAGCGCCCTGCGGGTGGCCCACGAAGACCTGGGACGCGAGATCGCCAGGGTGCGGGCGGGCAAGGAACCCGGACCCGTCGACCCGATCCCTGTGCATACCACCGAGGAAGTGGGTCAGGTCGCCCACGCCGTCGACGAGCTGCACGAACAAGCCGTCTTCCTAGCCGGTGAGCAGAGCCGGCTGCAACTTCAGGTCGGCGACATGTTCGAGACGCTGTCGCGGCGCAGCCGCTCGCTGGTCGACCAACAGCTCTCGCTCATCGACCGGCTGGAACGCAACGAGGAGGACCCGGAGCGCCTCGAGAGCTTGTTCAAGCTTGACCACCTTGCCGCGCGGATGCGCAGAAACGGCGCCAACCTGTTGGTGCTGTCCGGGGCGAAGGTGCCGCGCGAGCAGGCCGAGGCGGTTCCCGTTGCGGCATTGATCAACGCGGCGGCCTCCGAGGTCGAGGACTACACGCGCGTCGTCACCGCCACGGTGCCCGACAGCGAGATCGTCGGATCGGTGGCGGGCGATCTCGTGCACCTGCTCGCCGAGCTGCTGGACAACGCGCTGCGCTATTCGCCGCCGATCTCGCAGGTGCGGGTGTCGGCCGTGCACACCGGAAACGGCGGGCTGGTCATCGAGGTCAGCGACATCGGGCTCGGAATGACCGAATCCGATCTGCGGGTCGCCAACACCCGCCTGCAGTCCGGCGGCGAGGTGACTCCCTACACCGCACGTCATATGGGTCTGTTCGTCGTCGGGCGGCTCGCCCAACAGCATGGGTTGGTCGTCCGGCTGCGCAGCACCATTGCGGGCGAACCGAATTCGGGCACCACCGCGGGGGTGTACGTGCCGTCCGAGTCGATCCTGCGCGCCGGTGTCCGTGAGCAGTTCGACACAGGGCCGCAGGCCATGCCCGCCGACGCGCCGTCCGGTATCGCGACCGCACTGGGGCTCGACGAGGCAGACGAATACGACGATTACGACGACGAGGTCGGCGTTGACCAGCTCAACGGGCACTCCGAGGCGCCCGTCACGTTGTTGCCGCAACGCAGTCCAGGCGCCAGCGGCATCTCCGATTCCGCTGCGACAGTCGATGAGGACCTGGCGCTCGAGCCTGACCTTCAACCCGATTCCGAGCCCGAGCCTTGGGGCGAAGAGCCGGTCGCCGAGGAGCAGAGGCAGGCCCCGGTGGACACCTCCGCGTTCTTCGCCTCCCGCGACCAGGCGTCGTCCAGCAACGGTGCGCATACGGACCAGGCCGAGCCCGAAGCCGAGGAATCGCCGGGAGTCCTGGAGGAGGAGATTTCTCCGACGGCGGGGGCCGACGACGCGATCTACCAGAAGATGCTGTCGGAGTGGCTTGTCGATCCCTCCGAGCTGGCCAACAGCACTGACCTGAATTGGGAGTCCGTCTGGGACCACGGCTGGTCGGCGGCGGAGGCCGCTGAGGATGCGCCGGTGGCGTCGCACACCGAGCACGGGTTGCCGGTGCGAGACCCGGGCGCCCGGCTGGTGCCGGGTACGGCCGGGGTGCACGAGGGCGCCAACGGCGGTCATGCCAACGGGGGAGCGCACCGAAACCGCGACGCCGACGACGAGGTAGAGTCGGCGGCCGAGTTCATACCGGCGCGCACGCGATTCCGGCACGTGATCCGGATGCTGTTCGCGCGAGCATGAGCAGCCACTTCGGCGGTGTGCACGCCGCGCGCTCACACGCCCACGACACCAGAGGAACAGATAACGAATGACCTATCCGCCGCGTTCGACGCAGCGCGATTCGCTCGACTGGCTGGTCTCAAAGTTCGCCCGCGAAGTATCCGGTGTCACCCACGCCATCCTGGTATCGGCGGACGGCCTGCTGATGGCCGCCAGCGAACACATGCCGATCGAACGCGCCGACCAACTCGCCGCGGTGGCGTCGGGGCTGGCCAGCCTGTCGACCGGCGCCTCGCAACTCTTCGACGGTGGGTACGTGCTGCAGTCAGTCGTCGAAATGGAGAACGGCTACCTGCTCCTGATGCGGGTCGGGGACGGCTCCAACCTCGCGACGCTGGCCACATCGGGATGCGACATCGGCCAAATCGGCTACGAGATGGCGATGCTGGTGGAGCGCGTGGGCAGCGTCGTCCAGTCGTCACGACGAGCACCCCAGCACTCGTGAGCGGCCGATGGACGAACTCGACTCTCGCGCACCCGCAGATGAACCCAGCCTGGTACGGCCGTACACGCTGACGGCCGGGCGCACGGACTCGCGCGTCAACCTGCCGCTGGAGGCCCCGGTCGAGGCCGTCGTCTCCGACAAGCCGCCGACGGTGGCCCGGAAACGATGTGCGGGCACAGATTTGCGCGCTGTGCGCCGACAGCCCGTCGGTCGCCGAGATCGCCGCCCATCTATCCTTGCCGGTCGGCGTGGCTCGGGTGCTGATCGGAGATCTGGTGTCGGCGGGTCATCTGCGGGTGCACACCACCCTCGGCGATGACTCGAGCATCGACGAGCGGCGCGAACTGATAGGAAGGACCCTCCGTGGCTTACGGGCACTTTGAGGGCCGCGCACGCGAGGAGCAAGACAACAACCGCGCACGCGAGGAGCAAAACAACAACCGCACGGCGTCGACGAAGATCGTCATCTCCGGTGGTTTCGGTGTCGGCAAGACCACGTTCGTCGGCGCCGTCTCCGAGATCATGCCGCTGCGCACCGAGGCGCTGGTGACCAATGCCTCGGCCGGCCTCGACGGACTGGACGCCACCCCGGACAAACGAACCACGACCGTCGCGATGGACTTCGGCCGGATCACCCTGGACGAGGACCTGGTGCTGTACCTGTTCGGAACCCCCGGCCAGCGGCGGTTCTGGTTCATGTGGGACGACCTGGTCCGCGGGGCCATCGGCGCGATCATCCTCGTCGACTGCCGCCGGCTGCAGGACAGCTTCGCGGCGGTGGACTTCTTCGAGGCCCGCAACATGCCGTTCCTGATCGCGATCAACGAATTCGACGATGCGCCAAGGCATCCCCCGCACGAAGTGCGCAAGGCGCTGGCGCTGTCCGACAACGTACCGATCATCACGGTCGACGCAAGGGATCGGCACTCCTCGACGGCCGCACTGATCGCGGTCACGGAGTACGCGTTGAATGTGCTCCCGTCGGTGCCCGGCTGATCGCGTGGCTGAGGCCGACACTGTCTGGACGGAACGCGAATTCGTCGGGCATGACTTTCGCGACGAGGACCTGAACCGACTGCGGACCGAGCGCGTGGTGTTCACCGAGTGCGACTTCAGCGGCGTTGATCTGGGGGAGTCCGAACACGTCGGGTCGGCCTTCCGCAACTGCACGTTTCGCCGGACCATGCTGTGGCACAGTATATTTCGGCACTGCAGCATGTTGGGCTCGGTGTTCGCCGAATGCCGGCTTCGTCCGGTGACGTTGGTTGAGGTGGATTTCACGTTGGCGGTCCTCGGCGACTGCGACCTGCGTGGCGTCGACCTGTCGGACTGCCGGCTGAGCGAAACCAGCCTGGTGGGAGCGGACCTGCGCAAGGCGGTGCTACGGCGCGCGGATCTGCGGGGAGCCCGCACACAAAACGTCCGGCTGGACGAGGCCGACCTGCGGGGGGCGCGCGTCGACCCGACGTTGTGGACGACAGCCGCGCTGCGCGGCGCACGCATCGACATCGAGCAGGCGCTGGCCTACGCCGCCGCGCACGGCCTCGATGTGCACGGCGAGTGACGCCGAATCAGCCTGCCTTGAGGCGGATCTTCCACCGCACGAAGCTCAAGTAGCCGATGCAGATGCACCCGAGCATCGCCATGTTGAACCACCAGGCGCCCGGGGTGTGTTTCCAATGCGAGTCCTGCGGAGTCAGCGGACCCGGTACCAGCCTGATGAGGTCGATCGTCGACGCAGTGCTGGCGAATCCCCACCGCGCAGGCGTGATCCATGACAACTGGTCGAGCACGATCCGGCCGGTCACCGGGATCATGCCGCCCTGGAACACCAGCTGCGACATGATCGCGATCACCAGCAGCGGCATGATCTGCTCGTTCGACTTGGCCAGCGCCGAGAGCGCCAAGCCGACCATCGCTGCGGCCACGCAGCAGGCCGCCATGTCGGTGAACAGCTCAAGACTTCGGTTGGGGATCACCGCGCCGCTGGTCACGGCTCCAGGGCCCCACTTCTTGCCCCAGATGTTGATGGCGACGACGATGCTCGACTGCAGCACCGCGAACGCGGCGAAGACGATGACCTTCGCCAAAAGGTATGCAGTCGTGGACAACCCGACCGCCTGCTCGCGCAGGAAGATGGCGCGCTCGCCGATCAGGGCGCGGATCGTCAGGGCGGTACCCATGAAGATGGCGCCGACATTGAGCAGCACGAGGATCTGCCCCGGCTCGTTCGGCGCTTCACCACCCTTGATCGCAGGAACGGGCACGCCGAAGCCGACGTCTCCCGGCACCGACAGCGACAGCACACCCATGATGAACGGCAGCATCGCCAGGAAGATGAAGTAGCCGCGGTCGGAGACGATCAGCCGCATCTGGCGTCGCGAAATCGTCGAGAACTGCCGTCGCACGCTGGTGCGCGTCGGCTTGCCCAGATCCGCCGGTGTCTGCGCCGGCGGCAGCTGCGACGTGGGGCCGTGCAGGGCGATGAACCTCTGGTTGGCCGCGTCCGGGTCACGCGCGACCGAGCTGAAGATGTCGGCCCAGTTCGTGGTGCCCATCGTCGGCCCGATCTGGTTGGGTGGGCCGGAGAACGCGGTCTTTCCGCCCGGCGCCAGCAGCAGCACCTGGTCGCACACGTCGAGGTAGGACAGCGAGTGGGTGACCACCAGCACCACGCGGCCTGCATCGGCCAGCTGGCGCAGCATCATCATGACCTGCCGGTCCAGCGCCGGGTCCAGTCCCGAAGTCGGCTCGTCGAGGATCAACAGCGACGGACCGGTCAGCAGCTCCATGGCGACGGATGCGCGCTTGCGCTGCCCGCCGGACAGCTTGTCGACGCGGGTGTCGGCATGCCGGGTCATCTCGAGCTCCTCGAGCACCTGCGCGACGACCCGTTCGCGGTCTTCCTTGTTGGTGTCCGGCGGCAGCCGCAGCTCGGCGGCGAACATCAGCGCCTGGTTGACGGTGAGCTGGCCGTGCACCACGTCGTCCTGCGGCACCATCCCGATCCGGGAGCGCAGCGACGCGTATTCGGCGTGGATGTCGTGGCCCTCGAAGGCCACTGTGCCCGTAGTCGGGTGCGTGTAGCCGGCCACCAAGCGGGCGAAGGTCGACTTGCCCGCACCCGACGGACCGATGACGGCCGTCAGCGTCCCCGGTCGCGCCGTCAGCGAGATGTTTTCCAGCAGAGTCTTGTTGCCCTCGATGGTCCATGTGACGCCGTGCACGTCGAGGCCGCCGGTACTGGTGTCGGCCGCGGTCTCGGTACGGCGGACCAGCGTGCCGCTCCGAAATACCAGGTCGACGTTGCCGATCGTGACCGTGTCGCCCTCGTGCAGGACCGCCGTCTCGATTCGCGACCCGTTGACGAACGTCCCGTTGATGCTGCGGTTGTCGCGGATCTCGGTGCCGCCGGGACCGGGCACCAACGTCGCATGGTGGCGTGACGCCAGCACGTCGGGAATGACGATGTCGTTGTCGGTATTGCGGCCGATCTTGATCGCGCCCGGCGGCGCTTCGGCGGGACGGCCGGGCCGCAGGATCTTCAGCATGCTCGTCGCGAGGTTGCCCTCGCTCGAACGCGGTGCGGCCGCCGGGCCGATCGCCGTCACCGACTCGAGAGCCGGTTGCGACAGGGCCGGTTGAGAAGCCCCTTGTGACACCGGGACCTGCGCACGGGTGGGCTGTGCTTGCGACCCGGCGTAGCCAGGCTGGGGGGCGCTCGGATACCGCGGCTGTTCGGTCGACGGGTAGCCCTGCTGCGGACCGGACGGATACGGCTGCGGGCGGGAGCCAGACGGTGGCTGCGTCCTCGGCTGCTGCGCGGAAATTCCGCTGGGCCGCTCCGCGACCGGAATGGACGTGGTCGGCGGCCGGCCTCCCTCGTGTCTGCCCACCTCGAAACTCAGCTGCGGGCCGTCGGGGTTACCGATGTTGACCTGCTGACCGTCCCTGATGTCGACGGTCGGTACCCGGCGTCCGTTGAGGAACATGCCGTTGAGGCTGCCGTTGTCGATGGCGATCCACCGGCCCTGGTCGAACCGCAGCACCAGGTGTGCCCGCGAGATCAGAGGGTGGGCGATGCGTATGTCGGCGCGCAGATCGCGTCCGATGACGACATCATTGCCGGCGGCGAACGTGCGCGCTGCTCCGTCGTACCGAACGGTCAGCGCAGGCGGGGCTGGTCGGCTCATCGCGCACAACTCTATAGGTAAGGCCGCATCTTGCGACGGTGGTCGGTGAGGTGGTCAGGAAACCGGCGACCCGGTCACCACGCAGTGAGTCCTGATCGACGAGCTCGACCGCAGAGCGGTCGGCATGCACTCGTTGCAGTGCGTACACAGGGACCGCACCGAATGGTTGTCGCCGTCGGCCTCGATCCGGTTGATCAGATCGGGCTCGGCCAGCAGCGCCCGTCCCATCGCGACGAAGTCGAACCCCTCGGCCATCGCCAGGTCCATGGTCTCGCGGTTCGTGATGCCACCGAGCAGGATCAGCGGCATCTTCAACTCGGACCGGAACAATTTCGCGTCGCGCAGGAGATATGCGTCGCGGTACGGGTACTCGCGGAAGATCTTCTTGCCGAGCAGCCGCACTCCCCACCGGATCGGCGGGTTGAAGACGTTCGCGAACTCCTTCAGCGGGACGTCGCCACGGAACAGGTACATCGGGTTGACGAATGAACTGCCTGCCGTCAGCTCGATGGCGTCGAGCCCACCGTCCTCCTCTAGCCACTTGGCGGTCGTCAGCGCCTCGTCGACCGAGATTCCGCCCCGAATCCCGTCTGTCATATTGAGTTTCGCCGTCACCGCGATCTGATCGCCGACGGCACGGCGGACCGCGTTCACGACTCCGCGCGCCACCTTTGCCCGGTTCTCCAGCGACCCGCCGAACTCGTCGCGGCGGCGGTTTATCAGGGGGCTCAGGAACGAACTGCAGAAATAGCCGTGGCCGAGATGGATTTCGACGGCGTCGAATCCAGCGTCAACGGCAATCAGTGCGGCATTGGCGTGTGCGGTTATGACGTCGTTGATGTCGTCGCTGGTCGCCGCCTTCGTGAAGCCCATCACGAGGGGATTGAAGAAGCGGCCCGGTGCCAAAGCCTTGGATTTGTCGGGACGCGCATGTCTTACCGGGCCCGCATGGCCGATCTGCGCGCTGATCGCCGCACCCTCGGCGTGGATGGTCGCGGTGAGTTTCTGCAATCCGGGCACCGCCTCGGGGCGCATCCAGAGCTGCGTGGGTTCGGTGCGACCGCCCGGTGACACCGCGCAGTACGCGACGGTCGTCATGCCCACACCTCCCGCTGCAGGGAGCCGGTGGTAGGTGATGAGGTCGTCGGTGACGAGCGCATTCGGCGTGGATCCCTCGAACGTCGCGGATTTGATGATCCGGTTGCGCAGCGTCACCGGGCCGATTTTGGCCGGGGTGAACACATTGGGCTGAGTGTTCATACCAGGGAAGCCTGCCACAATGGCTGCCGTGGGAGCGATCACACTGGACGGTAAGGCCACGCGGGACGAGATCTTCGTTGACCTGAAGGAACGGGTGGCGGCGCTGACCGCCGCGGGGCGCACACCCGGCCTCGGCACGGTGCTCGTCGGAGATGACCCCGGCTCGCAGGCGTATGTGCGTGGCAAGCATGCCGACTGCGCGAAGGTCGGGATCAACTCGATCCGGCGCGATCTGCCCGCCGACGTCAGCGCAGCCAAGCTCGACGAGACCATCGACGAGCTGAACGCCAATCCGGAGTGCACGGGCTACATCGTGCAGCTGCCGCTGCCCAAGCACCTCAACGAGAACGCCGCGCTCGAGCGCCTCGACCCGGGTAAGGACGCCGACGGCCTGCATCCGATGAACCTGGGCCGGCTGGTGCTCAACGAGCCGGCGCCGCTACCGTGCACGCCGCGCGGCATCGTGCACCTGCTGCGGCGTTACGAGGTGGAGATCGCCGGCGCCCATGTAGTGGTGATCGGTCGCGGCGTCACCGTCGGAAGACCACTGGGGCTGCTGCTCACCCGGCGGTCGGAGAACGCCACGGTGACGTTGTGCCACACGGCAACTCGTCATCTTCCGCAGCTGACCCGCGAGGCCGACATCATCATCGCAGCGGCGGGCGTGCCGCACATGGTGACGGCCGAGATGGTGCGGCCGGGCGCGGCCATCGTCGACGTCGGTGTCAGCCGCGACGAAGCGGGCAAGCTGGTCGGTGACGTGGCGCCCGACGTGTGGGAGGTGGCAGGCCACGTGTCGCCGAATCCCGGCGGCGTCGGCCCGCTGACCCGGGCGTTCCTGTTGACCAACGTCGTCGAACTGGCTGAACGACAGTGATTGGTCGCGACGTCGCGCGCAAGGTGTTCCGCGCCCAGTGGCCGATCCTGCTGGTGGGGCTGTTCTTCCTGGCGGCGTTCATTCTGGTGATCGCCGGGTATTGGCGGCGCGGAGCGCTGATCATCGGCATCGGCGTGGCCGTCGCGGCAGCGCTGCGCCTTGCCCTCACCGACGAAAGGGCCGGCTTGCTGGTGGTGCGCAGCAGGAGCATCGACTTCGCCACGACGGCAACGGTCAGCGCCGCCGTCATCTTCATCGCCTCGACGATCGACCCGCTGGGCACCAGTTAGTTACTGCCCACTAGGCAATCCTGCCCGCCATGCAAGTTTTGCGTACGGTGAGGGCATGACCGGACTTCGGGAACGAAAAAAGGCCGACACCCGACGGGCACTGAGCGACGCAGCCCTGCAGCTTGCCTTCGAACGCGGCCTGGACACCGTGACGCGGGAAGCGATCGCCGACCTGGCGGGCGTGTCGTTGCGGACCTTCAACAACTACTTCACGGGCAAGTACGAGGCGCTGGCCTACCGCCAGACCGAACGCTTGCGGCGCAGCATCGCCCTGCTGCGGGACCGTCCCGCCGATGAGCCGCTGTGGACGTCGATCACCGAGTCCGTGCTGGAACCGCTCGAGGACGACATGGGCGACATATCCGGGGCCGAACAAGCGGTGCCGAGTCGCAAGGAACTCGCCGAAATCCGAAAGCTGTTGATGCGACCGGAGATCCGCGACGCGGCGTCGAAGGAGATGTTCGACGAATGGCTCGAGGTGGTCGCAGAGCGGACAGGCACGGACCCCGATCGCGACATGTACCCGCGACTCGTGGCCGCCGTCGTGCGAGCCGTCGGCGACGCGGCAACGGAAACCTACGTCGCAGCCGACCCGCCCGTGCCGATCACCACCCTGCTGCGCTCGGCGTTCGCCGAAGTCGCCGCAGGTCTGCCAGAGCCGGCCAAGCCGAAGAGGAGCAAGAAATGACCGTCGAAACCGCTGACGTCGTCATCTCCGGCGCCGGACCCAATGGACTGATGCTGGCATGCGAGTTGGCGCTGGCGGGCGTGCGTCCGGTCGTCTTGGACAAGCTGCCCGCCCCCAGCGACGAACCAAAGGCCAACGGCCTTGTCGGACAGGTGATCCGGCAGCTCGACATGCGCGACCTGTATCACCTCTTCGGCGGCGACGACGGACCGCCGCGGCACGCCTACGGCTGGATGTTCGCCGGGATGACGCTGAGCTTCCTCGAACTCGAGGACAACCCGATGTACGCACTGCTGATACCCCAGCCGCGACTGGTCCGCCTGCTGGAGAAGCGAGCCCGCGATCTCGGTGTGGACATCCGATGGGGACACGAGCTGACCGGGCTGAACGCAGGCGACGAGGACGTGGCGCTGACGGTGGCATCGGCGGGACGAACGTACCGCATAGACGCCGATTACCTGGTGGGCGCCGACGGCGGCCGCAGCACCGTACGCAAGAGCGCAGGCATCGACTTCCCCGGTCACACGTCACCGGTCGTGAGCCGAATCGCCCATGTCTACCTTCCCGAGGAGCTACTCGTGCCGGGCCGCGGCTACCAGATTCCCGGCATCGGCCTACTTCCGTTCGGCACCAACAGGTTTGACAACGGCAGCCTGATCCTCTTCCCGCTAGAGCCTGACCGGCCGATGCTGGGCACCATCGAGTACTGCTGGACGCCCGGCGATGGCGACAGCCCCATGACGCTCGACGAACTTCGGGAGAGCGTCCGCCGTTTGCTCGGCGTCGACGTGCCGGTGGAGGCTCCCAGGAAGCCGGGCTCGCATGCGCTGCGGCGTCTCGACGGGCTGAACTCACGACAAGCCGAGCATTACCGGGCCGGGCGGGTGCTGCTTGTCGGTGATGCTGCGCACGTGCACTCGCCGATGGGTGGACCTGGGTTGAATCTGGGCATGCAGGACGCCGTCAACCTCGGCTGGAAGCTGGCGGCCGCGGTGAACGGTTGGGCGCCAACGGGTCTGCTCGACACGTACGAATCCGAGCGCTATCCCGTAGGGGAGCGGGTGCTGATGCACTCGCAGGCGCAGATCGCGCTGGCGGCCCCCGGCCCCGAAGTCACCGCGCTGCGTGAGCTTTTCGGCGAGTTGGCAAGCAAACCAGGTGTGGCGACGCACCTCGCCGGGCTGCTGGCCGGCTCCGACGTCCGTTATGACATCGGCAACGATCACCCGCTGTCGGGTCGAATGGTGCCCGATCTGGTGCTCGACGACGGCCGTCGGGTGGCCGAGCTGCTCCACGACGCGCGCGCTGTTCTGCTCGACGCATCCGGCGGAGCGGCCTCGATCGTCGCGACCGCCTGGGCCGATCGCGTGGACGCAGTCACCAGCGCGATGGCCGAAGGACCCGCCGCAATGCTCATCCGGCCCGACGGCTACGTGGCATGGGCTGCCGACAGGTTCGACACCGCCGACGCGCAGCGGCTACGCACCGCGTTGGTCCGCTGGTTCGGCGCAGGAACTCAGGACAGCGTCGCGCGAATGCAGACGGTGACATAGGGCAGCGCGAGGCCGGTGGAGTTGGCCAGCGCCGGGTGAGTCGCCAGCAGTTCACGCACCCGGTCCAGTGTTTGGGTGCGCACCTCTGCCGGTGAGGTGATGCAGTAGCTGCGGGAGGCGACGAGGTCGATCAGCGCCTGCGGGGTGAGGTAATTCGTCCACTCCAGCTGATGGCGCTCGGTGTTCTCGAACGGTTCCGACAGCGTGACCTTGTGGTTGAACGGGTCGTCCTCGTGGCCGATGATGCTGCCCAGATCCTTGACCCAGCCCAGCCGCTCGTCCTGGGTGTTCCACACCAGGCCGACCCGCCCGCCCGGCCGCAGCACCCGCGCGACCTCCTTGAGGGCGCGCTCGGGATCAAACCAGTGCCACGCCTGTGCGACGAGCACCGCGTCCACGCTGTCGTCCGGCATCGGAATCTCTTCGGCGGTGCCGAGCAACGCGGGCGTATCGGGAAGTGAATTACTCAGCAGCTCAAGCATTTCGGGGATCGGGTCGACCGCGACGACTTCAAGCCCGCGTTCTACAAGGCGGGTGGTCAGCTTCCCGGTGCCCGCACCGAGGTCCAGCACATCGCGGGCCTCCGGCGGCAACAGCCAGTCGATGGCCTCCGGCGGGTACGACGGCCTGCCGCGCTCGTATGCCGCGGCCTCTGCGCCGAACGACAGGGATCGCTGCTGCTCGGATCGGGTCACCGTGACGCCAACTCCAATGTCTCTCGGATCAGGTCACCGACCGCCTCGGTCTCGACAAGGAATCCGTCGTGGCCGTAGATCGAGTCGACAACCCTCAACTCAGCACAACCCGGTAACAGCTCGGCCAATTCCTCCTGCAGCCGCAACGGGTACAGCCGGTCGGAGGTGATGCCACCGACGATGACGGGCACGGGGCAGTTGGTCAGCGCCGCCCGGATGCCGCCGCGGCCCCGTCCGACGTCGTGGCTGGACAGCGACTCGGTGAGCGCCACGTAGGTGCCCGCATCGAAGCGCGTGAGCAGCTTGTGGCCCTGATGCTCCAGATAGCTCTGCACGGCGTAGCGGCCGCCGGTCACGGGATCCTCGTCGTCCTGGCCGTCGTTGGCAAAGCGGGTGTCCAGCTCGACTTCCCCGCGGTAGGTCAGGTGCGCGAAGCGGCGGGCGATCTCCATGCCGCGGTCGGGTGAGCGGCCCGTGCCGTAGTAATCACCGTTCTGCCAGTCCGCATCGGACTTGATCGCGGCGATCTGGCTGCTCTGGGTGCCGATCTGATCCGCGGTCGCACGCGCCCCGACCGCGAGCACCAACGCCGAGCGGACCTGGTCGGGATAACTGACCATCCATTCCAGCGCGCGGGCACCACCCATCGAGCCGCCCACCACCGCCGCGACCTCGGTGATGCCGAGCGCCGCGAGCGCGGCCACGTCGGCTTCCACCTGATCGCGCACCGTTACGAGCGGAAACCTTGAGCCCCAAGGCCTTCCGTCGCGCGCACGCGAACTGGGACCCGTCGATCCCCTGCAGCCGCCCAACACGTTGGTGGCCACGGCGCACCACCGGTCGGTGTCGATCGGGGCGCCCGGACCGGCGACGCCGTCCCACCAGCCCGGCGTCGGATGGCCAGGGCCGGTGGGACCGGTGATGTGCGAGTCGCCGGTGAGCGCGTGCAACACGACCACAGCGTTGTCGCGGTTGGGCGACAGCTCGCCCCACCGCTGCACGGCGATCGAGACATCGTCGATTACCGCACCGTTCTCAAGCGTCAGCGAGCCGATGTCGACGATCGCTACCTCGCCCTCGGCGGGCAGCGCGTCGGTTGGCACGTCAAAGATTGTCACGTGGCCGACCTCAGAACGACGCGACCGCGGCTGGATCGGTGTTTCCCGTCGCATGGAACGGCCTGGCTGCGGCGAAACCCTGCTCGAGGTCGGCGAGGATGTCGTCGATCCCTTCGATGCCGACCGCCAGCCGCACCAGACCCGGCGTCACGCCGGTGGCCAGCTGCTCCTCGGGAGTCAGCTGCGAATGCGTCGTCGACGCCGGATGAATCACCAGGGAGCGTACGTCGCCGATGTTGGCGACGTGGCTGTGCAGCGTCAACGCGTTGACGAACGCTTTGCCTGCATCGATGCCGCCGGCCAGCTCGAAGGCCAGCACGGCACCGGTGCCCTTGGGCGCCAGCTTGCGCCCCAGCTCGTGCCACGGTGAGCTGGGCAGCCCCGCGTAGTTCACCGAGATCACGTCGGGATGGGCGTCGAGGTACTCGGCGACCCGCTGCGCGTTGGCCACATGCCGCTCAACGCGCAGACTCAGCGTCTCTAATCCCTGCGCGACCAGGAAGGCGTTGAACGGCGACGCCGCCGAGCCCATGTCGCGCAGCAGCTGCACCCGTGCCTTCAGGGCGTAGGCGGGCGGTCCCAGCTCGGCGAACACCACCCCGTGGTAACTGGGATCGGGCGTGGTGAAGCCGGGGAACCTGCCGTTGGTCCAGTCGAAGGTGCCGCCGTCGACGATCACGCCTGCGATCGCCGCGCCGTGTCCGCCGAGATATTTGGTCGCGGAATGCACGACGATGTCGGCACCGTGGCTGATCGGCTGGATCAGATACGGCGTGGCGACGGTGTTGTCGACGATCAGGGGCACCCCGGCGTCGTGCGCGACGGCGGCGATGGAGGGGATGTCGAGGATGTCGTTCTGCGGATTGGAGATCGTCTCGCCGAAGAACGCCTTGGTGTTGGGCCGTACGGCCGCCCGCCAAGACTCGAGGTCGTCGGGATTCTCCACGAAGCTGACCTCGATGCCGACCTTCGGCAGCGTGTAGTGGAACAGGTTGTATGTGCCGCCGTACAGCCGAGGGCTGGAGACGATGTGGTCGCCGGCGCTCGCCAGGTTGAGTATCGCGAACGTCTCTGCCGCCTGGCCCGACGCCAGGAACAGCGCCGCGACACCGCCTTCGAGCGCGGCGATTCGCTGCTCGACGACGTCCTGCGTCGGGTTCATGATCCGGGTGTAGATGTTGCCGGGCTCGGCCAGCCCGAACAGGGCGGCGGCGTGCTCGGTGCTGTTGAACGTGTAGGACGTCGTCTGGTAGATCGGCAGCGCTCGCGCGTTGGTGGCGCTGTCGGGGGTCTGGCCGCGTGGACCTGCTTGGTCTCGAACGACCAGTTGGCCGTGGGATCTTCTGGCGTGCTCATGTGCAACGAACCTCCATCTGTCTCTCTGGGGGCCCGTCACAACGGACCCGCGCTTGCCGGTAACCGATAGCTAACGGCTACTCAACCTGGTCATCACCCGGGGCACCCCACCGCGGTTGGAGGGTTGCCGGCCAGCGAGCCGGGGCTTGACGCTGGCACTCATGACCGAGGTGAAGCGTATCGCACGCCAGGTCATGGTGGCCACCGGGTTGATCATGAAGCGATTCTGCAGGGGCCTGCCTAGCAGGGGCATGGGGCAAATTCCCCCATTTTCGGGCGCGCGTAGGTTCGTAACCGACGCGATACTGATAGCCGACACTGACGCCGGGAGAACACCACATGAGCGCCGAGAAGCCGACCATCGTCTACACGCTGACCGACGAGGCCCCGATGTTGGCCACCTATGGTTTTCTGCCGATCATTCGGACGTTCACCGAGCCGGCGGGCATCAACGTCGAAACCAGCGACATCTCCGTGGCGGCGCGGATCCTGGCGGAGTTCTCCGATGTGCTGACCGAAGACCAGCAGGTGCCGGACAACCTCGCTCGACTCGGTGAGCTCACGCATGATCCGGAGGCCAACATCATCAAGCTGCCGAACATCAGCGCCTCGGTGCCGCAGCTGCTGGCCGCCATCAAGGAGTTGAAGTCCAAGGGCTACGACTTGCCGGACTATCCGGGCGATCCGAAGAACGACGAGGAAAAGGCGATCAAGGACCGCTACGCCAAAACCCTGGGCAGCGCGGTCAACCCGGTTCTGCGCGAAGGCAATTCGGATCGTCGCGCGCCTAATGCAGTCAAGGAGTACGCCAGGAAGCACCCGCACAGCATGAGCGAGTGGTCCCAGGCTTCCCGCACCCACGTCGCGACCATGAAGGGCGGCGACTTCTATCACGGCGAGAAGTCGATGACGCTCGACAAGGCGCGCAAGGTGCGGATGGAGCTCAAGACCAAGAGCGGCGAAACGATCGTGCTCAAGCCGGAGGTGTCGTTGGACGAGGGCGACGTGATCGACAGCCATTTCATGAGCCGCAAGGCGCTGTGCGACTTCTATGAAGAGCACCTCGAGGACGCCTACAAGACCGGCGTGATGTTTTCTCTGCACGTCAAGGCCACCATGATGAAGGTCAGCCATCCCATCGTCTTCGGCCACGCGGTCAAGGTCTTCTACAAAGACGCCTTCGCCAAGCACCAGAAGGTGCTGGACGAACTCGGGGTGAATGTCAACAACGGGATGTCCGACCTGTACGACAAGATCGCGTCCCTGCCCGCTTCCCAACGCGAGGAGATCGTCCAGGACATCCACGCCGTGCACGAGCATCGCCCCGAGTTGGCGATGGTCGACTCGGCCAGAGGCATCACGAACTTCCACTCGCCCAGTGACGTGATCGTGGACGCGTCGATGCCCGCGATGATCCGGCTGGGCGGCAAGATGTACGGCGCCGATGGACGTACCAAGGACACCAAGGCGGTGAATCCCGAGTCCACCTTCTCCCGCATCTATCAGGAGATGATCAACTTCTGTAAGACCCACGGCCAGTTCGATCCGACGACGATGGGCACCGTCCCGAATGTGGGGCTGATGGCGCGGGCGGCCGAGGAGTACGGCTCGCACGACAAGACGTTCGAGATCCCCGAAGACGGCGTCGCCGACATCGTCGACAACGACACCGACGAGGTGCTGTTGACGCAGGACGTGGAAGAGGGCGACATCTGGCGCATGCCCGTCGTCAAAGACGCCGCTATCCGCGACTGGGTCAAGCTGGCCGTCACCCGTGGGCGTGACTCGGGCATGACGGTGCTGTTCTGGCTGGATACCGAACGCCCGCATGAAGCCGAGCTGAGGAAGAAGGTCAAGGCCTACCTGACGGACCACGACACCGAGGGCCTACACATCCAGATCATGCCGCAGGTGTGGGCAATGCGGTACACGTTGGAGCGGGTGGTCCGAGGACAGGACACCATCGCCGCGACCGGCAACATCTTGCGCGACTACCTCACCGACCTCTTCCCGATCCTGGAGTTGGGTACCAGCGCCAAGATGCTGTCCATCGTGCCGTTGATGGCCGGCGGCGGGATGTACGAGACGGGTGCCGGTGGTTCGGCACCCAAGCATGTGAACCAGCTGGTCGAGGAGAACCACCTGCGCTGGGATTCACTCGGCGAATTCCTCGCGCTGGGAGCCTGTTTCGAGGACATCGGCAACAAGACCGGCAACAAGCGGGCCGCACTTCTGGGTACCACGCTCGATGCGGCGATCGGCAAGCTGCTGGAAAACGACAAGGGCCCGTCGCGCAGGACGGGTGAGCTCGACAACCGCGGCAGCCAGTTCTACCTGGCCCTGTACTGGGCAGAGGAACTCGCCTCCCAGACCGAAGATCAAGAGCTCGCCGACCACTTCGCAAAACTGGCCAAGTCGCTGTCGGAAAAGGAAGAAGCGATCGTGGCCGAACTTGCCGAGGTGCAAGGCAATTCGGTGGACATCGGCGGCTATTACTACCCGGACAGGGAGAAGACCACAGAGGTGATGCGGCCGAGCAAGACGCTCAACGCCGCGTTACAAAACGCTACTGGTCAGTAACGAAACGTGGCGCTTCCCGCGCCACCCCGCCCTTGTAGTGTTGCCGACATGTCGAAGATCAAGGTCGAGGGCACGGTCGTAGAGCTCGACGGCGACGAGATGACCCGCATCATCTGGAAGATGATCAAGGAGCAGCTGATCCTGCCGTACCTCGACGTCGACTTGGACTACTACGACCTGGGCATCGAGCACCGCGACGAGACCGACGACAAGGTGACCGTGGAGGCGGCCGAGGCCATCAAGAAGCACGGCGTGGGCGTCAAGTGCGCGACCATCACTCCCGACGAGGCCCGAGTCAAAGAGTTCAACCTCAAGCAGATGTGGCTCTCGCCCAACGGCACCATCCGAAACATACTGGGCGGCACTATCTTCCGTGCGCCGATCGTGATCTCAAATGTGCCGCGGCTGGTGCCCGGTTGGACCAAGCCGATCATCATCGGCCGTCACGCTTTCGGTGACCAGTACCGCGCCTTCAACACCAAGGTCGACAAGCCAGGGACCTTCACGGTCACCTTCACCCCGGCCGACGGCAGCGAGCCGATGGTGCACGAGGTCGTCGAGATCCCGGAAGACGGCGGCGTCATCATGGGCATGTACAACTTCAAGAAGTCGATCCAGGACTTCGCGCGATCGTCGTTCAACTATGGGCTGCAACAGAATTACCCGGTCTACCTGTCGACGAAGAACACCATCCTCAAGGGCTATGACGGGATGTTCAAGGACGAGTTCCAGCGCATCTTCGAGGAGGAGTACGCCGACGAGTTCGACAAGCGGGGACTCACTTACGAGCACCGCCTGATCGACGACATGGTGGCCGCCTGCCTGAAGTGGGAAGGCGGCTACGTGTGGGCGTGCAAGAACTACGACGGCGACGTGCAGTCCGACACCGTCGCACAGGGTTATGGCTCGCTCGGTCTGATGACGTCGGTGCTGATGACCCCCGACGGCAAGACTGTTGAGGCCGAAGCCGCGCACGGCACTGTCACCCGGCACTACCGGCAGCACCAGCAGGGCAAGCCGACGTCGACGAACCCGATCGCCTCGATCTTCGCGTGGACCCGCGGTCTCGAGCATCGCGGCAAGCTCGACGACACGCCGGAAGTGATCAAGTTCGCGAACACGCTCGAGGAAGTCGTCATCAACACCGTTGAGGGCGGGCAGATGACCAAAGACCTGGCGATCCTGATCGGACCGGATCAGGCCTGGCAGACCAGCGAGGAATTTCTCGGCTCGCTGGCCGACAACCTCAAGAGGGCACTCGACTAGCCGGTGGCCCGCTTCGGCTCCGCGAAGGCGTCGACGAAGTCGAGAATCACGTTGGTGACCCGCTCCGGCGCCTCGAACATCGGAATGTGCCCGACGTCATCGAGATGCGTGACCTTGGTGTCCTTGGGTAGGTGTGTCGTGAATTGCCGGGTGTAGCGAGGATGGGGCAGCACCCGGTCCTTCTCGCAGATGACCAGGTGAGTGGGTGTGGTGCCCTGGGCGAGTTCCAGCAGGCCCGGCAGCAGCAGCGACTTCACCAGCATCTGGTAGTACGCCGGGCAGTGGGCGACGTCGTCGACGATGTCGTGTAGGTCGTCGCGGCTCAGCCGGTCGGGTGTCGCGGAGACCGCGAGGTAGGCGATGTGGCGGGACATCGGAAGGCGAAGGGCGCGTTCTCCCAGCAGCCGCGTCACCAGCCAGACCGGCAGACCGGCCACGAACTTGCCGACGATTTCGAATTTGGCCGGTGTGAAGTGGCGCCAGCCGCCCGCGGGCGCGATGCCGGTGAGTGTCCGGGCGCGCCCACGGCGCTCCAACTCGAACGCGACCCAGCCGCCCAGCGAGTTCCCGACGATGTGGGCCGTGCCCCAGCCGAGCGCGTCCATCCGGCGCTCGATGTCGTCGGCAAGCGCGGTGGAACCGAGGAACAACGGGCCGCGGGGTCCGCCGTTGTGGCCGGCCATGGTGGGCGCGAAGACTTCGTAGCGACCCGTGTCAGCTATCTGCGGGGCGACTCGTTTCCACACGTTCTGCGAGATCATGAACGGGTGTAGCAACACCATCGGCTGTCCGGAACCGAGGTGGATCGGTGCGCGCTCAGTCATGTTGCCGACAGTAAAGGTGATACCCGCGGTATCGCAAGCCAGCCCGTTGTCGCAGGGGGAGGATGCCGTCGCGCCCTGGTGGGCGAACAATCCCGAGCTCGACGTCGTCCGCAGTGGTGGTGTCCTGGCGTGGCTCGATTCCGGTCCCGGAGTGCCACTCACCTCCGATGGGCCCGACCCGGTGGTCGAAGATTTCTTCAGCGGCGCGAGCTGGCGGGAGCTGGCCGAGGCTCGTGACGACCCAATCGTGCCCGCGTTCGCTGCGTCTGACCCGCGGGGAGTTGGGCTGACGCGGGTGGAAAGATTGAACTCATCATGAGCAAGCCCGCTGAGCGCGTCGTCTTCTCCGGCGTGCAACCTACGTCTGACTCTCTACACCTCGGGAACGCGCTGGGCGCGGTACAGCAGTGGGTGGGCTTGCAGGACGAGTTCGACGCCTACTTTTGCGTCGTCGACATGCACGCCATCACACTCCCGCAGGATCCGCACACCCTTCGGCGCCGCACACTCGCGACCGCCGCGCAATACCTGGCGCTTGGTATCGATCCCTTCCGGGCGACCATCTTCGTGCAGAGCCACGTGTCCGCCCACGCCGAACTCGCTTGGGTGCTGGGCTGTTTCACCGGCTTCGGGCAGGCGTCACGGATGACCCAGTTCAAGGACAAGTCGCAGAAGCAGGGCACCGATTCCACCACGGTCGGCCTGTTCACCTATCCCGTGTTGCAGGCGGCCGACGTGCTGCTCTACGACACCAACCTGGTGCCCGTCGGCGAGGACCAGCGTCAGCACCTGGAACTGGCCCGCGACGTCGCGCAGCGGTTCAACTCGCGGTTCCCCGACACCTTCGCCGTCCCCGACGTGATGATCCAGAAGGCCACGGCCAAGATCTACGACCTGCAGGACCCGACGGCGAAAATGAGCAAGTCGGCGTCCAGCGAGGCGGGACTGATCAGCCTTCTCGACGATCCGGCGGTGTCGGCCAAGAAGATTCGCTCGGCGGTCACCGACAGCGAACGGGAGATCCGCTACGACCCCGAGGCCAAGCCGGGAGTGTCGAATCTGCTGACGATCCAGTCCGCGGTCACCGGGACCGACATCGACAAGCTGGTGGAGGGCTACGCCGGCCGGGGCTACGGCGACCTGAAGAAGGACACCGGCGACGCGGTGGTCGAGTTCGTCACCCCGATCAAGACCAGGGTCGACGAGTTGCTCGCGGACACCACCGAGCTCGAGGGGCTGTTGGCCGCGGGCGCCACCCGCGCCACCGAGGTGTCTGCGAAGACGCTCCAGCGGGTATACGAGCGCCTAGGGTTCTTGCAGCAGTCGCGCTAGCGCTTTCGGGAGGTCGGCATGACCGAACCGGCCAAACCGGGACTTCTGGATCGCCTGCGGACGAAATACAAGTGGTTCGACCACGTGATGCGCGCGCAGGAGCGCTATCAAGACAGCAAGGGCGACTTCTACGCCGCCGGTATCACCTATTTCACGATCTTTGCGCTCTTTCCGCTGCTCATGGTCGCTTTCGCGATCGCAGGATTCGTCCTCGCGAGTCAGCCGGATCTGCTGGCCGAACTCACCGAGCGCATCAAGTCGACGGTGTCCGGCGACCTCGGGCAGCAGCTGGTCCAATTGATGGATTCTGCGATCAAGTCGCGAACATCTGTCGGCATCATCGGATTGGCCACGGCGGCATGGGCCGGGCTGGGCTGGATGGCCAACCTCCGCGAGGCGCTGAGCCAGATGTGGGGCTTGCTGCGACAAGAGGGCCCCGGCTTCCTGCGCACCAAGCTCTCCGATCTGATCGCCATCATCGGCCTGTTCGCCGCGATCATCGTCACGATCGCGCTGACCGCACTCAGCAGTAAATCCGTCATGAGGCAGGTGCTCGAATGGCTTGGACTGCAGGATCTTCCGGGCATGGGTGTCGCCCTGCGCCTGGCATCCCTACTGGTCTCACTCCTCATCTCGTGGTTGTTGTTCACCTGGATCATCGCTAGGCTGCCACGGGAAAAGATCAGCTTTCGGCGAGCGGCGCGGGCCGGGCTGATGGCCGCTGTCGCGTTCGAGATCTTCAAACAGGTGGGCACTGTCTATCTGAAGGCGGTGGTGACCGGTCCGGCCGGCGCGACGTTCGGTCCCGTCCTGGGCCTGATGGTGTTCGCATATATCACCGCCCGGCTGATTCTGTTCGCGACCGCGTGGGCGGCCACCTCGAAGGAGATCCTCGAGGCCGCACCGGTGGAACCGCCCGTCAGCGCTGTGATCACCCCGCGGGTGCAGGTGCGCGAGGGACTGGGACCGGCAGGCGCGATCACCGCAGCAGCTGTGGGAGCTCTTGGCGCCCTTGGATTTTCGCGGCTATCCCGCCGGCGCTAATCGCGGTGGGTTCGGAGTACAACGCAGCAGCGGTCTGGACCCGGGTCCAAGTCGGCGGTCGGACTGTGTGGACCCAAGGCATCGGTGAGGCCGTCGATCAGCGCGTGGTTCATCTGACACACGAGCTGCGTCTGCGCCAGGGCCAGGGCGTGAAACGGACAGTTGGCCATGATGATGCGGCCGTCGTCCGGGCGAGGCTCGTAGCCGTTCCCGGTGAGCGTTTCGACAGCCAGATCCAGGGCCACCCGGGCGGTCTGCGGCGGGTCATCGCCGACCGCCGCGTCGCCGAGGTGTCGCCCGTACGCGTGCGCCAGGCGGCGCAATTCCTCGATGACAGGAGTGCCGGTTTCGGTCGATTCGGCGATCGCGTCGGCCATCAGCCTGCCGGCCACTTGGTATTCGCGGTCGGGCAGTGACACCGCGACGTCTCGGTCGGCGCGCCGGTAGAGCTTCGAGGGTCTGCCTGCCCCGGGTCCGCTGCGTCCGCTCAGGCGCGCGTATAAGGAATCGAGCAGCCCGTCGCGTTCGAGCCTGTCCAGATGGAACTTTGCCTGGTGCGGCGCGATTCCCAGTGCATCCGCCGCCGATTCCCGGCTGACTGGGTTCGGTTGTGCGCACACGAAGACGTACAGGCGGCGCCGAAGCGGATCGGACAGTGCGCTGATGCCCGCGACGTCTCGGTCGGCGAAGGGCACGTGAGCTCACTTTCTAAAGGATAAAACTCTTGACGTTACAAAGCCGAAGTCACTAACGTGAACAATGTTATCCGTTAGAAAGGAATGGAGCCATGGCTACCGCTACTCACCTCGATCGCTCGGCGCGCCTCAGGGATCCCTCCTACCAGGCATTCCTCCTATTGCGCACCGTCTTCACGGTCGCGCCCATCCTGTTCGGGCTGGACAAGTTCCTGAACCTGATGACCGATTGGCCGAGGTATCTCGCCCCGTGGATCGACGGGATCGTGCCCGGCGACGCGTCAACGGCGATGCACATCGTCGGCGTCATCGAGATCGCCGCGGGCATCCTCGTCGCTGTCGCGCCACGGATCGGCGCCTACGTCGTCGCGCTGTGGCTGGCCGGCATCATCGTCAACTTGCTGACGCTGTCGGGCTTCTACGACGTCGCACTGCGCGACTTCGGCCTGTTGATCGGCGCGCTGGCGTTGGGTCGGCTCGCCGAAGCACAGCGCAGCGCTAAGGCTGCGTCCGACGGTTCAGCGACCGGGCGCCCATGATGAGGCACAACACGATGATCGCGCCGACGAACGCCACCCCCACCCGGACCGGCAGGGCATCGGCGGCCGGCAGGCCGGCGGCGGCCTTGAGCGTGCTGTCGTCGGCGGCCTTCTGAGGGGTGGCCACCAGCGAGGGATCCGGTTCGATCAGCGTGCCGACCTTCGTGCCGGGCGCGGTCGCGAAGCCGTAGTCCAGTAGATGCGCGGCCTGCTGCCACGGCGCGATCGGCTGCCGCGTGCCGTGAAGCAGCACCGCGACAAGCCGACGGCCGTCGTGGTTGGCCGCGCCGACGAATGTCTGGCCGGCGTCGTCGGTGTAGCCGGTCTTGCCGCCGAGCGCGCCCGGGTAGTTGTACAGCAGCTGGTTGTCGTTCTCCAGCGGATAGCCCGCGTCGCCGCGGCCAGGGAAGTCGAAGCTGCGGGTCGACACGATCTCGGCGAAGGTGGGGTTCTGCCACGCGTAGCGGTAGAACAGGCCGATGTCGTAGGCCGACGTGCTCATGCCGGGACCGTCCAGCCCCGATGGCGTGGCCACCCGGGTATCGCGGCCGCCCAGCTTGGCTGCGAGGTCGTTGATCTTCCCGAGCGTGGCGTCCATCCCGCCGAGCTGCGTGGCCAGCGCGTGGGCGGCGTCGTTTCCGGAGTGCATGAGCAGGCCGTGCAGGATGTCACGGATCGAGTAGTGGCCGCCTTCGCCGATGCCGATCTTGGTGCCTTCTACGCCCGCGTCCTCGGCGGTCCCCGCCACCACCTTGTGGACCGGCAGGTCCCGCAGCGCCTGCATCGCCACCAACACCTTGATGATGCTGGCCGGACGATGCCTGCCGTGCGGATCCTTGGTCGCGATGATGTCGCCGCTGTCCAGGTCGGCGACCAACCAGGCGTCCGCAGAGATGTCATTTGGAACCGGAGGTGTTCCCGCGGCGGTGATCACGCCGCACCCGGCCAGCTGGTCTCCGCCGACGGGCTTGGCCGGCACCGCCAGTGGTTGGGGCGGGTCGCCTGCGGTCGGCACCTCCGACGAGTCGACGGCAGGCGGCGTACTCACTTGGTACGGGCAGGCCGAGGCTTTGGGTTCAGCGTTCGCCAACGCCGGACTTGCCGTCAAGAAAAGGGCCGCTGCAAGGGCGGTAGCGCGCAGGGACGCGGTTTTGAAGCTCGCCATTGTGAGCGCAGATTAGGCGATCAGCGGCCCGATTTCCGGGAGCCACGCTGTGACTTCGAGTGCTGGAGGTACAAACGTGACTTCATGGGGCAGGGCTAGAGGGCGAGCGCGGACAGCTCCGCCCATGCGACGGCCGGTCCTCCGATGGACCCCAGCCACAGCTTGCCGTTCGCCTCGACCACGCCGGTGACTTGACCGATCCCCGGATGCTCGGTCCGCAGGCCGGCGACCGCTTCTCCGGTGTCGGGGTCGAATGCGACGACCCAGACGATCGATTCAGGCTTGGGCTGCAGCCGCGATGGCAGCCGCCACACCACTTGGCGAATCCACGGTGCGCGAGGCAACAACCGCTCGAGCGCCGCGTTCGCAGGCGTCACCATCGCGCACCAGATTCGGCCGTCGGCACCCGTGGACAGGTTGTCGGGCATCGCGGGCAGGTTCACCGACAGCGGCTCGGCCGAACCCGCCTTGGGCCCCGCGAGCCAGTACTTCGACAGTCGTCTGCCCTGCGTCTCGGCGAACACCAGGGCCGACCCGTCGGCGGTCAGAGTGACGCCGTTGGCGAAATGCAGTCCGGGCACGAGCGTCAGCACGGTGCCGTCCGGATCACGCCTGAACAGGCTGCCGCGCCCACGCGCCTCCACAAACGCCGCAAGGTAGTCGGCATAGGTGAACGCGCTCGTCGACTCCGTGAAATAGATTGTGCCGTCTGCCGTTTCGGTGACATTCGAGCAGAACCGCAGCTTTCGGCCGTCGACCTCGTCGACCAGCGTTTCGACCTCTCCGGTCGCGGCATCCATCGCCAGCAGGCCGCGTGGGCTGTCGCAGATCAGCAGTCGGCCGTCCCGGGCAACGTGCAGCCCGAGCGGCCGACCACCGGTGTCGCCGACGACAGTCGCGTCACCGCTCTCCGGCGACATCCGCACGATGCGGCCGTCGTCGACACCGGTCCAGATCCGACCCTCGTTGTCGACCACGACGTCCTCGGGCGCGTTTCCCGCAACCGGGACGACGGTGAGGTCCGCCGACCCGAAGTCCGGCAGCGGCTCCACCGGTGGCGGCTGCCACCGGACGGGATCGATTCGCGGCTTGCTCAACTCACAGCATGCGGCTGGCTTCGCCCAGCACGCCGTGCAGGATCTCGTAGATCGCGTCGAATTCCTTCTGCCCGCTGATCAGCGGGGGAGCCAACTGCACGACTGGGTCGCCGCGGTCGTCGGCACGGCAGTACAGGCCCGCCTCGAACAACGCGGGCGTGAGGAAACCGCGCAGCAGCCGCTCACTCTCGTCGTCGTTGAAGGTTTCCTTGGTCGCCTTGTCCTTGACCAGCTCGATGCCGTAGAAGAAGCCCTCGCCGCGCACGTCGCCGACGATCGGCAAGTCGTACAGCTTCTCCAGCGTCGCCCGGAACGCGGGCGCGTTCTCCTTGACGTGGTCGTTGATGCCCTCGCGCTCGAAGATGTCGAGGTTGGCCAGCGCCACCGCCGACGACACCGGGTGGCCGCCGAACGTGTAGCCGTGCGCAAACGTGGTCTTGCCGTCGTTGAACGGCTCAAACAGCTTGTCGCTGGCGATCATTGCGCCGATCGGGGAGTAGCCCGACGTCAGACCCTTGGCGCAGGTGATCATGTCGGGCACATAGCCGAAGTCATCGCAGGCGAACATCGAGCCGATCCGGCCGTACGCGCAGATCACTTCGTCGGACACCAGCAGCACGTCGTACTCGTCGCAGATCTCGCGGACCCGCTCGAAGTACCCGGGCGGCGGCGGGAAGCATCCGCCGGCGTTCTGCACCGGCTCGAGGAACACCGCGGCGACGGTGTCGGGCCCTTCGAACTCGATGGCCTCGGCGATGCGGTTTGCGCAGTACTCCCCAAACGCCTTGATGTCGGTGTGGTAAGGCTCGGGTGCGCGGTAGAAGTTGGTGTTCGGTACGCGGAACCCGCCGGGTGTCAGCGGCTCGAACGGGGCCTTGAACACCGGAAGGCCGGTGATCGCCAGCGCGCCCTGCGGCGTGCCGTGGTAGGCGATCGACCGCGAGACCACCTTGTACTTGCCGGGCTTGCCGGTCAGCTTGAAGTAGTTCTTCGCCAGCTTCCACGCGGTCTCGACGGCCTCGCCGCCGCCGGTCGTGAAGAAGACGCGGTTCAGGTCGCCCGGTGCGTAGTGGGCCAGGCGTTCGGACAGCTCGATCGCCGGCGGCGTCGCGTAGGACCACAGCGGGAAGAAGGACAGCGTCTCGGCCTGTTTGGCGGCTGCCTCGGCGAGTTCCTTGCGGCCGTGGCCGACCTGGACAACGAACAGGCCCGACAGCCCGTCGATGTAGCTCTTGCCCTTGTCATCCCAGATGGTCACGCCCTCGCCACGGGTGATGATCGGCGGCGTGATGCCGTTGCCGTGCCGGGCGAAGTGGCCCCACAGGTGTCGGTTGGCCTTGGCTGCCAAATCGGTTGAAACTTCAGGTGCGATATCAGTAGTCGTCATCTTGTACCCCAATTATATTGCTGCTTAACGAGTTTCAGGTATACGAGCGTCTCTGTGGATATCACTCCTGGTAGTGCGCGAATCTGGGTGTTGAGCAGATCGAGCAGATCGTCGTCGTCTTCGCAGACCACCTCGATGATGGCGTCGAAGGATCCTGCGGTCAGCACCACATACTCGACCGCGTCAATCGCGGCCAACTTCTCGGCCACCCTTGTGGTGTCCCCGGTGCAGCGGATGCCAATCATCGCCTGGCGGGCGAATCCGAGCTGCATCGGGTCGGTGACGGCGACGATCTGCATGACGCCGGCGTCGACCATGCGCTGGACGCGCTGTCGTACCGCAGCCTCGGACAGTCCCACCGCTTTCCCGATGCCCGCATACGAGCGTCGGCCGTCCTGTTGCAGCTTCTCGATGATCGCCTTGGACAGCTCGTCGAGTTGGACCGCAGCTCCAGTACGCGTTTGCACGCGCAGTGAGACGGGTTGGATGCCGTCAGCATCCGGGTCGGCCATGCCTGCGATTGTCACGGAATCCGTCGTGACAAGCAACCAAACCAATGAAAACACGCGTAAAGCGATGGCGCGACCGCGGGAATGCGTAGCCGTCGGGGCCTGACGTCGGCTAGCGTTGTTCCATGACTGTGACCCTATCGGCCAGGGTGGCCGGCAGCTGGATCAACGGCGCGGCGGTGGTCACCGGCGGCGCCCGTCATCAGGTCATCAACCCGGCGACAGGCGAGGTCGTCCTAGAGCTCGCGCTGGCCACGCCGGCCGACGTCGACACCGCGGTGGCGTCGGCCCGCACGGCGCTCCCCGGCTGGGCAGGCGCGACCCCGGCGGAGCGGTCGGCAGTGCTGGCCAAGCTGGCGGCCTTGACGGCCGCGCACACCGACGAGCTCGTCGCCGAAGAGGTCAGCCAGACCGGCAAGCCCGCGCGGCTGGCCCGCGAGTTCGACGTGCCGGGCAGCATCGACAACATCGACTTCTTCGCGGGCGCGGCACGCCATCTCGAGGGCAAGGCCACCGCGGAGTACTCCGGTGACCACACGTCCAGCATCCGGCGCGAGGCCGTCGGGGTCGTCGCGACGATCACGCCGTGGAACTACCCGCTGCAGATGGCGGTGTGGAAGGTGTTGCCCGCGTTGGCTGCAGGCTGCAGCGTCGTCATCAAGCCTGCGGAGCTGACGCCGCTGACCACGCTGACGCTGGCACGGCTGGCCACCGAGGCCGGTGTGCCGGACGGTGTCTTCAACGTCCTCACCGGAGCCGGCGGCGACGTCGGCGCCGCGCTGGCCGGACACCGCGACGTCGACGTGGTCACGTTCACCGGATCGACCCCCGTCGGCCGCAAGGTGATGGCCGCCGCGGCCGTGCACGGTCACCGCACCCAGCTCGAGCTCGGCGGCAAGGCGCCCTTCGTGGTGTTCGACGACGCCGACCTCGACGCCGCGATCCAGGGTGCGGTCGCGGGCTCGCTGATCAACACCGGCCAGGACTGCACCGCCGCGACCCGGGCGATCGTCGCGCGCGAACTGTACGACGACTTCGTCGCCGGTGTCAGCGAGGTGATGGGCAAGGTGGTCGTGGGCGATCCCAACGATGAGGACACCGACCTCGGTCCGCTCATCTCGATGGCGCACCGCGCCAAGGTCGCGGGCATGGTCGAGCGGGCGCCCGGCCAGGGCGGGCGCGTCGCCACCGGCGGCAGCGCACCCGATCTGCCCGGGTCGTTCTACCGGCCCACCGTCATCGCCGACGTCTCCGAGGACTCCGAGGTGTACCGCGACGAGATCTTCGGCCCGGTGCTGACCGTGCGGTCGTTCACCGACGACGACGACGCCGTGCGGCAGGCCAACGACACCGATTACGGCCTGGCGGCCTCGGCGTGGACCCGCGACGTCTACCGCGCTCAGCGCGCATCTCGGGAGATTCAGGCCGGATGTGTGTGGATCAACGACCACATCCCGATCATCAGCGAGATGCCGCACGGCGGGCTGGGTGCATCGGGATTCGGCAAGGACATGTCCGACTACTCGCTCGAGGAGTACCTCACCATCAAACACGTGATGAGCGATATCACCGGTGCCGCCGAGAAGGATTGGCACCGGACGGTTTTCACCAAGCGTTAGGTCAGCTCACAAAACGGGTATTCGTCACTCCCGCTGAGGATCGGAGAACACATGAGCGGCGCACCGTCACTGAAGAAGGCTCTGAATCAGCGGCAGCTCAGGATGATCGCCATCGGCGGCGTGATCGGCGCCGGCCTGTTTGTCGGCTCGGGGGTGGTCATGGCCGACACCGGACCGGGCGTTTTCATCACCTACGCCCTCAGCGGGGTCCTGATCATCATGGTCATGCGGATGCTGGCCGAGATGGCGGTGGCCAAACCCTCGACCGGATCGTTCGCCGACTACTCGCGAGACGCGCTGGGGCATTGGGCGGGATTCTCGGTCGGGTGGCTGTACTGGTATTTCTGGGTGATCGTCGTCGGCTTCGAGGCGATCGCCGGCGCGAAGATCATTCAGTACTGGATCGACGTCCCGCTGTGGGTTTCGGCGTTGATCTTCATGGTGCTGATGACCGCGACCAACCTGTTCTCGGTGAAGTCCTACGGCGAATTCGAGTTCTGGTTCGCCGGCATCAAGGTGGCGGCGATCTTGGCGTTCATCGCGATCGGCGCGTGCTTCGTATTCGGGCTTTGGCCGGGCAAGTCGATGGACTTCTCGAACCTCACGGAGCACGGCGGGTTCATGCCGATGGGTTTCGGCGTGATCACTGTCGGCATCGTGACGGTGATCTTCTCGATGGTCGGCGCGGAGATCGCGACGATCGCGGCCGCGGAGTCGGCGGACCCGGAAAGGGCGGTGGCGAAGGCCGCCAACTCGGTGATCCTCCGGATCCTGCTCTTCTACGTCGGCTCGATTTTCTTGTTGGTGACGATCCTGCCGTGGAACGACAAGGGATTGTCCGCCTCGCCGTTCGTCGCCGCGTTCACCAAGATGGGGATCCCCTACGCCGACCACATCATGAATGCCGTGGTGCTGACGGCGGTGTTGAGCTGTCTGAATTCGGGGATGTACACGGCCTCTCGCATGCTGTTCGTCCTCGCCGCGCGCCGTGAGGCGCCTCCACAGCTGGTCCGTGTCACCCGCCGAGGCGTGCCCGCCAACGCGATTCTGGCGTCGTCGGTCGTCGGATTCCTGTGCGTGATCGCCGCCGCATTCTCGCCGGACACCATCTTTGCGTTCCTGCTCAATTCCAGCGGTGCGATCATCCTTTTCGTCTACCTGCTGATCGCCATCTCGGAGATCGTGCTGCGCCGCCGTGCTTCCGACGCCGAGCTGCGGGTCAAGATGTGGCTGTTCCCGGTGTTGTCGATCCTGACGACGGTGGCGATGCTGGCGATACTCGTGCAGATGTATCTGGACGAGAAACTGCGCTCGCAGCTGCTGCTGAGTCTGTTGTCATGGGCAGTGGTGTTGGTGCTGTTCTTCGCCAACAAGTCGTTTGTGAAACGCCGCCCTGCGAAGGCCGTCGTCAGCGGCGGCGAGAAGCCGCACCGGGTTCTGGTTGTTGCCAACCAGACACTCGATTCCGACGAGCTGCTCGATGAGCTACGCGGCATCGAAGCCGACACTGCCGCAACCTATTTCGTAGTGGTTCCGGCCAACCCGATCGACACCGGAGCTGCGGCTACTCATGGACCGCTCGACGTCCAGGCGGCCACCCAACAAGCTGCTCAGGAGCGGCTGGACAGCACGCTGGCCATCCTAAGGTCGGAGAACCTCGACGCACACGGCGCGTTGGGCGATTCTCGACCCCTGCGGGCGCTGTCGGAAGCCGTCGACTCGTTCGAGCCGGATCGGATTGTGATTGCGACGTTGCCGCCCGAGTTCTCGGTGTGGCATCGATTCGACGTCGTTGATCGCGCCCGCGCCCAGCATGGGTTGCCGGTGACGCATGTGGTGGCCCACACTGCGGCGGCCGGCCGGCACTAGCCGGCTGGAGTTTGCGACGGAATCAGTATTCGTCGGCACCCTAGACTTGATTCATGACCGCCAGCACGCGGGTCGATGAATTCGAAGAACTGCGGCCGCATCTGCTGACCGTGGCGTACCGGCTCACGGGAACGGTGGCCGACGCCGAGGACATCGTCCAGGACGCGTGGCTGCGGTGGGACGGCGCGGCACCCGGGTCCATCGACGATCTCCGGGCGTGGCTGACGACTGTGGTGAGCAGACTTGGCCTCGATCGGCTCCGCTCGGCGGCCCACCGGCGTGAGACCTACTTCGGCGAGTGGCTGCCCGAACCGGTGGTGACGGGGCTTCGACGGCAACGACCCGCTCGCTGCGGTGGTCGCCGGCGAGGATGCCCGGTTCGCCGCGATGGTCGTGCTGGAGCGGTTGACGCCCGACCAGCGGGTGGCCTTCGTGCTGCACGACGGATTCGCGGTGCCGTTCGGGGAGATCGCATCGGTGCTCGGCGTGAGCGATGCCACGGCGCGGCAGTTGGCGTCACGGGCCCGGCGGGCGGTGGCGTACGCGCCGGAGCCGGTGGCCGACTCCACCCACAACGAGGTGGCGGGAGCATTGATGGCGGCGCTCGCCGCTGGCGACATGAATGCCGTTGTGTGCCTTCTGCATCCAGACGTCACGTTCACCGGCGACTCCAACCGCAGGGCGCCGACGGCCGCTCGTGTCATCCACGGCCCGGACAAGGTCGCGCGGTTTTTGTTCGGCCTGGCACGCCGCTACGGGCCCAACTGGCTGTCGACGAACCAGCTCGCGCTCGTCAACGGCCAGCTCGGCAGCTACACCGCAGGTGCACCCGGCCGGCGACGGCTATGCCGAGATGACCCCGCGCGTGACCGCCATGACCGTGCGCGACGGAAAGGTCTGCGCCATCTGGGATGTCGCGAACCCCGACAAATTCACTGCTTCGCCGATGCGTGGCCATCAGCGTCGGTAGCCCACGGCACCCGGCACGCGTCACCGGAGTTGAAGCCCTGCTCGGTGATGCCCAGCGCCGAGTACATCCGCGCCCGCATGTTCTCGACGCCGATCTGATAGGTCAGCTCGATCACCCCGTCGTCGCCGAACCGGCGCGCAAGGTCGGCGACCTGTTCGTCGGTGATGGTGTGCGGGTCGGTTGTCATGGCGTTCGCGTAGGCGATGGCGGCGCGCTCGTCGTCGGTGAAGGCGGGCGAGGTCGCGTAGTTGTCGATGTCCTTGAGCCGCTCCATGTCGAGTGCCTCGAGGCGCATCAGCATCGAGCCGAAGTCGACGCACCACGAGCACCCGACCGTGCGGGCGGTCCAGAACACGGCCAGTTCGCGGACGCTGACCGGCAGCTTCTTCGACCCCGACTGCAGGAGTCCTTCGTGGACGGCGTTGGCCAACATCAGCCTGGGGTGGTGCGCGGCCACGGTGAACGGCTCGGGCACCTCGCCGAACCGGCGCTTTGCGAACCGGTACATCAGCTTGGTCAGCAGCGATGCGCGCTGCGGGGGCACTGGGGAAATGCGGGTTTTCTGAGTCATACCCGTTAGACGAGACAGCCCGCCGAAGTGTGACGGTTCTTCTCGTCGAAACTGCGGGGAGATCTCGATTTGCGCCGCTTCGGCGATCTACCAGCAGTCTCGAGTGCTGCGGTGACACGATATCGACGTGGACGACGTCAGCTGCGCATCGTGCGGTACGCAGCTGGGCGCGGCAGCCAAGTTCTGCAGTGAATGCGGTACGCCGGTCGAGCGCGGCGCCCGGTCGGCCGAATACAAGCAGGTGACGGTCCTCTTCGCCGACGTGGTGCGCTCCATGGACCTCGCCGCGGCGGTCGGCGCGGAGCGCCTACGCGAAATCATGACCGAGCTCGTCGAACGTTCGGCTGCGGTCGTGAAACGTTACGGCGGGACCGTCGACAAGTTCACCGGCGACGGCCTGATGGCGGTGTTCGGCGCGCCGGTGGCGCTGGAGGACCACGCGGTCCGTGCCTGTCTCGCGGCTTTAGGTGTCCAGGAGGAAGCGCAACGGCTTGCGGTCGAGGTCCGGGAACGAGACGGCGTTGACCTCCACTTGCGCGTGGGGCTGAACTCCGGTCAGGCCATCGCCGGCGAAATGGGTTCCGGCGCTTTCGGTTACACAACCATCGGCGAACAGGTCGGCATGGCTCAGCGGATGGAGTCGGCCGCGCCGCCGGGTGCGGTGATGCTCAGCACCTCCACCGCGCGATTGGTCGACGACGCCGCGGATCTCGGCGGCCAGGAGCTGGTGCAGATCAAGGGTGCTGACGAACCGGTCTTGGCGCGCCGCCTGCTGGGCATGGGGAAACAGCATCGGGCGGTCCGGCGAAACGACTCGGCATTGGTCGGTCGGCGGTGGGAGATGACTGCCGTCGAAGGCTTGCTAGAGGGTGCAATCGAGGGCCACGGAGCGGTGGTCGGACTGGTGGGTCCGCCCGGGATCGGCAAGAGCCGTCTTGTTCGCGAAGTCGCGGCGAGGGCCGCCCGCCGAGGCGTCGAGGTCGTCACCGCATTCTGCGAGTCGCACACCAAGGAGATCCCTTTTCATGCGGTCGCACGGCTGTTGCGCGCGGGCACCGGAGTGGAGGGCCTTGACGCGCAGTCAGCGCGCGCTCGTATTCGTGCCGGCGCCGCCGACGCCGATGTTGAGGACTTGCTGCTGCTGGATGATCTGCTCGGTATCGCTGATCCAGATATCACGCTGCCGCAGATCGATCCGGATGCGCGTGGCCGCCGATTGGCCGCTCTTTTCAAGGCCCAGTCATTGTCCCGCGAGTCTCCCGTCGTTTTTGTCGTCGAGGATGCGCAGTGGATCGACGAGGTCAGCGAGCTGATGCTGGCCGAGTTCTTGACGGTGACTCCACAGACGCGGTTACTTGTGCTCGTCACCTACCGGCCCGAGTATCAGGGTGCGTTGGCTCGGGTGTCCGGTGCCCAGACCATTGCCCTTGCGCCGCTTCGTGATACGGAGTCGGCCGAACTGATAGTCCGTCTGGTGGGATCGGACCCGTCAGTCAGCGAGATAGGCCAGACGATCTCCGAAAGGGCCGCAGGCAACCCGTTCTTCGCCGAGGAAATAGTGCGCGAGTTGGCCGAGCGCGGTGTGCTGCAGGGAAATCCGGGTGCATATCTGTCGACTGCCGACGTCACCGAGGTGAGCGTGCCCCCGACGCTGCAGGCAACGATCGCCGCGCGCATCGATCGTCTCGACCCGAAAGCGAAGCGCACGCTGAGCGCGGCTGCGGTTGTCGGCTCGCGGTTCGGACTCGACCTGCTCGACGCACTGGGCGTCGAACCGGCGGTCGCCGACCTGGTCGCAGCCGAGCTCGTCGATCAAGTCGGGTTCACCCGAAAGCCCGAGTTCGTCTTCCGCAATCCGGTCATCCGCGCGGTTGCGTACGAGTCTCAGCTCAGATCGGATCGGGCGGAACTGCACGGGCGACTGGCAGCCGCGATCGAAGAGCGCGGATCGGCAGACGAGAACTCCGCTTTGATAGCGGAGCACTTGGAGGCCGCGGGTGATCTCCGGGACGCGTACGACTGGCGGATGCGGGCGGCCGCCTGGTCGAGCCCACGTGATATCCGTGCGGCAAGGCTTAATTGGGAACGCGCGCGTTGGATCTCCGACGCGATACCCGGGAGCGATTCGCAACGGACGGCGCTGCGCATCGCGCCGAGAACGATGCTGTCCATGTCGACCTGGCGAGTTGGAGGCGGCCTCGCCGATACCGGATTCGACGACCTTCGCAAGCTGTGCGAGGGCGTCGGTGACGACCTCTCGTTGGCGGTCGCCATGTATGGACAGATCGCATTGCTCAGTTTTCAGCATCGGTACCACGAAGCGTCGTTGCTGGCGTCCGAGCAGTTCGATCTACTGCAGAAGAGCCCTGATGCGGTGACCGCCCTCGGCCTCATCCACGGGACAGTAATGGCGAAACTGCATGCCGGTGAACCGCTACAAGCGTGCCACGTGGCACAGTGGGCGATCGAGATGATCGAGGTCACCGGCGCCGAAGATAAAGCGGAAGCGGCGGGACACCCGCTGGCGATGATGTTGCTCTGGGGCGCAGTGGCGAGTTGCAGCGTCGGAAATCCCGGCTGGCGGCACGACATGCGACGGGCGATCGACCTGGAGCGCACCCTCGCGCCCGAAGGGGCACTTCTGCTGTTCCTGATCGGCGTTGGATACACATTCCTCACCCATATGGAAGCCCTCGTGCCCGACGAGCGTGCAATGGAGGAACTGTCGGAAGCGGTTCGGGGGGCACAGGAGATCGGCGACGACCTGGCCCTGGGTACCGCGTACCTGGCGCGCGGTCTGGTGCTGAGCCGTCTGCAGTGCGGATGCGGAGCGTCGACTCGGGCTGGAGGCGTTGCGATCGGCGCATGAGATCTTTGAACAGCGAGCGATCTTGACGCCCGCGACGATGGCAGAGATCCAAATCGCCGAGATGACCGCAGCGTACGGAGACGTTCAGCAAGCGATTGAGGATGCGCGATCAATCGTCAACCAACTTGTCGAGAACGACGAAGGATTCGTGCGCGCTGCGGCGACCGCTGTACTGGTTCAGTCGCTGATTCAGCGAGGCTCAGACGCCGACTTGGTGGACGCCGCGGATGAAATAGAACGCTTGGCGGCGGTGCCAACGGATCCCGGATTCGTCCTCAACGAAATTCAGTTGCTGCGAATGCGGGCCATGCTGGCGAAGGCCCACGGCGACGACGCCGCGTACCGGGACTTCGCGGACCGCTATCGCGACATGGCGAAATCACTTGGCTTCGAGGGGCACATGGCGATCGCCGAGACAATGCGTTAACGCGCAAACATCAACGCGCGCTTGACCTCTTGAATCGCCTGCGTCACCTGGATCCCGCGCGGGCACGACTCGGTGCAGTTGAACGTGGTGCGGCAGCGCCAGACGCCGTCGACCTCGTTGAGGATGTCGAGGCGCTCGGCGGCGGCCTCGTCGCGGCTGTCGAAGATGAACCGGTGGGCGTTGACGATCGCCGCGGGCCCGAAATAGCTGCCCTCGCTCCAGTAGATCGGGCAACTGGTGGTGCAGCACGCGCAGAGGATGCACTTGGTGGTGTCGTCGTAGCGGGCGCGATCCGTCGGGCTCTGGATCCGCTCACGGGTCGGCGGATTGCCGCTGACCACCAGGTACGGCTTCACTGCCCGATAGGCGTCGAAGAACGGCTCCATGTTCACCACGAGATCCTTTTCCACCGGCAGCCCGCGGATCGGTTCGATGGCGATGGTCAGTTTCTTGGCCGGATTCTTCGGCAGCAGGTCGCGCATCAGCACCTTGCATGCCAGCCGGTTGACGCCGTTGATGCGCATCGCATCCGAGCCGCATACGCCGTGCGCGCACGAACGCCGGAACGTCAGCGTGCCGTCCAGATACCACTTGACGTAGTGGAGCAGGTTGAGTAGGCGGTCGGTGGGCAGGGACGGCACCCGGAAGCTCTGCCAGCCTGCGGCGTCGGGATCCTCGGGATTGAAGCGTGCGATCTTCAGCGTCACCATCACCGCGCCGTCGGGGATCGGCGGCAGGGCGGGTTCCTTCGTATTGACCTCCGGTGTGATCGCCATCAGTACTTCCGTTCCATCGGCTCGTATCGGGTCTGCACCACGGGCTTGTAGTCCAGGCGGATGTCGCTCAACAGGTTGGTGCCCTGCTTGTAGGCCATCGTGTGGCGCATGTAGTTGGTGTCGTCACGGTTGGGGTAGTCCTCGCGGGCATGGCCGCCGCGAGACTCCTTGCGATTCAACGCGCCAACCACGGTGACCTCGGCCAGCTCCAGCAGCATGCCGAGCTCGATCGCCTCGAGCAGATCGCTGTTAAAGCGTTTGCCCTTGTCGTGCAACGAGATTCGGGCGTAACGCTCCTTGAGCGCATGAATGTCGGTGAGCGCCTGCTTGAGGGTCTCCTCGGTGCGGAACACCGCCGCGTTGTTGTCCATCGACTGCTGCAGCGCACCGCGGATGTCGGCGACGCGCTCGTTGCCGTGCTCGGAGAGGATGTCGCCGATCCAGCTGACCACCATCCCGGCTGGATCCGCAGGCAGGTCGACGTGGTCATGACCCAGTGCATAGTTCGCCGCGGCGATGCCTGCGCGACGGCCGAACACGTTGATGTCCAGCAGCGAGTTGGTGCCGAGCCGGTTGGCGCCATGCACTGACACACAGGCGCATTCGCCCGCGGCGTAGAGCCCGGCCACGACGTTGGTGTTGTCACGCAGCACATGGCCGTGCACCGTCGTCGGAATGCCGCCCATCACGTAGTGGCAGGTCGGGTACACCGGAACCAGCTCCTTGACCGGGTCGACCCCCAGATAGGTCCTGGCGAACTCGGTGATGTCGGGCAGCTTCGCCTCGAGCACATCCTCACCGAGGTGCCGCACGTCGATGTACACGTAGTCCTTGTGCGGTCCGGCGCCCCGGCCCTCCAGCACCTCGCGCACCATCGACCGGGCCACGATGTCGCGGGGTGCGAGGTCGACGATGGTGGGTGCGTAGCGCTCCATGAACCGTTCGTTCTCACCGTTGAGCAGTCGACCGCCCTCGCCGCGAACGGCTTCGGAGATGAGGATGCCCAGCCCCGCAAGGCCGGTCGGATGAAACTGGTGAAACTCCATGTCCTCCAAGGGAAGTCCCTTGCGGAAGACGATGCCCAGCCCGTCGCCCGTCAACGTGTGCGCGTTGGAGGTCGTCTTGTACATGCGACCCGACCCACCAGTGGCGAACACGATCGCCTTGGCGTGGAAGACGTGGATGTCGCCGGTGGCCAGCTCGTAGGCGATGACGCCGGTCGCCACCGCGCCGCCGGGGGTGTCGGTCAACGAGATGTCCAGTGCGTAGAACTCGTTGAAGAACTCGACGTCGTGCTTGACGCAGTTCTGATACAGCGTCTGCAGGATCATGTGGCCCGTGCGGTCGGCGGCGTAGCAGGCGCGCCGCACCGGTGCCTTCCCGTGGTCGCGGGTGTGGCCGCCGAACCGGCGCTGGTCGATGCGGCCCTCGGGGGTGCGGTTGAACGGCATCCCCATCTTCTCCAGGTCCAGCACCGCGTCGATGGCTTCCTTGCACATGATCTCGACGGCGTCCTGGTCGGCGAGGTAATCGCCGCCCTTGACGGTGTCGAAGGTGTGCCACTCCCAGTTGTCCTCTTCGACGTTGGCCAGCGCCGCGCACATGCCGCCCTGCGCCGCGCCGGTGTGGCTGCGCGTCGGGTACAGCTTGGTCAGCACCGCTGTGCGGACCCGGGGCCCCGCCTCGACGGCCGCTCGCATGCCCGCCCCGCCGGCGCCGATGATGACGACGTCGTAGCGATGTTCCTGGATCATCTATCAGCTCCCCACTCCGGCATTCCCGTCGCTTCGCTCACCCCTAGGAGATGTTCGCGTCGAAGGTCACCAGCACGTAGCTGCCAAGCACCAACGTGAAGCCGGTCGCCAGCAACAGCAGCGAATTCAGATAGAACTTGGTGGTGTTCTTGCGGGCGTAGTCGCCGATGATCGTGCGCATGCCGTTGGCGCCGTGAATCATGGCCAGCCACAGCAGGGCCATGTCCCAGATCTGCCAGAACGGCGACGCCCATCGCTGTGCGACGTAGTTGAAGTCGATGCGATACACCCCGTCGTCCCACATCAGCATGATGAACAGGTGGCCGAGTGCCAGGACGACCAGCGCTACGCCGGAGAAGCGCATGAACAACCAGGCGTACTTCTCGAAGTACGGGATGCCCCTCGGCCGGCGGGGGGCGCGCGGATGGTCCAGCGAGGCGGGGCGGTCGTGCTCCTTTTCCTGCACGGGCGCCGCGCGGCCCTCGCGGTGGTGAGGCGTCCACGCGGCGGTCACAGGAACCGCTCCGCCATGTGCATGCCGAGCACGCCCAGCGCCGGGATCATCACGGCCAGCCAGACGGCGGCCACCACCCACAGCATCAGGCGCTGGTAGCGCGGGCCGTGCTGCCAGAAGTCGATCAGGATGACCCGGATGCCGTTCAGCGCGTGGTACAGCACCGCCGCGACCAGGCCGACCTCCATCAACCCGACCAGTGGTGTCTTGTAGGTGTCGACGACCTCGTTGTAGGCCTCGGGGCTGACCCGGACCAGTGCGGTGTCAAGCACGTGCACGAACAGGAAGAAAAAGATGGTCGCGCCGGTGATGCGGTGCAATATCCACGACCACATTCCCGGGTCACCGCGATACAGGGTGCGTCTACGCGCCGGCTTCTCTCGCGGGGCCGCTATATCCGCATTCGTACTCATCGGGCCTCCAACGCCATCGGTGGAAGCTTGGGTCGGCAGGCGAACCACGGCCCAAACCTCGGGGCGACTCTAAACCCATTTGTAGTGCCCCAAGCGCTACCGTGTTAGCCGTTCGCAGGTGTTTGACCTTGAAGTTAGGGTTACCTACATCATGTGTCGGACGACGGGACGGAGGGTTCGGAATGCATTCAGGGCCTCGCGAGCGGCGTTGACGTGACGACCGATATCGACTGGAAGATGTTGCGGCACAAGGCAACCGAGGCGGCCAGTAAGGCGTATGCACCGTACTCTGGCCTGTCGGTGGGCGCTGCGGCGCTGGTGGACGATCACCGAATGGTGGCCGGCTGCAATGTGGAAAATGTCTCATATGGCCTTGGTCTCTGTGCCGAGTGCGCGCTGGTCTGCGTCCTGTTTTCCGGCGGCGGGGGCAGGCTGATCGCGCTGTCGTGTGTGGACGCCGACGGCCGTCTGCTGATGCCGTGCGGGCGGTGCCGTCAGGTGCTGTTGGAGCATGGTGGGCCAGAGATGCTCATCGACCATCCCAACGGGCCGCGGCCGCTTGGCGAGCTGTTGCCGGAGGCGTTCGGTCCCCAGGACCTGCCCCAACCGGAACCGGAAAGCCGTGACCCAGACCACATTTGACGCGCGTGAGCCCGATGTCGCGCCCGTTTGACGCTCCGACGGTCATCCGGACCAAGCGCGACGGTGGGGCCCTGTCCGACGCGGCCATCGACTGGGTGATCGACGGCTACACCAATGGGCGGGTGGCCGACGAGCAGATGTCGGCACTGCTGATGGCGATCTTCCTGCGCGGGATGACGGGACAGGAGATCGCACGCTGGACGGCCGCGATGGTGGGCTCGGGCGAGCGGATGGACTTCACCGATCTGCGCCGCGACGGCAAGCCGCTTGCCTTGGTGGACAAGCACTCCACCGGCGGGGTCGGAGACAAGATCACGATCCCGCTGGTGCCGGTCGTGATGGCGTGCGGGGGTGCGGTGCCGCAGGCTGCGGGCCGCGGACTCGGCCACACCGGTGGCACGCTCGACAAGCTGGAAGCCATCCCGGGTTTCACCGCTGAGATATCGAAGGATCAGATCCGCCAACAACTTTGCGACCTCGGCGCGGCGATCTTCGCGGCCGGCGAGCTGGCGCCGGCCGATCGGAAGATCTACGCGCTGCGTGATGTCACCGGCACCACCGAGTCGCTGCCGCTGATCGCCAGCTCGGTGATGAGCAAGAAGATCGCCGAGGGCACGAGGGCGTTGGTGCTCGACTCCAAGGTCGGCTCGGGGGCGTTCCTCGACACCGAGGCCGAGTCCCGCGAGCTGGCCCGCACGATGGTCGAGCTGGGCACCGAAAACGGGCTGGTGACCCGCGCGCTGCTGACCGACATGAGTCGGCCGCTCGGCCGGACCGTCGGCAACGCGGTCGAAGTGGAGGAGTCGCTTGAGGTGCTGGCCGGGGGAGGGCCGCCCGATGTGGTGGAGCTGACGCTGGCGCTGGCGGCCGAGATGATCGACGCGGCGGGCTCTGGACGGTGTGGATCCGGCGCAGACCCTGCGCGACGGGTCGGCCATGGACCATTTCCGTCGGCTGGTCACGGCGCAAGGCGGCGACTTGTCGAAGCCGGTGCCGGTCGGTGCGTACTCCGAGACCATCACCGCACCCCGCGGTGGCACGATGGGCGATATCGACGCAATGGCGGTGGGATTGACGGTGTGGCGGCTCGGCGCGGGTCGCGCAGTCCCCGGTGAGTGCGTGCAGCCCGGCGCAGGCATGCGCCTCCACCGCCGTCCCGGCGAACCTGTCGCCGCGGGAGAGGCGCTGTTCACTCTCTACACCGAGACCCCGGAGCGGTTCGACGGCGCGATGGCGGAGATGGACGGCGGCTGGAGCGTCGGCGACGCCGCGCCCGACGTCGGGCCGCTGATCATCGATCGGATTGCCGGCCGCGCACGCGAGGAGCGGAAAATCAGATGACCGCACCGTTGACACTGGACAAGATCCGGCACGCGCCGAAGGCACTGCTGCATGACCACCTCGACGGCGGGCTGCGGCCGGCCACCGTGCTCGAGCTCGCCCAGGAGACCGGCTACGAAGACCTGCCTGCGACCGACACCGACGGCTTGGCGACCTTCTTCCGGACCGCGGCGCACAGCGGGTCGCTCGAGAGATACCTCGAGCCGTTCGCCCACACGGTCGGGGTGATGCAGACGCCGGAGGCGCTGTACAGGGTGGCCTACGAGTGTGTCGAAGACCTGGCCGCCGACAACGTGGTGTACGCCGAAATCCGGTTCGCCCCCGAACTGCACATCGACCGGGGTCTCTCGCTCGATGCGGTGGTCGACGCGGTGCTGGCCGGCTTCACCGACGGCGAGAAGGCTGCCAGCAGCGAGGACCGCACGATCACCGTGCGCTGCCTGGTGACCGCGATGCGGCACGCGGCACGCTCACTCGAGATCGCCGAGCTGGCTATCCGGTTCCGCGACAAGGGTGTGGTCGGTTTCGACATCGCGGGCGCCGAAGCAGGCTACCCGCCGACGCGGCATCTCGATGCGTTCGAGTACATGCGAAACCAGAACGGCCGCTTCACGATTCACGCTGGAGAGGCGTTCGGGCTGCCGTCCATCCACGAGGCCATCGCGTTCTGTGGCGCCGATCGGCTCGGCCACGGAGTGCGCATCGTCGACGACATCACCGTTGCGCCGGACGGTGCCGTCCGCCTCGGCCGGTTGGCGGCGCTGCTTCGGGACAAGCGGATACCGCTGGAGCTGTGTCCGAGCTCCAACGTGCAGACGGGCGCCGTGGGCAGCATCGGCGAGCATCCGTTCGATCTGTTGGCGCGCAGCCGGTTCCGGGTCACCGTCAACACCGACAACCGGTTGATGAGCGACACCACGATGAGCCAGGAGATGCTCCGACTGGTAGAGGCATTCGGCTACGGCTGGAGCGACCTGGCGCGGTTCACGATCAATGCGATGAAGTCGGCGTTCATCCCATTCGACGAACGACTGGCGATCATCGACGAGGTGATCAAGCCGCGGTTCGCCGTACTGATCGGCTGAGGTGCCGACCGGAGGCCGCCCACTACGGTGAGCGCATGATCACCGGCAGTCACATCATTATCTACAGCCGCGACGCCGACGCCGACCGGGCGTTCTTTGCGGATGTGCTGAACTATCCGCACGTCGACGCCGGCGGTGGCTGGCTGATCTTCAAGCTCCCGCCCGGCGAGGTGGCGGTGCATCCCACCGACGGTCCGCAGTCTCACGAGCTGTACTTGATGTGCGACGACATCAACGCCACCGTCGATCAGCTCGCTGCCAGCGGCGTGACGTGTTCCGAGGTCAACGATCAGGGGTGGGGACTGCTGACGAGCATTCGGCTGCCGGGCGGCGGCGAACTCGGCCTCTACGAGCCGCGGCACCCACGCGCCACGGAGCTGTAGGGCTACTCCGGACGCAGCCGGGACTCGAGGAAGGTTTCCAACGATTCCCACTGCTCGACGGCGGAGGCGTACGGCCCGCTGGGCTTGCTCACCGTGGACGGGTTCAGCACGTGAGCCACCAAGCGGCCCAGCGGCATGTCGGCGTCCAGCGTCTCGTCGACGACGTCGTCTTCGGAGTATTCGCCGACGTCTCTGAGCAGCTCGACGGCCAGCTCCAGCTGCTCGCGGTCCACCGCGTCGGGACCGTCGGACAGGTCGTCGGCCAGTCCGCTGGTGACGTACACGTTTTCGTTGGTGACGTCGACCCGCAACGAGCCGTCGGTGGCGGCGGTCTTGATGTCTTCGTAGGTCGCGAGATCGGACAGGTCGTGGTCGTGCTCGTCGGCCAGGTAGCGCGCCAGCGACCGCTCCGACCCGAACACGCTGACCCGGCCGTTGCGGCCGAGGAACACCGGCGCGTCATCGAGGTAGCACCGCAGCGTGTAGTAGGTGCCTCCGCGGGTGATCATCTGGATCGGGTCGATGCCGACCTTGTGCCAGAAGTCTTGGTCGGCGCCCAGCACGAGCCCCGCGGCGTGGTCGGCGACAGAATCGTCGGAATCCGAGCCCTCGTCGGCGGCGGCCTCATCACCCTCGACGACGTCGGCCTCGGTCTCGTCGACCTCCTCGGGCTCGGGCTTGGGCTCTTTCAGCTCGGCCGCCGCCTTCTCCGAGGCCGCCTCGTCGACGTCGGGGATGGTGATGACCTCGTCGATCGCGTCCACGACGTTGTCCCAATTGCGCCCGATCACGGCCGTGATGTCGGACCAGCGCTTGCGGCCGCTTCTGCCGCTGAACGTGTCGATGCCTGCGCCCAGCGAGCCGAGGACCGGGTTGCCGTTGAAGAACTTCGTCACCGAAGGGAGTTCACAGACCGAGCCGATGGACGACACGATGGCCAGCGTCCGGTGCAGCGTCGCCACCGAATCCTCTGTCGGCTTCTCGGCGACCAGCTCCTGCACGCCGATCAGGTCGTATTGCCGATCCTCGTCCGGGTCGAAGCTATGCGCCGACGCCTCGGTCAGCCCGTCCCACGCAGGGTGGTCGGCCAGGTCGTTGTCGCGGTTGGTCCTGACGAAGGCGGCCAGGTCGGCCACCGATTCGAAGGCGTAGAGGTCCTCGTCCTTGCCGAGGAGCGCTTCCCATTCGTCGCCGGCATCACGCCAGCGGGGAGCCCACAGTGTGTACAGGTCGCCCTTGGTCAACCCGACCCGGATCGGCACGATGTCAGCAGCCATGCGGCACAGCCTAACGACGGAGGTCGGCCACCTGATCATCGCCCGGACCGCTATTGCGTAAACCGCCTCGTCAGGCGCCCAGCGCCCTATTCTGACGGCCGTGACGGCCTGCACCACGTGTGGCACCGAGCGGCTGGCCAATGCTCGGTTCTGTCATGTCTGCGGGTCTGCTCTCGGGTCGGTCGACACGCCCGCGGAGTACAAGCAAGTCACCGTCCTCTTCGCGGACGTCGTGAGGTCGATGGATATCGCCTCGGCCGTGGGCGCGGAGCGGCTGCGCGAGATTCTGGCCGAGCTGGTGAATAGTGCGAAGGCGGTCGTGCAGCGCTATAACGGCACGCTGGACAAGTTCACCGGCGACGGAATCATGGCGGTGTTCGGTGCGCCGGTTGCCATGGAGGATCACGCTTTCCGTGGATGCATGGCCGCTCTGGAGATTCAGATGGCAAGCCAGGATCTGGCAGCCGAGGTCGATCGGCGCGATGGTATCGAGCTGCGGCTGCGCGTTGGCTTGAATTCTGGCCAGGTTATCGCCGGTGAGATCGGTTCAGCCGCAGTCGGTTACACCGCGATCGGTGAACAGGTCGGGATGGCGCAACGGATGGAGTCCGTCGCTGCGCCGGGCGGGGTCATGCTCAGTGAATCCACAGCTCGACTGGTCGGACAGGCCTGCGTGATCGGTGATCGCGAGATGGTGAACATCAAGGGTGCCGATGCGCCGGTGTCCGCGTACCGGCTGCTCGGAGTGGCTGATGAGCACGAGACGACGGCGCCGGCTCAGTCGACGCTGGTCGGTCGTGAGCTCGAAGTGCACACCATCTCCGGACTGCTGGAGCGTGCGATGAACGGGCGCGGTTCGGTGATCGGTGTGGTCGGACCGCCCGGCATCGGCAAGAGTCGGTTGGTTCGTGAAGCCGTTGAGATCGCCAAAAGCCGCGGCGCCAGCGTCTTTTCAACGTACTGCGAATCGCATGCCAGTCAGATCCCGTTTCACGCGGCGGCACGGTTGTTTCGCGCCGCCGCCCGAATAACCGGCCTCGACGACGTTGCCGCGCGAGCGCGCCTGCGGACCGAGCTGCCGGATGCCGACCCGGACGATCTGCTGCTGCTCGACGACCTGCTGGGCATCACAGATCCGGATGTGACATTGCCTCGGATCGACCCGGACGCGAGGCGGCGGCGGCTGTCGGCGTTGATCAATACCGCCAATCTGTCGCGCACCGAACCGATTCTCTACGTCATGGAGGACGTGCATTGGATCGATGAGGTCAGCGAGTCGATGATGACCGACGTGCTCGCGGTCATCGGCCAAACGCCTGCGATTTCGTTGATCACCTACCGTCCTGAGTACGACGGGGCGCTCACCCGAGTGCACGGTGCACAGACGATTGCGCTCACCCCGCTGACCGACTCTGAATGCTCGTCCTTGATCGGTGAGCTGCTCGGACCCGATCCGTCGAATGCCGGACTGACAACGCCGATTGCGTCCCGAGTAGCCGGAAATCCGTTCTTCGCCGAGGAGATGGTGCGCGAGTTGGCCCAGCGGGGCGTGCTCAACGGCGAGCGTGGCAATTACGTCTGCAGAGCTGATGTCTCCGAGGTGACCGTGCCTGCCACCGTCCAGGCCACCATTGGGGCACGCATCGACCGGCTCGACCCGCCGGCCAAGCGGACGCTGACCGCCGCGGCGGTCATCGGACTGCGGTTCCAACCGGAGCTTTTAACCCGACTCGGTGTCGAACCTGCCCTCGACGAACTGGTGCGGGCGGAGCTGATAGATCAGGTGAGGTTCACACCGCGAGCGGAATATGCGTTTCATCATCCGCTTACCCGCGCAGTCGCATACGAATCCCAGCTGAAATCCGACCGCGCCGAGTGGCACCGGCGCCTCGCCGCGGTTATCCAGGCCGACGAGCCGGAATCCGCCGACGAGAACGCCGCGCTGATCGCCGAACACCTCGAGGCTGGCCGGCGAGGTGCGCGACGCATACGCGTGGCACATGCGCGCCGGACGCTGGTCGACCAGACGCGACATTTCCGCGGCGAGGGCGAGCTGGGATCGCGCCCGCCTGATCGCCGACGCGCTGCCCGGCGACGACCCCGACCGCACCGCGATGCGCATCGCCACCCGCACCAAGCTGTGTGGCACCGCCTGGCGACGCATGAGATCGTCAAACGTGCCTGCGCTCGTCGAAGAACTACGCGAATTGTGCGACGCAACACAGGCGATAACGCTTCGCTCGCGGTCGGGATCATCGCACTGGCACTCCAACACGGGTTCGGCGGACACCATGCGTGACGCGTCCAGACTCGCCGCCGAAACCATGGTGCGCCTCGAATCCGTCCGAGATCCGACGTTCGACTATCGGTGCAGCGTCGGCGGCGGCTTCCATCAGGCTTGAATCGGGCCACGCGGCCGATGTGTTGCGGTGTGTCGCAGAGCGTCATTGAGCCGGCGAAGCGGTGACTCGGCGGCACGCGACACAATTCCTGGATCACCGCTGATCGCGTTGGCCTTGATATTCCGCGGCATTGCCCGTTGGTGGCTGGGTATCGATGGGCTGGCGTCAGGATCTGGACGACGCCGGAGCAATTTGGCCGCTAGCGCCGACCCGATAACGCGTCCTTCCGTCGTCTCGTGGAAATACCTTCGATTCCGTACCCCATGGCGTGCTGCGAGCTGACGACACCGCGGTTCGCGAGCTCGAGGGCGCGCTGCAGTTCGCGCTGGCGTCGGGGGAGGACACGCTTGCTCGGCAATCTGAAGTCGACGCTGGGTCGCGTGCTCCTGGAGCGAGAAAGGCCCGAAGATCGGCGGCGCGGATCGGAAATGTTGGGGGAGGTTCGCGACCTGTGCCTCCAGCAGAGATACTTGACGACTCATCTGCCCGTCATTGAGATGTGCGCGGGCCGAGAGGGTCTCAGGCGCGGTGAATTCGCGGAGGCCATACCGGTGATGCGGAAGGCGCTGGAAACCCTGTTTCTCGAAGGGCAAGTTCTACACGCAGTCTGGGGCGCAACGGTTTTGGTGGACGGGTTGCTGACGCGTCGTGCCGACGGCGATATCGCCGATGCCGGCGCTGTAATTGACCGCTTGGCAAATCTGCCCGACGACGTCGGTGGGGTGGTCCGGGACATCTGGCTGCTACGGCTGCGAGCGCTGCTGGCCCACGCTCACGGCGACGAGACGAACTATCGCGAGTATCGAGATCGCTATCGCGAACTCGCGACCTCGCTCGGGTTCGAGGGTCACATGAAATGGGCCAAGGCGATGTCGTAAAGATGAAGGAGCGCGAGATAACCATGGGTGCAAAGGAATTCCCGCAGCAGCAGCTCGGGCTGAACTACCTGACCGAGGGCGGCCAGGAAACCGAGATCATGTACAAGTACGGGTTCGATCTCCCGCACTTCGCAATGTTCCCGTTGCTTGACGACCCACGTGCCGTCGCTGAACTGCGCGGGATGTACACCCGGTATCTCGATACCGCCGCCCGCCACGGTTTCGGCGTGCTCGTCGGCGGCTTCGACTACCGGGCGAGTCCGGACTGGGGCTCGCTGCTCGGTTACTCCCGCGAATCGCTGGCCGAGATGCAGATGCGTGCGATCGAATTTCTGCGCGACCTCGCCCGGCCGTACGAGGGACAGGTGCCCGCACTTCTATACGCCGGCATCATCGGCCCTCGTGGCGATGCCTACGAGGTGAATCGGGCGATCACCGCCGAGGAGGCGGAGGAGTACCACAGCGAGCAGTTGGCCACGCTGGCTCGTGCCGGCGTCGACCTGGCCGAGGCGATGACGTTCAACAGCGTGCCCGAGGCGGTCGGGTTGGCCCGTGCCGCGGCGCGCGCAGGCGTGCCTTTGTCGGTGTCGTTCACGCTGGATCACGACACCCACCGGCTGGCGTCCGGTCCGACCGTGAAGGATGCGGTCGAGACGATCGACGCGCAGACGGGCGATGACCGGCCCGCGTTCTACGGCATCAACTGCTCGCATCCGCTGGAGTTCATGCCCGCGATCGAACCAGGCGAGTGGTTCAAGCGAGTGCGTTGCCTGCGACCCAACGCCGCTTCGATGGACAAGATCTCGCTCTGCAGGCTCGGACACCTCGAGGCGGGTGACCCAGCCACGCTCGGCGAGCTCATGGGCGGCTTGGCCCGACAGCACCCGCACATCGACATGTGGGGCGGTTGTTGTGGCACATGGGACAGCCATCTCGAAGAGATCGCGCGAAATGTCCGCACTGCGCGCGAGATCGAGGCGGCACTGTAGGCCGCTTATCGATAGCGGTGATTGCGCAGTTCTATCCTCGACGCCACCAACGCTTTCGATCGGGCGGCGGTCGATTCGCGACCACAGGGAACGGTCCGGTGACTCCCTCGCGCTCCTGCGCGACGGCCAATACGCGGGACCGGACGGCGAACCAGCCGATCACCAGCGCCGGAATGATGACCACTAGAGACGCCACCGTCCACGTGCCGATCGGTGGATCGAAGGCCATCAGCACGAGCACCGCCAGCAGGAAAACCAGCGTGAGGTATCCGGTGTAAGGGGTTCCCCACATCCGGAACGACGGCCGCTCCAGGATGCCCTTCTTCGACCACCGGTAGAGCTGAAGCTGGCAGATGACGATGGTGCCCCACGACGCGATGATGCCGAGTGCGGCCATGTTCAGCACGATCTCGAACGCTTCCGAGGGCACGATGCCATTGAGAAGCACGCCGAAGAGTCCGATGAGTGCGGTCAGGCAGATCCCGCCGTACGGCACGCCGCGGCTGGACATCACCGAGGTGAACTTGGGCGCGCTGCCGTTCATCGCCATCGATCGGAGGATCCGACCGGTCGAGTAGAGGCCGGCGTTGAGGCTGGAGAACGCCGCCGTCAGCACGACGATGTTCATGATGGTGCCTGCGCCTCCGACGCCGATCTTTGAGAAGAAGGTGACGAACGGGCTCTCACCCGCCTTGTAGGTGGTGTACGGGAGCAGAAGCCCGAGCAGGAAGACCGAGCCGACATAGAAGAGCGCGATGCGCGCGATGACCGAGTTGATCGCGCGCGGCATGATCTTCGCCGGGTTCGCGGTCTCGCCCGCCGCGGTGCCGACGAGTTCGACGGCGGCATAGGCGAACACCACACCGGAGGTCACGATGACGAGCGGGAAGAGACCCGTCGGCAACAATCCGCCGTTGTCGATGATCACACTGAAGCCGGTCGACTGGTCCTGGATCTTGTAGCGGCCCGCCAGGAAGATCGTGCCGGCGACCAGGAACGTGACCAGTGCAACGACTTTGATCAGCGCAGCCCAAAACTCCAGCTCGCCGAACACCTTCACCGAGATCAGGTTCATGCCGAGCACGAGCGCCAGCGCGATGAGTGCGATGAGCCATTGCGGGATCGGCGCGAACGCCTTCCAGAAGTGGAAATAGGTGGCGATCGCCGTCGAGTCGACGATCGCAGTCATCGCCCAGTTGAGGAAATACATCCAACCCGCGACGAACGCCGCCTTCTCGCCGAGGAACTCACGCGCATACGACACGAACGAACCCGACGACGGTCTGTGCAGGACCAGCTCTCCGAGTGCGCGCAGGATCAGGAACACGAAGACGCCGCAGAATGCATACACCAGGAAAAGGCCGGGTCCGGCGCTGTGCAGTCGTCCCCCTGCGCCGAGGAACAACCCGGTGCCGATGGCGCCACCGATGGCGATCATTTGAAGCTGTCGCGGTTTGAGGCCCTTGTGATAGCCCTCGTCTTCGGTGGTAAACGCGGAGTTGTCGTACTCCTCCTGCTTCGGTTCTGCGGTCATCGGGACGCACCGTCTGTAGGTTCGGACGGTCTGACGACCGGTGGCGGCTTGGACGTGTCGTTGATGTCCCTGAAGGTCAACGCGAATCCGAACACCCCTAGGACCGCGGCCGCCGCATATCCGATGATCGACCACCACCCGACGTGTAGATAGGCGGTCACCGCGACGATGGCCATGGCCAGGAACACCATGGACATCCCGATCAGTGGGATCTTGGCGAAAAGGTCGACACGTGCCATGAGACTCACCCCGCTCTGTCGATGGCCGCAACGGGCCAAACCGAACTGTGAACTTCTGGTGAATCGAGTAGACACCCGCCTGGCCTGCAAGGCCAGTCGAACGGCACCGCCTCACAGGTAAACGACATATGCCTCGAGCAGTCGGCCGCCAAAACCTTGGAAGCCCTGGCCCGCATTCCTGGTTCGGATCGGCGACAGCTGCACAGGATCACCCGCCTCAGCCATGATCAATAGCGGTGCAGATCGTGGCTCTCGTTACGGCCCCGCGAACGGTACCCGCAGCACCTGGCCGATCTGGATCAGATTCGGATCGCTGATGGTGTCCCTATTGGCGACGAACAGCCGCGGCCACAGGTTGGAATCGCCGTAGGCGCTCCGCGCGATGCCGGACAGTGTGTCGCCGGCGACTACCTTGTGTGCCTGGAAACCGGCGTACGATGCTCCCAGCAGGACGCGTCCGAAGGTCAGGGGTACGGTCACGCGAAAGTCGTTCTGCGGCAACCCGCTTGGGTTGTCGGCTTCTACGGTCAAAATGCCCTCAGGTGTGGCGGGTGCACCGACCGCGACGGGAAAGTCGAACAGCGCGAACAAAAACCCGCTGTTCGGCACGAACATTGGCGAAACCTCTGCCAGCACTGTGCCATGGTTGTCCTTTAGTACCCCTGTGCCGATCACGCCCTCGTTGGCCCGGCCGAGCCCGCACAGGCTAAAGCCATCTCCCACGACATCGAACGGTCGAGGGCTACGCACGTCGATCCGCGGAAAACTCGTCATGGCACCCTCGCTTCCAAGTGCGATTCACTGTGCTCGTCAATGGTCTCCCGCGGCGGCGAGGATGTCCTGACTTTGGTGGACTGGTCCGGTTTCCGCCGAATCTTTGATTGGTCGCCTTCCTGCAGAGGGGCTCAGCCCTGCCACAGGCGTCTGGTCGCCCCAGCGTCGGATGAGGCATCTCCTAGCTGGCCGTCTACTACGACGGCGATACGGGCGACGACAAACGCACACGGACCATGGTGGAGTAGTTGGCGCGGCGAAGCACATCGCGGATCCGGATCATACCGATGTAAGGATTGCATTACGTCGGGCGTTCGAATGGAACGTCCATTGCATTTCCCGATATAGCATTTGATCGTAGCGTTTTCTGATGAGCGTTTTATTGCGGCAGGAAGGGTGGGCCAAGATGGCCGAACTTGATTCGCCGCGGGTCCTTAATGCACTGCTCGCTGCGCGGGACCTGAGCCGGGCCGCGGACTCGCCCCAGTGTGCAAGGGACTCGACGAGAGGACGGCAACTTCCGCAGAGCACGCGGGTACGGGCGCTCGCCGCCGAGAAGCTTGCCGAGATGGGGTTTGACAACGCGACGGTGGAGCGTGCACTGGCGGCGGAACGGGCGGAGAGCCACCGCCATCTGGAGGAGCTCAAGGCCGACGCGGTCGCCCAGTCCCCTGCGCGGGCTCACTCCCTGCAACGCCTGGTGGATGCCCGGCGTGCAGCGTTGGAAGGGGTCGTGGGGATCGGGCCCCCGACGACGCAGTACCTCGCCATCGATAGCCCGGTCGAGATTTGGGCGACTGACGGCGTGAACCTTGAGTCGACCACCATCGAGCCGTACAAGAGCCGCGCGCAGATTCGCTTCGACGCGAGCTTGTACGAACATATCCCCGGCGCGTACCTCATCGATTGGGAATATGAGTTCGTTCACTTCTATTTCCTCTGGGAGAACCAGGAAAGTGTGTCCGCCGTCGTTGCGGTCAATGCATTCCTCACCCTCAACGGCTTTGGCTCGGCGCACTCGCAAGGTGGGTGGTTTTTCGGCGGGAAGGGGGAGCTAACTCTCGACCCAATTCTTGACCTTGTGCAGACTTGGACGCAGCCGATATCGTCCGCCGCGCCCCAGAGCGGCGAAACGTGGAACGCCCTCGACCTCATCGCCGATTCGACGGGTTTCCACACCGATGACCAAACGGCGTATGACGTGGTGTACCGGGGATTTCTCTTGAGCTACCAGCAGGAGATTGTGCCACCTAGTGAGTACCTCATCATCGACGTCGCTCTACGGCTGGGCGCGCTTGTCGACAACGCCGAAGTCAGCGCGGACTTTGCAACAGGGGAGTTCTACGTGATGAGCCCATTGGTCGACCTTGCAATCGTGTACCCAGCAATAGGTGAAGCTATTGGCGCAATAGGTACTGCCGATTGACGGATAGCGTAGGCCTTACTTTATCCGTCGAATCGGCGATCACGCCGTCGGTCGCCAGAAGTCCTGAAAACCCTGGCCTGCGTTGGTAGTTCGGATCGGTGACAGCTGGACGGGATCCCCGGCTTCAACCGGGTGTCAATAGGGGTGCAGATAGGGGTGCAGATCGTGAACGTCGCCGACCGTGGCTCCTCGGTCTGGCAGCGTCCGAGTTGCGATATGGCAGACATGTCTGACCAGCGGTGACACGATACTGGCGTGAATGACGGCGGGAACGACGGCGGCGCACTGATGGCCGCGGGCCTGTCATGCGGGTCGTGCGGCGCGCAGTTGGGCGCGACGGCCAAGTTCTGTAGTGAGTGCGGGACGTCAGTCGCACAGGTGACCCAGTCGGCGGAGTACAAGCAGGTCACGGTGTTGTTCGCTGACGTGGTGCGCTCGATGGGCATCGCGGCCGCGGTGGATATGGAGCGGTTGCGCGAGATCGTCACCGAGTTGGTGGAGCGGTCGGCGGCGATGGTGCGCCGCTACGGCGGGAGCGTGGAGTACACCGGTGACGGGGTGATGGCGATCTTCGGCGCCCCGGTGGCGTTGGAGGATCACGCCATTCGTGCCTGCTTGGCGGCCGTGGGCGTCCAGGAGGAGGCGAAGCGGCTTGCCGTCGAAGTCCGAGAGTGCGACGGTGTGGACCTCCAGGTGCGGGTGGGACTGAACTCCGGTCGGGTGATCGCCGGTGAGATCGGTTCGGGGTCGTTGGGCTACGCCGCGATCGGCGAGGCGGTCGGGTTTGCCCAGCGGATGGAATCGGTGGCGCCCCCGGGCGGGGTGATGCTCTCGGAGTCCACCGCGCGGCTCGTGGAGCACACCGTGATGCTGGCTGAACCGGAGTGGGTGCGCATCAAGGGGGCCGACGAACCGGTGCGCGCGCGCCGGCTGGTGGCGATCGGCCCGCGGGATGGCCTGGTCGGGCGCGCCGAGGCGAACCTCGTCGGTCGGCGCTGGGAGATGGCGGCGCTCGACGCCATGGTGGACCGCGCGATCGGTGGCCGCGGCGGTGTGGTGAATGTGGTGGGGCCGCCGGGCATCGGCAAGTCCCGGGTGGCCCGCGAAGCCGCGGCGCTCGCGGCCGCTCGCGCGGTCGAGGTGTTTTGGACCTTCTGCGAGTCGCACGCCCGTGACATCCCCTTCGGTGCGGTGGCCCGGCTGCTGCGCGCGGGCAGCGGCGTGGCTGACCTGGACGGCGAAACCGCCCGCGCGCGGTTGCGCGCGGATTTGCCCGACGCCGACCCGCAGGATCTGCTGCTGCTTGATGATCTGTTGGGCATCGCCGACCCCGATGTGGCGCTGCCCGCGATCGACCCGGATGCGCGGCGGCGCCGGTTGACCGCCCTGGTCAACACCGTGACGATGGCGCGCACCGCACCGGCGCTGTTCATCATCGAGGATGCGCACTGGATCGATGCGGTCAGCGAGTCCATGCTGGCCGACTTCCTGTCCGTGATTCCGCGCACCCCGTCAATGGTGCTGATCACCGCCCGCCCCGAGTACGAGGGAGCACTGACGCGGGTGCACGGCGCCCAGACCATAGCCCTTGCCCCCCTGGGTGATTCGGACACCACGGCGCTGCTGGATGAGCTGCTGGGTTCAGACCCCTCAGTCGGCGACGCGTCAGGGGCCATCGCCGAGCGGGCCGCCGGGAACCCGTTCTTCGCCGAGGAAATGGTGCGCGAGTTGGCCCAGCGCGGGGTGCTGACCGGTGAGCGCGGTGGCTACGTCTGTCGCGCCGATGTCGCCGAAATCGACCGTGCCGGCCACGGTGCAGGCCGCCATCGAGGCGCGCATCGATCGGCTGACCGCCCCGGCCAGACGGACGTTGACCGCGGCGTCGGTGATCGGAGCCCGCTTCGGGGCCGACCTGCTCGCCGTGCTGGATGTCGATGCGGTGTTCGACGAGCTGCTGGGCGCGGAGCTGATCGATCAGGTGCGGTTCACCCCGAGCGCCGAGTACGCCTTCCACCACCCGCTGATCCGCGCGGTGGCCTACGAATCGCAGCTGAAATCCGATCGCGCCGAGCTGCATCGGCGCCTGGCCGCCGCGATCCAAGAGCGTGAGCCCGATTCGGTGGAGAAGAACGCGGCGCTGATCGCCGAACACCTGGAGGCCGCCGGCGAGCTGCACGCGGCGTATGGCTGGCACATGCGCGCCGGCGCGTGGTCAACCAACCGCGATCTAGGGGCTTCCCGGGTCAGCTGGGAGCGGGCATGCCAAATCGCCGACACCCTACCCGCCGACCACCCCGACCAACTGGCGATGCGCATCGCCCCCCGCACCATGCTGTGTGCCACCGACTTTTCCGCCCGAGCAGTCCACGAAAGCCGGGGCCGCTTCGCGGAGCTGCGGGAGTTGTGCAGCGCGGCCGGGGACAAGGTCTCGCTGGCCATCGCCATGACCGGGCTGGCCACCGAGCTCTGCTACGCCGGGCGCGCGCGTGAGGCGTCGCGGCTGGCATCCGAACAGATGGCGCTGCTCGAGTCAATCGGCGATTCCACCTTGACCATGGGGTTGGCATTCGCAGCGTTGACCATCTGGGGCATTGCCGGTGAATTCGGCGAGATCTTGCGGTGGTCGCAAACCGTCGTCGACCTGGCCGCCGGTGATCCCGCCAAGGGCGCCGGCTTCGGTTTTGGATCACCGCTGGCGGCCGCAATGGCATGGCGCAGCACTGCTCGGTGGTGGCTGGGCCGTCCCGGATGGCGCCAAGACCACCACGACGCCGTCGCGATGGCCCGAAACAGCAACCCGACAACCCTCGCCTGTGTCGTCGCCTGGACCTACGGTTTGGAAATACAGTTCGGGGTGCTTCGGGCCGATGACTCCGCGCTGCGCGCGAGCGAGGAGGCGATGCAGACCGCCGAGGGGACCAGCAACGATGTCGCACTGAGCATGGCCAAGTACACGCTGGGTGTCGCGCTGCTGAATCGGGATGCCGCGGCCGACCGTGACCGCGGCCTGGAGCTGATGGTGCAGGCCCGCGACATGTGGCGCGAGGGTGTTCCCATCCTGGTTCCGGTCACCGAGGTGTGGGCCGCCCGGGAGCGGGCCAGGCGCGGTGACCGTGATGCTGCCATTGCGGTGATGCGCCAAGCCGTGGACGAGCTGCACCAGGCAGGACGGCTCGGGGCGTATGCCGTTTGGGGCACCGGCGTTTTGGTGGAGACGCTGCTGCAGCGCGGCGCCGAAGGCGACCCGGCCGAAGCCCAGGAGGCGTTCGACTGGTTGGCGAACCTGCCGGCAGATGAACGTTGGGCGGTGCGCGAGATCACGCTGCTGCGGCTGCGCGCGCTGCTGGCCCGGGCCCGCGGTGACGAGGTTGCCTATCGCGACTATCGGGATCGCTACCGTGCCATGACGACATCACTAGGCTTCGAGGGGCACATGGCGTGGGCCGAGGCGATGGTGTGACCGCTACGGTTCACCCGGTCGGCCGCCAGAATCCCTGAAAACCCTGACCCGCGTTGGTCGTTCGGATCGGTGAAAGTTGGACAGGGTCTCCCGCTTCGATCATCATGCCGTTGCCGACGACCATCGCCACATGCCCGTCCCACACCGCCAGATCGCCGGGTCGTAACGAGTTCTGATTCACTGCGGCGCCGAGATCCTGCTCCTGAGCGAGCCGCGGAAGATTAAGTCCCGCTTCGTGATACGCCCACTGGGTCAGTCCGCTACAGTCCAGCCCGACACCAGGCGTGGTGCCGCCCCACACGTAGGGAACACCGAGCTGCGTCAACGCGTGGCGAACGGCGTCGGCCGCCACCGCGTTCGGTGCCGTCACAGTGCTGCCGTCAGGCAGCGTGACAGCCACGCCGTCCCCGAACTGGTCGGGATCCGGAAGCGGGAGTGCTGAAAAGTCGGCTGCGGTCGGTGCGAACCCGCCGGACGCGGTGCCCGGCATTGCGGCCAAGCCCTCTGGCGAACCGGCCGGACTCCCGCCGAAGCCGGCGGGCGCCGTGAACCCGGCCGGCGAGGCGGGCACACCCGTCGTCACCGCGGCCGGAGGCGGTGGACCTGCGACGGCGGCGGCATGCCCATCCAGCTCTGTGCGCAGTTCGTCGACGACCGCGACGGACTCATCCAGAGCTCGCTGCGCTTCGGTACGTAGCTCCTCCGCCACCCCCGGCTCGTCGAGCCGCGCCTCGAGGCTGGCTGCGCGGTCCTCGAAACGATCAATGATGTCCCGCAGGCGCGAACGGGCCCATGCGATCGCATCCGCCGCGTCAGCGGTGCGCGCTCGCAAATTGTCGATCCGCATCGCAAGCTTGTCGGCCGCACCGGCGGTGACGGACACGAAGTCGGCCGCCCCGTCTGCGCCCGCTCCCGACCACCCCTCGGCAGTGCGAGTCCAGCCGTTGCGCGCCGTGGCGGCGATGTCGGTCAGAAGATCGCGCACTTCGGCGAGCGCGGCGGTCGGATCCCCCTCGTCCGACGACCCCGGGCCGACCTGCGCGGCCACCTCGCGAATCGGCGCCGCCAGCGCGGCGATCAGCGCGCTCGGCATCGCTAGAGCAGGCGGCTGCCGTGTCGGTCAGCGTCGGCGTACGCCTCTGCCACAGCGCCGGAGACCGAATGCGCCGAGGCGAGATCGGTACTCAGCGCCGTGATCGCCCGGGATTCGGCCGCGGCCGTGTCGGCCAGCGCGGCCAGGAAACCTGCGCCGACGGGGCCGAACGCGGCGGTCGCGTCGGGTCCCGGCAGCGATTTCAGGGCAGCAGCGGCGGCGGACATGTCGTCGGCCTGGGCTGAGCAGGCCGCGCCGAGGGCGCGAATGGCATCGGTGTCGACGAGCATGGCCTTACGACGACGAACCGTGCCGCGCGGTTCCGTTCCTGGCTAAGGTCGGCGCATGGATGTGCGCGTCGTCGACCACCCGCTGGCCGCGGCGCGGCTGACGACATTGCGCGACGAGCGCACCAACAACGCGACATTCCGCGACGCCCTGCGCGACCTGACACTGATGCTGGTTTACGAAGCCACCCGCGACGCGGCCACCGAAAGCATCCCCGTTCGCACTCCGCTCGCCGACACCACAGGATCTCGACTGGCCAACCCGCCGCTGCTGGTGCCGGTGCTGCGCGCCGGGCTCGGCATGGTCGACCAGGCGCATGCGCTGATACCGGAGGCGCGCGTCGGGTTCGTCGGCGTCGCGCGCGACGAGGAGACCCACCGGCCGACCCCGTATCTGGAATCTCTGCCCGACGACCTCAGCACTCAGCCGGTGTTCGTGCTCGATCCGATGCTGGCCACCGGCGGCTCCATGGCGCACACCATCGGGCTGCTGCACTCCCGCAATGCCGTTGACATCACAGCGATCTGCGTGGTGGTGGCACCGGAGGGCATCGCAGCGCTGGAGAAGGTCGCGCCAGACATCACGTTGTTCACCGCGACCATCGACGACCGTCTCAACGACATCGCCTACATCGTTCCCGGGCTCGGTGACGCCGGCGATCGGCAGTTCGGGCCCCGCTAGCGGCTCGTCACCACTTGCAGGCGAGTTCGGCCAGCTCCTCCTGGATGCGTCGCGCCTGCGCGCGGGCGTTCTCCAGATCGCCGTCGACGCAGCTCTGCCGAACCTCGATGTAGGACTTGACCTTTGGCTCAGTGCCCGACGGGCGCACCGCCAACCGCACCGCGGTCTCGGCGTCGCCACCTTCGAGGATCACCGCGTCGGCTCGTTGCTCGTACGGACGGACCGCGGCCAGATCGGTCATCGTGACATCGAAGCCGCACAGCTTGCTCGGTGCCTTGGACCGAAGCCGGGTCATCACCTCTGCAGCCGCGTCGGCGTCGGCGACAGGGCGCCCCACCGCGGTCGTGGTGTGCACGCCGTGACGGAGGGCGAGTGCATCCAGCGCGTCCAGCACCGTGCGCCCCTGCTCGCGTAGTGCGACGACCATGTCGCAGAACAACACCGCCGCGCTGATCCCGTCCTTGTCTCGCACCGCGGAAGGATCGACGCAATACCCGATCGCCTCCTCGTAGGCGTAGACCAGCGTGCAGCCGGGCAGATCGGCGTCGGCCCGCGACAGCCACTTGAAACCGGTCAGCGTATCGACATATCTGGCGCCGTGTGCGGCAGCGACCGAGGCCAGCATCCGCGACGACACAACCGTGCTCGCCACCACGGTATGTTCGCTCACTTCGCCGGGCTCGATCTGGGAGAGCACGTAATCGCCCAGCAGACAGCCGGTTTCGTCGCCGGTGAGCATTCGCCAGCCGTCGGGTGTCGGTATCCCGACCGCGCACCGGTCGGCGTCGGGATCCAGCGCGATGGCGACTTCGGCTTCGGCGTCGGCGGCCAGCTTGAGCAGTTCGTCGGTGGCGCCCGGCTCCTCCGGGTTCGGGAACGGAACCGTCGGGAAGTCCGGATCAGGGGCGAATTGACTCTCGACCACGTGTACGTCGTTGAGCCCCGCGCGCACGAACGCGTCGAGTGCATACTCGCCGCCCACTCCGTGCATCGGCGTGAAGGCGATCCCGACTGATCCGTGCGTGTGCCGGACGTGGGATGCGCGGTCCACATAGCGCTGGATGAGGTCCACACCGGATGTCTCGACCGCCACCCGAGGAATCTCGTCGGCGTGGGGCGCCTCGGCGATCATCGCCTCGACTTCCCGGTCGGTGGGCGAGACGATCTGCACGCCGCTGTCGAAATACACCTTGTAGCCGTTGTCAGACGGTGGGTTGTGCGACGCGGTGATCTGAATGCCTGCGCTCGCGCCAAGATGCCGGGCACCGAAGGCCACCACCGGCGTCGGCACAGCGGCGAACATCAATGTCACCATAAATCCTTGGGCGGCAAGAACTTCGGCTGCCGCGAGCGCGAACTGCTCGGAGCCGTGGCGGGCATCACCGCCGACCACGACGCGTGAGCCCCCGAGATCGCGCTGCTTGAGCACTTGGGCGACGGCCCAGGTGGTCCGCATGACGACGGCGAGGTTCATCCCGTTCGGGCCGCCGCGCACCGGGCCCCGAAGACCCGCAGTGCCGAAGGTCAGCGGCCGAGCGAACCGCTCCTCGATCTCCTCGTCGCTGCACGCCTTCAATTCGGCCGCAGTGTCGGGGTCGGGGTCATGCGCGATCCATTCCCGCGCGGCGGATGCGGTCGACCTTTGCGTCATCAGGGTCGCTTCCTCGCGCGAGAGCTCGTCATGCGGTCAGTGTGCCCACTTTGCCTTCCGCGTAAGCCAGCTTGCGCAGCACGGGCGCCACTAGCATCAGCAAGTCAAACTCCAGCTCGGAGAGGTTGTCGCGCATGGTGGCGTTGAGCCAGACGTCACGTTCGGCGCGATCGTCGTCGAGCAGTGCGGAACCCGCCGGAGTCAGTTCGATGAGCTGGCGACGGCGGTCATCGTCGTCGGGGCGTCGCGATACCAGTCCCCGGCTCATCAGTTCATTGATGCTGTCGGTGAGGGACTGCACGCGCACATGTAGGCGATTGGCCAGCTCGGCGGGGGTGCTGACGCCGCGGCTGACCTCGCCGAGAACCTCCAGCTGAGACAAGGTCAGCCCGTGGTCGGGTCGGTGGCGGCGCATTTGCCGGGTCACCGCCATCATCGACTCGCGCAACTCGGTGGCAGGCGACTCTGTGCGCTCGGTCATAACCAAGTTATACCTTGGTAATTCTTCGATGTCATGACTTAAACACCGTGTTGCATGCGAATTTTGTTAAGGGCATACTTGACTTAGTGATGAGACAGCGACTGAACCGGGTAGCCACGTGGGCCCTGCTGGCAGCCGTCACCGTCGCCGTCACCGTTCCGCTGAGCCTGGTCGGCGTGCCGTCCGCCGCGCTGTTCGCGGCGCTGGTCGTCGGCGTTGCGCTGGCCATACCGTCGCTCGCTCCCAAACGGGTGCCCCGCCCGCTCGGCATTGCGGCGCAGGGTGTGCTCGGCGTCTACATCGGCACCATGGTTCACCGCGACGCGGTGAGCGCGCTCGGGCCGGATTGGCAGATAGTGGTCGTCGTGGCGGTGGCGACGCTGCTGCTGAGTATCGTCGCAGGCGCGCTGCTCGGGTTGCATCGCGATGTCAGCCCGCTGACCGGTTCGTTGGCGCTGGTGGCCGGCGGCGCGTCGGGCCTCGTCGCGATCGCCCGTGAACTCGGAGGTGACGATCGCGTCGTCGCGGTCGTGCAGTATCTGCGGGTGGCGCTGGTGACCGCCTCGATGCCCGTGGTCGTCACGTTGTTCTTCCACGCCGACAGGTCGCATCACTCCGCGACGAGCACCCAAACCGCCGCAATGCCTTGGTATCTCAGTGTGGCGATGATGACCCTACTCATCTTCGCGGGTGCCGCCGGTGGACGGCTCCTTCGGCTTCCCGGTGCCGGTCTGCTCGGGCCCCTTGCACTGACCGTCGTTCTACAGGTCACCGGCCTGTCGTTCGGCTTGTCGGTGCCCGCGGTCCTGGTCCAGGTGGGGTACATGGTGATCGGCTGGCAGGCAGGGGTCGTATTCACCCGGGAGGCGCTGCGCGCGGTCGGGCGGTTGCTGCCTGCGGCCATCACCCTGATCCTCGTGCTCGGCGTCGCCACCGCCGGCCTCGGTTCGGTCATGGCCCACATCACGGGGAAGAGCCAACTCGAGGGTTATCTCGCCACCAGTCCCGGCGGTGTGTACGCCGTGCTGGCAATCGCGGTGGAAACCGGATCCAACGTCACGTTCGTCATCGCCGCCCAGGTGGTCCGTGTCCTGTTGATGCTGTTCACCGCGCCGTTGTTGGCCCGCACCGTGATATGGGCCACCCGTCGCTTCGGCGATCAGAGCCGTGAGATCACCGAGGCCAGCAGGGAACCCGTCCGCGTCGCCGACTGACGGCCTGCGGCCAATACTTCGTCGTGGTTGAGCGGCTGTCCCGTCATGCCCGCGGCCGCATTCGTCACCAGCGACACCGCGAGCACCTGTGCGCCGAGCGCCCGCGCTGTGATCGTCTCGTGCACCGTCGACATGCCGACCAAGTCCGCGCCGAGCATGCGCAGCATTCTGATCTCGGCGGGCGTTTCGTAGTGCGGCCCCGGCAGGCCGGCGTAAACGCCCTCGGCAAGGTCGGGGTCGATCTCGTGCGCCAGCACCCGTAGCCGCGGTGAATACGCGTCGACGAGGTCGACGAACTGCGCTCCGACCAGCGGCGACTTTGCGGTGAGGTTCAGGTGGTCGCTGATCAGCACCGGCTGTCCGACGGCGAAATCTTCCCGCAAACTGCCCGCGGCGTTGGTGAGCACGACTGTCCGTACGCCCGCCGCGCAGGCCGCACGAACCGGATGAACGACATGGCGCAGGTCGTGACCCTCGTAGGCATGGATCCTGCCGACGAACACGAGCACGCGGTGATCGCCCGTCCGTACCGACATGACGTCGCCGCCGTGACCTTCTGCCGTCGGGGGCGTGAATCCGGGCAGCTCGGCCACCGGCACCACCGCGGTCGCCGCGCCCAGCTCGGCCGCGGCGGGTGCCCAGCCGGAGCCGAGTATCACCGCGACGTCGTGCCTGTCGACTCCGGTCCGCTCGCGGATTGCCGCCGCGGCCTGCAGCTCTACCGCCTCCGGATCGGTCACAGTGGGGGAGCTTAGCTGTCAGTGAGATACTGCGAGGATGCCCACCGCCACCGCCTCGGTCAGCGTCGAAGACGCAGTCAACCGGCGCCGTGGCGATCTGATCGAGCTGTCGCATGCCATTCATGCCGAGCCGGAACTGGCTTTCGCGGAATTCAAGAGTTGCGCCAAGACCCAAGCGTTGGTCGCCGAGCACGGTTTCGAGATCACCGCGGCTCCCGGCGGGCTGGAGACCGCGTTTCGCGCCGAGTTCGGCAGCGGCCCATTGGTGATCGGCATCTGCGCGGAATACGACGCGCTGCCCGGGATCGGACATGCCTGCGGCCACAACATCATCGCGGCCTCTGCCGTCGGCACCGCGCTGGCGCTGGCCGACGTGGCCGACGACCTCGGCTTGACCGTCGTCCTTGTCGGCACACCGGCCGAGGAGGCCGGCGGCGGAAAAGTGTTGCTGCTCAACGCCGGAACGTTCGACGACATCGCCGCAACGGTCATGCTGCATCCAGGCCCGATCGACATCGCACGTGCCCGCTCCCTGGCGCTGTCCCAAGTCGAAGTCACCTACCTGGGCCGAGAGGCACACGCCGCGGTCGCGCCGTATCTGGGAGTCAACGCAGCCGACGCGATCACGGTGGCGCAGGTGGCAATCGGGTTGCTGCGCCAGCACTTCGTGCCCGGGCAGATGGCGCACGGCATCGTCACCGACGGCGGCCAGGCCACCAACGTGATCCCCGCGAAGTCTGTGCTGCGATACACGATGCGCGCCACCGATGCCGCATCGCTGCGACACCTCGAGGGCAGAATGGGCGACTGCTTCCTTGCCGGTTCCGTCGCCACGGGCTGCGACTACGGCGTCGAGGAGACCGAGCCGCCGTATGACGAACTGGCGCCGGACAAGTGGCTGGCCGACACCTTCCGTGCAGAGATGATTCGCGTGGGCCGGACCCCGGTGGCCGAGGACGTCGAAGCCTCGGTCCCACTGGGCAGCACCGACATGGGCAACGTCACGCAGGTGATGCCGGGCATCCATCCGATCGTCGGCATCGACGCGGGAGGGGCGTCGGTGCACCAGCCGGCGTTCGCCGCGGCGGCCGCAGGTGCCAGCGCCGACAAGGCCGTCGTCGAGGGCGCGATCATGCTGGCGCGCACGGTGGTCAGGTTGGCCGAGACACCCGCCGAGCGGGATCGGGTTCTCGAGCGCCTGGCCCAGAGGGTGGCGTCGTGAAACTCACCGGAACAGCTGAAGGATGGCTGGCCGCTCACTACGACGACGTGGTGACGTGGCGGCGGCATATCCACACCCACCCGGAGCTCGGGCGGCAGGAGTTCGCCACCACCCAGTTCGTCGCAACGCACCTTGCCGATGCCGGCCTCAACCCGAAGGTGCTGCCGGGCGGGACCGGCTTGATCTGCGACTTCGGGCCCGAGCACGGGCCGCGCATCGCGTTGCGGGGCGACATGGACGCGCTGCCGATGGCCGATCGGACCGGAATGCCGTACGCCTCGGTCGTGCCGAACATTTCGCACGCCTGCGGCCACGACGCGCATACCGCGGTGCTGCTGGGCGCGGCGCTCGCGCTGGCGTCGGTGCCCGAGCTGCCGGTCGGGGTGCGGCTGATCTTCCAGGCCGCCGAGGAGTTGATGCCGGGTGGCGCGATCGACGCGATCGCGGCAGGCGCACTGAATGGGGTGTCGCGCATCTTCGCGCTGCACTGCGACCCGCGGCTCGCGGTCGGACGGGTCGCGGTACGGGCCGGGCCTATTACGTCTGCCGCCGACCACATCGAACTCACGTTGCACAGCCAAGGCGGGCACACCTCGCGACCCCATCTGACCGGCGACCTCGTATACGGGCTCGGCACGTTGATCACCGGCCTGCCTGGTGTGCTGTCCCGTCGCATCGACCCGCGCACCAGCACCGTGATGGTCTGGGGCGCAGTCAATGCCGGAGTTGCGGCCAATGCCATCCCGCAGACCGGCATATTGGCGGGGACGGTTCGCACGGCCAACCGCGAAACCTGGCTGACATTGGAATCGATCGTCGGCGAGACCATCACCTCGCTGCTGGCGCCGCTCAACATCGAGCACACCCTGCAGTACAAGCGCGGCGTGCCGCCGGTGGTCAACGAAGAGATCTCGACGCGGATTCTCACCCACGCGATCGAGGAGATCGGGCCCGACGTGCTGGCCGACACGCGTCAGTCCGGCGGCGGCGAGGACTTCTCCTGGTATCTCGAGGAGGTGCCGGGCGCGATGGCGAGGCTGGGTGTCTGGTCGGGCCGCGGGCCGCAGCTGGATCTGCACCAGCCGACATTCGACATCGACGAACGCGCCCTCGCGGTTGGTGTTCGCATGCTGGTGAACATCGTCGAGCAGGCCGCCGCCTTCTAGGTTGCGCCGCACCGCCGACGCGCACGCTCGCGGGGGTGGGTTAGGTGCCGGGGCCGATATTGCGGGCAGGGCGGGTCCGCAGATCACGGACGTAATCCGCTGGCGCACCGGCGATCTCGGCGGCGTCGGCCATTACCCCGAGATAACGGGCCGACGGGAGTCCGCCCTCCCACGCGTCGACCACGTACAGCCAGGCCAGCACCGGATCCGTCGTGGTGTCCGACGACAGGCGATCCACCCGGCAGCGGATCTTCTTGTGCACGCCGAGCTCGCCGCCCTCCCACCGGTCCAGGTTCTTCTCGTCGGCCTCCGTCATGTCGTAGAGAACGACGAACACCTTCGACAGCGGGTCTTCGACGAGTGTGGCCAGTGCGCCTTCCCAGCCGATGTCCTCCCCGCCGAACGTCAGCCGCCAGCCGTGCAGCCATCCCGTCCCCGCCATCGGCGAATGGGGCGCCCGTTGCAGCATCTGCTCCGGATGCATGTTCGATCCGTAAGCGGCGTAGATCGGCACGGAGAAAGACTAACTAAGGCTTCGTGCGTTGGCTGGGCGATCAACCGCACGCTTGACTAGGTTGAGGCGGTGGCAACCCGCATCGTGATCATCGGCGGCGGGCCCGCCGGATATGAGGCGGCGCTGGTCGCCGCGGCCCGCGGCACCGAAGTTGCCGAGGTCACCGTCGTCGACAGCGACGGTATCGGCGGGGCATGTGTGCTGTGGGACTGCGTGCCCTCGAAGACGTTCATCGCCTCCACCGGCGTGCGGACCGAGCTGCGCCGCGCGCCCGATCTGGGTTTCGACGTCGCGTTCGAGGACGCCAAGATCGATCTGCCGAGCATCAACAACCGCGTCAAGTCGCTTGCCGCCGCCCAGTCCGCCGACATCGCCGATCGGCTGCGCAGCGAAGGGGTCACGCTCATCAACGGGCGCGGGGAGCTCTGCGACGACGTGCCGCGCATGGCCCAGCACCGCGTCAAGGTCACCACCCTCGACGGCTCGACGAGCATGCTGGAAGCCGACGTCGTGTTGATCGCGACCGGAGCGAGCCCTCGCGTACTGCCCGGCGCGACGCCGGACGGCGAGCGAATTCTCAACTGGCGCCAGCTCTATGACCTCGACGCGCTGCCCGAGCACCTTGTCGTTGTCGGGTCCGGTGTCACGGGAGCCGAATTCGTCAACGCCTACACCGAACTCGGCGTGACGATCACGGTGGTGGCCAGCCGCGACCAGATCCTGCCGCACGAGGACTCCGACGCGGCCGCCGTGCTCGAGGAACTGTGGGAGCAGCGCGGCGTCATCCTGGTCAAGAACGCGCGCGCCGACTCGGTCACCCGCACCGAAGACGGTGTGCTCGTGACCTTGACCGACGGCCGCACCGTCGAAGCCAGCCACGCGCTGATGACCGTCGGCTCGGTGCCCAACACCAGCGGACTCGGCCTCGAGCGGGTCGGCATCGAACTCGGGCAGGGCAACTACCTGAAGGTCGACAGGGTGTCGCGCACGACGGCGTCGGGCATCTACGCGGCCGGTGACTGCACCGGACTGATGCTGCTGGCCTCGGTCGCGGCGATGCAGGGCCGCATCGCCATGTACCACGCGCTGGGCGAGGCGCTCAGCCCGATCAGGCTCCGCACCGTCGCCGCGGCGGTGTTCACCCGGCCGGAGATCGCCGCCGTCGGCGTGCCGCAGGCCCAGATCGACGACGGGACGGTGCCGGCCCGCACGATCATGCTGCCGCTCAACACCAACGCGCGCGCCAAGATGTCCAGCCTGCGTCGCGGCTTCGTGAAGATCTTCTGCCGACCCGCCAGTGGCGTAGTGATCGGCGGCGTGGTGGTTGCGCCGATCGCCTCCGAACTGATCATGCCGATCGCGATGGCCGTGCAGGACGGGCTGCCCGTCAATGAGCTGGCCGAGACGTTTTCCGTCTACCCGTCGCTGTCGGGCTCGATCACCGAAGCAGGCCGTCGGTTGATGGCGCACGACGACCTCGACTAACCGCAGGTAGCCTAGGCTCATCATTGCTACCGACGAGTAACAAGAGGGGGTCCGCGTGAGCGACCCGATCCCCGCGACCGGCAACGGGCAAACCCTGCTCGGACCCGGGCAGCGGGAAGAGGCGTGGGAGCGGCTCGGCAGCGAGCAGTTCGACGTCGTCGTCATCGGTGGCGGCGTCGTCGGCGCAGGCGCGGCCCTCGATGCCGCAACCCGCGGGCTGAAGGTCGCGCTCGTTGAGGCCCGCGACTTCGCCTCCGGCACGTCGAGCCGCTCCTCGAAGATGTTCCACGGCGGACTGCGCTACCTCGAACAGCTCGAGTTCGGGTTGGTGCGTGAGGCGCTGCACGAGCGCGAGCTGTCGCTGACGACGTTGGCGCCGCATCTCGTCAAGCCGCTGCCCTTCCTGTTCCCGCTGACCAAGCGCTGGTGGGAGCGGCCGTACGTGGCCGCGGGCATCTTCCTCTACGACCAGCTCGGTGGCGCGAAATCCGTTCCCCCGCAGAAGCATTTGACCCGTGCGGGCGCGTTGCGCCTCTGCCCCGGGCTGAAGCGCACGTCATTGGTCGGCGGTATTCGCTACTACGACACCGTCGTCGACGACGCGAGGCACACCATGACGGTGGCGCGTACCGCGGCGCACTACGGGGCGGTGGTGCGGTCGTCGACGCAGGTGGTGTCGCTGATTCGTGAGGGTGATCGGGTCACCGGGGTCACCATCCGCGACTCCGAGGACGGCTCCATTGCCGAAGTGCATGGCCATGTGGTCGTCAACGCCACCGGTGTGTGGACCGACGAAATCCAGGCACTGTCCAAGCAGCGCGGCCGGTTTCGCGTCCGCGCGTCCAAGGGCGTGCACGTGGTGGTGCCGCGCGACCGGATCGTCAGCGAGGTGGCGATCATCCTGCGCACCGAGAAGTCCGTGCTCTTCGTCATCCCGTGGGGCACACACTGGATCATCGGCACGACTGACACCGAGTGGAACCTGGACCTGGCGCATCCCGCGGCGACCAAGGCCGACATCGACTACATCCTCGGGCATGTCAACAAGGTGCTGGCCACCCCGCTCGACCATGACGACATCGACGGGGTCTACGCCGGGCTGCGGCCGCTGCTGGCCGGCGAGAGCGAGGAAACCTCCAAACTGTCCCGCGAGCATGCCGTCGCGGTGCCCGCGCCAGGGTTGGTCGCGATCGCGGGCGGCAAGTACACCACCTACCGGGTGATGGGCGAGGATGCGATCGACGCTGCCAGCGAGTACGTGCCTGCGCGGGTGGCGCCGTCGATCACCGAGAAGGTCCCGCTGATGGGCGCCGATGGCTATTTCGCGCTGATCAATCAGACCGAGCATGTCGGTGCGATGTACGGCCTGCATCCCTACCGCGTGCGTCACCTGCTGGACCGTTACGGCTCGCTCATCGGCGAGGTGCTGGCGATGGCCGAGGGCAGGCCCGAGCTGCTGTCGCCGATCACCGAGGCTCCGGTGTATCTGAAGGTCGAGGCGTGGTACGCGGCAGCGGCGGAAGGCGCGTTGCACCTCGAGGACATCATGGCCCGCCGGATGCGGATCTCGATCGAATACCCGCACCGCGGGGTGGATTGCGCCCGCGAGGTCGCCGAAATCGTTGCGCCCATTTTGGGGTGGAGTGCCGAGGACGTGGACCGCGAGGTGACAACCTACATTGCGCGGGTCGACGCCGAGGTCCGGTCGCAGCAGCAGCCCGACGACGAGTCCGCCGACGCGCTGCGAGCCGCGGCCCCCGAGGCGCGCGCCGAGATCCTCGAGCCGGTGCCTCTCAATTGAGACGCGCCGCGCCGTTGCCGGTGCGCGACGGTCTTGGCCCAGCGCGGGTACGACTGCGCGGCGGGAGCGGTGCTGGTTGAATTGGCGGACCGGTTCGGTGAGGCCGCGGCGGCCAAAGTTCTTGCCGGTGAGGTGGTTTGCGCGGACGGCGCCGTGGTAACGGCGGCGACGGTGCTGCCACCGGGGGCTCATGTCTACCTTTATCGTGACCTGCCCGATGAGGTGCCGGTGCCGTTCGACATCCCGGTGCTCTATCGGGACGACGACATCGTGGTCGTCGACAAGCCGCACTTCCTGGCGACCATGCCGCGGGGTGGGCACGTGGCGCAGACGGCATTGGTGAGGCTTCGGCGGGAGCTCGACTTGCCTGAGTTATCGCCCGCGCACCGGCTGGACCGGTTGACGGCAGGGGTGCTGTTGTTCACGGTGCGACGCGAGGTTCGTGGCGCGTATCAGACGCTGTTCACGCGCGGCGAGGTGCGCAAGGTGTATCTCGCCTGCGCGGCCGTCGATCCGGCGATCGAACTACCGACAGTAGTGCGCAGTCGAATCATCAAGCGTCGAGGACAGTTACAGGCCGTCGAAGAATCGGGTGAGCCGAACGCGGAGACGTTGGTCGAGCTGGTGTCGCCCGACGGTCTGTACCGATTAACGCCGCATACCGGCCGTACGCATCAGTTGCGGGTCCACATGGCCTCGTTGGGCCTGCCGATCATCGGAGACTCGTTGTATCCGAGCGTCGTCGATGTGGCGCGCGACGACTTCTCCCAGCCCCTGCGGCTGCTGGCTCACAGCATCGAGTTCGACGATCCGATCAGCGGACGTTTGCGCCGGTTTGTCAGCAGGCGCAGGATCGACCAATGACAGGCGCCTCGGTCGACCGGCTTTGGCAGTATCCCGTCAAGTCAATGCAGGGCAGTGAGGTCGACGCAATCCTGCTCGGCCCGTCAGGTGTGGCCGGCGATCGCGCATACGGATTCGTCGACGTCGAGACGGGCCAGTTGGCCAGCGCGAAAGACTCCAAGCGATTTGGCGCCCTGCTGGATTGCCATGCGAAATTCCTCACCCCGCCCACCAGCGGCGGCCTGCCACCCCCGATCGAGGTCACCTTCCCCGACGGCGCTGTGGTCGGGTCCGACGATGACGACGGCGCCGAACTGACGCGGCGCGTATCGGAGTTCCTGGGTCGGCCGATGCGCTTTGTGACCGCCGACCCCGACGCCCTCGGATTTGTGGACCTGGCCCAAGTGCACGTACTGGCCACCAGCACGCTGCGGCGACTGGGCGACGACCATCCCGGCGGGAAGTGGGAGCCGCGGCGGATGCGGCCCAACATCCTGGTCGAGGACGGCGACCTATTAGAGAGGGAGGACGACTGGCTGGGCTGCGACGTGTATCTCGGCGAGCAGGCGGTCGTCCATCTCGTCCTGCCGACGCCGCGCTGCGTGATGACGACATTGGCCCAGCCGGGGCTGCCGAAGGACGCTTTCGTGCTGAAGACGATCGCTCGCTTCGGGCTCAAAGATCTTGCCACCTTCGGCCAATCCGCCTGCGCCGGTTGGTATGCCGACATCGTCACCCCTGGCATCGTGCGCCGCGGTGACCCGATACGCGTCCAGCGCGTTCAACCCCGCAAAGGCGCCCTCGCTGCCACAATCGACGTATGAGCAACCTCGAGCCGACACCCGAACAATTCGCCGCCCTCGCGGCACGGCCCGGTGACGAACCGGTCGTGATGGTCAACCTGCTGAAGTTCCGTGCGGACGGCGGTCGGGCCAGCTATGCGCGCTACGCGCAGGAGGTCGCCCCACACCTGCAACGGGTCGGCGGCATTGTCCGCTACGCAGGCAGCGCGCCGACGCAGGTCATCGGCGACGGCGAAAGCCCTTGGTGGGATGCGATTCTCGTCGTGGAGTATCCGTCGCCTGCCGCGTTCATCGACATGGTGACCAACGAGGAGTACCTCAAGGGGCATGAGTACCGCGCGGCCGCGCTCGACCGTGGCGACCTGATCGCCACGTCGAGCCGGACCATGGCCGACTAGCGATGTACCTGGTCACCGGCGCAGGCGGCGGCATCGGCAGCGTCAGCCGCGCGGTGGTCGAGCTGCTACTCGGCGACGGCCAGCAAGTCCGCGCGATGGTGCACCGTGACGACGGCCGGGCGGACGCACTTCGCGAACGCGGCGCCGAGGTCGTCGTCGGCGATCTGACCAACCCGAAGGACGTCGCCGACGCCATGGCCGGCGTCGACCGCATGTTCTTCAACATGAGCGTCTCGCCGGACTACTTGACGGCGACCTCCATCGTCTGCGCGGTCGCGCGGGAGGCGGCGCCCGTCGAAGTCATCGTGAACATGTCGCAGATGACCGTGTCGCAGATGACGCTGACCAGCACGTCGGAATCCCATCAGCACCGGCTGCACTGGCTTGCCGAACACATCATCAATTGGTCGGGTGTTCCGGTCGTGCACGTGCGGCCGACGGTGTTCATGGAGAACCCGTTGTTCACCATGCTGGCCGCTGGCTCGATCCGCGACCGAGGTGTGCTGGTGCTGCCGTTCGGCAGCGGACGGACGTCGCCGGTCGCCGCCGCCGACGTCGCCCGGGTGGTGGCAGCGCTCCTGCGCGACCCCGCGGGTCGCATCGGCACGGTCTACGAGCTGACCGGGCCGGAAGTCGTCGATATCGACGGCGTGGCAGAGCAATACGCCCGCGCGCTCGGCCGGCCGGTGACCGCAGAGGACATGGCGCTCGACGAGTGGAAGCAGCGGGTGCTGGTTCCCTTGGGGCTTCCCCCGCACGTCGAGCAGCACATCGCGACGATGGCGCGGCTGCACCGCGAGGACCGCTACAACCGCAGCACCGACGACGTCGCGCAGATCACCGGCACACCGGCGCAAACCGTGGAGCAGTACGTGGCCGCGCATGCCGACGTGTTTAGCTGACCCCGTGGACCGCACATCGTTTGACCGTTTGTTCGACATGTCCGACCGCACCGTCATCGTGACGGGCGGCACCCGCGGCATCGGCCTTGCGCTCGCCGAAGGGTTCGTCCTTGCCGGTGCGCGCGTGGTGGTGGCCAGCCGCAAAGCCGACGCCTGTGAACAGGCCGCCGCGCATCTGCGAGAGCTCGGCGGCCAGGCCATCGGCGTGCCGACACATCTGGGACAGGTCGACGATCTCGGCGCGCTCGTGCAACGCACCGTCGACGAGTTCGGCGGCGTCGACGTAGTGGTGAACAACGCCGCAAATCCCTTGGCTCAGCCGCTCGGCGACATCACGGTTGAAGCGTTTACCAAGTCCTACGAGGTGAACCTGCGCGGCCCCGTGTTCCTTACTCAGGAGGCACTGCCGCATCTGAAGGCCAGCGAGCACGCCGCGGTGCTGAACATGGTGTCGGTCGGCGCATTCAACTTCTCTCCGATGCTGTCGATCTACTCATCGGCGAAGGCCGCAATGGTGTCGTTCACCCGCTCGATGGCGGCCGAGTTCGTGAAGTTCGGCATTCGGGTCAACGCATTGGCACCCGGACCGGTGGATACGTACATGATGCAACAGAACCCGCAAGAGGCGATCGACGCCATGATCGGCGGCACGCTGATGAAGCGGCTGGCCACTCCCGACGAAATGGTGGGTGCGGCGATGCTGCTGTGTTCGGATGCGGGCAGCTACATCACCGGCACGACGATCATCGTTGACGGTGGCGGAACGCCTCGCTAGCCACGCGCATCTCGCCACTGGTCGACGCCAGCATCTGGCTGCGGTTCTCCACGTGCAGCGCAGCTTCGAGGCTCGAGGCTTCCAGATTCGCCCACAGTACCTGCTTCGTGGACTCCAGCCCGAATTTGCCGTAGCTGCAGAGGGTTTCGGCCACCGCGAGCGCGTCGTCGACTAGCGACGAACCGTCCGAAAGCCGGGTGACGAGGCCTAGCCGAAGTGCCTCTTCGGCGTCGACGACGCGCGCCGTCAGGATCATGTCGAAGGCCGGTCCGGCGCCGACGATGCGGGGGAGCGTATAGCTGACGCCGATGTCGCAGCCGCCGAGGCCGAGCTTGATGAATTGTGTGCAGAACCGCGCGGACTCGCTCGCGAGCCGGATGTCGCAAGCAAGCGCAATGCCGAAGCCACCACCGTATGCGGGGCCGTTGACCGCAGCGATCACCGGTTGACGCAGCCGGTGAATCCGGGCGGTGAGATCGGCGATGCGTTCCTGCCACCGCATGCCCGACTGCGGAAACTCCAAGCCGCCGCCGACCGCCGACGGTATGGGATCCGTCAGGTCAAGACCCGAACAGAACCCGCGCCCGGCGCCGGTGAGCACCACGACCCGGCACTCATCGTTCGCAGCGATTTCATCGATCGTGGCGTGCAGGCTCTCGACCAGCTCGTGGGACAACGCATTGAGCTTTTCGGGCCGGTTCAGCGTGACGACGGCGATGTCGGGACGCGGGTAATTCAGTTCCAGGTGTGGCATGAGCCACACGTTATCCCGTTGATGGGCAGGCTATGTCGACATAGACGGTGCTGCCGGCGTGCACGCCGGTAACCGAGCACTCCGAAAGCGGTGTCGTGGCCGCCCCATTGACCTGCACGGTGTAGCCGTCGCCAGCTCTCGGTGCGGCTAGCGCTCTGCCGCGAATCCAAGCGCACTCAACGCCAAGACACCGGTGGCGGCGACGGAGATTGCGAACCTCATGATCGGTAAACGCTGCTCCTCAGGTATTTCTCAGGTGCTGCTGCGCCACCCCGTGACACCGACCGTGATCATTCGCAGCTGTTTGATGGCGACGCGCTTGATCTCGTCAAGCGCCGCCTGATCGTCGGCGTCCTCGATGGCCTCGGCGATGACGATCATCGAGTTGACGAACAAACTGGCCAGAATGTTCAGGTCCTCGCTGCTCCAGCTCGTCAGCCCCGGAAAGCGCGCCAGGTCGATCGCCAGCTCGGAGGTGATCAGCCGGATCTCGGTGCGGATCGCATAACGCAGCACCGTCACGCCGCTGGACCGCTCGCGGCCGATGAACCGCCAGTATTCGCGCCGCTCGTCGACGCCTTCGACGAGGATATCGACGGAGGACTCGATGACTCGCTTCGGATCGAGCCTGCCTGCCCGCGCGCCGCGCAGCATGTCCCGCAGCGCCCGGAACGACTCGTCGATGAGCACCAGGCCCAGCGCTTCCATCGACTCGAAATGCCGGTAGAACGCGGCGGGCACGATGCCGGCCTCGCGGGCGACCTCACGCAGGCTCAACGCCGAGAAACTGCGCTCCTCGAGCAGGCGCAGCGCAGCCGCCACGATGGCGCGGCGGGTGGCCTCCTTGCGCTCTTCCCGGGACGGGGTGTCCCGGGAACGCGACCGGCTTGATCTGCGCGTACGTGAGCTAGGCGTACGACTGTTCACTCTGTGAAACCTACCACAATCAGGCACGATTCTATTGACTCACCGCGGTGTACCGGCGCACGGTATACACATGTTCACTCAAACTTTGACACGCCGCGTGCGACGGTCGCCTCTGCTGGAGCTGCTGACCGGGCCCCACGGCGTGGACCGATACACCGAGCTAGTAGACCCGACCTGGACGCTCGGCGAGGCCCGCGCGAAGGTCGTCGCGGTGCGGCGCCAGACTCCGCGCAGCGTCACGCTGACCCTGGAACCGAATCGCACGTTCACCGGTTTCCGGGCCGGCCAGCACATCAACCTCACTGTCGAGATCGACGGGCGCCGTCGGACGCGGTGCTATTCCCCGGCAAGTTCGGAGAGCGCACGTCATATCGAGCTCACCATCGGTCGCCACGACGGCGGCCTGGTGTCGGAGTACCTGTGTGACCACGCCCGCACGCGGCATGGTGCTCGGACTCGACTCGGTCGGCGGAGACTTCGTGCTGCCTGCCATCCGCCCCCGGCGCATCCTGTTCGTCTCCGGCGGCAGCGGCATCACCCCCGTGATGTCGATGCTCCGGACGTTGCGCGCCGACGGCTTCGAGGGCGAGCTGGCGTTCGTCCACTACGCGCGCACCCCCGACGAAGCCTGTTATGCCGACGAGCTCGCCACGATGACGGGAGTCCGGGTGCTGCACGGCTACACCCGCGACGGCGAAGGCGAGCTGACCGGTCACTTCGACGCCGACCATCTGGCCGCGGCGATGCCCGACCCCGACGCCGTTTTCGTCTGCGGACCGCCCGCGCTCGTGGAAGCCGTCCGGGCGCAGTGTCCCGACGCGAAATCCGAGAGCTTCGTCCCGCCGGTGTTCAGCCCTCCGGCCGAATCCACCGGAGGCCGAATCTCATTCACCGACAGCGGTGTCCAGGCCACCGACGACGGCAGGCCGCTGCTGCAGCAGGCCGAGGACGCCGGCCTCACCCCCGAGAGCGGATGCCGGATGGGCATCTGTCACACCTGCACCCGCCGCAAGACCCGCGGTGTGGTGAAGAACCTGATAACCGGGGCGGTTTCCACCACCGACGAGGAGGACGTGCAGATCTGCGTGTCCGCTCCCGTCGGCGATGTCGAGCTCGCCCTCTAGGAAAGGAGAATCATGACTGCACCAACGATTACGCAGCCCACGACGCAGCAGAAGACCCTTCAGAAGACGGTCGCAGGCAAGACTGTCACCCTGACCCCCGAGCAGGCCGAAGCGTTCGGCCGTGAACTCGATGCGCTGAAGGAGCGGGTGATCGCCGACCTCGGCGAACGCGACACCACCTACATCCGCCGAATCATCAAGTCGCAACGCGGTTTAGAGATCGCCGGACGGGCCCTTCTCTTCGGCGGCATCTTCCCGCCCTTCTGGCTCGCCGGTACCGCCATGTTGGGACTGTCGAAGATCCTCGACAACATGGAGATCGGCCACAACGTCATGCACGGCCAGTACGACTGGACGGGCGACCCGGCGCTGTCGAGCAAGAAATTCGAATGGGACACCGCGTGCCCGGCCGACCAGTGGCGCCACTCGCACAACTACATGCACCACACCTACACCAACATCGTCGGCATGGACCGCGACATCGGCTACGGCATCCTGCGGATGAGCGAGGACCAGCGCTGGACCCCTTACTTCCTGGGCAACCCGGTCTATGCGTTCCTGCTGATGGTCCTGTTCCAGTACGGTGTCGCCCTGCACGAGCTGGAGACCGAGCGCATCCGCGCCGGGGAGATCACGATCGCCGACAAGCGCGAGATCCTCGAAGGCATCTGGCGCAAAACCAAGCGCCAGACGCTCAAGGATTACGTGGCGTTCCCCTTGCTGGCAGGTCCGTTCGCGCCGTGGGTGCTCGCGGGCAATCTCACCGCCAACCTGATGCGCAACGTCTGGTCGTACATGATCATCTTCTGCGGCCACTTCCCCGCGGACGTCCAGGAGTTCTCGATCGAGGAGACGAAGGCAGAGACGCGCGGCGGATGGTACTTCCGCCAGGTCCTCGGGTCGGCGAACCTGACCGGCGGCAAGCTCTTTCACATCCTGAGCGGCAACCTGTCGTTCCAGATCGAGCACCACCTGTTCCCCGACGTGCCGGCGCATCGCCACGCTGAGATCGCGCCCGAGGTCCAGGAGATCTGCCAGCGCTACGGCATCCCGTACAACAAGGGTCCGCTGCCCAAGCAGTTCGCCACCGTCGTGCGCAAGATCATCAAGCTGGCGCTGCCTCAGCGCTGACAGTTCGGGCACCAGAACGTCACCCGGTCGCCGCTGCGGTCCGTCTCGATGGCGGTACCACAGCGGCGGCACGGTTCCCCGGACCGGCCGTACACCCACACCTGTTGTCCCCGCCGAGTGTCTCCGGTCGTCGTTCGATTCGAGCGAGACCTGTTGAGCCACAGCATGTCGCGGGTCCGCTGCACCATGCGTAACGGGTCCGATACCTTGCTCACCGGCGTGGTGGGCAGGTGTCCGAAGACGAAACACAGCTCGTTGCAGTAGACGTTTCCGACGCCGGCCATCACCCGTTGGTCGAGCAGCGCCTCGGCCAGCGGCCGGTCCGGATCGGCAATGAGATTGGCGGCCGCGATATGCGGATCCCAGTCGTCGCCCAGCAGATCGGGCCCGAGGTGGGCGACGGCGTCCTCGTCCTGATTCCGGTCGAGGACCTCCAGCACGCCGAGGTCGATCCCGGCGGCCTGCACGTCGCCGGCCTCCAGAATGATGCGGATGCGGTGACCCGCGCGGCTGGGCCGGCCTGTCGGACTGACCTGTCCAACTGCCGTCCATCTTCAGGTGCGAGTGGATGCTCGCCTGGCCGACCCGGATGAACAGGTGCTTGCCGCGGCTGATGACCTCGTCGACCCGCTGCCCGGTCAGGTCTACCGTGGCGTATCGAGGCACGCGAACATCGCAGCGCGTCAACGTTTTACCGACCAGCGCCTCGCGCAACTTGGCGGCGGTGTGGAAGACGGTGTCACCCTCGGGCATATCTACCCGGTCATCCTCAGCGAGACTTCCCACAGCCGTTCGGCGTTGGCCGGGTCAAGCGCATAGGACGCCACCCCGCCGCTACCCGGCGCACCCCGGCGTTGGACGACGGGCGCCTCGTTGCAGTCCTCGAAATACCGGCCGCCGATGCCGTCGACGATCGGCGACGCAGCCAGCAGCACCGACGTGGCAGCGCCCTGCTCCACGGTCTTGACCGCCTGTTGCCGCTTCATCGCCGACGCCGCGGCCTTGGCGTCGACGTGACGCCCCAGCCGGGTGAAGATGGCGCCTGGCATGAGTGCGTTGGCGGTGATCCCGTCGTCGGCCCAGCGCTTGGTGGCCTCGACGGCGAACAACACGTTGGCTGTCTTGGACTGTCCGTACGCACCGAACGGGTCGTAGTCGCGGAAACGCATAGTCGATGTCGTCGAACACGACCGGTGAGCGCAGATGACCCGCCGAACTCACCGAAACGACGCGGGAGTTGTCCGCGGCAGCCAATGCGCCGTGCAGCCCGACGGCGAGCGCGAAGTGACCGAGATGGTTTGACGCGAACTGCATTTCGTGTCCGCTCGCCGACATGGTCAGCTCCGGCACTGCCATCACGCCTGCGTTGTTGACCAGGATGTCGAGCGGCCCGGTCCAGGCGCGGACGAATGCTGCGACGCTGGACAGGTCGCCGAGGTCGATAGTGCCGACGCCGACCTCCGCATTGCCGGTGCTGTCCCGGATCTCGGCGGCGACCCGATCGCCTCTGGAGGTGTCCCGCACAGCCAGCGTGACCGACGCGCCCGCGGCAGCCAGCGCCCGCGCGGTCTCGACGCCGATGCCCGACGAGGCGCCGGTGACGATCGCCGTCTTGCCCGTCAGGTCGACACCGTCGATGACGTCAGCAGCTGTCGATTCGAAACCGAACGGTGTGGTGACGCGAGCTTTCATGCGCTAGATCATCGCAGCCGCAGCCCACGCGGAGTGCGGGCGAACCCGGCGCCGGTCAGGGCGGCCACCACGGCGGCCCGATCGCCCTCTGCGCCCGGCTCCAAGATGGGCACGCCGTTGATCTTCTCGATCAGCACGGATTGCACTCGACCCGTGGCCACCAGATCTGCCAGCGCCCCGGCGGCGGCCTGGTGTGCTTCGGCGTCGGCGCTGAAAATGGTCAGCGAGCGTCCGCCTCGCTCGAGGAACCACGCGAGTTCGCCGTCGACCAATGCCACCAGTGCGCCTGCCTTGCGGCCCGGCCTGTAGTCACTTTCAGGCCACGGCAGCGCCGCGCCATATGGGTTGGCGGGGTCGGCGGCGGCAAGCACCACGGCCTCGTACTTGTGGCGCTCCTGGTCGACGCTGTCGAGATACGACCGCAGCCGGTCCACGGTCGAGGCGACCGCGAATTGCGCGCCGCCGAGCGACTCGACGAAGTATCCGCGCTGACAACGTCCCGCGTCTTCGAACGCGGTCAGCACTTTGTAGAGCATGGCGAAGCCACCGGGCACGCCCTCGGCCGCGACCGCGCCCTTTGTCAGCACCCCGTATCGGGTGAGCAACAGTTCGGCCTGAAAGTGCGCTCGCACTGTGGAATCCAGCTCCGCAGCCGGCAGCGCGGACCATCGGCCAGCGACCGTCGGATCGGATGCCCGCGCCTGCGCGTGGGCGACGCTGTATCGGCTCAGCCGTGGCGGTCGTGAGCGTTGGCGGTGTGCGGGTTTACCCGACCGGCGGCCCGTGCCCCCGAGCATCGCCCGCACCGGGGAGAAAGTGTCACCGGTGATCCATCCGGCCCAGATCAGTTCCCACAGAGCCTGTTTGAATTGTCCGCTGTCGTCACCGGCGAGTTGGCGGAAGAAGTACGCACCGCCGCCGTTTAGCATCCCCATGATCGCGCGGTGGGTGTCGGTGAAATCGAATTCGGTTGGCGGGGCGAGCGTCAGCGGCGCCGAATCTGCCGCGTGGAACGCGATCCAGCCGTCCCCGGCGCCGATTGTGCCCGCACCCGACCACGTCACCTCGCCGGAGGCCAGCAGTTCGTCGAGCATGGCCGGCTGGTAGTCGCGGACACGCGCGGAAAACACCAGTGGTTCGACCGCCGATGCCGGTATCGGGACGCCGGCCAGCTGGTCGATCACCGCAGCCAGGCCGTCGACGCCGGAGGCCCGTTCCGCACCGACCTGTTGCCAGGCGGGCAGGAACCGCGCATAGGCGCTGGTGCTGACCGGCTCGACCTGCGCCCGCAGCGCCGCAAGCGAGCGTCGCCGCAGGATCTTCAGCACGTCCGAGTCACACCACTGGTCGCCGCCGTCGGCGAGATCAGTGAACTCTCCGCGCACCAACTTGCCGTCGATCGCCATCCGGCCCAGCACGTCGGCGGTGACGCGTTGGCCCAGCCCGAATCGAGCGGCCGCGTCATGAGTGGTGAACGGGCCGCGAGTGCGGGCGTAGCGGCCGAGCAGTTCGCCGAGCGGGTCGGCGACGGTCTCGGTGAAGATCGCAGGCACGCCGACCGGCACGGCCACGCCGACACCGTCGCGCAACAGGCCGATGTCCTCGATCGCCACCCACCACGTCTGGCCGGCGAATGACACCGTGAGCGCGCGCTTGGCCGCGCGCAGCCCTTCGAGCCATCCGCCGACATCGTCGGCGGTGCACCGCTCGGCGATCTCACCCTCGGTCAGCGGCCCCAGCAGCCTCAGCAGGTCAGCGACACCCTCGGCGTCGCGGGCAGCGCGGTCCTCGGCGAGGTGCTGCAGTTGGGCCGCGGTTGTGGCGATCACCTGCGGGTCGAGAAGTTCGCGGAGCTCGACGCGGCCCAGCAACTCGGCCAGCAGCATGCTGTCCAGCGACAGCGCCGCGGCCCGGCGCTCCGCGAGCGGGCTGTCGCCCTCGTACATGAACGCCCCGACATAGCCGAACAGCAGCGAAGCCGCGAACGGTGACGGCGTCGCGGTCTCGACCTCGACGATCCGCAGCCTGCGCTGGGCGACGCGCTGCATCAGCTCCGTCAGTTTCGGCACGTCGTAGACGTCCTGCAGGCATTCGCGGACGGTCTCCAGCACGATCGGGAAGTCCGGATACTTGCGGGCCACGTCGAGCAGCTGTGCCGCCCGCTGCCGCTGATGCCACAGCGGGGACCTCTTGCCCGGGTGACGGCGCGGCAACAGCAGGGCGCGGGCCGAGCATTCGCGGAACCTGGAGGCGAACAACGCCGAACCGCCCACCTCGGCGGTGACGATCGGTTCGATCTCGTCGGCGTCGAACACGAATATCTCCGACCCGGGCGGGGCATCCTCGGTATCCGGCAGCCGAACGATGATGCCGTCGTCGGAGGCCGTCGGCTTCTCGTCGATCCCGTAGCGCTCACGCAGCCGGCGCGACACCGCAAGCGCCAGCGGACCGTGCACCCGAAGCCCGTAGGGGGAGTGCAGGATCAACCGCCAGTCGCCGAGCTCGTCGCGGAACCGTTCCACTACCAAGGTGGCGTCGGTCGGTACGGTGCCGGTGGCCTGGCGCTGGTCGTCCAGCAGCCGCCACAGGTTGTCGGTCGCATAGCCATCGAACCCCATTGCGGCACAACGGTTGTCGAAATCCTGCCGAGTCAGGCCGGACAGTTCCCCGGTGAACGCACCGATAGCAGCGCCCAGCTCGGCGGGCCGGCCGACACCGTCGCCGCGCCAGAACGGCAGCCGCGCGGGCTGCCCTGGCGCCGGGATGACCAGCACCCGGTCGTGGGTGATCTCGGTGATCCGCCAGCTGGTGGCGCCCAGCGATATGACGTCGCCCGGCCGTGACTCGTAGACCATTTCCTCGTCGAGTTCGCCTACTCGCGAGGGCTTTTCGGAGTCCGCGTTGGAGGCCAGGTAGACGGTGAACAGGCCGCGGTCGGGGATCGCGCCACCGGAGGTGACCGCCAACCGCTGCGCGCCGGGCCGTGCGGTCAGCGTTCCCGCGTCGCGGTCGTACACCAGCCGTGGTCGTAGCTCGGCGAACTCCGTCGACGGATACTTGCCCGAAAGCAGATCCAGCGTCGCCTCGAACGCACTGCGCGGCAGTGTCGCGAACGGAGCGCTTCGCCGCACCGCATCGAACCAGAGGTCGGCGTCCAGTGGCTCCAGCGCGCAGGCGGCCACGGTGTGCTGGGCCAGCACGTCGAGCGGGTTCGTCGGCACCCGCATGGTTTCGATCTCGCCGGACAGCATCCGTCGCACCGTCACCGCGCAGCCGATCAGGTCCGTGCGGTGCTTCGGGAACAGCACGCCCTGCGAGATCTCGCCGACCTGATGGCCGGCCCGGCCGATGCGTTGCAGCCCGCTGGCCACCGATGGCGGTGCCTCCACCTGAATCACCAGGTCCACCGCGCCCATGTCGATGCCCAGCTCCAGGCTGGAGGTGGCGACAACGGCCTTCAGCCGACCGGTCTTCAGGTCGTCTTCGACCTGGGCCCGCTGCTCCTTGCTGACCGAGCCGTGGTGAGCGCGCGCCAGCAGCGTCTCGGCGCCGGACGCCAGCCCGCTGCCCATGATGTGTGCGGGTGACCCGCCGCCCACTTGGGGATTGGGCCCCGACTGCAGTTCGATCCCGTTTCGTTCGGCGTGAATCTCGTTGAGCCGCGAGGTGAGTCGTTCGGCGAGCCGTCGCGAGTTGGCGAACACGATCGAGCTGCGGTGCGCCTCGATCAAGTCGACGATGCGCTCCTCGACGTCGGGCCAGATGCTGTTGTTCTCCAGGTTCGGCCATGTCGGGCACCGGCACCTGAACCGACAGGTCGAACGTCTTGGCCGCGGGCGGGGTGACGATCGTCGTCGGCGCCTGCCCGGACAGGAACCGGGCCACCTCTTCCGGGGGCCGCACCGTCGCTGACAGGCCGATCCGCTGCGCGGGTGTCTCCATCAGTTGGTCCAGCCGCTCCAGCGATAACGCCAGGTGCGCGCCGCGCTTGGTCGCGGCGACGGCGTGCACCTCGTCGACGATCACGGTCTGCACTGCGGCGAGTGTTTCGCGGGCCGCCGACGTCAGCATCAGAAACAGCGACTCGGGCGTCGTGATGAGGATGTCGGGCGGTTTGGCGATCAGTTCGCGCCGCCGTCCCGGCGGGGTGTCGCCGGAACGGACGCCGACGCTGATGTCCGGCGCGGGCAGGCCGCGCCGCTCGGCAATGCGGGTGATGCCGGTCAGCGGCGTGCTCAGGTTGCGTTCGACGTCGACGGCCAGCGCCTTCAGCGGCGATACGTACAGGACGCGGGTGCCCGCGCGCGGCCGGCCGAGGCTCGCTATCGGCGAGGCGGTCGATCGCCCACAGGAACGCCGCCAGCGTCTTTCCGGACCCTGTCGGCGCGATGACCAGCGTGTTGTCGCCGTCGGCGATCGCCGACCACGCTTGGGCCTGGGCGTCGGTCGGCGCCGCGAAGGTCCCGCTGAACCACTCCCTTGTCAGCGGACTGAAGCGGGAGAGCGGGTCCTGGGTAGAGCTCACCTTGCCCATCGTGCCAACCAGCACCGACAAACTTCAGCGGTCGGGCTCAGCTTCGCGTGAAAATGGGCCATGGTCGGCACCCACGCAGTCGTTCTCGGTGCCAGCATGGCCGGCCTGCTGGCCGCGCGGGTGCTGGCCGAGTTCTACGAATCGGTGACCGTGGTGGAGCGCGACGAGCTGCCCGATGCCGCGGCCAACGAACAACTCATCAGGGTCACAGGACTCATCGACCCGCCGACTCGGCTCTTTCGACCCAAGCTCATGTACCGCGTAGCTCGGGCGCGACCGCCTCGCTGAGTTTGGCCGGGATACCCGGAACCCGCCCGACCACATCGAGAAGTGCATGTGCGCACGTGTCGGCGATCTGGCCGGCGTCGATGGACGGGTCGAGGATGCGCTGCCTGCACAACTCCATGGTGAACGCTAGCCAGCCGTACATCGTGATGCGGATGTCGCGTTCCACCTTCGAGTCCAGATCGCCTGCCAACGTTGCGTTGATCCTGGCCATGATCCGGTTGACCTGCCGCTCGTTGTCCAGGTCCTCGATGCCGCGTAGCACCGGGTCGGCCGTGCCCATCCCGACATAGGCGGCCCACGCTCCGTGCGGGTGTCTCTCGTCGTAGCGGAGGTAGGCCAGCACGCCCTCGCGCAGCTGCGCGAACAGTGACTGGCCCGGCATCGGTGGCGTACTGGTGGCCTCGAACAGTCGATCACCCTCGGCGCGCACCACGGCGGCGAAGAACGCGCGTTTGTCGGGGAAATAGTGGTACATCAGCGCGCGCGACACACCTGCGCGCTCGGCGATTTCGTCGATCCGGACTTCGTCGTAGGGACGTTCGCCGAACACCTTGGCGCCCAGCGCCAACAGCTCGCTGCGCCGATCCTCGGGGGACAGCCGCCGTCTGGGTGCGGACACGCCCGTCAGTCTAATTTGCGCATGTACAACAGCCGCGGAGGCTCATCCGAAGTGCACGCCCTGCGCCAGCGGCAACTCCGATGAGTAGTTCACGGTGTTGGTCGCCCTGCGCATGTAGGCCTTCCAGGCATCCGACCCGGACTCCCTGCCGCCGCCGGTCTGCTTCTCGCCGCCGAACGCCCCGCCGATCTCCGCACCCGACGTGCCGATGTTGACATTGGCGATGCCACAGTCGGAGCCGTCCGCGGCCATGAAGCGCTCGGCCTCGCGCACGTCCAGGGTGAAGATCGCCGACGAAAGACCCTGCGGCACAGCGTTGTTCAAGGCGATCGCCTCGTCGAGTTCGTCATAGGTGAGCACGTAGAGGATCGGTGCGAACGTTTCCTGGTGCACCAGCTCCGTCTGCTTCGGCATCTTCACCACCGCCGGGGCCACGTAATACGAATTCTCCCCGAGGTCGTGGCGCTCGCCGCCGAAGACCTCGCCGCCTTCGGCCGCCGCCCGTTCCAGCGCGCCGACCATGTCGCGGTACGCGGTCTCATGGATCAGCGGCCCGACAAGGGTGCCGTCGGACGCCGGATCACCGATCGGCAGCTGGCGGTAGGCCGACACGATTCGCTCGACGAGGGTGTCGGCGATGGACCGGTGCACGATCAGCCGCCGCAGCGACGTACAACGCTGGCCTGCGGTGCCCGCCGCCGAGAACACGATGCCCCGTACGGCCAGCTCGAGATCGGCCGAGGGCGTGACGATCGCGGCGTTGTTGCCACCGAGTTCGAGCAGGACCCGGCCGAAGCGTGCCGCCAGCCGCGGACCGACCTGCTGACCCATCCGCACCGACCCGGTGGCGCTCAGCAGCGCCACCCGTGGGTCGTCGACCAGTCGTTCGCCGACTTCGCGGCCGCCCAGGATGAGCCTGCAGATATGCGCCGACGCACCAACATCAATGGCAGCGCGTTCGGCGAGTGCGTGGCAGGCCAGCGCGGTCAGCGGCGTGAGCTCCGACGGCTTCCACACCAGGGTGTCGCCGCACACCAGCGCGATCGCGGCATTCCACGACCACACCGCGACGGGGAAGTTGAAGGCGGTGATGACGCCGACGACGCCGAGCGGATGCCATGTCTCCATCAGCCGATGCCCGGGCCGCTCGGAGGCGATGGTGCGGCCGTACAGCTGGCGCGACAAGCCGACGGCGAACTCGCAGATGTCGATCATCTCCTGCACTTCGCCGAGTGCCTCCGAGGTGATCTTCCCGGCCTCGACGGTCACCAGCGTGGCCAGATCGTCCTTGTGCTCGACGAGCAGTTCACCGAGACGGGCCACCAGCGCGCCGCGCACCGGTGCCGGTGTCGTGCGCCACGTCGTAAACGCCTGTGCCGCTTCGGCTATGGCCGCATCGGCCTGCTCCGGTGTGGTCTCTGCGACGGTGAAAAGCACGTCGCCGGTGATGGGCGTGCTGGCATGCACCCCGTGGGCGCCGGGCTCACCCAGTTCGGCGTGCGAACCGCACGCGTGCAGGGCGTCGCGGGCGCGGGTGCGCAGTGCCTCGGCCGTCGGAAGCGGTGATGTCTGAACGCTGGTCATGATGATGCGACTTTCTCCTAGAGCCCGTTTGTCTCGATCTTCCTCGCCGGCGGCCTTCTTCGGCTCGGATACAGTGCGGCAATGGGTGAATCCGACGAACACCCGCACGAACCGGTGCACCTCGACGAGATCGATCGGATCCTGGCGCGCGAACTCGTCGCCGACGGTCGAGCCACGTTGGCGCAGCTCGCGGCGACCGCCGGCTTGTCGGTGTCCGCCGTCCAGTCACGGGTGCGACGACTCGAGTCGCGTGGCGTGGTGACCGGGTACTCGGCCCGGATCAACCCCGAAGCCGTCGGGCATATGCTCTCGGCGTTCGTGGCCATCACTCCTCTCGACCCCTCTCAACCCGACGATGCGCCCACCCGGCTCGAACACATCGAGGCCATCGAGTCGTGTCACTCGGTAGCCGGCGAGGAGAGCTACATCCTGCTCGTGCGGGTCGAGTCGGCGCGGGCGCTTGAAGACTTGCTGCAGCAGATCCGGACAGCGGCCAACGTCCGCACCCGAAGCACGATCATCCTACAGACTTTTTACACTGGACGCGATCACATACCGTAATAGTTCCGGTCAGATGGCGTATAGACCGTAAATAAGTTGTTAAGATGGGGACATGACCGCTGTCTTGACCTCTGCCGCCATGACCGCCGCCGCCGAGGAGATTGACCCCGACGACGTGCGTGAGGTGCTGGCCCGCAGCATCCTCGCCGACGGCCTCGACTTCGTGCTCGACATCGAGCGCTCGAAGGGCTCCGTGCTGGTCGACGCCCGCACGGGCGAGCGCTACCTGGATATGTTCACGTTCTTCGCCTCGTCGGCGCTGGGCATGAACCATCCTGCGCTGGCCGACGACGAAGCGTTCCGCGCCGAGCTCGCCGCGGCCGCGGTGAACAAGCCGAGCAACTCCGACGTCTACAGCGTCCCGATGGCACGTTTCGTCGACACGTTCGCCCGCGTGCTCGGCGACCCGGCGTTGCCGCACCTGTTCTTCGTCGACGGGGGAGCGCTCGCGGTCGAGAACGCTCTCAAGGTCGCGTTCGACTGGAAGAGCAGGCACAACGAGGCGCGCGCTATCGACCCCGACCTGGGCACCAAGGTGCTGCATTTGCGTGGCGCCTTCCACGGGCGCAGCGGCTACACGCTGTCGCTGACCAACACCGATCCGAACAAAGTGGCACGGTTCCCGAAGTTCGACTGGCCGCGCATCGACGCGCCATACATCCGCCCGGATGCCCACATGGATGCGCTTGAGGCCGAGTCGCTGCGCCAGGCCCGTGCTGCGTTCGAGGCGCACCCGCACGACATCGCATGCTTCATCGCCGAGCCGATCCAGGGGGAGGGTGGCGACCGGCACTTCCGGCCGGAGTTCTTCGCGGCGATGCGCGCGCTGTGCGACGAGTTCGACGCGCTGCTGATCTTCGACGAGGTGCAGACCGGCTGCGGGCTGACCGGAACCCCGTGGGCCTATCAGCAATTGGAGGTTGCGCCCGACGTCGTCGCGTTCGGCAAGAAGACCCAGGTGTGCGGAATCATGGCCGGCCGCCGCGTCGACGAGGTGTCCGACAACGTCTTCGCGGTCAGCTCCAGGATCAACTCCACCTGGGGCGGCAACCTGGTGGACATGGTGCGGTCGCGGCGCATCCTCGAGACCATGGAGTCCGACGAGTTGGTGGTGCGGGCCGCAAAGGCCGGACGCTATCTTCTCGACCGGCTGGACGAACTCGCTTCGGAGTTCCCAGGTCTGGTGCTCGATGTGCGTGGCCGCGGACTGATGTGTGCCTTCAGCCTGCCCAGCACGGAGCAGCGCGACGAGCTGATCCGCCGGTTGTGGGACAGCCGGGTGATCATGCTGGCCAGCGGCCCCGACAGCGTGCGGTTCCGGCCGGCCCTTACGGTGTCGCGCGAGGAGATCGACGCCGCCGTCGCCGCGGTGCGAGACGCGCTTACCTGACTTCGGTCGGTTCCGTCAGCCGCCGGATCGTCGCGCGTAGCCGCGTGAGGTCAGAGCCGCCGACGAGCTCGCAGCCGTGCAGCTCGGCGAGTTTGCGTGCGGCGGGGGTGAATTCGTGATTGGTGACCACCATGGTTCTGGTGCAATCCTGCATGGGCGCGCCTGCCACCACTTCCTGGACGGCGCTCGCGCCGACCGGACGGGACTGCCGTTTACATTGAATGGCAAGGCGATTGGGTCGCTTGCCGACGATGATGTCGACGCCCCAGTCGCCGGTGACCGACGTCATGATCACCGGCAGCCCGCACGACCGGGCGATCCGCGCGACGTGGTCTTCAAACTCCGTGCCTGACATGGCTGACGCCGCCGGTGTCTCTCTGGGACTCGGGGTGAATGCGCCGACGACGGTGGCCAACAGGAAGCGTGGCGCGGCGGCCAACAGGGCGGGCGCAGTGAACCCCATCGCCGCGGTCCAGGGCAGGCTCGCCCCGAGCAGGTGAGCGGCCACGGCCGATACGACGCCGACGGCCAGATACACCTTCACCCTGGTGCCGATCACGAGGCGAATGGTAGGCGTGTGGCCCGACAACCTCGGGTTCTAAATGACTCGCCGACGTCCGACGCCATGGCTAATGCATGAATCGCGGAATCTCCAGGCCAACGGTCAGATTACGAGTGCCCTCGGTCCCTGCCTCAACATTGACGGCGGCGTGGCGAACCCTGGAACTCCGGTGATCGCCTACCACTACATTGCAGATGTATCCGATGAGTCGGATAGCGTTTCGTGACCGGGCTCGCTGGGTAAGGCGCCGCCCAAGATATCGAACTTCCTGGCTGGTAGTTTCCGGCTACACCCGCAAACGCGTCGCAAGCGCGGTGAAGTGTCCTTGGCGTATCTGGTGCGACCATCTCCTCAAGACATTTACAACCGTGCGGGCGACTGGGCCGATCGCCCAACACCCCGACGGCTACGGCAACCGCCCACGGGTCAAAACCGCGAAAGAAATAGGCAGAGGATCTTTTCAGCCCCGACCTGTGCAAGTTTGCAAGAACCAAAAGCGCCCAGGTCGCAACGCTTACTGACAACATGGCGTGACAGGGGCACAAGCCTGCGGAGGCCGCGCGGGCTCGCGGCTATGACCGGATTGGTCTTCGTCTGGGAGGTTGTGCCGCCGTTCGGCTTTACATTGGGAGGAAAATGAGCGCCTATCAGACCCTCGTGGTCGGCACCGATGGCTCGTACACGTCGCTGCGTGCGGTGGACCACGCAGCCGCGTTCGCCGCGGAAAATAATGCGAAGTTGATCATCGCGATGGCGCACTTGCCTAATGTGGACAAGGGAGGCTGGGGAAGACCAGCGCGGCCGGATCGTGTGATTGATGGCGGCGCCGAGGTCGTCCTCGGGGGCGAGGGGGACTACATGGTGCACGGGATGGCCCCCATATATGCGATCCTGCGGGAGGCCCGCGACCGGGCCAGGGCGGCTGGGGCTAAGAATATCGAGACGCGACCGATTCTGGTGGGTCATCTGGGTGGTCCCGCACATGCGCTATCCCGCCTCGCCGAGGAGGTTAAGGCCGATCTGTTGGTGGTTGGCAACGTGGGACTGGGCACGCGCGCCGACAAGTGGCTTGGCTCGATACCCGGCAACGTCTTGCGCAGCGCTAAGACCGACGTGCTGATCGTGCACACCACCGACTGAGGCATCGCTAAGAATCGTTCGGCGTCGGGCCACAACCTGTATCTCAGAATAATTCCGACGGTCCGGGGGTTCTGGCTTGGCACTTAGCGGGTTAGCGGTGGCCGCCGCCCATCGCATATCCGCCGCCACCCATCCCGGGCGCGCCGGTGCCCATCCCAGGCGCAGGCATGTTGTTCGCGTTGCCGGGAACGTTGCATTGGCCGTCGAGGGAACCATCATCAGAATCCCAGCGTGGGCTGATGATGCCCACCCTCCTCCCAGAGCTACGATCCCGGAGAGTGCATTAGCTGAAGCAGGGTGGAGGCGCCCACGTGGAATTCGACGTAGACGCTCTGCGGAAGAGATATGCCTTTGAACGGGACCGACGACTACGTCCCGATGGAATCGCACAGTACGTAGAAATCGCAGGACCGTTTGCGCGATTTGCCGAGGACCCTTGGTGCGATCCGCAATTCACGCGCGCGCCGTTGTCTGATGAGGTTGACGTCGCAATCATCGGTGCCGGCTTCGGCGGGCTCCTTACCGGGGCAAGGCTCCGCGAACTGGGTGTGCAGGACATCCGCCTGATCGACAAGGCCGCCGACGTGGGTGGCACCTGGTACTGGAACCGCTACCCCGGCATCGCATGTGACGTCGAGTCGTATGTGTACATGCCGCTGCTGGAGGAACTGGGCTACGTCCCCACCGAGAAATACGCCAAGGGTGATGAGATCTTTGCCCACTGTCGACGCATCGCCGAACACTACGATCTGTATCGAAATGCCTGTTTGCAGACGGAGGTCACTGAGATTCGTTGGGAGGCATCGCTTTCCCGCTGGATAGTGTCGACCAACCATGGTGACGCGATTCGGGCGCGGTTCGTGGCGATGTCCAACGGGTACCTGCAGAAGCCGAAACTTCCCGGCATCGAGGGAATCATGTCGTTCGGCGGCCATGCGTTCCACACGAGCCGGTGGGACTACGACTACACCGGCCCCGACCTGGCCAAGCTGTCCGATAAGCGGGTGGGCATCATCGGGACCGGCGCGACCGCCATCCAGTGTGTTCCGCGACTAGCCCAGTCGGTGAAGCACCTGCTCGTCTTTCAGCGCACCCCGTCCACAGTCGACGTGCGCGGCAACCGGCCGACCGATCCGGATTGGTCGGCGGAACTGACGGAGGGTTGGCAGCGCCGTCGCATCGAGAATTTCCAGCTGCTCACGGCCGGCGGCGACGCCGATGAGGACCTGGTCGACGACGCCTGGACGAGCATCGTCAAGAAGCTCTTCGTGATGCGACAGACCGCCATCGCCGGTATGTCGGACGAAGAGCGTTTGCGCACAGTGGATCTGGCGGACTTCGCCAAGATGGAGGAGATCCGGGCCCGCGTCGACTCGATCGTCGCCGACCGCGCCACGGCAGAGGGCCTCAAGCCCTGGTACGGCTACTTCTGCAAACGGCCGTGCTTTCACGACGAATATCTGCAGGCGTTCAACCGTGGCAACGTCACCCTCGTCGATACCCAGGGCAGAGGCGTCGAGCTGATCACGGCCGGCGGCGTGGTCACCGACGGCACGGAACACAGTCTCGACTGCCTGATCTTTGCGACGGGTTTCGAGGTCGGCACCGACTACTCCCGGCGGGTGGGATTCGATCTCGTGGGACGCGACGGGCTGACGCTCACCGACAAGTGGCGCGACGGCGTACGCACGTTCCACGGCCTGACCGTTCACGGGTTTCCGAACTGCTTCGTGCTCAGCATTGCGCAGTCCGGCTTCACCGTGAACTTTCCGTACCTTCTCGACACCCAGGCGACACACGTCGCCTGGGTGATCGCCTGGGCACTGAACAATGCGGCGGGCGAGCTCGAGGCGTCTGCCGACGCTGAGGCGGCGTGGGTCGACGGCATTATCGAGCGGTCGACGGCGAGCGCCGACAGGGCGAAGTCGTGTACACCGGGCTACTACAACAGGGAGGGCCAGGCGAACGCGAGGACGCGTCAGGGCAGCTTCTTCTTCGGTACCCCAACCGAATACGCCGACATCCTCGAGGCATCGAGGATGAACGGCGCGCCGCAGGGGTTCACGGTCTCGTGACCACAGCCCGCCGATACCTGAGCGGTCGGATGCTGGCGTTGACGCGGCGCCACCCATCACCGCGCGTGGTGATCATCGGGGCAGGCTTCGGCGGACTCGCCGCCGCGGTCGCATTGCGGCGCAAAGGCATTGACGACCTTACGATCATCGAGTCCGCCGACGGCGTCGGTGGAACATGGCGGCAGAACATCTATCCGGGCGCGGCGTGCGACATCCAGAGCCACCTGTATTCGTTCTCGTTCGCACCGAACCGGGCGTGGAGCCGCACGTACGCCTATCAGCCGGAGATCCTGGCCTACCTGGAGAGGGTCGCCGACGACTTCGACCTCCGTCGGCACCTGATGCTCGGCACGCGCGTGCGCAGGATGCGATGGAACTCAGACGCGCTGCACTGGGACGTCGAGCTGGATAGCGGCGATGTCGTCGTCGCCGACGTCGTCGTGAGCGCCGTCGGCCTGTTCGGCGCGGCAAGGTATCCCGACATCGACGGGCTCGCCGACTTCACCGGCAAGCTGATGCACACCGCGCGGTGGGATGTTTCCGTCGACCTCACCGGCAAGCGGGTGGCTGTGGTCGGAACCGGTGCCAGCGGAGTGCAGGTGGTACCCGAGATCGCCGATGTCGCCGAGAAGGTGACGGTTTTCCAGCGCTCGCCGCCGTGGATGGTGCCCAAGGAGGACCGGCCTTTCAGCCCGCAGGAGTTGTCTCGATTCCGCCAGCAGCCGTTGGCGTCGCGGCGCGAGCGGTGGCGACTGTGGAAACTGCAACACGACAACACGGCCTTGACTCCCGACCATCCCCAACTCACCGCGGTCCAAGCAGTGTCTGAGAGATTTCTGCACAAGCACGTCGCCGACGAGGAGCTACGCGATGCGTTGACGCCGCGCTACCCGTTCCGGTGCAAGCGGGTCCTGCTCGGCGAGCAGTACTACCTCGCCCTGCAACGCCCCCACGTCGACCTCGTGACCGATCCCATCAGCCGCGTCACCGGCACATCGATCGTCACCGCAGGCGGGCGCACCGTCGATGTCGACGCCATCGTGCTGGCGACGGGTTTCGAAACCAGCAACTATCTGTCCGGGCTCGAGGTCATCGGCGTCGGTGGCGAACGTCTGCACCACCGGTGGGGTTCTGACCCGCAGGCTTTTCTGGGCGTGGCGGTCAGCGGTTTCCCGAACTTCTTCATGCTGTACGGGCCGAACACCAACCAGGGCGCCAACTCGATCATTTACATCCTTGAGGCCGGTGCGCGGCTGGTTGCCAGTGCGGTCAGCCGGCTCGCGCGCAGAGGTGGCTGCATCGACGTGCGTTCCGAAGCCGAGCAGCGGTTCAACGACCAGATCCACGCGGAGCTGGAGCGTTCGATATGGACGCGGTGCGACAGTTACTACCGGTCGTCCTCCGGACGCATCGTCACGCAGTGGCCTCACTCCGAGCTGGACTATGCCCGCGCCACGTGGCGGCTGCGTCCACGGGACTGGGTATTCGACGGCCGCGTCGATTCGTAAGGTTTACCCCGGCGCTACCAGGGGAAATTAGCTAGCCGTGTATGGCAGTACTCGAGAATTGCGCCACGACGTCGCCGAGTCCCGCGACGTCGTCCGCGATGCGGCCCGCTTCAGCATCGGCGTGGCTGTGGCCGCAGTCGTATTCCTCGTCGTTGCCGGTGTGTGGGTGAGCACGTGTGGCGGCGCCACCGCCGACACGGTGGCCTGTGGTACTCCACAACGCACCCTGCTCGCTCTCGGCGCCCCGATCATCCTGCTGCTCGGCGGATCTCGGGCTTTTGTGCGGACATATCAGGTCTGGCGCCAGGATGGCACGTGGTGGCCGTGGCAGGGCGCGGGCTGGTTCCTGATGATCTCCATGCTGCTGATGCTCACGTTGAGCCTGCCTCCCATCGCCGGACTGGGAGGATAGGCGCACCTGGCGGCGGTGCTGAGGGCCGATTTATATCCGCCCTACCAGTGAGGTTCGATTAGTTCTACCGTGGATGTCAGCCCATCAATACGGGCACGGGGTGTGGCGAGAGGAGCAGCCATGAAGAGCCCGAAAGATCCCGTCGACCATGTGAGGACAACGCGGCCGCACGCCGGTGAGTCGATGACGGACACCAAGAACATGCCGGCGCTGATTGTCATCGGATTGGCCCTGGCTTCGTTCGTGGGAGCCCTTTCCGCCTTTGCGACAAGTCACCAGTCCACCGGCTTGGTGTTCGTGGCGATCGCCGTAGCAGGTTTCGTCATCGGCATGATGTGGCTGACGATCGAGCATCGACGGGTGCGCAATATCGAAGAACGTTGGTACGCCGAGCATCCCGAGGCGCATCGACAGCGGCCGAGCAGCTAGCCGCGGCATAAAAGAAATCCCAGCCGGTGTTCCCGGCTGGGATTTCTTCCTACAGGCTATGCCTTACTGATTGGACTCTTGCCGCTTCTCGGCGGCCTTGGCGCCACCGCGGGCCGACTCGGCCTCGGCTTCCTTCTTCGCCGCGTCGCGCTGGGCGTCGGCCTTGTCCTGCTGAGCCTTGCCCTCGCGGACCATGTCATCACGACCCGTTACGGTGCCGACAGTTTCCTTGGCCTTGCCCTTGACGTCCTCGACGACGCCCTTGACAGCCTCTTCGGGACCACTGTTCTTCTCGGTCATATTCACCTTTCCGCCTCAGTGGTTGGTTTTTGGTTTCGCCCGTTTCCGGGCTGGACGCAGGGGCTCTCCCCCACGCACCATGGGGTTCCCGACCGTCCGCAGGGCTAAACGTCGGGGGATCAGTCGTCGCCCTCCAGCACCGCCGAATACCTCGTGTAGCCAGGGCGGAGAGTGACCAGACTTTCGGCGACCCGGGCGACGTCTTCCCAGGCGGCCAGGAACGTGCCGCGGTGCCGCCAGCGCAACAGCGCTGCCAGCAGGGGCGGAGCGGTGGCACTGCTGCGCTCGTATCCGAGAAACGAAGAGTGTGTCCGCGGACTGATCACCAGACCCAGCACCCGCGGCGTAGACGGGTTGTGTTGGAGATCACCGGCGACGGCGAGCCTGACATCGATGACGGTGCCGACCGGATGAGAGCCTGCGTCGATAACCCTCAAGCCCAGGAACCTACTCAGCTGCATGTCGGCCTCCGGGGATGTGGCGCATGATGTGGTCGCGGAGCCACCGCTCCATCCAGCTCACATCGAACGCGACGTCGGTCGGCTTGAGCGTGACCACGACGCCGACGGAAGCGACCAGCTTCCACGGAATCTCCTGCAGTCGCGATCGCGGTGGCGCGCCACCGAAGATGCGGGTCGCAACCACCTGTCCCGAGAGCAGGCCCGTCACCCGGGGCGCCTCCGAGCCCCCCTTGACGTCCTGATTCAGCTCCACACCGCTCAACTCCAGGTCGTCAACGATCCCGGCCGGGTCGCCGTCATCGTCGAGCAGCTGGCGGTCGAGCAGGTGCAGCCGGGCGTCGAGCAGCCGGCCGCGATGGCCCATGGCGGGAAGTTCGTCGGTGCTCATTGCCCGGCTCCGGTCACGATCATCAACGGGATCGCTGCCAGTGACGCGGCCAGGATGATGACCAGGTACACCATTGCGGCCATGTTCATCACCTTCCCGTTGGTTTCGTCGCCCATGTATTGAGAGTCGTTGGCCACGATCAGGATCGGAAGGTAGGTCAGCGGTAACGCGATCGCCGAGAAGACCACGGAGTATTCGGTGACCATGATCGGGTCGATGCCGGTGAACAACACCGCGGCGCCGACGACGATGGCCACGAACATCACCACGTGAAATCGAGCGGCCTCGGCGGGACGACGGAACTTCCCCCACGTCCAGCCGAGGAACTGCGCCACGATGTAGCCGCCCGACAACGTCGTTTCCAGTGCCGCACCGAACGTCGCCGCGACGATGCCGACGATCGCGAAGGCCAGCGCGAGTTTGCCGCCCGCGGCGACGACGGGCATCACCGTGTGCGACAGCGAGGTCACGTCGATTTGGTTGGGCAGCAATATGATCGCCGCGCAGGAGGCGACCGCGATAGACAGGATGCCGCCCAGTGGGAAGCCGACCATCACGTTGAGTCGGGAGGTACCGAGGTCCTTCTTGGTCCAATGCTCTTCGACCGCGCCGGAGGAGAAGAAGAAGACCTCGTAGGGCGTCATCGCCGCGCCGAACAGTGCGACCGCGAAGTACCAGTACGTCGCCGCGGATTCCTTGTCGGAGATCACCGGTACGGCGGCCTGATGCAGGAGATCACCCCAGTTCGGATGCAGCGCGAAAACGCTGACGACGAAGACGATCAGGCACAGGCCGAGTAGTCCCGTCACGTTCTCCATGATCGAGAACCTCACCCGCCAGATCACCACCCATACGGCGAATGCGGCGACGGGTACCCACATCATCCGGCCGACGTCGGTGGCCAGTTGCAAAGCCAGTGCCATACCGCCGATCTCGGCGGTCAGCGTCATCAGGTTGATGAGGAACGAGGCGACCAGGTTGCTGCCTGCGGCACGCGGGCCCAGTCGTTCGCGGATGATCTCGAAGGTGGCCCTGCCGCTGACGGCGGCAACGCGGCCGGCCATGTTCGCATACAGGCAGATTCCGAGCACGCCGACCGGCACTACCCACGCCAGGGCCAGACCGAACCGCGAGCCGACGAGGGCGTTGGTGACGAGATCGCCGATGTCGAGGAAGCCTCCTATGGCGGTGAGGATGCCGAGCGCCACCGAGAAGATCTTCGTCATCAGCGGTAGCCGCTCTCCAGTGCATCGGCGGACGCGATGAGGTCGGTGCGTGCCTTCTGAGCGGACGGCTGACTGGTGATGGTGCGAACTGTCGCCTCCGCCGCATTGAGCTGTCCGATGATGTTCGTCATCGACGTGGTCAGCATGCGTTGTCGATCGAGGTCAACGGGATCGTCGGCCCTGAGGTCGGCAATTCCCTTGTAGGCCTTGACAACTTCGTCGCGTGCATCGGACAGCGCCACGCTGGTCAAGTGTGCGGTGGCGCGCCCCCGTGTCCACAGGTCCAGCGACAGCGCACCGCTGCGCGCGGCCGACGTCGTTTCCTCCATGGATTGAGCCAACTGGCCGGGCATACCGTCCCTGTTGGCGGGGCATCGAGTCAGTAGCAGACCGAGGCCGACCAGCAACAGCCCCAACAAGACCGCCGACCGGAGGCGCATGTCACCCAGGAAGCGTCTCGCCCCCGGTGGGAGCGAGGACTTCGCCGCTGTAATACGACGACAGTTGTTCCGCGGCGAAGAACACGTAGGACGGTGCGATCTCGTCGGGCTGGGCCGGTCGGCCGAACGGCGCGTGCTCACCGAACGACTCGACCTTCTCGGCATCCATCGTGGCCGGGATGAGCGGTGTCCAAACCGGACCCGGCGCAACGCAGTTCACCCGAATGCGACGATCACTCAACGACTGAGCCAACGAATACGTCAGTCCAAGCACCGCTCCTTTGGTGGCCGAGTAATCGATCAGGCTCTTGTTACCGCGAAGGCCATTGATCGACGAAGTATTGATGATGGCGCCGCCGTCGGGAAGGTGCTCGAGCGCGGCCTTGGTCACGCGGAAGTAGCTGTCGATGTTGACGTCGAACGTGCGTCGCCACTGCTCGTCGGTGATGTCGCTGAAGTCCTCCGTCGGGTTCTGGTAGGCGACGTTGTTGACGAGGATGTTCAGGCCGCCGAGTTCGTCGACGGTTCGGCTCCACTATGTCGCGGCAGTGGTGCGCATCGCCGAGGTCTCCCGGCAGCTGTAAGCAGCGCCGTCCGGCCTCTTCGACGAGCGACGCGGTGTGTTTGGCGTCGTCGTGCTCCTCCAGATAGGCAACCGCGACGTCGGCGCCCTCCTTGGCGAAGGCCACCGCCACCGCACGTCCGATTCCCGAATCGCCGCCCGTGATCAGCGCGCGTTTACCTTTCAGTAGGTCGCGGCCGACGTAGTCGCGCATCTCGTCGCGTGGGGCCTCGGACATCTCGGCGGTTTGTCCGGGGTAAGGGAATGACACCGTCAGGTTCAGTCATGGTCGAACCCTTCGGGTTCGGGATCGATGACGACTTCGTGTTGTTCCTGCCAATCCGCACCGGATGCCTCTAGCGGCACATCGCCGGAAGGCTCAGCCGGGGCGTCGTCATCGGAGATTTCGTCGTTGGCCGCGCGTTGCTGCTCGACGGCGTCGGCGATGGGGACATCGTCGGAAAGGTCATCGCTGTCTTGCATGGCTGCGGACTACCCGGTGCTGTACGCAGGAAAACGCCCGCGCGCCTGCGCAGTCCGGAATGCGAAAGGCCACGAATCCACATTGCGAACGTCCGGCCGGTTCGCGTTTGCCGGGGATTACCCGCGGCAACGCATTTCGTAACGATGAAGATCGCAATGGTTTCCGTGTCCGCGACATCGCATGTCGCGGAGGTGTCGGCGGCCCTTGCCCGCTGCGGACACGAGGTTTCGGTGTTCACTCGGCGTACCGACCCCGACGTTGCTGAAAGGGTCGAAACCCCGCAGGGCTACACCGTGGTTCACCTTCCGGCCGGACCGCGCGAGCACGTGCCCGATGAGGAGTTGCTGACGCACGTGGGCCCATTCGCCCAGAACCTGGTCGAGCTGTGGTCCGACGACCGGCCGGATGTCACCCACGCGCACTTCTGGACATCGGGCATCGCCGCGCAGCTGGCGGCCCGGCATCTGAACCTGCCTGCGGTCCAGACGTTCCACGGCCTCGGCGTGGTCAAGCGCCGTCACCTGGGCGCCCAGGACACCGGCCCACAGGAGCGGCTACGGCTTGAGGCGATGGTGGCCAAGGCCGCGACCTGGGTGGCGGCCACCTGTACCGACGAAGCATTCGAGCTGATGCGGATGGGCGGTTCGCGAGCCCGCATCACGGTGGTGCCCCCGGGGGTCGACGTCGAGCTGTACAACCCGGCGGGCCCGCAGGCCGCAAAGCGTGCCAAGCATCGGATCGTCAGCGTCGGAAAGCTTGTGCCCGCGCAACGGCTTCGACAATGTGATCCGGGCGCTGCCGATGATCCCGCACGCCGAGTTGGTGATCGCCAGCGGCGACGACTCGTCGAACCCGAACTCCGATCCAGAAGCGGGTCGGCTGCTCGAACTGGCGAACCGAATCGGCGTCGGCCGCCGCGTGCACCTGTCCGGACCGGTTGCCCGGTCGGACATGCCTGCGCTGCTTCGGTCCGCAGACGTCGTCGCCTGTACCCCGTGGTACGAACCTGCAGGCACCGTGCCGCTTCAGGCGATGGCATGCGGGGTTCCAGTGGTGGCTTCGGCGGTGGGCGGCATGCTGGACACCGTCGTGGACAACGTCACGGGTTGTCTGGTTCCGCCGAAGGCCCCCGGCAGGCTGGCGGAAGCGATCAACGTCCTGCTGCGTGATTCGTTCCTGCGCCAGAGCTTTGGCGCCGCGGGACGAGATCGCGCGCAGGCCCGGTATTCATGGGACCGGATCGCCGTGGACTTGCTGCGGATCTACGACGACCTGGCCCGCTACCCGCGGGTGACGACCCCGGCCTGACTAGCCGCGGGCCACCCTGCGGATCAGCCGCGCGGTGCTGTCCTCCAAAATGGCTTGCCGCTCGCCGGTGTTCTTGGTGCGGTCGGCGCGCCGCACTCCCGCGGCGATGGTGAGGCCCTTCTCATATCCCTCGACGACCCGCGGATCGACGTAGGAGCCCCTCGCCACGGCGGGGGTGTTGCCGAGTTCCTCGGACACCTCCTTCATCACCGCGGATTCCACCCGTTTGATCACGGTCTTGTTCACCGGCGGGTCGGCGTCGACGAACGCCGCGGCGGCCAGCACGGTGCCGTGCCAGGTGCGCAGGTCTTTAACGGTGTACTCGTCGCCGACGAGTTCCTTGAACCGGGCATTGAGATCCTCGGCGCGGACGTCTTTCCATTCCGACGAATTGCGACAGGCCAGCAGGCGCTCGGTGCGATCGGGACGGCGCATCAGCGCCCGCACCGAACGAACCACCTCAGGGTCCTCGATGGTCAGCGTCCGCCGCACACCGCTCTTGGCGGGGTAGTCGAACTCGACGGCTTGTCGCTGCAGAGACACGTGTTCACAGAGCAGCGTCGAGATCCCGAAAGAGTTGTTCTCGTCGGCGTACTGCTCGCCGCCGGCCCGGAAGTAGCCGAGGTCGAGAAGAAGCAGAGCCAGGGCGAGAACACGTTCGCGTTCGAGGCGGCGGCGCCGTAGATCCGACGCAACGCGTCGGCGCATCTCGGGTAGCGCCTTGGACATCTCCAGTACCCGGTCGAACTTCTCCTCGTTGCGTTCCTCTTGCCATTTCTCGTGATACAGGTACTGGCGGCGGCCTGCTGCGTCCGTGCCGACGGCTTGGATGTGCCCGTTGGAGTGGGGGCTGATCCAGACGTTCTTCCACGCGGGCGGGATGACCAAGTCCCGAATGCGCGTCAGCGTGGCCTCGTCGGTGAGCACCTTGCCGTCTTGATCGTGATAGGAGAAGCCGCGCCCACGTCGGACCCGGCGCAGGCCGGGCCCGCTCACTACGCTGCGGCGCAGTCGCATCTTGGCCTTCCGTTAAAGACTCGTCGAGGTTGGGTATGAATCATCGGTGTCACTGCATCATGGGCGCGAGAATGAGGAACGCCGCGGCGTAGAGTGCCGCCGCAGCCACCAGCAACGCGGCGAGCACGATGGCCGTCATCACAAGGATGCGGCGCAGCGTTCCCGTTTCGTCGTTCACGACCGTGTATTACCCGGGCGCTCACCTCGCCACACGTGGCTTTCCGTTCGGAATGCCGATGGTTAGCTGGCGAAACGACTGGAGTAGTCTCGGATCGACATTGCCAGGAGGTCACGTGGCCGACGTGGAGAACAAGAACAACGGACATCAACGTGAAGCCCGTTCAGTGGAGGTCCGGGTGCCAGCCCAGCTGGAGAACCTGGCGGTGGTGCGCACCGTGGTGGCGGCGATCGGCACGTTCGAGGACCTCGACTTCGATGCCGTCTCCGACCTACGGCTGGCCGTCGACGAGGCGTGCACGCGGCTGATCCGCTCCGCAGTGCCGAACTCCACGTTGGTGGTCGGCGTTCATCCGAATGACCACGAGGTGGTCGTCGAGGTGTCGACCACCTGCACGACCGAAGACATTCTGACTCCCGGCAGTTTCAGCTGGCACGTGCTCAGTTCGCTGACCGATGAGGTCGCGACTTTCCAGGACGGACATGGTGCCGAAGAGGGCCGCGTATTCGGGATCTCGATGACGACGAGACGAGCGAGTTCTCTCAGGTGAGTCCGCAGGCCTCGCAGGGTTCGTCGTCACGAGCGAACTCTGAATATGCGGATGTCGCAGACATGTTCCGCGAGTTGCAAGGCGTGGCGGAGGGCTCCGCGAAGTTCACTCGCCAGCGTGACCGCATCGTCGAGCGGTGCCTGCCACTGGCCGACCACATCGCCCGTCGGTTCGACGGCCGCGGCGAGCCACGCGACGACCTGGTACAGGTCGCGCGGGTGGGACTGGTCAATGCCGTGATCCGCTTCAACGTCGACGCCGGTTCGGACTTCGTGTCGTTCGCGGTGCCGACGATCATGGGCGAGGTCCGCAGGCACTTCCGCGACAACAGTTGGTCGGTGAAGGTGCCCCGCAGGCTCAAGGAGCTGCACCTGCGGCTCGGCGCGGCGACGGCGGAACTGTCGCAGCGGCTGGGACGTGCGCCAACCGCCACGGAGCTCGCCGCCGAACTCGACATGGACCGAGACGAGGTGATCGAGGGCCTGGTCGCAGGCAGCTCCTACAACACGCTGTCCATCGACAGCGGCGGCAGCGGCACCGACGACGCGCCGGCGATCGCCGACACCCTGGGCGACCTCGATACCAGCCTCGATCAGATCGAGAACCGAGAAGCGTTGCGGCCCTTGCTCGCTGCGCTCCCTGAGCGGGAGCGCACCGTGCTGCTGCTCAGGTTCTTCGAATCGCTGACTCAGACGCAGATAGCCGAGCGAGTCGGCATCTCACAGATGCACGTATCCCGGCTACTGGCGAAATCCCTAACTCGGCTCCGAGACCAGTTGCAATAGCCGACGCTGTTCGGCGCGAAGCGAACTCAGCGCTGCGGGCATGGTCGCAGCGATCGGCAAGGTCGAATCCGGATCGCAGATCCGCAGCAGCCGACTGACCGCGGTGCTGGGCACCATGACCCACTCGACACCGGCGCCCGCGCAGCGGACGTTCAGCGTGTGCAGCGCGGAAAAGCCCGCGGTGCCGAAGAAATCGATGCCCGTCAGGTCCAGGGCCAATCGCTCGGTGCGTTCGGCGTGGCGCAACGCGTAGTCGACGAATTCCTGTGAGTTGGATGCGTCCAGCTCACCGTGCGCGGTGATCACTGCGACGGACGGCTGTAGCCATCGCGTCGCGAACGACGCCGCATGGCTTTCGGTCCGATCAACAGGACGAGTTGTTGTGATAGCAGTAGACATAATTGGTGTGACTCCATCAGTCGAAGAGGTTCGTACTGTGGTTCACGTCAAAAGTTCAAGGCCCTGGGTCCTCAAAGCCCATCGCTGCAGGGAGTTCGTTGCCCTGCATCCGATGACGTTTCCAGCTGGCTGTGAACTCAACCTGGTTTGACCCTACGCCCGCCCGCGGCGGAAGGACAACCGCTGTGGGGTTTTCTAATAATCGGCTGCTCAACCGGCGTGTCGCAGGCCTGAGCAGGGCATTTACGCCGACATAAGTGACAATATTGTCATATCCGAATCGTTTTGTGGACAGCCGATTTTCGTATCTGGATAGGCGAATATCGTTCAACGGCCGGTAGTCCACACTATTGACATGTCGGAACCCGCCGCAGGCGTTGTGCTCGCCGCGGGGGCGGGCACGCGGTATGGCATGCCGAAGGTGCTCGGCGGCGAAGGCCAGTGGCTGCGGTCGGCGATATCGGCGTTGCGCGGCGGGGGATGCGACGACATCGTGGTGGTACTGGGCGCCGCGATCGTCGACGTGCCGGCTCCGGCGCGTCCGGTGGTGGCGAGCGACTGGGCCGACGGCATGAGCGCTTCGCTGCGGGCGGGAATCGCGGCGATCGAAACCGGACCCGCCCAGTACGCCGTGCTGATCACCGTCGACACGCCCGACATCGGCACCTCGGTGGTCGCTCGCGTGCTGGCCGCCGCCCGCACCTCGCCGTCCGGCCTGGCCCGGGCCGGCTACGACGGGCGGCCCGGACACCCTGTCGTCGTCGCGCGCAGGCACTGGGCCGACCTGGTCGCACGGGCGGTCGGCGACGAGGGCGGGCGGGCCTTCCTGCAGGAGAGGACCGACGTGGCCTGGGTGGATTGCGCCGACCTCGCGACGGGCGCCGATATCGATGTCAATCCCGCACCGTGATGCCGAGCGCCGCGCAAATACCAAGCGCCGGCATTGATTTCCACCGGTTCCACGAGGGTAATGGTAGGCATGAAGATCGCAATCATCGGGGCCAGCGGCCTGATCGGAACCAAGCTCGTCGAACTGCTCTCCGCGGACGGCCACGACGTCGTCGCCGCGTCCCGCAACACCGGTGTGGACGTCCTGACCGGCGAGGGCCTCGCCGACGCGTTAGACGGCGCGAACGTGCTTGTCGACGTCGTCAACTCGCCCTCGTTCGAGGACGAGCCGGTGATGAACTTCTTCACCACATCGACGACCAACCTGACCGCTGCCGCAAAGAGCGCGGGCGTCGGCCACTACGTCGCGCTGTCGATCGTCGGCCTCGACGGGCTGCCGGACAGCGGGTACCTGAGGGCCAAGGTCGCCCAGGAAAAGGTGATCACCGAGTCGGGTCTGCCGTACACGATCGTGCGCGCCACGCAGTTCGCCGAGTTCGCCGATCAGATCACCCAGTCGTTGGTCGTCGGCGACGAGGTGCACGTTCCCGACGCGTTGATCCAGCCGATCTCCGCCGACCAGGTGGCTTCCGAGGTGGCTCGCGCCGCCGTCGCCGAGCCGCTCAACGACTTCGTGAACATCGGTGGGCCGCAGAAGATCTCGTTCGAGCAGATGGCCCGCGATGCCCTTGCACGCAGTGGTGACGACAGCAAGAACGTCGTCGTCGACCCGAACGCGAAGTACTTCGGAACGGTGCTCGAGCAGCGCAGCCTGGTGACGCCCGAGTAACCGGGCGCCTACTTGATTTCGGCGAGCACCGTGCCCTGAGTGATGGCCGCGCCTGCCTCCACGGCGAGCCCGGTGATGGTGCCGTCCTTGTGGGCGGTCACCGGGTTCTCCATCTTCATCGCCTCGAGCACGACCACCAGATCGCCCGCGGCGACCTCCTGACCCTCCTCGACGGCGACCTTGACCACGGTGCCCTGCATCGGTGCGGTCACCGCATCACCCGACGCGGCGGCCCCGCCGTGCGAGCCGCGCTTGCGGGCCTTCGGCTTCTTGCGAACGACGCCGGGGGCGGCCGCCCCGCCGCCGTTGCCGAGGGCCATGTCACCGGGCAGCGACACCTCGAGCCTGCGGCCGCCCACCTCGACGACGACCGTCTGACGCGGGATGGTGTCGGCTTCCTCGAGCGGGTCGCCACCGGTGAACGGCTCGACAGTGTTGTCCCATTCGGTCTCGATCCAGCGCGTGTGCACCGTGAAGCCGTTGTCGTCGCCGATGAAGGCAGGGTCGGAAACGACCGCGCGGTGGAACGGGATGACCGTGGCGAGGCCCTCGACGGTGAACTCGTCGAGCGCGCGCCGGGACCGCTCCAGTGCCTCCTGGCGGTTGGCTCCGGTGACGATCAGCTTGGCCAGCATCGAGTCGAACTGGCCGCCGATCACCGAGCCGGTCTCTACGCCGGAATCCAGCCGCACACCGGGTCCGGTCGGCGGCACGAACTTGGAGACGGGACCGGGGGCCGGCAAGAAGCCGCGGCCGGCATCCTCGCCGTTGATGCGGAACTCGATCGAGTGGCCGCGCGGCGTCGGGTCCTCGGTGATGTCGAGCGGCTCGCCGTTGGCGATGCGGAACTGCTGGCGGACCAGGTCGATGCCGGAGGTCTCCTCGGTGACCGGGTGCTCCACCTGAAGACGCGTGTTGACCTCGAGGAACGAGATCAGCCCGTCCTGACCGACCAGATACTCGACGGTGCCCGCGCCGTAGTAGTGCGCCTCCTTGCAGATGCGCTTGGCCGACTCGTGGATCTCCTTGCGCTGCGCGTCGGTCAGGTACGGTGCGGGCGCCTCTTCGACCAGCTTCTGGAAGCGGCGCTGCAGCGAGCAGTCGCGGGTCCCGGCCACCACCACGTTGCCGTGCTGGTCCGCGATCACCTGGGCCTCGACATGGCGCGGCTTGTCCAGGTAGCGCTCGACGAAGCACTCACCGCGCCCGAAGGCCGCGACGGCCTCGCGGGTCGCCGAGTCGAACAGTTCGGGGATCTCCTCGATGGTGCGGGCCACCTTCATGCCGCGGCCGCCACCGCCGAACGCCGCCTTGATCGCCACCGGCACGCCGTACTCCTTGGCGAACGCGACGACCTCGTCGGCGTTCTTGACCGGGTCCGGGGTGCCGGGAACCAGCGGCGCCTTGGCGCGCGCGGCGATGTGACGGGCGGTGACCTTGTCGCCGAGGTCGCGGATGGACTGCGGGCTCGGCCCGATCCAGATCAGCTCCGCGTCGATGACGGCCTGCGCGAAATCGGCGTTCTCCGAAAGGAATCCGTAACCCGGATGGATCGCGTTGGCGCCGGACTTCTCCGCCGCGTCGAGCAGCTTGCCGAAGTCGAGGTAGGACTCCGCCGAGGTCTGGCCACCGAGGGCGAAGGCCTCGTCGGCGAGCCGAACGTGCGGCGCGTCGGCGTCCGGTTCGGCGTACACGGCCACGCTCGGGATCCCGGCGTCCCTGGCCGCCCGAATCACCCTGACGGCGATTTCCCCGCGGTTGGCGACCAGCACCTTCGAGATGTGTGAGCTGGCGTGACTGGGCACTGCGCCTCCTGATCGGCATATCTCTAAGAAACGTCTTTAAGAATGTATCCCGCGCAGTTTAAGCGCCCGCCATGTGGGCGCGTCCAGCCGGTGCCGCCGCGGTGTGTCGGTCCTCGGCGCTCAGTCGCGCAAATGCTTCTTGATCCGGGCCAGCATCGCCGACATGCCGCGCAGCCGCAGCGGGCTGATCAAGGCCGCCAGCCCGAGATCGGAGTAGAAGTCGTCGGGCACGGCGAGGATGTCGTCTGCGGGCTGTTCGTCGAGGCCTTGAGCGAGGATCGAGGCGAAGCCGCGGGTGGTCGGTGACTCGGCGGGCGCGCTGAAGTACAGCCGGACGCGGTCGCGGTTTCCGGCGTCGACATGGAGGAACAGCGGCGTCTGGCATTCGGGCACCGGTTCCATCGCCGCCTCCTCGAGGTCGGCGGGAATGGGTGGAAGCTCGCCTGCGAACTCCAGCAGCAGCTGCAGCTTGTCTTGGCCCTGCACCTCTTGGAAATCCGACACCACCTCGGCCAGTGGCGTGGGCATGCTCATGGCGCTGCGCCGGGCTCTTCCCCGACGGCGACCGGCACTCGGACGGCATTGCCCCATTCGGTCCATGAGCCGTCGTAGTTGCGCACGCCGGGCAGGCCGAGCAGGTGGGTCAGCACGAACCAGGTGTGGCTGGACCGCTCACCGATACGGCAGTACACGACCGTCTTGTCGTCGGACGTCAGGAAACCGTACAAGTCCTCGAGTTCCTCGCGGCTGCGGAACCGCCCGCTGTCCTGGGCGGCCTTCCCCCACGGAATCGAGCGGGCCGTCGGGATGTGACCGCCGCGCAGCGCGCCTTCCTCGGGATAGTCCGGCATGTGGGTGCGTTCGCCCGTGTACTCCTGGGGGGAGCGGACGTCGATCAGCGGCTGGGAGCCCAGAATGCCCAGCACCTCGTCCTTGAACGCCCTTATCGGCGCGTCCTCGCGCTTCACCACCGGGTACCCGCTTGACTGCTTGGCGGGCACGTCGAGCGTGGTGTCGCGGCCGTTGGAGATCCACAGGTCGCGGCCGCCGTCGAGCAGTCGCACGTCGGGGTGGCCGAAGAGGGTGAACACCCACAGCGCGTAGGCGGCCCACCAGTTGCTCTTGTCGCCGTAGATCACCACGGTGTCGTCGCGGGCGATGCCCTTGCGGTTCATCAGCTCCGCGAACTGCTCGTCGTTGATGTAGTCGCGGACATGCGGATCGTTGAGATCGGTGTGCCAGTCGATCTTCACCGCGCCGGGAATGTGGCCGGTGTCGTAGAGCAGCACGTCCTCGTCGGACTCGACGACGGCGAGGCCCGGCCTGCCGAGGTTGCTCGACAGCCAGTCGGAGGTGACCAGCCGTTCGGGATGCGCATAGGCGGCGAGGCTGGGATCGGGGTCTGCGGGAAGCGGCACACCACGAGCCTACAGCGGGTTGTCAGCCCAAAGTCCGGCGATGGACAGGCCCGTCGCGGGCCAACAATCGGCGCATCGTGGGCAGGCTCAGCCCGATGACATTCGACGGATCACCCTCGATGCCGTCGATGAACCAGCCGCCGAGACCGTCGATGGTGAAGGCGCCCGCCACCTGCAGCGATTCGCCGCTGGCCAGGTACGCCGTCAGATCCGCGTTCGTGGGTTCGGCGAAAATGACCGTGGTGCAGCCACACTCGACCTCGCGACGGGTGACCGCACCATTGCGCAGCCGGATCACGCAGTGCCCGCTGTGCAATACGCCCGAGCGTCCGCCCATGGCTTCCCACTGCCGCCGTGCGCCGTCGACCGATCCGGGCTTGCCCCGCAACTGGCCGTCGAAGTAGAGCATCGAATCACAGCCGATCACAACGCAATCGGCGCTCAGCGCGGAGTCGAGGCCGTCGACGACCGCCTCGGCTTTGGCGCGGGCCAGCGCGTTGGCGATGTCGCCGGGTGACGCGTCGGGGCCCTGCCCGGCGATGACGGCGTCCTCGTCGACGCCGGAGACGATGACCACGGGGTCGATCCCCGCTTGGCGCAACACCATTCGTCTGCCCGGTGAGGCCGACGCGAGCACCACGCGCGTCATCGGCGCATGTACGTCCGCTCCAGCAGGGTGACCCGCTGCCAGCTGAAGGATTCGAAACGCAGCTTCTCGACGGGGTGGCCCCACAGGTTGAGTTCCTGCGGGCCGGGTTCGATCCGCCCTCCCGTTGCCGCGCTCAGCACCGCGACCAGCGCGGCGAGTTCCTCTTCGGTGGGCTTGCCCTTGACGATCCTGATGTCGTCGACGGCCTGTGCCGGCGGCTCGTCGATCGTCATCTCGCGAGGGTCACTGACCTCGGTGATGTTTGTTCCGCTCACAGCGGTATGTTCCCGTGCTTCTTGGGCGGTATCTGGATGATCTTGCGTTCCAGCAGCCGCAGAGCGGTGGCGACGTATCCCCGGGTGTGCGACGGCGGGATGACCGCGTCGACGTATCCACGCTCGGCGGCGATGTAGGGGTTCACGAGGGTGTCCTCGTAGTCCTGCTGCAACTCCAGGCGCAGCGCGTCAACGTCCTTGCCCTCCTTGGCCGCTTCCTTGAGCTGGCTGCGGTAGACGAAGCCGACCGCACCGGAAGCGCCCATGACGGCGATCTGGGCCGTCGGCCACGCGACGTTGACATCGGCGCCCATCTCCTTGGAGCCCATGACGCAGTACGCGCCGCCGTAGGCCTTACGGGTGATCACGGTGATCTTGGCGACGGTGGCCTCGCCGTAGGCGTAGAGCAGCTTGGCGCCGCGCCGGATGATGCCGTTGTACTCCTGGTCGGTGCCTGGCAGGAAGCCGGGCACGTCGACCAGCATGACGATCGGGATGTTGAAGCAGTCGCAGGTCCGGATGAACCGGGCCGCTTTCTCCGAGGCGTTGATGTCCAGGCAGCCGGCGAACTGGGTGGGCTGGTTGGCCACGATGCCGACCGGACGGCCGTCGACGCGTCCGAAGCCGACGAGGATGTTCGTCGCGTAACCGGCCTGCACCTCGAGGAACTCGTCGTCGTCGAGGATGCGACGGATGACCTCGTGCATGTCGTACGGCTGGTTTGGCGAGTCCGGGATCAGCGTGTCCAGCTCCAGGTCCTCGTCGTTGAGGTTCTCCTCGATGGCTCCCTCGGGGACCTCCGCCGGATAGCGCGGCGCATCGGAGTAGTTGTTGCTCGGCAGGTAGCTCAGCAGGTCGCGCACGTAGTCGAACGCGTCCTGCTCGCCGGAGGCGACGTAGTGCGCGAGGCCGGACTTCGCCATGTGGGTGTGTGCCCCGCCGAGCTCCTCCATCGTCACCTCTTCGCCGGTGACGGTCTTGATGACGTCCGGGCCGGTGATGAACATCTGGCTGGTCTGGTCGACCATGACGACGAAGTCGGTCAGCGCCGGCGAGTACACGTGGCCGCCTGCCGCGGCGCCCATGATCAGCGAGATCTGGGGGATGACGCCGGAGGCCAGGATGTTGTTGCGAAAGATGTTGCTGTACAGGCCAAGTGAGACCACGCCCTCTTGGATTCGCGCGCCCGCGCCGTCGTTGATGCCGATGAGGGGGCGGCCCGTCTTGATGGCCAGCTCCTGTACCTTGACGATCTTCTCGCCGTATACCTCGCCGAGGCTGCCGCCGAACACCGTCGCGTCCTGGCTGAAGATGCAGACGTCGCGGCCGTCGATGGTGCCGTACCCGGTGACCACACCGTCGCCCAGCGGCCGGTTCTCCTGCAATCCGAAGTTCACACTGCGGTGCCGGGCCAGCGCGTCGAGCTCGACGAACGAGTCGTCGTCGAGCAGCGCAAGGATGCGCTCGCGGGCGGTCAGCTTGCCCTTCGCGTGGACCTTCTCGACCGCCTTCTCACCGACCGGATGCAGCGTTTCTTCAGTCCGCCTGCGTAGATCCGCCAGCTTCCCCGCGGTGGTGTGAATGTCCGCCGTGTGCTCGGCGGACGGCTCGGCCTTGTGGTCGGAAACGCTTGTCATGGTGGTCGATGCTATCGACATAGGGTGTTCTGGTGAAAAGCGGACCGTGGCGCATCGATCTCGTCGACGAGACGGGCTCCACCAACGCCGACCTGCTTGCCCGTGCCGCCGCAGGTGAGGACATCGACGGCGCGGTGCTGATCGCCGAGTCGCAGACGGCGGGCCGCGGCAGACACGGCAGGACCTGGTCGACGCCGCCGCGGTCGCAGATCGCGCTCTCCGTCGGTGTCGGCGTCGGAGACGTGCCCAACGACGCGTGGGGTTGGCTGCCGTTGCTCACCGGCGTCGCGGTGGTGGACGCGGTCGCCGAGGTGGCAGGGGTGGTGGCGGGCCTGAAGTGGCCTAACGACGTCATCGTGGGCAACGGGAAGCTCGCAGGCATCCTCGCGGAGGTTGCCGCACCAGAACCGGTGGCGGTCGTCGGCCTCGGCCTGAATGTGACCGAGGCCCCGGACCCCGCCGCCACGTCGCTGTCGATGCTCGGTGCCACGACCGTCGACCGCACCGTGCTGGCCGACGCGGTGCTTCGGCACCTGGCGACCCGAATCAGCGGCTGGCGGGCCGCGGCGGGCGCCGACGCGGCGCTGGCCGTCGACTACCGCTCCCGCAGCGCCACCATCGGCAACCGGGTGCGGGCCTTCCTGCCGGGGGACCGCGCGGTGGAGGGCGTCGCCACCGACATCGACGAACTGGGCAGGCTGCGCATCGACACCGGCGACGAGGTGTTGACGGTGTCGGCGGGCGATATCACGCATTTGCGGCCGGTCAGCCCATAGAGTTTTCCATCGTGGGTTACCCGGATAACGTGCTGGCCGCAGACGAACAGGTGGTGCTGCACCGCCACCCGCACTGGAAGCGGCTCATCGGGCCGGTGCTGTTGCTGATCATCAGCACGGCAGTCGCGGCGTTCCTCGCTGCGGTCGTCGACAAGCAGAACTGGGGCACCGCAAAGACGGTCGTGCTGCTGGTGATCCTGGCCGTGTGGCTGTTGATCGTCGGCTGGCTGACCGTGTGGCCGTTCCTCAACTGGCTGACGACACACTTCGTCATCACCGACCGCCGGGTGATGTTCCGCCACGGGCTGCTCACCCGTCAGGGCATCGACATCCCGCTGGCGCGGATCAACAGCGTGGAATTCCGGCACGGGCTGATCGACCGGATGGTGCGCACCGGCACGTTGATCATCGAGTCGGCGTCACAGGATCCGCTGGAATTTCACGACATTCCGCAAGTGGAGCGCGTCCACTCGCTGCTGTATCACGAAGTTTTCGACACGCTCGGTGGCGAGGAGTCGGACAGCCGGTCCTCCGGCAGGCGCTGACGGCGCCGCTTGCGTTGCAGCGGGGTGACGTTGGAGGCCTCGTGCTCGCGGGCATCCTCCATGGCCTCGGCGATACCGCCCGCCGTGAAGGTGGACTCGAGTGCCTTGTCCGGTGCGCGGCCGAACGCGTCGGGGAACACCCAGCGCCGGAACGCCCAGAACCGGAACGCCATCTGCAGCAGGTTGCCGACGATGTAGGCGGAGATGAAGTCGGCGATGTTCTCGACGGTCAGCGATCACGTCTGGGCACGCGCAGGTGCATCACGTAGCTCGAGAACCACAGAGGGTGCCATCGCACAGCAGCACGCCGACCCCGCTGAACTGCGAAGAACAACAGCGCTTCGTGATGACGTTCGCGGCCGCCGCGATTCTGGAAGCTCCACTCCCGGTTCAGGATGTAGGACGCGATCACCGCGACGATTCCCGCGATGATCTTCGCCGTCACCGGCTTGGGCTCGAGCACCGTCAACTTCAGCGTGTAGAACACCGTCGAGTCGATGACGAAGGTGGTCGCGCCGACGATCGCAAACTTGATCAGTTCGTGGTGCCGTTCGAAGTACGGCCGGATCGGGCGAGGCAGCCGCGCGATCGTGGCATCGGTGAAGGACACAACAGCGCAGTCTACGGAAATCCGCCAGGTGACGCGTACCCGAGCAGGTCACGGCCGGTAAAGCCATGACACCATGAACACTGTGCCGACCACCAGGAACACGCCCCCGCTGGTGACCATGATCGGCGGCGGGCAACTGGCAAGGATGACGCACCAGGCCGCGATCGCGCTCGGCCAGAGCCTGCGGGTGCTGGCCGCCTCGCCCGACGACCCCGCCGCACAGGTCACACCGGACGTGGTGATCGGCGCGCACACCGACCTCGACGCGCTGCGCCGCGCGGCCGATGGAGCCGACGCGTTGACCTTCGACCACGAACACGTGCCGACCGAGCTGCTCGAGAAGCTGGTCGCCGAGGGCGTGAACGTGGCCCCGCCCCCGCAGGCACTGATCCACGCGCAGGACAAGCTGGTGATGAGGCGACGGCTGGAGGCCATGGGCGCCCCTATTCCGCGCTACGCCGAGGTGACCGACGTGGCCGAGTTGGACACGTTCGCCGCCGGACAACCGGTCGTGATCAAGACCGCGCGCGGCGGCTACGACGGTCGTGGGGTTCTGCTGGCCCGCGACCTGGACGAAGCCCGCGATTTCGCCGGCCGCAACCTCGCCGAGGGCATCCCGGTCCTGGTCGAGGAGCGCGTCGCGATGCGGCGCGAGCTGGCCGCACTGGTGGCCCGGTCGCCATTCGGCCAGGGCGCCGCGTGGCCGGTGGTGGAGACGGTGCAGCGCGACGGCATCTGCGTGGAGGTGATCGCGCCCGCGCCGGGGCTGGACGGCGAAACCGCCAGCGGCGCGGGGCAGCTGGCGCTGCGGCTGGCCGCCGAACTGGGCGTGGTGGGCGTGCTGGCGGTCGAGTTGTTCGAGACGGTCGACGGCGCCCTCGTGGTCAATGAGCTGGCGATGCGACCGCACAACTCCGGCCACTGGACCATGGACGGCGCCCGAACCAGTCAGTTCGAGCAGCACCTGCGCGCGGTGCTTGACTATCCGCTCGGCGATACCGGTCCGATCGCGCCGGCGACGGTGATGGCCAATGTGCTTGGCGCCCAGGAGAAACCGGCCATGAGCATGGACGAACGACTGCACCATCTCTTCGGCCGGATCCCCGACGCCAAGGTGCACCTGTACGGCAAGGAGGAGCGCCCCGGCCGCAAGATCGGCCACGTCAACGTCTGGGCGAAGACGTGGCGAAGCTACGTGAAAGGGCGACCCGGGCGGCACACTGGTTGTCGAACGCAGAGTGGACCGATGGATGGGACGGACACTGGCTGAGGGCGCCAGGGTCGGACTGATCATGGGCAGCGACAGCGACTGGCCGGTGATGGAAGCGGCCGCGCATGCGTTGGCGGAGTTCGACATTCCGTTCGAGGTCGGTGTGGTGTCGGCACACCGCACGCCCGACCGCATGCTGGACTATGCGCGCACGGCGGCCGACCGGGGCATCGAGGTGATCATCGCGGGCGCGGGCGGTGCGGCCCACCTGCCGGGGATGGTCGCATCGGCGACGGCGTTGCCGGTCATCGGCGTTCCTGTGCCGTTGGCCAAACTCGACGGCCTCGATTCGCTGCTGTCGATCGTGCAGATGCCTGCGGGCGTTCCGGTGGCGACGGTGTCCATCGGCGGTGCCCGCAACGCCGGCCTGCTGGCGGTGCGCATCCTCGGCGCATCGGATGCCCAACTGCGCAAGCGGATCGAGGCATTCCAGGAGCAGCTCGGGGCATCCGTGCTGGAGAAGGACGCCGCCCTGCGGGACCAGGTGCTGGGGTCCGAAGGTAAAGTTACTGGCGAGTAGCAAGGAGTTCTGATGGCTGGTAACCCTGATTTCGACGTGTTCAAGCTGCCCGATGAGCACAACGAGCTGCGTGCGGTGTTGCGTGATCTGTGCGAGAAGCAGATCGCGCCGCACGCCGCCGATGTCGATGAGAAGCCGCGTTTCCCCGACGAGGCGCTCAAGGCGCTCAACGAATCCGGATTCTCGGCGGTGCACATCCCCGAGGAGTACGGCGGGCAGGGTGCGGATTCGGTAGCGACCTGCATCGTGATCGAGGAGGTCGCGCGGGTGTGTGCGTCGTCGTCGCTGATTCCAGCGGTGAACAAGCTGGGCACGATGGGGCTGATCCTGTCCGGCTCAGACGAACTCAAGAAACAGGTGCTGCCGGAACTCGCATCCGGTGAGGCGATGGCGTCCTACGCGCTATCGGAGCGGGAGTCCGGCAGCGACGCGGCAGCGATGCGCACCCGCGCCCGCGCCGACGGGGATTCGCTGGATTCTCAACGGCACCAAGGCCTGGATCACCAACGGCGGCAGGTCGACGCTGGTACACGGTGATGGCGTCCAGTGACCCGGACAAGGGCGCCAACGGCATCTCGGCGTTCATGGTGCACAAGGACGACGAAGGATTCACCGTCGGGCCCAAGGAGCGCAAGCTGGGCATCAAGGGCTCGCCGACCACCGAGCTGTACTTCCAGAACTGCCGCATCCCCGGCGACCGGATCATCGGCGAGCCGGGCAGCGGGTTCAAGACCGCGCTGAAAACGCTCGACCACACGCGTCCGACGATCGGCGCGCAGGCCGTCGGAATCGCGCAGGGCGCGCTGGACGCGGCGATCGCCTACACCAAGGACCGCAAGCAGTTCGGCAAGCCGGTCAGCGATTTCCAGGGTGTGCAGTTCATGCTCGCCGACATGGCGATGAAGGTGGAGGCGGCGCGGTTGATGGTCTACACCGCCGCGGCGCGCGCCGAGCGCGGCGAGCCCGCACTGGGCTTCATCTCCTCGGCTTCGAAGTGTTTTGCCTCCGATGTGGCCATGGAGGTCACCACCGACGCCGTGCAGCTGTTCGGCGGTGCCGGCTACACCCAGGATTTCCCGGTCGAGCGGATGATGCGCGACGCCAAGATCACCCAGATCTACGAGGGCACCAACCAGATTCAGCGCGTCGTGATGTCACGCGCACTGCTGAAGTAAATGCACCTGCCTACACAGGACGGAGTCGGGTGCGCAACCTTAGGTTGGGAAACAGCCGCGGTCAGTACACTGCGCGGGTGGACGACACGGAACTAGTACGCGCTTTTTACCCGGAGTCCAACATCAGCGGGTTCAGTCACGCAGACGGCACTGTCGCATTCTTCACTCAGATCGCCACAGTCCTTCGGCCAACAGATCAGGTGCTGGACTTCGGCGCGGGCCGGGGCGAGCAGCTAATTGAGGACACGGTCGACTAGCGCCGGCGCCTCATCAATCTCCAAGGCCGCTGTGCGCGTCTTGACGGATGCGACATCGACGACGCGGTCCTTCGACATCGTTCCTCGATCATGTCGAAGTGATACGTCCTGACGAGCCGCTACCTTACGCGGACGAAACCTTCGATCTCGTCGTCGCCCGTTGGGTGTTCGAGCATGTCGAAAATGTGGAATGGGTTGCGCCTGAGTTGTTGCGGATAGTTAAGCCCGGCGGAGTGATAGCCGCAGTAACACCGAACAAACATGGCTACCTTGCCTTGGCTGCCCGCCTGGTCCCGAATCGGCTGCATGCCTCCACGCTCGAATCCGTTCAGCCTGACCGGAAGCCTGAGGACGTTTTCCCGACTTGTTATCGTCTCAACACGCCCGGCGCCATACGGAAGGCATTCGGACACCAGGCGGATGTCTTCACCACGAGGTCATCCTCTGAACCCGGTACCATTTCGGGCGGCCCACGCTCTACAGAGCGACGAAGTGGCTGCACAAACATCTCCCTGAAGCATTTCAGCCGTTCCTCTTCGTTTACATGCGTAAGCGTTGAGCAAGCCCCGGGCTAGCCCTCGTAGAAGATCCAGCCGCCCATACCGCCTTCCAGGTGATATGTGTTGTGGCAGTGCGTGATCCACTTGCCTGGGTTGTCGGTGTCGAAGTCGACCTGCACGGTCTGCTTGGGAGGCACCAGCACGGTGTCCTTCCTGGCCAGCGGGCCGTTGTCGCCGACCACCTCGAAAGTGTGCCCGTGCAGGTGAATCGGGTGGAACATCATGGATTCGTTGATCACCCGCATCCGCACTCGCTGGTCGCGTTTCACACCGATGCCGTCCTTGGTCGGGTCGTAGAGCCTGCCGTTGAACGGCCAGGTGTACCCGCTGCCCGGACCGCTCAGCCGCACCTCGATCAACTGGTCGGGCATGCGTGCGGGCAGCGTCACCTCGGGAGTGGGTGACAGGGTGGCTGTGTCGAGCGGCGCGTCGTTGCGCACCGCCCCGACGAAATCATCCACCTTCACCGTGGTCGGCGCGGTTCCGACCCGGATGTTCAACTGTGCGTGTCCCTGCTTGCCCTCGGGCACGGCGACCACCGGAACCGACTTGCCGACGGTGAACGTGGCGTCGACGCGCTCGCCCATGCCGAGAATCACCGACTTCGTCTGAGCCGGCATCACCGGGTAGCCGTCGGTGTGGGTGACGTTCAACAGGGCGTCGGGAACGGCGACCCGGAACGCCGTGTCCGAACCGGCGTTGATGACGCGCAGCCGGATGCGTTGTCCGGCATGATAATCGCGCATGTCGGGGTCGGCAGGAATGCGGCCGTTGATGAGGAAGTGCGGGTAGGTGACGTCGCCTCCATCGCCACCGAGCGGAGTCGTCGGGCTCACCCCAGGGCCGCCGGGCACCATGGGTTTCATTCCGGTTTTGCGCAGGTTCGCCAGCACCTGGTCCGGGTTGGTGCGGGTGCCGTCGATCCAGTCGTCGAGCACCAGCACCAGTTCGTCGTCGTAGTCCGTCTTCTCGTCCGGGTCCTCGACGATCAGCGCGCCGTATAGCCCGCGGTCGGCTTGCGTGCCGACATGCGAGTGATACCAATAGGTTCCGGCATCGGGGACGACAAAGTCGTAGGTGAACTGTCCGCCCGCGGGTATCGGTGACTGCGTCAAGGGTGGGACGCCGTCCATGTCGTTGACGATGGCGAGGCCGTGCCAGTGAATGCTGGTGTCGGCGGGCAGCCCGTTCGATACCGCGGCCCGCAGCCGTTGGCCCTTGCGGATGCGTATCTCGTTTCCCGGCAGCCGGTCGGTGAAGGCCCATGTGCGTACGGTTATGCCCCCGAGGTCGACATCGGTCTCGGCGGGCTGGAACTTCATGTCGACGGGCGGCGCGGGCGGCGTGGTCGTCGGCGGATTCCTCTTTGGTGAGGAACAGCCCGCAATTCCGGCCGCGGCGGTCAGCAGCAGGAACTGCCTTCGATCGATCATGACCAAAGGGTGGCACCCGACCGGCCTAATTCGCGCGAGACTGCTAAGAGAGGGAGAAATTCATCTGAAACGCGATCTCCCCGCAGTTTCGGCGAGGCTGATGAGCCTTAACTCGACCCGCCGTACGGAGGCGCCTTGTCGGTCGGAACGGCGACCGACGTCGCGATCGTCTCCGAGTATTCGACGGTAGCGGTGCTTCCCATGGTCATTTCCGGTTGAGACACGACCGCCGGACGTTCCGTGCTGCTGCCGCCGCTGAGGGCGCTTACAGCACCCGTCGCGATCACGGCGACGCCGCCCACCGCCGCCGCGAACTTCTTCACCCACTTCCCCGGTCGCCGCAAGACAATCATGTGACTACACCAATCCTCGTCGGAAGCGGCTGTTGGCCGCTGCTCTGTGAGAAGCCAACCCCGTCTCGAGACCCTGTGAGCGACCTCCCAAGCGAACTTTCAGGAGTCTCAACTGCGACTCACAGGTCGGGAATCGCGGCCTGAGCGGAGATTGCCGGCAACCGGCTAGCCGCGGGTTGTCTTCTCGGTCTGCCTTCGCCGGTCCATCTGCGCGTGGTCCGGATTGGCCACCAGCACCAGTGAAGCGCCAGCGACGAACACCGCCAAGCAGGTTGACGATCAGCTCGCTCGGCGGTGTCCCACCGCACGGCGGTCGACAGCACTCGGTCGTCGGCGGTCAGGCCCTGCGCGGTCGCGGAAGCCGAAGCGGCGGTGAGGAGTTCGGCCACGGACTGACCGTCCAGCGCCGGGCCGGGGTGACGCTCGGGACTGATCTGATCGCCGTGCACCCGTACCGAGGTCGCGTAGTCCGTCACGCCGACCGGCAGATCGGCGGCCGGTTTGCCGAAGGGATCCAAGCGACAGCGCCGCGATCTCACCCGGCCCGACGGCCGCCTCTGCCTCGGCAAGCCGGTCGGCGGTGCACATGGCCACGTCCGCCTCTTTCGGCCCCAGCACCACCTCCGCCCCGATGTACCAGATCCCGAACAGGACCGCAGCGGTCTGCCAGTGGGCGGGCAACAGCACCGCGACCCGGCTGTCCGGGCCTGCGCCGAGCTCGTCGCGAAGAAGGTTGGCGGTCTTGGCCGCCCAGTTCGCCAGCGTGACGGTCGACAGCTCGATCCGCTCGCCGGACGCGTCGTCGTAGTAGGTGATTCGCGGGCCGACCGGATCGCGACCGAGTAACGGGTCGAGCACCGCGGCGCTGACGGTGGTCAGTTGACGCAATCCGGATTGTCCGAGCCTGCGGTGATGATCGGCGACGGCGGGGGCTCTTCGCCGGTGGATTCCGTGGCCGCGGGGTTGGCCGTCGACAATGTCGGGTCGGTGCCCTCAAGGCCGGAGCCAGGGCCGGTGTAGTCGCTACCCAGTACCACCCGCACCCTTCCCGGCGCCACGGACGGGTCGGTGACGATCGGCAGCCCGCCCAGCTCCTTGGAAACCGCCTGCGCGCCAAGGTCATCGGCCTTGGCCGCCAAGCACCTGGCTGTTCGGCACGACACCCGCATCATGGTTGCCGACCGGTCCCTGTGCAAAACCCTTGCCGGTCAACACCTCCGACACCGCGGCAGCCAGGCCGTTGACGTCGGTGCCGTTGACCACCTCGGCGGCTGTCTTGCTCGGCGTGTACGCCAGTTGCTCGGTCTTGCCTTGGTCCTGCTCCTGCAACAGGCTATTGACCCACTCGTGAACCTGATTGGGATCCACCCGCACGACGCTCTGCATCCCGTCGTCGCTCCAGCCGTTCTCCTCCAGCACCGGGATGGTGGCGAACGCGACGTTGCCCGCGGCCAGCCTCTGCAGCTGCTGGGCGAATTGCATGACGTCCCAACCGTCGGACAGCACGACCGAACGCTGCACGGCCTCCTGCAACCGGTTCAGGGTGGCCGGGCTCGACAGCGTCTTGCCGGAAATCACCTCGTGGGCCAGGGAGGCCATCACGACCTGCTGGCGCACCACCCGATCCAGGTCGCCGCGGGGAAGGTCGTGACGCTGCCGGACGAAGCTCAACGCCTGCGGCCCGTCCAGCTTCTGCCAGCCGGCAGTGAAGTCGGCGCCCGAAAGTGGTTCGTACACATCGTTTTTCAGACAGACATTGACGCCGCCGAGCGCGTCGGTGATCAACGCGAAGCCGAGCAGGCCGATTTCGGCGTAGTGGTCGACGGTGACGCCGGTCAGGTTGGCGACGGTCTTGATCAGCGCCTCGCGGCCCGCTTCGCTGGCTTCGGGTCCGGCGACCGACGGGTCGACGCCCTGCTGCTCGACCAGCTGCTTCAACTTCTCGAGGTGGACCGAGCCGTAGACACCGTTGATCTTCATCTTCCCGATGCCGGGCGCCGCGACGTATGAGTCGCGCGGGATCGAGATGGCGGTGGCGGACTTTCCGTTGTTGGGGATGCGCACCAGGATGATCGTGTCGGTGTTTGTCGCCTCGTCGTCACCGGCCCGCAGGGTGGCCAGTTCCTCCTGGGAGAGCGCGTTGCCGTGCGCGTCGGTGCGGCTGTCCATGCCGACGAGAAGGATGTCGATGGCACCGTCCTCGCCGCCGCCGCCGAGCGCTTCCGGCGAGATGTGATTGATGCCGGATTCGAACGAGCGGATCTTGCTCCACGCCACACCCGTCACGACGACGATCGTCGCCGCGACCACGACGGCGACGATCCGGAGCAGGCGGGGGGGCATCAGCCCAGGTTACTTGCGTTAGGGGCGCAGACCCGGTAGCCGCTTCCCGGCGTGCCAGACTCTGCTGGTGACGTTTCGGATCGTGATCACCGGCGCGGGCGGGCAGGTTGGGCGGTTTCTGGCGCAGGAGGCCGGCCGCCGCGGCCTCGACGTGCTGGCCTTGACCTCGTCGCAATGGGACATCACCGACGGCGACGCGGCCGAGCGGTTCGTCGGCGCCGGCGATGTGGTGGTCAACTGCGCGGCCTACACGGCAGTCGACGCCGCCGAGACCGAAGGCGAACGCGCGCATGCCGTCAACGCGGTCGGGGCGGGCAACGTGGCGCGCGCGTGCGCGAAGGCAGGCGCGCGGATGATCCACATCTCGACCGACTACGTCTTCAGCGGCGCGTTCGACGGCGCGCCCCGGCCGTACGACGTCGACGACGCCACCGGTCCGCTGAGCGTCTACGGCAAGACGAAGCTGGCCGGCGAGCAGGCGGTGCACGCAGCACTCCCGAACGCCCATGTGATGCGGACGTCATGGGTGTACACCGGCGTCGGGTCGGACTTCGTCGGCGCGATGCGCAGGCTGGCGGCAGGCGACGAGCCCGTCAGCGTGGTGGTCGACCAGATCGGGTCGCCGACCTACGTCGCGGACCTGGTCACGGCGATCCTCGAGGTCGCAGAGGCCACCGAGGCGCCGCCGCTGCTGCACGTCGCCAACGAGGGCGCGGCCAGCCGGTTCGAACAGGCGCGGGCAGTATTCGAGGGTGTTGGTGCGGACCCCGAACGCGTGCGGCCGGCAGCCACCGAGGACGTGCCGCGGCCCGCGGCTCGCCCGCCGTATTCGGCGCTGTCCACTCACGCCGCGACAGCGGCGGGTCTGACGCCGCCGCGACCATGGCGCGAGGCGCTGGCCGCGGCGCTCGATAACTGACGCTGCCGCTACCCTCGACGCCGTGAGTGACGGATTGTTCTCCGTCGCGTGAGCGACGAATTGTCCCGTGGCGACGAATTGTAGTGGTGACGGTGACGTACTCACCGGGGCTCCACCTCGGCCGGTTCCTGTCGACTTTGTCGCACGCCACCGAGCGGCCCGTGACGGTGATCATGGCCGACAACGGCTCGACCGACGGCAGCGTCGAGGAGGCCCTCGAGCAATTCCCCAACACCAGGCTGCTGCGCACCGGCGGGAACCTCGGCTACGGAACCGCGGTGAACCGTGCGGTGGCCGAGCTCCGCAAGGACGCAGCGGGTCTGGGGAACCCGGACCTGTTCGTCGTCGCCAACCCCGACGTCGCATGGGGACCTGGCAGCATCGACGCGCTGCTCGGGGCGGCGGGCCGCTGGCCGCGGGCCGCATCGTTCGGCCCGTTGATCCGCGACCCGGACGGTTCGGTCTACCCGTCGGCGCGGCACCTGCCCAGCCTGATCCGCGGCGGCATGCACGCGGTGATCGGTCCGCTGTGGCGGTCGAACCCGTGGACGGCCGCCTACCGGCAGGACCGGCTCGAGCCCAGCGAACGTCCGGTCGGCTGGCTGTCGGGGTCGTGCCTGTTGCTGCGCGGCGCCGCCTTCGATGAGGTCGGTGGCTTCGACGAGCGCTACTTCATGTATATGGAGGACGTCGACCTGGGAGATCGTCTCGGCAAGGCAGGCTGGCAGAACGTATACGTTCCGTCGGCGGAGGTTTTGCACGACAAGGGTCACTCCACCGGCCGGGACCCGGCCCGCAACTTGGCCGCCCACCACAGGAGCACCTACACTTTCCTGTCTGATCGGCACAACAAGCGGTGGCAGGCGCCGCTTCGGTGGACCATGAGAGGCGCGCTCGCAATGCGCTCGCGGCTGGCGGTCAGAAGCAGTCGACGCGAAGCGAAAGGACGGCACTAGCTTTGGGGGATTCCATCAACCCTGCGCGTGTGGACGCCGTCATTCTGGTCGGCGGGCAGGGCACCCGGCTGAGGCCGCTGACGCTGTCGGCGCCCAAGCCGATGCTGCCCACCGCCGGGCTGCCGTTTTTGGCACATCTGCTGTCTCGTATCGCCGCGGCCGGCATCGAGCACGTCGTGCTCGGCACCTCCTACAAGGCGGGCGTGTTCGAGTCGGAGTTCGGCGACGGCTCCAAGCTGGGCCTGCAGATCGACTATGTCGTCGAGGACGCGCCGCTGGGCACCGGTGGGGGCATCGCCAACGTCGCGTCGAAGCTGCGGCACGACACCGCGCTGGTCTTCAACGGTGATGTGCTCTCCGGCGCCGACCTGGGCGCTCTGCTGGCCAGCCATCAGGACAACGGCGCCGATGTGACGCTGCACCTGGTTCGGGTCGGCGACGCACGTGCGTTCGGCTGCGTGCCGACCGACGCCGACGGTGTGGTGACCGCCTTCCTGGAGAAGACCGAGGATCCGCCGACCGACCAGATCAACGCGGGCTGCTACGTGTTCAAGCGCGAGGTGATCGACCGGCTGCCGAAGGGCAGGGCGCTTTCGGTGGAGCGCGAGGTGTTCCCGCAGCTGCTGGCCGACGGTTTCCGGGTGTGCGGCTACGTCGACGCCACGTACTGGCGCGACATGGGCACGCCGGAGGACTTCGTGCGCGGGTCGGCCGACCTGGTCCGCGGCATCGCGCCCTCGCCCGCCCTGCACGGGCATCGGGGTGAGTCGCTCGTGCACGACGGCGCCGCGGTGGCCCCCGGCGCGCTGCTGATCGGCGGCACCGTCGTCGGCAGGGGCGCCGAGATCGGGCCCGGCACAAGGCTGGACGGCGCGGTCATCTTCGACGGGGTGCGCGTCGAGGCGGGTTCGGTGATCGAACGGTCGATCATCGGCTTCGGCGCCCGCATCGGCCCGCGCGCGCTGATCAGGGACGGCGTGATCGGCGACGGCGCGGACATCGGTGCGCGCTGCGAGCTGCTGCGCGGTGCGCGGGTCTGGCCGGGAGTGGCCATTCCCGACGGTGGTATCCGCTACTCAACCGACGTGTGAGTCCTCGCAGCGGCAGATCTTCGGCGGATCGCCGGCGTGGCCCTCGGCACGGTCGCGTCTCATCCGTCACACCGGCCCCTAAGGGCGAAGGATCTCAATCTGCCCGCCTCGGAGCGACAATCGAGCGACAGATGTCGGTCTGGTCTTGTCCGGTGGTCTCGGTCCCACGATTGTCGCTGCGGTGTCGCTCCGATGCGGGCAGATAGGTAGTTCGGCGTGCGAGGGCGTTCGACGTCGAAACTGCGGGCAGATCGGTTTTTTCGGCTCCATCGCGATCTGTTCGCAGTCTCACGCGGAAGGTCGGTAACGGGTATGACCGGCATCCGCTACTCAACCGACGTCTGACTCCTCGCCGCACCGGATCTTCGACGGATCGCCGTCGTGGCGAGCTGGGCCAGCCCGAAGTCGGTGTCCTCCGGCAGCGCGTTGAGCGGCCACCAGCGCAGTTCCAATGATTCTTTGCTGCAAGCGATTTCGGCATCTCGCGGAGCATGGGCGATGAACTGCATGTCGAGGTGACGGGTCGGCACACCCAGCGAGCAGACCACCGGGTGCACGTGCAGAGCGGCCATGTCCGGGTCCATCGTCAGGCCGGCGATGCCTGACTCCTCGGAGGCCTCGCGCAGGGCGGCGGCGACGATGTCGGGGTCGCTGTCCTCACAGTGCCCGCCGAGCTGCAGCCAGCGGCCGAACCGCGGATGCAACGTGAGCAAGGCGTGCGTTCCGGTGTGGTCGAGCACCAGCGCGGAGGCCGTGACGTGGCCTGGCACGCAAGCTCTTCTGCACGCATCTTCGTGTCCGAGCACGAACGCCAGCACCGCGTGCCGCAGCGTGTCCTGAGCGGGGTCGGGCGCCTGCCAGGCGGTCAGCACCTCGAGCGCGGATTCGCGGAGCACCGTCACTTACGCACCAAGAGCCCGTCGGTCGGCGCCGGATCGCGGGGTCCGGACGGCTCGGCCGGATAGCCGATGGCGATCGCGCCCAACGGTTCCCAGTCGGCGGGCAGGTCCAGTTCCGACCGGACCAGGTCGGCGGCGAAGATCGTCGAGCCGATCCAGCAGCTGCCGACACCGCGCACGGCCAGCGCGACAAGGAGCGCCTGAACGGCCGCCCCGACCGCGACGGTGAACATGGTGTGCTCGGCCGCGGTTCTGACGGGGTCCGGGTAGCTGTGTGCACCGTCGGGAACCAGGAAAGGGATCACCAGATCGGGCGCGTCGTAGAGGATCTGGCCGCGACCGACCCGGCGCTCGACCGACTCCGGCGTCCTGCCGTCACCGGCGAGGTCGGCTCGCCACTTGTCTTTCATGCGGTCCAGCAGCCGGAGCCTGACAGCGGTGTCGGCCATCCACACGAACCGCACCGGCCGGGTGTGGTGCGGTGCGGGAGCGGTGAGCGCCTCCCCGACGGCGGATTCGATGATCTCCGGCGGGACCGGTTCGGCACTGAACCGCCGAACCGACCGGCGCAGCAGCTGCGCCTGGCTGCGGCCCATCGCCAGTGCCTCCTCGGTGCCCAGCCAGAACAGGTCCTCCTCGCCCGGCCGCAGCAGCGCGCGGGCATTGGATCCGTTGTCCCGCAACGTCAAACCTCGCACGACCGCGACCGGGATGCCGGTCAGCTTGCCCTTCACCAGATCGGCGGCGGCGGCGATCTCGTCGGCGACCGCGACTTCGGTGACGACGAGCTCGTTGCCGTGTACATCGTGGGCTCCGGCGTAGCCGTGCAACACCGCGAGGCCTGCCGAGCCGATGGCGGCGTCGATCTGGCCGTTGCGCCAGGCCCGGCCCATGGTGTCGGTGACGACGACGCCGACGGTCACGCCGAGCCGCTCCCGCAGGCCGGTGCGCAGCGCGGCCGCGCTGCCGTCGGGGTCGACGGGAAGCAGCGCGAGCTCGGCGGCGCCCACGTTCGAGCCGTCCACGCCCGCGGCTGCCTGCACAAGGCCGAGGTTGTTCTCGGTGATCAGCGTGCGCCCCTTGCGGGCCAGCACCCGGACGGCCTCCTCATCGATCAGCTTGCGCCGCAGCGCATCCCGCTCCTCTGGATCCTGCGGGGCGGACACGATGCGTCCCTCGCACTTGGACAGCACCTTGCTGGTGACCACGACGACGTCGTCGTCGCGGAGCCACGGTGCTGCGGCCGCCAACGCGGCGGCGAGATCGTCGCCCGGCCGGAACTCGGGCAGGCCGGTCACCGGAAGCAGTTCGATCGCGGTGGCGGCGCCGTGCTCGGTCACGGCTTGACACCCGCCAGATCCATTCCGGCGCGGACCATTTCGGCCGTCGCCGCCGGATCGGTCATCAGCAGAGGCACCGGCCGCACCTCGACCCCTACGATCTCGGCGTGGTCGCCCTCGTGCACCAGCCAGCCGTCCAGGATGCCGACCCCGGAGCGCGGCCCGTAGTAACCGCCGACCGCCTCCGACGTGCTGGCCACTCCGATCACCGAGAGGCATTCATCTGCCATGCCGCGCAACGGCTTCCCGGCGACGATGGGGGAGTAGCCGATCACCCGCGCCGGGGTCGACCGCAGCGCGCCACGGATGCCGGGGATGGCGAGAATGGCGCCGATGCTCACGACGGGGTTGGACGGCGCCAGCAGCACCACGTCGGCCGATGCGATCGCATCGGAGACGCCGGGTCCCGCGGTGGCCTTGTCGGCCCCGACGAACGCGAAGCTGTGCGTCGGCACCTGCGCGCGGTAGCGCACCCACCATTCCTGAAAATGGATGGCCCTGCGTTCCCCTGTGTCGGGGTCGGTGATGACGACGTGGGTTTCGCTGCGGTCGTCGCTGGCAGGCAAGAGCCGGGCGCCGGGGGCCCAGCGCGCGCACAGCGCCTCGGTCACCTCGGAGAGCGGATATCCCGCGCGCAGCATCTGACTGCGCACCAGATGGGTCGCCAGGTCGCGGTCGCCGAGGCCGAACCAGTCCGGCTGCACGCCGTAGGCGGCAAGTTCCTCCTTGGCGTGCCACGTTTCGTCGCGGTGGCCCCAGCCCCGTTCAGGGTCGATGCCACCGCCAAGGGTGTACATGCAGGTGTCGAGGTCGGGACAGATGCGCACCCCGAACATCCACGCGTCGTCGCCGGTGTTGACGACCGCCGTGAGCGAATGATCTTGTGTCTCATCGCCTGCGAACTGGCCGAGGCGGAGCAGGTGCTGCACCCCCATGAGGAATCGCGCGCCGCCGACCCCGCCGACCAGAACGGTGACCTTCACACCGACCGACATTAGGCCTTCGGTCACGGAGAGGTCTCGGCAGCCGCAGGGCAATAGAGCTGTGACAGACACGCCGGAGCAGCGACGCGCCGAATTGAGGTAACGAGATGGTATGAAATTCTGTTCTAACGCTTGACCCCGGCAGCTAACAAGTGTGTAATCACACCAGTGTCATTTTTCGGTTGGCCGGCCGGTTCCGGTGTCGCAGACCGAGATTCGATCACTTGTTCGAATAGTGAATGGCCGCACATTTTCATGGTGAGGCTCCATAGCGGATCAGCGAGACCAGGTGAGGAGGCGGAACATGTCTTTTGAGCAGGTCGATTTCGACCGTCACATCCGATTCGACAATCGGATGCTCGGCTCCGTAGGCAATACCCCGCACACCAACACGGGACCGGCGCCAATTGGGTCATTAGGACGTCCCAATTTGAGTTTGGTTCCGGAACGTCCAGAACTGAATGTGGTTGCCCCGGCAACTACCGATGATCAATGGCAGGAGCGCGCGCTGTGCGCGCAAACGGATCCGGAGGCCTTCTTCCCTGAAAAGGGTGGCTCTACCCGGGAGGCCAAACGCATCTGCTTGGGCTGCGAGGTTCGCGACGCCTGCCTCGACTACGCCCTGGCCCACGACGAGCGTTTCGGCATCTGGGGTGGTCTCTCCGAGCGGGAGCGCCGCCGCCTCAAGCGCGGCATCATCTAAAGCGCAGCTCAGTCGTCGTCGATCGATGGGTCGATGACCGAGGGCTCGACGCCCAAATACGTGGCCACCTGCGCCACCAGAAGCTCATGCAGTAGCTCGGCAAGCTCGAGCGTGTCCTTCGCCCGTCGCTCGATCGGCTTGCGGAACAACACGATTCGCGCTCGAGTGGAATTCCCGCGGACATCGACGCCCGCAGGAATCAGCCGGGCCAGCGCGATCGGGCCGTCTGCCACCACCTCCGCCGGCCACTGCACACTCTCAGGGTCTTTCGGCGACATCCTCGGAATCTCGTCGACGGCGACGTCGAGCGCCGACACCCGGTCCTGCCAACGCCGTTCGATCGGCTCGTAGGCCTCCAGCACCGCCATGTCGAACCGCTCGGCCCGGCTGCGCCACCCGGGCACGGTGGGGGGAAGCAACGGCCCACGCATCTCGCGGCCGCGGCGTGATCCCTGGAGATTCCACTCGGGCACGGGAGAAGGGTACGCGCACGCGAGGAGCGAGAAAGGATACGGGCGGAATGGTTACGGTTGGAAGTCGGCCCACCGAGCGCTGCGTGTCCGACGCCGTCGCGGGTTTGTCCCGCGATAGCCTCTCGTTCGTGAATGTTCCCCGTCGCTGCTGCCGGCCCGGGTGTCCCCACTATGCCGTCGCGACGCTGACGTTCGTCTACTCCGATTCCACGGCGGTGGTGGGACCGCTGGCGACGGTCTCGGAGCCGCACTCCTGGGACCTGTGCGTGAGCCACGCCGGCCGGATCACCGCGCCCCGCGGCTGGGAACTTGTCCGCCATGCCGGGCCGCTGCCGACGCACCCCGACGAGGACGACCTGATCGCCCTCGCCGAGGCCGTCCGCGAGGGTCGCGAAGCCTCGATCGGCGGAATCGCGGCCGGCTTCACCGATCCGGTCACCGGTGCCCACGGCGGCGCGCTGATGGCGCCGCCCGCCCCGCGGCCCGAGTCCACCGGCCGCAGGCGCGGCCATCTGCGGGTGTTACCCGACCCTTCTGAGTAGCCTTTGCCGGACGGATAGGCTGGCGCCAGCAGTCCCGTCTTGCGAGGAGATCCGAGCGAACTATGTCCCGGCCCGCCGCGGCAGTCCACCGCGTCATCAAGGCGTATGACGTGCGTGGCCTGGTCGGCGAGGAGATCGACGAGAGTTTCGTTGCCGACGTCGGAGGAGCGTTCGCGCGGCTGATGCGCGACGAGGGTGCCGGACAGGTGGCGATCGGGCACGACATGAGGTCCAGCTCGCCGTCGCTGGCGGCCGCGTTCGCCGACGGCGTGGTGACCCAGGGCCTCGACGTCGTCCGGATCGGCCTCGCCTCAACGGATCAGTTGTATTTCGCCTCCGGCCTGTTGGACTGCCCCGGCGCAATGTTCACCGCCAGCCACAACCCCGCGACCTACAACGGCATCAAGCTGTGCCGCGCAGGCGCCAAGCCCGTCGGCAAGGACACCGGCCTGTCGGCGATCAGCGACGACGTGATCGCCGGCGTGCCCGGGCACGAGGGGCCGGTCGGCAAGACGGCCGACCGCGACGTGCTAACCGACTACGGCGAATTCCTGCGCTCGCTGGTCGATTTGACGGACCTTCGCCCGCTACGGGTCGCCATCGACGCCGGAAACGGGATGGCCGGTCACACCGCGCCGGCGGTGCTCGAACCGATTCCGTCGGTCACTGCGCTGCCGCTCTACTTCGAACTCGACGGCACCTTCCCCAACCACGAGGCCAACCCGCTGGACCCGGCGAACCTCGTCGACCTGCAGGAGTATGTGGTGTCGACGGGCGCCGACATCGGGCTGGCCTTCGACGGCGACGCCGACCGGTGTTTTGTGGTGGACGAATCGGGGCATCCGGTATCGCCGTCAGCGGTGACCGCCCTGGTCGCCGCGCGCGAATTGAACAGGGAGATCGGCGCAACGGTGATCCACAACCTGATCACCTCACGAGCGGTGCCCGAACTGGTCGTCGAGCGGGGCGGCACGCCCGTGCGCTCCCGCGTCGGCCATTCCTACATCAAGGCGTTGATGGCCGACACCGGCGCGATTTTCGGCGGCGAGCACTCCGCCCACTACTACTTCCGCGACTTCTGGGGCGCGGACTCCGGAATGCTGGCCGCCCTGCACGTGCTGTCCGCGCTCGGCGAGCAGCGGCGCCCGCTGTCGGAGTTGATGTCCGACTATCAACGCTACGAATCCTCCGGCGAGATCAACTTCACCGTCGGCGACTCGCAGCGCTGCGTGGAGGCGGTGCTGCAGTCGTTCGGGAACCGCATTCACTCCATCGACCACCTCGACGGGGTGACGGTCGATCTGGGCGACGGCAGCTGGTTCAACCTGCGGACCTCCAACACCGAACCGCTGCTTCGGCTGAACGTCGAGGGCCGCACCGCCGAAGACGTCGACGCGGTGGTCGGGCGGGTCGCCGCCGAGATCGCCTCGCAGACCGAGACATCCACATGAGCGCCCCGCACGCCACGATCGACCTCGACGATGTCGACGCGTTGCTCGCCGCCGACCGTGGCGGGTTGCTGCGCTCAGCGTCGATGGCGGGCGCGCAGGTGCGTGCCACCGCCGCAGCCCTCGAGGAGGGCCTACTCGATCCGGTGGCCGCCGACCACCCGCCGCGCACGGTGGTCTGGGTCGCGGGCCGAGGCAATGCCGAGACGGCCGGCTCGCTTCTTTCCGCGGCGTTGGGCGGCTCGGCAGCCGCGCCGATCGTCGTCGGCTCCGAGGCGCCGCCGTGGATCGGCGCGCTGGACGTCGTGGTGGTCGCGGGCGACGATTCCGGCGACCCCGCGCTTGTCGGTGCGGCGGCAACCGCGGTGCACCGCGGTGCCCGGGTGGTTGTCGCCGCCCCCTATGAAGGTCCGCTGCGCGACGCCACAGCGGGACGTGCGGCGGTGCTGGAGCCGCGGCTGTGGGTTGCCGACGACTTCGGCCTGCCCCGTTATCTGGCCGCCGGTCTGGCCGTACTGCATGTGGTGGATCCGGGCCTGCGAATGGATCTCGCGGCGCTCGCCGACGAACTCGACGCCGAGGCGCTGCGCAACAGCGCCGCGCGGGAGTTGTTCACCAACCCCGCCAAGACGCTTGCCGACCGGATGTCCGGGCGCACCGTCGTGCTGGCCGCTGATTGCGCGGCGACGCTCGCGTTGGCCCGCCACGGCAGCGCGATCATGCTGCGAATCGCTCACCAGGCGGTGGCCCCGGTCGGCCTGGCCGATGCGATCGTCGCGCTGCGTTCAGGGCTGGGCGGGGTGTCGGAAGCCGACCGCGAGGCCGCCTTGTTCCATGACGACGAGATCGACGGACCGCTGGCCGAGCGGGTCCGCACCTTCGTGCTGACCCTTGACGCCGAACGCGCGGTGGTGGCCTCGCGGGTGGCCGGGCTCGACGACGTCGACATCGTGGGGGCCCTCGACATCCCCGAGGCCCCAGATGCAGCCGACGTCCAGGCGCGTATACGGCCGGGCCGCCCGGAGCAGCAACTGGCGATGTTGGCCGTCCGGTTGGAGATGGCGGCCACCTACCTGCGACTGGTTCGAGGATAGGCGAGTGAACCTGCTACGTGGCGCGGTGCGGACATATGCGTGGGGCTCGCGGACGGCGATTGCCGAATTCACCGGAAGGCGTTCTCCCACAGCTCATCCGGAGGCCGAACTGTGGTTCGGTGCGCATCCGGGTGACCCGGCGTGGCTGGAGACCGACACCGGCGAGCACTCGCTGTTGCAGACCGTGCGGGACGATCCCGAGGGCCAGTTGGGCGCAGCGGTGCGCAGCCGCTTCGGCGACACGCTGCCGTTCCTGATGAAGGTGCTGGCGGCCGACGAACCGCTGTCCCTGCAGGCCCACCCGAGCGCCGAGCAAGCCGTCGAGGGTTTCGCGCGCGAGGAGAGCCTCGGCATTCCGGTGTCCTCACCGATACGTAACTATCGCGACCGCAGCCACAAGCCGGAGCTGCTGGTGGCGGTGGAGACCTTCGAGGCGCTTGCCGGATTCCGGCCCGCCCCAAGGACGGTCGAGCTGATGCGGGCGCTGGCGGTTTCCGACCTCGACCCGTTCGTCGGCCTGCTGGCCGGCCAGCCCGACGCCGACGGCCTGCGCGCGCTGTTCACCACATGGATCACCGCACCGCAGCCGGATCTCGATGTGTTGGTGCCCGCCGTGATCGAGGGCGCAATCCTTTATGTCCGTTCGGGGAACAAGGAATTCGCGGCCGAAGCCAAGACCGTCCTCGAACTCGGAGAGCGATATCCCGGTGACGCCGGGGTGCTCGCGGCGCTGTTGTTGAATCGGCTGACCCTGCGGCCCGGCGAGGGAATCTATCTGCCCGCGGGCAACCTGCACACCTACCTGCATGGCGTCGGCATCGAGGTGATGGCCAACTCCGACAACGTGTTGCGCGGTGGTTTGACGCCGAAACACGTTGACGTGCCTGAGTTGTTGCGGGTGCTCGATTTCACGCCTGCGAAGGAAGCCGCCCTGCGTCCCAAGACGATCGAGGACGGAATGGAGCTGGTCTATGACACCCCCGCACCGGAGTTCTCGGTGTCGGTGCTGGGTGTCGACGGGGATCGGCTCGGCCACGAGGTCGATGCTCCTGCCCGCCACGACGGCCCGCAGATCCTGCTGTGCACAGAGGGTTCGGTGGTGGTGCACGCCAAATCCGGTGCGGTGACGTTGGAGCGGGGCGCCGCGGCGTGGGTGTCGGCCGACGACGGACCGATCCGGCTGGTTGCCCAGCGCCCGGCCAAGCTGTTCCGTGCCACCGTCGGGATCTAGCGGAGGGACCCGCAATGTCGACCGAGGGTAGTACCAAGGCGATCGTTGCGGCCCTGACGGCCAACGCCGGCATTGCGGTCGCCAAATTCGTGGGCTACCTGATCACCGGCAGCTCGTCGATGCTGGCCGAATCGGTGCACTCGGTCGCCGATACCAGCAACCAGGGCCTGCTGCTGTTCGGCCAGCGGCGGGCACGAAAAGAGGCCGACCCACTGCACCCGTTCGGGCACGGCCGCAGTCGGTACTTCTACTCGTTCGTCGTGGCGCTGGTGTTGTTCACGCTCGGTTCGGTGTTCGCGCTCTACGAGGGCTACCACAAGATCTCGCATCCCGAGGGCCTGACCTCACCTATCGTGGCGGTCGCGATCCTGGTCGTCGCGATCGGGCTGGAAAGCTACAGCTTCCGCACCGCGCTGGTGGAATCGCGACCGCTGAAGCGCTCCGGCAGCTGGTGGCGGTTCATCCGCACCTCGCGCAATCCGGAGTTGCCGGTGGTGTTGCTGGAAGACACCGGCGCCCTGATCGGCCTGATCTTCGCGCTGATCGGCGTCGGCCTGACGGTGCTCACCGGAGATCCGGTGTGGGACGGCATCGGCACCATCGGCATCGGCGTTCTGCTCGGAGTCATCGCCGTCATCCTGATGGTCGAGATGCACAGCCTGCTGATCGGCGAGGGTGCCACCCAGGAGGAGGATCAGGCGATCCGGGCGGCGCTCGAGCAGACCGAAAACGTCGACCGGTTGATCCACCTTCGCACCCAATACCTGGGACCCGAGGAGATGCTGGTGGGCGCGAAGATCGCACTGGCGCCGTCGACGGATCTGGCCACCGTTGCCGCCACGATCAACTCGGCCGAGGCGGCGATCCGTGCCGCCGTGCCCGCCGCGCAGGTCATCTACGTGGAGCCCGATCTCGATCGGGCGCTGACGGGCTAGCACGGAATTCGCTTTGACCACAACGACTCTCGTCGAGGCCAATGGCGGCCTGTGCTTCTCACCGCGTGGCTGACGGGGCGCGACGTGCCGCACGCGCGGGCGCGTAGCCCGCCTCTCGGCCAGCCACATTCGCATGTTGTGGCGGATCGTTCGGCCGACCAGCCGCATCGACGGGACCATGTAGAGGCTGTCCAGCAGGCTGAACCGGCGCAGAAACCATTCGGCGAGAACAGGATCGGTCTCGGCCGCGCCAAGAAACTGGTCGAAGAGACCGCCCACCGGCCGGTACCACCAGGGCATCGGTCCGGAGGCCCGGTGCAGCACCAGGTCCCCGATCGCGTTCATAGTCCACACCGGGTACGTCGATTTGGCCGTCGCATCGTTGAATTCGCGAGCCAGGTCCGCGCCCGGCGACTCCAGCGCCCGCCGCAGATGACCCGCCTGCAGCGAGGTCATCGTCATGCCCTGCCCGAACGTCGGATTGAAGCTGGCGACGGCGTCGCCGAACGGAAGGATGCCCTGCCGGGAAGCGTTCGCAGCTTGTCGTAGCGGCGCCACCGGCTGGCCGGGTACTTGTGGAACGCGACGTCACCGATGGGCTCGCCCTGGCGGATGGCCGCGGCGATGTGCGGGGGAACGAGTTCGTCGGCCAGCGCGCACATCCCGGCGAAATCGTGCGGCGGCTCGACCTTGGCCACGCCGAAGGTCGTGAGGCCCCAGGTGCCGTCCTCGTAACAGAGCATGCCGAGCCCCAACGGCTGCTCGCGAGACGCGCCCGCCACGACGACCTTCTCGGCGATCAAGCCATCCGGGATGCGCAACTGATGCGTGGCGTAGCCGATGCCGACGTCGACGGTGTCCTCGCGGGGACGCTCAAACCCCCACTGCTCCAGCCAGACAGGCAGCCGGGTGCCGCGGCCGGCGGCGTCGACGACCAGATCGGCCGCTACCGTCTCACCGGTATCCAGCAGCACGCCGGTCACGCGTCTGCCGCGCGGCGTCATAGCACGGCTCGGCGACCGAAGCGTGCACGACATCCACGTTGTCGATCGCCTTCACCCGGCGCCGGATCTGCCATTCCAACTGCGGTCGGCTCGGCACGTACGCCGTGAACTCGTCCTGCAGCCGATGATGTGGTACCGAGGACATGACCGGCGGCGCCGAAGTGGATGCAGTCTGGCCGGTTCTCCAGAATCGGCACACCCGCGGCGACCATGTCATCGAGCAGGCCCGGGAAATGCGTCTCGAACTCTTGCGCGCCGCGGGCCATCAACAGATGCACGTGTCTGCCCTGCGGGACCGCCGAACGGTTGGCCGGACCCTCGGGCAGGTCGTCGCGCTCGTAGACGGTCACCCGGTCGTAGAAGTCCGACAGCGCCCGCGCGGCGCACAGGCCCGCGATGCTCGCCCCGATTACGACTGCGTGTTCACCGCTCCGCCCCATGGGCGCCGATCGTAGTGGGTACTCCGAGGTGAGCTGGCCGATGCGCGGGCGGCGTCACGAAAGGGTAAGGCGGATGACAAGCACATTGCTGGGCTGGCGAACCAAGTCCGTCGAGCAGTCGATCGAGGACACCGACGAACCGGATACCAAACTCCGCAAGGATCTGAACTGGTTCGATTTGATCGTCTTCGGCGTCTCCGTGGTGATCGGCGCCGGAATCTTCACCATCACCGCGTCGACCGCGGGAAGCATCGCCGGGCCTGCGATATCGATTTCCTTCGTCATCGCGGCCGTTGCCTGCGGGCTGGCGGCGCTGTGTTACGCCGAGTTCGCCTCCACGGTTCCGGTCGCAGGCAGCGCCTACACCTTCTCCTACGCGAGTTTCGGTGAGCTGGTGGCATGGATCATCGGCTGGGACCTGGTGCTCGAATTCGCCGTCGGAGCGGCGACGGTCGCCAAGAGCTGGTCGACGTACCTCGGGCGAGGTGTTCGGCTTCGCCGGCGGAACGGTCCAACTCGGTCCGCTGGAACTCGACTGGGGCGCGGTGATCATCGTCGCGATCGTCACCACGCTGCTCGCCCTCGGCACCAAGTTGTCGTCGCGCTTTTCCGCCGTCATCACGCTGATCAAGGTCGCCGTGGTGCTGGTCGTCATCGTCGTCGGCGCCTTCTACATCAAGGCGTCGAACTATTCGCCGTTCATTCCGCCGACGGAAGCGGGCGGCGGGTCGGGCGACCAGTCGCTGTTCTCACTGCTCAGCGGCGCAGGCAGCAGTAACTATGGGTGGTACGGCCTGCTGGCAGGCGCATCGGTCGTGTTCTTCGCGTTCATCGGGTTCGACGTCGTCGCGACCACCGCGGAGGAAACAAAGGAGCCGCAACGCGACGTCCCCCGCGGCATCTTCGGCACGCTGGCCATCGTCACCGTGCTCTATGTCGCGGTGGCGGTGGTGCTGTCGGGAATGGTCAAGTACACCGAGTTGAAGAAGGCCGGTGAGGACGCCAACCTCGCGACGGCGTTCGACCTCAACGGCGTCGACTGGGCGGCCACCCTCATCAGCATCGGCGCGCTGGCCGGCCTGACCACCGTCGTCATGGTGTTGATACTGGGCCAGATCCGGGTGTTGTTCGCCATGTCGAGGGACCGGTTGCTTCCTCATCAGCTGGCCATCACGGGCGAGCACGGCACGCCGGTGCGGCTCACCGTGATCGTCGGGGTGGTCGTGGCCGCCGCGGCGGCGCTGTTCCCGATCACCAAGCTCGAAGAGATGGTCAACGTCGGAACGCTGTTCGCCTTCGTGTTGGTCTCCGCGGGCGTGATCATCCTGCGCCGCACCCGCCCTGATCTGCACCGGGCGTTCCGCACCCCGTTGGTGCCGTGGCTTCCGATCGCCGCGATCGTCGCCTGCGTCTGGCTGATGTTGAACCTGACCACGCTGACCTGGATTCGCTTCGTGGTCTGGATGGCCATCGGCATCGTCATCTACTTCCTGTACGGCAGGCGGCACTCGAAGCTCGCGCAGCGGGAGGCCGTCGCCGTCGACTACTGATTTTACAAAATAGCCCTCTGTGTCTAGACAGGCGACAAAATCGCCTCTATAGTCAAGTCATCTAGGTGATGGCAGTCACAGGGAGGTGGACGCCGTGGACGGACGTCAGCGAACTCGCGCAACCCGAGATCGACCAGTGGCGGGACAAGAAGCGGCATCTGTGGCTGATGGGCCTGATCGCGCCGACGGCGCTGTTCGTCGTGCTGCCGATCGTCTGGGCGTTCAACCATCTCGGCTGGCATGCGGCGTCGCAGGTGTTCTTCTGGATCGGCCCGTTCCTGCTCTACGTCCTGCTGCCGGCGCTGGACCTGCGGTACGGCCCCGACGGGCAGAACCCGCCCGACGAGGTGATGGAGCGGCTGGAAAACGACAAGTACTACCGCTACTGCACCTACATCTTCATCCCGTTCCAGTACGCCAGCGTGATCTTCGGCGCGTACCTGTTCACCGCGTCGGATCTGAGCTGGCTTGGCTATGACGGCGGACTGAGCTGGGCGGCCAAGATCGGCACGGCGCTGTCGGTCGGCGTGCTCGGCGGGATCGGCATCAACACCGCGCACGAGCTCGGCCACAAGAAGGACTCGCTGGAGCGCTGGCTGTCGAAGATCACCCTGGCGCAGACCGCGTACGGCCACTTCTACATCGAGCACAACCGCGGCCACCACGTCCGCGTCGCCACGCCGGAGGATCCCGCGTCGGCCCGCTTCGGCGAGACGTTCTGGGAGTTCCTGCCGCGCAGCGTGTGGGGGAGCGCGAAGTCGTCGTGGGAGCTGGAGGCCAAGCGGCTGCGCCGGGCGGGCAAGAGCCCGTGGCACTGGTCCAACGACGTGCTGAACGCCTGGGCGATGTCGATCGTCTTCTACGGCGTCTTGATCGCCGTGTTCGGTTGGGCGCTCATCGGATTCGTCGTCATCTCGGCGGTGTTCGGCTTCACGCTGCTGGAGACCGTGAACTACCTCGAGCACTACGGGCTGCTGCGGCAGAAGACCGAAAGCGGCCGCTACGAGCGGTGTACGCCCGAACACAGCTGGAACTCTGACCATCTGGTGACCAACCTGTTCCTGTACCACCTGCAGCGGCACAGCGATCACCACGCCAATCCGACCCGGCGCTACCAGACGCTGCGCAGCATGGACGGTGCGCCGAACCTGCCCAGCGGCTACGCGTCGATGATCGCGTTGACCTACTTCCCGCCGCTGTGGCGCAAGGTGATGGACCACCGGGTGCTCGAGCACTACGACGGCGACATCACCCGGGTGAACATGCAGCCGCGGCTGCGGGAAAAGATGCTCGCCCGGTATGGAGTGACAGCATGAGCGCCTACCGCTGCCCGGTCTGCGACTACGTCTACGACGAGGCGAAAGGTGCACCGCGCGAAGGCTTTCCGGCGGGCACGGCGTTGGAGCGATGTACCCGACGACTGGTGCTGCCCCGACTGCGGGGTGCGCGAGAAGGTCGACTTCGAAGAGATAGGAGCAAGCTATGACTAACGATGAGCGCTTGCGCGAAGTGGGCACCTCCCGCCCAAAGGGCAGGGGACAGACCACCCATTCAAGCTGTTCGTCTGCGTGCAGTGCGGGTTCGAGTACGACGAGGCCAAGGGCTGGCCGGAGGACGGCATCGCCCCCGGCACCCGGTGGGACGACATCCCCGACGACTGGAGCTGCCCGGACTGCGGCGCGGCCAAGTCCGATTTCGAGATGGTGGAGGTCGCGCGTTCGTGACCGCTCAGTCGTCGACCGCAGTGTCGGAGCGACAGCGAGGCCCGTGACGACGAAGCGCGCAGCGCATCTCCTACGCCGAGGCGTCGCGGGTGCTGCTGCGCGATTCGATTCTGGACGGGATGCGAGAAATGCTGCTCGGCCGGGACTGGTCGTCGATCACGCTGTCGGACGTGGCGGCCGCCGCGGGCATCAGCCGTCAGACGATCTACAACGAATTCGGCTCGCGGCAGGGCCTCGCCCAGGGCTACGCGATGCGGCTGGCCGACCGTCTCGTCGACTCGGTCGACAGCGCGATCACCGGCAACGTCGGCGACATCTACGCGGCGTTCCTCGAGGGTTTTCGGGACTTCTTCACCGAGTCCGCCGCCGACCCGCTGGTCATCTCGCTGCTGACCGGCGGCGCCAAGCCCGACCTGCTGCAGCTCATCACCACCGACAGCGGCCCGATCATCACCCATTGCTCGGCGCGGCTGACGTCGACCTTCATGGAGAGCTGGGTGCGCGCCAGCGAGGAGGACGCCGGCGTGCTGGCCCGAGCCATCGTCCGGCTGTGCATGAGCTACGTGTCGATGCCGCCGGAAGCCGACCACGATGTAGCCCGGGACCTGGCACGTCTCATGACGCCGTTCGCCGAACGGTACGGTGTCATCGAATCGGATTAGCCGCGGCTTGGGAGACTGAGGCCGCGCGGGCTAATATTAACCAAGCTAATTAATTGCGCGCGAGATGAAGGACACCCATGACGACGACTGAGCAGCGGCTGACCGCAGACGTTCGAAACGGCATCGACTACAAGGTGGCCGATCTGTCACTGGCCGAGTTCGGCCGCAAGGAGATCGGGCTGGCCGAGCACGAGATGCCGGGGCTGATGTCGCTGCGACGCGAATACGCAGAGGTGCAGCCGCTCAAGGGCGCCCGCGTCTCCGGCTCGCTGCACATGACCATTCAGACCGCGGTGCTGATCGAGACTCTGGTGTCTCTGGGCGCCGAGGTCCGGTGGGCGTCGTGCAACATCTTCTCCACCCAGGACCACGCGGCCGCCGCCGTCGTCGTCGGCCCGCACGGCACCCCCGAGGAACCCAAGGGTGTGCCGGTGTTCGCGTGGAAGGGCGAGACGCTCGAGGAGTACTGGTGGGCGGCCGAGCAGATGCTGACCTGGCCGAATGAGCCGGCCAACATGATCCTCGACGACGGTGGCGACGCCACCATGCTGGTGTTGCGCGGAGCGGAGTTCGAGAAGGCCGGCGTCGTGCCGCCCGAGGAGGAGGACGACTCCGCCGAGTGGAAGGTCTTCCTGTCACTGCTCCGTGAGCGCTTCGAGACGGACAAGACCAAGTGGACCAAGATCGCCGAGTCGGTCCAGGGTGTCACCGAGGAGACCACCACCGGTGTGCTGCGGCTGTACCAGTTCGCCGCCGCGGGCACCCTGGCGTTCCCGGCGATCAACGTCAACGACTCGGTGACCAAGTCCAAGTTCGACAACAAGTACGGCACCCGGCACTCGCTGATCGACGGCATCAACCGCGGCACCGACGTTCTGATCGGCGGCAAGAAGGTGCTGATCTGCGGCTACGGCGACGTCGGCAAGGGCTGCGCCGAGTCGCTGGCCGGCCAGGGCGCCCGGGTGTCGGTCACCGAGATCGATCCGATCAACGCGCTGCAGGCGCTGATGGACGGCTTCGACGTCCGCACGGTCGAGGAGGCGATCGGCGAGGCCGACATCGTCATCACCGCGACCGGCAACAAGGACATCATCACGCTCGCGCACATGAGGGCGATGAAGGACCAGGCGATCCTCGGCAACATCGGACACTTCGACGACGAGATCCAGATCGCCGCGCTTGAGCGGTCGGGTGCGAAGCGGATCAACATCAAGCCGCAGGTCGATCAGTGGATCTTCGATGACGGCAAGTCGATCATCGTGCTCAGTGAGGGCAGGCTGCTGAACCTCGGCAACGCCACCGGCCACCCGTCGTTCGTGATGAGCAACAGCTTCTCCAACCAGGTGATCGCCCAGATCGAGCTGTGGACCAAGAACGACGAGTACGACAACGAGGTCTACCGGCTGGCCAAGCACCTCGACGAGAAGGTGGCGCGTATCCACGTCGAGGCGCTCGGCGGCTCGCTGACCAAGCTCACCAAGGAGCAGGCCGAGTACATCAACGTCGACGTCGAGGGCCCGTACAAGCCGGAGCACTACCGGTACTGATCCGTTACTGTCACCCTGTGGGTCGGGGGCTTCTGGGGGTTCTGCTTGCGCTGCTGTTGATCGGGTCCCTCGGCATCGCGCCACCGACGCTCGCCGACGACGATCCGACCAACGACGCCCACGACCCGTATTTCAACGAAGACGAGTACCAGGCGTTCTACACCCCGCCGGATCCGCTGCCGCCCGGAGCCCCGGGCGACCTGATCCGCACCGAGCCGTCGCGCCTCGTGCTCGAGCCGTCCGGTCAACTCGGCATGATCATGGCCGACGCGACCCGAATCATGTACCGCAGCACCGACGTTCACGGCAATCCGATGGCGGTCACCGGTACGTACTTCGAACCGTACAACGCCTGGCCGGGCCGCGGTCCGCGGCCGCTGCTGGTGTACGGCCCGGGCACGCAGGGCCAGGGCGACCAGTGCGCGCCGTCGCGTCAGTTCAACCAGGGCATCCACTGGCGGCCGTATCTGGACCTCGCGTTCAACTACGAGGAGTTGTTCGTCTCCACGATGGTCGCGCGTGGCTTCGCGATCGTGATGACGGACTACCAGGGGCTCGGCACTCCGGGCCTGCACACGTACGTCGGTCGGGTGCCACAGGGCGACGCCATGCTCGATGCGGCCCGAGCCGCGAAGAAGCTGCCCAACACATCGCTGGATCCCGAAGGGCCCATTGCATTTTGGGGCTACTCGCAGGGCGGGGGCGCGGCGGCGTCGGCGGCCGAACTCGCGTCGCAGTACGCACCTGACCTCAAGGTCGTCGGCACCTACGCCGGCGCGCCGACTGCCGATCTCAAGGAGCTCTTTCCCTACGCCGATGGCAGCGTCCTCGTCGGCGCCGTCGGCTATGCGCTCAATTCGGTGATGACCGCCTATCCCGAGTACGCCGACGCGATCCGCTCGAAGCTGACCCCTCGCGGTGAGGACATGTTGTTCAAGGTGGCCGACCAGTGCGTCGCGGAGACGATCGCGAAGTTCATGTTCCGCCACCTGCAGCCGTACTTCACCGAAGACATCAACCAACTCGTCAACGAAGAACCGTTCAGCCATCTTTTCGACGAGCAGAAGCTCGGCCGTTTCAAACCGAATGCGCCGGTGATGATCCTGAGCAACCGGTATGACCCGTTGGTGCCGTGGACCGGCGCCAACCAGCTTGGCCGTGACTGGTGCGCTCAGGGTGCCGATGTGCAGTTCTGGACCAACGAGGAGCCACCGTTCCTGAACAAGTTGGTGATCAACCACGCGCTGCCGATGCTGGTCGACGGCGAGCGGGCCATGCAGTGGATCGCCGACCGCTTCAACGGTTTACCCACGACACCCAATTGCGGTGAGTTCTGAGCGAGCGCCCGTAGCGCTGAGCGTTTGTCGCTTCGGTGTCGCGCGAAGGCGGGCATAAAGAGTCGAGCTAGGGCGTTGGCGGCTGGCCGCACCGGTTCTTGAGATCGACGAGCGGCTGACGGATGCCGGCCAGATCCGCCTGCGTCTGCGGGTGCTCGGTCATGTACGCCTCGACCTTGGCGTGCGTCTGGCCTTTCGGCATCCCTTCGAGACTGTTGAAGAAGTCGTTCACGTCGGGGTGGCTGAACAGGTACGCCGACGTCGACGCCTGAACGCCCGCCCTGACCCCCTCCAGATCGGCGGCGCTGCAGTTCGGGGGATTGGCGGCCGGGTCTTCGTTGGCGTGCGCGAGCGGGGCCGCGAAAAGCGCCGCGCCGATCATCGCAGTGCTCACGAACAGCTTCATGCCTCTTAGTTTTGAGCACGCTGTGACCGACCGCGCGCATCGTCAGCTGTTCCACAGGAAACCCCAAGGGCGTTCGGAGTTAGGCTCGCCGCGTGCTGATCGCGATCGAGGGTGTCGACGGCGCGGGCAAGCGCACGCTCACGCGAGGACTGCGGGCGGCGTTCGAGGCCGACGGCCAGACCGTCGCGAGCCTGTCCTTTCCCCGCTACGGCCACTCGGTGTCGGCAGACCTGGCCGCCGAAGCGCTGCGCGGCGGGCACGGCGACCTGTCGACATCGGTCTACGCGATGGCGGTGCTGTTCGCGCTGGACCGGGCGGGTGCCCGCGAGGAGATCGGCCACCTGCACGCCGAGTACGACGTGCTGATCCTCGACCGCTACGTGGCATCCAACGCCGCCTACAGCGCGGCCCGCCTGCATCAGCGCGCCGACGGCGACGTGGTGTCCTGGGTGCGCGAACTCGAGTACGGGCGGCTGCATCTGCCCGCACCCGACTGCCAGGTGCTGCTCGATGTGCCCGCCGAACTGGCCGCCGAGCGGGCCGAGCATCGCGCCAACACCGAAGCCGACCGGGCGAAGGACGCCTACGAACGCGACGACGATCTGCAGCGGCGCACCGGCGAGGTTTACTCCGGGCTGGCCGCCACCGACTGGTGCGGGCGGTGGCTGGTGGCGGGCCCGGACGTCGACGGAGCCGCCCTGGCCAACCTCCTGTCGCGCCGCTAGCAGGTAACGGCATTGGTAGCTGGCCTGCGGTTAGGTACGAAACGCCCAGCGTGGGAGCCACACTTTATCTCGATCTGGTGACACCATGGACACCATGAGGCAAAGGATTCTGGTCGTCGATGACGACCCTTCGCTCGCCGAGATGCTGACGATCGTGCTTCGCGGGGAGGGTTTCGACACCGCAGTGATCGGCGACGGCACCCAGGCGCTCACCGCCGTGCGCGAACTGCGGCCGGACCTGGTCCTGCTGGACCTGATGTTGCCCGGCATGAACGGGATCGACGTGTGCCGAGTGCTGCGCGCCGACTCCGGCGTGCCGATCGTGATGCTGACCGCCAAGACCGACACCGTCGACGTGGTGCTCGGCCTGGAGTCGGGCGCCGACGACTACGTGATGAAGCCGTTCAAGCCCAAGGAGCTCGTGGCCCGTGTGCGCGCCCGTTTGCGCCGCAACGAGGACGAGCCCGCAGAGATGCTCTCCATCGCCGACGTCGACATCGATGTGCCCGCCCACAAGGTGACCCGGCAGGGCGAGCAGATTTCGCTGACACCGTTGGAGTTCGACCTGTTGGTCGCCCTGGCACGCAAACCGCGGCAGGTGTTTACTCGTGATGTGCTACTCGAACAGGTGTGGGGATACCGGCATCCCGCCGACACCCGTTTGGTGAACGTGCATGTCCAACGTTTGCGGGCCAAGGTGGAAAAGGATCCTGAGAACCCGCAAGTGGTGCTCACCGTTCGAGGAGTGGGATACAAGGCCGGACCCCCGTGATTTGGGGCTCGAGGCGGCGCATTCATCGGCGTTCTGCTCCACTGATACGCGGATTGGGTGCGCTGAGTCGAGCCATGGGTCTGGCCTGGCGCCGCTCACTGCAACTCCGCGTGGTGACTCTGACGCTGGGCCTGTCGCTGGCCGTGATCCTGGTGCTCGGCTTCGTGCTGACCAGCCAGATCACCGACCGCATTCTCGAAGTGAAGGTGCGTGCGGCGACCGAGGAGATCGAACGGGCCCGCAACACGGTCAGCGGGATCGTCGGCGGCGAGGAGACCCGGTCGCTGGACAGCAGTCTGCAGCTGGCCCGCAACACACTCATCGACCGCAAGGCCGACGCCGGCGCGGGCCTTGCCGGTGCCTTCGACGCGGTGCTCGTCGTGCCCGGTGACGGACCGCGCGCCGCGACCGCGGCCGGACCGGTGCAGCAGGTCCCCAACGCGCTGCGGGACTTCGTCAAGGCCGGCCAGGTCAGCTATCAGTACGCGACGGTGCACACCGAGGGCTTCTCCGGACCTGCACTGCTCATCGGCACGCCGACGTCGTCGCCGGTCACCAACCTCGAGCTGTACCTGATCTTTCCGCTGAGCAGTGAGGAAAGCACCATCTCGCTGGTGCGCGGCACGATGGTCACCGGCGGCGTGGTGCTGCTGCTCATGCTGGCCGCCATCGCGTTGATCGTCGCGCGCCAGATCGTGTTGCCGGTGCGGTCGGCGTCGCGGATCGCCGAACGCTTCTCCGAAGGCCATCTCACCGAGCGCATGCCGGTGCGCGGCGAGGACGACATGGCGCGGCTGGCGGTGTCGTTCAACGACATGGCCGAGAGCCTGTCGCGGCAGATCACCCAGCTCGAAGAGTTCGGCAACCTCCAGCGCCGGTTCACCTCCGACGTCAGCCACGAGCTGCGCACCCCGCTGACGACGGTGCGGATGGCCGCCGACCTGATCCACGATCACAGCGAGGACCTCGACCCGGCGCTGCGGCGGTCGACCGAGCTGCTGGTCAGTGAACTCGACCGCTTCGAACTGTTGCTCAACGACCTACTAGAGATCTCCCGGCACGACGCGGGCGTCGCGGAGCTGTCCGTGGAGGCCGTCGACCTGCGTGACACCGTGCAGAGCGCACTGGACAACGTCGGCCATCTCGCCGGCGAGGCTCAGGTCGACCTCATCGTGGAGATGCCGCAGGAGGACGTCATCGCCGAGGTCGATCCCCGCCGGGTGGAACGCATCCTGCGCAACCTCATCGCCAACGCCATCGACCATGCCGAGCGCAAACCGGTGCGGATCAGAATGGGCGTCGACGAAGACACCGTGGCCGTCACCGTGCGGGACTACGGCGTCGGGTTGCGGCCCGGCGAGGAGAAGCTCGTGTTCAGCAGGTTCTGGCGCTCCGACCCGTCGCGGGTCCGCCGCTCCGGCGGCACCGGTCTCGGCCTGGCGATCAGCATCGAGGACGCCCGGCTGCACCAGGGCCGACTCGAGGCGTGGGGCGAACCCGGCAAGGGCGCCTGCTTCCGCCTCACCCTGCCGCTGATTCGCGGGCACAAAGTAACGACTAGCCCCCTCCCGCTGAAACCCGTTGGGCGCCAACGCAAGTCTCGACGGTCGGCCAGGGAGCGGGAACCGGCTGGAGAAAGCGTGTGAAGCGGGTTCTCGCCATCGTGTCGGCATGCGCGATGGTGATGCTCGCCGCTTGCGCCGGCGTGCCCAGCTCGTCGGCCCCGCAGGCCATCGGGACCGTTGATCGGCCCGCCCCGCCGAGCCTGCCCAAACCGACGCCCGGCATGGATCCCGATGTGCTGCTGCGGGAGTTCCTCAAGGCCACCGCCGACCCGTCCAACCGGCACCTGGCGGCACGCCAGTTCCTGACCGAGTCGGCGTCGAGCGGATGGGACGACGCGGGTAGCGCGCTGCTGATCGACCGTGTGGTGTTCGTCGAAACGCGTGGGCCCGAGCGGGTTTCGGTGAACATGCGCGCCGACATCCTCGGGTCGCTGTCCGACATCGGCGTGTTCGAGACGGGCGAGGGCGCACTGCCCGACCCCGGCGCGATCGAGTTGGTGAAGACGCCGGGCGGCTGGCGCATTGATCGGCTGCCGAACGGCGTTTTCCTTGACTGGCAACAGTTTCAGGAGACCTACAAGCGCAACACGTTGTACTTCGCCGATCCGACCGGCAAGACCGTGGTTCCCGATCCCCGCTACGTCGCGGTGTCCGATCCCGACCAGCTGGCCACCGAATTGGTCACCAAACTGATCGCGGGTCCGCGGCCGGAGATGGTGAACACGGTGCGCAACCTGTTGGGGCCGCCACTGCGACTGCGCGGTCCGGTGACCCGCGCCGACGGCGGCAAGATGGGTGTCGGTCGTGGCTACGGTGGCGCGCGCATCGACCTGGAGAACCTGTCGACCACCGACCCGCACAGCCGCCAACTGCTTGCCGCACAAGTCATTTGGACGCTCTCACGAGCAGGCATCAACGGTCCGTATGTCATCAACGCCGACGGCGCCGCCCTGGAGGACCGCTTCGCCGACGGATGGCAGACGTCCGACGTCGCGGCCACCGACCCGGGCGCGGCCGACGGTGCCGCCGCCGGACTGCACGCCTTGGTCGATGGGTCGCTCGTGTCGCTGGACGGGCAACGGGCACCGCGTGTCCCAGGGCCGTTCGGCCAGACGCCCAATCAGACGGCGGCGGCCGTCTCGCGCACCGGGCAGGAGGCCGCATCGGTCGTCGTGCTGCGTCCCGGTGCACCGGACATGGCGTCGTCGCTGTGGGTCGGTCCGATCGGCGGTAATCCGTCGCAGGCGATGGACGGTCGCAGCCTTTCGCGGCCCACATGGTCCCTCGACGACGCGGTGTGGGTGGTCGTCGACGGCATCAACGTGGTGCGAGCCATTCAGGACGCATCCGGGCAGCCGGGCCGCATACCCGTCGATTGCACCGCGGTCACCACGAAATTCCCAGGGCCGATCGCTGAGATGCAGCTGTCTCGCGACGGAACGCGCGCGGCCATGGTGATTGAGGGGCAGGTGATCTTGGCCAGCGTCGAGCAGACACCAGGCGGTGGCTACGCGCTGACGTATCCGCGCAGGCTGGGTTTCGGCCTCAAGAACACCGTGGTCTCCTTGTCGTGGCGCACGGGGGACGACATCGTGGTCAGCCGAACGGATCCGCAACACCCGGTGTCCTACGTCAACCTCGACGGGGTGAACTCCGACGGCCCCACCCGCAACCTGCTCATGCCGGTCGGAAGCGTCGCCGCGAACCCGTCGACGGTGTACGTCGCCGATGCCCGCGGCATCCTGCAACTGTCCGGTTCGGCGGCCGAGAACGACCCGAGGTGGGTCGAGGTTCGTCCGCTCATGTCGCCCGGCGCGCTGCCGGTCCTGCCCGGCTGAACCGAAGCCCTGATTTTCTCGTTGTGCAGACAGACCGTCACCAGTGGCGTTTGCTATATGAACAGGCTTAGCCCGCCGAAAGGTTCGCCATGTCACCTGATGACCTACGGATGCCCCGACAACAGATGATTCGAGGCGCGGGCCTCGTGCTGGCGACAGGCGCACTGGCCGCCTGCACGAAGCAGCAGGAGAAGTCGACAGCGACGGGTGATCCAAACTCCTCGGCACCGGCCCCCGCTTCGTCGACGCCCCCTGCGCCCGCCGGGAACCTGATCGCCAAGACCTCCGACGTACCGGTGGGCTCGGGCGTGATCGTCGGAGATGTCGTCATTACCCAACCGGTCGCGGGTGACTTCAAAGGCTTCTCGTCGCGATGCACGCACAAGGGTTGCGCGGTGAACAAGATCGCCGACGGCACGATCGACTGCCCATGCCACGGCAGCAAGTTCAACCTGGACGGAACGGTCGCACACGGTCCGGCGACGCAACCCTTGGAGGCTCGGGCCATCTCGGTGAACGGTGATTCGATCAGTTCGGGCTGACCGCCGACTTCAGTCCGGCATCGCGGCGACGATTTGTTCCTGCGTCAGCGGAAGTGATCGCACACGCACGCCGAGTGCGTCGCACAGCGCGTTGGCGATCGCTGCCGTCGTCGGTCCCTGCGCGCACTCGCCGACGCCCAGCGGTGGGTTGCCCTGGCCGGGCATGAGTTCGACGTCGACGGCGGGCACCTCGGAGAATCGGAGGATGGGGTAGGCCTCCCAGTTGTCGCTGGTGACGTTGTACCGGTCGAAGCGGACGCGCTCCTTCAGCGTCCAGCTGGTCGCCTGTATCGCGCCACCCTCGATCTGGTTGGCCGCGCCGTCGGGGCTGACGACGAGCCCCGCGTCGACGGCGATCGTCAGCCTGCGTACCCGCACATTCTCGATTGCCTCGACCTCGGCGACGACGGCGCAGTAGGCGCTGGAGTTCTTGTAGCGCGCATAACCGACGCCGTGTCCGACGGAGTCCGCAGGCGTCCACCGTTCCCAATTCGACCGGTGTGCAACGGCTTCCAGCACAAGGCGGGCGCGCGGGTCGGCCAAGTGAGCAAGCCGGAACTCGACTGGATCGCGACCGGCGGCGGCAGCGAGCTCGTCCATGAACGACTCGGCGGCGAAGACGTTGAGGTGCGCCCCGAGCGACCGCAGCGCCGACGTTCGCAACGGCATCTCGGGTATCAAGTTGTTGACCACCTCATAGGACGGAAAGCCGTATCCGGGAACGGCATTGCGTCTCGTGCCGCCCCCGCGTTCCAGCGGCGGCTCGGCGCTGGAGTGGATCGCGGTGCGATCGCGGTGACTCGTGCCGAGGAATGCCGGCGGCGGTGTCATGCCGGGACGGCTGATGAAGCTGCCGCTCCAGATCTCGTGCCGCCACGACACCACGGTGCCGTCGCTTGCGGTCTCGGCCGAGATCCTCACAACGCCTGCGGTTCCCAGGGGTGCCCAGGCGAGCTCGTCGGCCCGCGACCAGACCACCTGGACCGGCCTGCCCGGCACGGCCATCGCGAGGAGAGCCGCGTCCATCGCGACATCGTCGGCACCGTTGTGTCCGTAACACCCGGCACCCTCGACGTGACGGACGACCAAATGCTGCGCGCCCATTCCTAATTCGCGCGCGATCTCGCGGCGCAGGTTGTGCACGCTCTGGCTGTGGGACCAGATCTGCAGGCCGGTGTCCCGCGCCACCGCGATCGCGCACGACGGTGCGATGGACCCGTGGGCGATGAAAGGCCGGTGATACGTCGCCGACGACGACCGGGTCACCGTCACAGGCGACGTCGACCCATCCCGAAGGACCGTGGTCTCAGCGGCCGCCTCGGTCAGGAACCTCGTAAGGTCGTCCTCATCGGGCAGCGACGGCTTCTTGTCCCAGCCGGCGTCGGTCCGCAGCCGCTCGGCCGCCCGAACTGCGACCTCCTCGCGCTCGGCGATCACGCCGAGGAAGTCGCCGTCGCGCACCACGGTGACGACACCGGGGAGTGCCAGGGTCGGACCGGTGTCGAGTGTGGTGAGCGTCGCACCTCGAGACGGCGGTCGCACCACACGGCCGAACAGCATGTCGTCGAACTGCAGGTCGTGCACGTAACGCGGGCGCCCGGCGAGCTTGTCCGGCAGGTCGATTCGCGGCACATCGGTGCCGACCACGCGGTACTCGGAATCCGGCTTGGGTTTGGCCCCACCGCTGGCAGGTCGGTCCAGCACCGTCTCGTCGGCGAGCTCCCAGTAGCTGGTTGTCGCGCCGTCGCTACCGAGGATCCGGCCGTCCTCGACGACCAGGTCCTCCTTGGGGACGGCGAGCTTCTCCGCGGCGAGCGCGAGGTAGAGGTCGCGCGCCTCGGCGCAGACCTCGCGCAGCGCGGCCCCGGACTGCTGGATGGATAGGCTGCCCGCGGTCATACCCTCGTCTGGACTGAGATCAGTTGCAGTCTCGGTCATTCGAATCCGGCCCACGTCGACGTCGAGCTCCTCGGCGACCATCTGCGCCAGCGCGGTCAGGATTCCCTGGCCCAGTTCGACCTTGCCGGACCGCACCTCCACCGAGCCGTCGGGGCCGATCCGCAGCCAGTCACCAAGACGTGGGTTGGCCGCCAGCGTCGGCGGCAGCGCCATGTCACCGGTCACGTTGCGCCCCTGCGCATCTCAGCCGCCGCCGCGAGCACGGCGCGGACCACGCGGTTGTGCGAGCCACAGCGGCACAGGTTGTCGTCGAGGGCAGCACGCACCTCGGCCTCGGACGGATCTGAATCGTCGGCAAGCAGCCGGGCGGCGCGCACAACGATCCCGGACATGCAGTAGCCACACTGTGCGGCCTGATGCGTCACGATCGAACGGGCCACTGGATGTGGCTCGCCGTCGTCGCCGAGGCCCTCGATCGTCGTCACGTCCTTGCCGTCGACCGACCAGACCCGCGCGTGTCACATCGAAGTAGGTAGGCGCTCCGTCGACGAGAACGAGGCAGGCGCCGCACACGCCAAGGCCGCAGCCGAACCGGTGCCCTTGAGGCCGAGGTGGTTGCGCAGCACATAGAGCAGCGGTGTGTCGGGCTCGGCGCAACCTCTCGGCTGGCCGTTCACCGGACGGCCGAGGCCCGTGGCGCCTCTTCTGCCATAACATCCAGAATCACCGCCTGCAAGCCGGCGCGCCAGCCAAGATACGTCACACGAGTTCGCCGATGTCACCGCCCGCCACGACACTGGCGTCATGCTCGACCTGGTGCTCCCGCTGGAATGCGGCGGCTGCCGCGCGCCGTCGACGCGCTGGTGCGAGTCGTGTGCGCGCGACCTCCGGGTCCGACCGGACGAACCCCACCTCATCGCGCCTCGGGTACACCCTGGCGTGCCGGTCTTCTCCCTCGGCCGGTACGCGGGCGCTCGCCGCGGCGCGATCGTGGCGATCAAGGAACACGGCCGCACCGACCTGATCCCGGTGCTCGGTGCGGTGCTGAAGGCGGGGGTGGCCCAGCTACTGGCCTGGGGCGTGCTCGACACGCCGCTAACCGTTGTTCCGGCGCCCACCCGCCGCCTCGCCGCCCGCAGGCGAGGCGGTGACCCGGTCGCCCGGATGGCGCTCGCGGCGACAGCAGGGGATCCGACCGCGAGTGTCGTCCCGGCGCTTCGGATGAAAGCCCTCGTCCGCGACTCGGTGGGGCTGTCCAGCGCGGCACGCCAGCGGAATGTCGCGGGCCGGGTCCGACTGCGCATGCCCCGGGACGGGTTCGCCGGGGGCGTGCTCGTGGTCGACGACATCGTCACCACCGGCGCCACCGCAGCCGAATCGGTACGCATCCTGCAAACATCCGGAGCCTGTGTGGTGGGCGTTCTCGCCGTCGCGCACGCCTGAGGACCGGCCCCTGACGCGATGGCCAATTTCCCCGAGATCAAACCGATGTGAAGAACTGAAAACAGGTGGGCCAAATTACTGGCACTACCGGGTGAACACGGACTACCGTCGGGGCCAACCATCCGTGAACGCCTCACGGCGGCGCTCAGACGAGAAGCGCCAACCATCGCCCAGCAGCGGTAGGAGGTGAGTGATCGACACCTTGCACCGGCGAGCGGCGAAAAGAACGCAGCCCCGCCGGCGCATCTTCTGACAGGCCGGCACGCAATGCGCGTGCGACGCGAAATAGAAACGAGTCGCCAAGCATGTCAATCCGTTCCGTGGAAACAGAACGCTCGATGATCGTTGAAGACGAAGAGCCCGCGCCCGCGCCCCATGCCGAGGTCGTCGTCAAGGGTCGCAACGTCGAAATCCCCGACCATTTCCGCATCTACGTCTCAGAGAAACTCTCTCGCCTCGAACGATTCGACCGCACGATCTACCTCTTCGATGTCGAACTCGACCATGAGCGCAACCGGCGCCAACGCAAGAACTGTCAGCACGTAGAGATCACCGCCCGGGGCCGCGGTCCGGTCGTGCGTGGCGAAGCCTGCGCCGACAGCTTCTACGCCGCCCTCGAAGCGGCGGTCTGCAAACTGGAGAACCGGCTGCGGCGCAGCAAGGACCGCCGCAAGGTGCATTACGGCGACAAGACCCCGGTGTCGCTCGCCCAGGCCACGAAGGTCTCGGCCCCGGAGGCATTCATGCTGACCACCGACGAGAAAACCGACCATCAGGACGGCGTCGAGTTGCACCAGCCCGGCCAGATCGTGCGCACCAAGGAACACCCGGCCAAGCCGATGACCGTCGACGACGCCCTATACGAGATGGAGCTGGTCGGGCACGACTTCTTCCTGTTCCACGACAAGCAGAGCGATAGGCCGTGCGTGGTGTACCGCAGGCACGCCTACGACTACGGATTGATTCGCCTGGCCTGAGGCAATCGACCAGCCAGTTCGACGAGTCACCTACGATGGACCTCGTCTAATACGTCACGAGATCCATCAGACCCACAGGGGAAATCAGCGTGCTCGATAAGTTGCTCCGGCTCGGTGAAGGCCGCATGGTCAAGCGCCTCAAGCGGGTGGCCGACCATGTCAACACCTTGTCCGACGACATCGAAAAGCTCAGCGACGCCGAGCTGCGCGCCAAGACCGATGAGTTCAAGAAGCGGATCGCCGACGGCGAGGACCTCGACGACCTGCTGCCGGAGGCCTTCGGGGTGGCCCGGGAGGCGGCCTGGCGCGTCCTCGACCAGCGCCCATTCGACGTGCAGGTGATGGGCGGTGCCGCGCTGCACTTCGGCAACGTCGCGGAGATGAAGACCGGCGAGGGCAAGACCCTGACGTGCGTGCTGCCCGCCTATCTCAACGCGCTCGCGGGTAAGGGCGTGCACGTCGTCACCGTCAACGACTACCTGGCCAAACGTGACAGCGAGTGGATGGGACGCGTGCACCGCTTCCTGGGCCTCGACGTCGGCGTCATCCTGGCCCAGATGACGCCCGACCAGCGGCGCGTCTCCTACGCGGCCGACATCACCTACGGCACCAACAACGAGTTCGGCTTCGACTACCTACGCGACAACATGGCCCACTCGGTCGACGACATGGTGCAGCGCGGACACGCCTTCGCCGTCGTCGACGAGGTCGACTCCATCCTGATCGACGAGGCGCGCACGCCGCTGATCATCTCCGGCCCCGCCGACGGCTCGTCGAACTGGTACACCGAGTTCGCCCGGCTGGCGCCGCTGATGGAAAAGGACAAGCACTACGAGGTCGACCTGCGCAAGCGCACCGTCGGCGTACACGAGATCGGCGTCGAATTCGTCGAGGATCAGCTCGGCATCGACAACCTCTACGAGGCCACCAACTCGCCGCTGGTCAGCTTCCTCAACAACGCGCTGAAGGCCAAGGAGCTGTTCATGCGCGACAAGGACTACATCGTCCGCAACGGCGAGGTCCTGATCGTCGACGAGTTCACCGGCCGCGTGCTCCTCGGGCGCCGCTACAACGAGGGCATGCACCAGGCCATCGAGGCCAAGGAAAAGGTCGAGATCAAGGCCGAGAACCAGACACTGGCCACCATCACGCTGCAGAACTACTTCCGGCTCTACGACAAGCTCGCCGGGATGACCGGCACCGCGCAGACCGAGGCCGCCGAGCTGCACGAGATCTACAAGCTCGGCGTGGTGAGCATTCCCACCAACAAACCGATGATCCGCACCGACCAGTCCGACCTGATCTACAAGACCGAAGAGGCCAAGTACATCGCGGTCGTCGACGACGTCACCGAACGGTACGAGAAGGGCCAGCCGGTCCTGATCGGCACCACCAGCGTGGAGCGGTCGGAATACCTGTCGCGGCAGTTCACCAAGCGCCGCATCCCGCACAACGTGCTCAACGCCAAGTACCACGAGCAGGAGGCGGGCATCATCGCCGAGGCCGGCCGTCGCGGCGCGATCACCGTCGCCACCAACATGGCGGGCCGCGGCACCGACATCGTGCTCGGCGGCAACGTCGACTTCCTGGCCGACAAGCGGCTGCGCGAGCAGGGACTCGATCCCGTCGAGACCGCCGATGATTACGAGGCGGAGTGGCACAGGATGCTGCCCCAGGTCAAAGGGGAAGCCGCCGCCGAAGCCGAAGAGGTCATCGCCGCGGGTGGCCTCTACGTCCTCGGCACCGAACGCCACGAGTCGCGCCGCATCGACAACCAGCTGCGCGGCCGGTCCGGCCGCCAGGGTGACCCGGGCGAGTCCCGGTTCTACCTGTCGCTCGCCGACGAGCTGATGAGGCGCTTCAACGGCGCCACTCTGGAGGCGCTGCTGACCCGGCTGAGCCTGCCCGACGACGTGCCCATCGAGGCGAAGATGGTCACCCGCGCGATCAAGAGCGCGCAGACGCAGGTCGAGCAGCAGAACTTCGAGATCCGCAAGTACGTCCTGAAGTACGACGAGGTGATGAACCAGCAGCGCAAGGTCATCTACGCCGAGCGCCTGCGCATCCTCGAGGGGGAGAACCTCAAGGATCAGGCCCACGACATGCTCGTCGACGTCATCACCGCTTACGTCGACGGCGCCACCGCCGAGGGCTACTCCGAGGACTGGGACCTCGAATCGCTGTGGTCGGCGCTGAAGACGCTCTATCCGATCGGCATCGACCACCATGACCTGGTCGACTCCGACGCGATCGGCGAGCCCGGTGAGCTGACGCGCGAGGAACTGCTCGACGCGCTCATCGAAGACGCGGAACGGGCCTACGAGGTGCGCGAGAAGCAGCTCGAGGAGCTCGCCGGCGAGGGCGCGATGCGGCAGCTGGAACGCAACGTGCTGCTCAATGTCATCGACCGCAAGTGGCGTGAGCACCTCTACGAGATGGACTACCTCAAGGAGGGCGTCGGCCTGCGTGCGTTCGCGCAGCGCGACCCGGTGGTCGAGTACCAGCGCGAGGGCTTCGACATGTTCACCGGCATGCTCGACGCGATGAAGGAAGAGGCCGTGGGCTTCCTGTTCAATGTCACGGTCGAAGCGGTGCCCGCCACCCCGGCGGCCCAGGTGGCCCCCGTCGCCGCGCCCACCGGGCTGGCGGAGTTCGCCGCCCAGGCCGCCGCGCAGGCGCAGGAGAGCAGTGTCGCAACCAAGGAGCGCCAGCAGCCGACGCCTTCGGCGTTGCGCACCAAGGGAATTGACGACGACGCGCCGCCGCTGACCTATACCGGCCCTTCCGAGGACGGATCCGCGGAGGTGCAACGCCAGGACGGTAACGGCGTACCGAGGCACGCCGCGCCCAGCAGGCGTGAGCGCCGCGAAGCCGCCCGCCGTCAGGCGAAGTCGGCGAAGAGGGGCTAGTCGGACGACGATCAAGCGGCGAGGCACGAGCCGCGTTGAGGAGTCCGACCCAAGAGCTAGGTCTCCACCAGGGCGGCGATGCGCGCCAATGTCGCGCGCATGCCGTCCTCGGTCTGGCGCGGCATCGATCCCATCTTCAGCATGGGACGCTGGCGGTCCTGCGAGACGTCCCACGTCTCGCGGACCAGCGTGCCGTCCTCGGTCGGGGTGAGCTCGTATCGCCAGATGCGCCCACCGACCAGCCCGCCCAGAGTCGTGGGTTGCCATGCGATGCGGCGGTCCGGCTCGAACTCGATCACCTTGTTGCTCATCGTGTAGGGCACGAACAGAGTCTCCGGCCGTCCGCGCATCCTCATCGAGAACGTGGTGCCCAGTTCCAGTGGGATCGACGCGGCCGACGAATGGTCCACGGTCCCCGAGCCGTCGAAACTCGCATGTCTTCCGGCGTCGGCCAGTAGCGCAAAGATCTCGCGCGCCGGCGCCTTGATGACGCGTTCGACGCTGACGGTGTTTCCCTGCACCGGTCCATTATCCGATCTGCAAGGCAACCAGGCGCCAGCGGCCCTCCTTGACCTCGATGCGGCCCGCGATGGCCCGAACGCGCGGCCCACGGGTGTACGTGGCGAACACCTCGGCGGCTTCGGGTGGCGTGCCGGGTCCGCGGTCGTCGACGGCGGCGGTGCGCAGCCGTACCCGCCGCAACATCGCCGCCTTCTCGGGCCCGGCGGTGCGGGTCAGCGCGAAGACCATGTCGAGCAGAGGCGGCGTGAGCATCGGCCGGAGCTGAGCGATCGGCCTGCGTCGATCGATCACCTCCAACACCCGCCGCAGGGCCGCGTCGGCGAACGTAGCCGCCGCGCGGAGGCGGTGCAATTTCGGTGCGATCGACGGGCCGCAGCGGCCGTCGCGCCGCCCGGTGCAGCGCGGCGGGCGATGGCGCTGGACACGGGACCGGGCCGACGTCTCGCGCGGTCACGTCGAACGGCGGTGGTTCGTAGTCGACGACCGGCGCGGTGAACGCGCCAGGCTCGAAAGGAATCGGTGATGCGGTCAACGGAACTCTCCAGCGATCGGTTACGGCTGCAACGGCATCTGCTGGAGAGGAGCAGATACATAAATGATCCCACGGCCTGCGGCGCCGGCACGCACCCGTGATGCGCCACCCCAGAATCGGCGGCTACCGTGGCGGTGGTTCGGCGAGCGTCGACGTTGATTCCAGGGGAGGGGAACCGCGGCAAATGGTGACCAGGTTGTCGGCGTCGGATGCGGCGTTTTTTGGCCTGGAGAACTCCTCGACGCCGATGTATGTCTGCTCTCTGTCGATTCTCCGCAAGCCTCGCAACGGGCTGAGCTATGACGCCCTGCTCGCCACGGTCGAACAGCGACTGCCCCAGATCCCGCGCTACCGGCAGAAGGTGCGCGAGGTGAGATTCGGGCTGGCCAGGCCGGTGTGGGTCGACGACCGTGATTTCGACATCACCTATCACATCCGCAGGTCCGCTCTGCCGTCGCCGGGCAGCGACGCGCAGCTGCATGAGCTCGTCGCCAGGCTGGGGCCGCGCCAGCTGGACAAGTCGCGCCCGCTGTGGGAGATGTATCTGGTCGAAGGGCTGGCCCGAAACCGGCTGGCGATCTACACCAAGTCGCACCAGGCCCTGGTCAACGGCATGACCGCGCTGGAGATCGGCCACGTGATCGCCGACCGCACACAGAAGCCGCCCGCCTTCGGCGAGGACATCTGGATTCCGGCTCGCGAACCGGGGGATGCGCAGCTTCTCCTGGGGGCCGTCGGCGAGTGGGTCGCCCGCCCGGGTGCGCAATTGGCGGCCGTGCGTAGCGCCGTGACGGAGGTGGCAACCAATTCGGGGCAGCTGCTCGAGGTGGGCCGCAGGGCCGCCGACGTCGCCAGGACGTTCGCGCGGGGCACCGCACCGTCCAGCCCGCTGAACACCAGGGTGTCGCGCAATCGCCGGTTCACCGTCGCCACCGGGAAGCTGGAGGACTACCGCAACGTGCGGGCCCGCTACGACTGCGACGTCAACGACGTCGTTCTCGCGGTGATCGCCGGTGCGCTGCGCAACTGGCTGCTGTCGCGCGGCGAGCCGGTGGCGCCGACGGCAACCGTGCGGGCGATGGCGCCGATGTCGGTGTACCCGGACGCCGAGCTGGATTCGTCCGGTCCGGGTCAGGCGATCAGCGAGGTGTCGCCGTTCCTGGTCGACCTGCCGGTGGGGGAGGGCAACGCGGTGGTGCGGCTCTCCCAGATCGCGCACATGACGGAGTCCCATCCGACGGCCTCCAGCCTCGTCGACGCCAGGACCATCGTCACCTTGTCGGGCTTTGCGCCACCGACGTTGCACGCCATGGGAATTCGGGTCGCGACCACCTTCTCGGCCCGTCAGTTCAACCTGTTGATCACCAACGTGCCCGGCGCGCAGAAGCAGATGTACGTGGCGGGCACGAAGCTGCTCGAGACCTACGCGGTGCCGCCGCTGCTGAAAGACCAGGTGCTGGCCATCGGGGTGACGTCCTACAACGGGATGCTCTACTACGGGATCAACGCGGACCGCGACGCGATGAGCGACGTCGACGTCTTGCCGTCGTTGTTGCGGGAGTCGCTCGACGAGCTGCTGGAAGCCGCGCAGTAACGAGAAGGAACCGGCTGCAGACCGCTAATGTCGCCTGGTGCGTGTCTATGTTCCGGCGACCCTGGCAATGCTGCAGCAGCTCGTTGCCGACCGGACGATGAGCGCCGTCAACGGCACGGCGTTCGCGCTGACACCTGCGCTTCGGGAGTCCTACGCCGAGGGCGACGACGACGAACTGGGTGACGTGGCCCTGCGCGAGGCGGCGCTGGCCTCGGTGCGCCTGCTCGCCGGGGCAGCCGAAGAGGCTGGTTCCGGGCTACCGGCACGCCGCGTGGTGCTGGTGGCCGAGGTTGACGACGTCACCGCCCGTCCCGACCTCGACGACGCCGTGGTGCGGTTGTCGGGGCCGATCGCCATCGATGACGTGATCGCCGCCTACGTCGACAACGCGGCCGCCGAGCCCGCCGTGCTGGCCGCCGTCGACGCGGTCGACGCCGCCGATCTTGGGGACGAGGACGCCGAACTGACCGTCGGCGACGCGCAGGACCATGACCTGGCCTGGTATGCCTCGCAGGAGCTGCCATTCCTGCTCGAGCTGCTCTAGGGGTGGATACGGGAGCGTAGGTTACGGTACCGTAGGTTTCATGGCCAAGAACTACATCAAGGTCTCGGCCAATGTCGCCGACACCATGCGGCCGAAGGTCGCCGGTGCCAATGAGCATCCCGGCTGGCACGCCCTGCGCGCCGTCGCCGGGCGCATCACGACGCCGCTGCTGCCCGACGACTACCTCAAGCTGGCCAATCCGCTGTGGTCGGCCCGTGAGCTGCGGGGCAAGGTGCTTGAGGTCCGCCGCGAAACCGTCGACTCCGCGACGTTGGTCATCAAGCCGGGGTGGGGCTTCAGCTTCGACTACCAGCCCGGCCAGTACGTCGGGATCGGGCTCTTGGTGGATGGCCGCTGGCGGTGGCGGTCGTACTCGCTGACGTCGAGCCCCGTAAGGGCCGGACCCGCTGGGCCGGCGACATTGCGATCCAGCCGCACCATCACGATCACGGTCAAGGCGATGCCCGAGGGCTTCCTGTCGACGCACCTGGTCGGCGGGGTGGCCCCCGGCACGATCGTTCGGCTGGCGGCGCCGCAGGGCAATTTCGTGATGCCCGATCCGGCCCCCGCGTCGGTGTTGTTCATCACCGGCGGGTCAGGGATCACACCGGTGATGTCGATGCTGCGGACGCTCGTTCGTCGCGAGCAGGTCACCGACATCGTGCATTTGCATTCCACCCCAACCGAATCCGACCTCATGTTCGCCACCGAGCTCGCCGAATTACAGGGGAGCCAGCCGGGTTACCGATTACGGCTGCGTACGACCCGCGAGCAGGGCCGCCTGGACCTGTCGCGGATCGGCGACGAGGTCCCCGACTGGCGGGACCGGCAGACCTGGGCGTGCGGGCCGGAGGGCATGCTGAACGCCGCTGAAGACGTCTGGGCCTCGGCAGGCCTCAAGGAGCGGCTGCATCTGGAGCGCTTCGCCGCTTCTCGCGCGGCCGTGCACGGGCAGGGCGGGACGGTGGAATTCGCCCGTAGCGGGAAGACGGTGACCGTGGATGCCGCGACGCCGCTGATGGAGGCCGGCGAAGGCGCGGGTGTGCAGATGCCGTTCGGCTGCCGGATGGGCATCTGCCAGTCCTGCGTGGTGGGACTGCTCGACGGGCACGTGCAGGACCTACGAACGGGCGTGGAACACGAGCCGGGGAGCCGGGTCCAGACATGCATTTCCGCAGCGTCTGGCGATTGCGTGCTGGACGCATAGGCTTTACTGGCTGGTAACCTACGGAGTCGTAGGTTACGGTAGCGTAGGCACAAAGGAAGGAGACCAGCGATGGCTATCACCGACGTCCCGGCATTCGCACACTTGACGGATGCCGACATTGAAAACCTGGCTTTCGAACTGGACACCATCCGCCAGGACATCGAAGACTCACTTGGCGAGCGCGACGCGCGCTACATCCGCCGCACCATCGCCGCCCAGCGCGCGCTCGAGGTGGCCGGTCGCCTCATGCTGGCCGCGAGCTCGAAGCGCTCGGCCTGGTGGGCGGGAACCGTCACGTTGGGCCTCTCCAAGATCATCGAGAACATGGAGATCGGCCACAACGTCATGCACGGTCAGTGGGATTGGATGAACGATCCCGAGATCCACTCCTCGACGTGGGAGTGGGACATGAGCGGGGCGGCCAAGCACTGGCGCTTCACCCACAACTTCATGCATCACAAGTACACGAACATCCTCGGCATGGACGACGACGTGGGCTACGGAGTCCTGCGCGTCACCCGCGACCAGCGCTGGAAGCCGTTCAACCTGTCCAACCTGTTCTTCAACACGCTGCTGGCCATCGGATTCGAGTGGGGCGTCGGGTTGCAGCACCTGGAGCTCGGCAAGATCTCTAAGGGCCGCGACGACCGCGCCGCCACGATGAAGCGGGTCCGTGAGTTCGGTGTGAAGGCCGGCCACCAGGTCGCCAAGGATTACCTCGCCTACCCGGCGCTGACCTCGCTGTCACCCGGGGCGACCTTCAAGTCGACGCTGACGGCCAACGCGGTGGCCAACGTCATCCGCAACGTGTGGTCCAACGCGGTGATCTTCTGTGGCCACTTCCCTGACGGCGCAGAGAAATTCACCAAGACCGACATGGTCGGCGAGACCAAGGGCCAGTGGTATCTGCGCCAGATGCTGGGCAGTGCCAACTTCGAGAACGGGCCCGTGCTGCGTTTCATGAGCGGCAACCTGTGCCACCAGATCGAACACCACCTGTACCCGGATCTGCCGAGCAACCGGCTCTACGAGATCTCGCATCGGGTCAAGGACGTGTGCGACAAGTACGACCTGACGTACACCACCGGCTCATTCCTGATGCAGTACGGCAAGACGTGGCGGACCATCGCCAAGCTGTCCCTGCCGGACAAGTACCTGCGCGACACCGTCGATGACGCGCCCGAGACGCGCAGCGAGCGGATGTTCGCCGAGCTCGAGCCCGGCTTCTTCGCGACGGATCCGGCCACCGGCCGGCGCCGCGGCCTCAAGACGGCCATTGCCACCGTGCGGCAGTGGCGACGCGACAAGCGCGCGGCCGAGAACGCCGTCGGGTCCGAGGACCTCGCCGCCTGAGAGTGGACTAGCGGGTTACAGTTAGGCGGTGGTGCCGCCAGAGAATCGCGCAAGGTCGAGGCTGACCTCACGCGGCGCCGCAACCCGCAACCGGATTGTGCTCGCCGCCGCGGAGTTGATGCATGCGCAGGGCGTCGCGACGACGACCATCGACGAAGTTCTGGCCGCCAGCGCAACGAGCAAGTCGCAGTTCTACCAACATTTCGACGACAAGTCCGAGTTGGTGTACGAGGTCATCAAGCTGCGCGCCGACGAGATCCTGTCCTGGCAGCGGCTGCGCCTGGAGAAGGTGGATTCGCTACGCGGGCTTCATCAATGGCGTGACGCAATGGTGCAGCGCTGCGCGTTGCGCCGGGGGCTGTGGGGCTGCGAACTGGGGTCGTTGGCCGCCGAGCTGTCGGACACCGACGACAGGGCCCGGGCGTCGCTGGCCGAGCATTTCGCCGAATGGCGATCGATCCTGGCCCGGGCATTGGAGCGAATGCGCGACAAGAGCGTGCTGAGCCAGGACATCGACGCTCCCGCGTTGGCGACCGGACTTCTTGCGGCCGTGGAGGGCGGCTACCTGCTGTCACAGACGGCGCACGATCCACGCCTGATGCAGACATCGCTTAACGCCGCGATCGATCACATCATGTCGTTCGCCCCGGACAATGTAGGACGGGCCAGTCGCTGACTGGCCCGTCCGGTCCGATGTGCTAGTTGTCGCCGGGTACGGCGGTGGGTGCTGCAGGCGCCTTTATCTGGGGCGAGAACGGGTTCGGTCCATTGGGATCCAGCCGCGGAACCTTCTCGGTCGGACTTGCTGGAGGTGCCGTGGTGGGCGTGGTAGTCGTTGTGGTGGTTGAGGTTTCAGATGGCGCCTCGGTCTCGTTGCCACCGCACGCGCTCAACACCCCCATCGAGAGGATGGCGGCGATACCGAGTGGGGCGGCGACACGACGGGTCAACCGGCCTGTTTTCATGATGCAGTCCTTTTCGTGGCGCGAAATGATGCGGATTCGAAACTGAACTATATCGTCCAACTAGGAGGCCGGTCAATGGGACTATATGCATTTTTAAGACCAGATAGTCCAAACTGATCACGCTGTCAGTCGGGGATGTAGTCGAACGTGTCCGGATTCGGACCCCTGCGGCCGTCCTCACCCCTGTCGAGCTCACTGATGGCGTCCATGTCGTCAGGACTCAGTTCGAAGTCGAAGATCTCGAAGTTCTCCCCGATGCGCTGCGGTGTGACCGATTTCGGGAAGACGATGTCGCCGCGCTGGATGTGCCAGCGCAGCACCACCTGAGCCGGTGACTTGCCCGTGCCCTTGGCGACGCCGTCCACGACCGGATCGTCGAGCACCTTGCCCTGCGCAATCGGGGACCATGCCTCGGTGGCGATGGCGTGCTTCCGGCCGTAACCGCGCACCTGGTCGTTGGGGAAGTACGGATGCACCTCGATCTGGTTGACCGCGGGCACCGTGTCGGTCTCCTTGGCCAGTCGCTCGAGGTGAGCGGTCTGGAAGTTCGACACCCCGATGCTGCGGGCGCGCCCGTCACGCTTGAACTCCTCCAGCGTCTGCCAGGTCGAGACGTAATCGCCGTCGTAAAGCGTCGGCAGCGGCCAGTGGATCAGGAACAGGTCGACATAGTCGAAGCCGAGCGCCTCGAGCGTGCCGTCGAAGGCGCGGCGGGCGTCGTCGGGCCGGTGTGAGCCGTTGTTGAGCTTGCTCGTGACGAACACGTCGCCACGGTCGAGGCCTGCGTCGCGAATGCCCTGTCCGACACCCGCCTCGTTCTCGTACATCTGCGCGGTGTCGATATGGCGGTAACCGACCTGTAGCGCCGTCCTGACGGCTTCGGCGGTTTCACCGGGGTCGATCTGGAATACGCCGAATCCCAGTTGAGGGATTCTCGCGCCGTCGTTCAGTTCGATTGCTTCTACGTTGCTCACCGTTGATCCTCCTTCGTCTTCTGCCTGCCCGGTACTCGAACCGGTCAAACACCCTGCGGCTGTGATTCGTGTCCCCCGATCGGTGGACACGAGATTCATCCGGGCGGCAGTCCGATCGCCCGACATACATCGCGTTGTCGCTCGGGCAGTCTTAACTCATCGCAGGAACACACCGGCAGACAAACTCCAAAAACCAACTCACACAGGAGATCTCGAAATGACGAAGAACTCGATCGCTCGCTACATCGCCCTTCCGATCGTCTCGGCAGGCATCCTCGGCGGAGCCGCTGTCGGCGTGGCCGGCATGGCCAACGCCACGACATCGACCGAGCCGAGCGGCCCCGGCCACTCGTACGCCCCGAGCGTCAAGGCCAAGCCGGCGCCCGAGGCCAAGCCAGGCTGGCACAACCACAAGGGCATCTGGCACATCCATGCCCTGAACGGCAACTGATACCCCCCCGCAGAGGCCCTCCCCGAAATGGGGAGGGCCTCATTGCGTGTGCTCACACGTGGCGGCCGGGCCGGCCTCGAGACCGATACCGCTCCCGGTAGGTCGCGCGCTGTGCAGGCGTTGCGTCGGCGTCGAGCATGCCGCCCCGCCTGCGCGCGCTGACGATCAGAAGAGCCATGCCCCCGCCGAGGCCTGCGATTGTCGCTGTGGCTAGCGCGGTGGACTGGGCGCCGAGCCCCTCGCCGGCAGCGGTGAGGAATAGCGCCAGTCCCGCCACCCCACCGAGGGTCAACACCAACCCGGTGATGACGACGAAATACCTGCCCACGCCCGCCCGCGTCCTGGCCATGTCGTCCGGGTACCCCCGTGCGAGACGTTCCTAACCGCTTGGTCGGCCCTTGACGGACGAGCAGTAGTAATTGTTGCCGATGGCGGCGGCGCCGTCTACCTGCGGGATCGTCGGCAGCCCGGCGTCGGCGAGGAGCTGCTGGACGGGTGTTTTCGCCGACGGCCAACCCCGCGCGGCGAGATAGTCGGCCACGTCGTTGCGTTCTTCCGCGTAGCCGAGTTCGCCCAGCTCGAGGTCGAACCCGTTGTCCCGCCAGCGCTGGGTGAGCGAATCGATCGACTCGCGCGACTGGTCGCTGTCGGATCCCTCCGGCGACACTTCCGACGCCAGCCGGCTCCCGTCGGCGCTGAGGGCGGTGATGTTGTCCAGCAGGCGATCCTGGGCCTCCCGAGGGCAGGAACGGCAGTAGGCCTTCGGCTATCCATGCCGTCGGCTTGCCGGCGTCGAATCCCGCGTCGCGAAGCGCGGCGGGCCAGTCATGGCGGAGATCGATCGGGGCCGCGCGCGGTCAGTAGTTTTCTCTCAGCGCCGACAACAGCCGCCGCGCCGCGGCGACACGGCCCGCGGCGGCCCCGCTGAGGGTGTCCAGGGCGCATTCCGGGTCGGCGGGTGGTCCGAAGTGGCCGCAGCCTCGCGGGCAGTCCTTGATCGCCTCGGCCAGATCGGAAAACGCCAACATCACGTCGTCGGACTCGATGTGGGCAAGGCCGAACGACCGGATCCCGGGTGTGTCGACCACCCAGCCGGAATCCGCCAGCGGCAGCGCCACCGACTGCGACGACGTATGCCGCCCTTTTCCGACGCCCGACACATCGCCGGTTGCGCGCTCAGCCTCCGGCACAAGCCGATTAACCAGCGTGGACTTCCCGACACCGGAGTGGCCGAGGAGCACGGTGATTTTGTCGACCAACAGCGGCGCCACCGCGTCGAGCGGATCGTCGCGGCCCGCCGTCGCGATGGTCAGATCGAGATCAGCGAACTGCGCGGCGAACGGCTCTGGCGGCGCGAGGTCGGTCTTGGTCAGGCACAGAATCGGCGTCAGCCCGCCTGCGTAGGCGGCGATGAGTGTGCGCTCGACCAGGCCGGTGCGCGGCGGAGGGTCGGCGAGCGCTACCACGATCAGCAGCTGGTCGGCGTTGGCGACGACCACGCGCTCGGTGGGATCGGTGTCGTCCGCGGTGCGCCGCAAAACGGTCCGGCGGTCACCGCGCCGCACGATGCGCGCGAGGCTGTCCGGGCGCCCGGACAGGTCACCCACCACACCGACGTCATCGCCGACCACGATCGAAGTTCGGCCCAATTCCCTTGCCCGCATGGCCGTCACCACGCGGTGGGGGTCACGACCGAGCGCACAGCCCCATCGGCCGCGATCGACCGTCACCACCATGCCCTCCTGAGCATCGGCGTGGTCGGGTCGGGTCTTGGTGCGCGGGCGCGAGCCCCGACCCGGCCGGATTCGGACGTCGGACTCGTCGTAGTCCCGCGAACTCAACTCGACTGGCCCGCCAGCATGCCGGCCCACATCTGCGGAAAATCAGGCAGCGTCTTGGCCGTGGTGCCGATGTCCTCCACCTCGACGCCGGATACCCGCAACCCGACGATCGCGCCCGCCGTCGCCATCCGATGGTCGGCGTAAGAGCCCCACCGGCCAGCGTGCAGCGGCCGCGCGGTGATGACCAGACCGTCGGCCGTCTCCTCGCATTGCCCACCGAGACCGTTGATTTCGGCGCGCAGGGCCGACAGCCGATCGGTCTCGTGGCCGCGTAGATGGGCGATGCCCGAGAGTTGCGACACCGAACCGGGTGACGCCAGCGCGGCCAGCGCCGCAACGGCTGGAGTCAGCTCGCCGATATCGTGCAGGTCGACGTCGAAGCCGCCGTAAACCTGGGCGCCCTGCACTTCGAGATATGAACTGCTATGGCGGACAATCGAACCCAGCTTCTCGAGGACGGCAAGGATGGCGTCGGCGGGCTGCGTGCTGACCGTCGGCCAACCCGCCACCCGCACGATCCCCCCGCTGACGACAGCGGCGGCGAGGAACGGCACGGCGTTCGACAGGTCCGGCTCAATCACCCAGTGCCGCGCGGTGATTGGCCCGGGGGACACCCGCCACCGGTTGGTCGGCGTGTCGTCGACGTCGACGCCTGCGTCGCGCAGCATCGCCACCGTCATCGCCACGTGCGGCGCCGACGGCACGGACTTGCCGGTGTGCACGATGGTCAGCCCGTCGCTGAATGCCGCGCCCGACAACAGCAGCCCGGAGACGAACTGCGACGAGGCCGACGCGTCGATCTCCACGGTGCCGCCCGCCACCGCGCCGATCCCGCGCACCGAGAACGGCAGACCGTCGCCGTCGATGTCCACGCCGAGTCCCCGCAATGCGTCCAGAAGCGGTGCGATCGGGCGGGCCCGTGCCTGCTCGTCCCCGTCGAAGACCACGGTGTCGGCGCCGAGCGCCGCGACCGGTGGCACGAACCGCAGCACCGTGCCCGCCAGGCCGCAGTCCACCCGGGCGTCGGGGGACGGGGCTATTCGTCCGCTGATAGACAGCTCGGTGTCGTCGCCGGCAACGGTGACGCCGAGGGTGCGCAGCGCGCCGATCATCAGGTCGGTGTCGCGGCTGCGCAATGCGCCGGCGAGGGTCGACGTGCCTTCGGCGGTGGCCAGCGCCGCGATCACGAGGGCCCTGTTGGTCTGCGACTTCGAGCCGGGCACGGTCACCGTGGCGTGCACAGGTGCTGCCGTCGTCGGTGCCTGCCAGGTGTTCACAAGCCTCCATCCTGCCTTGTCACCGGTTTCTGCCACCATGGAATACATGTGTGGGCGATTCGCGGTAACCACCGATCCGGCGCTGCTGGCCGAGAAGATACAAGCGATCGACGAAGCGACGTCGGCCCAGAAGGACTCCAGCGGCCCCAACTACAACGTCGCACCGACCACCACGATCAGCACGGTGGTCAAACGCCACAACGAACCCGACGACGAGTCGACCCGGCGGGTGCGGCTGATGCGCTGGGGGCTCGTGCCGCCGTGGGCCAAGGAAGCCGACGGCGCGCCGGACACCAAGGGCCCGCTGTTGATCAATGCCCGCGCCGAAAAGGTCACCAGCTCGCCCGCGTTCCGCAATTCGGCGAAGGGCAAGCGCTGCCTGGTGCCGATGGACGGCTGGTACGAGTGGCGGCCGAACGGCGAGAGCGCCTCGGGCAAGAAGGCGCCGAAGACGCCGTTCTACATGTACGGCGCCGACGGCGAGCCGCTGTTCATGGCGGGGCTGTGGTCGACGTGGCGGCCCAAGGCTGCTGCCAAGGACAGCCCGCCGCTGCTGAGCTGCACAATCATCACTACTGATGCGGCGGGCCCGCTGGCCGAGATCCACGACCGGATGCCGTTGACGATCAGCGCAGGCGACTGGGACCGCTGGCTCGACCCGGACGCACCGATCGATGAGGGACTTCTGCGCGGGCACGGCGACCTCGACCGGATCGAGATTCGGGAGGTGTCGCGGCTTGTCAACAGCGTCCGCAACAACGGGCCGGAGCTGATCGAACCGGCAGAACCGGAACCGAAGCAAGCCACGCTGCTGTAGGCCTCACCGCCGCAGGGCGGTCACCACTGCGTAGGGCGCGTCGTACGTCACGTTGCCGTCGGCGTCGAGGTGGCCGCGCAGGACGTCCTCGAACGCCGCCACCAGCCGGTCGCGCTTGGCGTCGTCCAGATTGCCGAACACCGAGATGTGCATCGGCGATTCGTGCGTCACGAAAGTGCACGGCCTCATCGATCTTCCCCAATTGCCATGTGTGGCTGCCCTGTTCGATCTCGACCACATCGAAGTCGGCCGCCAGCCGTTCGGTGACGGTGTCCGCTTCGCCCCACTGGTCGGGCGAGTAGCCCGACGACGGCGGGGGCCCGAGGACCGCGACGATCGGGCTGAAGAACGGGTTGTCCGGGTCGCGCACCCATGACGAGAACCCGAAGACGCCGCCCGACCGGAGCAGGCGCGCGATCTCGGCGACCACCCGGGTGGGCTCGACGAAGACGATGCCCATGTTCGACACCGCGGCGTCGAACGACCCGCCGGCCAGCCCGGTGTCGGCGGCGTCGGCGGTCACCCAGGTGATGGAGTGTCCGGCCTTCTCGGCCTTCTGCGCGCCGATCGCGATCAGCTCGGGTGTGACGTCGACGGCCGTCACCCGCGCACCCGCGGCGGCCGCGGTCAGCGCGGCGTTGCCGGTGCCGCAGGCGAGGTCGGCAACGGCGGCGTCACGGAGGACCCGTCGTCGACTCACGGCGTCCACGACTTCGGCCGCGATTGGCGCGATTCGCTCGCCGACGGCTTCGTATCGACCGAGGGACCAGATGGTGGGAGATGACACAGCCGCAAGCGTGTCACGATTGCGAGGTGGCGTCATTGGCCGGTTTCCCCGTCACCGCACCGCCGTTGCCCCGGCCCGTGATCATCGCTCAGCACTGGGCCGACCTGACGTTCATTCATTGGCCGGTGCGCCAGGAGCACGTCGCGCATCTGTATCCGCCGGGAACCCGCCCGGACATCTTCGCCGACGGCATGACCTATGCCGGGTTGGTGCCGTTCACCATGCGGCGTACGGCGTTCGCGAGTGCGCTGCCCATTCCGTACTTCGGCACCTTCCACGAGACGAACATCCGGCTGTACTCGATCGACGACGCCGGCCGCCACGGCGTGCTGTTCCGGTCGCTGGAGACGGCCCGCCTGGCGGTCGTGCCCGTCGTCCGCGCCACACTCGGCGTGCCGTACACCTGGGCGAAGATGCGCATCGAACGGTCCGGTGACCGCATCTCGTATGACAGCCTGCGGCGGTGGCCACGCCGCGGCCTTCGCAGCAGGCTGACGGTCGCGGTCGGCGGCGAAGTGAAGCCCACTGCGCTGGAAACCTGGCTCACCGCTCGGTGGGGCGCGCACACCCGCAAGGCGGGGCAGACGTGGTGGGTGCCCAACGAGCACGGGCCGTGGCCGTTGCATGCCGCCGACGTCATCGAATTGGATGACGACCTGCTGGAAGCGGGCGGGATTGTGGCGGCGGGGGATCGGCTGCGCGCGCTGTACTCGCCGGGGACACACGCGCGATTCGGCCGCCCTTCGCTGATCAAGTAGTCGATTACTCAGTGAGAAGGGCCCTCCCGGGCGCGCTTCGTCGTCGTGCCCGCCGACGAGATAGGTGCCCGCCGCCCTCACCGATATGCGTGAAGGCCAGAACATCCGCGGCATCATCGAATTCGACTAGGGGCCTTTGTCGCTCGACGCGGCTTGCGGTTCGGAGTCCACGTCGGGGACTGTGCCGCGCAGCCTCGTCACTTGCCTTAGCTTGTCCGGAAGAGTTCTCGCCGTCTCGGGCCGGACCCACCCGAGGTATAGGACAAACATCGCATAGCTGAATATGCCGATTTGGATGTGGATGTCGATCATCAAGTGCATCAGCACGCCCGCAGAGAGCACCCACGGGCGAAACCGCGGGAACCACACCAAGACTCCGACGGCCAACTCGATCGCGAGGGATCCCCATGTGAGCGCGTTCATCGCCAGGGAGTTGGTGACGAACCAGTGCGGCAATGGGACGCGTTGCATGTCTTCGAGCCGAAGCACGTAGGAGACCGCGGTCCCGTGCAGCCACGGTTCGCCCGACAGTTTCACCTGTGCCGCAGCGAGATAGATGAGCGAAAGCTGAACCTGAATCAGCCGCACCGGCCAGTTCGATCTCGTCTGCGGCGACCAGAAGGAGCCCGTCCTGCGTCGCTGATCGAGCGATAACGCTGCCCCGCAAGTGATATCGCAAGGACAAGCGCCTCGATCCGCACCAGCGCGTCCCCGGCATTGAAGGCCCACGGATCCCGACGTTCGAAGGACAAGATCAGGACGAAGACGACGACGGCGGCAACGCGACTGTGCCGGCCGACCAGCATCGCGATGGCCGACAACGCCAACACGACCACCCCCGCCAGGATGGCTTCGTCGCTACTCCACACCGCAAATAAACCCCACGTATGCGCAAGGGACGCGATCGCCCTGCGCCGTCAATTCGCGGACGACGCCGCGCCGCCACCCGCGCCTCGCAAGGCGCCCGTAGGTGCAATTGTCATTGCGGCCGCGATCGGGGTGGCCCTGCTCGGCGGCGGATTGGCCTATACGTTGACCGGTTCCAGCCACAGGAGGCACAGGCCCCGCCGTCCGCACCGCAAACCGTGGTGCCGGAAAACCAGACGGGTGGTGTCAACGGAATACCGGCCGTGCCGAATGTTCCTCCGACCGTCGTCGTGCCGAACGCCCCTGCCCCCGCCCCTGGCCCCGCGAACACCGGAAGGACCGGAGGCGGCAGCACCACAGGTAGCACCGGCGGCGGCACGGCGCCCGGCATCACCACCGGCGGCACGACGCCCGGCATCACAACTAATGGGGCTGCGACGACCGGGACGACGACCGGCATCACCAACGGAACGTCGAAATCGGCGACGACCGGGACGACGACTGGCACCACGACCGGGACGACGACTGGCACCACGACCGGGACGACGACTGGCACCACGACCGGGACGACGACTGGCACCACGACCGGGAGCACCGGTCAGTCAACCGGGAGCAGCACCGGCGCCTCTACTGGGACGACGACTGGGACGACGAACGGCACGGGTCCAAATCCTGCCTGCGCGAACACCGGCGTGCCCTGTCCTTGAATTCAGTTAGGGGCCTTCATATCCCGGCGGATTGGGCGTATCGACCCACAGGTCGACGCCGAGTTCGGCGCCGGGCACGCAGTTGTAGACCGACAGGTCGGTGACCCCCGACTCCAGCAACACGTCCTCGCACAGCAGGGCGTTGCCGGTGTACTCGCGGGCGGGCTTGTTGAGGACCACGTATGCCGCGTCGGCGTACACATCGGGCTTGCGCGCCCGGCCCATCGCCTCCTCGCCGCCGAGCAGGTTCTGCACCGCCGCGGTGGCCACCAGCGTGCGCGGCCACAGTGTATTGGACGCGATGCCATCGTCGCTGCAGTTCCTCGGCCAAAGCCAAGGCGCACAACGACATTCCGTACTTGGCCATCATGTACGCGGTGGGCGTCAACCACTCCGGCTCGAGCCTGATCGGCGGCGACAGCGTCAGAATGTGAGGGTTGTCCCGCCCGATCATATGCGGGATACAGGCCTGGCACACCGCATAGGTGCCGCGCACCTGGATGCCGTTCATCAGGTCGAACCGTTTGAGCGGCACCTCGGTGATGGAGCCGAGGTTGATCGCCGACGCGTTGTTGACGCAGATGTCGATGCCGCCGAACTGCTCGACGGTCTTGGCCACTGCGGCGGTCACCGAGTCGCCGTCGCGGATATCGCCGACGATCGGCAGCGCCTGACCGCCCGCCTCCTCCAGTTCCTTGGCCGCCGTGTACACCGTGCCGGGCAGCTTGGGGTGCGGTTCGGCGGTCTTGGCGATCAGCGCGATGTTGGCGCCGTCGGCCGCTGCCCGCTTGGCGATCGCCAGCCCGATGCCGCGGCTCGCCCCGGAGATGAACATGGTTTTGCCTTCAAGCGACATGGGGCCACCTTAGGACGCGCGGATGTCGGCTGTGACCGCGTTGGTGAGCCGAATGAGGTCCTGCGGGTGCACCGCGACGTCCCATCCGCGCTTTCCCGCGCTGCACAGCACCCGGTCCCACCGCGTCGCCGAGCCGTCCACGACCGTCGGCAGGCGCTTGCGCTGGCCGAACGGGGAGATGCCGCCGATCACGTAGCCCGTCGAGCGTTCGGCCGCCGCGCGGTCGGCCATGGTGGCCTTGGCCACTCCGAGGGCCGCCGCGGCCGCCTTGAGAGACAGCTGGCGACGGCACCGGAAGGACCGCGACGGCCAGCCCGTTCGGCAGCGCGATGATCAGCGTCTTGTAGACCTGCTCGGGTTCGACCCCCTCGACCTCCGCCAGCTCGTTGACGGCTTCCTCGCCGAACGACTCGTTCTGCGGGTCGTGGTGGTACCGCAGCACCTCGTGGGGCACCTCGGCGGCCAGTAACGCCGTGATCGCCGGGGTAGCTGCGCGGGCCACCGGCTCAGCCTAAAACCACCGCTCCCGCGCCGGAGCGCGGTGACCAAGGGAACACAGCGGCTATACGTGCTGTTGTTCGGGGTGGTCGTGGCCGTAGGAGCGGCCAGCGAAGAAAAAGATGTCGACCTCAACCTCTAGGATCAATGAAGGGGGTACCTAGGTGCCAACAATGGCCATAGAAGGCCCAGTGCGTCCGGTGGATTTGCCGGGCCTGTTTGGCGGCGCCTCTACGGAAGGGACGGTGTTCCCCAGGATGACCGACATCGACGGGTCGGCGCCCGAGACCACGCCGGAGACGTCAGCGCCGGTGAGAGCCGAGGAGACCGACGCAGAGCTCACCGCGCGGTTTGAGCGCGACGCCATCCCGCTGCTCGACCAGCTCTACGGTGGTGCGCTGCGCATGACACGTAACCCGGCCGACGCCGAAGACTTGCTGCAGGAAACCATGGTGAAGGCCTATGCCGGCTTCCGCTCCTTCCGCGAGGGGACCAACCTCAAGGCGTGGCTGTACCGGATCCTGACCAACACCTACATCAACAGCTACCGCAAGAAGCAGCGCCAGCCCGCGGAGTATCCGACCGAGGAGATCACCGACTGGCAGCTGGCGGCCAACGCCGAGCATTCCTCCACGGGGCTGCGTTCGGCCGAGGTGGAGGCTCTCGAGGCGCTTCCGGACAGCGAGATCAAGGAAGCGCTGCAGGCGCTGCCGGAGGAGTTCCGCATGGCGGTGTACTACGCAGACGTCGAAGGCTTTCCGTACAAGGAGATCGCCGAGATCATGGACACGCCCATTGGGACGGTGATGTCACGGTTGCACCGCGGCAGGCGTCAGCTCCGCGAGTTATTGGCCGATGTGGCCAAGGAACGTGGTTTTATTCGGGGACAGCTCGACACCCCAGAGGAGGTGTCGTCATGACCGACGACTCGCGCTGGACCCCGCCGGTTGGGCCGGTAGACGCCGAGCATCCCGAGTGTGCCGCGGTGATCGCGGAGGTATGGACGCTGCTCGACGGCGAATGCACCGCGGAAACCCGCGACAAGCTCAAGCATCACCTGGAAGAGTGCCCGGCGTGTCTGCGGCATTACGGCGTCGAGGAGCGGGTCAAGACGCTGATCGCCAAGAAGTGCGGCGGTGAGAAGGCGCCAGAGGCGCTTCGTCAGCGGCTGCGCATCGAGATCAGCCGGACCACCATCTTCCGCGGCTGAAACGGTGAAAGCGCCCCTTAAGAGTTGGGGCGCTTTCCGTGATTTGCCTTCGAGTGTTTGCGGTCGCGTTTCTTGCGGCCTCGCTTGGCCATGACGATCCTCCATCCGGTTGTGCTTGCCTACCAGTCTCTCACGGCGCTGCGACTGCGGTGACCGGCCCGGGTTGTGGTTCGATAGAGCGGCATGCAGCAGCCGAGAGGGGTGAAGATGGCCGAGGATGTTCGCGCCGAGATCGTGGCCAGTGTGCTCGAGGTCGTGGTGAACGAGGGCGATCAGATCGGCGAGGGCGACACCCTGGTGCTGCTGGAATCGATGAAGATGGAAATCCCCGTGCTGGCCGAGGTGGCAGGCACGATCAGCAAGGTGAGCGTGTCCGTTGGCGACGTCATTCAGGCCGGCGACCTCATCGCGGTGATCAGCTAGCGAAAGTAGCACCCGATGACCACCCTCGGTGAGCTGCTCGCCGAGCACACGATGCTGCCCGGCAACGCCGTTGACCACCTGCACGCGGTGGTCGGCGAGTGGCAGCTGCTGGCCGATCTCTCCTTCGCCGACTATCTGATGTGGGTGCGCCGCGACGACGGCGTGCTGGTATGTGTGGCGCAGTGCAGACCCAACACCGCGCCGACGGTACTGCTCGCCGACGCGGTCGGCACCGTCGCAGGCGCCGACGACATGCCACTGGTCACCGCGGCCTTCGAATCCGGCGCGATCGGGCGGGAAACTGCAGAGGCACAACCGGATTCGGCAGAAGACGGCGACATCTCGACGGAGGCCGTGCCGGTCCGCTACGACAACCACGTGGTGGCCGTGCTGACTCACCAGACCGCGTTCGCGGCCCGCAAGGCCAGCCCGCTGGAACGCGCATACCTGGACTGCGCGCGAGATCTGCTGCACATGCTGTCGGAGGGCACGTTCCCCAACGTCGGTGACCTGCCGATGTCGCGGTCCAGCCCTCGCGTCGGCGACGGGCTCATCCGGCTGGACATGGCGGGGGTCGTGGTGTTCGCCAGCCCGAACGCGCTGTCGGCCTACCACCGCATGGGTCTGACCGCCGAGCTCGAGGGGCAGAACCTGGTCGCGGTGACCAGACCGCTGATCTCCGACCCTTTCGAGGCCCAGGAACTGGCCGATCACGTCCGGGACTCGCTGGTCGGCGGTTCCAGCATGCGGATGGAGGTCGACGCGGGCGGCGCGGCGGTGCTGCTGCGGACGCTGCCGTTGGTGGCGCGCGGAAAAGCGACGGGTGCGGCCATGCTCATCCGCGACGTCACCGAGGTCAAACGTCGCGACCGCGCGCTGCTGTCCAAGGACGCCACCATCCGCGAGATCCACCACCGGGTGAAGAACAACCTGCAGACCGTCGCGGCGCTGCTGCGTCTGCAGGCGCGGCGCACCAACAACGCCGAAGGCCGCGAGGCCCTGATCGAGTCGGTGCGCCGGGTGTCGTCGATCGCGCTGGTGCACGACGCACTGTCGATGTCGGTGGACGAGGAGGTCAACCTCGACGACGTCGTGGACCGGATCCTGCCGATGATGAATGACGTTGCCACCGTTGACAGTCCGATCCGCATCAGCCGCGTCGGCGACCTTGGCGTGCTCGACGCGGACCGCGCCACCGCGCTGGTCATGGTGATCACCGAGCTGGTGCAGAACGCCATCGAGCATGCCTTCGACGGCTCAACCCATGGCGGCTGCGTATCGATCCGCGCGGAGCGTTCGGCGCGCTGGCTGGACGTGGTCGTTCACGACGACGGCCGCGGTCTGCCCGACGGATTCAGCCTGGAGAAGGCCGACCGGTTGGGCCTGCAGATCGTGCGGACGCTGGTGTCGGCGGAGCTGGACGGCTCGTTGGGCATGCACGCCGCGCCTGCCGGTGGCACCGACGTGGTACTGCGGGTGCCGATCGGCAGGCGTGCGCGGCTGGCGCAGTAGTTCGGCCGATTGCGCAAATTGACTGTCGATTGCGCAATTCGGACAAATTGCATTCGCACACAGTTACGGCCCCGACATTTTCGTCGAGGCCGTAGCCGTTAGATCGCTGTGAGGCTAGACGCCGGTGCGGGCCTTCGCGCGGGCGTTGCGCCGCTTAAGCGCGCGCCGCTCGTCTTCGCTCATTCCGCCCCACACGCCTGCGTCCTGGCCGGAGTCCAAAGCCCAGGTCAGGCACTCAGTCGTCACCGGGCAGCGGTTACACACGAGCTTCGCGTCAGCGATCTGCGCAAGGGCCGGCCCGCTGTTTCCCACGGGGAAGAACAGTTCCGGATCCTCGTCGCGACAAACCGCCTTGTGGCGCCAATCCATGTTGTCTAACTCTCCTCACTGATGTGCGCAGCGGGGCGCACGAGCTTTTCTTCGGCTGTTAACGCGTGCACACAAATGTTTCTGCACTGTTGCTTACTTCCGATGCTCTCACAGGCTGAACAGGTGTCAATAGCGCGCGTTAACTCGTGGGCTATCTCACTACCGAGCACTGTTCGCAGATGCCTTACCCGTTTGTACTACACTGCACTCACTTGCGCCCTAATAAATTTGGGCGGCGGCCATCTACGCAGGTCAGAGGGTTTCTGCGGGTGGCGCGACTACGCCGAGGGCCTCCGGGACCGCCCGGAATGTCATGTCCTCCCGCAGCCCGAGGTAGTCACCGTCGATTTGGCACGCCACCGGTGAGGCGCTGGTCACCCGCATCCAGGCGCAGGTCGTCGTCGCGGATCAGGTGCTTGGCGCGGATCCTGGCCTTCTGCGACAGCATCTGCCGGACCAGCCGCAGATTCGCCCAGACATTCATGCTGGTCGTCGCGAAGACCCCCAGCCCCGTTTCGAAGGTGGTCGACGGGTTCGTCCACACCGGCCGCTCGTTGGCGTAGGTCCACGGGCTGGAGTTCGACACGAATGCGAAGTGCACGCCGGACACCGCGTCGCGGTCCGGCAGGTGCAGCGTCAGCAACGGCTCCTTGCGGGCGCTGGCCAGCACTTCCCGCACCCCGACGCGGATGTACCGTGCGGCGGTGACCTTGCGGCCCTTGTCCCTCTGGGCCTCGACGGCCGCCACCACGTCGCCGTCAACACCCATGCCCGCCGTGAAGACCCCCCACCGCTCGCCGCAGTCCATCAGCCCGATGCGCCGCCACGACTTTGTTCGGCGGTGCTCGCTCAGCAGGTCGATGAGCTGATTGGTGGCGTCGATCGGGTCTGGGCTGATGCCGAGAGCCCTGGCGAACACGTTCGCCGATCCGCCCGGCACCACCCCGACCGCAGGCGCATCGGCATCGGGGACCTGGCCGCATTCCCCCAGCACGCCGTTGACCACCTCGTTCACCGTTCCGTCGCCTCCGTGCACGATCAGCAGATCGATGCCGTCGCCTGCGGCTTCGCGGCCGATCTCGATGGCGTGGCCGCGGTGGTCGGTGTGCGCGACCGTCAGCTTGACCCGGCTCTCCAGCGCGTGGGCGAGCAGATCACGCGTGGCGCGGGTGGTCGACGTCGCGTTGGGGTTGACGATCAGCACGGCGCGCACGAAGCAAGAGCCTATCGGGGTGGGGTCTGCCAGGGTCAGCCGTTGACCAGAACCTTCTGTGAGTCGGGCAGTCCGTGGCCGAGCAGCGCGGTGGGAATGTCCTTGGTTTCGCGTGCGGTCGACGCGGACACCGCGGCGATGACGCAGACGACGGCGGTGAATGCGCTGATGACGACCCAGCCGCCCTCGCGCACACCGCCGAGGGCGGTGACGATCGATGGGGCGAAACCGGCGAGCAGGAAGCCGATTTGGGTGCCGATCGCCAGACCCGAGAACCGCACCTGGGTGCTGAACATCTCGCCGTAGAACGACGGCCACACTGCGTTGGCTGCGGCGTACCCGAACGAGAACGTTGCGATCGCAAGGGCGAAGGTCAGCGCCGCGTTGCCGCTGCTCATCGACAGCATGTAGAAGGGCATCAGCGCCGCCGAGGACAATGCGCCGTAGATGAACACCGGTTTGCGTCCGATCCGGTCGGCGAGCTTGCCGAACAGCGGCTGAGTGCCGAGTGCGACGACGTTGGCGACGACGACCAGCCACAGCGTGATGTCGGCCTCAAGGCCCACCTTCTTGCCGTAGGCGATGGCCAGAGTTCCGAAAACCGTTGACACCGCGGCGATGAACGCGCAGAAGATCACCCGGATGACGTCTTTCCAGTGGTTGCGCATCAGTGGCATCAGCGGCATCCGCGCGATCGCGCCGGTGGCCTTCGCCTCGTCGAATTCGGGCGTCTCGTGCAGCCGGCGCCGAATGAAGTAAGCCACCACCACGACAACTGCGCTGAGCCAGAACGGAACTCGCCAACCCCAGGAGAGTTCGGCGTCGTCGGGCAGCGACACGAACGGCAGCATCACCAGCTGCGCCAGGATCAGGCCGCCCTGCGTGCCGGTCAGGGTCCAGGACGTGAAGAACGCGCGGCGGTGATCAGGAGCGTGCTCGAGGGTGAGCGAACTGGCGCCCGCCTGCTCGCCGGCCGCGGAGAAACCCTGCAGCAACCGGCACAGCACCAAGAGCCCCGGTGCGAACCAGCCGACGGTGGCGAACGTCGGCAGGCAGCCGATCAGGAATGTCGATATGCCCATCAGCACGAGAGTGAACATCAGCACGCGGCGCCTGCCCAGGCGATCGCCGAAGTGCCCGAGGACGAACGCGCCGACCGGCCGTGCAACGTAGGCGACACCGAACGTCGCGAAGGACATCACCAGTGCGGCCTCGTCGCCCGACGGGAAGAACACCTTGGGGAAGATCAGCGCCGCCGCGGTGCCGAACACGAAGAAGTCGTAGTACTCCACGGCGCTGCCCATGAAGCTGGCCAGTGCCGCCCGGCCGGGGGTACGGCGCTGCGATTGATCGCCTGTGCCACCGGGTTTGGTGGTTGAGGTGCCGCTCATGATTCTCCTGTTTCTTCTTTCGATGGTGGTTACTCAGCCGACGAGGCGGCGGAAGTGTCGGGACATGCGCTCGGTATCGGGGGTGATGCCGGTGATCAACGCGAAGGCCTCGGTGGCCTGGTGCACCGCCATGTGGCCGCCGTCGCAGACGCGGCAGCCGGCCCGCAGCGCCTCGCGCAGCAGAGCGGTATCCAGCGGGCGGTAGACGATGTCGGCCACCCACAGCCCGGGGTGCAGCAGATCGGCGGCCAACGGCATGCCCGGGTGCTCGGCCATGCCGGTCGGCGTGCAGTGCACCACGCCGTCGCTGGCGGGCAGGAGCACCGCCAGCTTCTCCGGCGACGACGCGTCCACGCGCGCCTCCGGCCTGCGGGCGGACAGTTCGTGAGCCAGCGCTGTGGCGCGTTCGGCGTCGAGGTCGACGATGGTGAGGTGGTCGGTGCCGATGCGAAGCAACGCATCGCCGACTGCTGCGCCTGCGCCGCCCGCGCCGATCAGCACCACGTTGTCAGTGGCTGCGCCCGGCAGGCCTTCGGCGAAGCCCAGCGCGAAACCCGTTGTGTCGGTGTTGTATCCGACCGTGCGAGGCCCGTCGAAGATGACGGTGTTCACCGCACCGAGCCCGGCGGCGACGTCGTCGACCTCGTCGAGGTGCTCGATGACAAGGCGTTTACAGGGGTGGGTGATGTTCAGCGCGTCGAAGCCGAAGGTGCGGGCCCACTCGAGGACCTCGCCGATGCGCTCCGGCGCTACGCCCATCGCGTTGAGGTCGATCGTCTTGTACACGTAGTCCAGACCCTGTGCGTTCGCCTCGGCCATGTGCAGCGCCGGAGTGAGGGACGGGCCGACGCCGGTGCCGACGAGACCGACGAGGTAGGGGTGGGGCGTCATGGACTCCGTCTCCGTAATGTACGAACTAGTACGTACGTGAAGCACAACACAGTGGCGCCGGTCGCGTCAAGGGGTCGATGTGATCCGGATCTCCGAAGGTCACCAGTCGCGCGGTTCAGCGCGAGGTCAGCCAGCCCACGACCACGTCGCCGAGCATCCGCCGCAGGTGGGCGTGGGTCTGCTGCTCGGTGAAGTCGATGTTGAACAGGTACCCGAAGGTGTAGCGGTTGGCCACCTGGAACACGCAGTAGGAGCTGATCAGGATGTGCACGTCGAGCGCGTCGACGTCGTCACGGAAGACGCCCTGGTCGCGGCCCTGGGTCAGGATCTGGTCGAGCAGCGACGTGGCCGGCTGCGAGAGCGTGCGCAAAGTGTCCAGCCGGGCGATGAACTCGCCGCGGTGGATGTTCTCGATGGCCACCAGCCGGATGAAGTCCTGATGGGCGATGTGGTGGTCGAAGGTCATTTCGGCCAGCGCCCTGATGGCGTCGACGGGGTCGACGTGGTCGACCTGCAGGCGCTGCTCGGCCTCGCGGATTCCGCGGTACGCGTTCTCGAGAACCGCCAGGTAGAGCTGCTCCTTGCCGCCGAAGTAGTAGTAGATCATCCGCTTGGTGGTGCGCGTCCGTTCGGCGATCTCGTCGACGCGGGCACCGGAGTAGCCCTGTTCGGCGAACACCGCGGTGGCCACCTCGATCAGCTCACCGCGCGTGCGCTCGGCGTCGCGCAGGGGTTCGGGACGCGGCTCGGCGGTCACAACGGGCAGCTTACTTGCGGCAGCAACGGTCTCCGGCTCCTCTTGTGATGTAACTAACCATTCCGTACATTAGCAATGTCTGGAGGTTGAGCCGATGAGGACGTCCATCGCCACGGTCTCGCTGAGCGGGTCGCTCACCGAGAAGCTGCACGCCTGCGCGGCTGCCGGCTTCGACGGAGTGGAGCTGTTCGAGCCGGATCTGATCGCCAACGACCACAGCCCGGAGGAGATCCGCGCGCTGAGCAGTCGGCTGGGCCTGTCGCTCGAGCTGTACCAGCCGCTGCGCGACATCGAAGGCGTCGACGAGACCACCTTCGCCGACAATCTGCGTCGGGCCGGGGCCACCTTCGCCACGGCGCAGCGGCTCGGCATCGGCGTCGTGCTGGTATGCAGCAATGTCGCGACGGCGACCATCGACTCCGACGAGGTGTCGGCCGACCAATTGCGCCGGCTCGGCGACCTGGCTGCGCAATACGACATCAAGGTGGCGTTCGAAGCGTTGGCGTGGGGCAGGTTCGTCGACGACTACCGCCGCGCCTGGCGGATCGCGCAGCGCGCCGATCACCCGAATGTCGGTGTGTGCCTTGACAGTTTCCACGTGCTGTCGCGCGGCCACGATCCGGCGGCGATCCAAGACATCCCGGCCGACAAGATCTTCTTCCTCCAACTGGCCGACGCGCCCGCGCTGAACATGGACGTGCTGTCGTGGAGCCGTCATCACCGGCTGTTCCCCGGCGAGGGCGCCTTCGACCTGTCCACCTTTGTCTCCCATGTCCTGGCCACCGGCTATGACGGCCCGCTCTCGCTCGAGGTCTTCAACGACACCTTCCGGCAGACGGACCCCGATCGCACCGCGGTCCACGCCCTGCGGTCGCTGCTTTGGCTGCAGGACAGGACCGCGGCGCTGAACCCCGAGGGTTGGCGGCGCGACCTGACCACGCTGACCCAGACGAAGCCGCCCACCGGCTTCGACTTCGTCGAAATCAAGGCCGAGGACACCAGCGAGGTGGAGGTGCTGCTGGGACAGCTCGGCTTCACACCGAGCGGGCGGCACCGCACCAAGCCGGTGTCGCTGTGGACGGCGGGTGATGCCCGGGTCGTCCTCAACGAACAACAGGCGCGCGACCAGAGCCCGCATGTCGCGGCCGTCGGACTGCAGGTGCCCGACACTGCCGCCACCTCCCGGCGCGCGGCCGAACTGATGGCGCCGGTCGCCTACCGCAGGACGTATGCGACCGAACAAGCCCTCGGCGCCGCCGTCGCACCCGACGGCACGGAGATGTTCTGGGTCACCGACACGGCCTGGGTCGACGAATTCGAAAACGGACTGGCCGCGTCGCCGACGCCGGTGCTCGGCATCGACCACGTCAACCTCGCGCAGCCCTGGCAGACCTTCGATGACGCGGTGCTGTTCCTCACAAGCGTGTTCGGCCTTTCGGCGGACGTGCCGACAGAGGTGCCGGGGCCCAACGGCCTGGTGCGAAGCCAGTCAATGCGCACGGCCGACGACGGGGTGCGGCTTCTGCTGAATGTCGCGCCGCATGTGCTTGACGAGGCGGGCATGCCTGCGCACGTGGCGTTCGCGTGTTCCGATGTCGTCGGGCTGGCGCGTGCGGCGCGGGCAAGCGGCGCGCAGCTGCTGTCTGTCCCCGACAACTACTACGACTACCTGGCAGGCCGGTTCGGTCTCGACGACGACGACGGTGGCCGAGTTCCGCGAACTCGACCTGCTTTACGACAGGGACGGGGGCGGCGAGTTCGTCCACTTCTACACGCGCACGATCGGCACCGTGTTCTTCGAATTCGTCCAGCGGCGCGGGCGCTACGACGGCTACGGGGCGGACAACGCGCCGGTGCGGCTGGCTGCCCAGCGCGGCATGCGTGTCGGTACCGTACGGACGTGACAGATCGGCGCACGCTGCTCCTCGTCAACGGCCCCAACCTGAACCTGCTGGGCAGCCGCGAACCCGAGACGTACGGCACCGTCACACTGGCCGACATCGAGAAGCTGGCCACCGCGACCGCAGCCGAATACGGGCTTGATGTGCGGGCCGTGCAGAGCAACCACGAAGGGGTGCTGATCGACGAGATCCACCTTGCCCGGTTGGACTGCTGCGGAGTGGTGATCAATCCGGGCGCGTTCACCCACACCTCGATTGCGATCGCCGACGCGCTGAGCGCGGTCGACCTACCGGTCGCCGAGGTCCACCTGACGAACATTTTTCGCAGGGAGTCGTTCCGCCATCATTCGTATGTGTCCGCGGTCGCCGAGATGGTCATAGCAGGCGCAGGCGCGGAGGGTTACGCGGCGGCGGTGCGACATCTGGCCCGGGAGCGCCGGTCGTGACCGTTCCTTCCCCCGCGACGGTTCGCCAGGCCGCCGTGCTGGTGGCGCTCGAAGGCGCGGCGGGGGTGGCGGCGGCGGTGGTCTACGTCGTCAGCGGTGTCGGCGGTGGCGACGAGCCAGGGCTGAACAAGTTCGGCACCGCGGCCTGGTTCGCGATCGTCGGCGGCTGCGTGCTCGCGGCGGGCTGGGCGCTGTGGACCGGCCGACGGTGGGGCCGCGGCGTAGCAGTGTTCGCGCAACTACTGCTGTTGCCGGTGTCCTGGTATATCGCCGTCGGCTCGCACCAGTGGGTGTACGGCATACCGCTCGGCGTCGTCGCGCTCGTGACGCTGGTTCTGCTGTTCAGCCCGTCGGCGGTGCAGTGGCTGGGCGCTCAGGATTCGGCCAGCGCCGACAACTCCGGGCCGGACACCCGATAGGTGATCCACTCGTCCTGCTGGCGCCCTCCGACGGCGTCGTAGAGGGCGATCGCGTCGACGTTCCAATCCAGCACCGCCCAGGACAATCGCGAGTAGCCGTTCTCGACACATTCCCGCGCCAGCGTGGCAAGCATCGCGCGGGCCAATCCGCGACGGCGGAACTGCGGGCGAACGAACAGGTCCTCGAGGTAGATGCCCGCGACACCGTCCCACGTCGAGAAGTTGCGAAACCACAGCGCACCGGCCGCGGCTTGCCCGTCCACCTCGGCGATGTGGCCCTGAACCGTCGGTGTGTCACCGAAAAGTGCGGTGCGCAATTGGGTTTCGGTCACGCTGCATTCGTGACCGGCCCGCTCGAACTCGGCGAGCTCGTGGATCATCGCCGTCAGCTCGGCCTCGTCGCCGGGCTGGACGCGTCGGATGTTCATGGTTGAGCCTCGAGCGCGGAAAGGATGGTGGTGAATTTCGTTGTGGTCTCGGCGACTTCGTCGTCTGGATCGGATTCGGCGACGATCCCGCCGCCCGCGCGGGCGTATGCGGTGCGGCGGTCGGCCGACAGCTGCGCGCCGCGGATGGCCACCACCCAGCGCCCGTCGCCGCGCTGGTCGCACCAGCCCACCGCACCCGCGTAAAAGCCGCGGTCGCCCTCGAGCTCGCCGATCAGTTCGGCCGCAGTCGCGGCGGGCACTCCACCGACGGCAGGGGTCGGATGCAGGGTGACGGCGAGATCCAAAGCGGTCGTTGACCTTTCGCGCAGGCGACCCGTGATCGGTGTGGACAGGTGCCAGACCGCGGCGGTGCGGCTCAGCTGCGGCGTCGGCGGAATCTGCAGGTCGACACACAACGGGTCGAGCGCTTTACGCATCGCGTCGACCACCAGCTCGTGCTCGTGACGATTCTTGGCCGACTCGGCCAGCGCTTCTCCGCTGGCCCGGTCGGCGTCCGGGTCGGGCAGTCGCGGCGCCGAGCCCGCGAACGGCGCGCACATCACCCGGTCGCCTTGGCGGGCCACCAGCAGCTCGGGACTCGCACCGACCAGTACGGTGCCGGAGTACTGTGCGCCCGCCGCCGTCAGGTCGGCGAGATACGCATACGCGCTGGGGTCGGCGGTGGCGAGACGGTCGACGACGGTACGCGCATCGAGGGGGCCGTCGGCGGCCAACCGAAGCGCCCTTGCCAGCACCACTTTGTGCAGCCCGCTTGCCGGATCCTTTAGGCGTTGCAACGCGCCCGTGATCCGGGAGCGGTGTTCGTCGGGCTCCGGCAGTGTCTCCGCGATCCGCACGGTGGGGAGCGGACGCAGCGGCCACGTCGGCAACGCGTCGAGGAACTGCACCGCCTGCGGCTTGATCAACGCAGGCGGCTTCGACATGTCAAATGGCAAGGCGCCCACGACAATCGGGGCACTATGCGACGCCAGCGCGGCCCGCACGTCGGAGAGGCTCTTGTACGCGGTGTCCACGCCCTCTGCGACGACGACGCTGCCGCCGGTGGCGAGTACGAAGATCGGCTCGCGGGTCACGTGAAGACGGTGGGGTGTGGATATCCGGTCAGCCCGAGGGCGCTGAGCTGGCGTGCCCCGTGCTCGTAGCCGCACACCGCGATCGACGCCGCGGCCATCGCGAACCGGATGCCCTCGGACAACGGCAGCTCGATCCAGCGGGTGATCACGGCACGGGAGAAGTGACCGTGACCGATGAACACCACGTCGCGCGACTCCATGTGTTGCAGCGCCAGCGCGACCGCCTCATCGGCACGGTCGCTGACCTGTTGGACGCTTTCCCCGCCATCGCCGCCGTGCGTCCAGATCAGCCAGCCGGGCACCGTCTCCCTGATCTCCTGTGTGGTAAGGCCTTCGTACTCGCCGTAATCCCATTCCGTCAGAACGGGAGACACCTCGTCGACGGTCAGCCCCGCGAGCTCGGCGGTCAGCAGCGCGCGACGGCGAGGACTGCTGATGACCATCGGGTTGTCCAGGTTCAGCTCGGCAAGCGCCTCCGCGGTCACCTTGGCCTGCTGGCGGCCGGTCTCGGTGAGCTCGAGTTCGGTGCGGCTGGTGTGTTTGCCGCTGCGGGACCACTCGGTCTCGCCGTGACGCAGCAGGAGCAGCCTGTGCTGCTGGGGGCTCACGGGGTCGATTCTGCCCCACGCGCGGCGCGGTTGTCCGTGCGCATGCTTGGATGGACACCGTGACGCGAGTACTTGCGGTCGCCAATCAAAAGGGTGGGGTAGCCAAGACGACGACGGTCGCCTCGCTGGGCGCGGCGATGGTGGAGAAGGGTCGTCGGGTGCTACTCGTCGACCTCGATCCCCAGGGATGTTTGACGTTTTCGCTCGGCCAGGATCCCGACAAGCTGGCGGTGTCGATCCACGAGGTGCTGCTCGGTGACGTGGAGCCTGCGGCGGCGCTGCTGTCGACGTCGGAGGGAATGACGTTGATGCCGGCCAACATCGACCTGGCCGGCGCCGAGGCGATGCTCCTGATGCGGGCGGGGCGCGAATACGCGCTCAAGCGTGCGCTCGGGAAATTAGAGGCGACTGCCGACCCCTTTGATGTGGTGATCATCGACTGCCCACCATCACTTGGCGTGCTCACCCTCAACGGACTGACGGCCGCCGACGACGTGATCGTGCCGCTGCAGTGCGAGACGCTGGCCCATCGCGGTGTCGGCCAGTTCCTGCGCACGATCACCGACGTCCAGCAGATCACCAACGGCGAGTTGAACCTGCTGGGTGCGCTGCCCACGCTGTACGACTCGCGCACCACCCACAGCCGCGATGTCCTGCTCGATGTCGCCGACCGCTACGACATGGCGGTGCTCGCGCCGCCCATTCCGCGAACGGTGCGGTTCGCCGAGGCGACCGCGTCGGGCTCGTCGGTTCTGGCCGGCCGCAAGAACAAGGGCGCACACGCCTACCGCGATCTGGCGACGGCGCTGCTCAAGCACTGGAAGTCCGGAAAGGACCTGCCGACCTTCGCGCCCGAGGTCAACTAACCCAGCGCGACGAGCGTGTCGCCGCGCTGCTCTAGCAGCGTCGAGCCGGCGACACTGGGCACCACCGCCGACTTCGCCGGCGTGCGGCGCAGCGGGATGAATCGCTCGTTGACTCCCGTCTCCGGGTCGTAGACGCCGAGGCCGTCGCTGACGGGGATGATCAGCTTTCCGGCCATCATCGTCGCCGGGCCGACCGGAATGTGCGTCTCGACCGGCCCGATCGTGTAGCGGTACTGCATGCCGCCCGCGTCGAACACCATCACCGCATCACCGGTCCACCAGCTGATCAGATTGCCGGGGCGGCTTGCGGCGGCCTCCGGCGACGCCGGCTTGGGCAGCGGCAGATTGCGCGGTCGTGGACCCGGTCTCGTCGATGACCATGACGGATGGTTGCGGGGTGGGCACGTAGACGGCCGTTGTCGTCTCGGAGACCGCGACCACCCGGGCGCCGGTGTCGTCCTTGACCCCGCGCAGTGGCACGTATTTGAGGTCAGGAGTGTCTTCCTCCTTGGCGGGCCGCAGCAGTGTCACCCGCAGATCGGGCTGGTCCGGGCACGCCTCGAGCACCGAGACCGCGGCCGAGCTGGCCGCCGCCGATTCCAGCCGGCACAACACCGGCGCAGGGGTGCTGGGTTTGATCCGCGCGTCGAGGTAGCCGTAGCCGATCATCCGGACCATGTCGGAGCGCCACAGCTCGAGCCTGCTGTCGCCCGCGGAGAGCACCGTGGTGCCGTCGGAGGACAGCGCCACCTCCTGGTCGGCGTATGCGGTGCGACTCGGCCCACGCAGACCGGTCTGGCCGTCGATGGTGCTCACCTGACCGCATCCGCGGGTGTCCGGATAGACCGCGACCGCGAAGTGGTACACCCAGCTCACGCCGCAGAGGTCGAGGTCGCGGGCGTAGCTCCACAGCACCGACCCGGTCGCGGGGTCGCGGCCCTCGACGTCGTGGCCGTTGCCGGTCACCACGGTGCCCCCCGCTACCACCGGCATGGTTGTTTTCGGGCTGGCCGCCGTCCACAACTCACGCAGCGTCGGCGGAATCTCCTTGGCAGGGGTGAGGGTTTTCACCGGCGACGCGGCGGGCCTGCTGATCGTGGCCCTGGCGTCGCTGGTCCACCAGATCAACGCGGCGACGACGGCGACCACAACGGCGATCGCCGCGGCGGCCAACAGGTCGGCCCGGGTACGACGCTCGGGTTTGACCATCGGCGGGCGAGACCTGGCTAGTTGGCGGTCGCGCCGGCCGCCTTGCGGGGACGACGGCGACGGCGCTTGCGGCCCGAACCGTCGCCTCCGGCGGCGGGTTTTTCACCGTTCTCGGCGGCGGCAGGGGTCGCCTTCTCGCCATCCGGGTGACTGCCCACCGGCTTGCCGCCGCGGGTGCGTTGGCGCGACCTGTTGTTGCGGCTGCGGGCCGGGGTGTCTTTGGCGTCGCGCGGCGGACGCTTGGCGGACTTGACGGGCCGGGCCGGGCCGATCTTTCCGGTCGCGTCGGCGGGGATGTCCAGCTCCTCGTAGAAATGCGATGAGCTGGAATAGGTTTCGGCGGGATCCGGGTGGCCCAGACCCAGCGCCTTGTCGATCATCTCCCAGCGCGCGAGGTCGTCCCAGTCGACCAGGGTGATCGCGACGCCGGTCTTTCCCGCCCGGCCGGTGCGGCCGATGCGGTGTACGTAGGCCTGCTCGTCCTCGGGAATCTGGTAGTTGATGACGTGGGTGACGTCGTCGATGTCGATGCCGCGGGCGGCCACGTCGGTGGCCACCAGCACATCGATGTCGCCGGTGCGGAACGCCTTGAGGGCCTTCTCGCGGGCGGCCTGATTGAGGTCGCCGTGCACGGCGCCGACCTCGAAGCCGCGCTCGGCGAGCTCGTCGGACACTTTCTGGGCGGTGCGCTTGGTGCGGGTGAAGATCATCGTCGCGCCGCGGCCGCGGGCCTGCAACAACCGGCTGACCAACTCGACCTTGTCCAGCGCGTGGGCGCGGTAGGCGAACTGGTCGGTGGTGGTGTGCACGGCCGAGGAGTGCGGCGCTTCGGCGCGGATGTGCGTCGGCTGGTTCATGAAGGTGCGGGCCAGCGTGATGATCGGGTCCGGCATCGTCGCCGAGAACAGCATCGACTGCCGAACCTCGGGGATCTGGCGCAGGATGCGTTCGATGTCGGGCAGGAAGCCGAGGTCGAGCATCTCGTCGGCCTCGTCGAGCACCAGGACGGCGATGCCGCCCAGCTGCAGATGGCCCTGCTGGGCCAGGTCGAGCAACCGCCCTGGCGTGCCGACAACGACGTCGGCGCCCGCGCGCAGCGCATCGATCTGCGGCTCGTAGGCGCGCCCACCGTAGATCGACACCACGGACAGCTTGCGGTCTCCTGCGGTGAGGAACCTCGCGGCGCCTGCGAGGTCACCGGAGACCTGGAGGCAGAGTTCGCGGGTGGGCACCACGACGATCGCGCGCGGGATGCCCGTCAGTGGGCGTTCGGTATCGGTGGTGATCTTCTGCAGCAGCGGCACGCCGAACGCGAGGGTCTTGCCCATGCCGGTACGGGCCTGGCCGATGAGGTCGTCGCCCGCCAGTGCGAGCGGCAACGTGAGTTCCTGGATGGCAAATGTGTGCTCCTTGCCGTCTTCGGCCAGTGCGCGCACTATTTCGTCGCGAACTCCGAGTTTGGCAAATGTTGGATTGAGTGCGGTCATGCTTGGTAGACGAAGCCTTTCGTTCATTCCTCGTTGCGTCCACGCGCGCACGAGTATGACGAGAAAACTTCGCTGGGCCCTGCGCTGAGGTAGGCGGGCCGACTGCGTGCACGCACATTTCTTAGGTAGCGGCTCACTGTGTGCAGCCACCGCCTACCCCCATGATACCGGTCGGGTTTGCCGGGCGATCGGGCCGTCCCTGGCCCGTCTACAGTTGGGCGCATGAGTTCGACGCAGCCTGCGACATCCCCCGAGCACATCGGCACCTCAGTGACCTCAGGCGTGTCGGCCGACCACCCCGGCGTCAACGAGTTGTTCGCGCTGCTGGCCTACGGCGAGGTGGCCGCCTTCTATCGGCTCACCGACGAGGCACGGATGGCGCCCAACCTGCTGGGTCGAATCAACATGGCCAGCATGGCCGCGGCGGAGATGAACCACTACGAGTTGCTGCACGACGCGCTGGAGCGTCGCGGCATCGATGTGGTCGCCGCGATGACGCGCTACGCCCCTGCACTCGAGAACTACCACCGGCTGACCACGCCGAGCACATGGCTCGAGGCGTTGGTGAAGACCTACATCGGTGACGCGCTGGCGGCCGATTTCTATCTCGAGATCGCCGACGTGCTGCCCGACGAGGTCGCCGCTGTGGTGCGCTCGGTGCTGTCGGAGACGGGCCACTCGCAGTTCGTCGTCGCCGAGGTCCGCGCCGCGGTCACCGGCAGCCAGAAGCAGCGGCACCGGCTGGCGCTGTGGTCGCGTCGGCTCCTCGGAGAGGCCATCACCCAGGCCCAGTTCGTGCTCGCCGACCACGACGAGCTGGTCGACCTGGTCGTCTCGGGCACCGACGGGCTGGGCCGGTTGACCGAGTTCTTCGACCGACTGCAGCACACGCACAGCACGCGCATGCGGGAGCTCGGCCTGGCCTGATCCCGGCTTTAGCGGGTGCAGTTCGTGATCATCGTGTTGGTGTTCTGCGCCGCCAGTGTGGCGCCCGCGCCGTCGGTGATCGAGCAGTTGAGCTGTCCGGCCACGCTCGTCGCGGTGACCGAGCTGAGCTCGACGCCCGGGTCGAGCACCACCTGCTTCGTCCACGGCAGCGCGACGTTGACGTCGGTCTGCAGCGCGCCCTGCTGGTCGGTGTAGATCACCGTGACCAAGTCCAACAGCTGCCGGTTGCCGGTCACCTGGTAGGTGACGGTGCGTGCAGCCGCAGCGGGCGGCGGCGCGGCCGCGGTCGATGCCGTACTGGGCGCGGCGGTCGGCGTCGGCGACACACTTGTGACCGTCTCCCGCGGCAGCGTCGTGGCCGACGGCGCTCTGCTGGTTTTCGGTGCAGGCGACGCGCTGGGATAAGGCGCCGCGTTACTGGTCGAGGGGGAGACCGTCGCCGATGTCGTGCCGCTATCGCCACCGCTGAGGATCATCAGCGTGCCTGCGACGGCGATGAGCAGCACGATGCCCGCGACACTGGCCACCCACAGCCAGCGGCGGTCGTCGCGGTCGACGTAATCGTCGAAGTCGTCATGCTCGTCGAAGTCGTCATGCTCGCCGTAGTCGGTGTAAGCGTCGAAGTCCTCGACGTCGTCGTAGTCGTCGTCCACGTCGGGGTGGTCGTCAAAGCGGTCGGTGACCGATCCGGTCGACCAGGGCGAAGAATGCCTGTTCATGCGCGTATCCCAGTCAGTTCGAGTGATTCCGGCCCTGATGCTATCGGTGCAGAAGTGACAGATGAGGTCACCGACTTGGCGTGTTGGTAACGGTCCGGACTCAGTTCGCAGTGACCGGCGGGCGGAGCCTTCGCTACCCGCGAACGGCCACCGGCGGACCGCGCGTCTGGGCGTCCACTAGCCTTTCGGGGGAATGCATACGAACGGAAAGGGTTCAGCGTGGAGGTCAAGATCGGTGTCACGGACAGCCCGCGCGAGCTCAGCTTCAACAGCGCGCAAACTCCCACCGAAGTGGAGAAGCTGATCACCGACGCGCTGGCCAAGGACTCGGGTGTGTTGGCGTTGACCGACGAGAAGGGTAGGCGATTTCTGGTGCAGTCAACCAAGATCGCCTATGTCGAGATCGGCGCCGCCGACGTGCGGCGAGTTGGCTTCGGTGTGGGAGTGGACTCGGCTAAGACCGGGTGAGCGGCACGTGTGACAGGCCGCCCCAGGCGAACTGGACGGTGCCTTCCACAGCGGCGTCCTTGGAGATCGGTCGCTCGTTGTTCAGCCAGTAGCGCGCCGAGTCGACGCTGACCGCCACCAGCCCGACCGCGATCATCCTGGCCCGATGGGCTTCCAGCCCGGAGTCGCGGCTGATCAGGTCGAACACCGCGTCGGTGCAGGACTCCGTTGCCACCTTCACCTGCACCGCCACCTGTGGCTCGCTGACGTAGTCGTTCTCGAAGATCAGCCGATAGCCCTGGCCGTCGTGCTCGATGAAGTCGAAGAACGCCTGGACGGCGGCGCGCAGCCGCTGGCGGTTGTCGGTGGTGGTGCGCAGAGCCTGGCGCACACCGGACACCAGATTGTCGACGTGCCGGGCCAGCACCGCGAGATACAGCTCCAGCTTCGACGAGAAGTGTTGGTACAGAACGGGTTTGCTGACGCCTGCGCGATCGGCGATCTCGTCCATCCCTGCGGCGTGGAAACCGCGGTCGACGAAAACCTCGCTGGCGGCAATGAGTAACTGTCCGCGACGCTCGTCGCGGGGCAGCCGACTGCCACGCCGATTGGCGGCAGAAGTGCCACCCCTCGGTTCGGTGGCATTGGCGAGATCGCGCATTGCATCCTCTATCTCGTTCGTTCGCATCGACAGTACTACCCGTTCATGGGGTCGCGCGCTAGGACGGCACCGGACATCGTCGCAGGGTGGCGCGCCGGAAACCCATGCCCCACGGTCTGTGCCATCCTGTTTCGGTGACCTACGACCCGGAGCGTCGCACGCGGAGCGCCGGAGGGATTGAGCGTCGCGACCCCGAAACGAACAGGGGTCGCGTTCCTGTGCTGCGCGACGAGTGGCGCGAGCCGCTGCGCGCCCAGCGCGACCCCGTCGCAGAGGATTCCGGCCGGGTCAGGTCCAATCGCGAGAGCAGGCGCCGCTGGCGCAAACAGACCGCGCTCGGCCGTTTCGTCTCGACCTACGGCTGGCGTGCCTACGCGATCCCGGCACTCGTCGCGCTGACGGTGTGGGTGGTGTACCAGAACGTCACCGGAACCAGCGCGCCAGGACCCGAGCAGGCGCAGGGTCCGGCGCAGGGGCCGCCCACCATCGGCGTGGCCAGCACGTCGATCGTGGGCGCACCGCCGAAGGGACTGACCCAGTTCGACGCCAGCCTGCCGACCGGCATCCTGCCCGACGGCGGCCCCTACAGCGAGGCGGGCGCGAAGACCTGGCACATCGTGCCGGGGACGGATCCGAAGGTCGGTCAGGGCACCGCCAAGGCGTTCACCTACACCGTCGAGGTCGAGGACGGTATCGACACAACGGCGTTCGGCGGTGACGAGGGCTTCGCGCGGATGGTCAGTCAGACCCTTGGCAACCCGAAGAGCTGGACGCACAACCCGCAGTTCGCGTTCACCCGCATCGACAGCGGCCAGCCCGACTTCCGGGTGTCGCTGACCACCCCGATGACGGCCCGCGAAGGCTGCGGCTACGAGATTCCCATCGAGACGTCCTGCTACAACCCGTCCTACGACCAACCAGCCCAGGGTGTTGCTCAACGAGGCCCGCTGGGTGCGCGGGGCGGTGCCGTTTCAGGGTGATGTGGGCGCCTACCGCCAGTACCTGGTCAACCACGAGGTGGGCCACGCCATCGGTTATCCGCGCCACGAGCCGTGCGGCGTGAGCGACCAGCTGGCCCCGGTGATGATGCAGCAGACGTTCTCCACCAACGACAACGACAACGCCCGCTTCGACCCCGAGTGGGTCAAGCCGGACGGAAAGACCTGCAAACCAAATCCCTGGCCGTATCCGATCGCGTAGCAGCTCGCGCACGCGAGGAGCAGGAGGGCACGCGCACGCGAGGAGCAGACGAGGCCCGGGAAGCTCTCGACGGCGATTGCCGTTGCTGTTGGTAACTGCTGTGATGGAAAGCAACCCCGACTTCGATTCGAGGAGGGTACCGGTGTCGACACCGTTGCCGCCGCTGGTAGAGCCCGCGGCAGAGCTGACGCGCGAAGAGGTCGCGCGCTACAGCCGCCACCTGATCATTCCCGACCTGGGCCTGGACGGTCAGAAGCGGCTCAAGAACGCCCGCGCGCTGGTCATCGGCGCCGGCGGGTTGGGCTCGCCGACCCTGCTTTACCTCGCCGCGGCGGGCGTCGGCACCATCGGCATCGTCGAATTCGACATGGTCGACGAATCCAACCTGCAGCGCCAGATCATCCACGGGCAATCCGACATCGGCCGGTCCAAGGCCGAGAGCGCGCGCGACTCCATCAAGGAGATCAACCCGCTGGTCGAGGTGCGGCTGCACGAGGTCCGGCTGGAGCCCGACAACGCCGTCGACCTGTTCGAGCAGTACGACCTGATCCTGGACGGCACCGACAACTTCGCCACCCGTTACCTGGTCAACGATGCCGCGGTGTTGGCGGGCAAGCCCTACGTGTGGGGGTCGATCTACCGGTTCGAGGGTCAAGTGTCGGTGTTCTGGGAGGACGCCCCCGACGGTCTTGGCCTGAACTACCGGGATCTCTACCCCGAGCCGCCGCCACCGGGCATGGTGCCGTCGTGTGCGGAGGGTGGCGTCCTGGGCATCCTGTGCGCGTCGATCGCGTCGGTGATGGGCACCGAGGCGATCAAGCTGATCACCGGCATCGGCGAGCCGCTGCTGGGCCGGCTGATGGTCTACGACGCGCTGGACATGACCTACCGCACGATCAAGATCCGCAAGGACCCGGCCACGCCGAAGATCACCGAGCTGATCGACTACGAGGAATTCTGCGGCGTGGTGTCCGACGCGGCCGCCGAGGCCGCGGCCGAATCCACCATCACCCCGCGTGAACTGCGCGAACTGATGGACTCCGGTAAGCCGCTGGCCCTGATCGACGTCCGCGAACCGGTGGAGTGGGACATCAACCACATCAAGGGCGCCGAACTGATCCCGAAGGGCGCCTTCGAATCGGGCGAGGCGCTGTCCAAACTGCAGGTCGACCGCACTCCCGTGCTCTATTGCAAGACAGGAGTGCGTTCGGCCGAGGTACTGGCCATCGTGAAGAAGGCCGGCTTCTCCGACGCGATGCACGTTCAGGGCGGAATCGTGGCTTGGGCCAAGCAGCTCGAGCCCGACATGGTCATGTACTGAGCGTCCTGTACGACACAGCTGGTCAGCGAAGCCGTTCTGGCCTGCGGCGACGGTAGCCTGACGCTGTGGATGATGAACGGCCGCCGGATCACGTGCTGGCGGCGTTCGGCGTCAGTGGCCTGCATCCCGTGGCGCTCGGAGTCGGCTGGGAGGGTGGCTGGCGGTGCGGCGAAGTCGTGCTGTCGATGGTTGCCGACCATGCCCGCGCCGCGTGGTCGGCGAAGGTTCGCGAGACGCTTTTCGTCGACGGCGTACGGCTGGCCAGGCCGGTCCGGTCCACCGACGGACGCTACGTCGTCGCGGGCTGGCGGGCGGACACGTTCGTCGCAGGCACCCCCGAACCGCGCCACGACGAGGTCGTCTCGGCCGCGGTGCGGCTGCACGAGGCGACGGCCAAGTTGGAGCGCCCGCGGTTTCTGACCCAGCCACCGGTCGCACCGTGGGCCGACGTCGATGTCTTCATCGCAGCCGACCGGGCGGCCTGGGAGGAACGCCCGCTGCAGTCGCTGCCGCCTGGCGCGCGGGTGTCGCCCGGCTCGGCGGACGGGCAGCGTTCGATCGACCTGATCAACCAACTCGCCGGACTGCGCAAGCCGACGAAGAGCCCCAGCCAGCTGGTGCACGGAGACCTTTACGGCACAGTGCTTTTCGCGGGCACCGCGGCACCGGGCATCACCGACATCACGCCATACTGGCGGCCCGCGTCATGGGCGGCCGGGGTCGTGGTGATAGATGCGCTGTCGTGGGGCGAGGCCGACGATGGTCTTATCGAGCGGTGGGCTCTGCTGCCGGAGTGGCCGCAAATGCTGTTGCGCGCGTTGATGTTCCGGCTCGCCGTACACGCACTGCACCCGCGGTCCACAGCCGCGGCGTTCCCGGGTCTTGCGCGTAGCGCCGCGCTCGTGCGGGTGCTGCTCTGAGTCAGAACTGGTGGCGCACGGAGTCTTCGCCGGTCAGCCGGACCCGTCCGTCGACGGCCAGCACACCCTCGGCGCGCAGGAGTTCCAGTTGGCGGGTGCTCAGGTGACGTGCGGGCCTGCCGGATGCGGTGATCACTCGGTGCCACGGCAGGTCGGACGAGTCGGTCCGCATGATCCAGCCGACGATCCGCGGGCTGGAAAGCTTTGCCGCTGAGGCGATGTCACCGTAGGTCGATACTCTGCCGGGTGGAATCGACGCGACGAGCGCGCGCACCGTCTCGACCTGTTCGTCGGTGATGGCGGCCACGGCTAGACCTGCGCGAGCCGGTCTCGGATCACCGCGGCCGTCTCCGCGGGCCGCGCCTGGGCCACCATGTGATCGCAGTCGAAATCGACAAGCGAGAACCGCGGGCCCAGTTTCTCGGCGAGCGCGGCGATCAGTGCGTCGCTCACATACGGCGGGTCGGTACGGGTGGCACGGACCAACGTCGTCCGTATCCCCTTGTGCGGCACCACGAAATCGCGGGCCAACTCACTCCAGTACGACATCATCGCGGGGACGCTGATCCGCCAGCCCAGGCGGCCGTCCGGCCGCTCGACGAGATGCTCGTCGAGCTCGGCGTCCAGTTCGCCCGCGTCCACGTCGGCCCAGGAACCCGAAGCCTTCTCGTTGCGCGCCTCGTCGCGATCGAGGTAGTACGGCGAGGCCATCATGTCGTCGGCGATGTTCGCCATCCAAGCGCCGTCGAGGCCGACGGCCGGATCCAGCAGAACCAGCGACGCGACCAGATCCGGGCGCGCGACAGCGAGTTTCAATGCGACCGCACCGCCGAACGAATGCCCGACCACGACGACGGGCCGCGTGGCCTCCCTGCTGAGCACATCGGCCAGTGCGGCCACGTTGGCGTCCAATGTCCACGGCGCCTCCCACGACGAGCGGCCGTGCCCCAGCAGATCGGGTGCGACGACCGAGAAGCCGGACAGGTGGCGCGTCGCCAGCGTGCGCCATCGCATGCCGTGTCCGGTCAGGCCGTGCACGGCCAGGATCTGCGCCGGCTGTTCGGGGCCGTAGCGATGCACATTGAGCACTTGGGTCACGGCGTAGATGCTGCCAGCTGCGGCCTTGACGGATTTGTCGGACCCCCGTGGTGTCATGCCCACATGTCCGCACCGCAGACCGCCCTCCCTCCAGCCTCAGGCCGGGTGGGGGTACCTCCCGCTTGCGGGGGAGTGCCCCCAGCCCCGACGGCGTTGACCGAACCCGGTATTCGCGGTGTTGTGAGGGTGCTCGGCGGACCGGGCACCGGCAAGACCAGCGCGCTGATCGAGACCGCGGCCTCCCACATCGCAGGCGGCGCGGATCCGGAATCCGTTCTCCTGCTGACGGGTTCGGCACGGCTCGGCGCACAGGCGCGTGCCGCAATCACCTCGGGGCTGCTTCAGGCGGGTAGTCGCGCCGTCGTCCGCGAACCGCTCGTCCGCACGGTGCATTCGTATGCCTTCGCGGTGCTGAGGCTCGCGGCTCAGCGCAACGGGGATCCGCCACCGCGGCTGATCACCACCGCCGAACAGGACGGCATCATTCGCGAGATGCTCGCGGGTGATCTCGAGGACGGCGACCGCGCCGCCGTCGCATGGCCCCGCCAGCTGCGGCCCGCGTTGAGCACCGTCGGGTTCGCCACCGAGCTGCGCGACCTCTTGGCCCGCTGCACCGAGCGCGGCGTGGATCCCGTAGCGCTGCAACGCATCGGGCGGCTGTCCGGCCGTCCGGAATGGCTGGCCGCAGGCCAGTTCGCGCAGCAGTACGAGCAGACGATGCTGCTGCGGTCCGCGGTCGGCATGGCCGCCCCGCAGGCCACCGTGCCCGCGCTTGGCGCGGCCGAACTCGTCGGCGCCGCATTGGAGGCGTTCGCCGTCGACGACGAGCTGCTCGCCGCCGAACGCGGGCGGATCAAGCTGCTGCTGGTCGACGACGCCCAGCACTTCGACCCGCAGGCCGCCCGGCTGGTGCGGGTGCTCGCGGCGAGCACCGAGCTGACAGTGATCGCCGGTGACCCAAACCAGGCGGTGTTCTCCTACCGCGGCGCCGATCCCACGCTGCTGCACGGCGACGAGGGCGATCAGGTGATCACGCTGACCGAGTCGCACCGCTGCGCACCGGCGGTGGCAGGCGCCATCGCGGGGGTCGCGCGGCGGCTGCCCGGCGCGGCACAGGCCCGTGAACTGGTGGGCAAGCGAACAGAGTCGGGTTCGGTGTCCGTGCGGGTGGCCGCGTCGCCGCACGCCGAATCGGCGTTGATCGTCGACGCGCTGCGCAGGGCCCACCTGATCGACGGGGTGCCGTGGTCGCAGATGGCCGTCATCGTCCGCTCCGTGCGGCACACCGGCGCGGCACTGGCCCGCGCCATGACGGCGGCGGGCGTACCGGTGGTCACCCCACCGTCCGGCGTGCCGCTCGCCGAGCAGCCTGCGGCGCGGGCGATGCTGACGGTGCTGGCCGCCGCGGCCGACGGGCTGGACGGCGACCACGCCCTGGACCTGCTGACCGGACCCATCGGCCGCGTTGACCCGGTGTCGCTGCGCCAGCTCCGCCGGGCGTTGCGCCGCGCCGATCGCAGCAGGCCCCCACGTGACTTCGGCCACTTGCTCGTCGAGGCGCTGGAGTCCGAAACACCTAAGGGTGTCAGGCGATATGGCTCGCCCCGTGCGGCGGGTGCGCGCCGTGCTCGCAGCTGCGCGGCGCAGCGACGCCTGCGGCGCAGATCCGCGCTACACGCTGTGGCAGTCATGGCACCGCTCCGGCCTGCAGCGGCGCTGGCTGGCGGCAAGCGAACGGGGCGGCACGATCGGCGCGAAAGCCGACAGCGACCTCGACGCAGTCACGGCCCTTTTCGACGTCACCGAGCAGTACGTGTCGCGGACCGCGGGTGCATCACTGCGCGGCCTCGTCGAGCACGTGAAAACGCTGGGTCCGTTGCCGGCGGTGGGCGACCCGGTACCGGACACCGACGGCGTGACGTTGGTGAGCGCGCACGCCGCCCTCGGCAGGGAATGGGACGTCGTCGTCATCGCCGGGCTGCAGGAAGGGCTGTGGCCCAACACGACTCCGCGCGGCGGCGTGCTCGGCACGCAGCATCTCGTCGATGTCCTCGACGGGGTGGCCGGTGAGAACGCGGTTTCCAGCCGGGCGCCGCTGCTGGCCGAGGAACGCAGGCTGCTGATCGCCGCGATGGGCCGTGCCCGCAGCAGGCTTCTGGTGACCGCGGTCGACAGCGAAGACGGTGACGACGCGATGTTGCCCTCGCCGTTTCACTGCGAACTCGCCGGGTTGGCGACCGACACCGGCACCCACACCGCCGAGCCCGTGCTCGCCCCGCGGGTGCTGGCGACCGCGGCGGTGGTCGGCCGGCTACGGGCGGTCATCTGCGCACCCGAGGGCACCGTCGGTGACGAGACACGAGCCTGTGCGGCAGCGCAATTGGCGAGGCTGGCGGCGGCGGGGGTTTCCGGTGCCGACCCGAGGCTGTGGTACGGCATGACCCCGCCGAGCACCGACGAGCCATTGTGGTCGGGTGAGGATCACGTGGTCAGGCTGTCGCCGTCGACGTTGCAGACATTGGCCGACTGCCCGCTGCGCTGGCTGCTGGAGCGACACGGCGGTGCCGACGGCCGCGACGTGCGGTCGACGGTCGGCTCGTTGGTGCACGCCCTCATCGCCGACAAGGGCAAGTCCGACGGCCAGCTGGCTGCCGAGCTCGAAAGGCTTTGGGAGCAGCTGCCGTTCGAGTCGGGATGGTACGCCGACAACGAACTGGAACGGCATCGCTCGATGCTGTCCGCCTTCGCGCAGTGGCGGGCGCAGACCCGTCACGAGCTCACCGAGGTCGGCACCGAGGTCGACGTCGACGGTGTCCTGGAAGCCGAGGGCGGGCCTGCGGTGCGGGTGCGCGGCCGAGTCGACCGGCTCGAACGCGACGGAGCGGGCCGCCTCGTCGTGGTGGACGTCAAGACCGGGAAGACGCCCGTCAGCAAGGACGATGCCCAGCGCCATGCCCAGCTCGCGATGTACCAGTTGGCCATCGCCGAAGGGCTTCTGCCCCAGGGTGATTCACCCGGGGGCGGGCGGCTGGTCTACCTCGGTAGGACCGGTGCGGCGGGCCCGACCGAGCGTGAGCAGAACGCGCTGACGCCCGACGTCCGCGACGACTGGCGCGAGGTGGTGCGCAGAGCCGCGACGGCTACGAAGGGGCCGCAGTTCGTGGCACGCATCAACGACGGCTGCGCGCACTGCCCGGTGAAGCAGAACTGCCCCGCCCAGGCGGTGGCCGACGGAACAGCGACATCGTGACACCGAGGTACAGTCCCGCCGAATTGGCCTCCGCACTGGGTGTTTTCGCTCCGACCGACGAGCAGGCAGCGGTCATCGCCGCACCGCCGGGGCCGCTGGTGGTGATCGCTGGCGCGGGTGCGGGCAAGACCGAGACGATGGCCGCCAGGGTGGTGTGGCTGGTGGCCAACGGCTACGCCTCGCCCGGTGAGGTGCTCGGCCTGACCTTCACCCGCAAGGCCGCAGGGCAACTGTTGCGCCGGGTTCGCACCCGGCTGGCCCGGCTGGCGGGCGCCGGCATCGTCCCTGGCGGACTGGACGCTGCCGACGACCCGGCGACGGTCAGCACGTACCACGCGTTCGCCGGCGTGCTGCTGCGCGAGCACGGCTTGCTGTTGCCACTCGAGCCCGACGCCCGGCTGCTCAGCGAGACAGAGTTGTGGCAGTTGGCATTTCGCGTCGTCACCGAGCATCCCGGCGCACTGAACACCGACAAGACACCGGCCGCCGTCACCTCGATGGTGCTGCGGCTGGCCGGTCAACTGGCCGAGCATCTCGTCGACACCGAGCAGCTGACCGACACCCACGTCGAGCTGGAGCGGCTGGTGCACACGCTGCCCGCTGGTCCATATCAGCGCGACCGCGGTCCCAGCCAGTGGCTGCTTCGGATGCTGGCGACCCAGACCGAACGCACCGAGCTGGTGCCCCTCATCGATGCGCTGACCCGGCGCATGCGGGCCGAGAAGGTGATGGACTTCGGCATGCAGATGGCTTCGGCCGCCCGGCTGGCGTCGACGTTCCCGCAGGTCGGTGCGCAGTTGCGGCGACGTTTCCGTGTGGTGCTGCTCGACGAGTACCAGGACACCGGCCACGCGCAACGGATCGCGCTGTCGTCGCTGTTCGGTGGTGGAGTGGACGACGAGCTCGCGCTGACCGCCGTCGGCGACCCGATTCAGTCGATCTACGGCTGGCGCGGCGCATCGGCGACCAACCTGCCGCGGTTCACCACCGACTTTCCCCATTCGGACGGCAGCCCCGCGCCGACGCTCGAGTTGCGCACCAGCTGGCGCAATCCGCCGAGGGCGTTGTATCTCGCGAACGCGGTGTCGGCCGAGGCCCGGCGCAGATCGGTGGCGGTGCAGGCGCTGCGTTCGCGGCCAGGTGCCGATCCGGGGACGATCCGGTGCGCGCTGCTGAATGACGTCGAGGCTGAACGTGACTGGGTGGCCGACCACATCGCCCGTCGCTACCGCCAGGCCCGCGATGCGGGAACGGGCCTGCCGACGGCGGCGGTGTTGGTGCGGCGCAACGCCGATGCCGCGCCGATGGCCGATGCGCTCGCTGCCCGCGGCGTGCCGGTGGAGGTCGTCGGCCTTGCCGGGCTGCTTGCCGTCACGGAGGTCGCCGACGTGGTGGCCATGTTGCGACTTGTCGCCGATCCGAGCGCGGGCGCGGCCGCGATGCGGGTGCTCACCGGCCCACGGTGGCGGCTGGGCGGTCGCGACATCTCCGCATTGTGGCGCCGCGCCGTCGATCTCGACGACGTCGGTGGGCCGCGGGATCGCGCATCGGCCGACGAGGTCGTCGCGCAGGCCGCCCCCGACGCCGACACCGCATGCCTGGCCGACGCGATCAGCGATCCGGGGCCAGCGGGCGCCTACTCCCGGGAGGGCCATCGGCGGATCATCGCGCTGGGTCACGAGCTGACCGGACTGCGCGCACACCTAACTCATCCGCTGCCCGAGCTCGTGGCCGAAGTGCGGCGAGTGCTCGGCGTCGATGCCGAGGCCCGCGCGGCGCGGCCGCCGTCGGCTGGCTGGAGCGGCACCGAGCACCTCGACAGGTTCGCCGACGTGGTGGCCGACTATTCGGCTCCGCGGCCCGGTGCGGCGGTGTCGGATCTGCTCGCGTTCCTCGATGCCGCCATGGTGGTGGAGAACGGGCTGGCTCCCGCCGAGGTGACCGTGGCGCACGACCGGGTGCAGATCCTCACCGTGCATGCGGCCAAGGGCCTGGAGTGGCAGGTGGTGGCCGTGCCACACCTGAGCGGGCGTGTGTTTCCGTCGACGGCGTCGACGCGAACATGGCTCACCGACGCGGCCGATCTGCCCCCGCTCCTGCGTGGCGACCGCGCCACCGTTGGCGCCCACGGTGTCCCCGTGCTCGACACATCCGACGTCAACGATCGAAAGCGGTTGTCGGACAAGATATCCGAGCACAAGCGCAGCCTCGACCAGCGCCGCGTCGACGAGGAACGCCGATTGCTGTACGTGGCGCTCACCCGCGCGGAGGACACATTGCTGCTGTCCGGTCATCACTGGGGCGCGTCCGAAGCCAAGCCTCGCGGCCCGTCGGAGTTTCTCTGCGAGCTCAAGGACATCATCGATGGCTCGGCCACCGAGACTATTGACGGGTCGGCCGTCGTGGGTGAGCCGTGCGGTGTGGTCGAACACTGGGCGCCTGCGCCTGCCGACGGGGACCCGAACCCGTTGCGGGACAAGGTGGTCGAGGCGGTATGGCCTGCCGATCCAGCGGGAGCGCGCCGCGGCGACGTGGATCGCGGGGCCGAGTTGGTCCGCCTGGCGATGACGGGAAAGCTCGAGGCGCCCGACGAGGACGTCGACGACTGGGCCGCCGACGTCGATGCCCTCCTCGCCGAACGTGACCGCGTCGCGCCGCGACGGGCCGCGACGCTGCCGACTGCGCTGTCGGTCAGCAGCCTGGTGGAACTGGGCCGCGACCCCGAGGCCGCGGTGCGGCGGTTGGCCCGTAGGCTGCCGGTGCGCCCCGACCAGCATGCCTTGCTGGGCACCGCGTTTCACGATTGGGTGCAGCGGTTCTACGGCGCCGAGCGGCTGTTCGATCTCGACGACCTGCCCGGAGCGGTCGACGGCGAGCTGGCGCGCGATAACGCGGAGGGGCTTGCCGAGCTACAGGCCGCGTTCATGGCTTCCCCGTGGGCGGCCCGCACTCCGGTCGACGTCGAGGTGCCGTTCGACATGGTCATCGGCGGCAAGGTGGTGCGGGGCCGCATCGACGCGGTGTTCGAGGATGCCGACGGCGCCACCGTCGTCGACTGGAAGACGGGCGAGCCGCCGGACACGCCGGAGGCCAGGCAGCACGCCGCCGTTCAGCTGGCGGTCTACCGGTTGGCATGGGCGGCACTGCACGGCGTGCCCGCCGACTCGGTCCGCGCGGCGTTTCACTACGTGCGGTCCGGGCAGACGGTCATTCCCGAGACACTGCCGGGGGCCGACGACCTGGCCGCACTGCTGGAGTCACCCGCGGCCTAGGAACTGCGGTAGATCTTGAGCGCCTGCGTGATCATCGGGATCTGCATGGGCAGCCGGGCGATCGTCATCAGCCGCGCCGGCCACCCCTTGTCCCACCACAGCCGCACATGGTTGACGTTTCCGGGGAACACGCCGATGAAGAGGGCGATGGCGGCCAGCGCGCCCAGCTTGCGGGTACGCGGCGCCAGCAGCAGCGCGCCGGTGCCCAGTTCGGCCACGCCCGAGGCGTAGGTATAGAACCGCGCGCTGCCGGGCAGTTCCTCCGGAATGATCGAGTCGAAGGGCTTGGGCGCGACGAAATGCAATGTGCCAATACCGAGCAACATTGCTCCCATGCGGTAGGCGGGGGCGGGGTTGGCGATCTGCTGCAGTTCGGGCACCGGGGAGGTCATGATTACATAATGGCGTGCGCACCCTGCCGGGAACGATGACGGGGTCTCGTGGCCAAAGGTAGGTTGCGTCGGCGGCTCGCCGCCATCGACCAGAATCTGACCGCGCGACCGGATGCCGACCTCGTCGACGTCCTGCGCATCCCCGAACCGTTCGTCAGCCCGACCCAGCGGATCATCCGCCGCGTCATCTACGCGACGGCGGCGCTGTTCGCGGCGGTGATGATCGTCTACCTGGACCGCGACGGCTATCGCGATGTGCAGGACAATGCGATGTCGTTCCTCGACTGCCTGTATTACGCGACGGTGTCGCTGTCGACGACCGGGTACGGCGACATCACCCCGTTCACCCCCGGGGCGCGACTGGTCAACGTTCTGGTGATCACGCCGCTGCGGATCGCCTTTCTGATCGTCTTGATCGGCACCACCGTCGAGACACTGACCACGCAGTCGCGCCAGGCATTGAAGATCCAGCGATGGAGGAGCAGAGTGCGCAACCACACCATCGTCGTCGGTTACGGCACCAAGGGCAGGACGGCGGTCGCCGCGATGGTCGGCGACGAGATCGCACCCGCCGACATCGTCGTCGTCGACGAGGACCCGGCTGCGCTCGAGCGCGCCAAGAGCGCAGGCCTGGTCACCGTCCGCGGCAGCGCGACGGACTCCGAGGTGCTGCGGCTGGCCAGCGCCCAGCACGCCAAGGCGATCATCGTCGCCACCAACCGCGACGATGCCGCCGTCCTCGTCACGCTCACCGCGCGCGAGCTGGCACCCAACGCCAAGATCATCGCCGCGGTCCGGGAAGCCGAGAACCAGCACCTGCTGGAGCAGTCCGGCGCCGACTCGACCGTGGTGACCTCCGAGACCGCGGGCAGGCTGCTGGGCATAGCGGTACAGACGCCGAGCGTTGTCGAGATGATGGAAGACCTGTTGACGCCGGATGCGGGATTCGCCATCGCGGAACGCGAGGTCGAGACCAAGGAGGTCGGCGGGTCGCCGCGGCACAACCCCGACATCGTGCTCGGCGTCGTGCGTGGGGGAGAGTTGTTGCGCGTCGACGACCCTGCGGTCGACGCGCTTGAGCTCGGCGACCGGCTGCTGTACATCCGCAGCGCGGAAGCCGAGCGATGACCGAAAGACCGTCCTCCTTTCATCTGCGCAACGTCCCGCTGTTGTCCCGGGTCGGTGCCGATCGCGCCGACACGCTGCGCACCGACATCGACGCGGCGGTGGCCGGGTGGTCCGATGCCCTTCTGCTGCGGGTCGATTCGCGCAACCAGGTGCTGATCTCCGACGGCCGGGTTGTGCTCGGCAAGGCCTCCGCCCTGGGGGACAAGCCCAGCGAGCACGCCGTGTTCCTCGGCCGGCTGAAGGACGGCAAGCACGTCTGGGCGGTGCGCAGTGCGATGGTGGCTCCCGAGGAATCCGGCACCGAAACCGAGGTGCTCGACCTGCGCCGGGCGGGTCACATCTTCGACGATGTCAGCGCACAACTGGTGGCGACGGCGACCGCACTGCTCAATTGGCATGACAGTGCGCGGTACAGCGCCTCCGACGGGTCACCGACGAAGCCGGTCAAGGGCGGCTGGGCGCGGGTCAACCCGGTCAACGGGCACGAGGAGTTCCCGCGAATCGACCCCGCGGTGATCTGCCTGGTCCACGACGGGTACGACCGCGCCGTGCTGGCCCGCCAGACGGTGTGGCCGGAGCGGTTGTTCTCGCTTCTGGCCGGGTTCGTCGAGGCGGGCGAGTCGTTCGAAGCCTGCGTCGTCCGCGAGATCGCCGAGGAGATCGGGCTGACCGTCCGCGACGTCACCTACCTGGGCAGCCAGCCGTGGCCGTTTCCGCGGTCGCTGATGGTCGGCTTCCATGCCATCGGCGACCCCGAGCAGGAGTTCGCCTTCCACGACGGCGAAATCGCCGAAGCGGCCTGGTTCACCCGCGCGGAGATCCGCGAGGCCCTCGAGCACGGGGACTGGAGTAGCGACTCCCCGTCGCGCCTGCTTCTGCCCGGTTCGATCTCGATCGCCAGGGAGATCATCGAGTCATGGGCAGGTGGGGAGACTGACTAGCGCAGCTTCGCCCTGATTTCCCGGGCGGTGGGGTTGGTCAGCGTCGATCCGTCGGCGAACTTCAGGGTCGGCACGGTCTGGTTCCCGCCGTTCACCGACATCACGAATTCCGCAGCGGCGGGGTCGCTTTCGATGTCGATCTCGGTGTAGGGAATGCCGTCGGCCTTCAGTGCGGTCTTGAGCCTGAAGCAGTAGCCGCACCACGACGTGGTGTACATGGTGAGCGGAGCGTCGCTGACTGTCATAGCGTCTTCAACGTATCCGAGCCCGACAAAATTGCCCAAACCGTGCGACGCGGCTCACGGTCACATGCAATGTCGGTGCGCCCTGCCATGATGTACGCCATGTCGGTTGACACCGCTTGCTCGCATCTCGATGAGCTGGATGACGAGCAGCGCGAGGCGGTGCTGGCCGTGCGCGGTCCTGTGTGTGTGCTTGCCGGTGCGGGAACGGGGAAGACCAGGACGATCACCCGGCGCATCGCCCACCTGGTGATGGCGGGGCATGTCGCCGCAAGCCAGGTGCTGGCCGTGACGTTCACCCAGCGCGCAGCCGGCGAAATGCGTAGCCGGCTGCGCGCGCTGGACGACGGAACCGGCACGGGCTCGGTGCAGGCGATGACGTTTCACGCCGCGGCCCGCCGCCAACTGCAGTACTTCTGGCCGCGGGTCGTCGGCGACACCGGCTGGCAGCTGCTCGACAGCAAGTTCTCGGTGGTCGCCCAGTCCGCCAGTCGGGCCGGACTACACGTCGGCACCGACGACGTGCGGGATCTGGCAGGCGAGATCGAATGGGCGAAGGCGTCGCTGATCAGCCCGGAGGACTACGCAGCGGCGGTCGCCGCAGTGGGCCGAGACATACCGCTCGACGCGGCCAAGGTGGCCGCCGTGTACGCCGGCTACGAAACGCAGAAGGCCCGCGCCGACGGCGTGGCCCTGCTGGATTTCGACGACCTCCTGCTGCACACCGCCGCCGCGATCGAGAACGACGCAGCGGTCGCCGAGGAGTTCCGCGGCCGCTACCGCTGCTTCGTCGTCGACGAGTACCAGGATGTCACACCGCTGCAGCAGCGGGTCCTCGACGCGTGGCTGGGAGAGCGCGACGACCTGACCGTCGTCGGCGACGCCAACCAGACCATCTACTCGTTCACCGGTGCCAGCCCGCGCTATCTGCTGGACTTCTCGCGGCGCTTTCCCGACGCCGCCGTGGTGCGGCTCGAGCGTGACTACCGGTCGACACCGCAGGTGGTGTCGCTGGCCAACCAGGTGATCGCCGCGGCCCGCGGCAGGGTGGCGGGCAGCAAGCTGCATTTGGTCGGTCAACGCGACCCTGGCCCCGCACCGTCGTTCGCCGAGCATCCCGACGAGGTTGCCGAGGCGGCGGCGGTCGCGAAGAAGATCGTGCACCTCATCGAAAGCGGCACACCGGCATCGGAGATCGCCGTGCTGTACCGGATCAACGCCCAATCGGAGGTGTACGAGGAGGCGCTGACCGAAGCCGGTGTCGCGTTCCAGGTGCGCGGCGGGGAAGGGTTCTTCAGCCGTCAGGAGATCCGGCAGGCGCTTCTGGCGTTGCAGCGCGCGGCCGAGCGCGGCGCGGACGCATCGGATGCAGAACTGCCGCCGCTGGTGCGTCAACTGCTCGAGCCGCTGGGACTCTCCGGCGAACCGCCGTCGGGAACAAGGGCCAGGGAGCGGTGGGAGGCGCTGACAGCGCTGGCCGAACTCGTGGACGACGAGGTGGCGCAGCGCCCGTCACTCGATCTGCGTGCACTGCTTGTCGAGCTACGGCAACGCGCCGACGCCCGCCACCCACCGGTCGTGCAGGGTGTCACCCTGGCCTCACTACATGCCGCCAAAGGCCTGGAATGGGACGCCGTCTTCCTTGTCGGCGTCGCCGACGGGACGCTGCCCATCTCACACGCGCTGGCGCACGGCCCCGACAGTGAGCCGGTCGAAGAGGAACGCCGCCTGCTGTATGTCGGAATCACAAGGGCGAGAGTGCATTTGGCGCTCAGCTGGGCGCTGTCGCGTAATCCCGGCGGCAGGCAGAGTCGACGACCCTCACGCTTCCTCAACGGCATCGCCCCGCACTCTCGGGCCGACACCCCGAACAAGCCGCGAAAACCGCGCGGCCCGACACCGCGCTGCCGCGTCTGCAACAACGCGCTGACCACGCCGGCGGCGGTCATGCTGCGCCGGTGTGAAGGCTGCCCGTCCGATATCGATGAGCAGCTGCTCGCCGACCTCAAGGACTGGCGACTGCGCACCTGCAAGGACATGAGCGTGCCCGCCTATGTGGTGTTCACCGACAACACGCTGATCGCGATCGCCGAGACGCTGCCCACCGACGAGGCCGCGCTGGTCGCGATCCCCGGCATCGGCGCGCGGAAGCTCGAGCAGTTCGGTCCGGATGTGCTGGCGATGGTCAAATGCCGCCAAAAGTCGTAAAGATTATGCCAAACCCGCTGGTCAGAAAATCGGTTGTGCCGAACTCCTGCTACGCTTAATCTCAAGATCACCCGAGCGGACGAGAGGAGGGTTGCTGCAATCATGACGATTATCAACGCGTTTAACGGCGAAGGCGTATCCGGCATGGCGCGAACCCTCCACACGATTCAGGCAGTCGCTGCCGCGGCGCATCCCGCCGCCGCTGCGATTACGCCGCGCAAGCCGCGTACCGCCACCGCGATTGTCGCGTCCGTGAATCGGGGCATCACCTAGCTAGAGCCCACGAAGCCAAATGGCCACGGACCCGCAATCACCGGATCCGTGGCCATAGTTTTTGGGAGATCCCCAAACACCTGGTCGCAGATCCAAAGAACAAAAGATCAACGACCAGGAAGCAGGTAAACAGAGTCATGTCTGGATCGATGAGCGCTTGCGCGAAGAGCATCGGGCTGAGACATGCCGAAAGAAGACGCTGCCGGCCGTGCCATGTCATGTCGGAGATCCCGACTTGTGGTTCGCGGAAAGCCCCGTCGATCTGGAGCGCGCCAAGGCGTTGTGCGCCGAGTGCCCAATTCGGCGGGAGTGCCTTGCAGCGGCGCTGGATCGCGGCGAGCCGTGGGGCGTTTGGGGCGGGGAGATCCTCGAACGCGGCACGATCGTTGCGCGTAAGCGTCCGCGTGGACGTCCACGCAAAGATGCCGCTGCGCACGAGAGGAGCAGAGAAGGGAAGGAACCGGCAGCCGCTTAACAGCGCTGCCGGTTCTTCCGCGCACGCGATGAGCGAGAAAGGTGCGGCTAGGCTGCTTCTTCGTCGAAGCCCGGAATCAGTTCGGTCGCAAGTCTTCTGGTGGGAATGTGCGCATCGAGCTGGCAGGAGATCGCCACGTTGGAGGCGATGACCCGCATCGGGATCGCCAGCTTCGCCGGTACGTCCATCTGGCGCGCAGCCCTGATCTGTGCCACCGAACGGTCCATGTTCACCGCGGTCATCTTCTGTAGCCACTTGCGCGTGTAGTGGAACACCTCGACCTCCAGCGGCTCCACGTATTGGCGCATCATGTCGTCCATCTCACGCTTGGACACCTGCTCGCCCTTCTGGATGAACCCGATTTTCTCCATCGCTATCAGCAGGTTGTCATAGTCATCGTGGAGCGCATACCGCGTCGCCTGACCGATTTCGATGGGAATTCCGCCGGGCAGCGGGGCGACGGCGCCGAAGTCGATGACGCCCATCTTGTCGTCGGGCAGCAGCATGAAGTTGCCCGGATGTGCGTCGCCGTGCATCATCTCCAGCCGACGTGGTGCGTCATAGGTCAGCTCGAAAAGCCGAGTGCCCATCAGGTCGCGCTGTTCCTGCGTGCCCTCGCGGATGATCACCGACATCGGGATGCCCTCGATCCACTCCTGGATCACGACCTTGGGCGCGCTGGCCACGATGTGCGGGACGACGAAATGTGGATGTCCCTCATAGGCTTTCGCGAACGCCCGCTGGTTGTCGGCCTCCAGCCGGTAGTCGAGTTCCATCTCGGTGCGTTCGATCAGCTCGTCGACGACACCTTGCACGTCGGCGCCGGGGGAGAGCTGTTTGAGAACGCTGACCATCCGCTGCATGGTCTTCAAGTCGGCGCGCAGCGCCTCGTCGGCGCCGGGGTACTGGATCTTGACCGCGACCTCGCGTCCGTCGGACCACACGGCCTTGTGCACCTGGCCGATGCTGGCCGATGCAACGGGCTGGTCGTCGAATGAGGAAAACCGTTCGCGCCACTTGGTTCCCAGCTGCGCGTCCAACACCCGGTGCACCTTGGCGGCAGGCAACGGCGGGGCTTCCCTCTGCAGTTTGGTCAGCGCCTCGCGGTACGGCTTGCCGTACTGGTCGGGTATCGCGGCCTCCATCACCGACAACGCCTGGCCGACCTTCATCGCGCCGCCCTTGAGTTCACCGAGCACGGTGAACAGCTGCTGGGCGGCCTTGTCCATCAGCTCTGCGTTGACGTCGTCCCGCGACTTGCCGGTCAGCCGTTTGCCGAATCCGAGTGCGGCCCGGCCCGCCATGCCAACAGGCAGGCTCGCCAGCTTCGCGTTGCGAGCGGCGCGGCCACGTTTGATGTCACTCACCAGACCATCATCCCCTACGGTTCTGACGACCCGGCGACCTTCTGGCAACAGCTGTTTTCAGCCGGCGCACTGACTGCATCCAGGATGCCGCGACCACCGGCGGGCCACGGTTGAGCCGGTGTTGACGTCGAACTCGAGCGTGGTGTCGAGCGTCGACGGTGGATCCGGCGCGCAAACGACGTCGACGCCGCCGCGCACGGCGGCGATGACGCGGTCGACCTGGTTGAGCGCCAGCGCCGCCGTCGCCAGCACGGTGGCTCGGTCGGCAGTGCCGACGGTGTCGCGCAGTTGCGACGCCACGGCGGGCCATGCCGCGTCCCGGTCGCTGCGATGCAGGTCCGCGCAGCGCAGGCAGCTGGTCACACCCGGCAGAACGAGCGGCCCGACCAGACCGGCGCCGTCGCGAACCCGCACGGGCAGGTGGGGTATCCGCGCGGCGTGTAGCTCGCGCAGCATCCGTGGATCGGCCACGAGGGAATCCGACAGCACGACAAGGTCGGTGGTTTCGGCCGTGACGGCGGCGTGGCTCAGGCTGCTGTGCTTGATCCTGGCGCCCGAGCACCGCAGCGCGCCGGCCAGCAAGTCCGACAGCGGCCCCCGGCCGTGGATCCGGATCGACGCCGAGCGGGTGCGGGGGCGCGGCGCCGCGATCGCTTTCACCACACCGGCGTCGACCAACCCGGCGACCAAGTCCGTGATCGCCTCCGCATCGGCGCCGGACGCCTGTGCCTGAACCTCCGCGAGAGTTGCGCCGGCTTGCAGGACGCGTAGGAGGTCACCGAGCGACCTGCTGGTCAATCCGGATGGTGGGCGAACCAGCACCGCGCGCCGCGGATCCCACCCCACCTGCACCACCCCGTCGGGCCGGGACAACACCGGCATCGCCGGGTTGAGCGCGTAGCGGGTCATGGACCGACTCTGCCACGCAGCGCACCACAGCCCGCGAGTTATCCACAGGCCGTGGGTTCAGTCCTTGTCGTCTTCACCCTTTTCGAGATCCGCGATGGCCTGCTCGATAGCGCTGTCGAAGCCGCTGGTGTCACCGCCGATGACCCGGTCGATGAACCCGGCAGGCTCGTCGAGATCCTCCGAGGTAGGCAACAGGTCGGGGTGCTGCCACACCGCGTCGCGCGCATCGACGCCGGCGGCCTGCGTCAGCTTCTCCCACAACACCGCGGCCTCGCGCAGCTTGCGGGGCCGCAGCTCGAGGCCGACCAGGGTCGCGAACGTCTGCTCGGCCGGGCCGCCGGTCGCCCGGCGCCGGCGCAGCGTCTCGCTCAATGCGGAGGCGCCGGGGATCCGCTCACCCAGCGCGTCGTTGACGACGGTCTGCACCCAGCCTTCGATCAGCGCCAGCAGTGTCTCCAGCCGTTCCAGCGCCGCCGTCTGTTCCGGCGTCGCCTTCGGCTCGAAGATGCCCTGGTTGAGTAGTTGCTCCATCTGCGACGGGTCGGTCAGCGACGCCGGGTTGAACCCGGCTGCGAACTCCTCGATGCCGCTCATGTCGATCTTCATGCCTTTGGCGAAGGCTTCGATGGCGTTGAGCAGCTGGCTGGCCAGCCATGGCACATGACTGAACAGCCGATGGTGTGCGGCTTCACGGGCGGCCAGGAAGGTCAGGATCTCGCTGCGCGGCTGCTCGAGCCCTTCGGAGAGCGATTCGATCGCGTGGGGCATCAGCGCGGCGACGCCCTTGGGGCCCAGCGGCAGACCGATGTCGGTGGACGTGAACACCTCGCGGCTCAGCTTGCCCAGCGCCTGGCCGAGCTGCGAGCCGAACGCCATACCGCCCATCTGGGTCATCATCGACAGCAGCGGGCCCGCCATGCTTCTGGCTTCTTCCGGCAGCGCCGACGCCCACACCGTGGAGATCTGTTCGGCCACCGGATCGCACACCCGCTTCCAGGTGTCCATGGTGTTGTCGATCCAGTCGGTGGGGGTCCACGCGACGGACTTGGTGGTGCCTGCGGGTAGAGCGGTCACTCCGTCGAGCCAGGTCTCGGCCAGGCGCACGGCATCCGAGATCGCCGAGTTGGTGGTCTCGGGAACCGGCGCGACGAAGCCGATCGAGCTCGACGCCAGTTGGCGGGCCAGGTCGTAGTTGACCGGGCCGGACTGCTTACCTCCGGGCATCACGTTGCCCGCCCCGCTGAACATTTCGCCGAGACGGCTGAAGATCTGACCGAGCTGCGACATGTCGAATTCGCCGCCACCGAAGCCGAACGGATCCTGCCCGGAATCCGAGCCGGACCCCGATTCGGGATCCTTCTTGTGCTTATCGCGCTCGGGGTCGTCCCCGGACGAAAAGCCGAAGGGCAGGTCAGCCATGTCCCCAACGGTACTCACCGCCCGCGGGGCGCGCGGCGCCCGCGGTCACGCTCTGAGTGAACCCTCCTGTGCCGGCCGTCTACTGTTGCTGGCGTGAACAGGCGGATTTCTACGCTGCTGGTCGCCCTCGCGCCGATCGTGGCGTTCGGCGTGCTGCTCGCGCTGGTGACGGTGCCGTACGTTTCGCTGGGTCCCGGCCCGACGTTCGACACCCTCGGCGAGGTCAAAGGCAAGCAGGTCGTCGACATCGAGGGCACCGACGTCCATCCGACGACGGGACACCTCAACATGACCACGGTGTCCCAGCGCGACGATCTCTCGCTGGGGGATGCGCTGATGCTCTGGGTCTCCGGTCGTGAGCAGCTGATTCCGCGGGACCTCGTCTACCCGCCGGACAAGTCCAAGGACGAAATCGACGAGGCCAACAATCAAGAGTTCAAGCACTCGGAGGACAGCGCCGAATACGCCGCGCTCGGCTACCTGAAGTACGCGCAGGCGGTCACGGTGGAGACGGTCACCAAGGACGGGGCGTCGGCGGGCAAGCTGTCCGAGGGCGACGCGATCGACGGGGTGGACGGAGTCCCGGTGACCTCTCTGCCTCAGTTCCAGGGACTCATGGAGAAGACCGAGCCGGGTCAGCAGGTCGTCATCGACTTTCGGCGCAAGAACGCGCCGCCCGGCGTCGCGACCATCAAGCTCGGCGCCAATCCGGAGAAGCCACACGGGTTTCTGGGCATCGGAGTGGTCGAAGCACCATGGGCACCGTTCAAAATCGACTTCAACCTCGGCAACATCGGCGGCCCGTCCGCAGGCCTGGTCTTCAGCCTTGCCGTCATCGACAAGCTGACCACCGGCGACCTCAGCGGGTCGAAGTTCGTGGCGGGCACCGGAACCATCACCGCCGACGGCAAGGTCGGCTCCATCGGCGGCATCACCCACAAGATCCTGGCCGCGCATGAAGCAGGCGCGACGGTGTTCCTCGTACCCGCCGACAACTGCGAGGAGGCGAAGTCGGCGCACGAGGGCGGCATCGACCTGGTCAAAGTGGACAACCTCGATGGCGCGGTGGACGCGCTGAAAGCGCTTTCTGCCGGTGGCGAAGCGCCACATTGCTGACCGGGGTGGCCTGAACCGATGCGTAGAGTTGTGGCACGTCATCCAAGACGTGCATGGGCGAAGACCGGGAGTTGACGAGTGGGTATGCGGCCCGCGGCGAAGATGCCGAAGCTGACGCGACGTAGCCGAATTCTGATCACGGTCGCCCTGGTGGTCGTGCTGCTGCTCTTGATCGGACCGCGCCTCGTCGACCGCTACGTCGACTGGTTGTGGTTCGGGGAGCTGGGTTATCGCTCGGTCTTCACCACCCAGCTGGTCACCCAGCTTGTTGTTTTCCTAGTGGTGTGGGCGCTGGTGGGCGGCATCGTGTTCGCCGCTCTGGCGCTGGCCTATCGCACCCGGCCGGTGTTCGTCCCGACCAGCGGGCCCAACGATCCGGTCGCCAGGTATCGCACAGCGGTGATGACACGGCTGCGGTTGGTCGGCATCGGTATCCCCGCGATCATCGGGTTTTTCGCGGGGATCGTCGCGCAGACCTACTGGCAGCGGATACAGCTGTTCTTGCACGGCGGCAGCTTCGGCATCCGGGACCCGCAATTCGGCATGGATCTCGGTTTCTACGCGTTCGATCTACCGTTCTACCGGTTGGCGCTGGGCTATCTCTTCGTTGCGACCTTCTTGGCGCTGATCGCGAACCTGCTGGGCCACTACCTGTTCGGCGGCATCCGGCTCACCGGCAGGACAGGGGCGCTGAGCCGTTCTGCGCGCATCCAGTTGGTCAGCCTTGTCGGAACTTTGGTGCTGCTCAAGGCATTCGCCTACTGGCTGGACCGCTACGAGCTGTTGTCGCACACCCGTGGCGGCAAGCCCTTCACGGGAGCCGGCTATACCGACATCAACGCCGTGCTGCCCGCCAAACTCATCCTGCTGGCCATCGCGCTGATCTGCGCGGTGGCGGTGTTCTCGGCGGTTGTGCTGCGCGACTTGCGGATACCGGCGATCGGTGTCGTGCTGCTGCTGTTGTCGTCGATGATCGTCGGCGCGGGCTGGCCGCTGATCGTCGAGCAGATCAGCGTCAAACCCAATGCCGCGCAGAAGGAAAGCGAGTACATCAGCCGAAGCATCGAGGCGACAAGGGACGCCTACGGGCTGACCGATAAGACGGTGACGTATCGCGACTACCCGGGCGACGCCCCTGCGACGGCCCAGCAGGTCGCCGCGGACCGCGCGACGACATCGAACATCAGGCTGCTCGACCCGACCATCGTCAGCCCGGCCTTCACCCAGTTCCAACAGGGCAAGAACTTCTACTACTTTCCCGACCAGTTGGCCATCGACCGCTACCAGGGCCCCGACGGAAACCTCCGTGACTTCGTGGTGGCCGGGCGTGAGCTCAACCCCGACCGCCTGATCGATAATCAACGCGACTGGATCAACCGGCACTTCGTCTACACCCATGGCAACGGCTTCATCGCCTCGCCGGCCAACACGGTGCGCGGTGTCGCCAACGATCCGAACCAGAACGGCGGCTATCCAGAGTTCCTGGCCAGCGTCGTCGGCGCCAACGGAAGCGTCATCTCACCCGGCCCCGCGCCGCTGGATCAACCGCGCATCTACTTCGGCCCGGTCATCGCCGGCACGTCCGCCGACTACGCGATTGTCGGAAAGAGCGGCAACGACCGCGAATACGACTACGAGACCAACACCGAGACCAAGAACTACACCTACAACGGTCACGGCGGCGTTCCGATCGGCAACTGGCTGAACCGCGCCGTGTTCGCTGCGAAGTTCTCCGAGCGAAAGCTGGTGTTCCCTAGCCCGATCGGACCCGATAGCCGGATCGTGTTCAATCGCGATCCGTCTGAGCGGGTGAAGGCGGTGGCACCATGGCTGACCACCGACACCAGTGTGTACCCCGCCATCGTCAACAAGCGGATGGTCTGGATCGTCGACGGCTACACCACGCTGGACAACTACCCGTACTCGGAGCTGACGTCGCTGTCCAGCGCCACCGCCGACTCCACCGAGGTGGCGCTGAACCGGCTGGCACCCGACAAGCAGGTGTCGTACATCCGCAACTCGGTGAAGGCCACCGTCGACGCATACGACGGCACGGTCGCGCTGTACGCGCAGGACGAGAGCGATCCGGTGCTACAGGCGTGGATGAAGGTGTTCCCCGGAACGGTGAAGCCCAAGAGCGACATCTCGCCGGAGTTGCAGGCACACCTGCGCTATCCCGAGGACCTGTTCAAGGTGCAACGGTCACTGCTGGCCAAGTACCACGTCAACGACCCGATCACCTTCTTCTCGACGTCGGACTTCTGGGACGTGCCGCTGGACCCGAACCCGACAGCCAGCAGCTATCAGCCGCCGTATTACATCGTCGCGAAAGATATCGCCCGCAATGACGATACTGCGGCCTTCCAGCTGACCACCGCGATGAACCGTTTCCGCCGCGACTTCCTTGCCGCCTACATCAGTGCCAGTTCCGATCCGGACACGTACGGCAAGATCACGGTGCTGACGATTCCAGGTCAGGTGAACGGGCCGAAGCTGGCGAACAACGCGATCACCACCGACACCGCCGTGTCGCAGGACCTCGGCGTGATCGGCAGGGACAACCAGAACCGGATCAGATGGGGCAACCTGTTGACCCTGCCGGTGGCGCAGGGGGGCCTGCTCTACGTCGAGCCGGTGTACGCCTCGCCCGGCGCCAGCGACGCCGCGTCGTCGTACCCACGGCTGATCCGGGTCGCGATGATGTACAAGGACAAGGTCGGCTACGGGCCGACGGTGCGCGACGCGCTCACCGAGCTGTTCGGCCAGGGTGCTGACGCCACTGCGACCGGACCTGCGCCTGCGAATCCGCCGAACGGAAAGCCGCCCGCTGCCGCATCGGCGACCGACGGCCAGCCCGAGGCGCCACCCAACCAAGCGGGCCAGGCTCCGGAGGTGCCGACACCCATTGCCGGCCTGCCTGGGCCGACCGGACCGATCCAACTGTCGGCCGCCAAGTCCGCGGCGCTGCAGGAGGTGCAATCGGCAATGGGTGAGCTGCGTACGGCACAGCAAAGCGGCAATTTCGAGGAGTATGGCACCGCGTTGCAGCACCTTGATGACGCGATGAAGAAGTACGGCGTCACGAAGTAACGCAATCGTTGTTGTTGCACCGGTTGGTCGTCGCTGGCGTGCCTGCAGGACCTGTCCGTCGACGAACTCAAGCTCGACAGGATTTTCGTATCGCGCCTGGCCGAGGACCCCCGCTCGATCGCCATCGTGCGTTCGACGGTGGCGTTGGCACACAGCCTTGGGGCGGACCTGGTCGCCGAGGGGGTCGAAGACGAAGCGACGTTGGGTGCCCTACGGCGATACGGCTGCAACATCACGCAGGGCTTCGTGCACACGCCACCACTGCCGGCCGACGAACTGGTGAAGTGGATCGCCACCTGCACGCCGGAGCTTCCCCAAGGGGGATTTGGCGCTGCACCCTGACCTTCGGTAACCTGGCGTTCACCCGACGCGGGGTGGAGCAGCTCGGTAGCTCGCTGGGCTCATAACCCAGAGGTCGCAGGTTCGAATCCTGTCCCCGCTACCAGCGGAAATGGCCCCAGAGGTACGACTCTGGGGCCATTTTCATGCCCGTTGGACACGTATTTGGACACATTAGCTAGGTTCCCTAGTTAACTGTCCTGTACCTTCGTTGCTGGATTCCAGCCTTTTGCCGAGCGTGATGGCGTCGCCTTTCTTCGGCGGCGCTTCGGTGATCGTTTGCCAAGGCGCTGTTTTATCGCCATTCGATCTCGGCGCCTACCCCAAGGAGACACCGCAGCAGTGACCGCGAAATGTGGGGTGTTTGGACGTGGTTTGCCAGGTCCAACTAAGTGCTCGCTCGGATAGCAGGCTAGAACGCAAGAGTTGGCGTCTTCAGAGTTTCACCGTGAGGGGGACCTCGCATTGGCGAAGACATGTCCGACAAGGACGATCACCGTCGCGTATCAACTGCACTTGTCACGGTTTACCGGTAAAGCCGCTTATTCGATTCGCTGTCGAGATGCAGCGAAGATTAGCAAGCGGCACCCTGTTGTTTAACTAGAGGTCGGAGTCGAATGATTTCTGGCCGCGCCGTGCCATAACACCTGTACCGAGGCACGGGCGAGCCCCCATCTGGACGCTTCGGCTCCGGGCACGAACGCAGCGGGCACCCGCGTCTGGTACTTCCCGTACGTCACCAGCAAATCCGGGTTAGGTGATGCCGACGGCCCCGCACGGCGATCAGGACCCCGGTGTCGTCTACCGGGATGGGCACCTCGGTGCACTTGAGGGCCGTGGCGCCCGACAACTCAAGGAGCGTTAGCGCCTTCATATTCAGATCACGTTCACATGGTCGAGGAACAGGGCGGCGTACTCCGCATCACCGGTGATATGGATGCCGCGCTCGCGCCAATTAGCACGGCGAGTCGCCCACTCGGGAAACTCCGATGCCAGGCCGGTGATTTCGGCTGCGGCGTTGCGGGCCGGGCCAACCGTGACGGTGCCGCCCGGGCGGACCCACCAGGCGCCTCCGCCTGGGCCGTCGAGCGTTACGGCAACGGAGCGAGTAAGCCAATCCGGAAGCCCAGACCGCAACTGATTGGCCAGTACCGCGAACATCCACTCCAGCACCACTTGCATTCGGACGGCGTCGGTATCCGGAGCCGGGCGACCCAGGGCAGGAGCGATGTCGTGGCGGAGATGGGTGTGGTGATCGAACACCATCGCTCCACTCAGCAGCAACCCCGTCGGAAAGCGACCCAACTGCGCCAACGGAATCCGCGCTCGATCGGCCGGAGTTCGGGCGAGCCCAGCGGCGAGAGCGATCACCCGCTTGCTCCACCGTTCGTACTCGGCCAGTACCCGCGACGCCGCCCAGTCACGGCGTTGCGCAACAAAGATTTCGTTGGTTTCCTCGATGTCTCCGCTCGTGACCAACTTCAGCAACGCGGGCGTGAACACCGCTTTGCAGCCGGACCCCATGTGCGCCAAGACATCCTGCACCCGCCAACCTGGCGCGTGGCTGTCGGTTCGCCATTCCTGGTCGTCCAGATCGCGGCAGAACCGCAGCAGCTCCATCCGCTCTCGGCGAAATGCCTCAACTCTCATACGAGCCCCCAGCTCTAGCGATCGACGTGCGCCGGGATCGCTCCGTTGCCTTGGTCACGCTCCCAAACTTTCCGTTCCCTTTACCGCTGCCCTGTGTCCGAGCGATCACCAGCCGGTGACCTTAACCCACGACGACCTGGCCTACCCGACCGCCGGGCGAGCGGGGGGATGACGCGTTTTCTGTTATGCGAGTATCGAGTGAGACGCAGAGCCGGGTGCGGCCATCTGACGGATGAAGTACTCGCAGACTGCACTCGCGGCTACGAGGTCCACGGCTTCAGGGTCGACCATGAATTGTGCTCCGGTTCCTCGTAATAATCCGACGAAGGCGACCGCAACGCCTTCCGGATCGAGCTCCGTCCGAATCGTGCCGTTGCGCTGCCCGGTTCGGACCACGTTCTCGACTTCCCAGCGAAAACGGCCATCGAAGTCACCGAACACCGGGCGCAAAGCCCCCTCCTCGGCGAACGCCGAACCCCACATCGCAAAGAATGCCCGTGCTTGATCGTGGTCGTGCTTCATCCATCGCAGGTAGGTCGACGCGACGTCGATCAGCACCTGCACTTCATCGGCGCCGGTGAAATCGCCCAATCCCTCCCTCACCGTGCGCTGACTTTCGACGGCGAGGCGCTCGAGCAGCGCCTGTTTGGAGCCGAAGCGATGATTGGTCAGCCCGCGGCTGTACCCGGCGAGCTCTCCGACGTCGGCCAGCGAGGTGCGGTCGATGCCCAAGCGTGCGATCAAGCGGGCTGCAGCCTCGAGCAGCGCTCGCTCTGCGCTGTTCCGGCGCTCGGCTTGGCTTCGCCGGCTTGAGCGGTCCGAACGCGGTTGTGACGTCAGTGACGAATGCGGCAGGTCAGTTGACTCCATGACTCGATACTAGTAACGTGCTAAGCGTTTAGCAAATAAATATCAGGCTGGACGCGTCGACCTAACCACGGGATCGCCGAACCGCGTCTCGACGTGATATGTCCAAGGTTGGAGGCCACAGGTGGTGGCAGACGATGTTCGCGCGCAGATCAGCAGGTGCTTGCGAGTTCCGGTGATCGCCGCGCCGATGTTGGGCATCTCGGGACCGGAGCTGGTTGCCGCGGCCTGCGCTGCGGGCGTGGTGGGCGCGTTCCCGGCCGCGAACGCGCGCAGTGGCGCCGAACTCGACGAATGGCTGGCCTGCATCGAGGATGCCGCGGTCGAGGGTGACGCACCGTACGCGGCCAATCTCATTGTCCGCTCACCGAGGTTCGACGAGGATCTCGACGTGCTGGTCAGGCACCGCGCGCCACTGGTGATCACCAGCGTCGGCTCTCCGGCCGAGGCCGTGATCGCGTTGCACGATGTCGATGCGCTGGTCCTCGCCGACGTGGCCACCCTGCGACACGCCGAACTGGCAGTGGCCGCTGGCGCCGACGGCCTGGTTCTACTCAGTGCCGGGGCTGGGGGCCAGACCGGATGGATGAATCCGTTTGCCTATGTGCGCGCCGTGCGCTCGTTCTTCGCCGGGCCACTCGTATTGGCCGGCGGGATCGCTGACGGTCACGCGGTACACGCGGCACGTGTCCTGGGATGCGATCTGGCCTACATGGGCACGGCCTTCCTCGCGACCACCGAGAGTCGCGCCGAAAAGGCATACAAAGAGATGGTGATCGCCTCGGGTAGCGACGACATCATCTTGACCCGGGCCTTCACTGGTTTGAATGCGAGCGTGCTGGCTCCGTCCATTCGCCAGGCAGGACTGGATCCGGCCGCCTTGGACGAAGCGGTGACACCTGCCCAAGCCGCGGTGCTCTACGGGCACGCCGGCGACGGGCCACGTCGGTGGTCACAAGTGTGGAGCGCCGGGCACTCCGTCAGCGGCGTGCGTTCGGTGGTCTCCGTCGCCGACCTCGTCGAACGCATCAGCCGGGAGTACACGGACGCGCGGGCGGCATCGCGCTAAACCGTATCCCACACCGTGACTTCATCATTGACGCGCACAGGAAAGTGAACCCATGACCCCCACGAGACACCAGACCAACGTCCACTCATCGACACGACCTGACTGGTCAGACGCAACGGTAAGCAGTGCGGCGTTACGGATCCTTCGTCGCCACCCTGACAGGATCGCCTTTTCGGCTGACACCGGTTGTCTGACTTACGCGGGATCGCTGCAGTTGATTGGCTCCCTCCAACACGCTCTAGCTGCCCGTGGTCTGCGGCGCGGAGACCGCGTGGGCGTGCTTGCCGGCAACAGTGCGCAAGCATGGTGTGCCGGCGTGGCAGTGCAGGCCAGTGCCATGGCGCTGTCTCCGCTGCACCCGATGGGCTCGCTCGAGGACCACCTGCATCAACTCTCCGACTTGGACGCCGCAGCGTGCATCGTCGACGCCGGTGCGTTCAGTGAACGCGCTTCGGAGCTCGCAGCCAGTGGAATGGCGACTTTGATGCTGGGGCCCAACGATATTGGACCCGACTTGCTGGCAGAGGCCGCGACGTTCGGTGCAATTGCGGCCCGCAACGCGGCCAGTGCCGACGACATCGCCGTTGTGAACTACACCGGAGGCAGCACTGGGCGACCCAAAGGGGTGGTACGACGGCACAGTGGCGTCCTCTACGCCGCGATCAGTGTGATGGCGAATCTCGAAATCCCTTACAAGGCCAATTATCTCGCGTCAGCGCCGATCTCCCACGTCGCAGGGTCTAAAGTGCTTCCGGTGCTGTCCCGCGGGGGTAGTGTCTACCTGCACGACGGCTTCGATCCAGGGCGGATGTTGCATGCGATAGAGCGCGATCGCATCACGATGAGCCTGGTCGTTCCCACCATGGTCTATGCCCTCCTGGATCACCCGCACTTGTCGACCACGGATCTGAGTTCTCTGCGGGTGCTGCATTACGGTGCGGCTCCGATGTCGCCGACTCGAATTGAGGAGGGCATCGAGCGTATGGGGCCGATCTTCGCCCAACTGTATGGGCAGTCTGAGTGCTATCCCATCGCCGTACTTCGGCGAGACGAACACTGTGATCCACGGCTGGTTGGGTCATGTGGGAGTCCCGTCGACGGCACCGAGGTGGCGCTGCTCGATCCCGATGGAGAACCGGTGGCACTCGGAGAGCCGGGGGAAATCTGCGTGCGTGGGCCCGCCGTCATGGAGCACTACTGGCAGCGACCCGATCTGGACGCCGAGGCCTTCGCGCACGGTTGGCTGCATAGCGGCGACATCGCGCGCGCCGACGATCGCGGCTACCTCACCATCGTCGACCGCATCAAGGACATGATCATCACTGGTGGATTCAACGTCTATCCGCGCGAGGTCGAAGACGCCATTTCAAGTCACCACGCGGTGGCCACGGCCGCGGTATTCGGGGTGCCCGATGACAAGTGGGGTGAAGCGGTCACCGCCGCGATCGTCTTGCGCGACGGAGTCGAAACTACCGCCGAGGAATTGTCCAGCCATGTCCGTCAGCTCAAGGGTGCCGTCCAAACCCCCAAACACATAAGCTTTTTCGATACCCTGCCTCAGACGACGGTCGGGAAAGTGGACAAGAAGGCACTAAGAAGGAACTGGTCGCGTCCCGATCAATAGGTGTCGGCATCGCCGCCCACTGCGCGAGGAGGTTTCGGCCGGCCATCCTCGATCAGTCGCCCGATCCACGAAGCGAAAGGCCATCGGAGGCATCAATGAAACTCGTCCTAGGGCAGAGCCATTGGAGAGTGCTGCCATTGGCGGCGAGATCGAAGCCAAATGGGGCAGCGACCCCCGTGTCGATCGATGAGCAGTCGTGAAAGACGTTGAGGTCGCAGACTACGTCGTCGTCGGCGCCGGGTCGGCGGGATCAATTGTGGCAGCGCGCCTCTCGGCTGCTGGAGCGAGTGTCATCGTCGTGGAGTCGGGCGGTACTGATCGACGTCCCGACGTGACGTTCCCGCTCGGAATCGTATCTCTCTTCGCGACAGCCAACTGGAAGTATGACTGCGCGCCCGATCCGTCCAAGGGCACCGGGGCAGAGGCCTTCGCTGGCGGAAAGATCGTCGGGGGCAGCGGCTCGATCAATGCGATGGTCTACGTGCGCGGCCGACGTTCGGACTACGACGGATGGGCAGCAGGTGGATGCGAAGGATGGTCATATGACGACGTCCTACCGCACTTCAAGGCCATCGAGAACTGGGTTGGCGGTGCCGACGAGTACCGGGGAGATGCCGGTCCGATATCGGTCTCCTGGTGCGGGCACCATCACGAGGTCGACGACGCGTTCATCGAGGCGGCGGCTGAGGCCGGACACCAGCGCAACCCCGATCCCAACGGGCGTTCTCAGCTGGGAGTCGCACGGAGTCAAGTCAATCAGCGTCGCGGATTCCGATTCTCGTCGGCCCGCGGATTTCTTCGCCCGCTGCCCAAGGAGCACCGTCCACGCCTGCACACCAGGACGACCGCGTCGCGGATAGTGCTGGATCGCGGCCGGGCCGTCGGAGTGGTCTGCGGCGGGCGCATCGTGCGCGCCCGCCAGGAAGTGCTCCTGAGTGCGGGCGCTATTGGCACCCCAGCACTGTTGCTGCGATCCGGAATTGGTCCTGCTGGGACCGTCGTCGATCTGCCGGGGGTCGGAGAGAACTTCCAGGATCATCTCGTCGCGGCGCAGTTCTGGGAGTCCAAAGTCCCGACGATCAACACCTTGGGGCCGATCGATGCGGCCAAGGCACTCGGCACACTCTTCACCCAGGGGCGGGGGCCGCTGACGACGACACCGTTCGAGGCGCAACTCTTCACCGAAGACTTCCAGATCGCCATTACTCCAGTGCATTACAGAGTCGACAGAGTCAGCGGCAGGGTGAAGATCGAGCGCACCGACGCATTCACCGTGTACACAGTCCTCATGCACCCCGAGGGACGTGGTCGTGTTCGGTTGTACCAGAACCGACCGGTAGTCGAATTTCAGCGTCTCGCCAACGCCAACGACGTCGGCAAGTTGATCGAGGGCTCGGCGCTTTCACGAGACTTGATCGAATCCCAACCCGCGATGAGGGGCACCGCTGGCGCCTACATTGGCAACGTCGGCACGGACAAGTCATGGTTGCAGGCTCAGGAGGGCAGCATCTATCACGCAGTAGGCACATGTCGGATGGGCATCGATGACGCCGCGGTAGTGGATCCCCAGTTGCGCGTTCACGGCATCGAAGGGCTCCGCATAGCCGATGCGTCGGTCATCCCGACGCTGACATCTGGCAACACGAACGCACCGACAATGATGATCGCCCACCGTGCTGCCGATCTCGTGCTGCGAGGCAAATGACTTCCGATTGCCCGGCTGAGCAACGCAGTCACTCGGTTCAGATCAATTCCATGGCATCCGGGGCGACGTACAACTTTCGCGCGACCCCTCAACCAGACCAGTTTCATAGATAGTGTTATCCGTCAAATCCCGAGCTGCAATGGGGAAAGGCGGGCAGTGGCTGAATAGCCCTGGCCTGCAAGCTAATTCGGGGAGAGCTACATCCGCCATAAGGGGCCGCCGACGTCGATTTGGGCACTGCCGTCGGGTCCCGAGTCAGCGTATCTGGCACATGTGATCCAGCTAGAGGACGCTTCGATCGGGCAGGCTCGTGCGATGAAGCGCTGCGCATAGAGGTGCCAATGTCCGCGGAGATCGACAAAGCACAGCATTCCGTGAACCAGTGTGTAGCCTAGCTTTCGCTGGGTGCCTTGAGCCGGTAACAGCGTCTCCGCGCAGGTTCGGCCGAGCTGCAGAATCTCGCCGCCCGACTTTCTCGGGGATCCACTTCCTGACACGGAAAGCGGTGCATAGCAGAGTGGTTCGTTTTTTTTGACCGCGCAAGCCCGATCCAGCCACGCGTGGACATTACGTCATTCCCAACCAGCGTTGCGGCGCCGGTCTAACCTGGAACCTTCATTCGGTCACCACGGAAGGTACGCCCCTTCCCCGATCGATCCGCAGGTTTCATGCATTGCTCGCAATGCATGCCTGATGGGAGTGTCGCGCACGCCGTCGAAGTCAAGCCGTCGCGCGTAGCTGCGCGATCATTTGAGTGGCATCCCAGAAGTCTCGGTGGCTGGTCAACCTGCCCTCGGTGCCGTAGTGGCAGGCGGCGACGCCTGGGACGATGAAGTTCTGTCCGTTGGACGGGATGACCGAGCCGTCGGCCAGTCGGAGCGCACCCTCAAAACATCCGCTCCATACCCACTCGAGGTAGAGCACGCCTTCGCGAAGTGCCGGAGCGCAGAATTCGATGACCGAGTCCGGCGCGAACTTCAGCATCCAGCGGTGGAAGCGGAGGATGCCGTCGTGGCCCTCGTAGGTCGTGCCCATGGCCATGTCGGTGTAGCTACCTGCCGGATCGAAGAAGTCGAGCAGGCCGACAGGATCCTTCGTCCACGCGGTGGAATAGGCAGCGGCAAACGCGTCGAGGTCGTTCTATCGGTCGAGGCTGGGTCATGGTAGCGATTGTCCTTCGAGTAAGGGAGATAAATCTAGGCGTAGACTAAAAACCGGCGGAATCGCATCCCCTCGTTGAGTTAGACCGATCTCGAGTACCCGCTTACTCGAACGAATCCCCAGCCCTCCCTTGTCCTTTGTGAATTGAGGCGCGGCTGTGGCTGCCATTTTTAATGGCGATTCAGTTACTGTGTGTGGGATCCGTGACGCGCTCAGGCCGACGAGGAGAACACGATGACAGCACAGTTCGCGTAGCCGCTCACGAATCCATACGTTGTCATCGGTCAATTCCCGGCCCGTGCGGGCCCGGTATTGGTCGCGGCGCAGCTCGATCAGGGCGGAGGTTTTGGCCTCCTGGTCACGAAGCTCATCGGTGTGGGTGACATCCGTCGCGAAATGTCCACAGCTCAAACACGCGTTGCCCTTGTCGCAGGATTTCAACGGTGGCAGCAAACAACCCCGTTGGGCAGCAGCCGATCGATGCGCGCTGAGAGCTGGGTCGTGTCCAAGATGTCGGCGGGGCTGACCGCGATGTCGACGCCGTGCGCGCCGATCTTCTTATGCTTGAGGAATTCCGCTTCGGCGGTGGCCGCCAGGGTGGCGGCATACCGCAATGTCATCTCCGGCGAAGCATGGCCGAGGTAACGCTGCACCACGTGGATCGGCACCGCGTCGTTGAGCAACTCGGTCGCTCTTGTGTGGCGCAGCCGATGGGTTTGACTGAACCGCAACGGATTTCCCGCTGTATCGCCCAAGAACACCGTCATCCCCGTATGGAATCCAGACCGAGGACTTGCCGGCAGCTGACCACGGGGTGGCTCAAGAGTCGCGGCGCTGACCACAGGCCTTCGCTCAAAGGAGGCGTTACCGCGTGAAGGGCTTCAACCGCGCTGAACTCGACTTTTGCAACGAAGATTAACAAGCCCAGACGACACGCCGACGTCTTGTCAAAGTAGGCAGGCGAGTCCTGTCAATCTTCGCTGCATCTCGACAATTCCGCTTCCGCAGGTGTCGAGATGCAGCGAAGATTAGCAAGCGGCACCCTGTTGTTTAACTAGAGGTCGTAGTTGGATGATTTCCGGCCGAGCCGAATGGCCCGATGATTTGGCTTCCGACAGGATTCGACCGGTGCGAGGTGAATCTTTCGACTCGTTGTGTCGCCGGCTCGCCGCGGCGAATGGCATCACGCCTACAGGCCTGCTGCGAAGGTGCATGTCGAAGCAGCCAGGCGCACAGACTCCGACGGAGGCGGTTGCCCGCTGCATCGGCATCGACTCGGCTGCCTTGGAGCTTTTGACATCCGCAGAGGCGCGGCGTCGCTGGAGGCCGCGGCTTGAAACGACCGTATGGCTGTGCCGTCGGTGCAGCGCTAAAGGTATTGAGGATGCTCTGCGGTCGCGCTATATCCAATTTCTTTGTTTGCGGTGCGGGAGCTTTCTATCGCGCGTCGACGACGGGTATTCGGATTGGACGCTAATGGATAGCGCCCGGTGGATCGACGGGATGGACGGGTGTCCATCCAATTTAGGTTCTTAAACAGCTACTACCTCGTTCATATCAAGATGACCGCTTCATGGACGGACAAGTGTCCAGTATGTTCGAGTCGTTCCGGCAGGTTTGGGCGAGGAAGGAAATGGCGTGAGTGGAGTCCCTAGTCGGGAGGCCCGTTTGGCCCATGCCGCGAAACATGCGGAGTTGTGGAACGCGGGCAAGAAAGGGATGGATCGAGTCCTGGCGGACACGGCCGAGCGTGAGCTTGGCGGGAAGGACCACCGAGGCAGAAACACGGATCGATGCCGCCACGGCGATGAACTGGTTCAACGAGCTTGCCGAACAATTGATGGCGCAGGCCAAGGAACAAGGCGTCGAGCTGGTCGGCCCGAACGGGCTGCTGAACCAGATGACGAAGAACGTGCTGGAGACCGCGTTGGATGCCGAGATGACCGAGCATCTGGGTTATGACCGCCATGACCCGACGGGCGCGGTAGCGGCAACTCCCGTAACGGGATGCGGTCCAAGACGGTGTTCACCGAGATCGGGCGGTCGACATCGAGTGCCGCGGGTTGAATGTCCTCGTTCGAGCCGCAGACCGTCAAGAAGGTCAACGTCGCGTGACCGGTCTCGATGGAGCGACTTGTCCTTGTCGGCCAAGGGCCCGCCACCGGGGAAGTGTCGACGCACGTCGCCGACGTCTGCGGCGCGACGGTGTCGAAGGACACCATGCGCCGGATCATCGACAAGGTGATCGACGAGATGGCCAGTGGTGCCCGTCGGTTGGAGGGGGTGCATCCGGGGGTGTTCTTCGACGCCATCAATGTGGGCGAGGTCCGCGACGGCCAGGTCACCAACCGGCCCGTCTACGTGGCCATCGGAGTCACCTGCGGCGGGGAGCGCGACATTCTCGGGTTGTGGGCCGGCGACGGTGGTGAGGGCGCCAAGTTCTGGCTGGCGGTGCGCACGGAGCTGAAGAACAGCAGCATCATCGACGGTGCTCGTGGTGTCGATCGCCTGAACGGGCCGCCCGAAGCGATGACCACGGGTGTGGGCCGCGCGCTCGGCGAAACGGGCGGGATCATCTGCTGCGGACACGTTTCGATCCGTGTCGCGGAAGTACTGGGACAAGATCGCCGAGGACACCCGCCCGGTCTACACCGCGCCGTCGGAGGCCGCGGCCAAGGAACGCTTCGCCGAGTTCACCGCGACGTGGGGTGCCCGGTACCCGGCGATCATCCGATTGTGGGAGAACGCCTGGAGCGAGCTCGTGCCGTTCCTGGACTACGACGTCGAGATCCGACGCGTCATCTGCTCGACGAACGCCGTCGAATCCTTGAATGCCCGTTACCGCGAGCGATTCGCGCCCGCGGGCCTTCCCGACCGAGCAGGCCGCGATGAAGTGTCTCTACCTCGTGACCCGCTCCCTAGACCCCACCGGCCGCGGTAAGGCCGATGGGCAAGAGGTGGAAGCCAGCGCTCAACGCGTTCGCGATCACCTTCGAAGGCCGGCATCGGCGATCCCGCGACCGCCGCGTGCTGCGCTGACCTGCCGATCACCAAAGCCAGCATTCGCGAAGCGACCGTCATCTGGGCGCGAATTAATGGCCGGGCCAATGGATTTGCCAGGGCCAAGCCTTGGCCGAAAGCGATACCGGTGGTCGTGTGGAACAGCTGTTCTTGGGTGGCTGCGGTGCGACCGATGAGGGTGTTCATCGGCCAGGTCAGCGGCTTTGCGTGATACATCGGTGACAAGTCGATCCCGTAGACACCTTCGATCGCGGCGAGAGCGGTCGATGCCGTTGCCCAGATCCGGCGACTCAGCGTCTGGTAGTCGAGGAAGTGGTGCGGGCGGACGGCCGATGCGTGCAGTGCCTCGGGCAGGTCGCTGATCAAGTGCGCGTTGAGGGCGGCGGCGACGATCGCCGTGATGCTCACCGGGTCGGTATCGCAGTGGCGGTAGACCGCCTCCCAGGGGGGAGTTGGTTTCTCCTCGCGCAGGTGACGATGCAGGTTGTCGAGGTAACAGCCGGCGAAGGCGACATCGAAGTTCTGCACCCAGTGTGGGGTCTTTGAACCGGCCTTCGGCCAGGGCCGCGACGACGGCGTCCAGACCGATGCCGTAGACCAACGGGAAGACGCCCCGTGGATCAGCCTGCTCGGCGAAGGTTTCGGCGATCGCCGCGATCCGTGCCCTGGCCTCGCCGAGGTCGCGGACCTCTCGGGTGTCGCTGAGCGCCAGCAGCTGAGCGTGCCTGGCCCGGATAACATTCCTACCCGCCAAAGTCACAGTCACGCATCACCTTCGCGGTTGCCCGGCGTGAAAGTGACTGGCATTGAGGTCAGTTCGTTCGAGAAGTTCGATGTCAGACGTGTGATCGGTCCAGCGAGTTGCATATCCGGCATCCGGCGCATCAGTTCTTCGAACAGGATCCGCAATTCGAGCCGGGCAAGCGTGTTGCCGAGGCAGAAGTGTGCTCCGCCGCCCCCGAATGCCTGATGCGGTGGCTTCTCCCGAGACAGGTCGAATCGTTCGGGGTCAGGGACCACCTCGGGGTCACGGCTTCCGGCCGGGTACCACATGGCGACCCGTTCGCCTTCTCGGATCGGGTGTCCGCCTATCTCGGTGTCGCATTGGGCGACTCGGGTGAAGTAGATGATCGGTGTGACCCAGCGCAGCATCTCTTCGACGGCGTTCGGGATCCCGTCCCGACTATTGACGAGCTTCTGACGCTCGCCGCTGTTTTCGATCAGGGCGCGCATGCCACCGGACGCGGTGTTTCGTGTGGTGTCGTTGCCGGCGAACATCAAGATACCGAAGAAGAAGGTCACCTCGGCCTCACTCAGGCTCTCGCCGTCAACTTCCGCGGTGATCATCCGGGACACGAGGTCGTCGCCCGGGTTCGCCTTCCGTTCTGCGGTGAGTCCATTCATGTACCCACCGATTTCCATCAGCGCGCCCATGCCCAACTGCGGGTCGGTGGTCGCCGCCGCCCGAGACAGCGTGTTCGTCCATTCGAACAGCTGCCGACGGTCGTCTTGCGGGACGCCGAGCATGTCGGCGATCACCCGCAGCGGCAATTCGACGGCGATGTCGTCGACGAAGTCACACTCGCCCTTCTCGATCACATCGTCGATGAGCCTCGTGACGGTCGCGCGTATGTTTTCCTCTTTCTGCCGGATCATCTTGGGAGTGAAGACGGCCTGCACGATGTTGCGGTGCTTGGTGTGGCGGGGCGGATCCATGCCGAGGATGACTTCGGCCAAGACCTCGGGAGGGACTGCGCCCTGGGCGGTCGTGAACACCCCGCCTCGAGCGGACGAGAATGTGGCGGGGTCACGGCTGATGGCCGCGATGTCTGCAGCTTTGGTGAACGACCAAAACCCGGGCTCCTCACCGGTGAGTGCATTCCAATGTGGGTTCGCCTCCTTGCGCATTCGCGCGAAGAGTTCGTAAGGAGGTCCGTCCTCGAAGTACGACAGATCGGTCAAGTCGACTTTCGACAGGTCGACGTCGGCGAGGTTGGGTCTGGTGCTCATCGCAGCTTCCTTTCGTGCGTGGTTCTTAGTGGGTGATAAGAGATTTCGCCTTCGCCCAGCCTGGACGAAGCGCGGAGCGACCGGCTTCCTTGGCGAGCATGACCGCGACGATGTGTCGCGCGCGTAGTGCAGCGGCGTCGGCCTGGAACTCAACCCCGGATCGCCAGCCGTCGTAGCCGGTGTGGGCCGTCGCTCGTTCCAGGATTACCTTGTCCCGATCGACGAGTGTGCCGACGAGCGATTGAAGCGTCGTGGCGACCGTCTCGTCATTCGGTGCGTAGTTGTACGACGCGTACATGAAAACATGTGTCGCTGTATCGGTTTCGGGAGTTATCGCATGTGTGCGGACGTTCGAGTACTTCGTGCCGTCGGCCTCGACCTCCCACCGCTGGATGTGCATGGCAGGTGAGGCGAACGTTCCGCTTTCCCGCCGGGCGTAGGAACCTGCGGGATCCAGTCCGGTCGCCTCGGCCTCCCAAGCTGCAAGCGGCGCCTGCGGAAGCAGACGAGTGTAGGAGACCGTGGTCTCGGTGACCTCGATTTCATTGAACGCCGGCAACTGCTCCATGCCAGGCGGCACCTCATCGCGGTAAACGATTGGCGCGTAGGAGAAGTCGAGATAGTGCTCGTGCACCATCAGGTAGTTGGCCTCTACCCGCCAGGCGTCGGCGAATGAGGACCATCCAGGGTCGTTCAGCCAAGGCGTTCGCGGCGATCGACTGGTGACGGCAGCTGCGGGTGGCCCGAGCCAGATCCAGATGAAGGGCGGCTCCTCCAGTATCGGGAACGCCCGCACACTCATCCCTGTCGGGACATCCGGTTGCGTCGGCACATGCACACACCGGCCGTCCGCGGTATATGCGCAGCCGTGGTATCCGCAGACCAACCGGTCGCCGTCGACGTGGCCGTCCGAGAGCGGGAAGCCGCGATGTGCGCAGCGGTCGTCGAATGCCACCGCCTTGCCGTCCGGCGTCCGCCACAGCACGACGTCACGGTCGAGCAGCCGGCGGCCCAGCGGAGCGTCGCCCAGCTCGTCGCTTGTTGCAGCCACATACCAGCATTTCGTGGGGTAGTTCGCGGTCATAGGTCTAACACCAACTTCTCGCAGCGGGAACGGGATACACATGTGAGGATCTTGTTGCCTGAGTTGCGTTCGGCTTCGGTCAGCATCGAATCGCGATGATCCGGTGTGCCCTCCAAGACGGTTGCCTCGCAGGTGCCGCAGATTCCTTCCAGACACGACGACATGATCGGTATGTCGGCGTCCTCCAGCGCGTCGAGGATTGACACGTCCTCGGACACTTCGACGGTCACACCGGAGCGCTGACACACCACCTGGAAGGTGTCCAACGCGCCTTCGATGGGTTCGGCGGAGGGCGCCTTGGCCGCGAATCGCTCGATGTGCAGGCTGCCTTCCGGCCAGTGCGCGCAGTGCTGTTCCACCGCGGACAACAGTGGTTCGGGTCCGCAGCAGTACACCAGTGTCTGATCTGAGGGTTCGTTGAGCGCAGACTCGAGGTCGAATTGGCCTTTCTGGTCATTCGGCCACAGCGTGACGCGGTCACCGTAGGAGTCAGCCAGCGCATCGGCGAACGCCATCGTCGTCCGACTTCGTCCGAGGTAGATCAGTGCCCAGTCGCTACCGGCCTGCTGCGCGGAATCGATCATCGCGATGATCGGAGTGATCCCGATGCCGCCGGCGATGAACAGATATCGCGGTGAGTCGACGAGCGCAAAGTGGTTGCGGGGCCCTCGTACTCGCACGCTGCTGCCTTCAACGAGGCGCTCGTGGACATGGCGTGAGCCGCCGCGGCTCTGCGGGTCGAGCAGCACGCCGACCCGCCAGGTCTTGGTATCTCGTGGATCACCGCAGAGCGAATACTGGCGAACCAAACCCTCGTCGAGGAGGAGGTCGATATGCGCGCCGGGCTCCCAGGCCGGCAGATCATCGCCCTGCGGGTCCACCAGGTCCAGCGCCACGACGCCATCCGCAGCCGCATGCCGTCGGTGCACGACCAGGTCGGTCGTGAACTCGTGCACCTTCGCCGCGGATGCCACCGACGGTGCTTCTTGAGCGGAAGTCATTGGTCGGAGCTCCCTTCGGTGGTCACAAGCGCTGACCAGCTCGGCCAGCTCGAGTCGAAAATCGTCCATCAAATCCCATGCGTCGGGCAAAGTTTGAGCGTCACCGACAATCCCGATGTCGAGTCCTTGGTCGTAACTGACGACCGTGATGTTGAGTGTGAAACCGTGAAACACCAGACTCATCGGGTAGTGAGCCAGGAGTGGGGCGCCGTGGCAGGTCAACTTGACGGGGGACCCCGGCACGTTCGAGATGATCAAGTTCACCGGTGGGCGCACGAAGCGCGAAGAGACCAATTCCATCAGGCCACGAGCGGCGACGCCGAATATCGGCAACGGGATTGGCTCGTTGACGTCGCTCAAGAGCGTCGGCGGCGCCTCGCGCGAGCGCTGCTTTGCGCGCTCGAACGTGTCGTGTGCGAACTCGAGTCGCTCGCGATCCGAGGCCAGGTGGGTCGGGATCGGCGCAATGATCGAGGTGATCGCGTTGCCGTAACGGTCTTTCGCGTCGGGCAACCGTGTCGACACCGGGATGTAGGCGACAAGTGGGGTTGCTGGCAATTCGTCGGTCGAAGTCAACCTGCGGCGCAGCGCGCCGGCGCAGAGCGCAATCACGACGTCGTTGACGGTGATGCCCAGCGCGTTCTTGATCGCCTTGACGTCGCTCAATGAGACAGTGCCGAACGCCACCGAGCGCGCCGGCGAAAGCTTTGCGTTGAAACGTGTTCGGGGTGCGTCGAGCCGCTTGGCCGCTCAGGTCACCCCTGACGAGCTGCGAAACGGTATGCAGCGCCCGGCAGTGACCTCAGGATTGGGACTTGGTCCAGATGGGCCAGCGCGCCGGGGGCCGAGCGCAGCGCGCGGATCCGCCTCGCCGGAATGGATGCGATACCGCGCGCCGCCAAGGCGGTCTGGCTGGGAACGGCGTCAACGTCATCATCGCTGGGTGCCGACGACGTGTCGGGAGGCCCATCCAGAATCGTGGCGAAGATCTCGCTCGCCGCGATGCCGTCGACGGCGGCGTGATGCAACGTCATGACGACTGCGGTGCGCCCCGGCAGCCCGTGGATCACCTGCAGTTTCCACAACGGCTTGTCGCGGTCGAGCCGCACCGCCAGGATGTTGGCGACTTCGGCGGCCAGCGTCCGCTCATCGGCCGGCGCTGGGAGCGTGGTCTCGCAGACGTGATCCGAGAGGTCCACCTCGCTGTCGACGAACACCGGCCGGTCGAGACTGAACGGCACCGTGACCAACTTCCAGCGCAACGGCGGACAATGCCCGATTCGCTCCGCGAGCCGTTCCCGCATCGTGGCGGCGGTGATCGGCCGCCTCTTGCCGGTCTGATAGATCGCGACGCCGCAATACTGTGAGCCGGAATTTCCGCTCTCAGCCGCCAGGAACTGTGCATCCAGTGCCGAAAGACGATGCATCAGAATATCTTTCGCATGATCTTGATGGCCCGGTCGGTGTACGGCGGGTACACCGCCCTCAGGTCGGGTCGTGCCCGTTTGGCCAGGACCGCCCTGCGGTGGCTCATCGCTTCGAAGCCCCACCGTCCGTGATAGGCGCCCATCCCGCTGGCGCCGACACCGCCGAACGGCAACTGAGGCACCATGCAGTGCATCGCCACGTGGTTGACCACCGCACCGCCGGACGGGATCCGATCGATCAGTGTCCGCGCAACGAGTCGCGACTGGCTGAACAGGTATAGCGCCAGGGGTTTCGGTTTGCCGTTGACGAACTCGGCAGCCGAGTCGAGGGAATCGACCGTCACCACGGGCAGGATCGGTCCGAAGATCTCATCGGCCATGACCGCGTCGGTCGGCGACGGGTCGACGATCACAGTGGGTTCGATGCGCAGCGCGGCGCTGTCGAATCCGCCGCCGGTGACGACCGTGCCGTCGGTGGCGCTGATCAGCGAGACAAGGCGATCGAACTGGCGCTGATTGACGATCTGCATCGACGGATCGCCTTCACCGGAACGGAATTCGTGCACATTCGCCACGATCTTGTCGACGAGCTCAGTGGCGATCGACCGCTCGGCCAGCACATAGTCGGGCGCGATGCAGGTCTGCCCGGAGTTGAGCAGTTTCACCCACGCGATGCGCCTCGCGGCCACGTCGAGGTCGGCGTCGGCCGCCACGATGACCGGACTCTTGCCACCGAGCTCGAGGGTGACCGGCGTCAAGGTCGGGGCCGCGCCGGCCATGATCTTCTTGCCGACCTCCGTGCCACCCGTGAACAACGCGTGGTCGAAACCCTGCGCCAGCAGATCTTGCGTGACCGCCGCATCGCCCTCGACGACCCGTACCGCCTGCGGATCCAGATACTGCGGTACCAGCCGCGCCAGCACCGCCGAGGTGGCCGGCGCCAGCTCGGACGGTTTCACGACGGCACAGTTTCCGGCGGCCACCGCCGCCACCAGCGGCGCCAGACTCAGGTACAGCGGGTAATTCCACGGCCCGATCACCAGCACCACCCCGAGCGGGTCGTACTGCACCCAGCCTCGTGCGGGTAGCTGACTCAGCGGTAGCGAAACCCGACGGCGGCGCATCCACCTCTTCAGGTGCTTGCGGGCATAGACAGCCTCCGCCTTGGTCGATGCGATGTCGCCGAGCCACGCTTCCACCGGCCCACGGCCCAGATCCTCGGCGAGCGCCGCGACGATCTCGGTCTCCCGCTCATCGCACAGCCGCTCAATCCCACGCAATTGCTCAAGACGCCATGCCAATCCGCGGGTGCGGCCGCTGCCGAACACCCCACGAAGATCGCTCAGCAGTGCGGTGGTGTCCAACGACTCTGTCTGGCTGGGCATTTCAGATCTCCGGTGCCGGGATGACCCCGGTGAGAACCGCTCCGGTCGCCCCTCCGTCGACGACAAGAGCGTGCCCGTTGATCCACCGGGCCGCATCGGACGCAAGAAAGACGATCGCGCCCGCGATATCGTCCGGGGTCGCGTGACGCCCGAGCAAGGCCTTCAGGCCGTCGAGGTTGCCCTTACCCATGGTGTCCTCGAAGTCGGCCAGGATCGGCGTCTCCACCGGACCGGGTAGCACCGCGTTGATGCGAAACCCGTTCTGCGCGGCCGTCAATCCCATAGCCATCGAGTAGACGGTGCTGACTTCCTTGGAGAAGTTGTACGCGTTGCCCTGCTGTGGGTTGTCCTTGAACCACGCCACCCCCTCCTCGAAGGAGAGCGTTGACAGAAGCTCGCCGATCACCTCGAGCCGCGCAGGCCAACCAAAGCCCGCCGTCGACGACACAGTCGTCACGGTGCCTCCCGGCTTGAGCCGTTCGAACATCGCCTCGGACAACTCTCGAACTGCCAGAGCGTTTACCGCCAGCACCACATCCGCGGGTGCCGTGCCGGGCACTCCGGCCACGTTCATCAATCCGTCGAACCGGCCCTCGAGTTGCTCTACGGCGGCATCGATACTGCGCGGATTCGCCAAGTCGACTTCGATGTGGCGGGTGACCGCCGCAGTCGGGGTGTTGCGGTCGAGCGAGTAGACCTCAGCCCCGGCCGCGAGCAACTTCTCCGCCACCGCGTGCCCGATCCCGGACGCCGCGCCGGTCACGACATAGCGTTTGGTGGCGAACTCAGACATTTGTTCGCCTTTCCTCATGGTTCTTACTCGCGTAGCGGTCGATAAGGACTCGTTTGACGAGCTTTCCGGTTGCAGACCGTCGGTAATTCGCTGACGAAGTCCACCGACTTCGGGGCTTTGTAGCGCGCGATCCGCTCGCGCACGTAGGCGATGATCTCGGCCGCCAATTCGTCGGATGGCGTGACGCCGGCGCGCAATTGGACGACCGCCTTGACCTGCTCGCCCATTTCGGCGTCCGGCACGCCGATCACTGCGACGTCGAGAATCTTCGGGTGCAGGGCGAGGGCGTTCTCTACCTCCTGGGGATAGATGTTGACCCCACCGGAGATGATCATGAAGCCCTTACGATCCGTCAGGAACAGATAGCCATCCTCGTCGAGGTAGCCGACGTCGCCGACGGTGCACCAGTTGTCGTGCGTGGGATGCCTTGAGGCGGTGGTCTTTTCAGGGTCGTTGTGGTACTCGAACGGCGCAACGTCGCGTTCGAAGTAGATCGCGCCGATCTCGCCGGCGGGAAGCTCGTTGCCGTCGTCGTCGCAGATATGCAGCACACCCATCGCGGCCTTGCCCACCGAACCGCGCTTCGCCTGCCATTCGCCGGTCGTGATCACCGTGGTGCCGTGCTGCTCGGTGGCGCCGTAGTACTCGGCGAGAATTGGCCCCCACCAGGAGATCATCGCGTCCTTGACGTCGGGCGGGCACGGCGCGGCGGCGTGTACAGCCAGCCGCAGGGAGGACACGTCGTACGCGGTCCGCGTCTCCTCCGGCAACTGCAACATCCGGACGAACATGGTCGGCACCATCTGTGTCACGGTGACCCGAAAGCGCTCGATGGCAGCCAGCGCCTCCTCGGCGTCGAACCGCTCCATCACCACCACAGTCCCGCCCAGAGCCTGGACCGATGCGCACCACTTCAGGGGTGCCGTGTGATAAATCGGCGCCGGCGACAGATAGACGTCGTCCGCAACGATCTTGAACGCGCTCGCGAGGAGGGCGACCAACGGATCAGCGGGTTCGTCGACCTGCCCACCCAGCATGCGCGGCTTGATGCCCTTGGGTCGGCCGGTGGTGCCCGACGAGTAGAGCATCTCCGAACCGCGGGGCTGATCGGTCAACCGAGGTCCTGCGGTCGCCAACAGCTCGGAGTAGGACTGGTAGCCGGCGACGTTCCCGCCGAACGCGTACCAGTGCGCGACTTCAGGAACCAGGGACACGACGGGTTCGGCCACCGCCCGCACCCCAGCCGAGACGATCACGACTTGAGCGCCGCTGTCGCGCAGAATGTATGCGGCTTCCTCCGGGGCCAGGTGCCAGTTCACGGCGGTGATGTACAGCCCGGAACGCAGTGCCGCCCAGTACACCTCGAAGGCCTCGGGCGAGTTGTCCGAAACCAGGGCGATCACGTCGCCAGGGCGCAGACCGAGTGCGTGCAGCGCCGACGCGAGCCGCGCGGAATTGTTGTCGAGCTCGCGGTAGGTCACGGTTTTGCCCGAGCCGGCCATCACGACGGCCGGACGATTGGGGGCGGATGCCGCGTGGGTTCCGGGAAACATGTTCGCCTGACCGATCAGGCCGACGCGGGGCGACGACGAATGGCGGCAAGCGCATGGTAGGCGGTGATGGTTGCCGGGGTAAGGATCGGCAGCAGTACCAGCGTCATGATGAGGATGGCCGCGAACATGGTTCACTCACTTTCTCCGCAAAGCGGATCATTGCTGTGCAATTGGGGAAGATTCGGCATTCGAGTTTGGAACTTGATTTCTCGATGTCGTGTTCGTGGGAAACGCTACGGAGGCCCGACCGTCGTAGCTACGTAGGCCACCGACCAACTTTTGTCCCGCTTGAGAAGAATCCTTGTCCGCAGCAGCCAAAGCCCGCAGAATATTGACGCAGTGGTCATTCCATGGAGTTCGGCGGCGGCGCGCCATAGAGTCGCTTCATGGCAGGGGCAAGCCGCGAGGATGCGGCGCTCGTCGCGAAGTCGGCGGCGCTGATTATCGGTCGGCTGGACGACAAACTGGCGGAGATCGCCCGGTCCATCCAGCAGCTGCTGCTCACGGAGCTTCCCGAGATTGGTGGCGACGGGGAGCTACTGGGCTTGGTCCATGACTCGATCCAAGGGAACCTCGACACTTTCATCCCGGCCATTCGCCACGGCATCCCCATGGACCACGTCGAGCCGCCGACGGCCGCGCTGGAGCATGCGCGCCGCTTGGCGCAACGCGGGGTAGACGCTGATTTCCTGGTGCGCACCTACCGGCTCGGCCACCAGGCCGTCGTCGGACTCGTGCTCGACGAAATTCGCGCCGCACAGTTGGAAACCCAGCTTGGACTAGACGTATTCGAACAGATCACCGAAACTTCATTTCGATATACGGACAGAATTTCGCATTTGGTCCTGACCACCTACCAAAACGAACGTGATCGCTGGCTTGCCAACCAAAATCGGCTGCGGGCATTACGTGTTCGCGACGTGCTCGACGGGAGCGAAATCGACGTCGACGAGGTCACAAATGACATTCGCTATCCGCTGCACCGAACTCACCTGTCGCTGATCGTGTGGTGCGGCGAGTCCGAAAAGGGAAATGAACTCGCCGTGATGGAGCGGTTTGTCACAGAACTCGCGAAAGCACTAGGTGCGGATGAGCGTCCGTTATTCGTCGCTGCCGACCGCGTCACCGGATGGGCATGGGTGCCGCTGACCGCCGAAGCTGCGGCGGTTGCAGCAGCGCGGATTCGTGAATTTGCACACGCTCGGGCCGACGCGCCGTGGATCGCGGCCGGTGATCCGCTTCGAGGCGTCGGCGGCTTCCGCCGCTCCCATCGGCAAGCGCTAACTGCGCGCGCTGTCGTAGCGGCGTCGGGATCGCACCCACCCGCGGTCACGACGGCCAGCGATCCCGGCCTCGTGGTGGCCGCCCAGTTCTGCGCCGACCTCGAGCATGCGCGCGAATGGGTCGGCGACATCCTGGGCCCTCTCGCCTCCGCGACCGACAGCGACGAACGGATGCGTGAAACGATGAGAGAGTTCCTGCGCACCGGGTCCAGCTACAAGGCCACGGCCGACGAGTTGCACTTGCATGTCAACTCCGTGAAATACCGTGTGCAACGCGCGCTCGAGCGTCGAGGTAAACCAATCACCGATGACCGACTCGATGTGGAAACCGCACTGCTCCTTTGTCATTGGTTCGACACGGCGGTTCTGAGCTAGGGTCGTCTAGCCGCCGCGGGTACCTCGAAACTGCAACCACGCAGAGGGCTTCTTGAACTTTCGCTGCATAGTTGCAGTCTCGGCGCGAAACACCTGACGCAGCCCGAGCGTCTCACGGCATCGTGTAACCGCCGCTGACGGAGATCAGCTGGCCGGTTACTTGGCGTGCCGCGTGTGGGGAGGAGAACCATGCCACGGCGCGTCCGATGTCCTCGGCGGTGGTGAGCCTTCGCAGGGGCGTGTCCTTGAGCATGAAGTCGATCTGTTTCTGGTTAAAGACTGCATCCTCGCCGACGGCCCACAGGCTGGAGGCGCCAATCGCTTCGGGGCCATCGGGAATGACAAGGCCCGGGCACACGACGTTGGACCTGATGCCGTGACGGCCGTGTTCGCGCGCGGTGGTGCGAGCCAATGCCACCATGGCCGCCTTCGACGCGCCGTAGACGCCCTGCCGGATCTGGCCGAATGCCGCGTCGCTCGCGATGAACACAATCGCTCCGCCACCGACCTCTTTCATGACGGGTATCGCCGCTTGGGTCGCGGCGATCGCGGTAAACAGGTTGATCTCGATGGTGCGCTGCCATTTGTCCCGATCGGTGTCGGTGGCGATGAATCCGGGAACGCTCCAGCCTGCGTTGTTGACCAGTACGTCCAGGCCGCCCCATTCCACCTGGGCGGCGTCGACCGCGGCTTCGGCCGCGCCCGGATCGGTGAGGTCGGCGACCACCACATTGACGTCGGTGGCGCCCAGCTCTAAGGCCTCGGCCCGTACCTTCTCCGCCTGTGGCCCGTCGATGTCGCTGATCACGATGCGCGCGCCTTCAGCGGCGAACGTGTGCACGATGCCGCGGCCGATATTGGAGGCACCTCCGGTGACGACGACCCGTGCATCCGCCAAACCGAGATCCATGTCGACTCCTCAATGTGCTCGTCGCTTGTGACGGGCTCTGAGTTAGTTTAACCTAGATTAGAAAATTGGCCACGATGGGAGATGCATGTGAGCGTCGTACTGCACACGTTTGCGGACGGCGTCGGGCACATCACGCTGAACCGGCCCGACCGCATGAACGCGGTGACAACCGAACTCGCCCGCCAGCTCGAACACGCAGTGAGCGAGCTGGCGGCCGACCCAACGGTGAACGTGATCGTCATCCGTGGGGCAGGCAAGAACTTCTGCGCCGGGGGCGACGTCGCGGAGGTCGAGCGCCTCAGCTCCGCCGGGCCCGAGCCGCTGCGGATGCTGTTCGCCGCCTTCCGCGGCGCGTGCGACTCCATCAGTGCCGTCGATGTTCCGGTGGTCGCTGCCGTCGAGGGTGTCGCCATGGCGGGCGGCTTCGAGCTGATGCAGGCAGCCGACATCGTGATTGTCAGTGACGACGCCAAGATCGCCGACCGCCACATCAACTTCGGCATGATCCCCGGTGGCGGCAGTACGCAGCGACTGCCACACCTGGTCGGGCGTCAGACCGCGCTGGGACTGCTCTTGAGCGGCGACCGTCTGAGTGGGCTCGACGCGGTACGTATTGGCTTGGCGTACCGCAGCTTTGCGCCCGACGACTTCGACGCAGGTGTGCACGATTTCGTGACGAAGCTGGCCGGCAACGACCGCGCCGCGATGGCGACGATCAAGAAGCTGGTCAGAGGCGCACACGACCAGTCGCTCGCGCTGGGCCTCGACGACGAGATCACCGCGGTGGTCGAGCACATCGCCGGCCACGGCGTCGACGAATTCCGACAGGTAGGTGCATTCTCATGACCGCCATTGACGCGACGCCGGTGACACTCGATGTCGGCTCCGATGGCATCGCTCGGCTGGTTCTGAACCGGCCGAAAGTCTCAAACGGGCTCAACGTGGAGTTGCTCAAGGCGCTGCACGAGGCCATCCTGCGCTGCCACTCCGATGCCTCGGTGCGGGTGGTGCTGTTGAGTGGGGAGGGACGCAACTTCTGTGCGGGCGGCGATGTCCACACCTTCGAGTCCAAGGGCGCCGATCTTCCGCAGTATCTGCGCGAGGCGACGGCCTGGCTGCAGCTGGCAACCTCGGCGCTGATCCAGTTGCGTGTACCGGTGGTCACCGCGGTGCAGGGTTTCGCCGCCGGCGGGGGCGGACTGGGTATGGTCTGTGCCTCCGACATCGTCGTGGCAGCCGAGTCGGCGAAATTCTTCTCTGGGGCGGTGCGGGTGGGAATGGCCCCCGATGGCGGGTCGTCCGTGACGCTGACCCAACTCGTCGGTTTGCGCCAAGCGCTGCGTGTACTGCTGCTCAATCCGACATTGTCAGCCGCGGAGGCGCTGGACATCGGCCTGGTCACCGAGACGGTGCCCGACGATGAGTTATCCACCCGGGCGACAGAAATCGCCACCACCCTTGCGAGCTCGCCGACCCTAGCCGTGTCCGCCACCAAACGCCTGGTGTGGAACGGACTGGGCGCCTCGGTTGAGCAACGGCTGGCGGAGGAGTCACGCACCGTGTCCGAGTTATCCGGCACCGCCGACGCGTTAGAGGGGTTGCGCGCCGTCATCGAACGCCGCTCACCGAGGTTCACCGGCCGATGACCACCACGACCACCGGCCCTGTCCTCGTCGACGATGACGCCGCGGTGCGCACCGTAACGCTCAACCGGCCGCAGAAGCGCAACGCGATCGACATCGAGTTGCGCATCGCGTTGGCCGAGGCGATCGAGTCCGCCGACCGCGACCGCGATATCCGCGTCATCATCGTTACCGGAGCTGGTCCCGTGTTCTGTTCTGGCGGGGACATCTCCACGATGGAGCGCATGCCTGCCGAGCGCGCCCTGGACCGACTCCATCTGGCGCAGCGCGTTATCCGCGCGATCTGGAACACACCCAAGCCCGTGCTGGCTGCCGTCGAGGGGTCGGCATACGGCGCGGGCACCGCCCTCGCCGCCGCCTGCGACCGCGTCGTCGCGGCGCGCGACGCGACGTTCGCCACCACCTTCACCAATGTCGGATTATCCGGGGACATGGGTATCTTCGTGTCGTTGCCGGCGCGCGTCGGAGCGGTGCGGGCAAAGCAGATGCTGCTGCTGCCTGCACCGATCACCGCGCCAGAAGCTCTCGAAATGGGCCTCGTCGACTCCGTCGTGGAGCCGGGTCAGGCTCTGGTGTCGGCCCGCCGCGATGCCCGGCAACTCGCGGCGGGCCCGTCGCGCGCCTACGGGGTGATCAAGGCGCTGCTGGCTGATCCGGGCACCGTCAACCCTTTCGAGATCCTCGAGCGCGAGGCCGCGCGCCAGTCAGCGCTTTTCGAGACCGACGACTTCACCGAAGGCATCGCCGCCTTTCGGGAGAAACGGCGGCCGGTCTTCGGCGCAGGGGAAGGAGCGCAACCATGACCTCGGTCATCCACCCGGCGAACGACACCGACAGTCCGTACGACCGACTGATCAAGCCCGACAAGGTGCACGGTTCGTTGTACACGGACCCGGCCATCTTCGCCGAGGAACTGGAGAAGATCTGGTACCGCACCTGGGTTTTCGTCGGACACGAGAGCGAAGTGGCCGAGCCCGGGGACTATGTGCGCAAACGCCTCGGTCTGCAGGACGTGATCATGACCCGCGACCGCGACGGCGAGCTGCACCTGCTGCTGAATCGATGCGCCCATCGCGGGAACCAGGTGTGCGACGACGCCAAAGGCAACGCGTCGGCTTTTCGCTGCCCGTATCACGGTTGGACGTACCGCAACAACGGCGAGCTGGTCGGTTTCCCGTTCTTCAAGGGCTACGGTCAACGTAAGCTGGACCTCGCCCTGGGGCGGGTGCCGCGGGTTCACTCCTACCACGGCTTTGTCTTCGGTAGTTTCGCCACAGAAGGTCCGACACTGGCTGAGCACCTCGGCGCCGCCGCCGGCGAGATCGACCGGCTGGTGCGGCTGTCTCCCGAAGGCCGCGTCGAGCTCACCGCTGGATGGCTGCAGCATCGCACCCGGGCGAACTGGAAACTGTTGGCCGAGAACGAAACCGATGGCTACCACCCACAGTTCGTGCACGGATCGATCTTCGGGGTGACCGGCAGCACGATCGGACCTCTCTACAGCGATTCCTCGACGGCGGTGACTCGCGATCTGGGTAACGGGCACAGCGAAAACGATCTGCGTCCGGAGTTCCGCAAGTTCGCCGAACCGCTGCGCTGGTTCGGCACCACGGAGTCCCGGGTCCCCGACTACGTCGCGGCGATGCGTGCCAAACACGGTGCGGAGGCGGAGCGCATACTCATCGAGGGCGGCCCGCACGTCATGATCTTCCCGAACCTGTTCATTGCGGAGATCCAGGTCTTCAACATTCAACCGGTCGCGGTGGGTGAGTGCATCCAGCACTCGACGGCGGTGCAATTGGCGGGAGCGCATGAACTCAACCGGCGCATGGTGTCGCAGTGCGTGGGATCGGTGGGTCCGGCGGGCATGCTGCTGGCCGACGACACCGAGATGTACGAACGCAACCAGGCCGGCCTCGCGTCGCTCACGCCGGAGTGGCTCGACGTGCGCCGTGGGCTGAACCGAGAGGGCGTCGACGACAACGGCTTCACGATCGGCGCGGCCACCGACGAGACCGGCATGCGCGGATTCTGGAGACAGTACAGAAGCTTGATGGAGGCGACGTGACCTCCGTTGTGAGCACAGAGACCGGGCTCGGGCCGGTGCCCGACGGATTCGACCGGCACGGCGTTGAGCAGTTCCTCTACAGGGAGGCGCGGTTGGCGGACGAGGGCGACTACGACGCGTGGGAAGCGCTGTGGACCGACGATGCGCTCTACTGGGTGCCGATCGGGGGGGAGGGCGGGAATCCACAGCAGGAGATGTCGGTCATCTACGACAACCGCAACCGCATCTCGACTCGCTTGAAACAGTTGCGCACGGGCAAGCGCTATGCGCAGGCACCGCCGTCAAACCTGCGTCGGTTGTTGTCGAACATCGAATTCCTCGGCGGCAGAAACAATCCCGACGAAGGCATCGACCTTGAGCTCGCCGCCAACTTCCTGGCCATCGAGTCGCGGTCGCGCGGTACCCATCTGTGGGGCGGCCGCACGACGTATCGGTTACGTCGTCGAGGCGACGACCTATTCCTCGCCTACAAGAAGGTGGTGCTGGTGGACAACGATCAACCATTGCCCACGCTTGGGTTCTTGATCTGAGGGGTGGCATGACAATCGACTTCGGTGACAGCGATGGGATCGTGCGTAGTGAGTTCGCAGCGGTGTCAGTGCGATTCGACACCGACGGTAATGCGCCCAGGCTGCGCTTGGAGGATCTCCACGGCGGCCGCGTGCGCTATCTGGACGCGCTGGAACTGGAGACGATTATCTGGCTGCCCGACGAACGCCTCACGGGTCTTCTCGACCCGTCACACAGCCGCTGGCGGGGCGAGTCTCCGGAGCAGGGTTCGTGAGACGCGCCGACATCAACGACATGTCCAACGCCAAACCGGGGAAAGCCCCGTCTAACCCATGAGCACAACACGCAACCGGACATCGGCCGAGACGACTCGTCAGAGGGCGAGTTGGGACGCCGACCGCAGTGTGGATTTGGTGGACTTTACCGTCGGCGAGCTCCTCAGCGAGCGCACGAACGCCCACCCCGATCGGGTGGCGCTCGTCGGAGTGCGTCACGGCACCGGCGAGCAGGTCCGGCTGACTTACCGGCAATTGCACCACGAGGCGTGTCGGGTTGCATCCGCGTTGGCAGCCTTGGCCGAACGTGGAAGCTTCATCGCCATCTGGGCCCCGAATGTCATTGAATGGCCTATCATTCAGTACGGGGCCGCGCTGGCGGGCATGGTGCTCGTCGCCATCAATCCCGCTTTGCGCGAAGAGGAATTGCACTACGCACTCCGGCACTCCTGCTCCGCGGTGCTGCTGCACGCCGACGCCAACCGCGATTACGACATGGCTGCTGTCGTCCGGCGTGTCGCCGTCAATCTGCCGGACTTGAGATGTGTGTCGCTATCGGATTCGTCGACGTGGCGCGCCGAGCACATCGACGACCACGTCACGCGAAACGCACCCGGCAATGCCGAGGACATCGTCATGCTTCAATACACCTCGGGTACGACCGGCAACCCGAAGGGCGTCCTGCTCCGTCACAAGTCGCTGATCAACGTGGCCAAGCTGACGGTCGAAGAGCTGTCGGTGCCCGCCGGCGCCGTCTGTCTCAATCCGCTGCCGATGTTTCACACCGCCGGATGTGTGATCGCCACGCTTGGACCGCTGTGGATCGGTGGCACAGTCATTTTGGTCGATCGCTTCGATCCGGTGCCGGTGCTGCAAGCGCTGCGCATGGAGAAGGTGTCGGTGCTGTTCTATGTGCCCACTGTGCTAGCAGCGTTATTGGAAGCGCAACGCGCTAGCAATGATTGCGCTCCGCAGTTGCATACCATCATGGGCGGTGCGTCGAATGTGTCGGCGGCGCTGATCGAGTCCGCCGAGCAGGTGTTCGGCGCTACGGTCATCAACCTGTTCGGGCAAACCGAGTTGTCTCCTGTGCTCACCGCGACTCGGCCCGAGGATGCGCGCGCCGATCGGCTGAACACGGTCGGTCGCCCTTTGCCCCAGGTCGATTGCCGCATCGTCGATCCTGTCAGCGGCGAGGTGGTCAGCGTGGGTGAGCCTGGCGAGATATGCGCCAAGGGATACCAGGCCTTCGTGGGATACCTGCACGACCTCGACGCGACCGCCCGCGCGATCGATGACGAGGGTTTCGTCCACACCGGGGATCTCGGCACAATGGACTCGCGCGGCTATCTGACGGTCACCGGCCGCCTCAAAGAGCTGATCATTCGCGGCGGCGAGAACATTGCTCCGGCCGAGATCGAATCGCATCTGATCAGCCACGACGACGTCGTGGACTGTGCCGTCGTGGGACTGGCCCATGACCGGCTTGGCGAGGAGGTGGCCGCGGTCCTGCGCACATCCGGAGACGCCGACGCGCTGCTCAAGGACGCCCTCATCGGCCACCTGCGTAATCGATTGGCTCCGTTCAAGATTCCGGCACGGTGGTTTCTCGCGGCCGAGTTTCCAGTGACACCAACGGGCAAGGTGCGCAAGTTCGAGTTGCGAGACGCGATCATCCGCGGCGACGTGCGCGAATTGTGACTCCGACTGCAGACATCGACATCCGTCGCGACGTGCTGCGGCGGCGTTTCGGGGCGTGGCAGCCGCGCACCCTGTCGGACTGGCTGGACACCTGTGCCGAACGCTACCGCGACCGGCCCATGGTCCTCGCCGACGACCGCGAGCTCACCTACGATGACATCGCGGCCCAATCACGCCGTCTGGCCGACGGTTTGGCGACCATCGGCGTTCATGAGGGCGACCGAGTGGCGATGTTGATGGCGAACTATCCGGAGTTCGTGGCGATCAAGTTCGCCATCGCCCGGGCGGGCGCCATCGCCGTCCCGCTCAACTATCTCTACCGCAGCGAAGAACTGCGATTCGTCCTGGCGGATTCGGGGTGCCGAGTAGTGGTCGCCATGACCGGGTTCGCCGACCTGGATTACCAGGCGATGCTCGACGACATACCCGATCCGCCCACCGTGGTGCTCCTCGACACCGACGGCCGGGCGCGTCCCGGTGCGCTGACGGTCGAAGGCCTGGCCGCATTGGGCGAGCGCAACCCCGGCGCCAGCGACGGTCGGGCGGTCGATCCGTGTGGGCCCGGCGACATGCTCTACACCTCCGGTACGACTGGATCGCCCAAGGGCGTGCTGGTATCTCACGACGCCGTACTGCGCACCGCCTTCGCTTCCGCACTGACCCGGGCCTATGAGGATGGTCGGCGGATTCTGTTCTCGCTGCCGTGCTACCACATGTTCGGCTACGTCGAAGGCCTGCTGTCGGTCAGCTTCGTTGGCGGGGCGGTCATCCCGCAGACCACCTTCTCCGCCGAGGGCTACTTCGCCGGCATTCAGCGGCACCGGGCCACCGACATCCTGTGCGTGCCCACGATGGCGGTGGCGATGATCGAGCACCCGTCGCGCAGTGATTTCGACCTGAGCACGCTCACGGCGATCTTGTGCGGTTCGGCGCCGGCGCCGATTTGGCTGTGGGAACGGATTCAGGCCGAACTCGGTGTCAGCGAGATCGTCACCGGCTACGGGATGACCGAGTGCGGCGGGGCGATGACGCTGACCCGTCCGGAGGACCCACTCGAACTTACGTCCAACACCGTGGGGCGCCCCAAGATGGCCTGCGCTGCTGGAGTCCCGGGAACGGACGCGCTCGTGGAGTACAAGGCGGTACACCCCGAGAGCGGCGGCGCACTGCCGCCTGGCGAGGAAGGCGAACTTGTGTCGCGCGGGCCCTCGACGATGCTGAGGTACTGGAATCGGCCCGACGACACCGCCGCGACGCTGCGGAACGGCTGGTTGCACTCCGGTGATCTGGGCGTGGTGCACCAAGACGGCTACCTCGAGGTGACCGGGCGCAGCAAGGAGCTCTACAAGAGCGGCGGAGAACTAGTCATGCCAAAGGAGATCGAAGATCTCCTTGCCGCCCACGAGGAGATCAGTCAGGTGTTCGCGATCGGGTTACCCGACGAACGTTGGGGCGAAATCGGTTGTGTCGTCGTTGTTCCGGCCCCGGGCGCCGCACTCACAGAGGCCGAAGTTCTGTCCGTGTGCCGTGCCAAACTCGCGAGGTTCAAGGTCCCTAAACGGGTGGCTTTCTACCGTGCGGACGACCTGCCCACCACGCCGACGGGCAAGGTGCAGAAGTTTCGACTCGTGCAAGAGCTCAGTGCCTCCAGGGCCCCCAATTAATTTAACGGAGAATAGAAAAGCATGATAGTCTGAGCGGCAGTACAGCTGGACTGGGGATCATTCCTTCGAATCGACATTAAAGGACAAGATCCGGTCGAACCGAGGGCCTGAGAAGGGAACCACGAGGTGAACGCCTCCGACGACCTGCACACCGAAGTGTCGAGCGCTCAACAGCTCTACCGAGCGCTCGCCGTCGGTGACCGGGATGCGTTGTCCGAGCTGCTACATCCGGAGTTCGTCGGGCATGCCACTGACGGCCTTCCGCTCGACATGGGTGGACGCCACGACGGACCCGAGGCAATGCAGCGCGACCTGTGGTGGACGATCGGACGCCACTACAAGGTAGAGGCGCAGCCGGAGGAGTTTCGCCTGCTCGACGACGGCCGATTGTTCGTGGCCGGTCACTACCGAGGGGAGGGTCGCAAGTCGGGCCGTCGACTGGACGCGACATTCATTCATGTCATCGCTTTCGCCGATGACGGGCGCATCGCCTCACTGCACCAGCTGACCGACAGCGCGGCCTGGGTGCAGGCGCTCGGTGGCGGTGCGGCGCTGCAGACGATCGACTACGCGGTCACCGACGCAGTCGCCACCGTGTGCCTGAACCGACCCGACGTCCGCAACGCAATCGACATGCAGATGGCGGAGGACACCCTGGACGTGGCCCGCCGCATCGCGGCCGACGACTCGATCCGGGCGGTGCTCATCTGCGGCAACGGCCCCGCGCTGACCGTCGGCGGCGACATCGAGTACTTCCTCGCCCGCTCCGCCGAGCGATTCGGCGCGCTGTTCGCGCAGATGACCACACCCTTCCACGAGGCCTTCCGCGTCCTGAGCCGCGTCGACGCCCCCATTGTCACCGCCGCTCACGGTGCTGTCGCCGGCGGCGGACTGGGCTATGTGTATGCGGCGGATTTGGTGATCGCCGCCGAGGACACCAAGTTCGTGACCGCCTTTGCCGGACTTGGGCTTTCGGGGGACGGCGGCGGCACCTGGCATCTGCCCCGGCTGATCGGTCCTCGTCGTGCCACCGAGGCGTACCTACGCAATAGGCCGATCGACGCCCCAGAGGCGTTGCAATGGGGTCTGATCAACGAGATTGTGCCCGCCGAGGAACTGCGTAGCCGCGCCGAGGCGGTGGCGCGGGAGCTGGCGAATGGCCCCACCCGGGGTTTCGCAAAGATGCGTGCGCTGTTGCGCGACTCGTGGCGCAACGACCTGTCGTCGCAGCTGCAAGCCGAGACCGATGCAATCCGGCAGATCGGCGACACCGCCGACGCCGCCAGAGCCATTACCGATTTCGCGGCCAAGCGCCGTGCTGAATTCACCGGAAGGTAGGGCGTGGGACTCATCCAGGACTCCTTGGAGCATAAAGCAATTCGTGAGACTGTGGCCAACATCGCGTCGCGCTACGGGGTGCAGTACTTCACCGAACGCGGCCGATCCGATGGTGGCATCGACGAACTGTGGAAAGACCTTGGGGCCGCCGGCCTGCTCGGGTTGCACCTGCCCGAAGAATACGGCGGCGGGGGTGCAGGCATGGCCGAAGCCGTCATCGTCGTCGAGGAACTCGCCGCACACGGCATGCCGTTGCTGATCTGGGTCATCTCGCCTGCGATCTGCGGCAGCATCCTGGCCCACCACGGTTCAGGGGAGATGAAGCAGCGCTGGCTGCCTGCGATCGCCGACGGAACAAGGATCATGGCGTTCGGCCTGACCGAGCCTGACGCCGGCTCCAACAGCCACAACGTGAAGACCACCGCACGACGCACCGGCACCGGGTGGACGATATCGGGTTCGAAGTACTACATCTCGGCGGTGGACCAGGCCGACGCGCTACTCGTAATCACCCGCGACGCCGACCATTCGACGCAGGAGAAGAGCGCGCTCTCGCTGTTCGTGGTGCCGACCAGCAGCCCTGGCTTGACCTATCAGCAAATCGACACCTCGATCGTGTCGCCGGACAAGCAGTTCACTGTGTTCCTCGACGACGTGGAGGTCGGCGATGATGCGCTCATCGGCGTCGCGGGCAACGGCCTGCGCCAGGTGTTCGACGGCCTGAACCCGGAACGAATCCTGGTGGGCGCCTTGAGCGGTGGGATCGGACGCTATGCCATCGGCAGAGCTGTCGACTATGCCAAGGAGCGGCGCGTGTGGGACACGCCGATCGGCGCGCATCAGGGCATCGCTCATCCGCTCGCCGAAGCCCACGTCGCTGTCGAGCTGAGCAGGATGGCCACGGCCCGCAGTGCCGAACTCTTCGACGCGGGTGAATCCGCGGCCGAAGCCGCCAACATCGCGAAGTTCACCGCCTCCGAGGCCGCGCTCAAGGCGCTCGACCAGGCGATCCAGACCCACGGAGGCAACGGGCTGTCGCACGAATACGGCCTGTCCGAGCTGTGGTTCGTCACGCGGCTCATGCGTACTGCACCGGTCAGCAGGGAGATGGTGCTGAACTTCATCGCCCAGTCGTCGCTTGGTCTACCGCGGTCCTATTGAGCGTTGGAGGAAATCGTGATGAGTACAACCCAATTCGACGTCGTTGTGATCGGAGCCGGGGCGGGCGGCCTGTTCACGGCCGCACGCCTGGCGCACCGCGGCTACCGCACGTTGGTCGTGGAACGGCTCGACAAGGTCGGCGGTCGGGCCTCTACCGATGACATCGACGGGTTCAAGGTCAACAACGGCGCCATCGTGATCGAGGTCGGTGGGATCACCCAGCAGACCTGCGAGGAGGTCGGCGCGCCGTTCGACATCCGTGAGCCCAATCCCCCGCTGCTGTACCGCATCGGCGGTAAGGATGTCGACGTCACCGGTGGCGGCTGGGGCTTCTTGTTGAGCAAGCTCACCCGCCACGGCGCCAAGCTGGTGCAGGGGATCGGTGCTGCGCGCAACGACTCGGGTTTGCCCGAGGACGAGATCTCCACCGCTGAATGGGTCTCTCGCTACACGAAAAATGAAGGCGTGCATGGCATCTTCCGCAACATGTGTGCCTCGATCTTCGCCGTCGGCTCCGAGGATCTGCCGGCGCGGGTGTTCCTCACCTACTTCACCCGCAAGAGCGCGTTCAAAAGGTTCGGTTTCCACCCCGAGGGCACCATCGGGTTGTGGCGGGGCCTGGCCAGCGCCATCGAGTCCCACGGCGGTCAGGTGTGGCTGTCCACGCCGGTCGTCAAGATTGTCTCCGACGGCGCGACGGTGACCGGCGTCCAGGTGATCCGCGGCGGTGAGACCATCACCGTGGACGCACCGGTGGTGGTAAGCGACATCGGACCGGCTGCCACGGTCATGCTGCTCGGCGAGGAGAACGTCCCCGCCGATTACCAGGATCTGGTGAAGAAGGGTGACCGGCCGACGGCGATGGTCTCGGTCAACTTCGCCAGCCAGGAGCGATTGGTCGACGTGCCGGGAATGTTGAGCTTCGCCAAGTCGCGGCGGCTGGCCTACATCGCCAACTTCACCGACTTGTGTCCCGAGATGGCGCCGCCGGGATGGAACCTCTACGTCGGCACCGCGGTGCCTAAGCCGTCGCTCGGCGATTTCGACGAAGCCGCCGAGACCGAGCTACTACTGCAGGATCTGGGCGAGCACATCGACCGCTTCGACGATCGCGCCAGGGTCCTGAATATTGCTGTCACGCGTGATGATTGGCCGCCGCAGCGGTCGGTATCGGGCTTCGACTTGCCGCACGACACCCCATTCGCCGGTTTGTGGAATGTCGGCGATGCGGTCAAGGAGTACGCGAACGGCGGCACGACCGCGTGCGCGGAAACGGCGCAATTGGTTGTCGACAAGATCGTCGCAGCTCACCAGCCAGTCGCCGTCAACCAATCATGAACCACCCACATCCCTCTGAAGCCGGTTTCGCGGACGCGTATTCGCAGGCCTGGACATCGGAGCCTGTCCAATTGCTCGACTTCTTTGCGCCCGATGGCAGCTACACGGATGTCGCAATGGGCGCGACATACACGGGCCGCGATGAGATCGGCCGATTTCACCGCTGGATGTTGAAGTTCGCTCCGGACTCCGTCATCGAGTTCAGTGACGCCTGTGCGGCCGATGGGCGGCTGTACCTCGAATGGGTGTGGAGCGGAACCTTCGAAGGAGCGCTGCGGCTACCAGATGGATCGTCGGTAGAGGCAACGAACGCGAACTTCAGTGTCCCGGGTGTCGCCGCGTGCCGGTACGCGGCCAATGGCGAGCTGGGGAGTCATCGCGACTACTGGGACCTCAGTACCGTGCTCAGGCAGGTAAGCACGTTATGAAATTGCCGAAACCCCAAGGCCTGAGCTCAATCTAGGTTAGAAGACGTTTGGAAGGGTCCCTGCAAAGTGGAAACCGCACCCCTTGATTGGGGAACATCTGATGAACTGACCCCCCTCGACACATTGATGTGGCGGGCGGACACGGACCGGTCGATGCGGTCAACGGTAATGGCCGTGGAAGTGCTCGACACCGAACCCGATTGGGACCGGCTCGTAGACGCCCACGAGTGGGCCACCCGGATCGTCCCTCGGCTCTGTGACCGAATCTCCGAGCCCTTCGGCTTCGTCGGAATACCGATGTGGGTCAGAGATCAGGATCTGGATCTGCGCTATCACTTGCGTCGATGCCGCCTGGGTGGCGACGGTGGCTGGCCCGAACTCCTGACTACGGCGGCCCAACTCGCCATGACACCTTTCGACCGCACCCGGCCGCCGTGGGAGGCGGTGCTGGTCGAGGGCCTGCCCGATGGCAAGGCGGCGTATCTGCTGAAGTTGCATCACGCTCTGACTGACGGCTTGGGGCTGAGGCAGTTGTTGTCGCAGTTGCACTCTCGGCAGCGAGCGCACCAACCCGACAAGCCACAGCCGACCGCGGCCTCGACAGCTGTACCCGGTCCAGCGAACTTCTTGGCGCGTGAGCTCAAACATGACCTCGGCGCGATGCCCGCGGTGATCGGGGGCGCAACCGCGTGGGCTCGCAAGGGGTTTCGCGACCCCATTGGATCGGCGCGGGGCGTCGTCCGGTACGTCGATTCGGCCCGACGGGTGCTCTCCCCTCCGAACGTGCTGGGACTACCGGCGCTGTCCGCCCGCGGGGGCTCATGGCAGTTCGTGGCACTCGACCTGGGTTTCGACGACCTGCGCGCAGCGGCCAAGTCCGGGGGCGGCTCGGTAAACGACGCATATCTGGCCGCGCTGCTCGCCGCTTTTCGGCTCTACCACGCCGAACTCGGTGACCCACTGGACAGCGACGCAACGATGCCGGTTTCGGTGCCGGTGTCGGTACGACGCGACGATGACAGTGCCGGGGGAAATCGCTTCGCGCCGGCACGGCTGGTTGCCCCGGTCGGCATCGCCGACCCCGTCGAACGAATCAAGCGCGTCAGGCAGCTGGTGCGCGGCGCCCGCAGCGAGCCGGCTCTCGAGAGCGCCGATGTCGTCGCGCCGCTGATGGCACGGCTGCCCGCGTCGCTTCTAGTCCGAGTCGCCGGTGCAGCCACCGCAGGCAATGACCTGCAGGCCAGCAATGTCCCTGGAGTCGAGGAGGACCTGTACCTCGCCGGAGCGCTGATCGAACGCATTTATCCGTTCGCGCCGCTACCGGGGTGTGCAGCGATGATCACGTTGCATACGTATCGAGGCCAATGCTCTGTCGGAGCCAACCTCGACGCGGCTGCCGTCGTCGACCCCGCGCTCTTCGCGAAGTGCCTGACGGACGGATTCGCCGAAGTGCTGGCGCTTGCGCCAGCTGGCGGGAAGCCGAGTCTGCTCACATGACGGCGACCGCTCCGGACCCGGTACGTGCTCCGATTGTCCTGCTTCACGGCGCCACCTCGTCTGCGAGGGTATGGGATCCGCTGCTGCCGATGCTCACCCCGAAATATCGCGTCTTTGCACCCACGCTGGCCGGCCATCACGGCGGTCCACCGTTGCCGGCCGCCCCCGCGACAGTGGTGGAGAAGATCGTCGATGTCATGTGTCGTCAACTCGACGAGGCAGCGATCGACAGCGCGCACATAGTAGGAAACTCGCTCGGTGGCTGGGTCGCACTCGAACTCGCCCGACGCGGCCGCGCGCAATCAGTGCTGGCCTTGTCGCCGGCCGGTGCATGGAGATCCCCACGAGACCTCCGTCGCCTGCTGGTCCTATTTCGAGCCGGCGCCGCGCTCGGGCGCGTGAACGACATGCCCAACCTTGCGGCGCGCAAGCGTGTGCGCCGGATTCTGCTGCTACTCATGGCAGAACACGCCGACCGAATGACGCCGACACAGGTTGCGGCGGCCTTCGAGGACATCGCCGGGTGCACGGCGCTCCCAGAGATTCTTGACGGAGCGCGCAACAACGGGCCGATTAATCCAGTCTCTGACGTCGGTTGCCGCGTGCGTATCGCCTGGGGACTGAAAGACCGAATGTTGCCCTTCATGCGGTACGGTGCCCCCATGCTCGCCGCTGTCCCTGCGGCCGAGTTCAAGCTCATACCCGGTGTCGGACACGTGCCGATGATCGACGATCCTGGCTTGGTCGCCAATACGATTCTTGATTTTGTCGAGACAACGGATTTGCAGCTGAAACCCTATTGATGCGACGCGTCACGCGGTTTGTGACGCGTTGCGCCAGTCCAGATTCTGGACGACCGCCTATCAGGCGAGGTCGCGGCCGATGATCTCCTTCATGATTTCGGTGGTGCCGCCATAGATGGTCTGCACTCGGGTGTCGACGAACGCCCGGGCGACGGGGTATTCAGACATGTAGCCGTAGCCGCCGTGCAGCTGCAGACACCGGTCGATCACGCGCTTCTGTAGTTCGCTGACGTACCATTTGCCCTTGGCCGCGTCCACCGGTGTGAGCTCGCCGGCGTTGAACGCCAGGACCGATTTGTCCGTGTAGGCTTCGGCGATGTCGATCTCGGTCGCCATCTCGGCAAGCTCGAAACGGATGTGCTGCTGCCCCGTCAGCGGCCGGCCGAATGCTGTGCGCTGCCCACAGTATTCGACGGTTTGATCGAAGATCGCCCGGGTGTTGGCGATGGCCTTGGCCGTGACACCCAGCCGTTCGCGAGGCAGATGGCTCATCAGATACTGCAGTCCCCGGCCTTCCTCGCCGAGCAGGTTGGCCGCCGGCATGACGGCGTCGTGGAAGAACAGCTCCGCGGTGTCCTGGGCGGGCAGGCCGATCTTGTCGAGTTGCCGCCCGCGTTCGAAGCCGGGGGTGTCACGCTCAACGACGAACAAGCTGAATGCCCGCGAGCCGCCTTCAGAGTCGGTGCGCGCCGCTACAACAACGACATCAGACATGATGCCGCTGGAAATGAAGGTCTTCTGCCCGTTGAGGATCCACTCGTCTGCCTCCCGGCGGGCGGTAGTGCGGATGCCCTTGAGGTCGCTGCCCGCGCCCGGTTCGGTCATCGCCAGCGCGCCGATCAGCTCACCGGTGGCGAAGCCGGGTAACCACCGCTGCTTCTGTTCGTCATTGGTCAGGTCAACGAGGTAATGCAGCACCAGATCGTCCTGCAGGCTCACAGTGAGGCCGAAGGAGTACGCAAAGACGCGGCCAACTTCCTCACACACCACCATCCGGTACCGGTAGTCGTTCTCGCCCGCGCCGCCGAAGCGCTCCTCGATCTGTAACGCGTAAATGCCGGCTTTCGCCGCGCGGGCGAACACCGATCGGTCGATCATGTGCTGGCGGTCCCAATCATGTTGATAGGGCACCACTTCACGTGCCAGAAACTCGCGAACCGTCTCGCGATACGCCTCGTGGTCCGGTCCATACAACGTTCGCCGCACTGGCTACAACCGTTCGACGATGGTGACGTTGGCCTGCCCGCCGCCCTCGCACATGGTCTGCAGTCCGAAGCGCCCTCCGGTGCGCTCCAATTCGTGCAGCAGCGAGGTCATCAACCGCGCGCCCGTGCAGCCGATCGGATGGCCGAGCGCGATGGCTCCGCCGTTGGGGTTGACCCGCTCCGGGTCGGCGTCGAGTTCGGCAAGCCACGCCAACACCACCGGCGCAAACGCTTCGTTGATCTCAACGGCGTCGAAGTCGTCGATCGACATGCCTGTGCGCTTCAACGCGTGCTGGGTGGCCGGGATCGGGGCGGTCAACATCATCACGGGATCACTCCCGCGCGCCGACATATGGTGGATCCGGGCACGCGGGGTCAGCCCGAATCGATCGAGCGCGTCCTGTGACGCGATGAGCAGCGCGGCGGCCCCGTCGGAGATCTGGCTGGCCACCGCAGCCGTGAGGACGCCGCCTTCGGTCAGGGTGGGCAGGGCCGCCATCTTCTCCAACGACGTGTCCGCGCGGGGCCCCTCATCAACGGCGACACCGGCATACGGCGAGATCTCGCGGGCGAAACGGCCCGCACTGATCGCCGTGATCGCGCGCTGATGGCTCGCCAGGGCGTAGCGCTCGTTGTCCTCGCGGCGGAGATTCCAGTGCTCGGCGATCATGTCCGCGCCGCGAAACTGCGAGATTTCCTGTGTGCCGTAACGGGACTCCCACCCCCGACACCCCGTCCACGGGTCGGTCGCCCCGTATGGTTCGCCGGCACTGAACGCGCTGAGAATGGGGTACTGACTCATCTTCTGCACGCCGCCGGCCACGACGAGATCGGCTGTCCCGCTCATCACCGCTTGGGCGGCGAAATGCACTGCCTGCTGGGCAGATCCGCATTGTCGGTCGATCGTGACACCTGGCACGGACTCGGGCAGGCCCGCGGCTAGTGCGCCGGTGCGGGCGATGTCGCCGGCTTGCGCCCCGATGTTGTCCAAACACCCGAGGATCACGTCGTCGATAGCCGCGGGGTCCACATCGTGCGGCGTGACCACTGCGTTGATGACATGGGCGGCCATGTCTGCGGGGTGCTCACCGGCGAACCCGCCGCCCCGCCTGCCTACGGCTGTACGGACAGCGTCGACAATGAAAGCTTCACCCATTATTTTAATCTAACATAGATTTAATCGAACGGGCGAGCGGTGTCCTCGCTTCGGATGATCAGCGGGTCGCTACGGTCCTGCGCGTGCGCTTGGTGAGGTGTGACGACGGCGGCGCCGAGCTGATGCCGTTGCGCACAAGTACTAAGGCGTTGGACACAATCGTGTCCACCGAACTGCGGCGGGGATCGAACCATTCCGCCGACCAGTTCAAGGCGCCGAGCACCAGCAACTGTGCATGCCGGGCATCGAGATCGGGGCGCAGCTGACCTTCGGCGCGTGCTTGATCAAACAAGCGCCGCCAGATTCGGGCGTAGGCAGCTTCTTCCTTCAGTTGACGCGCGCGCAGCGGCTCGGGAATCTGGCCGGCATTTCGGATGGTTGCTGAGGCGTAGTCCGACAGTTCAAGCTCATGACGCAGATGCGCCTCGACAGCCGCCAGTATCTTGTCGATTGGCGAGGCCGCCGGCGGCAGCGCATCCAGCACGCGCTGCAGGTGCACCCGCATGTCGGCGATCCCGGCATACATGACTTCCTCGATCAGGTCATCACGCGACGCGAAGTAGTAATAGATCGCCGGCGCTTGAAGCTCGGCGTACTCAGCGACGTCGGACAAGCGGGTACCCGCATAGCCTTTCACGCTGAGGACGTGGGCGGCGGCATCGAGAATGCGGCTACGGGTCCGCGCCGATTTGGAGACCGCCTCGTCCGGCGTTGCGCCCCGCTGCGCCGCAGATTTTTTAGCCACGATTCGATAATAGGGGAACCTGGGCAATCGCCCGTCTCGGTTCACCGGTTGGCCGGACGGTGGCGGGAGCGCGCGATCGCAGCCAGCCAGCTCAATCATTTGGTCGGACCTCGCCGCGGCCGGCACGCTCAGCCGCCAAGGCGGGACCGGGCAAGACCGTCATCACGCCCGTCTGACAGCGAGTCGTGGACGATCCTGCTTTAGGCGCTCAACGAACGGGAATCCGTCCGCGTCGCTGACAATGGGTTTGACAAACTCGGTGCGGTGCGACACTGCGAGCCTGCGGTGCGTGCACAATACTCGTCACAGTGGACCGGTGCGGGCCTGCTTGATGTTTCGCGGTGCAGCAGGTTCCTATCGTGGATATTGGAGATTATCCACGGGAGCCGGAAGATCCTTGTAGACAACATGATTCGACAGACTACAAGTGCTAAGAATGGCACACGAATCGAATTCGTACCCTCGCTCAGCCCTGGGCCGCCGATACCATTCCGACGGAGGCGGTCACGCTCGAACCTGCGTCCGGCTTTAGGAGAGCCTGCAAGCCCTCCTACTCGTAACCCTGAAAGGTGCGCTGAACTGGCTATTTGAAGCCAATCGGCACCATGCGAAACCACGGCGTGTCGCGGATTCACCGACCAAGCACCGACCACAGATCAGTGTTCGATCTCGGGCTCTCATTAACGAGCGAAGCCCGGCCGCGCGTTCAATCTCTTCGCGGTAGCGCTCAACCCTCTGCTGATGCTGGGTCAGCAATTCGGCCCGCTCGTCCTCAGAAATCTCGACTCGTTAGAGCGTCATACGGTCGCGTATGTGGGGTTTCGCGCCGCGCTCGAGCAGACACTCGATCGCCAGTGCGGGGCCCGTCGCCAGCTGGGGCTGGTGGGCAGTCGAGGAAATCTGGCCCTCGTCGGCCAGCCGCATCCGTCGGGATCGCTGCCCACGCGATCTCCGGTGACCTGCGATTTGCCGCGCCGTCGAACGCTGCTTGCCACCGCACCGTTGCTGCACGGCGCTGGTTGCAGGGGTGGATCGCGAGCCCCTTGGCGGGTATCCGTCCATCGCCTGTCGGGCAGATCGTGGCGCTCAGCGGCAGTGAGCGTGTTTACGCACGTCACCAATGGTGCCGGCGCCTCGATATGGCGAGCCCAGGTGGGCCAGGTTCTCGGTGATGCTCGGAGCTTGTATGGGGCCGCGCCGCAGGAATGCGGACGGCCCAGGCCTGGAGCCCTAAGCCGGGCGGCTCGCTCGAGGAGGCATGACCGCCAAGAAGCCCCTGACGATCAGGCAATCGCTGTTCTTCGACTACTTGCCGAACAAGGCTTCCAAGAACCGGCCCAGCCCCCGAAGAAAAAGGAGCTCCGAAACTGAGCACTCAGACATCAGGAACAGATCTGATCGCAGGTCGTTACGACGAAGAGTTCCGCGAAGTGGCGGACGCCTTCAGGAAGCAGCTCGCCGGCACTGACGGCGGCGCCTCGGTGGCCGTCTACCACCGCGGCAGGCTTGTCGTCGATATGTGGGGGGGGGGAGTTCACAGCCTGGATGGGGTTCCCTGGACCCGCGACACGCTGGCCATGTGCTGGAGCACGACCAAGGGCGTGGTGGCCACCTGCGCCCATGTGCTCGCCGACCGCGGGGACCTCGACTACGACGAACGGGTCGCCACGTACTGGCCGGAGTTCGCCCAGAACGGTAAGGGTGACATCACCGTTCGGCAGGTGTTGAGCCACTCCGCGGGCCTCCACCGCCTCGGCACGATCATCGACCACGGATCGAAGATCCTCGACTGGGAGCACATGATCGATGCGCTGGCTCGGGCGAAGCCGGCATATGAGCCTGGAACCTCGGTGGGCTACCACGCGCTGACGTTCGGTTGGCTCGTCGGCGAGCTGGTGCGGCGGATTTCCGGCACACCGATCGAGGAGTTCCTGCAGACGGAAATCGCCGAACCGCTCGGGCTCGACGGCCTGTATATCGGCTGCCCGCCCGAGCAGCGGCATCGTTGGGCGCCACTGGCACCGATGCTGCCGCCCGCTTTCACGCGTTGGATTGGCCCCCTCGGCCCCCTCGGCAGGTTCGCGTTGAACCAGGTGTCGCTGGGTCTGCGTGCCCTGGGGTCGCCGGTCAACCCGCATCGGATGATCAACGCAGCCCTCTCCCGCGGTATCGAGGACGTCATCGTGGACCCTCGACTACTCGATGCCGCCGTCCCCGCGATGAATGGGCATTTCGATGCCGTGTCGCTCGGCGCCATGTACGCGATGCTCGCGGGCGGCGGCCAGCTGGGCGGTGTGCGCATCCTTTCCGAGGAGACGGTACGCAAGGCCTCCGAGATCCAGAACGACCAACGGGACCGGGTCATCGTGATGAACATGCAGTGGCGGCTTGGCTATCACCGGCTGCCGATTTTTGAAAAACAGTTCCCCCGCGGCTATGGCCATTTCGGGTTCGGTGGCTCCGGCGCTTTTGCCGATCCCGGGCACGACCTGGCCCTGGCGATGGTGTGCAACCGTGGGCGGGGCACACCGATCGGCGATCTGCGAATCCTTCGCCTCAGTCAGGCCACAGCCCGCGCCATCCAGTCCCTCGACTAGGTGACGGTGCTGGGTCGCGGTACCGTCGCTTGCGGATGTGGTTATGACCCCGGATTTCTCGACGTGGAATCGGTTAGGTGGCTGATGAATACGTTGAAGCTGACGATCATCAATCCGCTGGCCCAAGATAGTTCAGTGGCGGACACGGGGGCGCGGTGATGGTCAGCCGGTTATCGGGGATGGATGCGGTATCGCTGCACATCGAGAGTTCGACGGTGCCGGCGCACGCCGTCGCGCTGATCATCATCGAGGCGTCCGATCAGCTCCGCCATCAGCGGCTACACGAGCTGGTTGGCTTGTCGCTGCCGCAGATGGCGCGCTTCCGCAGCCGGGTTGTGGGCAAGCCGCTGGGATTGGGTCAGCCCGTGTGGGCCGGGATCGACGACTATGACCCGACTCCCCAGATGCACAGCGCAACGGTTCCTGCTCCCGGTGGCCGCCAGGAGTTCGCCGACCTGATCGCGTGGCTGACCGCCGGGCCGCTGGATCGCCACAAACCGCTATGGGAAGCGTGGAGCATCGACGGTCTCGAGGGCGGCCGGTGGGCGTTGGCGGTGAAGATGGCGCCTGCAATAAGCGGTGGCGTCGCCGGGGTAGCCTCCGTTTGGCCGCGGCTACTGACTATTGGTCCGCAGGACGACCCGACCAGCCATCTGCCGGCCGAGCCGAGCCTGGGCAAGCAGCCCTCCATCGGCGAGCTCGTTACCGACACGATGCAGGAGCTCCTGGAGAATCAAGTCACCGGCGTTTGGCTGATCGCCGGGGCCGTGCCTGGTGTGCTGCGGGCCGCGGTCCGCCGGCTGCGCGGCACGGGCGGGCCCGACCACCTGCCGCACACGGCGTCGTCGATGCGCGGGCCCGTGCCGCGCACAGTGTTCAACGCGCCGCTGACTGAGCGGCGTGCAGTGGCCTTCGCCTCGATCCCCCTTGCCCAGATGAAGACGGTCAGGCACGCGTTTGGGGGCAGTATCAATAACGTTTTCCTGGCCGCCTGCACACTGTCGCTGCGCGCCTGGCTGCAACGCCATGACGCCGTGCCCGACTATCCGCTGTTGATGCAGATACCGCTATCGCTGCGAGATGTCGGCCTGCTCATCGGCGGCGGCTCGTTCCCGCGCTACGCCCGCAACCTCGGTATGCCGGGAAGCCGGACCGAGGGCACGTCGATGCGACCCACTCGCCAAGCCGTGGATCTCGCCGATGGTGCGTCGGCGCTCTCGTTGCCGCTTCCGACCTGAACGGCCGACCCCGAGTCAGTCGACAGAACGGAGGAACTCCCGCTCGCTGGGCCGCGTGCTCGTCGGCGAACCACACGTGCGGCTCGGCCTCGTCGTACTTCTCATGGTCGGGCGCGACGAACGTCTTGGTGTCCTCCCACGCCTTGACGGGGTGCCCAGGCCGGACGGCCCCGTCGTCGATCGGCGCGGCCGAGCCGACGCCGTAGCCACCGTCGCGGATCTCGTCCAGCGAGGACATGCGCGGTCCGCCGTCGGAGCCCTCCGGGGACTGGTCGCCCTGAGCCTCGGACTGGCCCGATCCGGACCGGCTTGACTCGGAAGGGCTTGACTCGGACCGGCTTGACTCGGGCTCACCCGGAGTCGATCCCTCGACGAGGTGACCCTCGGAGTCCCAGACCTGCGGACCGCCGGCGTCGTCGGCCGTCCAGTCGCCCTCCTGCCGGAACTCCTCGCCGGCCGCTACGTCGTGCTTCTCCGGGTCGTGTTCGCGGGCGAACTCCTCGGCCGTCTGCTGGCGGTCCTCATCGAGACGCCTGACCGTCCTCCTCGGCCCCCCGAACGTTCTGGTCCGACCCCGGCGGCCCTAGTCGTCTCGAACCTCGCTGCGAGAACTGCCGTCCCGTCCGTCGTTGGTGTCGTCGGTGCGGACGGTGTCGTCCGGGCCGCCCGCGTCGAGGTCGGTCGCTCCACCGCTCTGCACGTCCGTGGTGACGTCCGGACGCCTCTCGTCGGCCACGTCCACGTCGCCGGTCCGGCTACCTGCCGCACTCTGCTGCTCTGCACCCGTCTGATCGGTCATGGCTCCTCCTTGAGCTCCGACGCGCCACTCGATGGCAACCCCACGAGTACTCTGCCCGTTCTCGGCGCCCCGAAACCGTCGAGGCCGAAGACCCCACGTCACGGTGCCCCGAGCCTTCCGTCGTGGTCCGCAGGGCAGCGTTCTGGTGTGCGAATTCCCAATGCTGCCAACGATGGGGGATTTTGTTACTCCGAAACTTCCGACATTTCTCCCAAGGATCGTCAATCGGGATCCACGCGAGTTTGCTGAGTACCGTCGCCCTCGGGGTCCACATGTGGTACCCAGTCAGCACCCCCTCGGCTTCGTCACCTGCGCTCCCATCGCGGACGCTGGACGGGGAACAGGGAGCCGCGCCGGTGGCACCCGCCGTCATAGCACGCACCTCACATGGCCAGGGGATAGAGATCCGGGAGACGTCAGCGCTGACGATCGCCAACGGCGGGACGGTCAGTAGCCCGTGACGGGTTACTGACAGGGGGGCGAAGCGGTGGTGGTGTCCGGTCACGGCCGGGCACCACCACGTGCTTCTAGGGCTCGCCCACCAGCGTGCGACCGTCGTGAGTAACTGTCCAGAACGGGTTGTGAGCGACCTCCCAGCAGTGGCCGTCGGGATCCGAGAACGCCGCCGTAGCCTCCCCACTCCGTCGGCGCACCCGGACGTCGCACAGTCCCTCCCGCACCCCCGGCCTCCTCGAGCAGCGCGTCGACGGCCTCACGAGACCCCACGTTGTGGGCCAGGGTGATCCCACCCCAGCCGCCGGAGTCCTCGACGACGGTGTCGGCCGCGAGCTCCGACCGGCCCCACAGACCGACCACCACGCCGCCGGCCTGGAAGAACACGACCTCCTCAGTGGGACCGGTCGAGCGCCATCCGAGCCGCTCGTAGAACTGCCGCGCGGCATCCAGATCGCGCACTCCCAACGTGACGAGACTGAGGCGTTGCTCCATCCCTTGACCGTAGAAGGTCGGAGCCGTCAAGGTGTGTGTCGCGGGCGAATCCGGATATTTCGGACAATTCTGGATGAAACATCATAATGTGTCTCGGAATGGTCACAACGGGCTATGGAGTTTCCTCCCGTGGAGGACGAACCTCATCTCTGGGAGCGGCTCCCGGGGGCACGCGACGCGCGGTCGATTCGATCTGAGCTACGCCATATCTGTCTGTGGAGGAGCGATGTCGACAGCATCGTTGGTTCGGGGCGACGGCATGCCGTGGGAGTCGGGGGCCTATCCGAGGGGCGCCTAGCCCCTTCCTGTGAGGGACGCCGTCGAGTGTGATCGACGGTAAGTCCGACTGATCGTCCCGGACCGTACCCATGTAGGTCCGGGTCTGACGCGTGGCGTGCGGAGAAGTGTGCGCCCCGAATCCTTGCTGGCGCGCGCATCTCGGGCGTTCTTCGCGCGCGGCGGGGGCAGCAAGGCGTTTGAGAGGACTAACGGAAAGCAGGATGGTTATGGTGTTTTACAGGGGTAAGTCCCGCGGCCGCCGCGGTAGCCGACGAGGGCGTTCGGTCGGGCTGGTCGCCACTGCGGTCGGCTGCTTGATCGGTGCGGCGGCGTTGGGCGTCGGTCCGGCGTTTGCGGTCCACGACTTGGTCTTCCAGCTCGATGGCGACGTCAACGCGGCGACCACGACCAACGTCGGCGGCCACGCTCAGACGATCGACTGGTCGAGCTTCTTCAACGCGGCGGGGGAAGAGATCTCGCCGCTGCCGGCTGACTTCGATGCATCGAGCTTTGATCGGGACTTCGGGACGAATGCGAACGGCTCGTTCAACACGTCTGACAACACCACGTTCGCGACGGGCAGCAAGGACACGCTTGGCGATCACGCCGGGGTGGCAGTGCAACAGGACGCCAACGTCAACAGCAAGATCGACGTCATGAATGCGTATGCGGCGTCGTACACCGCATCCGAATGGCGACGAGATCCTGTACTTCGCGCTGGAGCGCAACGCCAACACCGGCACGGCCAACGTGGGGTTCTGGTTCCTGCAGGACGAGAACGTCGAACTGCGAATCGCCGGGCGGCGACCACGGCGTTCACGGGCGCCCACGTCGACGGTGACCTGCTGGTCGTGTCCGAGTTCACCAAGGGCGGCGTGGTCAGCACGATCCAGGTCTACCGCTGGAACGGCGGCGCGAACGGCGCGCTGAACCCCAACCCGGTCGCCAGCGGCGTCGACTGCACGACCACGGCGGCCACGACACGGCGTGCGGCCGCGTCAACACCGGCACGATCGCGACGCCGTGGCTGACCGCGAACAAGCAGGACGGCGTCGGCCACAGCCTGCGGATCGCGGAGTTCTTCGAGGGTGGCCTCAACCTCACCGACACCAACCTCGGCGGCAAGTGCTTCAACACCTTCATGGCCGACACCCGCTCCTCGACGTCGCTGACGGCGACCCTGTTCGACTTCTCGCGCGGTGAGCTCTGGCGAGTGCACCTCCACGACCATCGACCACGCCGA